>JALNYU010000006.1 GCA_023229645.1 Nevskia sp. | reverse complement strand
CAAGCCACCACACGCCAGCTTCTAAAATCTTCCAATCCTGAAATGCAGTCACTTAGTACCGCGACTAAGGCATATGAAAATCCTGCACCGGCAGGATCGAGCGGATTGCGCTTTTGAGGTAGACGTCAAAACGGAGTTGGGTGCCGGTGATGCTCATTGATGGTTCGGCGCTCGCTAGCCATTCGGCTTTTATCGGCCGCTTTACGACGACGCGGAGCCGGGCGCAGTGTAGGGCGGGGGCGAGGAGTTCGTCTGCATCGGGGTCGCCGCCGGTTAGGTCGCGGAGGATTTGCATTTCCTTTGAGGGCAATGCGGCTTTGCCTTCGTCGGGGTACATCGGGTCGAGGTAGATCACGTCCCAGTGACGGCTGTGCTCACTGCCGAATAAGCCGAGTGTGTCGGCTTCGACGACGTCGATCCGTTCCGCGGCCGCCCGCGTTGCAGGTTGATCAGCCGCGCGGCGTTGAGCGTCACGTAGCAGGGCGCAGACGTGGCTATTACGTTCTGAGAGCGTTACGCGGGCGCCTAATGCGGCGAGCGTGAAGCCATCACGGCCGAGACCGGCGGTGGCGTCGAGCACGTGCAGGGACGGCTCGCCAGCCGCGTGTTTGTGCAGGCCGACCGCTCGCGACAGCGGCTGGCGCTTACCCCCGGCGATACGGCGGGCGAGTTCGCTGCCGGTCCAATCAGCGTCGATAGGGCCGTAGTTCGGGCGGTGCAACGCGCGCAGCACGGTTCGCTCGCCGTCGCGCCCGGTAATGGTTTCCAGCGCAAACGAATAACCCCGGCCGTCCATGGCCGGGGTTAGGGGGATAGCAGAAGCGGTCGGCGGCTCAGCCAAGTTTCGACGTATCGAAGAAGCCGGTAACGCGCTGGGCGAGCATGAGATCGCCCTCGATTTGCAGCTTGCCGGTCATGAATGCGGTCATGCCATTCAGTTCGCCTTTCATTAGGGCGATGAAGTCTTCGTCTTCGATCGTTAGCGTTACGTCGGCGGCAGCGGCGCTGCCTTCATTGACGCTGCACGCGCCGCCTTTGATCGTCGCGTAGGCCGGCGTGCTGGTATTGAATTGCAGCACGCATTCCACGTCGGCTGCGTCAGCGGCGTTGAATGCGGCCGGTAGTTTTTTGATGACTTCGAGTACGCTCATGAACTGCTCCGAAAAGTAAGGGTTGATCGTAACTGCCGGGGCGAAATACGGCAATTCTAGTAAGAAGGCTTACCTCTCCAATCCTAAAAGCCAAGCATTGAGTAACGTACCTTACTTGTCTAATTCAACGCCGAGCTGTGCCGCGACGCGCTCCGCGCATTGGGGTGAAAGCAATACTGGATGTACGGAACTGCGATACAGCCGCTGCTCAGCTTGCAGCGTGGTGACCATTGTTGACTGCTGCTGCGTGTCAAGCACGACGAAGTCTTGGCCCTCGCGTAACGTCGGTGATAGACGCTTGAATGCGCGAAACGCGCTGCCTTTGGCGCATCCTGCGTTCTCGTCCAACTCGCGTAGCGAACGCCAGCATTGGTAATCGTTCATTCCGCGTTTCCAGTCGCCGAAAAATTACGGCGTTGGAATCCGTTGGAGTCGATTACGACATACTCGTAATTGCCCGGGCGCCAGTCAGCGAGCACCCAGCGTTCGGCATTGTGACCGTTGATTTGCAGTGTGTGGTGCGCGGGGCGATGGGTATGGCCGTGAATCAGGCGTGGCACGGCGTACGCCGCGAATGCGGCGCGGACATCGGCATCGACAACATCCAAGATCGCTTCGGGTTTGTTGCGCCGCGCCGCGCCTTCAGGTTGGCCACGGGCCGCGCCAGCAACGTAGCGCCGCCAAGACTCCGGTAGCCGGCGATAAATGGCCTGTGTCATGCGATTACGGGAGAAGCGACGCCAACGCTGATACGCGCGGTCTTCGGTGCAGAACAAATCGCCGTGCGATAGCAGGGTGGGGATGCCGCCGAGGTCCAGCCGATACGGGTCCGGTAATAGCTGCAGGCCGGCGGCTGCGGCGAATTTCTTGCCGACTAGGAAATCACGGTTGCCGGCCATGAAGTACACCGTTACGCCGCTGCTGCCGAGCGCCTTCAGCGCCGCGGCCTCGGGGGCGTATTCGCGCAGGCCTTCGGCGTCGCCAATCCAGTACTCAAATAAGTCGCCGAGGATATAGACGGCTGCGGCTTGCCGCGCTGGGCCTGTGAGAAACGCCAAGAACGCCGTGCGCAGTGGCGACGGCGTATTCGGCAGGTGCAAATCCGAGAGCAGCAGTATCGGTGCGGTCATCGTCGGATCTATCACAAACTAGGCGCTGGGCGTCTAGCGGGGGGGACCGATCAGGATGAAGCGCCTGCCTTTGCGCGCGGCAGTAGTTTCGCCTTCAGCAGCACGATGCTGGTTTGTGGCACGTCGCTCGGGAACGGGCCGCCGCGGCCGGTAGCTTGTTCGGCCATGTGGTCCATGACGTCCATCCCGGCGACGACCTTGCCGAACACTGCATAGCCCGTTTGCGGTTGTTTGTCGCCGGCAGGGCCATCCAGACGTGTGTTGTCGACGAGATTGAAAAAGAATTGCGCAGTCGCCGTGTTTGGTGCGCCTTCCCGCGCCATCGCCAGCGTGCCGTGGGCGTTCGATAGGCCGTTGCCGGATTCAAGTTTGATCGGGCCGCGCGTTGGCCGCTCGACGTACTTTGCATCGTAGCCGCCGCCCTGAGCGACAAAACCGGGAATCACCCGGTGAAAGATCGTACCGTCGTAATGACCTTCTTTCACATAGACGAGGAAGTTTGCGACGCTAAGCGGCGCGTGTTCGGCGTCCAGTTCAACGGTGATATCGCCGAGGCTGGTTTTCAGTAACACCTGCGGATGAAGATCAGACGCTGGCTTTGCCGCGGTTGCGGTACCAGCGGCGACGGCCAACAGCAGGGACATCAATAGGCGGGGCAGATGAGACATTTTCATTCGGGCTCCTAGATCACTTTAGGGATCGCTTCAGGCGACGGCTTTGTTTGGGATCGTGATGCTGGCGCGCTCGACTTCTGTCAGCGCCGCTTCGACGGTTTCCCAATCATTATCGCGCCCCGGCTCTTGTTCGCACAGAATGCGGCGGAACATGCGGCCGCCGGGCTGGTTGCGGTACAGTCCGAGCATATGGCGAGTGATGGAGTGCAAGGTATTGCCGGCCGCGAGTTCGCTTTCGATGTAGTCGCGCATCGCCAGCACAATATCCGCGCGCGTTGGCGCTTCTGTGCTGTCGCCGAATAGCAGCGCATCCACTTCGGCCAAGCGATACGGGTTTTCGTAAATTTCACGGCCGAGCATTACCCCATCGACGTGACGCAGGTGCGTCTGGCATTCCTCAATGCTATGAATGCCGCCGTTGATGACAATCGTCAGCTGCGGGAAATCCTGTTTCAGGCGGTAGACGGTGTCGTACCGCAGCGGCGGAATTTCGCGGTTTTCTTTCGGCGACAAGCCCGACAGCCAAGCCTTTCGTGCGTGGACGATGAAGGTGGTGCAGCCGGTCTCAGCAATCGGCGCGACAAAATCGCGCAGGAAGGTGTAGTCCTCGCTGTAATCAACGCCGATCCGGCACTTCACCGTTACCGGCAGGCCGCTGGCTTTCTGCATCGCCCGCACGCCACCCGCAACTTGCGCTGGGCCCATCATCAGGCAGGCGCCAAAGCCGCCGTCTTGCACGCGATCAGAAGGGCAGCCGCAGTTCAGGTTCAGTTCGTCGTAGCCATATTTGGCGCCGAGTTCGGCGGCATGCGCCAGTGCATCGGGTTCGCTGCCGCCGATTTGGAGGACGATTGGGTGTTCCGCCGCGTTGTAACGCAGATGGCGCGGAATGTTGCCGTGCTTGAGCGCCCCGGTTGTCACCATTTCGGTATAGAGGCGGGCGTGCCGCGAAAGCTGGCGGTGAAAGTAACGGCAATGCCGATCGGTCCAGTCCAGCATCGGCGCAACGCAAAAGCGCCAAGGGTTGTAGGGCGGTGCAGTTGCTACGCTATCGAGCGTCCTGCTGGTGTCTGCCACGTCGGTATTCCTTGTACAGTGCCGGAAGCAGGCTTCCGAGTCTGTGGTTCTGAACGAACCTGAAAGTGCCAGGCCGTTCGTTGCGAGTTGTTATGGGTATCGGCGTTCGGACCACAATGCGGGGTGCTTGGTTCGCCACCTTTAGATGCGCGAATGGCCGGGCGCGGATTTTAGCTGCTTAAACTGCGATTATCGCCGATGCAGCACAGCAAGTCCCGTGCCGTCGATGCGGCACGAACTTTGATGACGATCACCAGGACTACAAAGGCGCGGCCAAAGCAGGCTAAGCTCTCGAATCTTCAACCGGAATTGTTTAAATGCGCAAAGTCATACTCGCGTTCAGCAGCTTTTTGCTCGCCTTTGCCGCGCAGGCGGCGGATCAGGCGTTGTGGGAAAAATCAGCGCTGAACCAAATTTTGAAGCGCGGCGAGCTGCGCGTTGGCCTGGAAGCCGGTTATCTGCCGTTTGAAATGCGCGATAAAAAAGGTGACATCATCGGCTTTGACGTTGATCTCGCACGCTTAATGGCCCGTTACATGGGCGTAAAAGTAACCTTTATCAACACCCAGTGGGACGGCATCATCCCGGCGTTGCTCACTGATAAATTCGACATCCTGATGTCCGGCATGACGGTTACGCCGGAGCGCAATCTACAGGTGAATTTCGCGGTGCCGTACATCACGATCGGCCAAACGGTACTGATCAACAAAAAAATCGCCGACAAAGTTAAAAGTTATAAAGATCTGAACACGCCTGAATACAGCGTGGTGACCAAACTCGGCACCACCGGCGACATCGCAGCCCGGCGTTATTTGCCGAAAGCGCGGCTGAAAGCGTTTGAAACCGAAGCCGATGCGGTGCTGGAAGTCCGCAACGGCCGCGCCGACGCGTTTGTTTACGACTTACCGTTCAACGCAATTTATTCAGGCCAATACAAAGACGCGCTGGTGCATTTGAAAGAACCGTTCACGCACGAGCCGCTGGGCTGGGCGGTGCGCAAAGGGGATCCCGACTTTTTGAATTGGTTGGAAAATTTCCTCTATCAAGTCAAGAACGACGGGACCTACGATGCGCTTTATACGAAGTGGTTTGAAGGCACAGCCTGGCTCAGCAATGTCAACGGTCAGTAGCCGGCAGCCCTTGCCAAGAATCGGCTTGAAATAGCGGCTCAGTGTCCGCGGTCCGGCGTCCGGTTGTCCGGACACTGTCCGCGGACACTCAAAGCGCATCGAATAATTTATATTATTTATTTAAATTCAAATAGATAAATAGACTTTAAAAATGGTATGCGGATTGCGCTGAATACCCCAGAACGCAAGGGGGATTCACCATGTACCGCAACCATTTGAAACGTCTTACTGCAGTGTTGCTCTCAGTTATCGCGATCACCGCGCTGCCGGCCACCGCGGCGACCGCCGCCCAAGGTGCCGCAGCTGCACGCCTTGCCCAGGCTTATCAAGATTTGCAGCGCGCCGAGCGCGCGCTAAACGCTTACCCCGATGCCGAAGCCCGCTTCGGCCCGCTGCTGCGCGCGGCGCGCGCTCAGTTCGAAGCCGGTGTCGCCGCTGCTGCGGCTAGCGGGGTCGCGCTTGATCTGGCTATCACAAACGCGAGTGCCCATGTTCCTGCGGACACAGCCGCCGCTGACGCGGCGCCAGCACTGCCAAATCCAGCGCGAGCACCACAACTGACGGCTCGGCCGTCCGCGCCCGCCAATATTCGCCTGCCGTTGCGCCGCCGCGCGCGCGCCGCTCGTCTGATCTGGGTTTGAGTCGACGTCGTCGACCATCGCCTAAGCCGGAGACTAAACCCATGTTTCGCGAAACCACCGCGCAAGACCGCGCCATCGAAGCAGCGCCCCTGTGGCGCCGCCGCCTACCGCTGATCGCCGGCGGCGTTGGCCTCCTATTATTGATTGTGTTGTTGGCACCGAGCGTGCGCCGCGTGCTCGTGGCCGGCAGTTCGGTCAGCCTGAGCCGGCTGAGCGTGGCGACGGTGCAACGTGGCGATTTCAGCCGCGATATTGGCGCCGAAGGTCGCGTTGTCGCCGCCGTCAGCCCGACGCTATACGCCCCCGCCGCCGGCACCGTAGTGCTGAAGATTCATGCTGGCGACGCTGTCGAAAAGGATCAGGTGTTGGCGGTACTTGAAAGCCCCGAGCTGAACAACCAATTGGCGCAAGAGCAGGCGACGCTCGCCGCGTTGGAGATCGACTTCGGACGCGCGCAACTCGATGCCCGGCGCCAGCAAATCACCGTGCAAGAAAGCTTCGACCGGGCCGAGTTGGAACGTAAAACCGCTGCGCGCGAGCTAGAACGTAGCCGCAAGGCATTTGAGTACGGCGCCTACGCAGAGTTACAGGTGCTGCGTAATGAAGACGCGTTGACCAAGGCCGAGTTGGCGCTTGCCCACGCGCGCACCGAACTCAGCCTGGAGCCGGAGCAGATTCGCTACGACGTGCAGACCAAAAAGCTGGCGCGCGATCGCCAGCAGCTGCTGGTCGGTGATCTGCAGCGGCAAGTTGCCGCGCTTGCGCTGCGGGCGCCGGTCTCGGGTCAGGTCGGCCAATTGCTGGTTGCCGAACGTACCAACGTTGCCCGCGATGCGCCGCTACTCACCGTCGTGGACTTAAGTGCGTTACAAGTCGAAATGAAAGTGCCGGAAAGCTTCGCCCGCGACCTCGCCGTCGGCATGCCGGCGCAAATTACCGGCGGCGGTAAAACCTGGCCGGGCGAAGTCAGCTCGGTATCGCCGGAAGTGGTCGAAGGCCAAGTTGCGGCACGCGTTCGCTTCGCCGAAGCGCAGCCGGAAGGCTTACGTCAAAACCAGCGTTTATCCGCCCGGGTTTTGCTTGAAGAGAAGAAAGACGTGCTGACGGTGCAACGCGGCCCGTTCCTCGATACCGGTGCCGGCCGCGTCGCTTACGTGATTCGCGGCGAGTTCGCCGAACGGGTGCCGATCGAGGTCGGCGCCACCAGCCTCAACACCGTCGAGATCCGCTCGGGTCTCGCCGTCGGCGATCGCGTTGTGATCTCCGGCACTGATGATTTTAACGGCGCCGAACGCGTCGTCGTCCACTAATCCGCGCCCTGCCACAGGAACAAGCCGAGGAAAACGCCATGCTGAAAATGAACCATTTATCGAAGGTCTACCGCACACACTTGATCGAAACACACGCGTTGCGGGACTTTTCGATTCACGTCAGAGAAGGTGAGTTTGTCGCCGTTACCGGCCCCTCTGGCTCCGGTAAAACCACGTTTTTAAACATCGCCGGTTTGCTTGAAGAGTTCACCGGCGGCGAGTTTCTACTCGATGGCGTCAGTGTCCGCGGGATGAACGACGATGCCCGCTCTAAGCTGCGCAACGAGAAAATCGGCTTCATCTTCCAAGGCTTCAATCTGATCCCCGATCTAAACCTGTTCGATAACGTTGATGTGCCGCTGCGTTACCGCGGCTTCGGTGCGGCCGAGCGCAAGCGGCGTATTGAAGAAGCGCTTGGCCGCGTTGGTTTGTCGGCGCGGGTGAAGCACTATCCGTCCGAACTCTCGGGGGGTCAGCAACAGCGTGTTGCAATCGCCCGAGCCTTGGCCGGCAGTCCGCGCATTTTGCTGGCCGACGAACCAACTGGAAACCTCGACACACAGATGGCGCGCGGCGTTATGGAGCTGCTTGAAAACCTGCATCGTGAAGGCGCGACGATCATCATGGTGACCCATGATCCGGAACTCGCAGCACGCGCCCAGCGCAACGTTCATGTGATCGATGGCCAAGTGGTCGATATCGCCGCTGAACCGCGAATGCGCGGCCTCGGTGTCGTCGTGCCGTCGGCACAGCATGCGGCGCAGGCTTGAGCGCGCCATGTTCGGCTATTACTTAAACCTCGGCCTGCGCAGCCTGCGTCGGCATCCGGTGTTGACCGCGTTAATGGTCTTCGGCATCGCGCTCGGCATCGCGGCCAGCATGACCTCGCTAACGGTCTTTCATCTCATGGGCAGCGATCCCATTCCGTGGAAGAGCAGCAAATTGCACTACGTTCAGCTCGATAACTGGGACGTTAACGAAGCCTATGATCGCGATAGCGGATCGCTGCCGGATCAGCTGACGTATCTCGACGCCGCGGCGCTGATGGCATCCAGCAAAGCCGATAAGCAGGCCGCGATGTACAAGGTCGCAATGCCGGTGCAACCGGAAAATCCGGAAGTGAAACCATTCCTCGCGCTCGGCCGCGCCACCGGCAGCGACTTCTTCGCGATGTTCGAACCGCCGTTCAAATACGGCGGCGCCTGGGACCACGCACAGGATAGTCAGCAAGCGCGGGTTACGGTATTGACGCAGGAAACGAACGAAAAACTATTCGGCGGTGCTGACTCAACCGGCAAACGTGTCAAGCTCGATGGCGTCGAATATACCGTTACCGGTGTGCTCAACCGCTGGCAGCCGCGTATCAAGTATTACGATGTCTCGAATGGCCCGCTGAGCGAGCCGGAAAGTTTCTATATCCCGTTCACGACAGCGATTGGCCTGCAAATGGGCTCGGCCGGAAACAATAATTGTTACAAGAACGCTGAGCCGGGTTGGGAAGGGTACTTACGTTCCGAATGTATTTGGATTCAATACTGGACGCAGCTGGATTCCTCTGCCCGCTTGGCCGAATACAAATCGTTTCTCGATGCGTACGTTGGCGAGCAGAAGAAGCTAGGCCGCTTTGAACGGCCGCTGAAAACCAAGCTGCCGGATGTCAACCAGTGGCTGGAAGATCAAAAGGTGGTGTCGCGTGATGTCGAGATTCAAGTCGGGCTCGCGTTCGCATTCCTGCTCGTGTGTTTGGTCAATACCGTAGGTTTGTTGCTCGCAAAATTCACCCGTAAATCCGCTGAAATCGGCTTACGGCGGGCGCTGGGCGCGAGCCGAGGCCAGCTCTTTATGCAGCACTTGATCGAGGCCGGCGTTGTCGGTATCAGCGGCGGGCTAGTGGGCTTGGTGCTGACCTGGGGCGGCTTATTTGGCGTCCGCGCGCTGTACGAAGATTTCAAAAACGTCGCCGAGCTCGATTGGCAAATGGTGCTGATAACCATCGGCCTATCGGTACTCGCTGCGATTCTCGCCGGCCTCTTCCCGACCTGGCGCGCCTGCCATGTGCAGCCGGCCGCGCAACTCAAAACGCAATAATGGTTTTTGGAGCCAATTATGGAAATTCGCCCTATTGTTTCAGCGTTGATGCGCAGCAAAATATCGCTGGTGTTGATCGGTTTGCAGATTGCGCTGACGCTCGCAATCGTTTGTAACAGTCTATTTATCATCAGCGAGCGGCTGGCATTAATGCAGCGCCCCAGCGGGATGAACGAAGCGGATACGTTTTCGCTGTCGAGTATTGGTTTCGGCGCCAATTTCGATCACCGCGCCAGCATCGCGGAGGATCTTGCCGCGCTGCGCACGCTACCGGGCGTGGTCGATGCGACGGTGATCAACACCGTGCCGCTCAGCAACGGCGGCTGGAGCGAGGGAATTGCACTGACGCAGGAGCAAAAAACCTCGACCGCACCGACTGCGATTTATTTTGTTGACGAACACGGCTTGAATACGCTGGGCGCCAAGCTCGTGGCTGGCCGCAACTTCCGCGCTGATGAATTCAGCGAACGTGATCGTAACGTTCAAGGTTGGCCGCCCGGCGTCATCATTTCCAAGCCGCTCGCGGAAAAGCTTTTCCCCGGCGAGGATCCGATCGGAAAACAGTTTTATCTCGACCAACTACAGCCGGCGAACACCGTTATCGGTGTGGTTGAACAGCTGCAAGCGCCGTGGGCGCACTCCAAGCGCGTTGCCGAATTTTCGACCTTAGTGCCGCAATATCTGATCGGCAATAATGCTTCGCGCTATTTAATTCGTGCCCAGCCGGGTAGTCGTGACGCCTTAATGAAGCAGGTAGAGGCCAAACTCGGCGAGATCAACCCCAGCCGTATCGTCCGCGAAGCGCGCAGCCTGCAGCGGGTACGCGCCGAAAGCTACGCCGAAGACCGTGCAATGGCGACGATCCTCGTCATCGTTATTCTCTCGCTGCTGACGATTACCGCGCTCGGCATTGTCGGCATGGCCAGCTTTTGGGTGACGCAACGAACCAAGCAGATTGGTACCCGGCGTGCGCTCGGCGCCACTCGGGGCTCGATCCTGCGCTACTTCCTGACCGAAAATTTCCTGATTACAACGCTCGGCCTCGTGGTCGGGGCGATGCTGGCCTACGGCTTTAATGCCTGGCTGATCAAGAATTACCAAGCCGCCAGCATGCCCTGGTACTACGTGCCGGTTGGCTGCCTCTGCCTTTGGGCGCTCGGCCAGCTTGCCGTGCTCGGCCCCGCGCGGCGCGCGGCGCGCGTACCGCCGGCCATGGCGACGCGTTCGGTGTGATTGCCGCTTGCAAACGATCCCGCCAACTCATTTGCGGGAAGTTTCGACCCATGCACGGCAGTGGTAAGTGCCGTGCATGGGCAGTGTTGTCGTTAATGCCGCTGCTCAATTCAGCTGGCGCGGACATTAAATAGCCGCTTGCGGGCGGAATACCCTAAATGCTGCACCGACTGCTGGTATTTCCCGTGTGCGCCCCCAAAATGGGTTAAGCACCGGAGGCGACGGCATGCCCGCTGCCACTGGCTGACACGCCCCGCGTTGGGCGGCGAACGGCGGTTGTTCTTCCGCGCCTTTACATCTGCGGAACAATCTGTAACCGGTTAAAAGTTAAATACCGGTATAGACCTTTGAAAATGAATATTTCGCGATACCCCTTGAAACCTGGGGCATCGCCCGCAAGAATTAGCAGCCTTCAGGGGAGAGTGCTAACAAGCGGCTGGGAGCGCATTGCGCCGGGTCGTTGGATGTACTTCCCCGGAGTTGTCGCAAGCCACTATAAACAGGAGTGAAGATTTATGAACCTGCGTCCCCTGCATGACCGCGTGATCGTCAAACGCGTTGAAGAAGAGAAGAAGTCCGCCGGCGGTATCTTGATTCCGGACAGCGCGGCCGAAAAGCCGCTGCGTGCCGAAGTTGTTGCGGTTGGCCCGGGCAAGCGTACGGATGACGGCAAGCTGCAGACCCTGGATGTCAAAGCCGGTGATCTCGTGTTGATCGGCAAGTACTCGGGCACTGAAGTCAAAGTCGGCATGGATGAGTTCGTCGTTCTTCGCGAAGACGACATCATGGCGGTTTTTGCCAAGTAATCAGCCGTATAGCGTCAATCCCTGAATTCAGTCAGATTGTAAAGAGGAACAAGCAATGGCAGCTAAAGAAGTTAAATTTTCGGATGATGCCCGTAGCCGTATGGCCGCTGGCGTCAACATCCTGGCCAATGCGGTCAAGGTTACCCTCGGCCCGAAAGGCCGTAACGTCATTCTCGACAAGAGCTATGGCGCCCCGACCGTCACGAAGGACGGTGTCAGCGTCGCCAAAGAAATCGAACTGAAAGACAAGTTCGAAAACATGGGCGCCCAGCTGGTAAAGGAAGTTGCTTCGAAGACTTCCGACGCCGCTGGCGACGGCACCACCACCGCCACCGTACTGGCGCAGGCAATTCTTGCTGAAGGCCTGAAGTCGGTCGCCGCTGGCGTCGACCCGATGGACATCAAGCGCGGCATCGACAAAGCCGTCGAAGTCGTCACCGCCGAACTGAAGAAGAACTCGGTTCCGTGTAAAGACCGCAAGGCGATTGCCCAGGTCGGCACCGTTTCGGCGAACTCCGACGAAGCGATCGGCGAAATCATCGCCACCGCGATGGATAAGGTCGGCAAAGAAGGCGTGATCACCGTTGAAGACGGTTCGGGCCTGGAAAACGAGCTGGACGTCGTCGAAGGTATGCAGTTCGACCGCGGTTACCTCAGCCCGTACTTCATCAACAACCAGCAGAGCCAGCAGGTTGAGCTGGAAAATCCGCTGATCCTGATCAACGAAAAGAAGATCTCGAACATCCGCGAATTGCTGCCGGTGTTGGAAGGCGTCGCCAAGTCGGGTCGTCCGCTGTTGATCATCTCGGAAGACGTTGAAGGCGAAGCGCTGGCCACCCTCGTGGTCAACAATCTGCGTGGCATCCTGAAAGTCGCCGCCGTTAAGGCGCCGGGCTTCGGTGACCGCCGCAAAGAAATGCTGAAAGACATCGCGATTCTGACCGGCGGTACGGTCATCGCCGAAGAAGTTGGCCTCTCGCTCGAAAAAGCGACGATCGCCGATCTCGGCACCGCGAAGAAAGTTCAGATCAGCAAAGAAAACACGACGATCATCGACGGCGCCGGCAAGGGCGCGGATATCGAAGCGCGTGTTGCTGAAGTGCGCAAGCAGATTGACGATGCAACGTCGGACTACGACAAAGAAAAGCTGCAAGAGCGCGTTGCGAAACTCGCTGGCGGCGTTGCCGTGATCAAAGTCGGTGCGGCGACCGAAGTCGAAATGAAGGAAAAGAAAGCACGCGTTGAAGACGCGCTGCACGCCACGCGTGCCGCCGTTGAAGAAGGCATTGTCGCTGGTGGCGGTGTTGCCCTCGTCCGTGCCGCGAAGGCCCTGGAAAAGCTGAAGGGTGCGAATGACGACCAGACGGTCGGCATCAAAATCCTGTACCGCGCCATTCAGGAACCGCTGCGTCAGATCGTCAAGAACGCCGGCGATGAGCCGTCCGTCGTGCTGAACAAGGTTTCCAGCGGCAAGGATTCCTTCGGCTACAACGCGGCCAACGGCGAATACGGCGACATGCTCGAAATGGGCATTCTCGATCCGGCCAAGGTCACCCGTCTGGCGCTGCAGAACGCCGCCAGCGTCGCGGCGCTGCTGCTGACGACCGAGGCGATGATCGCTGAACTGCCGAAGAAGGACGAAGCCCCGGCGATGCCGGCTGGCGGCGGCATGGGCGGCATGGGCGACTTCTAAGTCCCCGCGTCTCCGTAGCACCGAAGTCGACAAAGCCCCGGAAACGGGGCTTTGTTTTTTTTGCGTCGGCAATAACAAGCGCCGTTTTCGCGTTTATTCCTTTATTCCTCGATCAATAACGCGTCCATCAAGATCGAATCGTCGTCGGTGCTGACAACCAAGGTCGTCGGCAGTGGTAGACGCAGCCATTCACCTTCCAGCGCTGAAAATTTCTCCCGGCCAATTTGCACCTGTGCCGTGCCAGCCGTAGGTTGCAGCAATACCAGGCCGCGCTCCGGAAGTTTGATCGTCGCAGAACCTTTCCCCGCCACAACGCGCAATTTGGCGAACGAAACGCGCAGCACTTTCTCGCCACGCGTGGTTTTGATCGTTACCGTGTAGCTGCCGAAACGACTTTCGTCGTAGCTGTCTTGGCTGCGGAATGGGTAGGCGCCGGTGTTCTCGGGTTCCTGTGCGAGCGCCGAGACGATGCCGAGCAAGAACGCCACGAGCAACAGCCTATTCGGTTGGATTTTTTTCATTTCGTGCCCTCCGGCCCAATCCGGAACAGCGTACCGAACGAGTTTGAGACATAGACAAAACCGTTCGCCAGCGCCGGCTCTGAGCGCACGATTTGGCCGCCAAGATCCAACGTTTTCAGTACCGTCGGGTTCGGCACCAGCTGATAGCCGCCGGCGACACAGTCGGCGTTGGCAAGTGTGGGTAACGTGCAGCGCGCCGCCTGCGCCGGCCACACCGATGGGTCGGCGAGCGCTAGCAAAATGCCACGATTGGTGCCGACATACACGATGCCATCGGTGATCGTCGGCGGCCCTAGGCCCCAGTCGTGCGTGTTAGTCACCGGGTTGGTGTATGGATTCAGATGCGCCACCCATTGCACCCGATTGCCGCTGCCGGCGCAGACGTTCAATGCGTGCAAGCGTTGATAACCTTGGAAAATAGAAGTCGGACTGTCTTGCTCAACCACTTCCGGCCCGCCGGTCATCGTGATGTAAAGATCGTTCCAAGCCGCACCTGCGCGGTGGTAGCGGATGTCGCCGTGGTTCAGCCCATCCATCGGTAGGAATGGATACGCGGTGTTCGGGTACTGCCAACGGAACGATAATGGTCCGCCCAGATTGCCGCCGTAGCTCCAGCCGTCTTTCATGGTCGAGGCCGAGATCGGGCCGCAACTGGCGGCGATCAGCGACGCACCAGCGGACCAGTCCGGATCGCTATCATTGACGTACGGCACCGGCTGAATCTTGCCTTCCAGCACGCCGGTGTTGGGGTTCAGCCGCACCATGCTCAGCGCATTGTTCACACTGGGTTCGGAGGCGGTGCCGCTCTTGACGTTGCCGGTGGTGGTGACGATGCCGCCGGCTAAGCCACCGGAGACAAAGGTCCAGACGCCGCCGCCGCGGTCGTTGGTCGACTGGAATGTAAAGCCGGGGACCAACGCGCCGTTTTCGAGATTGATCGCCTTAACCTGGCCGTTCTGGATTGGGTTGTCGCAGTGATCGCCAATGCCAACATAGATTTTGCCGTCGAGCACTAGCGGTGCGGAATAGCCGATTTGCTCGTGAAACTGCGATTTATCTTGCGATGCCGTGCCGCTGAGTCGAGCGATTTCGTCGCGGGTTTTCCAAACCAACGCGCCGGTATTCGGATTCAGCGCAAATACGCGGCCGCTGCCCAGCCCAGCGCCGAATTTGCCGCCTGGGTCGTCCGGCCGACCGCGGTCCGGCGCACCGACGATGACCAAGGCGCCGTGTTCTTTGCTGGTGCCGATCGCGACGCTCGCCGCTACACCCATCGACGACGGATTGCAGGTAAAACTGGATTGCAGTGCTGATTCGCCGGCCGGCGGGTACTGCCATAGCGGCTTATCGCCGTCGGCGAAATCCGATTTGAACGCGTAAACATGACCATTGCTGCTGCCGATGAAGACACGGAAGCCGTAAATCACCGGCGAGGCAGTAAACGTGTCGCCATCAGGCGCCGTCACTTTGGCTTTTACGCTGAGGGTCTTGACCGCGTAAGGGTCGCCCAGCGGTGAGATTTGCACCTGCCGCGCAGTGCGCAAGCCATTTTGGCGGAATGCGGGCCAATCGCCGGAGCAGGCGCCAGGCGCCGAGCCGAGCGCGCATTCCACGGGTATTTGATACGCGAGCTTGCCGGTGCACTTGCCGAGCCGTTGAATCACGGTAACGACTTCGCCATCCATCAGCGGCCGGCTCAGGTTAATCACCGCGCCGGACGCGTGGCCGACTTCCTCGGCGCCTGCAAACACCAGAATTTCGCTGCCGGGGATCTGCGTGATCACGTAAACTTTGTTATCGCCCGGCAGCGGCGCTTTGATCACCGGCGCCGGCATATCGTCACACGGTGATACCGTGGTCGGATCTCCAGGCTTACTTTCGTTGCAGAGCGTTTGTGTAACTGAGAGCTTCTCGCCGACAGCCGCGGGCGGGCCGATGCCAAGCGTGTGCGGCACGCCGCCGGGAATGGCGCTTTTTCCGCGTACAGCCGAGGCGCCGTCGTAAACGGTGACAATCGCCCCATGTTCTGGTGGATCCCCCGGGCCGCCTGCGCCGTAGATCGTCACCAGCGATTGGCCCTCGATCACTGGCACGCCGACGGTGCCCGGCGGCACCGGCGCTGGCGGCGGCACGGTTATTTCAAGGTCGGAACGCGGGCTGACATCGGTGCAGAGCTGCGCGGTGGCCGAAATCCGCGCACCGAGTTCGAATTCTGGATTGACGCCAGACCAGTTCAGGCCCCATTCGGTCGATGCTTGAAAGCCGCCCACTTTCACAGCGGGGCTAAAGCCGCCGCCGCCGAGCGGGTTTTCGGCATCGAAGCGAACATCGGAACCGGGCACGACGTCCTCCGCCAATACCGCATGCCCGCATTGAAACAGCGGATTTTTAAACAGGCGTGGCTTCGGTAGTCCTGCTGGAAAATCCGCTGTGTGCGAAGTCACCGTGACGCTGTTCGACGGCGCGCTGGTTGCACCATTCACCGTTTGCGTAACGTGAACAACCTGACCCGCGGTGAACGGCGCGCCGACGTCGTGCACCTGTCCCGGCGTTGGGATCTGACCGATGAACGCCGGATTCGGCGCCGGCGCGCCATCAATAAAGACTTCGATCTTGGCGCCCGGAATGAAGTTCTGCACCGTAATGGAGTTCGAACAGGCGTAGATCGGCTTGCCTAAGGTCGGCGGCGAAACGAACTTCGGATTCTCCTTCAAGCCATCTGGCCGCGGCACGATATGGGGGTCGCGCTCTTTTCCGTCCGTCGGGCCAGAAGGGTTCCCACCGGTTGGATCTTTGTGGCAAGCCGCGAGATTCAGCGTGGCTAGCACCAGCAGTGCCACGATAAAAGACACTTTGAGCAATCGGATCGCCGCCATGGCTCACCCCCGCGTTGTGTTCTGTTTGGTTTTAGCGGCTGCCGGTAATCACCGCAGCGCGTAGATGTGCGGGGCGTTCGGCATCAGCGTTGATGAAGCGTACCGAGGCGCCATCCGGGATGAGCGTTGTGCTGCCGGATTCGAGTCGGATTCGGCTATCGCCGCTGACCACCAGCACACTGCCGGCGCGCAGCATTAAGACCGCAGCACCGGGGAATTGCGTATCCGCGGTATCGGTATGCGGACTGATGAGCAACGCTAAGACCTGCACCGCGTAGTCGCCAGCGCTCGCGGTGGCAGAGACGACCGGCCGGCTGTAGAGACCGGGCGAGAGTAGGGCGTAGTTCGGCGGTAAGGCGTTCGGATTTTCGGCACGCGTACTTTTTCCGAACGTGAACGGCGTGCGTTCGCTGGGATTGGCTTGTCGGGTCGGTGCTTGTGCATCCGCCAGCGATAGCATCGATAGCAAGAATACGAACCCTAGCGCAAAGCGTGCTGGTAAAGTCATTGCGACCCCCTGCTTGCGACGACCGCCTGCCGTTATTCGGCTGCTGACGCCAGCTTTCGCGGATCCCCGTGCTGGCGCCATGCCCTTTTCTCAGTCGGGCGAGTAATACACTGTGGCGTTTTGTAAGCAATGGGAAAAACGCACTATGCGGGTTTCTGGCGCCGGCGGCGGCGTCGATCCGGCGTTATTGTTCCGCCCTCAAGTTTGGCGCCGGGCGGCCGATGAAGACTTAGTAAGCAGGACGCCGAGGATTCGAAAATGAGCATTACCAACAGTAGCAGCGTTCAATCCGCCGTGGCGGCGACGCAAAGCTCGACTGCCGGTGCGGTGCAAATCGCCGTGTTGAAAAAAGCCCTGGACGCGCAATCGACCACTGCGCTGAGCTTGATTCAAGCCTTACCGCCGACGCCATCACTGGCGAGCAGCGGCAGCCTCGGCCGAAACGTCAACCAATTTGCTTGAGCGGCGGACCTGATTTGCGCCGCGTTTCGGCGCAGGCCGGACGTAACCCGTTTGCGCTATTTTTATCCTGAGCCCGCTGTGTGAAACTCGGCCGCAAATAGTTTCCACAGGGCCGCTGGCAATGAACCAACAACCCGCGTTAACGCCCGCCGTGCAAACGGGCGTGCAGCGGCTGCGCTCGATTTTTAGCGGCTCAGTCGGCAATCTCGTCGAGTGGTACGACTGGTACGTCTACGCCGCATTCTCGTTGTACTTCGCCAAAGCCTTTTTCCCGAAAGGCGATCAAACAGCGCAATTACTCAACACCGCCGCGATCTTCGCGGTTGGTTTTTTGATGCGCCCACTCGGTGCTTGGTTGCTGGGCGTTTACGCCGACCGGCGCGGCCGCAAAGCGGCGTTGATGTTATCGGTGACGATGATGTGCGGTGGCTCCTTGATCATCGCGTTAACGCCGGGCTACGCCCAGATCGGTATCGCCGCACCCGTTTTTCTGCTCATTGCGCGCTTGCTGCAAGGTTTGAGCGTTGGCGGTGAATACGGCACGTCGGCGACCTACCTCAGCGAAATGGCGAGCAGCGAACGGCGCGGATTTTGGTCGAGCTTCCAATACGTCACTTTGATAATGGGGCAGCTCTTAGCACTGGCGGTGCTGATTTTGCTGCAACAGGTTTTCTTAACCGCCGAGCAGCTCGACGCCTGGGGTTGGCGTATTCCGTTTGTGATTGGCGCGCTGTGCGCGGTCGTGGCGCTGTATCTGCGCCGCAGCATGAGTGAAACCACGGCGTTTACCGCCGCCCGTAAAACCGCCTCGAATGCAGATACGTTGAAAGCGCTGGCGGCGCACCCGCGCGCGGTGGCGATCGTCGTCGGTTTAACCCTCGGCGGAACCTTGGCGTTCTATACGTTCACGACCTATATGCAGAAGTTCCTGGTCAACAGCTTGGGCATGAGTAAAGGTACGGCAACGCTGATCTCGGCGGCGTCTTTGTTCTTGTACATGCTGCTGCAGCCGCTGGTTGGCGCACTATCAGACCGCGTTGGGCGGCGGCCGATCTTGATCGCGTTTGGCGTGCTCGGTGTGCTCGGCACCGTACCGCTGACGACCGCACTTGCCGCGGTCACCGCGCCGATCCAAGCCTTTCTGCTAATCATGCTGGCGTTGACGATCTTGAGCGGCTACACCGCGATCAATGCTGTTGTGAAGGCCGAATTGTTCCCGGCCGAAGTACGCGCGCTCGGTGTTGGTTTGCCCTATGCACTGACCGTTTCGATTTTCGGCGGCAGCGCCGAATACCTCGCGCTGTGGCTGAAGAAAATTGGCCACGAGCCCTGGTTCTTTTGGTACGTGACGATTTGCATCGGGATCTCGCTGGCGGTTTACGTGCTGGTGCCGGATACCCGGCGCACTTCGAAAATCGACGCATGACGTTGGCAACGTGGTTTTGCATTTACGGTGCCGGCAGCGTTGGCTGCTATCTCGGCGGCCGTTTATTGGCGTGCGGCGCGAACGTAAATTTTGTCGGCCGCGCGCGTGTCGCGGCGGAAGTCGCTAGCCACGGTTTTCACATCACCGACTACCGCGGCGCGGCGTATGAAGTGCCGGCGGCGAATATCGATTACGCGCAGGAAGCAGCCGCAGCCGGGTCGGCCGATTTCGTGCTGGTTACCGTGAAATCCGCTGCGACAGCGAGCGCCGCCGCCGAACTGCGGCCGATTTTAAAGCCGGGCGCTGTCGTCATCAGTTTCCAGAATGGTTTAGGTAATGCCGATGTGCTGCGCGCTGGGTTACCCGGTGTGACGGTGCTCACCGGCATGGTGCCGTTTAATGTTCTGGCGCGTGGTGCAGGTCGTTTTCATCAAGGTTCTGAAGGCGCGTTGGCCGTTGATGATCAACCAGCGCTCGTGGCTGCGCTGCCCGCATTCGCGCGCTGTGGCTTGCCGCTGTCGGTTCATGCCGATATGCGCGCGGTGCTGTGGTCAAAGTTATTACTGAATCTCAATAACGCGGTTAACGCGCTGTCAGGCCAGCCCTTGCAAGCGGAGTTGTCTCAGCATGGCTTTCGCCGCTGCTTAGCGATGGCGCAGCGCGAGACGCTGCAATTACTCTCCGCGGCCGGCATTCCACTCGCGCAACTGACGAAATTACCGCCGCACCGCCTGCCATTACTGCTGTCGTTGCCCGATTTTCTGTTTCGCCGCCTCGCCAGCAAAATGGTACGGATCGATCCGCTGGCGCGTTCATCGATGTGGGAAGACTTTGAAGCGGGCCGCCCGACCGAAATCGACTACATCAACGGCGAAGTCGTACGTCTGGCCGAACGACAGGGCAAGCCGGCACCGGTAAACGCGCGGCTGGTCGAACTGGTGCGGGACGCTGAACGCGGCGGTAAGCGTGATTGGTCGGCGGCCGGTTTATACGCTGAGTTGCGTCGAGCACGGCACGCGTAATAAAGCGTTACCGAGCCGGCGAAATCAGTACGGCCGGTCGCCTAAAATTGCCGCGCGGTGCATCACACGGCGCGTTGGCAGGTAGTCGGCCAGCGCGTAGTGTTGCGTTAAGCGGTTATCCCAGAACGCGACATCACCGAGCTTCCAGCGCCAGCGGACGGTAAATTCCGGGCGCGAAACGTGGGCGAATAACATCCGCAGCAGCATATCGGATTCGTTCGGTTGCAAGCCGAGAATGCGCGTCGTAAACCCTTCGTTGACGAACAGCCCGCGCTTGCCGCTGACCGGATGGGTGCGCACAACCGGATGCAGCACGGGCGGGTGCTTACGCCGCGCTTCCTGCCACCGCGCTTCGGTCTCAGCCCCGGCGCCCCAGCGCGCTTCGGGAAAGGTTTTGACGAAATTGTGCTCGGCTTGCAGGCCGGACAGGAAGGTTTGCATCGGTGCCGAAAGCGCTTCGAATGCGGCGATCGTCGAGGCCCATGTCGTGTCGCCGCCGTAGGGCGGCAGTTCGACCGCCACGAGCACCGCGCCCATCGGTGGGTTTTCGATAAACGTTACGTCGGTATGCCAATGATCGTTATCCGGCAGATTGTGGCCGCCAGTATCGAGCACAACGATTTCCGGCACCTCCGGGATCAATGGATAAACCGGGTGTACATGCAAGGTGCCGAAATGGCTGGCGAAATCGCGCTGCTGTGTCGGCGACAACGACTGCTGTTCGAAGAACAGCACATGGTGCGTTACCAGCGCTTGCTGTAGGCGCGTCAGCTCAAATTCTGGTAGCGGCTGCGCTAGATCGATATTGGCGACAACCGCGCCGATCGTCGGCGAGAGCGGCCGGACGGTAAAGCCTTGAGTATTTGCGTTCATCGCGATTCCAATACCTGCTGATTCAAAGTTTGCCGCGCCACGGCACCAGCCAGCGTTCGAGCAGACGTACACCGGCCTCGAGCAAAAATGCGACGCCAGCGATCACCAAAATGCCCATGATCACGACATCGGTAACCAAAAATTGTGCCGCCGACTGAATCATAAATCCGAGCCCGCGGGTGGCGGCGACGAGTTCGGCCGCGACCAGCGTTGACCAGCCAGCGCCGAGCGCAATCCGCACGCCGGTTAGAATTTCCGGCAGCGCGCTCGGCAAGCGCACATGCAGCAGTAACTGCCAGCCGCGTGCACCGAACGCGCGCGCGGCATCGATACGGTTCGGTGCGACGCTGCGGACGCCAGCGGCGGTGGAGATCGCAATCGGCGAAAACATCGCGATGCCGATGACGACGATTTTGGAGGTCTCGCCGATCCCGAGCCAGATCACGATCAACGGCAGATAGGCCAGCGGCGGAATCGGCCGTAAAAACTCGACCAATGGATCGAATATGCCGCGACCGATGGTGCTGGTGCCAATCGCCAAACCCACCGGCACGCCGAGAATAATCGCCGCCGCCAACGCGGCGAAAACCCGCAGCAAGCTGGCCGCCAGATGCTGCAGCAGCGTGGCATCGACATAGCCTTCTCGCCAAACTTCAGCAAACTTTGCGAGCACCGCGCCGGGGCTCGGCAAAAAAAGTGGATCGATGCCGTGCATGCCGGTAACGGCCCACCAAATAATTAGCACCGCTGTGATCGTGATTGCCGACACCAGCGCCGCGCTCTTCCGTCGCAATGGGTTTTTCTGCAGCGCGCTCATGCGGCGGGCTCGGATAGGAACAAGCGGTCTAATACCTGTTCGCGCAGGTTTTGGAACTGTGGGTCGGCGCGAATCTCACGTGTGGTCGCGCCCGCCAACACGCGCCGGCCATAGTCCAGCGTCAACGTTTCAGCAACGCGCGCGGGGCGGCCCGAGAGCACGACGAGCTTGGTCGCCAGCAGTAGCGCTTCGTCGATATCGTGGGTGATGAACAGCACGCCTTGGCGATAACGCGACCAAACCTCCAAGAGCGCGACCTGCATCTGCGCTCGCGTCAGCGCATCGAGTGCGGCAAAGGGTTCGTCCATCAGCAAGAACGCGGGTTGCACCACTAAGGCGCGAGCGAGGCCGACGCGCTGGCGCTGGCCGCCCGAGAGTTGCCACAGCCGGCGTGTGCCATAGCCTTCTAGGCCGACGGCGGCAAGCTGAGCATCGGCGCGGCGTATGCGTTCAGCGCGGTCGATACCGCCTTGCAGGCGTAGCGGAAAGGCGACGTTGTCGCGGGCATTGAGCCAGGGGAAAAGGGCGTCATCCTGAAACACAACGGCACGCTCTGCCCCTGGGCCGGCGATGTCGTGGCCGTTCATTTGTACAGTGCCTGAGTCGGCCGATTGAAAACCGGCGGCAAGGCGCAGCATGGAAGTCTTGCCGGAGCCGGAAGCGCCGACGACGACGACCAATTCATCCGACGCCAGTTGCAAGTCGATGCCTTCGAGAATCGGGCTGCCCGCGAAGCTGAGGCTGACGTTGCTCAGCGTCAATTGCTGCATGGTGTCGGGCATCATTGCGTGGCGTCGTGCACGAAACGAGCGTTGATGTACGGCGTGTAGTCGTCTAGCACCGTAGGTACTTTGCCCTGGGTCTTGAGGAACGCAGCGGTGTCAGCGATCGCCTTGCCGGTGCCGCCGCCCAGCAGGCTTGCCGAGGCTTGCTCGGCGAGCGTCGGGAAGCGGTAGCCGGTCAACAATTGCGGCACTTCGGTGGCGTTGGCGCCGGTAAGTTTGGCGATTTTCTGCGCCGCCCCGGTCGCAGTGATCCAGCCATTGGCGTCATTCCGGTAGGCGGCATAGGCGGCACCGGTGATGCGGGCAAACGCGGTAACGCGGTCGGGGTGGGCTTCGGCGTAATCGCGGCGGACGATCCAGGCGTCGAATGTCGGCGCTCCCCAGGTTGCGACTTCGGTCGACGTGGTCAGCACGCGTGCCGTCGGCCGGATTTTGCCTAGCGCCGGGTCCCAAATATAGGCCGCGTCGATATCGCCGCGCAGCCACGCGGCGGCAATTTCAGGCGGTCGCAAATTCAGAATCTGTACCGTTTTTGGGTCAATCTGCCAATGTTTGAGCGCCGCGAGCAGGCTGTAGTGCGTGGTCGAAACAAACGGCACCGCGATCTTTTTGCCGACCAGTTTTGTCGGTTCGGTAACGCCACCGTCTTTACGCACGACCAGCGCTTCAGCGTCGCCGATTAAGCCGACGACGAAAAAACACTGGATTGGCAGTTTGCGCGCGGCGGCGGCTGCGAGCGGGCTAGAGCCGACGTAGCCGATTTGGACGTCACCCGAAGCCATGGCGGCGATGACGTCGGCGCCGGAGTCGAATTTGCGCCATTGGATCGGCCCCAGCGCTTTTTCATAGGCGCCGTCGGCCTGCGCGACTTTCGATGGTTCAACCGTTGCCTGATAGGCAATGGTTAGCGGCTTGTCGGCAGCCGCAGCGGTAGCGGCGACGCTGGTGAGCAGCGCTGCGAGGACGAGGCGATAGCATGTAACAAATCGCGGCACGAACAATTCCTATGTTGGAGCGGGTGATAGGGGCGACTGCCGGGACAGTCGAGGCTAACCCCTAAACAGCATGCACAAACCGCGCACACCTGCCTAATAATGGAATCGTCTGAATTCAGACCGAGAAGCGCTGCCTTCCCGGTCGACGTGTGACTTAGCCCGCTGCTAATTCTTGCAACGCATCGCAGCCTGACATCAGGCCTTCAGCATTGCCGTCGCGCAGATCTAGCGGCGCAGCGCAGCGACGGCATGGGTCGTTGCGATCACCGACGAGGCGGCCGAGCGCCGCTTGCAACGATTCCAGACGTGTGCGGGCGTCGATCAGGAAGGCTTGATTGCTGGGGTCGCGCGCGGTTGCGACGAGCAAGCGGCGATATTCGCCAGCCCACGCCGATTCGGAACTCAGCAGACAGCGCCGGGCCCAGATCCGGCACGGCCGATCAGCAACTTCGGGTTGGAGGTCTTCGCGGCTCATGGCTCGTTGTCCGGTAGCCGGCGGGAAGCGGCATCGAGTTCATCGAACTGGCCGCTGTTCGCCGCCCAAATGAAGACGCCGATGGCGCCAAATACGGTAGCGACGCCGAGTGGAATGAGTAAATACAGGCTAGTCATACGGATACTCCAGTGACGAACGCGCGTTCCGCTGCGCCAGGGCGCAGCGCATTCAAGACCACGAGCAGCGACGAAATAGACATTCCCGCGGCAGCCAGCGAAGGTTGCAGCAAACCCGCCAGCGCCAACGGCAGCACCGCGATATTGTAGACAGCGGCCCAAAGCAGGTTCTCGTGGATGCGCCGCGCGGCGGTCTTCGCCGCGGCGATGGCGAGCGGCAGGCCGGCGAGGGAATTGCCGAGCAGCAGCAAGTCAGCGCGGGCTTGGGCCAGCGCCGAACCATCGGGTAGCGCGGCGGAGACATCGGCGGCAGCCAGCAGCGGGGCATCGTTCATGCCGTCGCCAACGGCGAGCACGTGTCGGCCTTGCTGTTGCAGCGCTTGCAGCCGCGCCAGTTTTTCGACCGGCGTCTGCCGCGCCGCATAGGTTTTGACGCCGATCTGGCCGGCAAGCGCCCGCGTTGCGTCAGCGGAATCGCCGCTGAGGATTTCCACGTGTAGCGGCTGCGCCTGCAGCTCGGCGACGATTTTCGGCGCTTCGGGCCGTAGCGTTGCGGTGAAGAAAAACCGCGCCAGTGGCTTGCCGTTTTCGGTGAGGACGATGGCGGTTTCACCGGTATTTACGCCCGGGGGTGGCGGCAGTTGCACCGGTACGTGCTCAGGCGCACCAAGCCAATATTGGCGACCGCCAAAAAACGCGTGCAAGCCGCCGTTTTCAGCGGCGGCGATGACATCGCTTGGCGCATTCGGTGCACTGCGCAGCAATGCTTTTGCAATCGGGTGGCGCTGGCCTTGCTCCAGTGCGGCGGCGAGCTGTAGGCAGCTGGCGGCGTCACGGCTGCCGAGCGGCTCGATCAAACTCAGCTGCAGGGCGTTCTCAGTCAACGTACCGGTTTTATCGAACACCACGGTATCGACTTTCGGCAACGCCAACAGCGCTTCGGCATTGCTGACTAAGACGCCGCGGGCCGAGAGCCGCGATGTCGCCGCTGCCAGCGCGGCCGGTACGGCGAGCGACAGCGCACAGGGGCAGCTCGCGACGAGTACTGCGAGCGCGACATCTAACGCGGCATCGCCGCTCTTGCCGCGCAGCAAGGTCAGCGCGATGCCAAATGCGGCGAGCCCGAGCACGGCGGTAATGAAATGCCGCGCGATGCGATCAGTGACGCGCTGAGCCCGTGGCTTCTGGGTTTGGGCGGCGTCGAGCAAACGGGTAATTTGCGCCAATACCGTCGCCGTGCCGACTTTCTCAGCGCGCAAAATCAGCGGTGCGGCACCGACGTTGAGGCTGCCTGCGAGCAGCGTATCGCCAACACTGTGATGTACCGGCCGCGATTCGCCGGTCAGTAACGCTTCGTCGAGATCGGCTTCTGTTTCCAGGAGCAGGCCATCGGCGGGGAGCGCATCGCCAGCCGCGACCAATAGCTCGTCACCCGCTTGCAACGCGGTGATCGGCACCGATTCAACAATGCCATTGACGCGGCGCTGCGCGGTAAGTGCCCGCCGCCCGGCTAATTGCCGCACGCGCTTGCCGGCCAGTCTGCGGGTGCGCTGTTCCAGCCAGCGGCCGAGTGCCAGCAGTGCAACGAACATCGTCGCAGTATCGAAATAGATTTCGCCGCTGCCGGTGTAGCTGCGCCAAGCGGAAGGCAGGTAAGCGGCGGCGAGCGCGAGGGCGATCGGCACGTCCATATCCAGCTGCCGCTGCCGTAGCGCCCGATAAGCGTTGATGAAAAACGGCGCACCGGCCCAGATCACGGCGGGGGTTGCGATAACCCACTGCGCAAGCCGCAGCAAATAAGCGATGCCGGCGTCGGGCACGGCACCGGTGTACTGCGGCCATGCCAGCATCATGACCTGCATCGCGCAGACGATGGCGACGCCGATGCGCGCTTTTGCAACGCGCTCTTCGCGTACTGCTGCGGTATCGGCGTCACTGCGGGCGAGCAATTGCGGCGCAAGGCCGGCATCGTCGAGTCGCTTTAACAGCGCAGAGAGCTGCACGTCACCCGGGCGCCAATGGAACGCGAGCGTTCGTGCGGCGACATTGATGCGGACGTCCTGGGTATCCGTGCCGAGGGCGCGTTCGGCGCGCGCGGCGCAATTGGCGCAGTGCATGCCGTCCAGCGCAATCATCACGTCCAGCCCATTGCCGCGGCGCTGGCCGACGGCCGATTGCAGATCGGCGCGATCGAAGGCGGCCCAGTCGCGGCTCATGGCTGAGCTGCTTTAACGCGCAGTGGCATGGCTCGCGGACTCCGGAATTACGGTGAAGCCATGACTATAAGCGGTAATGATGATGGCGCCACCGATAAACATCGACATCAACGGTAGGCCAATGACCAGCATCAATTCCAACGGCAAACCGCGGCGACCGGTGTTCGCGGCAGGGGTGGTATGGGCGTGGGCCATGACTTTAGTCTCCGGTTAGAAAGCGGGCGCTGTGGCTGCGTGCCGCTTCGGGTTTATCTTCGGGGGTTAGCGTGACAACGATGCGCGCCGCCGACGGCAAATTGCCGTGTTCGACAGTTTCATGCGGGATGCGTAGCGACACCATGCTTTTCGCGGTCTGGCCCGGTTCCCGTTGCAAGTGTGTTGGTTCCACTTCCAGCGCCGTGCCATCTTCGAGCCGCGCCGAAATCGCGAAGTTGTGCGCTTGGTTATCGCCGTTGGTGATATCGACGACGTAAAGATTTTCGATCGCGCCGCTGGCCAGCTCGCGATAGAGCGTGTGGCGGTCGCGCATGACGTCGAAGTACAGCGTCGAGTGGTTGACGATCAAGGTCAGCAATACACCACAGGCGACCAGCCAGACGGCACCATAGCCGAGCGTGCGGGGACGCAGCAAACGTACTTTTTTGCCGGCGTCGTGGTTCGCGCTGGTATAGTGAATCAAGCCGTGTGGGCGCTGCTGGCTGTCCATCACGGTATCGCAAACATCGATACACGCGGCGCAGGCGATGCACTCGTACTGCAGGCCTTTGCGGATGTCGATACCGGTCGGGCAGACCTGCACGCAGAGCGAGCAGTCGATGCAATCCCCGGCGGGTTTGCCAATTTCTTTGGCCGCGTGCTTGCGTGGCTCACCACGCTTTTCGTCGTAGGCGATGATCAGCGTATCGCGGTCGAACATCGCGCTTTGGAAGCGCGCGTATGGGCACATGTATTTGCAGACTTGCTCGCGCAGAAAGCCGGCGTTGCCCCAGGTCGCGAAGCTATAGAACACGCACCAGAACAGCGACCAGCCGCTGAGTTGCAACGCGAACGCGGCGGGAATGAGTTCGCGTGCGGGGACGAAGTAAGCGACAAAGGTAACGCCGGTCATCGCCGCGAACAGCGCCCATGCCAGATGCTTACCACCGCGGCGGACGATTTTGTTAAACGTCCAGCCCGGTTTGTCCAACTTCATACGCGCGTGGCGGTCGCCTTCAGTGAAGTATTCCAGCCAGAGAAAAGCTTCAGTCCAGACCGTTTGCGGACAGGAATAACCGCACCATAGGCGGCCTGCGAGCGAGGTGAACAAGAATAGCGTTAACGCCGCCGTGAACAACATCGCGGCCAGCAGCGGCAGATCTTGCGGCACCAGCGTGAGTCCGAACAGATAGAAGCGCCGGTGCGGTAAGTCGAATAAAACCAATTGCTGGCCGTGCCAACTGATCCACGGCAGAGCGTAATAAAGCCCCAGCAACGCAAACATTGCGAACACCCGGAGGCGGGCATAGCGGCCATCGGCCCGCCGCGGCTGAATTTTGGGCCCGGCTTGATAAAGCAGGACCGCCTCAGCCGGCGCGGCCTGCTCGCCAGCGGCGGTGGAGGCCGGCCGCTGGGGCGGGGGTGGAGGCGTGCTGGAGGGTATGTTCACGGAGTGACGAGCGACGCGGGCGCATTCGAAAGGCCGTAGACATACGCGGCGACGATGCGAATCTCTTCGGGTGTCAGCAGCGTGGCGTGGGCCGGCATTTGGCCGCCGCGACCGTTAACGATCGTCTCACGTACTTTTTTGCTGGTACCGCCATAAAGCCAGGTGTTGTCGGTGAGATTCGGCGCGCCGAGTAGCGGATTGCCTTTGCCGTCCGCACCGTGGCAGGCCGCGCAGGTGATCGCAAATTGCTTCATGCCGCGTTCGCGGCGTCCAGCGTCGAGCGTAGCATCAGACCAGAACGGCACGAATTCGACGAGCGCTTGCAGTGCGTCGGGTTGCAAGACCGCGCCGAATGCCGGCATCTGGCCGTGGCGGCCTTCGACGATGGTCTTGACCAAGGTTTCGGGGTCGCCGCCGTAGAGCCAGTCTTTATCGGTCAGATTTGGAAAGCCGATGGCGCCGTGTGCGTCGGCGCCGTGGCAGCCGGCGCAGTTGCCGAGGAAAACCGCGTGCCCTAGCGATTGCGCTGAAGGATCTTTCGCCAGCGCGGGGAAGTCTTTATCGGCAAGTGCCGCAAATGCTGCGCGCCGTTTGGCGGTGAGTGCATCGAGTTTATTCGCCAGTTCGCCTGATTGGGTCCAACCAAGGCGGCCACCAAGATTACCGAGGCCGGGGTAAAACGCGAGATACCCGGCGGCGAAGATAATCGTGAGAATGAATAGATTCAGCCACCAGCGCGGTAGTGGATTATTGTACTCATGCAGATCATCGTCCCAGGTATGGTCCTTAACCTCGCCAGGGACGCCGCGTGCGTTGGCGAATAGCAGCCACAGGCAGCCCACCATCATCCCAGCGGTGATGACGATGATCCAAATACTCCAGAAGGTACTCATACTCGGCAGCCTCCACAGCCGCAATCCTGGGTCTGTTCCGACGCCGGTGCGGTTTTAGTCGCTAGGGTGGGTTGGTCGTCTTCGTGCAAAGGCAGTGCGGCGGCTTCTTCGAAGCGCTTGCGATTGCGGCCGAGCGCGGCCCAAACGCAGGTGGTAATGAAGGCGAAGAACGCCAACGAAGTGAAGATTCCGCTGATCATGGCTTGGCCTCCGCGGCTGGTTCTGCCGATGTGGCATCGGCCGGCGCTGCTTCAGCTGCTGGCTGCGCGGTATCAGCGGCCGGCGTTTCTGCTGCGGCGGGCGACGCTACGGGCGGCTGCGGTACTTTCAGTGTTTGCAGATAGGCGATCAAAGCCTCCATATGGGTGTGATCGACGGTGCTGGCGTCGGCCGCCGCGATGTCTTGATCCGTGAACGGCACGCCAACCCGGCGCAGTGCAGTCATCATCGCTGCCGCTTCCCCGGATTCGACTTTGGCTTTATTCAGCCACGGATAGCCCGGCATGTTCGATTCCGGCACGACGTCGCGCGGATTGGTCAGATGCAGGCGATGCCATTCTTCGCTGTAGCGGCCGCCGACGCGGGCCAGATCCGGCCCTGTGCGCTTCGAGCCCCATTGGAATGGGTGGTCCCAGGCCGATTCGCCGGCCTGCGAGGCCGGGCCGTAGCGCAGCACTTCTTCGGCTAGTGAGCGAACCTGCTGCGAATGGCAGTTGTAGCAGCCTTCGCGCAGGTAAACTTCGCGGCCGACGACTTCCAGCGCTGTCCGCATCGGCAGGCCAACTGCCGGTTCGGTGGCGGACTTTTGATTCATCAGCGGCACGATTTCGACTAGCCCGCCGAAGCTGATCGCGACGGCAGTCAGTACGGCCATCAAGCCGACGTTTCTTTCGATCAAGTCATGATTCACGACGTGGTCTCCGAATAGAGTTGAGCGAGCAAGGGTGTTTTAGTGTTCATGCGCGCGCCTCCGCGCCGGTGATGCGCACGGCTTGCGCCTGCGGCGGCGCGATCGTGCGCCAGACATTCCAAGCCATGACCAACATTCCAGAGAAGAACACCAAGCCGCCGGCTAAGCGCACTGCGTAGAACGGGTAGGTTGCTTTCAGGCTTTCAACGAAGCTGTAGGTCAACGTGCCGTCAGCCTCGGTGGCGCGCCACATCAGGCCCTGCATCACGCCTGCGCTCCACATCGCGACGATGTACAACACGGTGCCGATCGTCGACAGCCAGAAGTGGAGATTGATCGCCGGGATGCTGTGCATCTCTTTCCGGCCCCAGAGTTTCGGGATCAACGCGTAGATCGAGCCGATCGAGATCATCGCCACCCAGCCCAGTGCGCCGGAGTGCACGTGGCCGATCGTCCAGTCAGTGTAGTGCGACAGCGCGTTGACGGTGCGGATCGACATCATCGGCCCTTCAAACGTGCTCATGCCGTAGAACGACAGCGAGACGATCAGGAATTTCAGAATCGGATCTTCGCGTAGCTTGTGCCAAGCGCCAGACAAGGTCATGACGCCGTTGATCATGCCGCCCCAGCTTGGCGCCAACAGAATCAGCGAGAACACCATGCCGAGCGACTGCACCCAATCCGGCAGCGAGGTGTAGTGCAGATGGTGCGGGCCGGCCCACATATAGACCGCGATCAGCGCCCAGAAGTGGACAATCGAGAGTCGATACGAGTAAATCGGCCGCCCCGCTTGTTTCGGCACGAAGTAGTACATCATGCCGAGGAAGCCGGCGGTCAAGAAGAAGCCGACTGCGTTATGGCCATACCACCACTGCACCATCGCGTCGGTGGCGCCGGCATAGGCGCTGTAGGAGTGGAATAGATTGATCGGAATCGCGGCACTGTTGACGATGTGTAGCAACGCGACGGCGAGGATGTAAGCGCCGAAGAACCAGTTCGCAACGTAAATATGGCTGACCGTGCGCTTCGCAATCGTGCCAAAAAAGACGATCGCGTACGACACCCAGACGATAGCAATCAGCACGTCAATCGGCCATTCCAGCTCCGCGTATTCCTTGCCCTGGGTAATACCGAGCGGCAATGTGATTGCAGCGGAGACAATAACCGCCTGCCAACCCCAGAACGTGAACTTGGCCAACCACGGCAGAAATAGGCCGGCACGGCAGGTGCGTTGCACACACCAGTAGCTGGTTGCAAATAATGCGCTGCCGCCAAACGCAAAAATGACCGCGTTGGTGTGCAGGGGTCGCAGGCGGCTGTAGGTGATCCAAGGGATGTCGAAATTCAATTCCGGCCATAACAGCTCGGCGGCGATAAAGACGCCAACCAGCATGCCGACGATGCCCCAGACTACCGTCATCAGCGCGAAACCTCGGATGACCGAGTCTTCGTACTGCGGTGTGCTCAATTTTTTTTCCACGTGCCTGCCTCGCGCTTGCCCTATCAGGGCGCCAAGGATCGTTTCAGGCCTGTGCTATCGCATTGATCCAGGTCATATTGGCCCGAATATCTGCGGACTTAGAAATAATTATTGGGTATTGCTCAAAAAATGGCGGCGGGGTAACTACCGAAGCGGACGATCGGCAGCGAAATAAATGCTGTTCGTGGCGTATTGCCTCTCGGCTTATCGCAGTGCCGCGCTAAATTTAGCGCTGAAATCGCTGGGTTGGCTTACACCCGGTAATGGATCTCAAGCACTTCGATATCGAGATCACCAGCCGGCCGTGACCAGGTCACGACATCACCGACGCTGGTGCCGATCAGCGCGCGCGCAAGCGGTGAGGTCCAACTGATACGGCCGGCATCCGGTTCGGCCTCGTCTTCGCCGACGATCTGATAAACCTGCTGCCGATCGTTCTGATCCGCGACACGGACTTCAGCGCCGAAGGCGACGCGTCCCGGATTGCGATTGTCTTGGGGCACCCATTGCGCACTGGCGAGCCGGGCCTGCAGCCAACGTATGTCGCGTTCGATCAATGCACGGCTTTGACGGCTGTTGGCCGCGTCCGCAGCGCGTGCGGCGAGTGCCTGTTCGCAGTCAGCAAGCCGTTTCCGCAGTTGTCCGAGGCCGCGTGCTGTAACGTAATTCGGCTGTGCACTTATCGGCAGTTCTGGCAAATCTTCCGGGAGATCGCCATCGGGTTCTCTGACAAAGGCACGGCTCATGAAATGTCCTGTGGCGGCCGAAAGCTGGGCGGCAGGTGATGATGAGACCGATAGCTGCGCGAGAAAATAGGTTTTACAAGACCGGTAACATGCGTCGCCGTGCATCCGAATCCGCGCCACCGCGCATCCAACCGACACGCCAGCTTAATCCGGCCCCATATTTTGATTGCAGTTTTGGAGAGATGACGATGAAACGCCTGCTACAAGTAACGCTGCTGCTAGCTGCTACGGCGGCACTGAGCGGCTGCGACGACGACCACGAGCGGCACGAGCACAGCCATTCACACGCCAAGATTCACGTCGATACCGACGGTCGTCAACATAGCCATCGGCATTACAACCCAGGTGACGGTGCCGTTTCGCTTGAGGGCGATGAAATTGTGATCCGCGCTGGCGGTCAGGATGAAGATGCGCACGTCGGCAGCGACGGCGGTTTGATGATCGGCACGCAGGCCGTTGAGGTCAACGCCGCCGGGCGCTCGGCGTTACAGCGCTACAACGGCGAAAGTTTTGCCATTAAGGATCACGCGGTGGCATTAGGGCTGGCCGGTTTACATATGGGCATCGGTACGGCGACGGATGCCTTGCTCGGCGTGCTGAACGGCAAGGCCGATCATGTCGAAGAAAAAGTCGATCGCCGTGTGGCCGAGCTGAAAGGGCAGGCGCGCCAGCTCTGTGAGCGGATTGAAACGGTCTACACAGCGCAGGAGACCGCGGCTACGGAAATTCCGATGTTTAAGCCGTATGCGATCTTATCGAAGAAACAGGTCCAGGAATGCTGGGACGGGCTCGACGACCACGACAGCGACGATAAAAATACGGACGGCGACGACGACAAAGGGCCTAGCGCCTAGCGCCTAGCGCTAGACGCCAACGAAGTGCCCGTGTGCGTTGCGGGCTTCGAGCGTAAAGCGGAACACGGCGCCGGAGTCGCCGGGAACCACCCAGATGCGGCCGCCGTGGAGGTCGACGATCTTCTTGCAAATCGTCAGGCCGATACCGTTACCCGGATATTTATCGCGGCCATGCAAGCGCTGAAAGAGCCCGAACACTTGCTCAGCGTGCTGAGCGCTGATGCCAATGCCATTGTCGCGGACGGTGAAGCGCCATTCGCCATCCCCTTCGTCGGCACTGATGTGCACCACTGGCTGCACCTCACGGCGGAACTTTACGGCGTTGCCGATCAGGTTCTGGAACAGCTGTATTAACTGCCGTTCGTTCCCACGCACCGTTGGTAGCGGCTCGCAGGTAACCGAAGCGCCAGCCGCGTCAATCGCCGCGCGAGTGTTGGCCAGCGCCGAGCGCACCACTTGATTGAGATCGACTTCATCCTCCATCGCACGCGGCTCGCGCGTGACGCGCGAAAACGCCAGCAGGTCTTCGATCAAGCTTTTCATCCGTTGGGCGCCGGACGTCACGTAGTGAATGTATTCGTCGGCTTCGGCGCCGAGCTTGCCGACGTAGCGCTTCGATAACAGCTGCGCAAAGCCAGAAACGGTGCGCAGCGGTTCTTGTAAATCGTGCGAGGCAACGTAAGCGAATTGCTCAAGTTCCTCATTCGAACGAGTAAGTTCGTCGGCGCGATTTTTCAGCTCTTCTTCGGCGAGTTTGCGATCGGTGATGTCATTGATGGCGCCGACCACGCCGAAGATCACGCCATCCCTTTTTAATGCCACGGCGCTGAAGCTGATCAGCACGGTCGAACTGCTTTTCTGAATGAGTGGCACTTCAAAATTCAGAATCGGGCCACGGCCCTGGATCGTCGACGATAAGCGTTCAAACATCTCAGGCAAATGTTCCTGCGAAAACAGGCTGGCCCAAGGTTGCCCAAGTAATTCTTCGACCGGATAGCCGGTGACGATGGTCGTGCGGCGGTTGGCGGTGGTGAAGCGGCCTTCGGTATCCATTGTGAAAATGGCGTCGGTTACGCTCTCCATCACGGTTTCGTGAAAGTCGGTCGCTGCGATCAGCGCGGTTTCGGCTTCGCGGCGGCGGGCGATCATGTCGTTGAAAACCATCGTTAAATCGCCCAATTCATCTTTGGAGCGGACGGTGATGCGGTGATCCAACTCGCCGCGCGCAACCCGCACCGCGCCTTCGCGGAGGCCGTCGATGCTGGCCCGAAGATCGCGCGAAATCAGCCAAGACACGAGTAGCCCCAGCGTCAACAGACCTTCGGCGACGATGACGATGACGACGAACATCACCGCCTGCGCTGAGCGTGCGCCCTGCGTCAACGTACCGGAGAAGCGCTTTTCTAACGGCAGAATGTTTTGGTCGATTTCATTGATACGGTCGACAAACATTTGTAGTCGCCGGGTATCGAGTCGGCGGCTGTTAACCGCATCGCGCAGCTGTGCGCCGAGTTCAATTAACGCGTCGATTTGAACGTCGGCATCGGCCCAGGTTTTCAGCGCGTCGGCGACGAAGCCGAAGTTACGAAAGTTGCGAAATATGAAGATCAGCGAGGATGAGTCGGACAGTGCATTGCCACCGGCCACCAAGCCCTGCATTACGATCACGCGATCGTATTTTTCTTTTAGCAGCTCGACGCGCGCCATGCGGTCACCGAGTGGCACGGCGACGGCGGCGGCAAATTTTTCATAATCAGCAGGGTCCTGAGTGTCGGCGTAGCGCGCTAGGTGGTAAACGGCATCTTTTTGCGCTTTTGACCACAGGCCCTCGCCGATGATGTAAGCCTGCACGCCCGACGTCACCATGAATGCGATTTGCACCATTGCAATCACGCCAGCAATGGCGATCAGAAACATCACCACGATGCCGATCAGCTTGGTTGTGATCGAGGCATTGCTTAGGCGACGCGTGAGGCTGAAACGATACAGGCTCACGGGCGCATCAGGTTACAAGCTGAATTTGACGTAACAGCATAGTGCACCGCTATCCTTATCCTGGCGCTAAACCGTGGCTAACTTGTTGACGCGAGCCCGCCGCCACCGGCGATTAATTCTTATCTACGGATTGGGCAGGGTGTTTACCGTGCGATATTGACGGTGTCCTTTGCGTTTTGGCAAATTGCAATCTTTAAAAATCTTGAGAATTTATTGGTAATGATTTGATTTTCAATAAAACAAACCAAGAATTTTATCTTTAAGACGTGCAGCAGAGGTCGTACCTTTGCCAGCTGTGGGTGTGGGGCGGAACACGACAAAAGTGTTAACAGGCCCGAGGGGCGCGAGCTACAACCGAATTGCAGCAAAGAGTGATGTTTCGTCAGCACAATACCCACCGAGTGTGCGGACTTCGGGCGTGCTGCTTTATGACGGAACTCTACTGCCGTCGCCTAAAAGCCGGGATCAGCAAATGCGATCCCGGGCCTTTATCTCACGATTAAGCCGCAACTGGCACCAGTTTATTCAGCGCTTCGGTGACGAGCGGGTGCAGATGCGCGCCGCCGGCATCGCGGTAGGCAAGTATTTGCTTGCGCATACGCGGTTCCCAGAATTTCTGGATGTGATTCGCCACACCTTCTACCGCGACCGCATGATCCGGCTCAGCGGAAAAAAAGGCAGCGATATTGTTGGCCATTTCGGCCAGATGTTCGGGGTTCATGCGGAATGTGGCTCCAGTTTCGATTGTTTTTGTGTGTGCAGGAGGCGGGCGGGGCAGGCGTAGACAACATGATTGCTGCCGCGGGCAAAACCAACCAACGTTAACCCGGCTTCTTCGGCGATGCGTACCGCAAGCGCAGTCGGCGCCGAAATCGCAGCGAGTATCGGAATGCCGACGGTCGCTGACTTCAACACCATCTCATAGCTAGCACGGCTGGTAATCACGGCGAAGCCGCGCGCGAAATCCAGCTTCGCCGACGTTACTGCGCCGATGAGTTTATCGAGCGCGTTATGGCGGCCGATATCCTCGCGGACAATGCGCAATTGGCCATCGCGATCCGCCCAGCCGGCGGCGTGCGTCGCCCCGGTGATGGCATTGATCGCCTGTTGTTCGCGCAGCGCAGCTAGGGCACGCTGCAGGGCATGTTCGGCAACGCTGACCCCCGCCGGTACATGGCGCGCGGGGCGCAATGCTTCGGCGATGGTTTCTGAGCCACAGAGCCCGCAACCGCTGCGGCCAACCAGATTACGGCGGCGATCCGACAACGCTGCGTGGCGCTGCTCCGGAATACGCAGCGAAATCTCATAGCCGTTGTCACGGGCGACGACGGACAGCGCCGTGATGTCCTCGGCACGATCAACAATCGCCTCGCTGAGCGTAAAACCGACCGCAAATTCTTCGAGATCTGCTGGCGTGGCCATCATCACGACGTGCGGCTGGCTATTGTAGATCAACGCGACCGGTGTTTCTTCGGCCAGGAAATCATCCCGTTCGGCAACGGTACCCTCGCGCCAGCTTTGCACCTGCAACCGGGAATACCCGGCTGCCGGTGACAGTGCTGCCGGACTATTTGGTGATTGCGGCATCCGCAGCCTTCAGCAGTGATTCCTGCACTTCGCTGAATTCGCGATAGCGCTTCTGCCACGTCGATGGCTGGCTGACGCGCGTCACCTGCACCGCGGTCACCTTGAACTCAGGGCAGTTCGTCGCCCAGTCCGAGTTGTCGGTGGTGATGACGTTAGCGCCCGAGAACGGGTGATGGAATGTTGTGTAAACGATACCGGGCTGGACGCGATCGGTAATCCGCGCGCGCAGCACTGTTTCGCCCGCTCGGCTTTGAATGCCAACCCAATCACCTTCGTTGACGCCCCGTTCTTCGGCGTCGTGCGGATGCAGTTCCAGCCGGTCTTCGCTGTGCCAGGCAACGTTGGCGGTGCGGCGAGTCTGCGCGCCGACGTTGTACTGGCTCAGGATGCGGCCGGTGGTCAGCACCAGCGGATACTTCGCGTTGACCTTTTCGCTGGTCGGTACGTATTCGGTGACCAGGAACTTGCCTTTGCCGCGGACAAATTCATCGATGTGCATCGTCGGCGTGCCGTCCGGCGCTTCGGCGTTGCACGGCCATTGGATGCTGCCGTGGGCATCGATTTTGTCGAAGCTGACGCCGGTGAACGTCGGCGTCAGGCTGGCGATTTCATCCATAATTTCCGATGGATTCTTGTAGCTCATTGGGTAGCCGAGTGCGTTCGACAGCAACTGCGTGACTTCCCAATCGGCGTAAATGCCTTTCGGACGCATCACTTGCCGCACGCGCGAGATGCGACGCTCAGCGTTCGTGAACGTGCCGTCTTTTTCGAGGAACGACGAGCCCGGCAGGAACACGTGGGCGAACTTCGCGCTTTCGTTCAAGAACAAGTCTTGAACGACGATGCACTCCATCGAAGTCAATGCTGCGGTGACATGCTGCGTGTTCGGATCGCTTTGGGCGATATCTTCGCCTTCGATGTACAGGCCTTTGAATTCGCCGTCCAACGCTGCTTCGAACATGTTCGGAATGCGCAGGCCCGGTTCGGCATCCAGTGAGACGCCCCAGGCGCGTTCGAACGTGCCGCGGGCCTGGTCGTCGGAAACATGACGATAGCCCGGGAATTCGTGCGGGAACGAACCCATATCGCACGAGCCTTGAACATTATTCTGGCCGCGGAGCGGGTTCACGCCCACGCCTTCCCGGCCGATGTTGCCGGTGGCCATTGCCAAGTTGGCGATGCCCATAACCATCGTCGAACCCTGCGAGTGTTCGGTAACGCCGAGGCCATAGTAGATCGCGCCATTGCCGCCAGTTGCGTAAAGCCGCGCTGCCTTGCGGATTTCCTCTGGCGGCACGCCGGTGACTTTTTCCATCGCTTCCGGCGAGTTGCGCTGCTCGGCGACAAAAGCACGCCATTTATCGAATGACTCGACTTCGCAGCGGGCTTTTACGAACGCTTCGTTGACCAAGCCTTCGGTGACGATAACGTGCGCCAAGCTGTTAATTAGCGCGACATTGGTGCCCGGACGCAGCTTCAAGTGGTAATCCGCTTGGATATGCGGCGAGCGAACGAGGTCGATACGGCGCGGATCGGCGACGATCAGCTTGGCGCCTTCGCGTAGCCGACGCTTCATCTGCGACGCAAACACCGGGTGGCCGTCGGTCGGGTTCGCGCCGATGACCATGACGACATCGGCTTGCATTACCGAGTCGAAATCCTGGGTGCCGGCCGATTCACCGAGCGTCTGCTTCAAGCCGTAGCCGGTCGGCGAGTGGCAGACGCGGGCACAGGTGTCGACGTTGTTATTGCCGAAGCCGGCGCGTACCAGCTTCTGAACCACGTAGACCTCTTCATTGGTGCAGCGCGAGGACGTGATCGCGCCGACGGAGTCTTTACCGTACTGCTTTTGGATGCGCTTGAACTCGGCCGCGGTGTGGGCAATCGCTTCTTCCCAGCTGACTTCGCGCCACGGGTCGCTGATCTTGGCGCGGATCATTGGCTTCGTGATGCGGTCGGCGTGCGTGGCGTAGCCGATTGCGAAGCGGCCTTTCACGCAGCTGTGACCGTGGTTTGCGTGGCCGTCTTTATTCGGCACCATGCGGACCAGTTCTTCGCCTTTCATTTCAGCGCGGAACGAGCAGCCGACGCCGCAGTAGGCGCATGTGGTAACGGCGCTGTGCTCGGCCTGACCTTTTTCGATCAGGGTTTTTTCTGACAGCGTTGCCGTCGGGCAGGCGGCGACGCAGGCGCCGCAGGAAACGCATTCGGAATCGAGGAAGGAGTCGTTCTGGCTGGCGACCACTTTGGAGTCAAAGCCGCGGCCTTCAATCGTCAGCGCCAACGTGCCTTGCTGTTCGTCGCAAGCGCGGACGCAGCGCGAGCAGACAATGCACTTCGAGGCATCGAACGTGAAATACGGGTTGCTTTCGTCTTTGCCGACAAAGCGTGGATTGAGTTCGCCATCCATCTTCGGATGAACATGATTCTCGCCTTCGTAGCCGTAGCGCACTTCGCGCAGGCCAACGACACCGGCCATATCCTGCAGTTCGCAGTGGCCGTTGGCGGGGCAGGTGAGGCAGTCCAGCGGGTGGTCGGAGATGTACAACTCCATGACGCCGCGGCGGACATCGGCGAGTTTGTCGTTCTGCGTGACAACCTTCATGCCGTGCGTAACGGGTGTCGTGCACGACGCCGGATAGCCGCGCATGCCTTCAATCTGCACCAAGCACAGACGGCAGGAGCCGAATGCGCCGAGCGTGTCAGTGGCGCATAGTTTCGGAATCTGGATATCGGCGAGGGCGGCAGCACGCATTACCGACGTGCCTTCTGGCACGCTGATTTCACGGTTGTCGATGGTCAGCGTGACCAGCTTCTGTGACGCTTCGGCAACCTTGGTCGGCAAGCCAGCATTCCGCACCCGCGGCGCGGGTGTTCCCAAGTCTTTCTCAACGATCGACATCATGGCGTGCTACCTCTCTATACGTTTAGCTGGCGGCGCGTGCGCGCTGCGGTTGGCTCTGGAAATCTTCGGGGAAATGGTTCAACGCACTCAGGACCGGATACGGCACCATGCCGCCGAGCGCGCAGAGCGAGCCGGCCAACATGGTTTCGCAGAGGTCGCGCAATAGCGCTTCCTGCTTGACCGGCAGGTCGCCGGCCAACATACGGTCAATGACCTCGACGCCGCGTGTGGAACCGATACGGCACGGTGTGCATTTGCCGCAGGATTCGATGGCGCAGAACTCCATCGCGTAGCGCGCCATTGCCGCCATATCGACGGTATCGTCAAACACGACGATGCCGCCGTGGCCGACCATGTTGCCGCTCTTGGCGTAAGCCTCGTAATCCAACGGCAAATCGAATTGCGATTCCGGGATGTAGGCGCCGAGCGGCCCGCCGACTTGCACCGTGCGAATCGGCCGGCCGCTGGCCGAGCCGCCGCCGAAGTCGTACAGCAGTTCGCGCAGCGTGACGCCAAAGGCTTTTTCGACCAGACCACCGTGTTTGATGTTGCCGGCAAGTTGGATCGGCAACGTGCCACGTGAGCGACCAACGCCGAAATTCTTGTAGTGCTCGGCGCCTTTATCGAGAATCACCGGCACCGACGCCAGCGTGACGACGTTGTTAATGATCGTCGGGCAGCCAAATAAGCCTTTCAACGCCGGGACCGGCGGCTTGAAGCGAACTTGGCCGCGCTTGCCTTCCAGTGATTCCAGCAGCGAGGTTTCTTCGCCGCAGATGTAGGCGCCAGCGCCCATACGAACTTCGAGGTCGAAGTGCTTGCCGCTGCCCAGAATGTTCGCGCCGAGATAATTACGCGCGTAAGCGTTGGCGATTGCTTCGTTCAGTGCACGCTGCGCGTGCGGATATTCACAACGCAGGTAGATGTAACCGCGCGTCGCGCCACCCGCAATACCGGCAATCGTCATGCCTTCGATCAGGACGAACGGATCTCCTTCCATGATCATGCGGTCGGCGAACGTGCCGGAGTCGCCTTCGTCGGCGTTGCAAACCACGTATTTTTGGCCGTCGCCTTCCACCGGCGCATTTAGCACCGTTTTCCATTTGATGCCGGCTGGGAATGCAGCACCGCCGCGGCCGCGCAGGCCGGAGTCGAGTACGGCTTCAACAATTGCGGCCGGCGCCATCGCCAGTGCGTTGGTCAGGCCTTTGTAGCCGTCGTGGGCGATGTAGTCATCGATGCTGACGGGGTCCGTCAGTCCGGCGCGGGCGAACGTCAAGCGTTCCTGATTTTTCAGGTACGGGATGTCGTCCGTTGGTCCGAGCGCCAGCGGGTGCGCGCCGCCGTTGACGAAGTCAGCCGCGAACAGGCTGGCGACGTCTTCAGCCTGCACCGGGCCGTAAGCATGGCGTTTGCCGTTGACCTCAACTTCAACCACCGGTTCTAACCACAGCATGCCGCGCGAACTGTTGCGGACGATGCGCGCGGCAACACCGAGACGCTGCGCTTCGGCAGCGAGCGCTTTGGCGGTGTCGTCGGCGCCGACTGAAAGTGCCGCGGCATCGCGCGGGATGTAAATTGTTGTTGTCATGAGGCCGCCTCCTCAGCGGTCTTTTCAAGCAGCGTGTCAAAACGTTGCGGCGAGACCCGGCCGTAGAGTTCGCCGTCGATCATTACAGCGGGGCTTAGCGCGCAATTGCCGAGGCAGTACGCTGGCTCCAGCGTATAGCGGCCATCACTGCTGGTACCGTGAAAATCGACGCCGAGTTTCGCTTTGGCATGTGCTTCCAGCGCTACCGCACCGCGCGACTGGCAGGCCTCGGCGCGGCACAGGTGAATGACGTGCTCGCCGGGTTTTTCTTGCCGATACCAGTGATAGAAGCTGACCACGCCGTGGACTTCGGCGCGGGACAAATTCAGTGCTTGCGCGATGACCGGAATGGCATCCTTTGGTACATAGCCGAGTGCGTCCTGAACGCCATGAAGAATCGGCAGCAGAGCGCCGGGCATGTCCTGCATTTTGTTGATGACGGTGCGGACTGCGGCGTCATCTTGCGGCGTCAATGTCGATCGCGCTTCGACTTTAATAGGAATGACGCGGCGCTCTGTCTTCATGGCGAAGGACTCTCCAGATCAATAGTTTTATTTGAACAACACAACGGCTTTTTGCACCGTCTGCCAGATGCCCCAGGCAAGTGGCAGACCCACCAATAGCCAGGCAATGACAACCGTCGGGCCGCTGCTCGCCGCCGCGCTGCCGGCTGTCATTGGTGCTGCTTCGGACTCGTGGGCTAACTTGCGCGTTGCAACAACATCGGCCTCGCTCATGTGGTACTTGGCGTCAACGGGTCGGATTAGCAAATTGCAGACGAACCCAGCGATTAGCAGACCCGCGAGCACGAGCATGGTCGTGTCGTAAACTTGCGCTTTTGGAATGCCCTGAGCAATTTGATATTCGCGAATGTAATTAACGATGACTGGGCCAAAAATGCCGGCCGCCGACCACGCCGTTAGCAGACGGCCGTGAATCGCGCCGACGAACTGCGTCCCAAACATGTCAGCAAGGTAGGCGGGCACGGTTGCGAAACCGCCGCCGTACATCGACACGATGATGCAAAACGCGCCAGCAAACAGCGCGATGCTGCCGCTATGGCCAGCGGTCGGTGCCGAGGCGTAGAGCGCGATACCGAGCAAAAAGAAAATCGCGTAGGTGACTTTACGACCCAATTTGTCTGATACCGAAGCCCAGAAAAAACGGCCTGCGATATTGAAGAGGCTGAGCAAGCCAATGAAGCCAGCGGCTGTCGCCGCAATTGCTTTTTTCTGGTCACCGCTAAGATCGTTAAAGCTGAGGTCGAGGCCGAGCAACTTGCCGCCGAAGACCTCTTGCAGCATTGGTGAGGCCATGCCGAGAACGCCGATTCCAGCTGTAACGTTAAGGCATAACACGCCCCAAATCAGCCAGAATTGCGGTGTTTTATGGGCATTTTTTAGATGCACTTGATTGCTGCTGATCATCGCCTTGCCGCTGCCAGTCGCTGGCGGCGTCCAGCCGGCGGGCGACCAGCCGCTGGCGGGTACGCGATAACCCAGCGCGCCTGCCATCATGAAGACGAAATAAATCACCGCGAGCGTTGCGAAGGCTTGCCAAACGCCGACCGATGTCGGGGTCGCGTAGTAAACCATCAGCTTTTGCGCCAAAGGCGAGCCGATCATTGCACCGCCCCCGAAGCCCATGATCGCCATGCCAGTGGCCATGCCGCGGCGGTCTGGAAACCATTTGATCAGCGTTGAAACCGGCGAGATATAGCCAAGGCCAAGACCGATGCCGCCGATGACCCCTGAGCCGATCAACATGATCCAGAACTGGTGTAGATAGATGCCCAGCGCTGACAGCAACATGCCGCCGCACCAGCAAAACGCCGCCACAACGCCGGCTTTACGCGGCCCTGCGCGTTCGAGCCAACCGCCCCAAATTGCTGCCGATAAACCGAGAAAAACGAAGAAGAGGGTGTACATCCAACCGAGAGTGGAGATTTTCCAATCACAGCTGGTCGTGAATATTTCGCTGAAAAAGCTGGAATCGGCTGCGCAGGTAACACTTTTGTCGATACCGATCGATTTCGACAATGGTAGCCAGAAGACGCTAAAACCATATGCCATGCCAATGCAGAGATGAATCGCCAATGCGGCCGGCGGCACCAGCCAACGGTTAAAGTTGGCACCCGCAATGGTTCGCTCCTTTGATAGAAAATCGAATGTGCCGCCATTGAGTCCTGATCCGGTGATGCTCGTCATGGTTTCTCCTCTCTGCGAGTATCTTTGGGTTAGTTATTTATGCTCTGCCGTGCATGTTTACCCTTCTACATACGTCGCCACTGCGTTACGTTAGTCCCATATCGCGGCGAATAAAATATGTATTCGAAAGCCGGATGTTCTCTAATTTTCTAGCGAAGGCTAAACACGATGTACAAAGTATCAATTCAACCGCAATGGCACCTTGAGCAAGCCGACGGTCGGCAGTCTTTACCCCGTCTCGTGGAGCTTTTGGCGCGCGTGCGCGATGCCGGAACCTTGGCCGAGGCGTGTGTGCAGGCCGGTTTGTCGTATCGCTACGCTTGGGGCTTGTTGCAGGAAGGCGCCACGACTTTCGGCGCGCCGCTGGTCAAAATGTCGCGGGGCCGTGGCGCGGTCCTGACGCCGCTGGCGGAAAAGCTGGTCTGGGCCGATAAGCGTATTACTGCTCGCTTGGCACCGATGTTGGACAGCTTGGCTTCGGAGTTGGAGGTTGAGCTTGAGCGCGCCCTATGCGACTCCGGCGCCATCTTGCGCGTGCAGGCCAGCCACGGCTTCGCGGTCGAAACCCTGCGTGATTGGTTTACCCGCAGCCTAGTACCGATTGATCTGAAATACCGCAGTAGTTTTGAAGCGCTGACGACGCTACGTGTTGGCGGCTGCGATCTCGCCGGGTTCCACGTGCCGCTCGGCGAATTTCAGGCTGACGCACTGCAGCAGTATGCGCGCTGGCTGTTGCCGACGGCGCAGCAAAGACTGATCGTGCTCGCGACACGGCGGCAGGGCTTGATGGTGGCGCCGGGCAATCCAAAGAATTTGTCGTCGTTGTCCGATCTCACTCACGAAGGCGTGCGCTTTGTGAATCGCCAAGCCGGTTCTGGCACGCGTCTGCTATTGGATTTGTTGCTGAAAAAGCAGGGGGTCAACGGCCCTGACATCAGCGGGTTCGACAGCAGCGAATTCACCCATGCGGCGGTGGCAGCCTATGTTGCCAGCGGGATGGCGGATGCCGGTGTCGGTGTTGAAGCTGCAGCAAAGCGTTTTGACCTCGGCTTCATCCCGCTGGTCAACGAGCGTTATTTTTTCCTCTGCAGCCGGGATAAGCTGAAGACACCAGCGCTAAAGCGCGTGATCGAAACCTTAAACAACCCGGATTTTCGGAATCTGGTGAATGCGCTCCCAGGCTACGACGCAACCGACTGTGGCAGCGTTTTGACCGTCGACGACGCCTTCCCGGAGTTCAAAGCGCTGAGCCGCACAAAAGCGCTGCGCGGTGAGCGCTTAAAAAAATAAAGAGTGTTATCGGAAGTCCGCGCGAGGCAGCGATTGGGCTTCGCCGTGAACCGGATTACCCTGGCCTACTGGCCGCCAGCGGTGCTCGCTTCCGGTTGCGGTGGTGTTGTAGCGTGCTCAGTCGTCATCGGGTCCGTAGTCGCGCGTAGCGCTGCAGCGTGCAGTGTGTTGCGCATCAACATGGCAACCGTCATTGGCCCAACGCCACCCGGAACAGGCGTGATCCAGGCGGCGCGCTCACGAGCGGCTTCAAATTCAACATCGCCACACAGACGGCCGTCGACGAGGCGATTGATGCCGATGTCGATGATCGTTGCGCCTTCGCGGATCCAAGCGCCTTTGATCAGCGCAGGGCGGCCGACGCCAACAACCAGGATTTCGGCACGGGCAACTTCAGCTGCGAGATCGCGGGTAAAACGGTGCGTAATTGTTGTCGTTGCGCCAGCGAGCAGCAGTTCTAGCATCATCGGCCTGCCGACGTGATTGCTGGCGCCGACGACGACTGCTTGCCGGCCGTAAAAAGTTTCGCCGACCGATTTCAGCAATTCGATGACGCCATAGGGCGTGCACGGCCGCAACGCCGGTAGGCGCTGCGCCAACCGGCCTAAGTTGTAAGGGTGAAAGCCGTCAACGTCTTTGTCGGGGCGAATACGCTCGATGACTAACGTCGTGTCCAAATGCCGTGGTAGCGGAAATTGCACAAGGATGCCATCGATCCCGTTGTCATCGTTTAAACGGTCGATTTCCTGCAAAAGTTGCGCTTGGCTGACATCGGCCGGCAGGTGTAGCGGAATCGATTCAATACCGACGTCAGCGCAAGCGAGGCGCTTATTTCGGACATAAATTTCCGACGCTGGATCGGCGCCGACCAAAACCGTTGCCAGCGCCGGTGCGCGCTGACCGGCGGCGCGGCGTGCGGTAACCGCTTGCCGGACGCTAGCGTGAACATGGGCCGATACCGCTCTGCCATCGATGATCTGGGCTGCCACGCGAAGGAGATCCGATTCAGTGGGTTGATGGGATTCCTATTTTCGCACGTTGCACGCAGATCCTCATTTTTTAACCGCCAATCCTGTAAGATTTCGCAATTCCTTGTGCTTTTACGTCCCATGGCCAGCCTCTGCGTCCAAGATCTTGCGGTTGTGCGCGGAGACCGCACTATCATTTCCGGATTGGGCTTCGCGGTTGAACCCGGGGAAGTTTTGCATTTGCAGGGCCGCAACGGCGCTGGCAAGACCTCATTGCTCGAAGTGCTCTGCGGGTTAAGGCAACCTGAAGCCGGCCGCATTCTGGGCCAACCGGAGGCCGACCAACGGCATTGGCTTGGGCATAAGAACGGCCTAAACCCGCTGCTGACGCCAATGGAAAACCTTGAATTTTGGGCTGGTTTAAACGGCTTGCCAGCGCATGGCCTCGGTGAAGCGCTTAATAAAGTAGGCCTAAATCTGCGCGTTCAGCGCAATTGTGGCTCGCTATCAACTGGGCAACGTCGTCGCGCAGCGATGGCGCGCTTGCTGGTCGCACCGCGGCCTTGGTGGTTTCTCGATGAGCCACTTTCAGGTTTGGATGTTGATGGCCTCGCCATTTTCGGCCGCCTTTTGACCGCCCATGTGAGTGCCGGCGGTGCGGTAGTTGTGACCAGCCATCAGCCCTTGCCGGGTGATATCACCGGCTTACGTAGTTTGAGATTGGAACGATGAGCGGTTTTCTCGGCGCTGGCGCCGCAGTGTTTCGACGTGAACTGCGGGTGGCCCTGCGGCGGCCGGCCGAGTGGCTACAGCCTCTGGTCTTTTACGGCCTGATTGCCCTGTTGTTCCCGCTTGGGGTTGCGCCAGGCGATCCGGCACTCGTCATTTTTGCACCGGCGATCATCTGGGTCGGTGCTTTGCTATCGGCGTTGCTCGGTGTCGAGCGCTTATTCCGGAGCGATCTGGACGACGGTACGTTGGAGCAGTTGCTCCTGGCTGATGCACCACTGGGTTTGCTCGTTGGCGCGAAGCTGGCAGCGCATTGGCTGCTTACCGCGGCACCGCTGATCGTCATTGCCCCGGTTTTGGGGTATGGACTTGGCTTGGCAGCCGGCCCGATCGAAGTACTCACGCTAAGTCTGTTGCTCGGCACCCCAACGCTGATCTTCACTGGCGGCTTTGCCGCTGCATTGACGGTGGGGGCACCCCGCGCCGGCATCTTATTGCCAATTCTGGTTTTGCCGATGATGACGCCAGCGGTGATTTTTGGCGGCGGAGCGGTTAGGGCGGCATCGGCCGGATTGCCGCCCGATGCCCCGCTTTATTTTCTCGCCGCGCTGCTAGCGCTTTCAGTCACCTTATTGCCGTTGGCGGCTTCCGGCGCTTTGCGCAACGCGATGGAATAAAAGTACCTGCGCTGCGATCTTCATACTGACGACGATGAAGTTTCGTCAGGCGCACGCAGCGTCTTGGCCAAACTCTTCATCTTCCTGACTTCGGTCGTTGTATTGCGCATTAGCCCAATCAGGCGATGCCCGACCGGCGTCAGCTGTACCGGGTGTGCGGCGCGTTCAAATAATTCGACGCCTAGCTGAGATTCGAGACTGCGGATCTGCAGGCTAAGTGTCGGTTGTGAAACTTGGCAGCGCTCCGCAGCGCGGCCGAAATGACCAAGATCAGCAACAGCCACAACGTATTCAAGTGTTCTGAAGTTCACGTTATTTTATCCCCTCAGTTGAGTGAACCATGGCCGCAGTTTGGTTTGTAGGGGAGCGGTGGTAAAGACAAATTTTCCTTTCGACTTGATAGCCTTTCCATATTGCGTAAGGTGGTTGGGTGTTACGCGCCTGACACGGTCAGGACGTAAGATAGCGGCGCAGCCCTGCAGAGATGTTCTTGGACGTCGCAGGACTGGGGAACGGAATGCCCAATTTAGGCATAATGCATGCTAGAGCTTGCAGATTGATCACCCGGAAAATTGGCTGTTTGGGATGATGTGGTCGCTCGCTTAAAGTTTGTATTTGAACATTTCGTTTAATCCCAACGTCCTCGTCGCGAGGATACCGACACTGCCGATATGTGGACTTGGTTTCATCGACTAGCTTCGCCGCCGACGTTCTACCGCTTGGCGAATCTTTTAACGCCGTGGCTGCTCGCGCTGGCTTTGGCGCTTCTGGCCATTGGCGTTTATGGCGGGCTGTACCTGGCGCCAGCTGATTATCAACAGGGCGATGCATTCCGGATTATTTACGTCCATGTGCCAGCCGCAGCGCTATCGTTATCAATTTATATGACGATGGCTGTAGCAGGCGGTATTGCGTTGATTTGGCGGATGAAATTAGCCGAAATTGCCGTAGTTACAGCGGCCCCGATCGGCGCCAGTTTTACCGCACTGGCACTGATTACTGGCATGCTTTGGGGTAAACCGACCTGGGGTGCGTATTGGGTTTGGGATGCGCGGCTGACGTCCGAATTGGTGCTGTTGTTCCTCTACCTCGGCGTCATCGGCCTTAATCAAGCCTATAGCGACGCCAGAACTGCCGCACGCGCCTGTGCTTGGCTAGCTTTGGTTGGCGTTATTAATGTGCCGATCGTGCACTATTCCGTGCAATGGTGGAATTCGCTGCACCAGGGCTCAACGATTCTTAGTATTGATGGCATTGCGAAGCCGAAAATTTCTGGCCCCATGCTATGGCCGCTATTACTCACGCTCGCTGGGTTTTATTTGTTTTTTGGCGCTGCTTTGTTGCGAAGGATGCAAAACGAAGTATTGTTGCGTGAAAAGAACGCGCGTTGGGTCCAGGAGCTGTTTGCGATATGAATCCGAAGTACGCGTTTTTTATCTGGAGCAGCTACGCTTTAACCGCGTTAGTGCTGCTGTGGAACCTTATTTCGCCTGCGCTAACGCGTAAGGCCCTGCTGAACAAAATATCGGCTGGAAACGGTGATCCGGAGTCGGACGAATGACAAAGCGACAGAAACGTATTTATGCAGTGGCCGGGCTAGTCGTTGGCGTTGGCGTCGCAGCAGCCCTGGGGTTCACCGCATTTCGTAAAAACATGATGTATTTCTACACGCCCAGCGATTTGATCGCGGGGGATGTCCCGGTCGGTGCAAATTTAGAACTCGGCGGCCTCGTTGAGAAAGGCAGCTTAGTGCGCGCCGAAGGTCTCAAGATCCAATTCAGCGTCGCTGATTGTGCGAAGGCCGTTCCGGTGCGCTATGAAGGCGTCGTTCCGGATTTATTCCGTGAAGGGCAGGGCGTTGTCGCCACCGGCCATATGGGCGATGACCACGTTTTCGTCGCGACCCGAATTCTTGCCAAACATGACGAGAATTACATGCCGCCACGCGTGGCGGAATCTTTAAAAAGTGAGGATGGCAAGCATTCCTGCGCGCCGTTCAAGTCTGTTGCCGCAAACGCCGGATAAGTCATGATTCCTGAAATTGGACATTTCGCGCTGATTTTGGCGCTGGGCATCGCTTTTGTGCAGGTATTGATGCCGCTGCTGGGTTGGCGCCGCCGTGATCCGCGCCTGCTTGCCATTGGCGGCTCGGCGGCGCAAGGGCAGTTTTTCTGCGTCTTTATCGGCTATGCCTGCTTAACGTATAGCTTTATCGCCAAAGATTTTTCGGTGGCCTACGTCGCTGAGAATGCGCATTCGCAATTACCGCTGGGCTATCGCATAACTGCGGTTTGGGGCGCGCACGAGGGCTCCTTGCTGCTGTGGACGTTCATGCTCTCCGGCTGGACTTTCGCGGTTTCGATTTTTAACCGACGTTTACCCGCGGACCTCGGTGCGCTTGTTCTCGCTGTACTCGGCGCGATCAGCATCGGCTTTCTACTATTCTTGTTGTTGACCTCAAACCCGTTCGCGCGCCTGTTCCCAGTGCCGGCTGAAGGCCACGATCTCAACCCGCTGCTACAGGATCCCGGCCTGGCAATTCATCCGCCGACGCTATATATGGGTTACGTCGGCTTCAGCGTTGCGTTTGCATTCGCCATCGCGGCCTTAATCACCGGCAAGCTCGATGCGGCCTGGGCGCGCTGGACGCGGCCGTGGACGACAACGGCGTGGATGTTCCTGACAATCGGCATCACCCTCGGTTCCTGGTGGGCTTATAACGAACTCGGTTGGGGCGGCTGGTGGTTCTGGGATCCGGTCGAAAACGCGTCGTTCATGCCTTGGCTAGCCGGCACGGCGTTAATTCACTCGCTTGCGGTGACGGAAAAGCGCGGGATTTTGAAAAGCTGGACGGTGCTGCTCGCCATCTTGTCGTTCTCGCTATCGTTGCTCGGCACCTTCCTTGTCCGCTCTGGTGTATTGGTTTCGGTGCACGCGTTCGCAACCGATCCGGCACGGGGTTTGTTCATTTTGGTGTTCATGGCCATCGTCGTCGGCGGTGCGCTGGCGATCTACGCTTGGCGTGCGCCAAAGTTGGCGGTGGACATCGAAATGCGCCTGTTTTCGCGTGAAGGATTTTTGCTGCTCAATAACGTGTTCCTTGTTGTTGCTTGCGGCGCGATTCTGCTCGGAACGTTGTATCCAATGGTTTTGGATACGTTGAAGCTCAAGAAACTCTCTGTTGGGCCACCTTATTTCAATGTCGTATTTCTGCCGCTAATTGCCCCTCTATTCGCTCTGGTTGGCGTAGCTTCGGTCGTGCCGTGGAAGCGTGGTCGTTGGTCGGAGTCTTGGCCGCGGTTAAAAATTGCATTGGCGATTACGGTTGTCGTTGCCATCGCGGTGCCGTTCGCGCTCTACAGTCGTGCCACGCTATTGGCTTTGACCGGCGGCTTGCTCGGTACGTGGGCGATTGTGACGGCGGTGCAGGACGTACTGCGCCGAATCAAAGCCAAGCCGAAATTCCTGGCCGGCGTGGCGTCGGTTTCACGCGGCGTTTGGGGCATGACGTTCGCGCACGTTGGGCTCGGCGTCTGGGCGTTTGGCGTTTCTTTCGTCATTAGCTATGGCTTCGAACAAGATGTTCGTCTGGCGCCGAAAGCGGAAGCGACCATCGGCAACTACAACTTTGCATTCCAGGGCGTGTTGGAAAACCAAGGCCCGAACTACACCGCGCAGCAGGGTAGCGTCACGGTTTCCCGCGACGGTAAATTGGTTGCTGATCTGCATCCGCAAAAGCGTTTCTACCCATCGCAGCGGAATGTGTTGACTGAATCCGCGGTTGATGCCGGATTATTGCGCGATCTTTATGTCTCGCTCGGCGAAGGCTTTGACGATGGCAGCTGGAGTTTGCGCGTTTACGTGAAGCCGATGGTGCGTTTGATCTGGCTCGGCGGCGTATTGATGTTCATCGGCGGCGGTTTGGCTGCCAGCGACCGGCGTTATCGCCTGGCGCGGGCAACTGAGCGTAGCGCAGTTACTAACGGGGCTTTGCCGGCTTAATTATGCGTTTTGCTATCCCTCTCGTTGTCTTAGTTGGCCTGCTCGCGCTATTCGTTGTCGGCTTGCAGCATGATCCGCGTGAATTACCGAGCCCGTTGATCGGCAAAGCGGCGCCGGCGTTCGATTTGCCGGTGATCGCGTTCCCGAAAGCAGAAATTCCGCCGACGCGGATGACAACTGCAGATTTAAAAGGCAAGCCGAAGCTGGTCAATTTTTTTGCTAGCTGGTGCGCCGGTTGCCAAGTTGAGCATCCGTTTCTGATGCAATTGCGCGTAAGCGGGCAAGCGGAACTGGTCGGCGTCGATTACAAGGACGCAGACAAGGACGTTCGCGCCTGGTTGGCACAGCGCGGCAACCCCTATACGCCGATTTTGGCCGACCTTGATGGCAAGGTAGGAATCGACTGGGGAGTTTACGGCGTGCCGGAAACCTTTGTGCTCGATGGCAACGGCGTCATTATTTACAAGCAGATAGGGCCGATGACTGCAGAAGCTTGGGAAACAAAAATTAAGCCGTTGCTCGGCAAGGCCTCGTGATGCGTTATCGATTTGCTGCAGCGCTGTTTTTTTCATCGGTCTTGGGCGCGCAAGCACAGGTCACGCCGGAACGCGCCGATATTCCGCTCACTGCGGCGCAAGACGTGCAATTCCGTGCGCTGTTGCCAGACCTACGCTGCTTGGTTTGCCAGAACGAGTCACTTGCTGATTCTCAGGCTTCTTTAGCGTTAGACCTAAAATACGAAGTCCGCGGCTTGGTCGCCAGCGGCAAAAGCGATGCCGAAATCAAGAAATACCTGACCGATCGTTACGGCGACTTCGTATTGTTTAAACCACCGTTTGCGCCACGCACGTTCTTGCTCTGGTTCGGGCCAGCGTTGTTGGTTCTGCTAGGTGTCATCACCGCGCTGGCGTATGTGCGGAAATCCCGCAAAAGCGCTGTACCGACCCCTGCAGTCGACGCCGAAGCGCTGCGTAAACTACTCGACGAACAAGAATGAATGCTGACTTATTGACCGGCCTACTCATGGCCGGCGTGCTGGTTATCGCCCTCGTCCTGGTTACCCGGCCGTGGTGGCGGCGTAGCGCAGGCAAGCTGCAAGGGCGCCGCGCCGCGAATATCGCTGCATATCGGCTGCGCCTCGCAGAATTAGAAACCGAATTGGCCGCAGGCATCATCCCGGCAGACGAAGCGCAATCGCTGCAAACCGAGTTGGAAGCGCGCGTGCTCGCTGAAGCCGGCGCTTCGGGTGAAGAGCCGAGCAATCCGTTGGGCGCCCGCCGGCCGTGGTCGATTGTCACTGTTACCGTGGTGCTTGCCGCGTTTTCGGCTGCGGCCTATATCGGCAGCGGCACGTGGCGCGCGCAGCGCGAAATCGCGCTGAACCCGACCGGGGTTGAGACGCGCGAGCAACAGCTGCAGAGCCCGAAGATTGCGGCGATGGTTGAAAAACTCGCCGGGCAGCTGCAACAGGCGCCAGATGATCCGAAAGGCTGGGCGATGCTCGGTCGCTCCTACGTTGTGTTGCAGCGTTACGACGACGCCGCTAAGGCGTATGCCGAAGCCAATACGCGTAATCCGCAGCCCAACCCGGAATGGCTGAGCGACGAAGGCGAGGCGCTGGCGTTCGCCGACGGCCGAAAAGTGGCAGGCCGTGCAACAGAACTGTTTGATAAAGCGCTCAGCATTGCGCCTGACTACGGCAAAGCGCTGTGGTACGCCGGCTTGGGCGCCGCGCAAGCGGCTGAGTACGATAAGGCGCGTGACCATTGGCAGCGTTTGCTGAATACGAAAGACCTCGCGCCGGAAATGCGTGAAGTGCTCGAAGAAAGCATGAAAACGCTGGCGGAAGAAAGCGGCAAGCCGAATCCTGTAACCACCGCTTCTGCCACTCCGTCGGCGAGCGAGTCAGCGGCGACCCAAGCCGTGCCGGAAGCGCCAGCGGCACCCGGCCTTTCGCTGCATGTTTCCTTGGCGCCGGAACTGGCGTCGAAAATCCCTGCCGGTGCGACACTATTTGTGTTTGCAAAAGCCGCAAGCGGCCCGCCGATTCCGCTGGCAGTGCAGCGCTTGACGGATGCCAAGCTGCCGCTCGATATCCAGCTCGACGACAGCATGGCGATGGCGCCGCAGCTCAAGCTATCTCAGTTCGAGCAATATGTTGTAACCGCACGTCTGAGCGGCGGGGCAGGCGTAAAAGCGCAGTCTGGCGACCTCGAAGGTCAGCTCAACGCGAGCCGGACTCAACTCGGTGGTAAAGCCCTAGATTTGCGCATTGATAAAACAGTGCCATAAGAGTCTGCGAGAGAAACGTAGACCTGCGGACTGCACACTGGGACGGAGCGCGCGGCGATTGTTGCCCCAAAAGCGGGTCAGGCGGGTATCATCCGGCAGCTTACAGCCTCGGATAGGCTGGGTTCTGAGCGATGAGCACGACAGCCGAACGCGCGTTTAACTTTGATGCCTTTGCATCCATGCCCGCCACCAAGGTGGGCTTGCGCATCAGTGTGCGGTTACGGCGCTATCGCGCCAGACATTGTGACAATTCCCCCTTAAAAAACATCGTTCGTCGCCTGTCTGGGTGCCGGATGGGTGCGATAACTGCTTTGCCCATGCGTGCGCAGCGGTCCGCTAGAAATCCTGTGCCGAGTGGTTTAACTAATTTCCTTATGGTCAAAACGAAAATATATTCGTTAGACGAAATTGTAGAAAGTTGTCGTACTTTTAAATGATTTTGCGGAGTTTTAATAGAAATATTGCGTCTTGATAGGCGCTTTGTGCGCCGTCTGCGACATGGCGGTGCGTGCCAGGATGGCGATGGCAGAATCGTTGAAAATGCTTTACCCCAGCTGTTTTTTATCGCCGATCCTAAGCCTGTTGCTCGTTTTACTTGTATCAGCATCAGTTCGAGAATGATCAGTTTTATTTAACACTAGATAAAAATCTTATTACCTGTGTTTTCATAACTCATAAGCCAGAGAACCCATGCGTATCAGAAAAGCCGTTTTTCCCGTTGCCGGACTCGGTACCCGCTTCCTGCCAGCTACGAAAGCCAGCGCCAAGGAAATGCTGCCGGTGGTCGACAAGCCGCTGATCCAGTACGCGGTGCAGGAAGCTATTTCTGCGGGCGCGGAAGAACTTATTTTCATCACTGGCCGCTCGAAGAATTCGATCATGGATCACTTCGACAAGGCTTATGAGCTTGAAGCTGAGCTTTCTAGCCGCGGCAAGAACAAGCTGCTCGAAACGGTGCAGGAAATCCTGCCGCCGGGTATTACCTGCATCTTTATCCGTCAGGCTGAAGCACTGGGCCTAGGTCACGCGGTGCTTTGCGCGTGGCCGGCGGTCGGCGACGAAGATTTCTCGGTCATCTTGGCGGATGACTTAATCGACGGCCGTTTGCGGCCGTGCTTAGCGCAGATGCAGCGGGTTTATCAGGAGTACGGCACCAGCGTCATTGCGACGCAGCGCGTGCCGATGGAAGAAATCAGCAGCTACGGCGTTGTCGATACCCAGCCGGTTGGCCCTGGGCTCGGCGAAATTCGCCGTATCGTCGAAAAACCGAAGCCGGCCGATGCGCCGAGCAATCTCGCGGTGGTCGGTCGTTACATCTTGACGCCGCGCATTTTCAAATTGCTCGAACGGACGCAAAAAGGTGCCGGCGGCGAGATTCAGCTGACCGATGCGATCAGCATGATGATTCAAGAACAAACCGTTCTCGCGTACGAGTTTGAAGGCACGCGTTACGACTGCGGTAGCAAGCTGGGATACCTCAAAGCAAACGTTGAGTACGCGCTGAAGCATCCCGAATTGGCGGAAGATTTCCGTGACTATCTTGGCGGCCTGACTGCCGACTGGCCACGCAACAAATAGCGGCCACCAAGCCGCGAAATTTCTCAGGTAAGAACGCAAAACCGCGGCGAATTCGCGGAAGGAAGCCGGAATGAGTGGAAGTAAATATCAAAGTCTGATCGAGTCGTCGTCTATTCACGGTGGCAACGCCACCTACGTTGAAGACCTCTACGAGCAGTTTCTCGAAAACGCCGACGCCGTTGACGAGCCTTGGCGCGCCTATTTCCGCGGTATTCAGGGTGCGAGCGTAGCGCGCGAAGTGGGCCACGCGCCGATCCGTGCACGCTTTGAAAAGCTGGCGCGCGAACCACGCGTGGCGGTCGCGACGATGCAAGACAGCGGCGACGCTGCGGCGCGCGCAAAGCAGTCTGGCGTTTTGCGCTTGATCAATTACTACCGTGTTCGCGGCCACCAAGTGGCGAAACTCGATCCGCTGAATTTGTCGCCGGTGCAACAAATTCCCGATCTTGACCCCGCGTTCCACGGCCTCGGCCCCGACGACATGGATACGGTGTTCGACACCGGCACGTTGTCTGGGCACGCGCGCCTGCCGCTGCGGGAAATCATCCGAATCTTGAAAACGGTTTATACCGACACGATCGGCACGCAGTACATGTATATCAACGATACCGTTGAGAAGCGCTGGATTCAGCAGCGTCTCGAAGGTTCGGCGTTTGCGCCACGGACCACCGTTGAGCAGCGCAAAGAGGTTCTGAAGCAGTTGGTCGCCGCCGAAGGCATCGAGCGTTATCTGCACAATAAATATGTTGGCCAGAAGCGCTTCTCGCTCGAAGGCGGTGAATCGCTGATTCCGGCGCTAGACGCGGTTATGCGCACTGCAGCTGATGCCGATGCCGAAGAAATTGTCATCGGCATGGCGCACCGCGGCCGCTTGAACGTTTTGATCAACGTGCTCGGCAAGTCGCCGAAAGACTTGTTTGCCGAATTCGAAGGCAAGTATTCGGCCGAGAGCTTGTCGCGCGCGGGCGACGTGAAATATCACATGGGCTTCTCGACTGACGTCGAAGTAGCCGGTAAGCGTTTGCACCTCGTGTTGGCGTTTAACCCGTCACATCTGGAAATCGTCAACCCGGTGGTCGAAGGTTCGGTTAAAGCCCGTCAAACCCGTCGTCTGGACGAGAAGGGCGAACGCGTGCTGCCGGTACTGATCCACGGCGACGCCGCTTTTGCCGGCCAAGGCGTGGTCATGGAAACCCTGCAGCTGTCGCAGGCGAAGGGTTACGCCACCGGCGGCACGATGCACATCATCGTCAATAACCAGATCGGCTTCACGACACCGAACCCGATTGAGGCGCGCACCGGGCACGAGTCGCGCACCAGCCGGTACTGCACCGATCTGGCGAAGATGCTCGAAGCGCCGGTGTTCCACGTTAATGGTGACGACCCGGATGCGGTGGTATTCGCTGCCCGCTTGGCGATGGATTTCCGCAACGCGTTCCATAAAGACGTCATTCTCGATATTTGCTGCTATCGCCGTCTGGGTCATAACGAAGCCGACGAACCGTCGGTCACCAGCCCGGTGATGTACGAGACGATCAAGGCGCTGCCGACGACGTTGGCGCTGTACAGCAAGAAACTGGTTCAAGACGGCACGATTGCGAAAGAGGAGCCTGAGTTGCTCGTCCGTGCTTACCGCGATGCGCTCGACCGCGGCGAAAATATCGCGCGGACAACGCTGGGCTTGGTCGGTAACAAGCACACGGTGAACTGGGCAAATTACAGCCGCGGCGAGTGGAACACTCCGGCGGAAACAGCGATTAGCAAGGAAATGGTGCAAAGCCTTTCGGCGCGCCTGTTGAAGCTGCCGGAAGGATTTACGCTGCATCCGCGCGTCGCCAAAATCATGGACGACCGCGCGAAAATGGCGGCCGGTACCCTGCCGATGGACTGGGGTTTTGCCGAAATCACGGCGTACGCCGCGCTGGTCACGGAAGGTTTTGCGATTCGTCTGTCCGGTCAGGACGTGCGCCGCGGTACGTTCTTCCATCGTCACGCAACGATCCACGACGCTAAAACCGGCGCCAGCATCACCCCGCTGCGGCATCTGGACGCGGATAAAGATAAATTCCTGGCAACCGATACGCTGTTGTCGGAAGAAGGCGTGCTTGGTTTCGAGTATGGCTATTCGACGACCGACCCGGACTGCCTTGTGGTCTGGGAGGCGCAGTTCGGCGACTTCGCCAACGGCGCGCAAGTGGTGGTTGATCAGTTCATCGCCAGCGGCTCGGTAAAGTGGGGTCGTCTCTGCGGCCTGACGATGTTCCTGCCGCATGGCTATGAAGGCCAGGGCCCGGAACATTCGTCGGCGCGTTTAGAGCGTTATCTCCAGCTCTGCGCTGGCAACAACATGCAGGTTTGCGTGCCGAGTACGCCGGCGCAGTTCTTCCACATGATTCGCCGGCAGATGAAGCGCAGCCTGCGCATGCCGCTGATTGTAATGACGCCGAAGTCGTTGCTGCGGCACAAGCTATCGGTCTCGCCACTTGAAGACCTAACCAATGGCAGCTTCCAGTACGTCATTGACGAAACCGAGGCGCTGGATCGCAGCAAGGTCAAGCGCATCGTGTTCTGCAGCGGCAAGGTTTACTTCGATCTGTTCGAAACCCGCGCCAAGCTGGGCTTGACCGACGTCGCGCTGGTTCGCCTGGAGCAGCTGTACCCGTTCCCGCGCGCCGAATACGAAGCGGTGATCGCCGCGTATCCGAACGCCAAGGACGTTGTCTGGTGTCAGGAAGAGCCAGAAAACCAAGGTGCTTGGTATCAGATCAAGCATCGCCTGCGTGCCTATCTGGCGGCGGATCATCAGTTGTTGTACGCCACCCGCAAGGGCAGCGCGACGACCGCGGTCGGCTACCTCAAAGTTCACGTCAAAGAGCAAGAAGAGCTTTGCGCGGCGGCGCTTACAGGCGGCGTGCCGTTACAAGGTGGCGCATGAAGCACGATCTAAAAACTAAACATTCAAGAATTCTGGAGCTGTCATGAGTATCGAGATTAAGGTTCCCAATCTGCCGGAATCGGTTTCCGAAGCCACGGTTTCAACTTGGCATCTGAAGGCCGGCGATAAGGTCACGCGTGAACAGAACTTAGTCGATCTCGAAACCGACAAGGTGATGCTGGAAGTCCCGTCAGTTGCCGACGGCGTGCTGACCGAGATTCGCATTCAAGCCGGTAGCGTCGTCAAAGCTGGTGACGTGATTGGCATTGTCGAAGAAGGCGCCGCCGCAGCCGCGAAACCCGCTGCAGCGCCAGCGGCTAAAGCGGAGGCCGCAGCGCCAGCTGCTGCCGTGGCGGTGGAAAAAACGGCTGAAGACGATGCGCAGGGCCCGGCCGTGCGCAAGCTGCTCGCCGAGCTGGGTTTGTCGGCCGCGCAGATCACCGGTACTGGCAAGGGCGGCCGTCTGACGAAAGAAGACGTGCAGGCCTTTGCCGACAAGCAAAAAGCAGCACCGGCAGCGAAAGTCGCGGCGGCGGCCCCGGTCGCCGCTGCGCCGAAGTTGGCACTTGGCGCCCGCACCGAACAGCGCGTGCCGATGACGCGTATTCGCGCCCGTATCGCCGAGCGTTTAGTCGAAGCGCAGGCCACGGCGGCGATGCTGACGACGTTCAATGAAGTCGATCTGAAAGCGGTTTCGGAAATTCGCGCCAAGTACAAAGAGCCGTTTGAGAAAGCGCACGGCGTCAAGCTCGGCTTCATGAGCTTCTTCGTTCGCGCCTCGATCGAAGCGCTGAAGAAGTATCCGGCGGTGAACGCCTCGATCGACGGCAATGATGTCGTCTATCACGGCTTCTACGATGTCGGCGTTGCCGTTTCGACCGAGCGCGGCCTCGTCGTTCCGGTGTTGCGCGATGCCGATGCGTTGTCACTCGGCGATATCGAAAAGGCGATCGGTGCGTTGGGCGTTAAAGCGCGCAACAACAAGCTGACGATGGAAGATCTCACCGGCGGTACGTTCAGCATCACCAACGGCGGCGTGTTCGGTTCGATGATGTCGACACCGATTCTGAACCCGCCGCAGGCGGCGATTTTGGGCATGCACGGCATTTTCGACCGTCCGATTGCAGTCGGTGGTCAGGTCGTCATCCGGCCGATGATGTATTTGGCGCTGACCTACGATCATCGTCTGATCGATGGCCGTGAAGCGGTGCTGTTCCTGCGCCACATCAAAGAATGCTTGGAAGACCCGGCGCGTTTGCTGCTCGCGCTGTAAACAATCCGGTATTCTGATGCACCGAAGGCCCGCTTAGGCGGGCCTTCGCTATTCATGCGCCCGAAGGCTGAGGAGGATGTAAATGAAATCTGTCTGCGTATTCTGCGGCTCGCGCACTGGGGTGGATCCGGCTTATGCGAGCGCGGCGCTGGCGCTGGGGGCACTGCTTGCACGGCGCGGTTTGCGGCTGGTGTACGGCGGCGGCCGGGTCGGCTTGATGGGCTTGGTCGCGGATGCGGCCTTGCAGGCGGGTGGGGAGGTCGTCGGCATCATTCCCAAGCTGCTGATCGAACGCGAAGTTGAACATCGCGGTTTGACAGAATTGCACGAGGTTGACTCGATGCATAAGCGCAAAGCGATGATGGAAAGCTTATCCGACGCCTTTATCGTGCTGCCCGGCGGGTTAGGCACGCTTGATGAAGTTTGCGAAATACTGACTTGGGCGCAGCTCGGCCTGCATAAAAAGCCGCTGGCGATTCTCAATACGAATGGCTACTACGATTCTCTGCTGACTTTTCTTGATTACTCGGTAAGCCAACACTTCCTGCCGGAAAGCTCAAGAAACCTGATTATTGTTGACGTTGAGCCGGAAGCAATGCTTGACCGATTGTTCGGTAACTGAAGAAAGCGGAGAGCCTTTGCTGGGCGACTACCGAATTCGGGAAGTTTTCCCATAGCTCCCGACACCGTTAGGCCGCACCCTTGTCATGGCTAACGTCACATTCGACGTTAAATCTGATCTCGGGGGAGACCAACGTGCTGTCAAGAGCAGTATTGCTTTCGTTGTTCGTCGCGGCGCCGATATGGGCCGATGAACCGACTAAATTAGACGCCGTCCAAGTCATCGGCGTCACACCAACCGATACAACCGGCGTGGCGCTGGATCGTTATCCGGCCAATGCGCAGCTGGTTACGGCCCAGGATCTTGAAGACACACAGTCGCAAAGCCTGAACGAATACCTGGGGCGGCGCAGCGGCAGCGTGTTTTTATCGGAGGCGCAAAGCAACCCGTATCAGCCCGACTTGTTCTTCCGCGGCTACTCAATCTCGCCGTTGCTGGGCTTGCCGCAAGGCTTGGCGCTGTATATTGATGGTGTGCGCGTTAACGAAGTGTTCGGCGATGTCGTCAACTGGGATTTAATCCCGGACGCGGCGATCGATTCGCTGCAGTTGATCCCCGGCTCCAACCCGGTATTCGGGCAAAACACATTGGCCGGCGCGCTCAGCCTGCGGACTAAAAGCGGCTTTGACGCGCCCGGCAGCAAGCTGGAGCTAACCGGCGGCTCCTACGGCCGCTTTGGTGTTAGCGCCGAACAGGGCTACGCCAGCGATCACCTCGCGTTCTTTATCTCCGGTGAATACGACCGTGAAGACGGGTTCCGTAAATTTTCGCCGAGCCGCATCGGCCGCCTGTTTACCAAAGGCAGCTATCAAGACAAGGAAAATACGCTGGATCTTAGTATTTCCTTGGCCGATAACAGCCTGACCGGTAACGGCGCCGCGCCGCGCGAACTGTTGCGGGCTGAAGGTCGCCGCGCGGTGTTCACGTTCCCCGATCAAACGCTGCCGCGACTAGGTTTTATCAATCTGCAGGGCAATCATATTTTCTCGCCGGCGCTGCAGCTTGCCGGCGGCCTGCATTTCCGCCGGAATCACAGCACGACCTTAAACGGCGACGGCACCGAATTCGTACCGTGTGAAGACCCCGCCAATCAGGACAGCGCGGGTAATCCGTTCCTGTGCGCACCGGAAGCGGATGGCGAGCGAGTTATCACCAGCAATAACGGCGCGTCGGTGGTCAGCAACGATGCAAACAGCAGCGGCACGTTGAATCGTAGCTCCACCGATCAATACAGTTACGGTTTCAACACCCAGCTGACGCTGACGGATCCGCATCAGCGTCGCAATCGTTTCATCGTCGGCGGCAGTATCGATATCGGCCGTGCTCGCTTCAGCTCTGATGTTGAACTCGGCGCGCTAACCGATCTCCGCGGCGTGCTCGGTGATGGCGAATTCGATACCGATTCGGCCGTGCTGCTCCGCACACACAAGGACACGTATGGCGCGTTTGCGCTCGGCAATTGGGCGCCGATTCATAGCGTTGATCTCACCGCCGCGGTCGGCCTGACCCATACCGAGGTCAAGTTGCGCGATGGCGGCCCGACTGACGACCTGGATGGTGATCACAGTTTCACGCGGTTCAATCCCTCGATTGGTGCAACCTGGCACATCACGCCGAAGCTCGCCGCTTTCAGCACCTATTCTGAGGCGGCACGGGCGCCGACGCCGGTCGAGCTGAGCTGCGCCGATCCGGAGGACCCATGCCGTCTGCCGAATGGCTTTGTGAGTGATCCGCCGCTGAAGCAAGTTGTTACCCGCACCATCGAAGCCGGCCTGCGCTACAACGGGCCAGCGCTGCGCGCGACTGCGGCATTTTTCAATAGCAATAACAAGAACGACATCATCTTCATTTCCGATGGTGCGCTGACGACAGAAGGCTTTTTCAGCAATGTTGGCCATACCGTGCGCCGAGGCTTTGAAGCGGGCGGCAATTACAAGCTGACAGAGACCTGGTCGGTTGGCTTGCAATACACCTACCTCGATGCGCTATTCAAAGAATCGTTCTTGGTCAGCTCGCCGAATCACCCGCTACGCGATCCTGAGGATCCGGAAGAGTCAGCAGCAGAAACCCGGCAGGTCAATTCGGGTAATAGGATTCCGCTGATTCCACGCCATTTAGTGAAAGCGAATATCGAATATCGGGTGCCGAAATTCGGCGTCGGCATCGAAGCCCAGGGCCGCAGCAATTCTCGTTTCCGCGGCGACGAAGCGAATGTTGATCCGGAAACGCTGCCGGGCTATGCGATTTTCAGCACTTATGGTGATTGGAAGCCGCTGCCGTGGCTGGTGGTCTTCGCCCGCGTCACCAATCTTTTCAATCGCGACACCGAAACCTTCGGCGTCTACGGCGATGCTGAGCAGGTGCTCGGTGATGACTACGAGAATGCGCGGCGCTTTGTCGGGCCGGGCGCTCCGCGTGAGTTTTCCGCCGGTGTGCGGATGCAGTTTTAGAGGTGTCGACGGGTTAGGTCTTCGATTGAAATGCGTGCGCGCTGGATGAATCGGGTTCGGTGCGCACCTCCCCGTGCTGGTCGGGGGCGTAACCCGTCGTTTTTTTGCGCGCAGGAACATTGCATCCCGGCATGTGATCTGGAACAGTGCAGCCAGTTCTAAGCTTATTGCTCGGTAATGCCCGCACTCTTATTTTTGCTTGCCGTGGTCGCCATCCGCGCTGCGTTGCTCATTCGGCAGCGCGGTGCGCTGCGTGCCGATACAGGCACCAGCTATGCGCGCGCGCTGGTTACCCAGCGGGTCAGCGCGCAGCTTTGGCAATGCGCATGGGCGCTATTGATTCTAGGTTCCGCTGATGCGGTGTCTCGGCTGAGTCTAAGCCTAGGCTCTATCGGCACCCTGTTTGTGATTATTCTTGCTGGCTGGTTTTGGGAATTGCCGCCTAAAGCGTGGAAGCTGTTCGTGCTCGATGCCCACTATGGGTTTAATCGGTTGAAGCCGCTGCAATTCGCGCGTGAGCAGGCGCTGCGGGCGTTGATGTTTGCCGCCTTGGCGCTGCCGGCCGCGGCGATTGCTATTGCGTTAGTGCAGTACGCCGGTGCCGGGTGGTGGCTCGTATTGTGGGCGATCGGCTGGGGCGGGTTTGCGGTCGTACGCTGGCTGCAGCCGCGGTATGTGTCGCCCTTATTCGATCCTGTTGAGCCGCTACCGGATGGTCCGCTGAAAGCACGGTTACAGGCACTGCTGACGCGCTGCGGCGTGACGCGGCAACGCCTGTTTCTAATGCGCGCTTCAGCACGGTCGGCGCAAGCGAATGCTCAAGTCAGCGGCAGCCTAAGTTCGCCGCGCATCGTGTTGCACGACACTTTGATCCAGCAACTACAACCGGCTGAGGTTGAAGCGGTGGTCGCACACGAGCTAGGCCATCTGCAGCGCGGTCATTTGCGCTCGCAAATGTTGATGCTCGGCACCTTGTGGCTGCTGTTGATCGCGTTTTTGGTGCTGCTGACCCAGACCGTTGCCGATACCACAGTGCGTTTGGCGCTGGCTTGGGCCTTGTTTCCGTCAGCCTGGCTGCTCGCACAGCCGTGGCTTAACACGGCGTATCGGCGCTTCGAATTTGAAGCCGACGAGGCGGCTGCGCAAAACAGTAGCCCAGCGGCGATGGCTAGCGCGTTACGTACGCTGACTAAGCAAAATGCCAATGCAATCCAGAATGACCGCTGGTACGAATGGGTTTATCACAGCCACCCGGCGTTGCCCGCACGGTTAGCAAAGTTAGATCGCGCCGCCTAGCAAAAGCTCGTCGAATGAAACCAACTGCTTTTCGTGTCGTGTCACTGACCCTGCTGGCCTTGGCCGGTTTTGCTGCCAATTCCATCCTCTGCCGGCTAGCGCTACGTTCCGGATTGATGGATCCGGTCTCGTTCACCAGCGTTCGCATTGTTTCCGGCGCGGCAGTGCTGCTGCTGATTTTGCGCTTAAAACGGCGGCCGATCGCTGGTAGCTGGCTATCGGCCGCCGCGTTGATGACCTATGCCGCCGGCTTTTCTTACGCCTACGTTTCGATCCCGGCGGGTGTTGGCGCCTTGCTGTTGTTTGGTACCGTGCAGGCAACGATGATCGGCGCTGGCTTACTTAATGGCGAGCGGCCAAATTGGAATGAATGGCTCGGCGAGTTCATTTCGCTCGCTGGATTGGTCGCGCTTCTGTTGCCGGGCGTCAGCGCGCCGCCGCTGCTCGGTGCGTTTGCGATGGCCTTGGCTGGGATCGCCTGGGGTGTGTTCAGCATGCGCGGCCGCCGCGGCGGAGAACCGCTGGCGGCGACGGCCGGAAATTTTTTACGTGCTGTACTTTTCGCCGCGGTGCTGAGTGCGTTAAATCGGGAAACTAAGATTACAAGCCCGGGTCTGATCTACGCGCTACTGTCCGGCGCGCTCGCATCGGGCCTCGGCTATGCCATCTGGTATGCAGTGTTGCCGGCACTGAGCGCGGTGCGGGCGGGTGTGGTGCAGTTGTCGGTACCGGTGTTGGTTGCGGCGATCGGTATTTTGTTTCTCGGCGAGCCGCCGACGCTACGCTTGTTGCTATGTGCAGCGTTGATTCTCGGTGGTTTGGCGTTGGCGACACTGTATCGGCGCCGCCGCCCCGCAGCGCTCGCGCCACTGGGACAGGCTGTCCCTCAGACGATACGGCCCGGTCTGCCGCGCGTTGATTAGATAAGCATTTATTGCCTGGCACCGTCTTTGCTGCCCGGCTAGAAATATAGGAGACGTACGAATGGAAGCAACTGTTGCGCAATTGCCTGAGCTCGACGCGGCGGGTTTCGCCGACGCAATCAAGGCTGAAGGAACACCGGTATTGGTTGAATACGTCGCCGACCATTGCATTTGGTGTGAGCGCTTGGAGCCGATTTTGACGGCAACGGTCGAGAAATATCAGGCACGGCTGCGCATTGTGAAAGTGAACGTGCAGCGTTATCCGCAAACCGCCCCAGCCGGGGGTGTTCGGGCAACGCCGACGCTGGCGCTGTATCGCGGCGGTCGGCTGATCATGAGTAAAAGCGGCATGATGCAACGGGCGCAGCTGGTGTCGTTTCTCGATCACTGGCTAGACCCTGCGAACGAGGGCCTTTCCGGCGCCTGATACCAGGCGCGGGCGAGACCGCATCGTTAACAATTTCTACATAAACGCACCGGCACGACCGGAGCGAGACGATCGGTTGGAGGAGCAGTGTGAGCGCGAAACGCAGCAGACGGTATCGCAGCATGTTGGCCCGAGTTTTCGGTGGCTTTTTTCTGCTCCTCGCGTTGGCCGTGATTGCGCCAGCGCCTGAGGCCGCTGAACCGAGCACGATTCGAATTGGTGTGCTGCAGTTTGGCGCGGTGTCTTGGACGTTGGACACACTCAAGCAGCAGGGTTTTGATCAAAGTCACAACCTAAAAATCGAGATCGTCCCGATGGCGGCCGGTAATGCGGCGCAGATTGCGCTGCAGGGCGGGGCGGTCGACATGATCACCTCGGACTGGCTGTGGGTCGCGCGTAACCGTGGCGATGGCCGCGCGTATCAATTCGCACCGAATTCGACCTCACTGGGCGCTTTGTACGTACGCCCCGATTCCGGCATTCATGCACTGGCCGATCTCCGCGGCCGTGAATTCGGCGTTGCCGGCAGCCCGGTGGACAAAAGCTGGTTGCTGCTGCAAGCCTACGCGCGCAAAACCAGCGGTCTCAATCTGGCGAAAGACGCAAAGCCTAGTTTTGCGGCGCCGCCTGCGCTGAATGAATTGATGCTGCGTAATAAGCTGCCAGCAGTGCTGAATTTCTGGCCGTACGGCGCACGGCTGCATGCGGCCGGCATGACGCCGCTGATCGATATGCGAACCATCCTTGTCGATCTTGGCGCGGAACACGGCGCGCCGATGGTGGGCTGGGTATTCAGCGAGAAATGGGCACAGGCGCATCACGATGCCTTGCTGCAATTTCTCGATGCCGTAACCGAAACCAATAACGTGCTGCGTAACGACGACGGCGAATGGCAGCGGCTGCGACCGCTGATGAAGGCCGACAACGATGCCGATTTCGTCGCATTACGCGAAGCCTACCGCGCGGGTGTGGTGCCGTCCGAACTCAAGATCGACTTACCGATTCTGCGCAAGCTCTATGCGCTGCTAGCCGCTGAAGGCGGCGAAGAATTGGTTGGAAAAGGCAAGACGCTTGATCCGCAGACATTTTTTGGTGTCGAGGCCAAGCTTTGAGTTCGAGGCAGGACGACCTGCCGTTACCGGCAGGCCTGATTCGCGCGGGTTCATTGATCGTTGCGCTGTTGGTTTGGCAGCTTATCGCGTGGCGCCTAGCAGATCCGCTACTGCCGTCGCCATTTGCCGTCGTGCAGAGCCTGATCCACCACTTGCGCGAAGGTGAGTTGCTGCACCACCTGCTTAAGACGCTGCTGCGTGTTGCTGGTGCATTCTTCGTCGCGATGATTGTCGGCGTTGCAGTTGGCTTGTGGATGGGCCGTAGCCGGCTCGCCAATTTAGCGCTCGATAGTCTGCTGATCGTCATGCTGAATTTGCCAGCGCTGGTCACGGCAATTCTTTGTTTTATCTGGATCGGTCTCAACGAAACAGCGGCGATCGTCGCTGTGGCGCTGAACAAGATTCCAACGACGATCACGAACATCCGCGAAGGTGCGCGGGCGTTGGATCCACAATTGCTGCAGGTCGGTGAGGTTTACAAACTCTCGAAGTTTCGCCGGCTGCGGTACCTCGTGCTGCCGCAGCTGTATCCGTACATCATGGCCTCGGCGCGTTCCGGCTTAGCTCTGATCTGGAAGATCGTGTTGGTGATTGAGTTGCTTGGCCGCAGCGATGGGATCGGTTTCAAGCTCGGCACTTTTTTCCAATTTTTTGATCTGACCAGCGTGCTTGCATACACCGCCGCGTTTGCCGCCGTAGTCCTGCTAATCGAAGCCTGCGTATTGCGGCCGCTTGATCGCCGTTTGAATGGGTGGCGGACGTGAGCCGCTTAAAAGTTGCGCTGACGCAAAAGCGCTACGCGGGCGCGGGTGCCGATGTGTTGACCGGCTTGCAGTTCGAGCTGAAGACCGGCGACTTTGTCGCAATCGTCGGCCCTTCCGGCGCCGGTAAAACAACGTTGCTGAAAATTATCGCTGGGCTCGATTCGAGTTATGAAGGGCAAGTAGAACTGACGCCCGGATGCCGCATCGGCTTCGTTTTTCAGGAACCCCGCCTATTGCCGTGGCTGACGGTTGCCGACAATCTTCGTCTGGTGAAACCCGATCTCGACGAAACCGCGTTACGGGAGGCGCTGCAACGCGTCGGCCTCGCCGCAAATGCCGATAGCTTCCCGCTGCGTCTATCGGGCGGTATGCAGCGCAGGGTGTCCTTGCTGCGTGCATTTTTGATCAAACCTGAATTGCTGCTGCTCGACGAGCCCTTTATCTCACTCGACGCGCCAACCGCAGAGAGCCTTTATCAACTACTACTGGAACTGCGGCGTGATGTGCACCCGACAACGTTGCTCGTGACCCACGAACTGCGCGAAGCACTCGCCTTGGCCGACCGTATTCTGTTTGTCAGCCGTTCGCCGGCGCGGGTGATACTCGACTACCGCGTGACGCTGCCGCGACCACGGCGGCGCGACGATGCCTCGGTCATGCAAGCGCATGCCGACTTACTCAATCAACACCCGGAACTGCTCGCTGGCCTGCGCACCGCGCCGGGGGATAGCAGTTCGATGCCGGAGCTCGCACCATGATGTCCACCGCTGATGCCACCCTGGAAGTTGACGCGATCAGCAAATCCTACGGCGACGTGCAGGCGCTAAAAGAATTAAGTCTGCGCCTCGACCCCGGTCAGTTCATGGCGCTACTCGGACCGAACGGCGCCGGTAAGTCGACTTTATTCCAGCTGCTGAGCGGCTTATTCGTACCCGACGCCGGGCATATTCGAATCTGCGGCGCCGACTACCAAAAGCAGCCAACGCGCTGCTTGGCGCAGCTCGGCATTGTCTTCCAACAGCCGACGCTGGATTTGGATTTGAGCGTCACCGGCAATCTGCGCTTTCATGCAGCGCTGCACGGCTTGGGTGCTGCGGGCCGTGCACGGATTGCGCCGTTGCTGGAGCAAGTTGGACTCGGTGCTTCGGCGCAGGTTGTTTGCCGAACCTTATCCGGCGGCAATCGGCGCAAGGTTGAACTCGCACGCGCGCTACTGCATCAGCCGGCGTTGTTGTTGATGGACGAAGCTACCGTCGGGCTTGATCCGCAGTCGCGAACGACGTTGATGACCCTTGTGCGCGGCCTGTGTCGCGATCAAGGCTTGTCCGTATTGTGGGCGACCCACTTGGTCGATGAAGCCGAATCCGCCGACCGCGCGTTGATTTTGCATCGCGGCCGCAAACTCGCTGAAGGTACCCCCGCCGAGTTGATGGCGCAGTCTGGCTGCACGACGTTGGAAGCGGCGTTTTTGCAAATGACGGTACCGGCAAATGCAGGCGCTCGCCGTGAGGAGAAAATTTCATGAAATCAAAATTAAGTGCGATTCAGGCGGCGTTCTTAACGTTGCCGCTGCTGGCCTCGGCGCCGGCTTGGGCCGGCAAGCTGTATGTCAGCAGTGAGAAAGACGGCATCGTCAGTGTTTTTGACAGCACGACGCTGGCCTTAAAAAGCAAGATCCGAACGGGCGATAAGCCGCGCGATATGGCATTTTCGCCTGATCACAAAAAGCTTTACGTCGCCTGCGGCGATGGCAACGCGATCAACATCATCGACGTTGCGCAGGACAAGGTGATCGGCAAGCTCGACGCGGGCACCGATCCAGAACGGTTTGTGTTTTCGCCGGACGGCAAAACCCTTTGGGCGACAAACGAGGAGACCGCGAAAGTTACGGCGGTCGATCTTGCGAGCGGGAAGCAAGTTGCCGCGGTCGAGGTCGGTGAGGAGCCGGAAGGCATCTTGATCACTCCGGACGGCAAGACGGTTTATGCGACTTCTGAAGTCGCGAACATCGTCCATGTGATCGACAGCGCCACCCATGCGTTGCGCGCCAATGTTGCGGTCGGCAACCGGCCGCGGCGGCTAGCGCTGAGCCCGGATGGCAGCGAGCTTTGGGTGAGCAACGAGCTGAGCGGCAGCGTTTCGTTGGTCGATACCCATAAAAATGAAGTCCGCGGTGAAATCAAATTCCTGCCGAAAGGTTTCCGGCCAGAAGACGTAACGCCGGTCGGCATCATCATGACGCGCGATGGGAGTACGGCTTATGTGACGCTCGGCCGCGCCAATCATGTTGCGCGCGTCGACGTTAAAAGCCATACGGTGAAGGACTATCTGCTGACTGGCAACCGGCCCTGGGGCATTGCGCTAAGCCCGGATGAGAAAACGCTGTATGTGACGAACGGCCAGTCTGACGACATGGCGGTGATCGACACCGCAAGTTTCAAGATTCGTAAAGCAGTGCCAACGGGCCGCGCGCCGTATACCGTGGCGGTGTTCGAATGAACGGGCGCTTGATCGCGCTCATCGCGTTGGCGTTATTGGCCTTTGCGCCGCACGGCAATGCTGCTGATACGCCATTCAAGATCGGTTATTTGGAGTGGAGTGAAGACCCGCGTTATCGCGAAGAGCGCGTCAAAGCACAGTATCCGCTACAGCCCTGGGGGCGACCGGTTAGCGGCGCAGAACAAGCGATTCAGGAAACGAAGTTCGCCGGCGCAGCGTTGAAGCTGCAGTTTTCGCTCGAAAAGCGTAGCGCAGCCGATGCCGCCGGGCTTGCTGATGTCGTTAAACAACTCGCTGCACAAGGCGTCAGTTATTTTATTGTCGACGCCGATGGCGCTGTGCTGGCGGACTTGGCCAAGCGTACGGCGAGCTTGCCGGTGGCCTTGCTGAATATTTCTGCGGCCGATGACGATCTCCGCGGTACACAGTGCCAAAGCCGCCTGCTGCATGTGATTCCCGATTACGCGATGTTGACCGACGCACTGGCGCAATACCTCGTGCTGCGGCGCTGGAGCAATGTGCTGGTGCTACGCGGGCCGGATCCCGGTGATGCCGACCTTGCCAATGCCTGGGCACGGTCTGCAAAGCGTTTCGGCGTGAAGATCGTCGATACGCGGCCGTTCAAACTCGGTAACGATCCGCGCGAGCGCGAGCTGAATAACCTCGCGTTGCTGACTGGTAACCGTGACTATGACGCGGTCTTCGTCGCCGATACCGATGGTGAGTTCGCGCGCAGCGTGCCCTACCAAACGGCGAAGCCGCGGCCGGTCATCGGTGCTGCAGGCTTGGTCGCCGACGGCTGGCATTGGTCTTGGGAGCGCGACGGCGCAAGGCAGTTAAATAACCGTTTGATCAAAGCCGCCGGCCGGCCGGTGACCTCGTACGACTGGGCGGCTTGGATGGCGGTGAAAAGCGTCGTTGAAGCCGTCGTCCGCAGCAGTAGCCCCGATTTCAAGAAAAGCTACGCCTATTTGCGCGGCGGCGATATCGTGCTCGATGGTTTCAAAGGCTTCCGTATGGGGTATCGCCCTTGGGATGGGCAGCTGCGGCAGCCGATATTGCTCAACACCGGCAATTGGGCGATCGCGCTGGCGCCGATCGAGGGTTTTCTCGATGCAAAGAATAATCTCGACACGCTCGGCTTCGATGCCAAAGAAACCGCGTGCCGGAATGGAGTCTCTCAATGAAGCTTGGCCATGCGCTTGAGGCGCTCGGTGCGATTTCGTTTCGCGAGCTGCGCAAATTCCTGCAACAGCGCTCCCGCCTGTTGTCGGCATTAGTACGGCCGACGTTATGGCTGGTGGTGTTCGCGGCTGGCTTCCGTAACGTATTCGGCGTGGCGGTGATCGAGCCGTACGAAAGCTTCATCGAATACCCGGTTTACGTTGCGCCAGGCTTGCTGGGTATGGTGCTGCTGTTCAACGGCATGCAATCGTCGCTGGCGATGGTCTATGATCGCGAGATGGGGATGATGCGGCTGCTGCTCACCGCGCCGTTAGCGCGTGCGTATTTGCTCGCGTGCAAGCTCATTGCCGGTACGCTGCTATCGCTGGTCCAGGCCTATGCGTTCTTGATCGTCTGCGCGCTGTTTGGCGTCGATCTGCCATGGCTCGGCTGGTTGTATGCGCTGCCCGCGCTATTGCTCGGCGGCTTAATGCTCGGCGCGCTGGGCTTGCTGCTATCGGTGTACATCCGTCAGATCGAGAATTTCGCTGGCACGATGAATTTCGTGATTTTCCCGATGTTTTTCATGTCCTCTGCACTGTATCCGCTGTGGAAGTTGAAAGAGTCTGGCGCAATCTGGCTGTACTACGTGGCGAGCGCCAATCCGTTCACGCACGCGGTGGAATTGGTGCGTTACGCAATGTATGGCCAGTTCAATTGGGTGTCATTCACGGTGGTCGCCGGCACGCTGGCGGTGTTTTTCGGCGGCGCAGTTTACGGCTACGATCCGCAGCGCGGCATGGTGAAGAAGAGGGGGCAGGCTTAACCCTTATTCTCTTGGGTGCGGTGACCGCACGATATTCAGCGGCAGCGGGTTAATAGTCGGGTAGCGCGGTTTCTCACTGCCTGATGTTGAAGTGGCGCATGATTGCCCTGCGAAATTCATCGTTCAGCTTTGGTTCAAGCAAGGCAGCCTAGTCTTCTCACATCGCGACGGTGCTGGCTTGCGTCGGAAGAACAAATATCGTTATGGAGAGTGACAGCTTATGAAAAAGATAATTCTTGCGGTCGTGCTTAGCCTGGGCGCGGCGTTGCCTGCGCTCGCCGCCGATGTCGGCGTGTCGATTAGCATCGGCCAACCAGGATTTTATGGGCGCATCGACCTCGGTAGCTTCCCGCAGCCCGAGGTTGTTTACTCGGAACCGATCATCATTGAACGCACCCGTGTCATTCATGAGCCGCTGTATTTGCGCGTGCCACCTGGTCACCAGAAAAATTGGAAACGTTATTGCGGGCGCTATGAAGCCTGTGGTCGGCCGGTCTATTTCGTCCGCGACGACTGGTATAACAACGTTTATGCACCGCAGTATCGTGAACGTCACCGCGATCACGATGATCATGGCCACGATGACCACGATCGCGGCCATGACGATCATGATCGCGGTCATGGCAAAGAACACGGCCACGGTCACGACTAAATTTTGTCAGTGAAATGATCGGAAGCCCGGATGTGATACCGCATCCGGGCTTTTTTATTAGTGATGTATGTCGGCATATCAAAATTTCTGCCGCCGTTGCAAGTCAGCAGAAAACAGCAAACAAACTGACGAAGCCTAGTCCAGTATCGACCAACACGGGGCGCATTACTTGATAAGAAGCTATAGCCCTGCGATACCGCACGTTGTTTTTTAAAGATTTAGGGATGGTGGCCGCTAATATTCGCTTGTAGGATGTTATTGCGGCAAATTGAAATTAGGGCGTCACCATGTGGAAGCTGTTTTCCGGGCTGCTGAGTGGGACTCGAAACGGTGCGCGTCGGGCGCCTGCCGCTGTCCTTGCCAGTTCTACAGCCTCGGCTGTCGCCGCTGCTAACAATGCAGTTGTGTTAGACGCGCAGGCGCTTGAAGATCGCTTCCTTTGTTTGCTTCTGTCGATCGAGTCATTTTCTGCCGTAGCCGCCACTTTCAGCGAGCAAGCGGTATTGCAGCGGTTCCGAGACGCGTGTAACCCAGCGCGCTTTGATTTAAATCGGCTGCCTCGCTTGCCAGCAGTCTTGCCTGAACTTCTGCGTATGATCAAAAACGGCCGGGTTTCTGGTGGCCAGATGGCAGAGCTGATTGCACGAGATCCGGTGCTGCTCGGCGAGGTCATTCGTATGGCTAACAGCGTCCACTATCGAACGTCTCGACCTATCGAAAGTCTGCCACAGGCGGTCGTTATGCTGGGCGAGGAAGGTTTGCGCCGCGTCGTTGCAAATGTTTTATTAAAGCCGATCCATCAAGGGGGCGGCACACTGGGTACGGCGGCGGCCCAGCACTTGTTGGCTCACGCTGAATACTGCGGCCAGACCTGTGCAGCTTTAGCTAAAGACAACGGCGACCCGTTTGAGGCCTACCTCGCCGGGATGGCTTGTAATGCCGGTGCGATGCCCATTATTCGGTTGCTTGATCAAGATCGTGCAGCTGCAGCGCTGCGGCATTTGCAGCCGTTTGCGACGGCATTTAGCGAGTTCAGCGCGCAACTTTCGTTCAAAGCTGCTGCGCACTGGCAGTTCCCGGTGCGCGTGCTCGATGCGCTCGCAGAGCACGCTGCTGGGACGGCGGAATCGGCGCGCTCGTCATTAGGCAAAGTGCTGCTGCAGGCTGATCGTCTCAGCAAAAGCCATGTTCTGGACGACCGACCGACTTTGCCGGTATAGAACCCTGCGAATGCGGGCATTCGTCCGCCACAACGGCAATAACGGTTCGGTTGTCTGCCATTGTTTAGGGCGCACGTTGGAAAAAGACCCAGCGCGCGCAGGCAGTAAAGCCCCCCGAGCCTGAGCTTATTTTGAGCCGGGGCTTAACTCCGACAATTTAATCGCGTATTTGTCGGAATTTTTCGGGTTACGGAAAATGATCGGCGTTTCGACGGTCGTATTTCGCGCCGAACTGATGGCTTCGTCGACAAGATGACGTTCTCCCGACTTGCTGCAGACCGGGTCTGCATTCGCGGCATCGCCAGTGAACTGAAACGCTTGGCAACGGCAACCGCCGAAATCCTTCTCTTTTTCCGGGCAGGTTCTGCATGGGTCTTTCATCCAGGCATCGCCGCGGTAACGATTGAACGCGTCGGAGGTCTGCCAGATGTCTTTAATGCTCATCGTTTGCACGTTCGGAAACTCAAACCCAGGCAACTGACGTGCGGCGTGACACGGAAGGGCGGTGCCATCGGGCGCGACGACCATAAACACCGAACCCCAGCCATTCATGCAGGGTTTTGGGCGATTTTCGTAGTAGTCTGGAACGACAAAATAGATGTCCATTTTGCCTTTTAGGCGCGCTTTGTAGCCGTTTGCGACGGCCTCCGCCTCGCGGACTTGTTCCAATGTCGGCAGTAGCCGATCGCGGTTCAACAGGGCCCAGCCGTAGTACTGCGTCGTTGCCAATTCAACGTAATCAGCTTCGAGATCAATTGCCAAATCCAGCATTTCGCTGAGGCGATGCAAGTTGTCGCGATGCAAGACGAAGCACAGCACCATCGGGAAGCCGGCAGATTTAACCGCGCGCGCCATGTCAATTTTATGCGCGTACGAGCGAGTGCCTGCGATTTCGTCATTCTGGTTGGCTTCCGAACTTTGGAAGCTGACTTGAATGTGGTCCAGTCCTGCTGCTTTCAGCGCTTTCGCGCGCGCAGCGTCCATACCGAGCCCAGAGGTAATTAGATTCGAGTAATAGCCGAGCGAATGCGCCTCGGCGACGAGCACTTCGAGATCAGTACGAACCAATGGTTCGCCACCGGACAGGCCGAGCTGCAGTGCGCCCATTTGGCGTGCGTCGCGCAGCACACGTATCCAAGTTTCGGTATCCATCGTTTTGCCGTGTTCGGCAAAGTCGACCGGATTCGAGCAGTACGCGCATTGCAGCGGGCAGGCGTAAGTCAGCTCCGCCAGCAACCACAGCGGCGGTTTGATACTCGGTGCCGGATTAGGTAATCCACCCTCGTGCATTGGCTATCTCCAAAAATTCTCGCACATCCGCCGTCAGGTCTTCGCCCGGGTACTGGCGGTTCAGCTCTGCAGCAATATCGGCTGCGGTTCGTGTGCCGTCGACCAGTTTCAGGATGACAGCGGCGCTTTCATTCAACTGCACGACGCCTTCTGGATACAGAAGGACATCGCAATTTTGGGCTTGCTCGAATTGCACGCGATGGCCGCGTGCAAGGCGAATCGGGCCGGCGCTGAGCGATGGTTCAGACATTGAGCGGGCCTTTTACGTTGAAAAAGGGCGGCTGTTCGTACAGATAAGCCATCGTCATCGCGTCCAGCATCGTCCACAGTACACTCAGTTTGAAGCGGAGGATCTCAAGTGCGCGTTCCTGCTCGGCGCGGGTGCGGAATAAGTCCAGCGTCAGGCCCATGCCGTGTGCAACGTCTCGATGTGCTTCGCTAACGCGACCTTTGAAGTAATCGAGCCCGGTTTGTTCGATCCATGGGTAGTGCTTTGGCCACTCACTGATCCGCTCCTTATGTATCGTCGGCGCGAACAGTTCAGTGAGTGATGAGGCCACACCTTCCTGCCATGACGCACGGCGGACAAAGTTAACGTAGGCATCAACCGCGAAGCGCACGCCGGGCAGTACGTCCCGCTGTGATTCAATTTGCTCGCGCGGCAGGCCGCAGGCCATGCCAAGGCGTACCCAGCGTTCGATGCCGCCTTCGGCCTGCTCGTTGCCGTCGTGGTCGATAATGCGCTGGATCCAGCGGCGACGTACTTCACGATCTGGGCAGTTTGAAAGCAGCGCTGCGTCCTTATTCGGGATCGCAGTTTGGTAATAAAAGCGATTCAACACCCAGCCTTGCACGGCCGCTTTTGATAGCTGGCCGGAATTCATCTTGACCTGAAACGGGTGATGAATATGATAATAAGGCTCCATTGCCTGTAGGCGAGCGGCAAATTCCTCTCGGCTCCACGGCGCGACGTCGTCTTTGACGATCGATACGTTCATTGTTATAGCTCCAGAATCATGCCGTCTCGCGCGACTTCAATGCCGCGTTCGATTACGGCTGCTCGCTCCGCACTATCTTCCACCAATATCGGGTTGGTGTTGTTGATATGGATCAGAATACGGCGGCGGTTCGGAAACCGTGCCAGCCATTGCAGCATGCCGTCTTCGCCAGACTGGCAGAGATGGCCCATTTCGCTGGCGAGTTTGCTGCCAACGCCGCGCTGTGCCATTTCGTCATCGCGCCAGCAGGTGCCGTCGACCAAGATGAGATCAGATTGCGTTGCTGCGGTTTCTACCTGCGGTTCGATGATGCCGAGGCCGGGGGCGTAGAACGCTCGCTTGCCGCTCGCGCGGTCGTACATCAGCAGACCGAGATTATCGCCAGGCGCCGGGTTGGCGCGATGCGGCGAGTAAGGCGGCGCCTTGCTGGTCAACGGCACGCCGGTAAATTCAATGCCGTCGATGCCCGCGATTGTGAACGCGCCGCCGTCGGGCTTGATTTCCTGCCAATCAACCCCGCAGTAGTGTTCGAGAATATTGAAAATCGGGAAGCCGCTGGTGAGATCAGCTTTAACGCGCGCAGAGCAGTACACCGGCAGCCGCTGTTTCGACTCGCGCAACATTAATAAGCCGGTAACGTGGTCGATTTGCGCGTCCATCAACACCACAGCCTTGATGCCGGTATCGCGTAGCGCTCGATTCGGCTGCATTTCCGGCGCGGCGAGCAGTTGCGCGCGGATATCCGGCGAGGCATTGATTAATGCCCAGTCGACACCGTTGGCACTTACTGCAATTGACGACTGCGTGCGCGCTTCAGCGTGCAAAGTGCCGCTGCGCTGGCCGGCGCAGGTCGTGCAGTTGCAATTCCACTGCGGGAAGCCGCCACCAGCAGCAGAACCGAGAATGCGGATTTTCACGGTATTATTATAATTAGTGTTTTGATTTTAAAGGATAAAACAAAGCCCCCGGGGTGAACCGGGGGCTTTGTAACCGCTTTATGGCAGTAGCCGATACGAATGGTCCCGTTTCGGTATCCCGCCAAAAGTATTAGCGGTTGAGAATGTACATCGTCACTTCCATGCCGAAGCGCATTTCGGTGAAGCTCGGTTTCGTCCAACGCATTGGTAATTCCTCCGTATCAAATACAACTATAAATACTACACACCTTAGTCCTTACTTCGGACAGTGCAACGTTGCAGAGACTGTGCCACGTCGGGATAAGTTCCCGATCTTCTCGCTGCAGCAGTGTCAAGCATTTGCTGCGCTTGGAGTTTGTACCGATGGATAAAACGATGTCAATTGCGTCATTTAATCGTGCGATTGAGCGGATCAATAAGGCTGTGACGCTCAATTGGGCAATGTGTGTCACATACGGGACACCGAGCTGCGCCGCCCATCGTCTAGCGAAATATTGTGACGCCGCAGTTTTCGGTACAAGGTGTTGCGGCTCATACCGAGGTCTCGGGCCGTTAACGTCATATTCCAATGATTGTTCTCAACGGCACGGAGTAGCGCCAGCCGTTCCGCTGCCTCAAGGGCATTGCTCGACGGTGCTGCCGTCGGCGCTGGCAGCGCGACAGCGCCACCTGATGACTCCGCTACGAGCGCGGGTGTTGCAGGCTGGCGTGCGCCGCCGGGAATGCTGTTCTGTAGGCTACGGGGGAGATCGCTAATGCGAATGACGCCGTTCTCGCTGATCGCAAGCGCAGTTCGAATAACATTTCGTAGTTCTCGGATATTGCCCGGCCAGGCATAAGAGAGCAGACGTTCAAAAGCATCGTTTTCGATCTCGATTGAATGCGCTAAGCCATGTGCTTCCAGGGCAATAAAGCGTCGAATGAGCTGTTCGATATCGCCCCGTTCGCGCAACGCCGGGAGTTCGAGCACCATGCCGTTTAAGCGATAAAAAAGATCTTCGCGGAATTCCCCACGGGCCACCATTTCGCCTAGCGCGCGGTGGGAGGCGCTAATGACGAATAGCTCGACTTTGATCGAAATTTCGCTGCCTAACGGCGCCACTTCCTGTTCTTCAAGTACGCGCAGCAAGCGTGTTTGCAAGCTCAGCGGCATGTCACCAATTTCATCAAGGAAGAGTGTGCCACCGCAGGCTTGCTGAATGCGGCCACGCATGCCTTCCTTGCGTGCGCCGGTAAAAGCGCCGGCCTTGTAACCAAATAATTCTGACTCGATCAAGGTTTCCGGAATCGCTGCACAGTTCACTGCAACAAATGGCTTATTGGCGCGAGCGCTAGCGTTATGAACTGCTTTGGCGAAAACCTCTTTGCCTGAGCCGGTTGGGCCCTGGATCAAAATCGGTACGCGTGAGTTTGCGAGGCGGGTTGCGTTGCGGATGTTGCGCAGCATCTGTGGGTCTTGCCCAGCGAGATCGCTCAGCGTCAGCGCATTTTTTTGCTCTACGCCCGGTGTGATGTGGACTCTGTCGGCGCTAATAACCGTCGATGACGCGCTTGAGGACGGCAAGCGCGATAAAAATTGCGGCTGAGCAAGGGTGGCAAAAAAACGGCGTCCCAAGCGGATATCGCGCACCGGTAGCAAGGCCTGACGGGCGGTTGCCATCTGCTGCAGCTCGGGCTCGCCAATGTCGAAGAGCTCGCCGACATGGTGGCCGATTAGGCTCGCTCGATTCGGAACCGATAGCAGCGACACCGCCATATCATCCGCGGCTAGGATGGTGCCGGTTTCTGAGAGTGCTACCGCGGCGTCGTGCAAGAGATTGACGAATTCCGGCCGGCTGTGGAAGCGCAATATTCGGTACGGCTGGCAGCGCCGTAGGAATAGGCATTTCTCGATTAGTCGGGCGGAAGTATTGACCAGCGCCATCGTGTGCATCTGGCTGGCCCTGGTGTCATGCGAACCCACTGAGGATGCGTCAAGCACGGCGACGAGATCTCCATTGACGTCCCGGATCGGCGTGCCTGAGCACGATAATCCGATGTGACGAGCCCGGAAATGATCGTTACGATGGATCGTGATTGAGCGCCCCTCGGCTATGCAGGTCCCAATTCCGTTGGTTCCTTCGCTACGCTCACTCCATTCGGCGCCGACGATAAGGCCGGCACTACGAAACATCTTAGTCAGTGTTGGGTCAATCTTCTCGGACAGGATAATGCCCTTCGCATCAGTCAGCAGCAGGGCGTAGCCTGAGCCGCTAATCTGATTGTAGAGCGTATCCATCTCGGCCCGCGCGATCTCCACAAGCTCGTCGTGCCGCGCTTGCAAATCCTTGAGATTGCTGCGGTCGATAATGCACGGCGAATGCAAGCGTGACGGGTCTAACTGATATTCGTTTAGGCAGCGCTGCCAGGATGTGCGCACCGCCTCTTCAAGATTTGTCTTGGTTGATCCAGGATGGCCATGCACCATGCCGAGCACTCCGTGCGCGTGTTGGACAATGGCGGTATCGCCCATTTTCTGCCTCTCGGGTAGTGCTATCGCGCTGCATAGTCGCGACAGCTAGTGTCTCCTCCGGATCGGCCGTGTCGTCGATATAAAACAGGCGTCACGGACCGTAAATGAAACGTTACTGCTGCTGGACAGTAATCCGGAATGCGGGGGCAGTCAATCGCCAGCGGGCGCTCTGGGTCGGATTCGTCTCGGCGTCGCGTACGGATTGCGTCAATCTCGGGACAGCTTCACGTGACGAGCGAACCGAGGTCGTGACAGCCCAGCGCGGCCGAATTTGGAGTGTTTCTAAAAGAATTTAACTAAAACAGATAGTTAAATTGCTGCTTACAAATGGCTTGCTTCTTGCCCCAGGCCTCTGGATGCGACGCGTGTTATTTCGATTGGTGTGCCTAGAAGAGCTTTCGAAACGCCGCGTATGCACGAACTGAAATCCCGAACAAATTCCCAAACAAATTATTGAGGAGATCTGACAATGGACGGAGCTAAAGGTCTAGAAACACTGAGCAAAGAGGTCCTGCAGTTCATCAACGGCAAGCGGAAGCTGTTGATCGACGGAAAATGGGTTGAATCCCAATCCGGCGAGACCTTCGAAGTTTACAATCCGGCAACGGGGCAGGTGATTGCACACGTTCCAGCCGGCAACAAAGAAGACGTCGATATGGCGGTCAAGGCCGCGCGCAAGGCCTTCACTGAAGGCAGCCCGTGGCGCAAGCTGACGCCGTCTGAGCGCGGACGCATTGTCTCGCGCATCGGCGACCTCATCCTGAAGTATGCGGATGAACTCGCCCAGCTTGAATCGCTCGACAACGGCAAGCCGGTATCGGTCGCTCGCGCCGCCGATATTCCGCTGGCGGCCGACCTGTTTCATTACATGTCCGGTTTTGCCACCAAATTGGATGGCTCAACGATCCAGCCGTCCGTGCCGTACACGCCGGGCGCCGAGTACCACGCCTACACCCGCCGCGAACCGATCGGTGTCGTCGGTCAGATTATTCCGTGGAATTTCCCGCTGTTGATGGCGGCTTGGAAGCTCGGCCCAGCGCTGACCAGCGGCTGCACAGTGGTGCTCAAGCCGGCCGAAGAGACGCCGTTGACAGCGTTGCGTCTTGGCGAAATCTGCCAGGAAGCAGGCTTGCCGGACGGCGTGCTGAATATCATCACCGGCTTCGGTGAAACCACTGGCGCGCCTCTGGTCGCGCATCCGCTGGTCGATAAGATCGCGTTCACTGGTTCGACGGAAGTGGGCAAGCTGATTGTTAAGGCTGCCGCGCACGATCTGAAGAAGCTGTCGCTGGAATTGGGCGGGAAATCGCCGGTTATCATTCTTGATGACGCCAACCTCGACATCGCAATTCCGGGGGCCGCCAACGGTATTTTCTTCAACCAAGGCCAGTGCTGTGCGGCTGGATCGCGCCTGTATATTCAGGAAAAGGTCTATGACCAAGTCGTTGAAGGCATTGCCAAGTACGCGAAGAATCTGAAAGTGGGCCCGGGCCTCGATCCGACCACGCAGTTGGGACCGTTGGTCTCGCAGATTCAGCTTGAGCGCGTTACTGGCTTCATCGAGTCCGGTAAATCGCAGGGTGCATCTGCTGCCAGCGGCGGCTCACGTTGGGGTAACGAGGGCTACTTCGTTGAACCGACTTTGATGGTCAACACTGAAGACCACATGAAGGTTGTGCAGGAAGAAATCTTCGGGCCGGTTGTCGTTGCAACCAAGTTTAAAGATCTGGACGACGATCTCATTCGGCGCGCCAATGATTCCGTATTTGGCCTCGCTTCGGGCATCTGGTCGCAGGACATCAGCAAGGTTCATCGTCTTGCAGCGCGTTTGCAGGCTGGCACGGTCTGGGTCAACTGCTACAACATCTTCGACGCTTCGCTGCCGTTCGGTGGCTTCAAGCAGTCGGGCTGGGGCCGTGAAATGGGCAGCTTGGTGTTGAATAACTACTTAGAGTCAAAGACGGTTTGCATTAGCCTCTAATCGATTTTAAGTTTTAAGCGGTTACTGCAGGCCTGGACGAGGACTCGTCCGGGCCTGCATCATTTGTGCGGGAGAAATCTAACAACGGATAAAAGCATGACCAGAATTCTGCTGATCGACGACCACGCAGTGGTTCGCGCGGGGTACCGGCGCCTGTTGGAATGCGCACCGGCATACACCGTAGTGGCCGAGGCTGCATCGGCAGCGGCGGGCTACCGGCGGTTTCTTGAATGCCAGCCGGATGTCGTGATTACCGACTTATCCTTGCCCGGCGTTGGCGGAATTGAGTTGCTCCGCCGATTGCGGGTGCGTAGCCCCAATTTGCGCGCATTGGCGTTCAGCGTTCATGAAGAGCCAGTCTTCGTTGAGCGAGCGTTCGCCGCCGGCGCCCTCGGTTATGTCAGCAAACGCTCTGCGCCAGATACGTTAATTGCCGCAGTCGACGCAGTTGCACATGGCCGCGAGTTTCTTTCAGCCGATGTCGCGCACTATCGGCAGATCGGTCAGCAGTCGGGCGACGGTTTGCGGACGTTATCGCAACGTGAGTTTGAGATTTTTCGGCAGATTGCTGAAGGACGGTCAGTGCGGGAAATCGCCGACGGCCTTTGTATCAGCGGCAAAACAGTCTCCAATCATTATTCGCAGATTCGCAATAAGCTAGGACTCCGCTCCGCGGCAGAATTGGCGCGCCTGGCGATCACAGTGGGCGTAGTTCGTGTCTGAAACGGCGGCGGCGCTAGGCATTGCCCCAACTTTATGGCGGTTTTTGTGTCGGAAAGGGCGCTGGCTGCGCCGGGCCGGTACACGTGTCGATCTAAAGACACGATTGTCGGTATTTATCGGCATCGTGCTCGGCGTGGTATTGGTCGTCGCCCTGTTCGCAGTGCTGAACAACTCCCGACGCGCGGTACAGCACGAGATTGACTCCGTGATGTGGCTCGCCTCTGAACTGATCGATGAGCGACGCTTAAACCAAGGTGGTGGTGCCGAAAATGCGGTGCCAAGCATGTCCGGACTCCTCCATGTGCTTGATCACACGCGTCATTTATGCGTTGTGCTCGAATCCGAACCGCTTAATAGCAACGCCCAGTATTGCCCGGGGTCGATCGATGATGCAGTGCCTCAATGGTTCTCGGCCCGGGTAACTGTTGCGCCGAGGGAGTTACGGCGGATATTGATGGACGCCAATGGCAGCATGGTGCCGATCGTGATTCACTCCGATCCTGCCGAGGAAATATTGGAAGCATGGCAGGAGGTGCGCCCGTTGCTGCTGCTATTGCTGGTCATTGGGTTTCTCACCAACACGATTGTTGTAGTAACTGTTTGGCGCGCATTACGGCCGATTGAATTAATACGAGAGGCGTTGGTGCGCATTGGTCGCGGCGAGCCCGCACCCGGGCTACCGCGTGCGACCACGCCTGAATTGCAGATGATTGTTGACGGTGTTGCTGAATTAGGGGCGAATCTCGCGCAGGCCCAATCCGACAATCGCCGCTTATTGCGCCAGAGTTTGGAGGTGCAAGAGCGCGAGCGCCGATTAATTGCCCGCGATCTGCACGACGAGATCGGCCAAAACCTGGCGGCGATGGATACCGAAGCCGCTCTTTTGCAGCAATACGGGTTATCAGGAAATCCAGAGCTAAAACAACGAATTCTTGGCATCCGCGCCGGAATTACGGCGCTATACGACAGCTTGCACGGTTTGTTGGCACGGCTCAGGCCGGCCGGTCTTGATGAGTTTGGCCTTGGCTCGGCGCTGCAAAGTTTGATCGCTGACTGGTCAAGCCGATGCCCGCAGATCTGCTTCAAAGCGCGAATCGAGGTCGAACATATCGAGGGCAATTCACTGACTCAAATCCATTTATATCGAATTGCGCAAGAGGCACTAACAAATGCGGTGCGTCATTCTGGCGCCGACACGATTAGTCTAATTCTCTCCAGAAACGCTAATGGAAATATCTGTTTACAGATTTCTGACGATGGTCGAGGGATGTTGCGCAGTGCGCCAGCGGCAGTTGTTGGCGTTATAAACGATGGACGTGTGCGACTGGGTCTGATCGGGATGGCAGAACGTGCCGAAATACTCGGAACGCGGCTCATCGTCGACACCGTTGCAGGGCAAGGAACACGGATTTCGACCTGTCTTCCCAATGCCTTACCGGATCGGAATGCGTCAGTAGTGTCGCATGGGGCTGTAACATAAGTGACTCGGGCGCCGTTCCTGGTATGAAACAACCGTTTTTCGTGTCCCAGTATTAAATTTTTAAAATAATAATAAAAACAATAATTTATATAAAATATCTCAATTGGCATGTCGCTTGCTGTTTCCCCTACGCCGACACACTTGTGCGTGCGTAATGACGAAAAAGCCGTAGTTAGAAAGCACGGTACCGACATTGCGCAGAAGAGGAAGTGTGGAGGAGGGTGTTCGAACGTGTCCCTGGCACGTTGGTGCGCCAATCACCTCTCATAAATATTGGGGAATTACATGAAAGTACCAAGTCAGCGAAACACTATTGCAGTGGCAGCCGTGGCACTGTTGTCGTCAGCCGGAGCAAGTGCGCTGGAGATCAATGCCGGTGATTACAAATTCACCGTCAACGGCAACGTCAACGTTCACTATATTTATTCCAGCTGCGAAAAGAACCCGGCATCGGTTGCAGGTGGTCTGGCTTGCACAAAGACCGGCTCGGAAGGGAATAACTCGAGCATCAGCAATGGTTTGCTTCCGGCAGCCCTGGTCTTTGGGATCAATACCCATCAAGCTGGCCTCGATATCGGCGCGCACTTTGGTTTCTACCCGGGTGTTAGCAGCAACGACGGTGGCAGCCCCAATCTTCAGCAAGGCGCGCCGGCGGGTACTAACGTTGCGCTCGCGACTACCGCACTGGACGTTCGCCAAATCTATTTAGATTTTGGTAACAAGGACATCGGTACCTTCCAGCTGGGCCGCAATTTCGGTCTATTTGGGTTCGACGCAATCATCAACGACATCACCATTCCGGGTGTCGGCGGTGCGGGGTCTGCATCAGGCGGCGCGCCGGCCAATACGACGCTTGGTTCGATCGGCCTCGGTTATGTTTACACCGATACATTGGCGCAAATTAACTATACAACCCCTGATTTCGCCGGCTTGAAAGCCACGATCGGCATTTACGATCCGCTGAACACGGTAGGTCAGACCATTCCGGGGCCAGGCGGTGTGCCGGTGTCTACCCCTTCAAAGAAGGATCAGCCGGGTTTCCACGGCAAATTGGCATATAACCTAGCCTTCGATAAGACGACGAAGCTCTATCTGTCCAGCACGTTTATCACGCAGGAACAGCGGGATGTCGGTGCGGTCGGTAATAACTACCGCAGCTATGGCGTCGACATTGGCGGAAAATTCACGATCGCTGACTTCGAAGTGCTAGGTTGGTACTACTACGGTAAAGGCCTCGGCACGACGGCGCTGTATTTGCTGTCCGACGATGGCGCCGGCAACCGCCGCGGCTCTAACGGTTACTTGGCACAAGCAACCTATAAGCTGGGTGACGTCAAGTTGGGTGTGAACTACGGCGTTAGCCGCCTTGGCCTCGCCCAAGGTGAAGCGAATTCCGCGCTCGTGGCACGCAATAGCAAAGTCACCGGTGGTGTCTACTATTCGCTGACGAAAAACCTGACGCTGGTTGGTGAAGTGACGTCAGTCGAAGCGAAATCGCACCTTGGCGACAAGAACCAGTCCCTCAATTTCAACATTGGAACGTTCCTTTCGTTCTAAAGCAGACCTCTCCTAGCGCCATATTAACCGGGCCTCGTGCCCGGTTTTTTTATGCTCGTCGCTTTCGTCATCGTCTCGATGCTGTGACGTCCCTATTCTGTCTGTGCTATGTGCGTGACATTAGGCTGAATCTCAATGCCGTTCGGCATTCAGAATTACGCACCAATAAATAAAGTAATGCGCGCTGCGATGAGGCACCTATCCCGCATCAAGTTTTAAATTCGATAAAAATCATAAATATAAATATCATTTACCGGATTTATGTTGCACTGCATCAGCATAAAGATTGCCTAACCACATTGCGCTGAATCATGGATAAAAGTCGTGTTTTCTGTGGCATCGATTGTGCTTGAGCGCCTCGGTGGCGCCTACACAGGTAGTCATATTCGACACAGATTCCCAATAGAGGAGAAACACAGATGGAAACAAATCCACAGAGCACTGTTGGTTTTTTATCACCTCGTAAATTCAACTTGCGCGCACGCATGGGCGTCTGTGGTGCCCTCGTGGCGGCCACATTCACTGCAGGCGCTGCCGGCGTCACGGATGCAATGATCGTCAATGATCAGAACACGCCTGAGGATGTGCTGACCGTAGGGATGGGGCAGGGCGGGCAGCGGTTTAGCACGTTGAACAAAATTAATACCGACAACGTCGTTGATCTGGTGCCGGCGTGGTCGTTTTCGTTCGGCGGTGAAAAGCAGCGCGGTCAAGAAACACAGCCGCTGGTCTACAAAGGCAAGATCTTCGTAACCGGCTCGTACTCCCGTATTTGGGCGCTCGACGAAAAAACCGGCGCGCGGATTTGGAGCTATGAACATCGTTTGCCAGACGGCATCGTTCCGTGTTGTGACGTGATCAACCGCGGCGCCGCGTTATATGGCGATTTGGTGATCTTCGCGACGCTGGACGCGCATCTCGTCGCGTTGAACCAAGACACCGGCAAAGTCGTCTGGAACGAGAAGATCGACGATTACAAGGCGGGATATTCGGCATCGGCTGCGCCGCTGATCGTGAAGGGCTTGGTCATTAGCGGCGTCTCGGGTGGTGAGTTTGGCGTTGTGGGCCGTGTCGAAGCGCGTGATGCCAACACCGGCAAGATGGTTTGGGTGCGCCCGACGGTGGAAGGCCACATGGGCTATCTAAACGGGAAAGAAAACGGTATTTCCGGCAAGGTAAACGCAACGTGGCCGGGCGAACTCTGGAAAACCGGCGGCGCGGCGACGTGGCTGGGCTGCACCTTCGGCGCCGATACCAATCTGCTGTATTGCGGTACGGGCAACCCATCGCCGTGGAACGCCAACGTGCGCCCGGGCGACAACCTTTACTCGTCGTCGACGGTGGCAATCGATGTCGACAACGGCAAAATTGCTTGGAGCTACCAGAGCACGCCGCACGACCATTGGGATTTCGACGGCGTTAATGAATTCATTCCGTTCGATTTCAAGAAGGACGGCAAGATGATCAAGGCCGGCGCCAAAGCCGACCGTAACGGCTTCTTCTACGTGCTCGATCGTACGAACGGCAAGCTGTTCAATGCCTCGCCGTTTGTTACCAAGCAGACCTGGGCCAGCCATGTCGATCTGAAGACCGGGCGGCCGGTGGAAACTGACAACCGTCCGGGTGACCCGGGTACGGCTGAGAAGGGCAAGTCAGTATTCGCGGCGCCGTCGTTCCTGGGCGGCAAGAACTGGATGCCGATGGCCTACAACCCCGGCACGGGCCTGTTCTATGTCCCGGCCAACGAGTGGGGCATGGACATCTGGAACGAGCCGATTGCCTATAAGCGTGGCGCTGCTTATTTGGGCGCAGGCTTCACGATTCACCCGCTTTACGACGATTACATCGGCGCGCTGCGGGCGATGGACCCGACGACCGGCAAGATCGTCTGGGAGTACAAGAACCCGGCTCCGGTATGGGGTGGCGTCATGACGACGGCGGGCAATCTTGTGTTCATGGGAACCCCGGAAGGTTTCCTGAAAGCATTTGATGCCAAAACCGGCAAGGAACTCTGGAAGTTCCAAACTGGCTCGGGCGTGATTGGCCAGCCTGCGACCTGGGAAATGGACGGCGAGCAGTACGTTGGCGTCGCATCCGGCTGGGGTGGCGCAGTGCCGCTCTGGGGCGGAGAAGTCGCCAAGAAAGTGAAAGACATCAGCCAAGGTGGTTCATTCTGGGTCTTCAAGTTGCATAAGTCTGGCGCCGTCAAGGCCGCACAGAACTAAGTCTGGCTACGTGGGGAGCCGGGTCCCGGCTCCCCTTTACTTATGAATCGATTTTGAGATCGATTTATCGAACCAATCCACAGTGAGATCTATGTCTACTCGTTCTTCTTATTCGTTTGCCGCCGTTATTGCCGGGTTCTTAGCAATTGCAGTATTTTCAAGCAATTCAGTTTTTGCACACGGCAACGTTACGCCGCAACCGGTTGACGTTTCCGGCTTGCCGAAGTTGAACGGGCCGTTGACTGAAAACCCTTATGTTGGTAATCCGAAAGCGATTGAAATCGGTGCTTCAGCGTTCAACCAAAACTGCGCGCGCTGCCACGGTTTGGGCGCGGTTTCAGGCGGTATTGCGCCTGACCTGCGCTATTTGCCGACCGATACCGGTACCGACGAATATTTCCAGATGCGCGTGCGCCACGGTTCCGTTCGGAATGGCGTGACGTACATGCCGCCGTTTGACGGCGTGTTTTCCGAAGAAGCGATCTGGGCGATTCGTTCCTGGCTCGTAAGCATTCACGTCGAGTAGTAAGGTCATGCGCCGCCTGTTTCTATCGATCGTACTGGTAAGTATTGGCTGTTTCGCGGCGTTTGCCCGAGCGGAAGACGGGTTTCCGGATCAACTCGAGAAAGCGCGCGAACGTGGCACATTGGAAGTCTCAGTTTATCGGGACTACCCGCCTTACTCCTACGAAGTTAAAGGCCAATACACCGGTATTGACGTGGATCTGGCGGCTGCACTTGCCCAGGAACTTGGCCTAAAGCTAACGCTGCGGCCATTTATTGCGGGCGATGACCTTGATGACGATCTTCGCAATCAGGTTTGGCGCGGTAGTTTGCTCGGTGGTGGCGTTGGCGATGTGATGATGCACGTCGGCGCGGATCCTGAGTACATACAGCGGCAATCGAAGGTATCAATATTCGGCATCTATCTGCACGAGTCGATCGTGTTGGCACTGCGGCCGAACCGCTTCAAGACTTTTGTCTCGATGGAGCAGCTGAAAGACAAGAAGACCGGCGTCGAGCTTGGGTCAATCAGCGATTTGTATCTAAGCGACGTCTATGGTGGATCGTTGCGGGAATCAGTTGCACGGTTCCCAACCGCAAGTGCCGCAGTAAAAGCGTTTATCGACGACGAAATCGATGCATTGATGTTGCCACGTGGCGAGATGCAGGGCTTGACTACGCTACAAGGTGGCGCCGCGTTCAAAGCCTCTGAAGTCACCTTTAAAGGCCTGTTCCGGAATAAATGGGACATTGGCGTGGCGGTGAAAACCGGGAGTCCGGCCCTAAAAACGGCGCTGCAAACGGCGCTGACAACGCTGATGTCGAGCGGCAAACTGGCTGAAATTTACGCGCGTTATGGCCTTGACTACGCCTTGGTAGGAGCAGTTAATGCCGAATAAAGTCACGCGAGGAGCGGGTCGGTGTTTCGATCTAGAACGAGATTTAGAGCATATTCTTTAGCCGCGTCTTGCCTGTTGCTGGGCGTTTCCAGTTCGGCCTTGGCGGGCGATGCGCCCTCGACCATTGACCCTTTGAACTCGCCGTCCTGGCAATACGTTCAGGCGCGCTATTTTGATGGCCAAAAGCTGATCTTCGACGATCGCATTAAGGTGCTTGCGCCCACTGCGGCGGAAGATCCACTCGATGTGCCAATCATGGTGACCAGCGACGGGATAGCCGATGTTGAGGAAGTGGTTGTTATCGCCGACTTAAACCCGATCCAAAAAATTTTGGCTTATCAGCCAAAACGCGCGTCGCCGGATATTTCTTTTCGATTCAAAGTCGAACAATCCACACCCGTGCGTGCCGCGATGCGGACCAAGGACGGTGTCTGGCATCTGGGGGGTACGTGGCTCAGTGCCGCAGGGGGCGGTTGCACCACGCCGAGTGGTGGCAGCTCAGGCTTGTGGCAGGGGCATCTTGGTGAAGTCAACGCGCGCATTTGGCCGCGCGAAGATAAAAATCAGCGCTTACGGCTGCGGGTCATTCATCCGATGGATACCGGCCTGGCCAAAGGCGTACCGGTTTTTTACATTGACCAAATTACGTTGCGGGATGACAGCGGTGCCGAGCTCGCAACACTGCAGCCGTTCGAACCTATTTCGGAAAACCCAGTGCTTAGTTTTGATCTGAAGAACGTCGGCCCGGTACATGTTGAAGGGCACGATATTCAGGGCAACACCTTCACAGCCACGATCCAGCCGTGATAGCAGCCTGGATGCGCAATGGCGTGATCGGCCTCGCGACCTTCGTGTCGGTCGCGGCTGGGGCTGGCGATGACTATCACCTGCAGCCGGTTCCTGTCGGCGATTCGGCGCAGGTCTTCGTCGGCAAGACCGAAGGCTTTGCGCGGGGCAACGGCGGGAACATTGTCAACACTGGCTTTATCGTCGGAACGGACGGGGTCATCGTTATCGATAGTGGACCGTCACGTGCCTATGGCGAACAGCAACGCGCTGCGATCGAGAAGCAAACGGCGCTGCCAATCCGGCAAGTTTTCATTACGCACGCCCATCCCGATCATTTTCTCGGCGACCAAGCCTATAGCGGCATTGCGATTTCGGCGCTGCCGAAAACCATTGCCGCGATACGCGATCATGGCGAGGCGCTGTCCGACAATTTGTATCGCCTGCTAGGGGGGTGGATGCTCGGTACGCGCCTCGTTCCACCAGACCATGCCGCGCAGCCCGGAACGGTGATAGTTGCCGGCAGGAAATTACGCCTGATCGCAGCGCAGGGACACACTGACGCTGATCTGATGATTTTTGATGAGGCGACACGGACCTTGTTCGCAGGCGATCTCGTGTTCTTCCAGCGCGCGCCAACGACACCGAACGCTAATATCGAGCAATGGCTATCAACGCTCGACACGATTGATCAGCTCGACTTCCAGTATCTGGTGCCGGGTCACGGGCCGATCGTGCAAGACCACGCTGCGATTGCACAGACGCGAGATTACCTGCGCTGGTTGTCGACGACATTACACAACGCAGCAACGCGAGGCTGGGATATCCAGGAAGTGATGCAAACCCCGATTCCCGAGCGCTTCCGCAGTCTTTCAGTCTTGGACCAGGAATTCCCGCGTTCGGTAACCCATCTGTATCCCGATATCGAACTCAATGTGCTCCCTAAGCAGACGGCCGCAAAGCACGAGTAAGTAGGCCTGAGGCATTCACAGGAAGTGTGGTTAGATTGGGTAGCGGGAGAGGGTGGGCCACCCGGCCCGCATCGCGATAGGCGGCGTTGGATGCGGCTGAGAGGCTGTCGGTCAGTCGGCGGTGGCTTGAGGCGTTTTGAGCGGCGCCTATTCGGCATGTGGCAGGCCGAAGCTGTCGGCGGTAATGCTGACGTACCACGCCTTGGCTTGTTCAGCTTCGAGCTCACGTAAGGCAGTGTCGCCTGTCAGCGGGCTGACACCGTCCGAGAGCACGGAAATGCGGCCGTCAACTGCGCCATAAAAGGCCGAGACTGAAATCGCCTGCGTGTCGGAAACGAAGCTGTAACAGGTATTCAGTAGGCGCGGCTCGGGTGCGGGCCAGCCGTTCAGCCGTGCGGCGACGGCGCTGGCGCAGAGTTTGGCTTGGCTATTTGCGGCAAACGCTGATTTCGGCACCGGCGCTGCAATTGTGGCGTCGCCGAGCACGTGAACGCCAGGGTGCTTTTTCGATTCGAAATCAGCCGGATTGATTGGGCACCAGCCTGATTCATCAGCGAGATCGCTGCTCGTTGCCAGCTCTGCCGCCTGTTGCGGCGGCACGATGGACGCGAGGTGCGTGACGATAGGTTTCTCTGCACCCCGCAGCCAAACTTCGCCGGTACTGGTGTCGACACGCACCACTTCGCCGCCCTGCGCCCTCGGCAACCATTCGATCATATCGGGATAGAGTGCGTCCCACTCAAGCATAAACAGCGCGCGCTTAGTGAAATCGTCCTTCGCATCCGCGATGATGATCTTGCAATTCTTGCGTCCGGAGCGGCTTAGCAGAAAGGCGATCAGGCTCGCGCGTTCATAAGGGCCAGGCGGGCAACGGTAGGGATTGGCTGGCGCGCCAATCAGCACCGTGCCGCCATCGGGCACTGCGTCGAGGCGATCGCGAAGTTCCAGAACTTGACCATCACCCGTCCAGGCGTGTGGCATCGTCGCACTGTTCGTCGCATCGAGACCCTCAATCATGCCCCAGCGCATCGCGACGCCAGGCGCAACGACAATACGGTCGGCAGTAAAGCTGCCGCTATTGGCGGTGGTGACGCTCAGCTTTACTGGGTCGAGAACTATGACTTCATCAACCAAAGTCTTCACGCCGTGGGCAGCACCGATGGTTTCGGTATTGAATGTAACGCTCTCCGCGCTGCGCAAGCCGGCAAGCACAAGATTGCTGAACGGGCCGGTCAAAAAACTCGACCTGCGTTCGATTAAAAGGACTTCGGTCGTCGGTGACAGCGTGCGTAGATACTTGGCGCAGGTTGCACCGCCGAAGCCAGCGCCGATCACGATGACGCGCGACTTGGGCTTCCCGCGATTCGCGGCGCGACCGAGGCTGGGCCACGTGGCAGTGGCGAGCCCCGCTTTCAGGAGATCGCGGCGGGACAGCGTCACGGCCGCACCGTGCTGCCCAGCTCCGCAGCGAGGCTGGCGATTTGTGCGTCGCTCATCTTGGTAACAAAACGGGCCATGATCGAGCCAGCTTTAGGTTTGTCGCGCGCGGCGAGTAAGGATTCCGCAATTTTGGCCGGAGTGAGCATATTTAGCGCGGGCATTTCCTTGGCGTTGACGAGCGGTTGGTGGCAGCCCGTGCAGGACAAAGCTAACGGCGATGGTGGCGCTGCCTTGGGCTTAGCCGAGCCTGCGGCGTACGTTGGCGTGGCGACTGCGAGCAGCAAGCAGAGCAGGGATTTATTCATGATGATCCTGATGGGCGCTTTCCCGCGCTAGCGGGGCAGACATAAAAAAGTCGCCGCCTTGATAGAACCAAGACGGCGACTTTAGTCTGCTTCGGCCGCCTCAACAAGGCTACCGCTGCGCCAACAAAATTTATGTTTAGTGCACGACGGCGTTCAACTCACCCTTGGCGTAGCGGGCGGCCATCGTGTCCATATGGATGACTTTGATCTTGCTCGCTTGGCCGGCGCTGCCGAATGCTTCGAACCGTTGTTTGCAGATGTCACGCGCAGCGGCCGTCGCGGCCTTGAAGTAAGCGCGCGGATCGAACTCGCCCGGCTTTTCGCCCAGTACGCGACGGATGGCGCCCGTCATCGCCAGGCGGATGTCGGTGTCGATGTTGACCTTACGCACACCATGCTTGATGCCTTCGACGATTTCGCTAACCGGAACGCCGTAGGTTTCTTTAATGTCCCCGCCGAACTTACGGATGATTTCCAGCCATTCTTGCGGGACGCTGGACGAACCGTGCATGACTAAATGCGTGTTCGGGATGCGGGCATGAATTGCTTTGATGCGGCTGATGGCAAGGATGTCGCCGGTCGGCGGACGGGTGAATTTGTAGGCGCCGTGACTGGTGCCGATTGCAATAGCTAGCGCGTCGACATTCGTTGCTGCGACGAACCGTGCGGCTTCATCTGGATCGGTGAGCAACTGCGAATGATCGAGCTTGCCTTCGGCGCCGCTGCCGTCTTCTTCGCCGGCCATGCCGCTTTCCAGCGAGCCGAGGCAACCGAGTTCGCCCTCGACGGAAACGCCGACAGCATGGGCCATCTCAGTAACTTTGCCGGTGACTTTGACGTTATAGTCATAATCGGACGGTGTTTTCATATCTTCTTTCAGCGAGCCATCCATCATGACGCTGGAGAAGCCGCTCCGGATTGAGGCTTGGCAGACAGCGGGCGAGCCGCCGTGATCTTGATGCATGCAGATCGGGATATTCGGGTAGGTTTCGATCGCAGCTTCGATCAGATGGCGCAAAAACGCTTCACCTGCATACTTCCGGGCGCCGGCCGAAGCCTGCAAAATTACTGGGCTATCGGTGGCCTCGGCAGCCTGCATGATCGCCTGAATTTGCTCCATGTTATTAACATTGAAAGCGGGGAGGCCGTATGCGTGTTCGGCCGCGTGGTCCAGCAATTGGCGGAGGGAAATCAGTGCCATTACGAACTCCGAGGTAAATTATCTAGTGTGGGAGGGCGAAACGTAAAAATTCGGGGTCTAAAAGAATAGCGGATTACACCGGGGCTCCGGCACAGATATAGGCGACTTCACTCAGGGAGCGCATTACGTAGTCAGCGCCGGCGGCGCTCGCTGGCTGGTCGCCGTTGTAACCGTAAGGAACCAGCCAAACATCAATTCCGGCGTTACGCGCGCAAGCGACGTCAATTGCTGAGTCGCCGACGAAAAGCGCGCGATCCGGGCTAATTCCCAATTCCATCAAAACATGTATGGCTGGCAGTGGATCTGGTTTTTTCTGCTCGAGCGTATCGCCGCAGACCACCAAATCCATCAAGCCAGGAATCGGGCTGTTCGCCAGCAGTTGTTCGACGAAGTGCGTTTCTTTATTGGAAACGATGGCGCATTTAACGCCGAGTTCGCGCAGCTCGCGCAGCGTTGCAACCGTCTCCGGGAATGGCTGGCTTAGCCGCGCAAATTCGCCGTAATACTTGCCGAATAGCTTAACGCCCTGCACAAGGTCAGCATCGCGTTGGGCGGCATCGGCTGGTCCTGGGTGAACGGCGTCATACGCGCGGGCGATGGTTTCGCGCACGCCGTGGCCGATAAACCGTCGCACCCGTTCCGGGGCGACGGCGGAAAGACCAAGATCGCTTAGCGCGCCATTTACCGAAGCGGCGATTTCCGGCGCGGTATCAAGCAGGGTGCCGTCAAGGTCGAACAGTACGGCATCGTAACGTCGCATTCGGGCGGCCTAGTTGATCGAACGTTCAAAGCGCGCGGCTTCGCTGGCTTCGACCACTTCGGTTGCCACGGAGGTGACATGCGCCGCAGTGATTTTGAAATAGTCGTACAGCGCGGGTGCGGGCGCAGATTCGCCGAAGCTGGTCATGCCGACAATCCCACCGTCGAGCCCAACGTATTTCCACCAGCTTTCCGTCGAGGCCGCTTCGACAGCAACGCGCGGCACGCCTGCCGGAAGCACTTCGGCGCGATAAGCGGGGGTTTGACGGTCGAACACGTTGGTACTCGGCATTGAAACGACGCGGGCGCCGATGCCAGCCGCCGCCAGTTGCGTCTGCGCTTGAATTGCCAAGCCGACTTCCGAGCCGGTCGCGATCAAGATTACTTTCATCTCGGAAATCGATTCGCTGAGCACGTAGCCGCCGCGCGCAACCAGGGCCTGGGTTTCGGCGCTGCGGCTTTGCTGGGCAAGATTCTGGCGCGATAGCAGCAACGCTGCCGGGCCGTTTTTGCGTTCGATTGCAGATTCCCAAGCGACGGCGGTCTCGAAGGCATCGCAAGGACGCCAAACATCGAGATTTGGAATCACGCGCAGGGCGGCTGCGTGCTCAACTGGCTGATGCGTCGGGCCGTCTTCGCCGAGGCCGATTGAATCGTGGGTTAGCACATAGATCACGCGCAGGTTCATCAGCGCGCTCATGCGGATGCCGTTGCGGGCGTAGTCCGAGAACACGGCGAAGGTGCCGCCGTAAGGAATGAAGCCGCCATGCAAGGCCACGCCATTCATGATCGCGGCCATGCCGAATTCACGGACGCCGTAGCTGATGTAGTTCGCGGTAGCGCCGTGATGATGTAATGACTTACTCGCCTTCACTGCCGTCAGGTTGGAGCCGGTTAAGTCGGCTGAACCACCGAGCAACTCAGGTAGGGCCGGGACCAGCGTTTCCAGCGCGACTTGCGACGATTTGCGACTGGCGACCGGGGAAGTTACGGCGGCCGCCGCGGCGAGGAGATCGCCTGCTGATTTCGACCAGGTCGTCGGCAGCGTACCCGCTTGCGTGCGGATGAACTCGGCTGCAGCGTCCGGGAATTGTGCGCTGTAATCGGCGAATAACGCGTTCCAAGCCGCTTCTTTACCGGCGCCGGCGTCGAGCGCGTTCCAGCCCTGGTAGATGTCCTGCGGGATTTCAAACGGGCCATACTGCCAATCGAGCGCGGCACGGGTGGCAGCGACTTCGGCGGCGCCGAGCGCGGCGCCGTGAACTTCTTCGGTGCCGACTTTATTCGGCGAGCCCCAGCCGATTTTGGTTCGGGAGATGATCATCGTCGGCTTGCCGGAGGCGCTCTTCGCAGCCTGCGTTGCGGCGTCAATCGCTGCGGCGTCGTGGCCGTCGATCGGGCCGATTACATTCCAGCCGTAGGCACGGAAGCGGGCGGCGGTGTCATCGCGGAACCAGCCTTCGACTTCGCCGTCGATTGAGATGCCGTTGTCGTCGTAGTAACAAATCAGCTTTTCCAGGCCCCACACGCCTGCAAGCGAAGCGACTTCATGGCTAATGCCTTCCATGAGGCAGCCATCGCCAAGGAACGCATAGGTGTAGTGGTCGACGATCGTGAAATTTTCGCGATTAAAGCGCGCCGCGAGCAACTTCTCCGCCAGTGCCATGCCCACCGCGTTGGCAATGCCTTGCCCGAGCGGACCGGTAGTCGTTTCCACGCCCGGCGTGATGCCGTGCTCGGGATGGCCCGGTGTTTTGCTGTGCAACTGCCGGAAGTGTTTGATTTCTTCAATCGGCAGCGGATAGCCCGTCAGATGCAGGACGGCATAGTGCAGCATTGAGCCGTGGCCGTTCGAGATCAGGAAGCGATCGCGATCGGCCCAGTTCGGGTTGGCGGGGTTGTGCTTCAGAAAGCCGCGCCATAGCGACTCAGTGATGTCCGCCATTCCCATCGGCATGCCAGGGTGGCCGGACTTCGCCGCTTCGACGGCATCAATCGCCAGGAAGCGTATGGCATTGGCGAGGCGGCGGCGTTCGGTCACAGTTTGAGTATTGGTCATGTTGGGTCGTCAGTCGTCGAGTGATGTAGCGGGATTAAGCCCGCTGCTTCTTGTCCATCAGACGCAGGATCATCGGCGTGAAGATCAACTGCATCGCTAAGCCCATTTTACCGCCCGGGCAGACAATGTTGTTCGGCCGCGACATCATCGAGCCGTGCAACATGCTCAACAGGTATTGAAAATCGATCCCTTTGGGGTCGGCGAAGCGGATTACGAGCATGCTCTCATCGGGCGTCGGGATATCCATCGCGATAAACGGGTTCGACGTATCGACCGTCGGCACGCGCTGAAAATTCACATGCGTGCGCGAGAATTGCGGGCACATGTAATTCACGTAGTCCGGCATGCGGCGCAAAATCGTGTCGACAACCGCTTCGTGGGAGTAGCCGCGCGTGCTTTTATCGCGCTGCAGTTTCTGGATCCACTCGAGGTTGATCGTCGGCACCACGCCGATCAACAGATCGCCATGACAGGCGACGTCGTTTTTATCGTCTTTGTAGGCCCCGTGCAGGCCTTCGTAGAACAGCAGATCGGAGCCAGGACGGATGTCGGTCCATTCGGTGAACGTGCCGGGGTCTTGCTTGAATGGCGCGGCTTCATCGGCGTCGTGTAAATACTTGCGAACTTTGCCGCCGCCGGTGGCGCCGTATTCGCGAAAAAGGTTTTCCAGATCGCCGATCAGGTTGGCGTCAGGGCCGAAATGGCTGAAGTTGCGATCACCGCTGGTTTCCGCCTCTTTCAGTTTCGCGCGCATACCTTTGCGGTCGTAGCGATGGAACGAATCGCCTTCGACCAACCCAGCATTAATTTTTTCGCGACGGAAAATATGCTGAAACGCTTTCATAACGGTGGTCGTACCGGCGCCTGACGATCCGGTTACGGCGATGATTGGGTGTTTTACCGACATGGTCCCCTCCAACGTAGGACTGGTTGACGCAGAATCTGGATGGCGCCGGCCGTAGCCGGCGCGCGTTTATGCTTCGCTGCGGTACAGCGAGCGCTCTTGGAACAATGGTGACGCGTAGGGCTTATCGGTGCCAGCATCGTATTCGGCGTGATAGCGCTCTATCCGTTCCACTTCGTTCTTCGAGCCCAGAATAACCGGCACGCGCTGGTGCGGTGACTGCGCCGGATGATCGAGAATCGGGCCGCGGCCAAACGAGGCGGCGCCGCCGGCTTGCTCGATGATGAAGCCGATTGGGTTGGCTTCGTAGAGCAAGCGCAGGCGTCCCGGTTTCGATGGGTCTTTGGTATCGCGGGGATACATGAAGACGCCACCGCGCATCAGAATGCGATGAACATCGGCGACCATCGAAGCGATCCAGCGCATATTGAAATCCCGCCCGCGCACACCGGTTTTACCCGCTTTGCACTCATCAACATAGCGTGTAATCGGCGGTTCCCAGAACCGTTCGTTGCTGGTGTTGATCGCAAATTCACTGGTATCTGCTGGAATCATCAGATCCGGATGCGTCAGGATGAAGTTGCCCACTTCGCGGTCGAGCGTAAAGCCGTGCGTGCCCTTGCCAACCGTCAGCACGAGCATCGTCGCGGGGCCGTAGATCGCGTAGCCTGCGGCGATTTGTCGGCGACCGATTTGCAGGAAGTCTGCGGTGTCCGGCGCTGTTTCTTTGTCGTGTACAAGCACCGAGAAAATGGTGCCCACTGAGACATTCACGTCGATATTCGACGAGCCGTCCAGCGGATCAAAGTTCAGCAGATAACGGCCACGTTTGTACTCCGCGGGAATCGCGTACGGATCTTCCAGTTCCTCCGACAACATGCCAGCGAGCATGCCGCCCCACTCGCAAGAGCCGATAACGGCGTCGTTCGCGAGGACGTCGAGCTTTTTCTGGACCTCGCCCTGAACATTGGTGTTATCTATGGCGCCGAGATAACCGCCGAGGCCGCCTTTAGCGGTCATTGCGGCGATGGTTTTAACGGCGGCGGCAACATCGATCAGCAAGCCCGCGAGTTGACCGTCGTCGGTCACTTCGTGCAGTTGTTCGATGAGGAACTTCGATAGGGTAGTGCGTCCGCGGTACATGGCATCTGCTCCTCAGGTTGCTGTTTCTGGAGTAGCGGTGTTATTCCCGCCTTCGAAGACTCGCGATGCGAGGATATCGCTCGCGGTCAGTAAGCTTAAATCGTCAGTATTGACGGATTGGTTGTCCTGGCTTGCGGCGTAGAACAACCGATTCGCTTGACGCAGACGGGCACGATCCAATGCGTTGCGGATCGAACGGGCATTGGCGAAGTTCGGCTGCCGAATACGCCGTTCAATGTAGTCCGCCATCGCGACCTGCGCGCTGGCGTCCAGCTTGTAATTCATCTGCTCCAGCATCTTGCCGGAGATTGTCAGTAATTCTTGTTGTGAGTAATCCGGAAAATCGATGTGATGTGCAATACGCGACGACATCCCAGGGTTCGACTGAAAGAACGTATCCATTCGATCTTTATACCCAGCGAGGATAACGACGAGATCATCGCGCTGGTTTTCCATAACCTGCAACAGAATTTCAATTGACTCTTGGCCGTAGTCGCGCTCGTTCTCGGGGCGGTAGAGGTAGTAGGCCTCATCGATGAACAGCACGCCGCCCATGGCCTTCTTTAGCACTTCCTTGGTTTTCGGCGCGGTGTGGCCGATGTACTGGCCGACTAAATCGTCACGCGTAACGCTGACGACGTGGCCTTTCCGCACGTAGCCCAACCGATGCAGAATTTCCGCCATGCGCAGCGCAACCGTTGTCTTGCCCGTGCCCGGATTGCCGGTAAAACACATGTGCAACGACGGCGGGCTTGCTTCCAAGCCCAATTGCTTGCGGGCATTGGTGACGGCGAGATACGCGGCGATTTCGCGGATGCGGCGCTTGACGGGCGCCAGCCCTACCAATTCGCGATCGAGTTTGTCGAGCACTTCGCCGACGTTCGAATCGCGAACGATGGCGAGCAGGTCAACGGTCTTGTTGTCGTCCATACACGCCTCCTAATTTGGCGAAAAATCTTGAAGAGACTGCGTGTCATCGCTGCCGCTAGGCAGCAGGCGATGACACACGTGAACCCTAGTAGCGCTCGCCTTCCGGTTTGTCGGTGCCGTAGGAGTGAATTGTGTAGCGAATCGTGCGGCCGTTCGTTTCCTGGCGGACCAAACCGAAGCCGGGCTCGGTTTTCGGCCGATTGACGATGAAGCTCATGACAATCGACTCGGTATTGCGGGTCGCGTCGAAGGCCATCAAACGAATGTACTGATTCGGGAAAGTCTTGCGGCAGGCGTTCAATTCCATCAGCACGCCAGCGGCATCCTTCAGGTCGAACATCGGCATGCCAAACATTTCCCAGTAGGTATTACGCGGATGCGGATCGTCGGTGTATTCGACGCTCCAGGCGTAGCCTTTGTTCAGCCCGTACTCGACCTGCAGGGTAATTTCCGCGTCCGTCAGATCGGGCAGAAAGCTGAACTGGCCTTGGGTGATGCGGCCGGTGGGGTTGGTTATCATGGCTTTTGAGCTCCTGTTTCTTACGACACGCTAGGCGTGACGGCGTAGTCGCTGGAATCGGTTGATGCGTAGTTGAAGCTGATCTCGCCCCAGAGGTCGAGCGCCTGCTTCAGCGGTGTGCACCATTGCGCTGCTTTACGCAGTACTTCGGGGCCTTCGGTCTTGATGTCGACGCCTTCATTACGCGCCTTAACCATCGCTTCCAGCGCCACACGGTTGGCTACTGCACCGGCCTGAACGCCGGCCGGATGGCCGATTGTGCCGCCGCCGAACTGCAGGATCACGTCGTCGCCGAACAAATCCAACAGCTGGTGCATTTGGCCGGCGTGAATGCCGCCCGATGCGACCGGCATGACTTTCTTGAGATCGGCCCAATCTTGATCGAAGTAGATTCCGCGCTGTAGATCCTGCTTGGTGTAGCTGTCGCGGCAGACATTGTAGTAACCCTGCACGGTCATCGGGTCGCCTTCAAGTTTGCCGACGGCGGTACCGGTGTGCAGATGGTCGACGCCGGCCATACGCAGCCATTTGGCGATAACGCGGAAGCTGACGCCGTGGTTCTTCTGACGCGTGTAGGTACCATGGCCGGCACGGTGCATATGCACGATCATGTCGTTCTTACGTGCCCAATTGGCCATGCTCTGAATCGCAGACCAGCCGATTACGAGGTCGAGCATGATCACAACCGAGCCCAATTCTTTTGCGAATTCGGCGCGCTCGTAGATGTCTTCCATCGTCGCGCCGGTGACGTTCAGGTACGAGCCTTTCACTTCACCCGTTGCGGCGGAGGCTTTGTTGACGCCATCCATCACATAAAGGAAGCGATCACGCCAATGCATAAACGGCTGCGAGTTAATGTTCTCGTCGTCCTTCATGAAGTCGAGGCCGCCTTTCAGGCCTTCGTAAATCACGCGGCCGTAGTTGCGGCCGGATAGGCCGAGTTTCGGCTTCGTCGTCGCACCGAGCAGCGGGCGACCAAATTTGTCCAGGCGCTCACGTTCTACAATCAAACCCGTCGGCGGGCCTTTGAAGGTTTTCAGCAGTGCCACCGGCACGCGAATGTCTTCGAGGCGCGCGGCCTTTAGCGGCTTAAACGAGAACACGTTGCCGATCAAGCTGGCCGTGATGTTGGCGATTGAGCCTTCTTCGAACAAAATAATGTCGTACGCTACCCAGGCAAAGTACTGGCCGGGGATGCCGGGTACGGGCTCGACTTTGAAGGCTTTGGCGCGATAGCTGTCGCAAGCAGTCAGGCGGTCGGTCCAGACGACCGTCCAGGTTGCCGTCGACGACTCACCCGCAACCGCGGCGGCCGCTTCGACCGGATCAACGCCATCTTGTGGCGTGATGCGGAAGAGGCAGATCGTGTCGGTATCTTTAGGGACGTAGTCCGCATCCCAGTAGCCCATCTGGCGGTACTTGAGGACGCCGGCGCTGTAGCGCTTCTTGGCGTCGGTAATGATTCCGTCGTTGCTCATCTCGTATCCTCTCTGGTGGCACGCACAATCTGTTGACAGAAGTTAACCTCGGAACGGATTAAGGTAAATTCACATTATCTGCCGTATGAGATAAGATCTACTTATGCTCAACCTTAGCCTCCGCCAACTTCGTTCCTTTGTCGCTGCTGCCCGGCACTTAAGCTTTGCCCGTGCGGCAGAAGAGCTACACCTGACAGCGCCCGCAGTTTCGATGCAAATTCGGGAGCTGGAAACGGCCTTGGGGCTCCCGGTTTTTGAACGCACCGGCCGCGCGGTTAGCTTGACGACAACCGGCGAATATCTGCTGGTTTATGCGCGTAGAGTATTGAATACATTGAAAGAAGCAGAAGATACCATCGCCCGTTTGCGAGGCCTGCAAGCAGGCCGAATTTCGATCGGCATGGTCGGTACTGCACAATATTTTTTGCCACGGCTGCTGGCCCTGTTTCGGCTCGAACACCCGGGCGTTGATGTCCGCCTGACCGTCGGTAATCGAGATCAACTCGGCCGGCAACTGCATGATCGTGAGATCGATTTGGCGATCATGGGCCGCCCTCCGCGCGAGTTGGATACGCGCGCCGAGCCGTTTGCCGCCAATCTGCTTGGCGTGATTGCGGCGCACGGTCATCCGTTGGTCGGCGAGCGCAGCATTGCACCGGGACGCCTTGATCGCGAGGTATTCATCGTTAGAGAAACCGGCTCGGGTACCCGTGCTGCCATGGAAGCGTTTTTCCGCGAGCAGCGGATTACGCCGCCGGCCGTAATGCAGATGAGTAGCAACGAAACCATCAAACAAGCGGTCATCGCCAATATGGGGCTGACACTGCTGTCGCTGCATACGTTGGGTCTGGAGTTGCAGGTCGGACAACTCGCGGTGCTTGATGTCGTGGGCCTGCCGCTGAAGCGCGCTTGGCACGTCGTTAATCTGAGCTCGATGACGTTGTCGCCGGCAACTGAGGCCTTTCGCTATTTCATCCTCGAACGTGGCGAGCAACTGCTGACGGACTTGTTCGCGCCGACGATTAAAGAGGCGGTGCGGCGTTAGCATGGCAATATCTCCCACGATTTGGGAATCTTTATGCCGCGTCAAAATTGCCCGGGCGGCGAAAGACGATGTTTAACTCGACAGCAGTCAATACTTCAGCGGTGTTGGCGTTCCTCAACAGGTATACGCCGCGTGGGACGCAGCGCCAAGCGTTAAAAGTGCCTTTGCCGATTTTTCCGCTGGGTAGGCTTTAGGCGAGGTTGTAACAGATGCTTGTCGAGCTTCGAGTCACGTGTGACGGCGAATTGCATTGTGCGAGCGCTGAAAAAGCCAGCGAAGTGTCGGCGTTGGGCACTTCAGGAGCATAAGACGAATGGATCTTCCGGACTGGTTTCACTTTCACGCAGACCCTGCATCGTTCTCTGACCTCGAAGAAATTCATCAGATGGCGTTTGAATTCTTCGATGGCGATGTTTCAACGCTAGAGAGCATGACTGCACTTCATCAGCACAACGACAAGATTTTCTGGATCGTGCGCGGGAATCGGAAACGTGCTCAGAAAAAGATTGACGGATATTTCTGCGTTTTACCGCTAAAAGAGGCGCCGGCTAAGCTGGTGATGACCGAGGTTTTACGTGGGGCAAAAATCACCAACGAGCATCTTGCGGCTGGCGATGATAAGCCTTACGCGCTTTATGTCGGCGCAATTGCCGCACAAAGCTTGTTTTCTCGCGCAGCGGCATTGAATCATTTGGTTGGATTCCTGGATGCGTGTCGGCGTCAGGAGATCGTAAATGTTTATGCGCGGCCGGTTACAAATGATGGCCTACGTGTCTGCCGTCATCACGGCTTCGAGATCGTGGATAAACAGGCTGATGCGCCGCTTGGAAAAATCCATCATCTGGATCTAGATAGAGAATATCGGCGGCGCTCGAATAGCGCCTATATCGGCGGTGCGCGCCGCGGGAAAGCGAATTAACTCAATTCAGAAAGTCGTTGTCCGACGACGCTCTTAATGAATATGAAGCCCCCTAGGCGCCCAGCCGCCGCCGAGACATCGCAGCTTTATTGATCCGGCCATTTCTCGCTTTCTCGGAAGTGCGGCATCCGGTTTGGCATTGCACTGTCTTTATTCAGGTACTTAATGGCCGGATCAATAACAGACCCTAGCGTGGATCTTCGTCTTCGAGTTGCCGGTATCGATACTGAACATTCTGCGGCTGCATCAGTTCGTACTGGCTCAAATTTCTGAATTCCACCAGCTGCACTTGCTTTATCGCTTCGATCAAACTCGCGCCGCTGCGATAACTGAGATTAACGGCATGATCAAGCGCCTGCAGATAGGCCAATGTGTGATCGATAAGTTCGGGGCCGCCCGGCGGCCCAATGCCCGGAACAACAACGCGAATCGGCAATGTTTTAAGTTGTTCTAAGGCGCTAACCCAGCCTGGAATTTTGCCATCCCGTAAATTGGGAATGCGGTCGGCGATGACAAGGCCGCCAGCGAATAGCGTGCCGGTTTGACGATCAAATACGGCGAGATCGCCAGGCGCACTAGCGTGGCCGTAATACAGTAAGTCGATATTGCGGCCAGCAAGGTGCAACATGATGCTTTGCTCAATCAAACGGTCGGGAACTACGACTTTCGAGCCGCGCATCGCAGCCGCGCCGAGTAGCGCGTTGAGTTTGCGCAGGCAGTTGTTACAACGTTTCTGCATTAGCGCAGCGGCATCGCGGTGGGCAAGTAGGGGGATGCCTTGCGCTTGAAAATACGCCGCGCCAAAAATAAATTCTTGAACGGGATGGGTCAGGATTGCCAGCGTTACCGGTTTGGAAGCGGTCTCAGAGATGGTCTCGAACATTCGGCGGCCGGCCGCGTAAGAAATGCCTGTATCAACCGCAATAACACCACTATCGCCGACGATAAAGCCTACATTAGCGACATCACCGTTATTTTCTGGGCTAACCTCGGCGTTATCGCCGACGAGTGCGAATACTGACGGCGCAACTTGCCTTAATTGAGGTGCTGCAGCTGCAGTGCAACATAGAAGCATCAATAACAACGCGTATGCGAAATCCGATTGGTTTCGTGTCAGCCGCAACGCTGAAATAAATCCCAAGAGCGATCGAGAGCGGTGCGTTAGGGCTAGTTGCCGCCGCCCGATGAGGGCCCAGATTTGACTAAGACTTCGCTTTCAAACATCAGGTCTTTTGTGTCGACAATTTCAGCGCGCAATTCACCGTCGGCGGTCGGCAGAAAGTAAAAGCGGAAATTGGGATTCTCACTAATAGAAAAGTCGATATCGGCAGTTAACACCGGCTTCCCGGCATAGCTGACGTTGATTTTCCGTACGTAATACGCCGGAGCGTATAAGCGTGAGATTTGATCTAACACTAAGCCTGAGGCGTTCGGATGGCTAACGGCAAGTTGTGCTAATGCCGGCTTTCCGATCGTAATGGGGCCATCAACCCGGAATTTAATACGGCCTAAATTACGTGCCGCTGCCTCGGCATCTTTACCGGCAGGGGCTGAACAGCCGCCCGAGGCTTTGACGAAGCGCGTCGCCATATACAGGCTGCCGTCGTTCAATTCTGCAATAGCGCGGACGTCGGTGTACTGCTCAACGCGAATTCGGGTTTCGATATCGGCTCGGCCACTCTCAGGTGTAAAGTCGAATACCGCAGCGATCGGTGACGGATTGTTATCGACGACCAGATACAGTTTGTCGATATAACGTCCTGCCGTCTGCACCAGTTGCGTGTGCATCGCGATCGGAACGGTCGAGGCATCTTCAGCGCGGGTCGGCGCTTCCAATTGAATGATTGCCGAACTATCTTCGTGAATTTCCCGTGTTCCGAATAGGCTGGTTCTGACTTTTGGCCAAATTTCTATTTTGGATGCTGACGGCGCTGTTTCCGGTTCTGCATAAGTCGGAACCGAAACCAAGAGTGCGCAGATTGAAAGAATCAAGCTTAGAGCGCCGGGCACAATCGTATTGAGCCTCATATTTAGTCCTCCCATTCCAACTCTGTGTAGCAGGCCGTAACATTTCGCCGGTTGTAGTTGTCGAATAATAACCACTGGTTGCGCTCCGAGAGCCCGGCGGTCTCTACGGTCTGCGAGAGTGTACGCCCATTTCTTTGAGCGGAAGTGACATCAGATATCAGGATGTTCAGGTAGTGCGCTTCGGCGTCAATTGCTTGTGGCCAAGGGGGATCCACCGGGCCGTGACCGGGCACAACATGGGCAGGGCGCTGCTTACTTAATTCATCTAATGTTGTAAGCCAACCGCGGACGCTACCATCAATAACCGGCGTTCGCTCGATGAAAAGCAGGTCGCCGGTCCAGAGTGTTTGGCTGGCTGCATCGAAAATAGTAAGGTCGCCGTCGGTGTGGGACGTCCGCCAAGCCGTGAGCGTTAGTTTGCGTTCCCCGAGATCAAGCTCAAGCGTGTCTGTGATCAGTATCGTCGGTGGCACGACGACGCTGCCCACGGCTGTATCGCCGAGCACACGTGTTAGCGCATTTAGATAGTTTTCGCGCCGCGCCGCGAACGCAGCCGGCAAATGGCTATGGCCGACAAATTCTGTGTCGGGGCCGACAAATGCGGCATTACCAAACACATGGTCTGGATGCACATGCGTATTGATTACATAGCAAATTGGTAGCTGTGAAACGCTGCGGATGGCCGCCGAGAGTTGTTGGCCAATTTGTAGCGTCCCGCCGCTATCAATGACAGCAATACATCTTTTTCCAACGATAAAGCCAATGTTGGCGATATCGCCGCGGTTCTCCAAAGACGCATCTGCTTGCGCGCCAAGGTGTACATAAACGCTCGCTGCTACAGCGTGAATGCTTAAATTTTTGGGCGCATCTGTTGCTGCCACCGAGCGGCTAGCAACGGTAATCAGCGCGAGCGCGCCGATAGCCCATCGGAACATAGCAACGGCATTGCGTTGCTGGTTACGCATATTTAATTAATAAAGCAATTCTTTTTTGCGCTTGATTGTAGCGATCGGAAAGCGCCAGCGAGTTGTTTGGCATGACTTTCATTGCGGATCACTTGGCCGCGCTCTCCCGCAATGCTCGACGCGTAGAAAGCGGTGGAGCTCTCGACGTAATCGTCATAAGACATTTTTTCCGCGATTGCATCAATGACACAGGAGCATTTATAGAGCATTTCCTGCGCCGGTCGATCGCCATTGTCACGCTGGCAAATGTGCACGTACTCGACCCGGTCGACCGTCGGGTAGTCGAAGGCCTGAGCCGTGAACGAGAGCAGAGGAAACGCGACAACGCCAATTGCGGCAAGTACGCGGGATAGTTTTACTGCCGGCATGATTTAACCTGCTAAGAATAAGTTCTGTAAAAGGCAGAAATGACTGAACGGGTGCATAAATGTATAGCGAATCGAGCGTACGGTGATACCACGCTTGAGCAAATTCGCAATACCGTTAGCGCCCGCCAGCAAATATCTCTTTAACATGCGCGGCGCCCGAACCGCGCCGGTGCAGCGGGGAGCCGGTGCACAGGATGATCGCGATCGGACGCCGGATGATTATTGCGGTGCGATTTCGTGAACGCGCGACTCGGTAATTTTGCCGTCTGAGCGGCCTTTGAGGTACGCGTACAGATTATCGATGTGATCCATCACATTTTTATTCGTGCTCCAGCTCGGCATGCCCTTATCGAGGCGGCCTTCGGCCAAGGTCTTGACGAAATCAGCTTTCGACATCACTTTCAGGCTTTCGACGAGAGAGGGACCGACTAAGCCTTCCTGATTGGGACCGTGGCAGCGATCACAAGCTGCCTGACGCCAGGTCTTAAAGCCTTGGTACGTGTTGCTATCTACGTTGACGCCGTCGACGACGGTATAAAGCGGCGCATCTGCTGCAAACGCACCCGCTGAAATCGTCGTGCCCAGGGCCAACGTAACTGCCAACCCTGCATATTTAATAACCCGCATATTGTCCTCCAGTTAATAATAAATCGACGGGCCCATGGTGTACCTAGGGCGATGAATCAGACCTTAATGGCCGAGTCCGGGCGAAACGCCCGGACCCGCAACTGCACAGATCAGTCTCGTTTAGCTCAGCCCGAGTTCGCGTGCGTGGTGCACGAGATGATCGGTCATGAACGTCTGGATGAACCAGTAGGAGTGATCGTAGTCCGCGTGCAGGCGTAAGGTCAGCCGTTGTCCGGCGTCCCGTGCTGCGCTATCCAGCGCTTCTGGTTTCAATTCGCGGTTTAAAAATTGATCAGCCAAGCCCTGATCAACTAGGAATAACCCCGGGTACGGCTGCTTGCGAATCAACAAACTCGCATCGTATTCAGCCCAGCTGCTTTGATCCGAGCCCAGGTAATTACCTAGCGCTTTCTGTCCCCACGGCACGGCGACCGGGTTCGAGATCGGCGCGAACGCTGAAACTGACTGCCAACGCTCAGGGTTTCGTAACGCCGTGACCAGCGCGCCGTGGCCGCCCATCGAGTGACCAAAAATTCCCCGTTTATCCTTGAGAACCGGGAAATTAGCTTCAATGATCGCTGGCAATTCTTGGTTGATGTAGGACCCCATGCGATAGTTCTTCGCCCAGGGTTCTGCAGTCGCATCAAGGTAAAAGCCAGCAGCCAAACCAAAGTCCCAATGATCGGCTTCGCCCGGCAGATTAAGGCCGCGCGGGCTGGTGTCGCAAGCGACCAAGGCCAATCCGAGCTCAGCGGCGACGCGTTGCGCGCCGGCTTTGATCAGGAAGGTTTCTTCGGTGCACGTTAGCCCGGCCAGGTAGTACAGCGCCGGTACCGGGCGGAAGCGCGCTTGGGGTGGAAGATAAACACCGAAACGCATCACGGTGCCGGTCTCCTCGGACGCATGGGTATAAAAACCCATGCGTCCGCCAAAGCAAGCCTGCTCGCTCTTTTTCTCGATTGTCGTCATTAGAAAAGAACCACGCCTCGAATGGACTCACCGCGGGTCATCAGATCAAAACCTTCATTGATCTTTTCCAGCGGCATCGTATGCGTGATCAAATCGTCGATATTGATCTTATTGTCCATATACCAATCAACAATCTTCGGCACGTCGGTACGACCGCGCGCGCCACCGAAAGCGGAACCGATCCAACGGCGGCCGGTAACCAACTGGAACGGGCGGGTGCTGATTTCAGCGCCGGCCGGTGCAACGCCGATGACGGTCGAAACGCCCCAGCCTTTGTGGCAGCACTCAAGTGCTTGGCGCATCAACGTGGTGTTACCGATGCACTCAAAGCTGTAATCGGCGCCGCCTTTGGTCAACTCGACGAGGTGCGCGACGAGGTCGCCTTTCACTTCCTTCGGGTTGACAAAGTGGGTCATGCCGAATTTGCGCGCTAATTCTTCGCGGTTCGGGTTGATGTCGACGCCGACAATCATGTTTGCGCCAACCAGCTTCGCACCCTGAATCACGTTCAGGCCGATGCCGCCGAGGCCGAATACGACGACGTTCGCACCCGGTTCAACTTTAGCAGTGAAAATGACCGCACCGAGACCCGTGGTGACGCCGCAGCCGATGTAGCAGACTTTGTCGAATGGGGCGTCTTCGCGAATTTTCGCGAGGGCGATTTCCGGCAATACGGTGTAGTTGGCGAAAGTCGAGCAGCCCATGTAATGCAGAACCGGCTTACCCTGGAACGAGAAGCGGCTGCTGCCGTCCGGCATCAGACCCTTGCCCTGGGTCATGCGGATTTTCTGGCACAGGTTGGTTTTGCCCGAGGTGCAGTAATCGCATTCACGGCATTCCGGCGTGTACAACGGGATAACGTGGTCACCTTTCTTTAGGTGCTTCACGCCTGGGCCAACATCGACCACGATGCCGGCGCCTTCATGACCGAGGATGCACGGAAACAAACCTTCAGGGTCAGCGCCTGAAAGGGTGAATTTATCAGTGTGGCAAAGCCCGGTGGCTTTGATTTCGACCAGAACCTCGCCTTCGCGCGGGCCGTCGAGTTGTACCGTTTCAATACTCAGCGGCTTTCCCGCTTCAAACGCAACAGCTGCGCGTACATCCATTGCATTGCTCCTATTTGGACGGGGCTTTATTTCGCGCCCCTGAATCGTAAAATTGATGCGTCTGGGCAAAGCGCGGGCGGCTGCGGAGGCTTCAAGTGGCGATTGCTCAACACTTGAAGCCATTACAAACAGCCCGCTATTCCCGTTGCCTAAATTAGGCTTTGAGAACGCCAGACTTCTTCGCAGCGTGGGTCGCCAGGGCGTCCATCAGCGGCGGATTCAAGCAGTCATACGGTTCCAGACCGATCGACTTCAGTTTGCTGCGCACATCACCCATGATCGCCGGATCGGCGCCGCCTTCGATGATCGAAGAAACGAACGCTGCGAAGCCCGGTTCCGACCAGCCGGCTTGCGGCGACAGTTCGGTGTGGATGAAGTCCAGGCCGTAGAACGCGTGTTCTTTGTTCTCGATGCGGCCGAACAGATGCACGCCGCAGCCTTTGCAGGCATAACGCTGAATGCCGGCGTTCGGATCAACGATCGCGAGCTTGTCGGCATTTTCAGTGACGGTGATGGAGCTGCGCGGAACAACCGCGACGACCGAAAACAGCGCGCCGGCCGGCTTCCAGCACTTGGTGCAGCCGCAGGCATGGTTGTGGGCGGATTGCGATTTGACTTCTACCTTTACCGGGTTGCTTGCACATTTGCAGACAAGCGTTCCGCCTGCAAAATCCTTTGCGCCCGGGGCAATGCCGTTGTCAATCGACGGATGAATAGAAAATGTGCTGGCCATCTTTGATTCCTCATTGTTATTGCTGCTTTTGAAAATACAGCTCAGGTTGTATAGCGGTGAAGCATGAACGCCATGCGAGTTGAAGCTCGACAGGTTCTTTAAGCAGATGGGTATTCGTGTTTCCACATGCCCATCGGCAACTATTGGGGGCAAGCGCCTCGCAGCGCCTGCCCCGATAATGGGTGACTACGGCGATCGTGGGTGCGGACTTAAGGCCGCATTCGCAATCGTCGCCTCACGTAATTCACGGCGCGTTATGCCGTGACGGAACATTTTTCGATACAGAGTCTTACGGCTGACGTGCAATTGCACGGCGGCGGCACTGACGTTCCAACGACAGTTCTCGAGCACGCGGCGCAGCGCTTCGCGCTCGGCATCGGCCAGAACATCGTCGCCATCGCCACTCGGCTCCGGGGCGCGCTGCGCTGCAGCGGATGCTGAGCTGGCTGCTGTTGCACCGTGGGCGGCAACGCCATTCAGCAACCAGTCTTCGTTGAAGTCGGCGAGCGTTAAGCAATCGGTGTCGCACATTGCAATCATGGTGCGCAACACATTGCGCATTTGCCGCAAATTGCCCGGCCAGTCGTACTTCTGCAACCGCGACAACGCATCGTCGTCGATATCGCTCGGGCCTTTACCGCGCGCTTCCTCGCGCAGCAGGCTGCGAATCAAATCATGGACGTCGCGCCGTTCGCGCAGTGGCGGCATGCGCAGCGAAAGCCCATTCAGGCGGTAGTAGAGGTCTTCGCGGAAGCGCCGTTCGCGAACGTGTTGCGACAAATCGCAATGCGTGGCGCTAATGATGCGGATGTCTACCGGAATCGCTTTCGAGCCGCCGAGCGGCATTACTTCGCGGTCTTCGATCACCGATAACAGCCGCACCTGCAGCGGCAGCGGCATATCGCCGATCTCATCCAGGAACAACGTTCCCCCATTTGCTTGGGCAACCCGACCAGCGTTGCCTTCGCGCGTTGCGCCGGTAAATGCGCCCGGGCGATAGCCGAATAGCTCGCTTTCGATCAGCGTCTCGGGAATCGCTGCGCAATTGACGGTGACAAAGGGTTTGTCGGCACGATCGCTCGCGGCATGAATAGCCTTGGCGAAATGTCCTTTGCCCGTGCCAGTTTCGCCAAGGAGCAGGATCGAAATATCGCGATTGAGTACCCGCTGCACGATGCGGACGTTGTTCGCCATCAACGGGTCGCCAAACTCCATCAGCGCCAGTGGGCCGCTGGCTTCTTCCTGAATGACGGTGCTGGTGATGACGTTGCCGCCGCGCCGATAAGAAACAATCTCGCCACGCGCTTCGCGCTCGGGCGGTTGGATCGCGCTCCAGAGCTTGACTTGGTTGTCGCGGCAGATCAGCGGCGCGGCGCGGAATGCGCGGCGTGCGGCGAGCTGCATCTGGGTTGCCAGAGTGGTATCAAAGACGGTTTCAATCAACTGGCCGCAGAGCGCGCGATGGCTCGGTGCATTCAGTAGATCAAGCGCGCTGCGATTCGCGCCGACGATGATGCCGTTGTCGTCAAAGGCAATAATCCCTTCGCCTGGCGTGCTGATGAATTCAGGCAGCCGGTGAAAACGCAGCACAAAATTGTTTTTACAGGTTTCTAGCAGCGCGCGGTTTTCGATGTTCTGCGCAGCGATCTCGACCAACGCCAACGTATGGGTTTGCGAGCTATTGAAGCAACCCGAGATATCGAGTGCGGCGACAACACGGCCTTCACGGTCAAAAATGGGTGCGGCAGAGCAGGTGAGTTCGGTGTTTTGCGCCAGAAAATGCTCGTATTGATGGATGACGACCGAGCGCTGCTCAATGATGCAGGTGCCCATGCCGTTTGTGCCCAACTCGCGCTCGCTCCAGATGGCACCCTCACGCATGCCGCTGCGGCGCGCGGTGGTGGCGAAGCCGGGTTCGCCGATGTAATGCAGAATCACGCCGTCCTGGTCGGTGAGCATGATGCCCATATCCGTTTGCTGTAGGCGCTTGCGTAGGCCCAACAGTTCGACGCGGGCAATCGACAGCAACAGCCCATGCTGTTCTCGCCGGGCCTGTAATTCCGCACGTTCGACCACTGATGCTTTTTTGGGCTTCTGCGGATCTAGCGAATAGTTTTGCAAACAACGCGTCCACGAATGCCGAACCAGATGGTCGATGTCCGCAATTGGCTTCGTCCCTTGCACCGCTGACGTTACCAGCGTGGCATGACGCGAAGCTTTTTGAGTGGCCAGCATAGCTTCCTCCATCGGTCCAGCCGTGTTCTCTGGCAGACCCTCATTGTTTTGACTGCTGTCGAGGGCATTATGTACATCACCCTCCGATACGTTCGATTTTGTCGTTACGTCATCAGCGACCTTTTGAAGGCTAACGCCATCAGATTCTGCAGACAATAATCGTTTATCGGAGTCGCGCGCTACATGCTTTAAAAAGCATGTGGCATCGGGCGTCCCTTCAATACCGACCACTGTACTAAAACCAGTATGCTCCGCAATTTCAGTATTGCCTATCGGCTTTGTAGAACCTATTGACGGCGCCTCATCATTGCATGGTGAAATAGCTGTACCGACTATCAGATCACCGTGTTTTTTGTTTGACGAGTCCATGCGGTAGTCCGCTTTAGAATGGCAAGGATATAAAGCATTCGACGTGGGCATAGGAACCCGCATAGAAGCCGTACAGACGTCTAATGGACGGCATATGAACCGATGGCAAACGAGCCGTTTTTCGGTTGCCAGCCTTCAGGCATCATCAGATTTAACTGGCTTATTGGGCCAGTATCCAGGCAGTACTGCATCGCGACAAAAATTAAAATCTAATTAGTCTGATAATAAATATTGAATATGTGGCGGCCGCTATGAGGTGATGCGAGTCAAGCTGAAAGAGCAGTATCTATGCCACAAAAAAAGCACGTAAATTGCGCACTATAAATATTTTAACTATTTAATTTTAAATAAATTTTAATTTAATTAAAATTACTGTGTTTCTTTATTGACTCATTTCTGAATTTAGAATGTCCCACTTGCTGCGGCGTAATGCTGAGACGTCCATCAACGCAACAGCATTGCGATTCCCGCTATTAGATATAAGAGATCGGTGCCGACCTAAGCCTTAAAGGATCCTGTGGTCTAAGGCTTAGTCGTTATCATTTTCCAACCGAACTCAGCGTCAAAGTTGTCTGCATGAGTGGAGGTGCGTCGGGCGCAATAATCTTAGGGTTGTCGACCTGAGTGCGGATTTGATAGACGCCACCAGGGACCTGATCAGAGATCGTGAAAATGTAAGACTTTTTATAGTAATCGCCAAAACGTTGCCGTAACGGGTCGTTGGCATACGGAAAAATTCTCACTTCGCTGCCAGCGACCGCATGGCCGTTGTACGTGACGGTCACGGGATGTACTTCAGCAGTATCCGCCAGTGCTAGTCGAATGCGTTTTCGAAAATACGCTTCCTGGCCGCCAACGATGCGGTGCATATCGCGGACATCTTTCTCTAAAAAATAGAGGATAACGGGATTGCCTTGAGCGTCGCTGATATCGGGCAGTGCGACCTTATTGGTGCCGCTTAGGTAATCGACATCGACTTGCTTGCTGGTTTTCGAAGTCGCAGCTTTGATCGAGACTTTGGCGCTGTCGTCGTAGGTCTCTTCAGGTTTTCCTACTTGATGTAGACGGTAGGTCAACACCGAACTTTGCTTGATGTTTTTTAAGTGGTCATCAAGAAATACGCGTTGCTCGGCTTCCGAAATAGCGTCTCCGGCACGACTCAAAAAGCTGACGGCCAGCAGACTAAATGCGAACAACCGTAAGAATGTTTTCATCATGTACAACATCTCCTCGTAAATCTGTCTTTAGTTATTGTTAGAGCCCGCATTTTACTGCGAGGTCTTCAGCCAATTCAGTATCCAGTTTCTTCAAAACATTATAAGTATTAATGACTTCGGAACGATCTCCGCGCCGGAAATAGGCTTCCCCGATGTTGTGCCAGATTGGTGCAAATGTAGGGTCGCGGTTTAGCGCATTTTTATAGGCTTTTATAGCCGCCTCGTTACGATCGATATGCGAATAAGCTTGGCCGCGCATAAACCAAGGCTCCGCGTTGCTTTCTTCGGCAGCAGCCCAGGTCTCTGTCAGCCGGATTAAGCCTTGCCAATCGCCGTTTGCTTCCAAAGCCGCGGCGCGCATGAAGTAGGGCAGCGCATCATTCGTATGCGCCCAAAAGGGAGGCGGGCCTGACAACGGCGTGATTTTGGTATAGGCCTCCGAATTATCAATGTCAGTCGGTAGCCAGTCCGTCGGCATCGAAAAATAATAGGCGCTGGCGCCAGGCAAGCGGAACGTCAATATTCCGATGAGTTCTCCATCTTCGTCGAATAGGCCGCCGCCGCTCGCCCCGGAATTGAATGGCGTGGTAGTTTGGATCACACGGCTATCGTGCAGCGTGTGTAGGGCTTTAATCGTTCCTGCTTGTGCCATTAGACTGGCGCCAAAGGTATAACCCAGCGCGATAACCGTCTGGCCCTGGCGCAGATCGGACGCACGCCGTACCGATACCGCGGGCAGGTTCTTTAATCCTGGAATATCCAATAGACATAAGTCATACAGCGTATCGCTTAGTTGTCCGGCTACCGGCCAGCGCTGCCCGCCGGCAAGGACGCTAATCCGCTCCGCGTGCAGTGTGACATGACAATTGGTTACAAATTTGCCAGGCGCCAAGCTGACTGCGCTGCCCAGTGAAAGATTGCCGCTGGCGGCAATCGCTTCCACTTTCACAATGCTGCCAAGGATTGGATTCAGGCGCTCGCGGTCAATCTCTTTCGTGAAGCTCATTTGCGGCAGCAGTGCGATGCTGGCGCCGAGAAAAATTATGCGAGCGCGCATGGCTTAAATCACGGTTAGCACCGGGCCATTATCGAAATGCTATTGGATATTAGCGGGCGCATCGATGATGGGCACGCCGTAGTCTGCGAGGATGGCTAGAATTTTAGGTTTACTGGTGTCGATCAGGTCTTCGATTTTTTGTTTCCACTCTTTTTCGCCGTAGCGAACGCCCATCGCGATGTCGTATTCAAACTTGACGCCGTTTTCGGATTTCATCGGAACCACCGTAAAGTGCGTATTGGGCGCTTTTCTAGCGTAATAGCCGGCAATTGGCCCCCAAATAATCGCAACGTCAATTTTTCCGCTAACCAGATCATTCTCGATGATGCCGCCCGAGGTTTGATCGAGATCGGCAACTAATAAGCGATAGGGCACGCCTTGTTCGAGCAGGCCGTGGTTGACCAGCCAATTCGATGCGGGAGAGCGGTCGATAACGCCAATATGAAGATTATTCAGCGTTGATTTGGGTAGTGCGAGGAAATCTTCAACAGATTTGACCCCATCTAATTTGCGGCCTTGCGGAATTACCAGCGCGTAGGTTGAGCGGTAGTAGGGTTTGGTAGCGGAAACTTGATCAAACCCGGCAGGAACGCCGATTACGATATCGCAGCGATACTCTTCGCCGGGCAGCTTAAATTTTAAAGTATTGCGAATGAAATTAAAGCGCGAGGCAAATTCATAAGTTTCAAGTTTGCGACCCAGCTCGTCGGCAAGCAGCTGCGCGATTTTATCCTCATAGCCTTCGCTCTTCGCGTTTGAAAACGGCAGGTTGTTTGGATCGCGGCAGACCTTGAACGTCTTATTGGCATCATCCTGCGTGTCTTGCTGGGCATAAGCATCTGAGCTTGTCGTGATGCTGCTGACAGCGAGAAAGAGCCCAGCATAGATTGTGAAACGGTTCATTCTATTTCCTCGCCTAGCACAAAACACTGGGTATCGGGCGGCACTTCAGACGCAATTATGAGCCGACACCGCAGCGACAATATTATATTTATATCTGAGTTTTAAGCCCGCTTCTATCCATCTTTAGGATAGATTTTGAACGATTAAGATTGATTCGTCTTAAAAACACTAAAAATATTAATTTGATCGTGAAAATATGCTGAAAAAAGTCGCTACAGCTACGTGTAAAAATTTAGCCTATGTCTGTCTTATAGAACAATAACAATATTGATTTAGGCAACCCCTAAAGGGCGGGAGTTCCCGATCAATCGCTTAAAATTTCGAAAAAACGCGGCTGCAAGTAAGCGGATCGAATTCCACCTGGGGCTCTGACTTTATCTTGAAAAGTCATAAAAAAAGGCACCACCGATTTAACTCGGCGGTGCCTTTAGCGCAGTTACGCTAGATCCCGATGAAGCTTAGTTGCTCGGGATTGCGAAGACCATCAATGAGCCGCCCAGTTCCGTGTACTGAGTCAGTTCGCGGTAGCCACCGACAGCGCCCAGACCGTCGTTGTCTTTTTCCAGACCGGCTGCCATGCCGATACCGGCCCAGCCGCCAATGCCTGAGAAGACGCCAACATACTGCTTGCCTTGGTGCTCGTAGCTAAACACGTTGCCGATGATGCCGGACGGGGTTTTGAACTTCCAAAGTTCTTTGCCGTCCTTCAGGCTGACAGCTTTGATATAGCCTTCCAGCGTGCCGTAGAACAGCACGTTGCCGGCCGTCGTCAGAGCGCCCGACCAAACTGAGAACTTCTCTGGTTTGGACCAAACGATTTTGCCTTGACCTGCATCCCAAACCGTGAAGTTACCCATGCCGCCATGGCTGTTCGGCGCCGGGTACATCGCCAGCGTCGCGCCGACATACGGCTGACCTGCGGTGTAATCGACTGCAAACGGTTCATAGTCCATGCAAACGTGGTTTGTCGGAACATAGAAGTAGCCAGTGTTCGGATTGAACGCTGCCGGCTGCTGATCTTTCGTGCCCAACGCGGCAGGGCAGATGCCCTTCGTGTTGACGTCTGCACCGTTACGCGCAGTGCTGTACTTGGCAACGGTGACCGGACGGCCCGACTTCATGTCAATGCTGGTGGCCCAGTTCACGACCGGATCATACTTTTCGGCGACAAGCAGCGCGCCGTTCGTGCGGTCCAGCGTGTAGCCGAAGCCGTTGCGATCAAAGTGAACCAGCGCCTTCGTCGGTTTGCCCTTGACGTTGATATCGGCCAGGATCATTTCGTTGATGCCGTCGAAATCCCACTCATCGTACGGCGTCATCTGGTAGACCCATTTGACTTTGCCGCTGTCGATATCACGCGCCCAGACGCTCATCGACCACTTGTTGTCGCCCGGACGCTGCGATGGATTCCAGGTCGACGGGTTGCCGGAGCCGTAGTACATCAGATTCAGCGCCGGATCATAGCTGTACCAGCCCCAAGTCGTGCCGCCACCGATCTTCCACTGATCGCCTTTCCAGGTTTTCAGTGAGGAGTCCTTACCAACTGGCGCAACTTTGCCGTCGACCCAGGTTGTGGTCTTAGCAGGATCGATCAACATCTCGTCGTCCGGACCAACGCTGTAGCCGCGCCATGACATCTTGCCAGTCTTGATGTCGTACGCGCTGATATAGCCGCGGACGCCCCATTCACCACCAGAAATGCCGGTAACGACCTTATCCTTAAAGACGTGGGGAGCATTTGTGTTGACGGCGCCGACTTTGGGATCACCGTTTTTGACTGACCAAACGAGCTTGCCCGTTTTGGCATCCAACGCAACGAGGTTGGTATCGGCTTGCTGGAGGAAGATCTTGCCGTCGCCGTAAGCCAGACCGCGGTTCACGGTGTCGCAGCACATCTGCGGAATTACAGCCGGATCCTGCTTTGGCTCATATTTCCAGAGAATCTTCTGTGAACTGATGTCCAATGCCCAGACCTTATTCGGGAACGGGGAGTGGAGATACATTACATCGCCGATGACCAGCGGGGAGCCTTCATGGCCACGCAGGACGCCGGTTGAGAAAGTCCAAGCCACCTGCAGCTTATTGACGTTTTTGTCGGTGACTTGGCTCAGCTTGCTGTAGCGCTGATTGAAGTTATCGCCCGCTTGTGAAGCCCAATTCCCTGGCGCAGACAAAGCTTTGTCGAGGTCCGCGTCGGCATTCGCCAGACTCGGTGCGGCAACCAAGGCAAAAGCCGCCATTGCGTAACCAACTCTATATCGGAAATTCATTTATTTCTCCTCCGCACTGTTGAAATTTACACTCACACCTGTTCGATATTAAACGCGGGCACCGAACAAATTGATACGGCACGTTAGTCGTATTCCCCTTCTACGGCGAAACTCTACTCCACTGATACGCCGTGTAGCAGACCCCATCACGGCCTACGCGCCGCACGCCCATAACGATCGAACCCGAACCGAAACAGCAACAGCCGTGCCACTAAAATTGTGGCAGATTTGTAAAATTTTTTTTATATAAAACAATAGATTAAAACTGTAGTCGCATATGGCGCGCAGGAGAGGCGCTGGCCAGTTGGAGCCGCTGGCGCAGATATGACCCAGGTGGGACAGCAGGATTTGGGCAAATGCGATTCTGCTTTTTATACTGAAGCACCTACCATCGGCCGATATTCGTGATTGTTCGGCCGATGGAAGGTTTCCACTGTGGCTTGATTAAATGGAGCCTAAAGTGGAGAAATGCTGCGGCGCAATATGGAGTTAATACGCTTCTACAGCGATTGCAACGGCTTCGCCGCCACCGATGCAAAGCGTCGCAATGCCGCGCCGTGTCTGCGTTTTGCGCAACGCACCAATTAACGTCGCCAGAATTCGGGCGCCGCTGGCGCCGATCGGGTGACCGATTGCACAGGCGCCGCCATGAATATTGACTCGGCTGTGATCCAGGTTATGTTCCCGCATGGCGGCCATCACGACGACGGCAAACGCCTCGTTGATTTCCCAGAGGTCAACATCGGCGGCGCGCCAGTTCAGTTTCTCGAGCAGGGTTGTAACCGCGTGTACCGGGGCAACGGTGAACTCGCTCGGCACGCGTGCATGTGTTGCGTGACCGAGAATGCGTGCCAGCGGTTTCAGGCCGCGTCGTTCTGCTTCGGATTGCCGCATCAGCACCGCCGCCGCGGCGCCGTCGGAGATGCTCGACGACGTGGCGGCCGTAATCGTGCCGTCCTTTTTGAACGCGGGTTTTAGGGTCGTTATTTTGTCGGGGCGGCCTTTGCCCGGCTGTTCATCGTGACGAATCAGGTCAACGCCTGCTTTCCCGGCTACTTCTACCGGGGCGATTTCAAAGTCGAAGCTGCCATCTTCGTTCGCTTTTTTCGCGCGGCTTAGGGATTCAATCGCGAACGCGTCTTGGGCTTCACGGCTAAAGCCGTAACGTTCAGCCGTACGTTCGGCGAACACGCCCATAGGGGTGCCGCGCTCGTAGGCGTCTTCGAGGCCGTCTAGAGCCATGTGGTCATACAGCGTCGCGGTGCCGTAACGGGTGCCAACGCGGGACTTTGGCAATAGGTGCGGGGCGTTGGTCATGCTCTCGAAGCCGCCAGCGACCATGATCCGATTGCTGCCAACCTGCAGCAGGTCGTTGCAGAGCATGACCGCTTTTAGGCCCGATCCACACATTTTGCTGATCTGGGTAGCACCTACGGCGTCGGGCAAGCCAGCGCCGCGCACTGCTTGCCGGGCTGGCGCCTGCCCCTGTCCTGCGATGAGGCAATTGCCGAGAATTGCCTCATCAACGTCCGCCGGTGCAATTCCTGCACGCGCTACTGCAGCGCGGACGGCTACGGCGCCAAGTTGGGCACCAGAAAGAGGCGAAAACACGCCAAGGAGGCCGCCAACCGGCGTCCGCGCAATCGACACGATCACAATAGGATCGTGGCTGGGTGAATCGGGCATTCAAGTTCTCCGGGATTCGATAAAAGGTTTGGTGTTACAGCCGTTTGTCGAATTATCGCCGAATCACGCCTGTTCTGGCGCCGGAGTGTGTTGTCAGTGACCCATTCGTGACACGCTTTGCCGTCTTATTTCAGCTCTTGCTCAATTGCACTGACTTTCCCCGAGGTGAATACCACACGGATATGGTCGCGTTCGCGCCGGCTGCCGTAATCGGTATAAAACGGATAAAACGGCGCGTAGTAATAGTGGTAGAAGCCACGATACAGCGGCGCGCCGGTATCGTTTTCATACTCGACATAACGCCAAATCGTGCTTTTTCCGGTGGTGTCGGTGCGTTCGCTGATTCGGTCGGGTTCGCCGAGTGCGAGCTTGACTGCGGTTTCGTCAAAACCGATTCCGACTTTTCCAAGTTTGATTAATTCCTGCTGTTCCGGCGTTAATTTGGCAAAACCTTCCGGATTTTTCTTAATTCTCGACTCGGGGGTGGCGCAAGCGGCGAGAAAAAGGGCAGCGGCGCAGGCCGCGACCAACCAACGTGAAGAACGGAGTGACATGGCTAAGCTCCCTAGGGCAGGCGGTACAATATCAAAGACCGCCGCTCGGCCATTCGTGTTCCTGAAGTGCATCGCTTTTTTAAGATAAATTTTCGTCCATTGGCTGAAGTTGCCCGGAATGCCTATACGACAGTTGTGGTGAACGCTGAGGGCCACGTCTGCGAGGCCCGCAGATATAACGTGTCGGCCCGATGACGATCAGCATTTCCGCCGATCTTGCGGTAGATCTAAAGCAGACGCGCGTCTTGATCGTTGGGGCTGGCTTTGCGGGTATCGGCATGGCGATCCAACTCAGGGCCGCGGGTATCGAAGATTTCGTGATTCTTGAACGCGGCACCGCAGCGGGTGGTACTTGGCGCGATAACAATTATCCCGGTTGCGCATGCGACGTGCCGTCGCCGCTGTACTCATTCTCGTTCGAGCCGAATCCGCACTGGTCGCATGTTTACGCCAATCAAGCCGAAATTCAGGCTTATCTGTGCCATTGCATCGAGAAATATCAACTCGCGACGCATTTTCGCTACGGAGAATGCATGGTGTCTGCCCGTTACGATGATGCGTGTGCTCTTTGGCGGGTGACGACGTTAGCCGGCGCGCACTACGAAGCGAAGGTGCTGATAACGGCAACTGGCGGCCTTAGCAGCCCAGAAATACCGAACTTGCCGGGCCGGGCGCAATTTAGTGGCACGAGTTTCCACTCCGCCCGCTGGAACCACGCGTGCGACTTGCACGGTAAGCGCGTAGCTGTCATCGGCACCGGTGCGAGCGCGATCCAGTTTCTGCCGCAGATCGCGACACAGGCGGCCCATGTTGATCTTTACCAGCGCAGCGCCGCGTGGGTGTTGCCCAAACGAAACCGTGCGATAAGCCGCGTTGAACGCAGCTTTTATCACCGGTTTCCACGGCTACAACAATTTGCCCGAATGCTTATTTACGGGCGACTCGAAGCGCGCGCGCTGAGCCTTGTGTTTTGGCCGCAATTGCTGCGCGTGGCAGAGCTGCTCGCCGCGCGGCATCTGCGGCGTGAGATTGAGGATCCGGCGCTACGTGCGCAGCTGACGCCCGATTACCGCATCGGCTGTAAGCGAATCTTGATCTCGGACGATTTTTATCCGGCGTTGGCGCGACCCAATGTTTCGGTGGTGACGTCGGGTATCCGTGGGCTCACAGCGGCCGGAATAGTCGACGACGACGGCGTCGAACGCCCGGCCGATGTCATCATTTATGGCACCGGCTTCAAGGTGCAGGCACCGGTCCGCAGCGGCGTATTGATCGGGCGTGGTGGTCTGGATCTGAGTACAGCATGGCGCGACGGGGCTCAGGCCTATCTCGGAATGTCGATCGCGGGATTTCCGAATTTCTTCATGCTGACCGGGCCGAACAGCGGCATCGGGCATAGTTCCTTGCTGCTGATGATCGAAGCCCAGGTTCAGTATGTGGTTAGCGCGTTGCAGACGATGACGCGTTTAGGGTTGCGCGCGGCCGAAGTGCGGCCCGAGGTGCAGGCGCAATACAACGAAACGCTGCAGCGCCGTGCGCGCGGGGCAGTTTGGGCTAGCGGCTGTAAAAGTTGGTATCTCGATAGCAACGGCCGCAACACCACGATGTGGCCGGGATTTACGTTTGTGTATCGGTATAAAACGCGGACTTTTAAGCACTGCGATTACCTGACCGAGCCGGCTTAGCGTCTCCGATAAACGTCAACGGCGGCGCAGCTAAGTAACCACTGCGCTGCCGTGTTCTGTCGCCTTGCTGACTAAAGCCCAACCGGCCGCCGCAAGTCCAAGGTATAGGGATAGTCGGGATTGGCGACTTCCTGTGGCGGAACGTAGGCGTGCGAGGTGTAGCCAAACGGCGTGAACCGCGACAGGCGCCGCGCTTCGGCTTCGTAGGCATTGACCGGGAAGACATCGTAACTGCGACCGGCCGGGTGAGCGACGTGATACGTGCAGCCGGCGACGGCCCGCTGGTTCCAAGTGTCGTAGAGGTCGAACACCAGCGGCGTATGCACGCCGATTGTTGGGTGCAGCGCCGACGGCGGATGCCAGGCTCGATAGCGCAGGCCGGCAACGTATTCGCCTTTTACGCCAGTCGCGTTCAGTGGCACGCGACGGCCGCCGACGGTGACGATGTGTCGGCCTTCGACCAAGCCGGTTACGCGCACTTGTAGCCGTTCCATCGATGAATCGACGTAGCGCGCCGTGCCGCCCAGTGCCTGTTCTTCGCCCAATACCGGCCAGGGTTCCAGCGCGTGGCGTAGTTCCATTTCGATATCGCCATAACGCACGGCGCCGTGACGCGGGAAACGGAATTCGAAATGTGGCGCAAACCAGTCGAGCTTGAACGGAAAGCCAGCGCGATTCAGATCGGCGACAACTTCCCCAAGATCGCTCCAAACATAGTGCGGCAGCATGAATTTATCGTGCAGCTGCGTGCCCCAGCGGATCAGCGGCCGCGTGTAGGGTTGCTCCCAGAACCAGGCGATCAGGCTGCGCAACAGCAACTGCTGCGTCAGGCTCATGCGCGCGTGCGGCGGCATTTCGAATGCGCGGAACTCGACCAACCCGAGCCGGCCGGTGGGGCCATCGGGCGAATACAGCTTATCGATCGAGATTTCGGTGCGGTGTGTGTTGCCAGTGAGATCGGTCAGCAGATTGCGCAGCGTGCGGTCGATCTGCCATAGCGGTACTTGCTTGCCAGCTGGCGGCAGTTGGCTGAGTGCGATCTCAACCTCATACAGCAGCGAATCTTGCGCTTCGTCAATGCGCGGATGTTGTGACGTTGCGCCGATGAACAAACCTGAGAAGAAATACGACAGCGCGGGATGATTTTGCCAGTAGCGGATCAACGAGCCGAGCAAGTCTGGCCGACGCAAGAACGGCGAGTCTGCTGGCGTTGCGCCGCCGACGACAAAGTGATTGCCGCCGCCCGTGCCGACGGCGCGGCCGTCGATCAAGAATTTCTCGGTCGCTAGGCGCGCTAGACGCGCTTCTTCGTACACCGTCAGCGTAATTTCGCGCAGCTGTTCCCAGGAATGTGCTGGGTGGATATTGACTTCGATTACGCCAGGGTCGGGCGTAACTTTGAGCACGTTAACGCGGTGGTCGTTCGGCGGCGGGTAGCCCTCGATGCGCACCGGCGTATCCAACTCGGCGGCGGCATCTTCAACCGCGGCGACCAATTCCAAATAATCTTCGATGGTTTCCGTCGGCGGCAGGAAGACACAGAGATGGCCTTCGCGCGGCTCCACGGTCAGCGCCGTGCGCACGTTGCCGCCTTCAAGGTAAGCGCCGCGCCGCACCGGCTCCGGCTGCTCCTTTTCCGCTGTCACTTTCTGGGCGCCACGGCGCGCCTTGGCTTTGGCCGCGTCTTCCTCGGCCTTTGCTTTCGAGCCCTGCGCCTGCAAGAACGGCTGGCGTCGACCGTCGACCACCGCAAGCGGCTGCGGCGCGCTACTGTCGAAGCGCATCGGGTCATACGGAATCAGGTGGGGATACTGCGTCGCAGGCAGCCACGGCAGCGCCTCCAACGGCAGGCGGAAGCCAATCGGTGAATCACCCGGAATCAAGAACATGCGCTTCTGGCGGAAGCTCCAGCGTTCCGAGATCCAGGCACGGGCCTGCCAGCGCTGCACCGGTAGTGCGAAGCCGCGTGGCGTATCAAGCCCGCGCTCGAACACGCGTGAGATCCGCGTTCGCTCTTCGGGATCTTTCAACTTGTTATCTTCCGGCAACACGTTGTCCGGCAGCTGCCGTTCGCGGTGCAGGTAGTAGAACGCGTCTTCGTAGCCCGGTAGCACGTTGTCCGGCGACACTTCCAAGCGCTGGGCAACCCCGCGGATGAGCGCGTCAGCGGTTTCTATCGTTGGCGGCGTTGTGCCTTCGGCGAGATCGGTACGCACCAACGGTTTGCCGTCGCCACGCCAGTACAGCGCATACGCCCAGCGCGGTAGCGATTCACCCGGATACCACTTGCCTTGGCCGTAGGTCAGCAAACCACTGCGGTCGGCCTGCGGTGCAAAGCGTTCGCGCAGCCGGCGGATCAAATCATTCGCCAGCGCTTGCTTAGTCGGCCCGACGGCGGCGGTGTTCCATTCCGCACCCTGCATATCGTCGATCGAGATGAACGTCGGCTCGCCGCCCATCGTTAGGCGAACGTCACCGGCTTTGAGGCGATGGTCGACTGCCAGACCGAGCGTATCAATCGCTTGCCATTGGTCTTCGGTATATGGCTTGGTAACGCGCGGCGATTCAAACAGCCGCTTCACGTACATCGTATGTTCGAATTCGACTTCGCAGGCGTCTACGCCGCCGCTGATCGGCGCTGCGCTCGAAGGTTCCGGCGTAGCACAAACCGGGATATGACCTTCGCCGGCCAGCAGGCCAGAGGTTGGATCAAGACCAATCCAGCCGGCACCCGGCAGATAAACCTCGCACCAGGCGTGCAGATCGGTGAAATCGACTTCGGTACCAGACGGACCGTCTAGCGATTTCACGTCCGGCGTGAGCTGAATCAAATACCCGGATACAAAACGTGCGGCTAGGCCGATGTGGCGCAGAACGTTAACCAGCAGCCAGGCGGAATCGCGGCAGGAGCCGGAGGCCAGCGTCAGCGTGTCCTCGGGCGTTTGTACGCCGGGTTCGAGGCGGATCAGATAGCGGATTTCTGCTTGCAGACGATTATTGAGCTCGACGATGAAGTCGATTGTCCGCATCTTCTCCTTCGGAATTGCTTTAATGAACGCCTGCAGCCGGGGGCCGGCCGAGTTATGGCGCAGGTAGGGCTTCAAGTCCTCGCGCAGATCGGCGCTATAGGCGAACGGGAAATTCTCTGCGTGTTCTTCGATGAAAAAATCGAATGGGTTGTAGATCGACATGTCGGCGACCAGTTCGACGGTCACCTTGAACTGTGTCACTTTTTCCGGGAACACCGCGCGCGCCTGCCAGTTTGCAAACGCATCCTGCTGCCAATTCAGAAAGTGTTCGGCCGGTTCCACTTTCAACGAATACGACAATACGGCGGTCCGACTGTGCGGCGCCGGGCGCAGACGGATGATCTGCGGTGACAGGCCGACACGGCGGTCGTAGACGTAGGTTGTTTCGTGATGAAGTAGGGCGTGAATGCTCATGCGGTGCGGATCGCTCTCATGGGCGCATCGGTTTGTACGGCGGGTTGCCCCGGCCGTGCGAATACGGTGTGCGGAATGGATTTCGTCATCATACAGATCAGCTGGCAAGGCTTTGCAAGGTGGCGCCAGCGCCAGACTGCGCGCGGCGGCTACACTATGCAAAAAGCGCTGCACCGCGGCGCCTCAACATTCAAGGTTCCCCAATGCCGGTATTTTCCCATCCCGAGTTTGATGGCCACGAGCATGTGGCCTTTCATCACGATGCCAAGAGCGGGTTACGCGCAATCATCGCCGTCCACAACACTCGGCTTGGCTGCGGCCTCGGCGGCTGCCGCATGTGGCCGTATGTGTCGGACGACGAAGCGTTGACCGATGTCCTGCGCCTGAGCCGCGGGATGACCTACAAAGCGGCGTTGGCTGGCTTGCCCCAGGGCGGCGGTAAAAGCGTGATTTTGGGCGATCCGCGGCACGACAAAACCCCCGAGATGATCCGCGCGATGGGCCGTTTCGTCGATCAATTCGGCGGCCGCTACGTTGTTGCCGAAGATTCCGGCACCAGCGTCGCCGATATTCGGCTGATGGCCGAGGAAACCCGGCACGTCGGCGGCTTGGCCGACGCCCAGTCGGTCGCCGCGGGCCGCACCGGTGATCCGTCGCCCGCGACTGCACTCGGCACGTTCATCGGCATTAAAGCCGCCGTGCGCGCCAAGCTTGGCCGCGACGATCTCACTGGCCTGCGGGTTGCGATTCAAGGCGTTGGCAACGTCGGCTACCGATTGGCGCAGCATTTGTTTGATGCCGGCGCCAAACTTTGGGTAACCGATTTGCACGCGGCGGCAATTGAACGTGCAGTTCATGCGTTTGGCGCGACAGCGGTCAACATGGACGAAGTCCACGCGCTCGATGTCGATGTTTTCGCGCCCTGCGCGCTCGGCGCGATTTTGAACGACCGCACAATTCCGCAATTACGGACGACGATCGTCGCCGGCGCCGCCAATAATCAGCTTGCCAAAACGCGCAACGGCCACGCGTTGCTGGAAAAAGGCGTGCTCTACGCGCCGGACTACGTCATCAACGCCGGTGGCATCATCGATATTTACTACGAAGGCCCCGACTACAAGACCGAAACCGTGCACGCGCACTTGGAGCGGATCGGCACCACCCTCACCGAAATCTTTGCCCGCTCCGCGAAAGTTGGCCGACCGACCGGCGAAATCGCCGACGCGATGGCCGAAGAAATCTTTAAGCGGTGAGTGCAACGCGCGCGGTGACGGACGCCGAGTTGGCCGCGCTGGCCGAGGCGGTTTTTGCCGGCTTAGGGCAGCGCGGCGCGCGCATTGCGACGGCTGAATCCTGCACCGGCGGGCTGATCGCGAAGCTGCTGACTGACATTCCCGGCAGCTCGGCGGTATTCGAACGTGGAATCGTCAGTTATTCCAATGACGCCAAACAGGAATTACTCGGCGTGCCGAGCGTCACGCTTGACACTTTCGGTGCCGTTAGCGCCGCGACCGTGATTGCAATGGCGGACGGCTTGTTGGCGCGTGCGCCGGTGCAGTACACGCTGGCGGTCAGCGGTGTCGCCGGCCCTGATGGCGGCACGCCGGAAAAGCCCGTCGGCACGGTTTGGATCGCATGGGCTGGGCAGGGCATTGCAACTGGCGCCAGCCGATTTTTATTTCCTGGCGATCGCAACGCCGTGCGCACTGCAACCGCGCGGGAAGCGTTGAGCGGAATCATTGATTTATTAGCTGCCGAATGACTGCCGGTTGATCATCCTTCACTGAATTGCAAGATTCAATTTCGGTTTAAAGCAATGGGCAGCGGCGCGCATCTTTGCTAAAGATGGGGCGCGGTGCAGGGATGCCGCGCCAAATGCGATCTACGCAAGGGAGAGCCGCTATGTCGATATTTTCTCTACTCAGAGCCGCTGCGCCGAGTGCCGGCGCCCACGCTGTTCTTGGCCCGCTGGCGGAACTGGCGGGCGATTGGTCCGGTAGCGGGTTCAATCTCATCGCTGTGCCAAACAAGCAGAACGGCAGTGCATTCCGGCTGATTCTGAATACGACGAATGAGCTGATTACTTTCAGCCCGATCGGCGGACCGGTGCCTGATCGCGGCTCGGTTCAGGGTGACATCAACCTGTTTGGTCTGACCTACCTGCAGCGGGTGTTTGACGCGCAGACGAAAGAGCAAATCCATATCGAGCCGGGTACTTGGCTGAATGTACCCCAGACCAGTGATCCTGAGGCGCCGGCGACTATCGTCCGGCAATCGACGATTCCGCATGGCGATGTTCTCCTGGCGCAGGGCTTGGGGTCTGTATACGAAGGTGGCCCCAGCATTAAGCCGGTCAGCTCTAAGCCGACTGGACCCGGCCTCCAGCAAGCGGGCTTAGGGTATCTCGACCCTTATCTGAATTCCGATTTGCCGCCGGGCATGAAGCAAATCTATGTCGACGACATGAGTCAGGCGCTGGTCGATGCGATCAACGGCCAGAAGATCGTCAAAACGACGGTGCTCAATGTTGCCACGGCGCCCAACGGCGGCGTTTTGAATATCCCGTTCGTGACCACGAATGCCAACGCTGTAAGCGTCGAGGCGATTTTCTGGATCGAGACGGTTGAGCGGCCGGATAAGACGCAATTCCTGCAGCTGCAATACACGCAGAAAGTCATCCTGAACTTTCTGGACATCGACTGGCCCCATATTTCAGTCGCGACGTTGATTAAGGTTTGACGGCAAGGACTGATAGGGTTGCCTCGCACTGAATGTCTCGGTGGCCGAATCCAAGCACTGGGTTCGATCACCGTCGGCGCGTTCATTGATTGGCCGGTTAGCTTTATATGAACAGATATTCTATTTAAAAACATAATGATGCCGCAGATTGATCTTAAGGCCACGCAGGCCCCGCTGAAAGCGCAGTACAAAGAAATGCCGGATACAGCCCTGGTGACCTTGCGGGCGCAAGGCCAGCTTGGCGCCGGGGTGACGTGTCGGTTGGATACCGGTAAAGCCCTGGTCGAGGCAGGCTTGCATCCGGCCACCGGCGGCGATGGTTTGAGCGCCTGTTCCGGTGACATGCTGCTGGAAGCGTTAGTCGCCTGCGCTGGCGTCACGCTGGCGGCGGTCGCGACCTCGCTGGGGATCGAACTGCGCGATGCGCAACTTGAAGCGCTCGCTGATCTCGACGTCCGCGGCACGCTCGGGGTCTCCAAAGAAGCACCGGTCGGGCTGCAGAATATTCGGCTGCAGTTTCGGCTTGATACCGATGCCAGCGACGAGCAAATTGCGACCTTGCTGCGCCTTACTGAGCGCTACTGCGTGGTGTTTCAAACGCTGGCCCAGCCGCCGACATTAGTGGTTTCGTCGAGCCGACAGATCAGCGCCACAAGCGCCTAATTCCAAAGTAATTTCCTCTGCTGAGGTCAGCGCTGCACCGATGCGCGGCACGACCTGCACTGAGTGTGTGCAGCGCAGCATTTGCGTGCGCTCCGGCAGTGCAAACCGGCCGCTGGCATACTCGCCGCCATTAAATCGCCGGCCTTGAGGGCCACAGCGGAGGAGATTATGGACGCGCACCATCAGTCAGGCTTGAATGGCGCACACGATGCACTATTGTCGCAGCTGTCAGCCTTAGCGGAGCGTTGGGCGGGATTAGCGCCTGGCGAGACCGCCTTGTTCTCGTTTTTCTTACGTCGTTACTACGAAGCGGCATCGTTGGATGCCTTACGCTTGCGCACGCCCGAGGAGTTGGTGGCAGCGGCTTTCGGGCACTGGCGGTTTGTTCAAAGCCGTGCCGAAGGCGCCTACCTGCTGCGGGTGCTGCGCCCGAGCCGCGATAGCCAACCGCCGCGGCCGTTGGCGGTGCTCGAAACCTGTGTGGCTGACCAACCGTTTTTGGTGGATTCCTTGCAGCTGGCGATTCGCAACGCTGGCGCCGTGATCGATTGGACGGTGCACCCGGTGCTGCCGCTGCGGCGCGCTGCCGATGGCACGATCACTGCCGTCGGCGCGGCCGGCGACCCGACAGAGTCTTTGATTCACATTGAATTTGAGGCCTTACCGACAGACGCCGACTACGAAGGCTTAGAGCGTGAGTTGCGGCAGGTCCTTAGCGATTTAAGCTGTGTTCTCACAGACTACCCGGCCATGCTGCAGCAGGTGCGTGATCTGGTCGGCGCCCTGCGTAACGTGCCGGCGGGAGCAGACCCCGATGAATTCGCCGAAGCGGCTGAGTTTTTGGCCTATCTCGACGACCACCATTTCACGTTCCTGGGCTGCACGCAGACGGTGACGGAGAAAACCGACGACGGCCGCACCCATTTCCGTGATGATCCCGCCAGCGGGCTTGGTTTGCTGCGTCCGGACGGGCGCTGGCTGGCCGAAGATTTGATCGCGCCACAGGCAGAGTTGAACAAATACGCCGACTCGCCGCGCTTGGTTGTTATCACCAAGGCCAATTTGCGCGCGGTCATACATCGTGGCGATTTGATGGATGTGGTGTCGGTCAAGCGCTTCGATGCCGCTGGCAAGCTGATCGGGACGCAGCGCTTTGTCGGCCTCTTCGGCACCGATGTTTATATTGATCGCCCGCGGCATATCCCGCTCATCCGACGTAAAGCGGCGTATGTGGTTGCGCGCGCACGCCTTCCTGAAAATTCTTATTCCAGTAAGAACTTACGCGATATTTTGCACGGCTTGCCGCGCGACGAGCTGTTTCAGTCCGGCGAAGAAGAGTTGTTCGAGCTGTGCATGGGCATACGCGGGCTGCGTGACCAGCACCAGCTGCGTTTATTTCTGCGCAGAGATCGCTACGGCCGCTTCTACTCGTTCTTGGTTTACCTGCCGCGTGAGCGCTTCTCGCGTGAGCTGCGCGACAAAATCGGCACGACGCTGGCCGAACTGTGTCAGGGCTTGTCGGTGGATCGCACCGTGGAATTTCTGCGCGGCGACCGCACCCGGGTGCACTACATCGTACGCACTGCGCCCGGTACCGTGCTGACCCAAAGTGCAGCCGAAATCGAGCAGCATTTGATTGCGGTAACGCGGTCTTGGCGTGATCAACTGCGCGAATTCCTGTTGCGCGATGCCGGCGCTGATGGCTTTGCGCTCGCCGCTCGCTTTGTCGATGCGTTTCCGCTGTCGTATTCGGAAGGCGTCTCGGCTGAAGCCGCAGCGGCTGACGTGCTTGATTTGGTGCAATTGACGCCGAGTCTGCCGCTATTGCCGCGGCTGCAAGTGGAACCCATCGGTGAAGGCCGCGCGCATGCCGTAGGGCTGAAGCTATTGGCATTACACGCGCCGGTGACCTTGTCTGATGTTCTACCGACGTTGGAAAATTTCGGCCTGAAAGTGATTCGGCAAGAGCCGGCTGAGATCACGCCGAAGGATTCCGTCAGTCTTTGGGTGCAGCAGTTCGAAGTGCAGCATCGCGGTTGCGACCTATCGCCGGAATCGCAGCGGCGGTTTTTTGAAGCGGCATTTTTAGCGGTTTGGAATGGAACGGTAGAAAACGATCGCCTAAACCGCCTTGTGCTCGGCGCCGGCCTCAATGCGCGGCAGGTAACGATTCTGCGCGCACTTTGTAACTATTTGATTCAAACAGGTTTGCCGTATAGCCAGTCGTATATGCAGACGCTGCTGGCGGAGAACCCGTTGATCGCGCGCCTGTTGGTACGCCTGTTTGAAACCCGGTTTGATCCGGCACTGGCAGCGGGGCCGCGTAAAGATGAAGAGCTGAGGCTGGCGCAAAGCCTGGACCACGCGCTCGACCAAGTTGCGAGCCTGGACGGCGACCGCGCGCTGCGTGCGTTCCTAGCAGTGATTCGGGCCTGCTGGCGCACTAACGCGTATCAACAGGCGGCGGACGGCAGTTTGAAGAGCTATATCAGCTTCAAGTTGGATCCATCACGCATCCCTGAATTGCCACTGCCGCGACCGATGTTCGAAATTTGGGTTTACGCGCCGACGGTGGAAGGTGTACATCTGCGCGGCGGCCGCGTTGCCCGCGGTGGCCTGCGTTGGTCGGACCGGCGGCAAGACTTCCGCACCGAAGTGCTGGGCTTGATGAAAGCGCAGCAGGTGAAGAACACCGTCATTGTGCCGGTGGGCGCGAAGGGGGGCTTTGTCGTTAAAAAGCCGGTCGATGCTGCCAACCGCGAAGCCTGGATGGCGCAAGGCATTGAGTGCTATCGCACGTTCCTGCGCGGCCTGCTCGACATCACCGATAACCGCGTTGGCAACGATATTGTGCCGCCGGCGCAGGTGGTACGTTACGACGGTGATGACCCGTATCTCGTCGTTGCCGCTGATAAAGGCACGGCGACGTTTTCCGATATCGCCAATGCCTTGTCAGAAGAATATGGTTTCTGGCTCGGTGATGCGTTCGCATCCGGCGGTTCGGCCGGCTATGACCATAAGAAAATGGGCATCACTGCGCGTGGCGCCTGGGAAAGCGTCAAACGTCATTTCCGCGAACTGAATTGGACCGACGCCGCCGGTGCTGCACACGCCGGCAAGGATATCCAGACGCAGGAATTTAGCGTGGTCGGCATCGGCGACATGAGCGGCGATGTTTTTGGCAACGGCATGTTGTTATCGCGCAAACTGCGTTTGCTGGCGGCGTTTGATCACCGGCATATTTTTCTCGACCCGAATCCGGACTGCGAAACCAGCTTCAACGAGCGGGAACGCCTGTTCGCATTGCCGCGCTCGTCGTGGGCGGACTACGACACCACGCTGATTTCCGCCGGCGGCGGGGTTTACCCACGCAGCGCGAAGTTAATCAAACTCAGCGACGAAATTCGTAGCGCACTCAACATCGCCGCCGAGGCGCTGGCGCCGACTGAGCTGATGAAAGCGATTCTGAAAGCGCCGGTCGATCTGCTTTGGAACGGTGGCATTGGCACCTATGTAAAGGCCACGACGCAGAACAACGCTGAAGTCGGCGACCGGGCCAACGACAACATCCGCGTCAACGGCCGCGAGTTAAGAGCGAAAGTCGTCGGCGAGGGCGGCAATCTCGGCTGCACGCAGTTGGGCCGCATTGAATACGCGCTCAGTGGTTGCGACGGCGCGGGCGGCCGGATTAATACCGATGCAATTGATAACGCGGGCGGTGTTCACACGTCGGATCGCGAAGTTAATATCAAAATCCCGCTGAACGAACTCGCGGCCGCCGGCAAACTCAATCGCGCTGAGCGCGACCCGCTGTTGGCCTCGATGACCACTGAGATTGCGGATTTCGTGCTGCGCGATAACTATGTGCAGTCTGCTGCGATCAGCCTGCTGGCGCAGCACGGCGCCGCGCGCTTGGACGATCACGCCGAACTGATTCGCATGCTGGAGCGTGACGGCTTGCTGAATCGCGCGCTGGAGTATTTGCCGGACGAAGACCAGCTGAAGGAACGACGGACGCGTGGCTTGGGCCTGACACGGCCAGAGCTGGCGGTGTTGATCGCCTACAGCAAGATCTCGTTGTACGACGCCATTCTTTCGTCGAATGTGCCGGACGATCCATTTTTCGTCCGGGACCTGCTGGCGAACTTCCCGCAAGCCTTGGTGCAACGCTATCCGGCGCTTCTCGCTGGGCATCGTCTGAAGCGGGAGATCATCGCGACGATACTCAGTAACGCGCTCGTCAACCGCATGGGCGCGGGCTTTGCTCAACTCTGGGCAGAGGATCACGGCTTGACGCGTGCCGAAGTGCTGAAAGCCTATGCCACCGCGCACCAAATTTATGGTGGTGATCATTATTGGCGGGCAATCGAAGCGCTCGATAACCAAGTGCCAGCGGCGCTGCAGTATCGACTCATGGCCTCAGCTATCGGCTTGGTAAAGCACGCAACCGGCTGGTTCGCGGGCTCGGCCTACGCGCAGCAGCCGGTGCAGGCGGCGGTGGACCGGTTCACGGCGCCGGTCGCTGCGCTGCGTGCGCTGCTGCCGGGCGTACTCCCTACTGCGTATCGCGAAGATTGGAACCGCAGCGTTGCGGCAATGCGCGCTGACGGCACGCCGGAGGCACTGGCGCAGATGCTTGCGAGCACACGGGCCTTGGGCGGCGCGCTGGACATCGCCGAGTTGGCCGATGGCGTCAGCGGCGAGGTCAGCGTGCCGCTCGAAGATGCGGCAGCGGTGTACTTTCTGGTCGGTGAGCGTTTCCGCTTACTCTGGCTTTACGCGGCGATCAACGACCTGCCAACTCTCGGCAAGTGGCAGTCGCTGGCGCGCGTCAATTTGCGGGACGATGCGTATCGCAGCCACCGGCTGCTCGCCGAGTCGGTACTGCGGCACTCAGGCGCCACTGCTGAAGCACGGTTTGAGGCTTGGGTTGCGACCAACCGCCGCGGCGTTGACTTCGCGTTGTCGCGTCTGGCCGAGCTACACGTCGGCGGCAATCACGACTTCGCTGGCCTCGCGGTTGGCTTGCGCGAATTGGCGAAGTTGCACACGGCGTAATCGCGGTTCGTACTGAGCGTACCTGGGCGACATTGCTTCGCCTGGGTACGCTTTACTCGGCGTTTATCGGCAGCGGCTTAAGCGCGATGCGGCAGCGCCAGATATTCCTGAGACTGCATCTCCTGCAGCCGCGACTGCGTCCGTTCGAACTCGAACTTCAAGCGACTGCCGCGGTACAGCGCGATCGGCGGCGCTTCGGCCGCGAGCAGCAGTTTCACGCTGCGATCATAGAATTCGTCGACCAAAGTCATGAAACGGCGCGCGGCATCGTCGCGCGTTGTATCCATCTGCGGCACGCCGCTGACGATAATCGTGTGATAAATCCGACCCAGTTCGATGTAGTCGGCGGCCGAGCGTGGTCCGCCACAGAGCGCTTCAAAGTCGAACCAGGCGATGCCATCGGTCGCGGTGCGCGCTTGCACCGAGCGGTCATTGATCTGCAACTCAGCTGGCTGCAGTTTCGCGTGCGGCGCCAGCGCCGTGAAATGCGCCAGTAGGCGAGCTTCGGCGGCGTCGTCGCTGGGCGTGAGGTACAAATCGGCGCCGTGCAGCGTTCGCAAGCGGTAGTCGGTGCCGCCATCAACGTTCATCACCCTGGTGTTTTTCTTCAGGATCTCGATCGCCGGCAGAAAGCGGGCACGCTGCAAGCCGTCTTTATAGAGGCCGTCCGGCGGCACATTGCTGGTCGCGATCAGCGTGATGTTCTGCTCGAATAACAGCTCAAATAAGCGGCCGAGGATCATCGCATCGGCGATATCGGCGACAAAGAATTCGTCAAAACACAGCACACGCGTGCTTTCAGCGATTTCGGCGGCGACCAGCTTCAGCGGGTCGCGCTCGCCCGGGTGGCGGTTGCGCCGCGCATGGATATCGAGCATGAAACGGTGAAAATGCGTGCGGCGCTTGCGGGTGAACGGCAGTGCGTCGAAGAACGCGTCCATTAAGTAGGTCTTGCCGCGGCCAACGCCACCCCACAGATACAAGCCCGGCACCTGTTTCCAGGTATAGCGTGAGCTGCCAAATCGGCGCCGTGGTGGCGATTGGATCAGCGCGTCGTAAACGCCTTGTAGCGCATCAACGGCTTGTGCCTGTGCCGAGTCGGAAACAAAACCGTCGATTTTTAGATCAGTGTCGTAGCGCTGACGTGGCGTTAGCGGCAGATCGCTGCCCGGGCGCAACTCGCGGTTGTCGCTACCGTTCTTGCCACGCGGAGGTTGTGGTTGCGTCATATCAAAGGCTGGGCCGTGGTTCCGAGAGTGAGCGTGAGTTGGGCGGATCCGTGCCGGATAGCGCCGCGTTTCGTAACGAGCCCGGTAAGCTTCGTATTATAAGTGCCTGTTCACGGTACGGTGGCGACAGCGTTGCAGGTAATGACACAATCAAGCGGGGCGGGTTGGGCGCGCCGCAGCGGCATGAAAAACGACGTGCGACTGGGCGAGATGGCTATTCTCGTCGATGGCGAAGCTTTAGCGGGTCAGCCCAGGGCGATCAGTTGACGCCGGATACGTCACCGCTAAGCCCAGAAGACGCCGCGGGCATCGAGCGTTTTGCCGATCACCTGTGGTTGGAGTACGGGCTCGCCGCGAACACGTTGGCTTCGTATCGCTCCGATTTAACGCTGCTCTCGCGCTGGCTCCGCGAGCAGGGGCGCGGCCTCGATGCCGCCGACGCGCCTGATCTAAAAACCTATCTGAGTCAGCGCCATCAACGCAGCCGCTTGCCTGCCGACCGACAGCGGCCGCATCGCAATCGTTTTGGCGCGCGCTCGCAGGCCCGTTTCATCACCGTTTGCCGGCGCTATTACGGCTGGCTGGTACGCGAACGCATTCGCGGCGACGACCCCACCGCCAATCTGGATATGCCGAACCTCGGCCGCAGCTTGCCGAAAACGCTGAGCACCGCCGAGGTCGAAAGCCTGCTCTTGGCGCCGGATGTCGAGCACACATTGGGTTTACGTGACCGCGCGATGCTGGAGTTGATGTACGCATCTGGCCTGCGGGTATCAGAGTTGGTCGCTTTACGGCGGGACGAGCTGAATTTGCAGCAGGGCATTGTTCGCCTGATCGGCAAAGGCGGCAAAGAGCGGCTGGTGCCGATGGGCGAATTGGCGCTCGATGCGCTGAATCAATGGCTGCAAAGCGGTTGGCCTGTGTTAATTCGCGCCGCAGATGTGGACTGCGTCTTTCCCAGCACGCACGGCGGCCCGATGACGCGGCAGAATTTTTGGATCCTGATCAAGCGTTATGCCGCAGCCGCAGGCATTCACACACCGCTATCGCCGCATACGCTACGGCACGCTTTCGCGACGCACCTGATTGAGCACGGCGCCGATCTGCGCGCGGTCCAAACGCTGCTGGGGCATGCGGATCTCTCAACGACCCAGATCTACACCCACGTCGCGCGTGCGCGCTTGAAAGCGATTCACGCGGAACATCACCCGCGCGGGTGATTGCTGTTTATTGATCCGGCCATTAAGTAGTTGAATAAAGACAGTGCAATGCCAAACCGGAAGCCGCACTTCCGAGAAAGCGAGAAATGGCCGGATCAATAACAAAGCAATTTAATTTTATTATTAATTCGGCCACTCACGCCGTCTCGAAAAAGTGCGATCTCAAATTGCCGCGTAGCACCTCGTTCAACTATTTTGTGGCCGAATCAATAAACTAAATAACATTTAATAAATCAAAATCTTATAGCAAATTCAAAACTGCGGGTGTGGTCCGCCGAGTGCTAGATCAACCGCCCTGTCTTGGAGCCGCGTCATTCAGCTCTCGATCAGCTTTGTTTTGCTATAAGTGACGTTGTACTCGGCTGTATGAAGACTGCCATGGCAACCTCATTCAAACTTAAACGTTATCCCAATGCCGCGCTGCTTGCGGCGGTTCCGCTGTTGTCCGGCATGGCTTTGCCGGCCTACGCCGCGGCGCCAGCTCCGGCGCAGGCGAACGATGAGGCCATTGTCGCCAGTCTGAATTTGCCGCCGGATCATTTGAACTGCGAAGACGCAGCCGCGCAGACCAGCGTTTATTTCAATTTTCCGCAGCCGCCGTTTCAAATCACCCAGATCAGTCTTTATCTGGATGGTCACGGCGTGCCGGAAGATACCGTTGAAACCCATTGGCCAACGGTCACTTTAACCAGCGGCCTGCATCCTGGCCGAAATACGGTGGATGTAGTGGCCTCCGGCGGCAGCGGGCAGACGCTGAATCGGCGTCTTGTCGTGCTGGTTGGTAACGCTGCCGGTGGCGACGCCGTGCCGCCAGCGCATGTGGCCTGTGATAACACGATCGCCTCGACAGCCGATGACGACGAGTCTGACGCGATTGAGGGCGAACCTGAGCCGGTCGTCGTCGAGCCGCAGCCGCGAGTGGTTGTTCGCGAGCAGCCCGAAGTTATTTACTACGACACCCCGGTTTACATTTACCGGCCGTATCCAGTAGTCGCGTTTGATCCGTACGTGCCAATTATTCCGTTCTTTAGTTTCGGAATTTTCTACTCCCACTACCATCCGTATTATCGACCGCCGGTCGTTGTTTATCACCCGCGCCGGCCGTACCGCGGCGATCCGCGCTGGCACGGCGGCGGCTATTATTACGATGGTCACCGGCCCGATGACCATCGCCGTGACGACCGGCGCGATGATCGCCGAGACGATCGCCATGATGACCGGCGCGACGGTCGCCGTGATGATCAACGCAACGACGGCAACAACGACGGCCGCCATCACGATGATCGCCACGCCGGTACGGGTGACCACGACAACTCGAATCCAGGCCGCCACGGCGGTACGGGCTGGCAGCAGCCACCCGTTGCTCAAACCAACGGCGGCGATCCACGGCACGGCGGGCGCGAGACGCATCCAGTGCCGGTACAAAATCAAAATCCGCCCCCGCGGCAAGCACCACCACCACCAGCACCCAATAACCCTGGAAATGGTCACCAAGGTACGCCGCAGCCGCGCTTTGAAGGTGGCGGCGATGGAGGCCGTCAGGGCGGTGGTGGGGGTGGTGGTGGCCGCCAAGGCGGCGGCGGTCATCAGGGTGGCGGACAACACCCGGCGCGCTCGTAACGCGTTGGTGAGCGGCGCGTTTTCCGGAGCAGGTTGAGCGGAAGGTGAAAAGTAGGCGTGACCGTACACGCCCCGACAGATTGGCTATATCACCGAGGGTAGCCGTTCGCAGGGGGCGCTTACAGCGATACTTTTACACAGCGTCCGTAAATTGCCTTGGGGCCGACCCAGCCATTAATGAAGCCACGGTTGTTGCCAATTTGAAAGCGGCCGCCTTGGATCGCCGTCACCAAATGAAGGTACTCGTTGCCGCTGACCTTGCAAAGAACAATATCGCCGACGGCAACGGTTGTGACGTCGGCAATAGGTTCTACCGTACAGAGCTGACCGGATTCAATTTTTCCGGTCATTGATCCGCCAGCTGGACGAAATGAGACCGTCTTCCCTTCTTTGAGGGCCGCAATATATAACGTTGCCCACCCCATTCTCGGTCTGCGTTATGGCGTCCTCAATCTGTTACTAGAACTGCGAAAGCACGCCGGCGATTGTTGCGGTCATAAACGTTGCCAAGGTGCCGCCGAGTACCGCGCGTAGGCCAAGCCGGGCCAGATCGCCGCGCCGGGAGGGCGCGAGCCCACCGATGCCGCCGATTTGTATCGCGATCGACGAGAAGTTGGCAAAGCCGCACAGTGCGTAAGTGGCAATCACTTGGCTTTGCGGCATCAGTTTGTCGAGATTGTGAGAAAGATCGAGGTAGGCGACAAATTCATTGATGACGATTTTCTCGCCGATGAAACTGCCGACCAGCGTCGCGTCCTGCCACGGCACGCCAATCAGCCATGCAATTGGCGATAGCACGGTGCCGAATATCGTTTGCAGGCTCAGCGCAACCGGGTGATGGAATTGCGTCGTCAGCAGGCCGTTCAAGCTCGTGGCTGGGTCGCCGCTGCCCCAGGTAAAGCTGCCGAGCCATTGGATTGGCGCATTGATCAGCGCGATTAAAGCGACGAACGCCAGCAGCATTGCGCCAACATTCATCGCCAGCTTCAAGCCTTCGCCAGCGCCATTGGCCGCGGCGTCGATAACGTTGGCGGTGGTCCGCTCCACCGGCACGCGCACGTCGCCGCGAGTTAGCGGTTCGCCGACTTCGGGCACCAGGATTTTGGCGATTAGGATCGTCGCCGGTGCGGCCATAACACTGGCCGCAAGCAAGTGCTTGGCGAAGAACGCTTGCTGTATCGGGTCGCTGCCACCGAGCAGGCCGATGTAAGCCGCCATCACCGAGCCGGCGATATGGGCCATGCCGCCGATCATCACCGTCATCAACTCCGATTCAGTCATGCGTTCGATGTACGGCTTGATCGTCAGCGGCGCCTCGGTTTGGCCGACAAAGACGCTGGCACAGACGGAGGTTGTTTCGGCGCCGGATACGCGCATCAGGCGCGTGATCGTCCACGCCATGCCGCGCACAATCCGCTGCATCACGCCTAGGTGATAGAGCACGCCAGTGAGCGCGGCAAAGAAGACGATCGTCGGCAGCACCTGCACCGCAAAGATAAAGCCCAGTTTCGGGATTTCGACTAGATCACCAAAGATGAATTGCGAGCCGACGTGGGCGTAGCCGAGCAAGGAGACAAAGCCGCCGGCGAGGGTATTGAATAACTCGCGGCCGAGGGGTGCTTTCAGGACGAAAGTAGCGAATACGATTTGCAGCGCGATGCCGGTCAGCACCAGCTTTCGGTCGATCGCTCGGCGATTGTTCGAAAATCCGACCGCGATCATAACCAGCACCGCCAGCCCGAACAGGCCGAAGACGACGTGAGACACGAGATCCTGCATCAAAAATTCCCCTGCAAAAACGCAAACGCGGTTCCGCGCGGCATCTGCCACGCACTGTTTGGAAAACGAAAACCCTAGATCTAAATGCGGGCTAGCTGGGATTCCGGCATGCCGATCTTTTTCTGCCGCAAAGCCTGTGCCGTCGCCGTCGGAAAGTCCAGTTTTTCTTGATGCGCGTTGGTCGCTGCGCAATTATTGTTGGGTCCGCGACCTTGAAGGCGAGGGTGGAGCGAGCCTGCGCGTCCTCCCCGCTAATCAAGGCACGCGGAGCCGACTCAAAAATGCGGTAAGCGCAGACCCAGTTCGACGATGCGCTCGCCGTCCATCCTGCGCACCACCAGTTCCAAGTCGCCAAGGCGCAGGCGGTCACCGACAACCGGATTGTGCAGGAATGAGATCACAAAGCCGGCGAGCGTTTTGCCGGCCCCGGCCGGCGGGGTTTCGATGCCGTAAATCGCGACCAAATCATCAAGCAGGGCATCAGGCTGAACGATGAATTCGCCGAAATAACGCTGTTCGGCGGCATCGTGAACGCCGCGCATGGAATGGAACAGCGCGTCAATTGCCGGCAGTTCCGATTTTGCAACTAGCAACGAGATGTAGTCGCCGGGTTTTAGCGCGCCCCATTCGCGGTAGGCCAGCAGCTTACCGGCGCGCGTCAGGCTGACGATGCGCGAGGTGTCTTCAATCGGCAGTGATTTCGGCTTTTTGCCGACCAGCGCGCTATTGCGCGATAAGCGGTAGCTGACGATTTCGTAACCGCGTGTACCGGGCAGGTCGATATCCGCACGGCGGACGCGGGTTGTGACCGGCGGCATTTGCAGCCCGAGCAAACGCGCGGCTGGCGCAACCGTCCAGCCTTGGACGATCAGCGAGGTCACGACGATAAAAAACGCGACGTCGAAGAATAATAATGCGTGCTGCATGCCGGCCAATAACGGAAATGTCGCCAACACCATCGGCACCGATCCGCGCAGGCCAACCCAGGCCAAATAAACCTGTTCGCGCCACGGAAAATGGAACGGGATCAGCGACGCCGCGACGGCGATCGGGCGGGCGACGAAGATCAGGCAGGCCGCCGTCAGCAGGGCTGGCAGCGCGACTTCGACGATGCGCGACGGCGTTGCCAGCAAGCCGAGAACGATAAACATGCCGATCTGCGCCAGCCAAGCGATGCCATCGTGGAAGCGGCGGATGCTGGCAAACGCGCGCAGTGCTTGATTGCCGAGCATCAACCCGGCGAGATAAACCGCAAGGAAGCCGCTGCCGCCCAAGCTGGCGGTGACGCCATAAATCAATAACCCACCGAATAGCGTCAGTAGCGGGTAAAGCGAATCGCTGAGTTCGACGCGGTTGATCGTCATCACCAGCAACCGCCCGCCGCTGTAGCCGAGCGCAAGGCCGAGGCCAATTTGCTTGGTCAGCAACAATACCCAGTCTGAGAGCCCGTAGTCGTACGGTGCGCTGAGGTAGTGCACAAGGCCGAGCGTTAGCATGACGGCCATCGGGTCGTTCGTGCCAGACTCGATTTCCAGTGCTGAGCTAATGCGTTGGTTGAGGCGCACGGAGCGTGTTGAAAGCAGCGAAAAGACCGCGGCGGCGTCGGTGGAGCCGACGATCGCGCCGATCAACAAACCTTCAGCCAGCGGCAGATGAAAAAGATACGCGGCGCAGCCGCCGACGATGAGTGTGGTCAGCAACACGCCAACCGTCGCCAGCGATAGCGCCGGTCGCAGGCCGACGCGGAAATTTTTCAGCGGCGTGCGTAAGCCACCGTCGAACAGAATGACGGCGAGCGCCGCGGTGCCGGCCAAGTTGGCCAAGCCATAGTCGGCAAAGTGAATGCGCCCTGGGCCGTCTTCGCCAGCCAATACGCCGACGACCAGAAAGATCAGTAACAACGGCACGCCCAGCCTCGGCGTGATCGCCGTGGCTAAAATGCTGATCAGGAATAATGTTCCCGAGATGAGAATGGCGTGGCTAGCGATTTCCATTATGGCGCGGCGCGCTCCCAGCGCGATTTGGGGCGATTAAAGGTGCGAGAGAAAAGCCGAGGAATGCCGTTCATATCCCTGAACAGCTTGAATATTCGTTGATCGTAACAAGTCTTGTGACAATTGCGCGCCTGGCGCAACTGAACCACTCGACAGAAATCTTTGTCATACTCATCTCACCTCAATCCAAGATAAGCCTCGCCATGAAAGCCTCGTCGTTGACCCCTGCTTTTATCGCCGCTGCGCTCGTCTTCGGCGCCGCTGTTCACGCTGATGACCTCGCGACCGCGGCTGCAAAAGATCGCATTACTGAGAAGCTAAAAGTCCCGCGTGAGAATATTCGCCCGGCACCGATCCCAGGCCTGTACGAAATCCAGCATCAGCATGATTTCGCGTACGTGACCGAGGACGGAAAATTCCTGCTGCGCGGTGATTTGATCAACATCGAAACCGGTGAGGAAGTTACCGAAAACCACCGCCGTGGCGATCGCCTAGCAGCGATCAAAGATCTCGGCACCCAGAACTTCATCGTGTTCGCGCCGTCGCCGCCGATTGCGACGAAATATACCGTTACCGTATTTACTGATGTTGACTGCGGCTATTGCCGCAAGCTGCATAGCCAGATAGCCGATTATAACGCGAAGGGCATATCAATTCGTTATGCCTTCTATCCGCGTTCCGGGCCGGATACCGAGTCCTGGCATCGCGCCGAAGCCGTTTGGTGCGCAACTGATCGTAAAGCCGCGATGACGCAGGCAAAGTCCGGCGGTACGGTGAAGAGCGGCGGCAAGGCTTGTGAGAATCCGGTTGCGAAGGAATATCAGCTCGCCGAAGAAATTGGCATTCGCGGTACGCCGATGTTGGTGTTGCCAAACGGCGATATTTATCCAGGCTACGCACCGCCGAATGTACTTGCCGCCAAGCTCGCGGAACTGGACCCCGATACCAAGGCAAAGCCGAAAGGCTAAAGCCAATATCAGTTAGCAGTTCTGGTTTTCCGTATCAGGCGTGAGCGCGAAAGCGTTCACGCCTTTTTTGTGGGTGACGATTGCCGCCGCTCTCGGTAACCCGCATAAACTGTCATCTACCGTTAAACACGCTGTCATCGTCGCCGCCTAGCTTGTGCGAGTCCCGCGCCACAGCTGACGAAGAAAATTGAAGTTGCGTCCTGCCGTTTGTTTGGCTGGGGCTGTGTGCGTCGGGTTCCGTCATCACCCAAGTGAGGAAGCCAATGAAATCCAGCATCAGCCCGCAACTCTTGTTCGCAGCGCTTGCGTTCCCAGTCGTGGCCGGCGCCGCCGGTACGCTGGGCGTTAGTCCGTTAACCCACGTGCCGAGCGCCAATCCGAAAGCGCCGGGCTTGGCGTCAGCCAATGCGCTGTCGCCCGAGCTGATCGAAACGCGTGTCGCCGCCGGAGCGCAGTTGCTGGAAAATCCGAGCGCGCTAACCCATCACTATGGCTATGACAACAACGGTCCGCTGTTGCCGATTGCGCCAAATTTCACCGTTGAAGCCAGCAAGTCCGAGCCAGACAAGAACACCTATTTGGTGTTGCGCGGCCAGCACGGCGCCGACCCGAGCTATAACTACGGAACCCATTTTCTGTATCAGGGACACGAGACCGGCACCGCCGGGTACATCACTCGCATCAATCTCGATGCCGACGCCGCCCACCGCGTGACGCTGCTCGCTGACCACGACGTCGCTGGCGCGCCCCTGCCGTTTATCGACGGTTCGAGCTGGTACCCGCAAGCCAACGTGTTGTTGTTCAGTGGCGAAGAAGGGTTGGAAGGCGGCATGTGGCAGGCGACGCCGGATTTTCCATCCACCGTCACGAATCTCACCGGCATCTTCGGCATCGGTAGCTACGAAGGGATTCAGGCCGATGTCGATGGCAACATCTGGGTTGTTGAAGACGAAGGCGGCTCGCGCGGTACGGTGAACGCCAACGCCCGTCAGCCGAATAGTTTTGTCTACCGCTTTGTCCCGCGCAACCGCAGCAATCTGCTCGCCGGCGGCGTATTGCAGGCCTTGCAGGTGCGCAATAAGGCCAACACGGCGCCGATTGTTTTCCACGCCGGCCAAGCCGATGCCGATATTTTGTCGCAGGATCAGTTCGATCTGCACCAGTATCGCAATAGCTTCAACACTGCTTGGGTCACCGTGCACGATACCGCTGTCGACGGTTTCGCGCCGTTCAATGCCAATGCTGCCGCCAAAACCCGGTTAGCAACGCCGTTCAAGCGGCCGGAGAACGGCCAATTCCGTCCGGGCAGCGCATTTCGCGAGTTCTATTTTGACGAAACCGGCGACACCGATACCCGCACCCAAGCCGGCGCCAACTATGGCGGCTTCGGCAGCGTTATGGTGCTAGAACAGAGCAGCCCGTCGGCCGCGACTGGCCGTTTGCGGATGATTTATCGGGGTGATGTCGTCCACACCGGCTTCGATAACGTCGCGTTTTGGAGCGATAGCCAGGTTGTCTTCACCGAAGACGCTGGCGACACCTTGCATACGCAGCGCAACGCGCTGGATTCTATGTACATGCTCGATGTTCGCGCCGACTACAGCAATGCCGCGAATCAGCCGGTGCGGATCTACGCTGAAGGCCGCGATGCTTCGGCGACATTGGATTCCGCGCTGCTTGGCCAGTCTGGATTCCAGAACAGCGGCGACAACGAAATCACCGGCATCCACATTTCGGATGGTGATGCGACTGTTTTCGGCTTGCTCGGCTTCAAGCGGCCCCGTCCATTTGTTAACGGCTGGCGCGTGTTCTACACCCAGCAGCACGGCGACAATACGACTTGGGAAATTTTGCCGCGGGGGCGGAACAACGATTTCGACGATCGCCGCCTGCTTGGTAACTACAACTAAGACGAGCGGTTAACACGCCCTAAAAAGCCGCGCCTAGGTGCGGCTTTTTTTGTACGTTGAGGCTGTAGAAAAACCCCCAAACTGGCACGAATCACGCTGCTCAATGGAGAAGACAGAAGACGCCAATGGCGCGCTACAAGCCGGTTGATCCGCATCTCTCAAAGCTGCTACCGATCCGGTTCTCGGAGCAAATTCTTCCAGGGACCTTCGAGTACGCGCTGAACTGGCTGGTTGACCACGAGATTGACCTGAGCGTGTTCGATGCCCGCTACCGCAACGACGAAACCGGCGCCTCGGCCTATCACCCCGGTGTGTTACTGAAAGTGGTTTTACTGGGCTATGCGCGCGGGTTAACCTCGTCCCGCAGTATCGAACGCGCCTGCCGTGAAAACATCGTGTTCATGGCGTTATCCGGCGATACGGCGCCGCACTTCACGACGATTGCCGGGTTCGTAGCCAAGCTGCCGGGCGAGATCACGGCGGTGTTTCGCGACGTCCTATTAGTCTGTGACGCACAAGGCTTGATCGGCAAAGAACTGTTTGCGGTGGATGGCTGCAAACTGCCCTCAAATGCTTCCCGAACTTGGAGCGGCACCCGCGCCGATCTGCAGAAGAAAGCGGAGAAGATGGAGAAGGCCATCGGCTACCTGCTGGATGCGCACCGGCGGCAGGATGCCGGCCAAAACAGCGATCCGCTCACGCAGCGCGCGCAGCAGCAAATCGAAACGCTTTCGCGGAATAGCCAGAAGATTCGCAAGGCATCGAGCCGGTGTTTGGCAATCTGCACAATCACCACCTGCGACGATTCACGCTCAGAACCCGATGCAAGGTAGATGCACAGTGGAAGCTGTTTGCCTTGGTGCACAACATACAAAAGCTGCAAGGCAAGGCGCCATAAAGCACTTGGCAAAGACAGAATCGGTTGGATATCGTCCAACACGGCCCTGCCATCGCCGAAGCTGGCTACAGAATGGAATCGTCAGATGATCGCGTTTCGATCAAACAACGCGGCGTCAGAGTCGATCACCGCATTTGCGCGTTTTGGTGAAAGCGCCGGCATTTTCTACAGACTCGTTAGGCGTCGCAATCCACCAGGGTTGCACCATCGGCGTCGTCGATGGTAGGATTCCGAATCGGAATTCCAACTAGAGGTAGTATGCACGTCACGGACAAGGGACAAGTCACCATCCCTAAGCACATCCGCATAGCTGCGGGCGTCGCCCCTGGAAGCGAGGTGTCGTTCAGTCTGGAGGGCAGCAGGATCGTGATCACGCCGGTTGGCACCGGGGTCAAGGAAGACCGTCGCGCGAAGCTGCGTGCCGCTGCGGCTCGTGTTCGAGGCAGCCTGAAGCCGGAGTTTAAGCAGCTCGGAGCAGATGAGATCATGACCTTCCTCCGCGGCGAAGAGGTCGCTCCAACTCCTGCGCGCCGTGGCCGGCGCTAATCTCGCAAACTACGATGGCAGTGCCGGCACCCTCGTAGATACAAACGTCTGGGTCGACTGCATCGACGCGAATAGTCCGTGGCACGAGTGGGCTATCGAGCAGATTCAGAAGCTCAGCGAACGATCACCTCTGCATGTAAACCTCATTGTCTATACAGAGCTGCTGGTTCCCGGTCCCGACGTAGATGCTCTCGACGCGCTGCTCGATGTTTATGACACGTTGCGAACGCCTCTTCCTTGGACATGCGCAGCGTTGACAGCTGCCGCATTCGCACTGTATCGAAGTAGAGGTGGTTCGAAGCAGAAGCCAATGCCCGACTTCTACATCGGCGCTCACGCCGCAGTCTCGAATCTGAGCGTACTTACTCGCGACCCCACCCCGTATAGAGGCTACTTTCCACGCCTGGTTGTCGTCGCACCGTAGCGTTCGCAGCCGGCGAGCGACGCCTAACCACTCGCTCAACCGGACGGGGGACGGTTCCTACGGTTTTGTGGACACCCTGATCTATTCGCTGCTGAGCCAGGGCGTGGAGATGCAGGGCAGGAGGACGTGCGCATTTGAAGTAAACAGTCCGCATTCCACTGCGCCGTTGCCTGCTTTCTAATGTCTGGCGGTCGGCGGCTTTTTTATCCGCACGATTTTGTAGTCGGCAGATTGCGAATGGCAAAAGTCAGCTTTGTGGCGGTGTATGGCGTAGGTGACTCAAAGCACTACCGGCGCATCAGGCAGTTCGTTACTGCTGCTGCCGCGTGCGGGGAATTGTTCGGCGAGGTGTCGCGTTACGGCGTGGATGCCGCTGATGACGCCGTCTTCGTAATCGCCGTGGCGGAAGTCGTTTTCCATTGCGCGGCAAATGAGCTGCCATTGTTCGGCGGGGATGCGGGCGGTGATGCCGCGGTCGGCGACGATTTCGACGGCGCGGTCGGCGAGTAGTAGATAGATCAATACGCCGCAGTTCTGTTCGGTGTCCCAGATCCGCAGCAGCGAGAAGAGTTCCACCGCGCGTTCACGCGAGGACTGGCCGCGTAGCAGCGGTGCGAGTTCTAGCGCGCCTTCTACGGCGAAGCGCACTTGCCCGGCGTGTTCGGTTTCGCCGAGGTGGATCGCCTGCTCGATTGCCCGCAGGCTGGCCGGCGAAAAGTCCCGTGCGACGCGCCGATCGGTCGTGATGAGGTGTTGGAGGATGCGTTTCATGTCCATGCTCACCACCGTCCTGATGCGCCGCCGCCGCCAAAACCGCCGCCGCCGCCACCGAAGCCACCCCCACCACCAAAGCCGCCACCGCCGAGGCCGCGCATGCCAAATGCACTGATACCGCCGGCCAAGGTGAAGACGAACGTGACGAGTGCGGCGACGATGGCGATGATCAACAAACCGCCGAACCACCACGCGACAAAGCCGACGACGCCGGCCGCCAGCGTTGAGCCGACAAAGCGGCCGAAGATCGCGCGCAGCGCGGCGCTGGCCACTAACGCAAAGATCAGCAGGCCGGGGCCGAACGGCTGCTTGCCGCTGCTTCTGCGTTTCTGCTCGGGCGGTGGCGGCAGCGATTCGCCATCGACGACGCGTATCAGCTGATCAACCCCGGCGCTGATGCCGCCGTAGTAATCGTTCTGTTTGAAATGCGGCACGATCACTTCGCTGATGATGCGTTTGCTGGTGGCATCGTTCAGCGCGCCTTCGAGGCCGTAGCCGACTTCGATACGCAGCGTGCGGTCTTCTTTGGCGACGATCAGCAGAGCGCCGTCATCCACCGCCTTGCGCCCGAGCTTCCATTGCTCGGCAACGCGAATGGCGTATTGCTCGATCGTTTCCGGTTGCGTAGTCGGTACGATCAACACCGCGATCTGGCTGCCTTTGCGGGCTTCAAACGCTTGCAGCGTTTGCTCTAGTGCCCGCGTTTGCTCGGCGTTCAGCGTCGCGGTTTGATCAGTCACCCGCTGCGTCAGCTGCGGCACCGGCACATCGGCCGCCGCGATCAGCGTCGCGAACAGCGCAAACGCCAATAGCAGCGCACGCGGAAAAGCGAACGGTGCGGACATTGCGGGGCCGATGCGCACTTACTGCGGCTTCGTCGGCGCCGGTGCCGGTGCGAATTCCACCGCTGGCGGTTTCGAAATCGCTGCTTCGTTCTCAACCGTGAAGTTGGCTTTCGTCGTATAGCCGAACAGCTTTGCCGTTAAGTTGCTGGGGAAGCTGCGCACGGTCACGTTGTACGACTGCACGGCCTGGATATAGCGGTTGCGCGCAACGGTGATGCGGTTCTCGGTGCCTTCAAGCTGGGCTTGTAGATCGCGGAACGCAGCGTCGGACTTCAGTTGCGGATAATTTTCCGTTACCACCAACAGCCGCGATAACGCGCCGCTTAATTCGCCTTGCGCTTGCTGGAACTTGGCGAACGCTTGGGCATCGTTCACCAACTCCGGCGTTGCCTGCACGGCGCCAACTTTGGCGCGCGCGTTCGTAACTTCGGTGAGCACGCGCTCTTCCTGCGCGGCAAAACCTTTGACGGTATTGACCAGATTCGGCACCAAGTCCGCCCGGCGCTGATATTGGTTCAACACTTCCGACCACGACGCTTTGATCTGCTCGTCTTGGCTTTGCATCGTGTTGTAGCCACAGCCGCTGAGGCTCAACAACGTCAACGCCGCGAGGACGGCCCATAGTTTGCGCATTGCGAATCTCCGAAAACGAGTGCTCGATGGTTGCGACCGCTTTTAGCCTTTATCGCGTAGCTAAGCTGCGGGCGCTTTGCGGCAAATCAAGGTGGCGGCAGCGTTCCGATCTGAAGACGTCGGTGTTTTATCGATAGAGAAATAAGGCTAGGCCTGATGTTTTTCTGGCTCATGCGTCAGCTGCGCTCAGGCTGCGGCGACGGTCACCGGCACGCCGTTCAACGCGGCGTTGCCGCAGACTGGGTCGAGCGCGGTTTCGTCGGTGAGATCGTTAACGCTGCTGCCGGCGTGGTGACGAGCGATGTCGAGTTGAACGCCGTCGCGGTTGTGGCCCCAGCCGTGCGGCAAGCTGACGACGCCGGGCATCACGTCCTCGCTGGCCTGCACGGCAACCACAACACTGCCGATACGCGAACGCACCGTAACGTTGGCGCCAGTTTGCAGCGCGCGGGCGGCGAGGTCGCTCGGGTGCATCAGCAATTGATGCCGCTCTGGGCCTTTGACCAAGCGCGTGTAGTTGTGCATCCAGGAATTATTACTGCGCACGTGGCGCCGGCCGATCAGCTGCAGCGTGTTGAGATCAGGCGCCACTGCAGTATCCGGCGCGCCCTGCAGTTCGGCGCAGAACTGTGCCAACTCGGCGAGCATTTCCGGCGGCGCGCAATGGATGCGCTTATCTGTGTGCTGCAACCGTTGCGGCAGTTGCGGCTGCAGCGGGCCGAGATCAAGCCCGTGTGGATGGGCGGCCAAGGTTTTGAGGTTGAGCGCCAGCGGGTGCTTGCGCTGCGCGCCGTACGGGCCGGCCGCGAGGCCGAGTTCGATCAACTGCTCGGGCCGTGGATACGGGCTACGCGGCGTGCCGAGCTGGGCGGCAAGACGCGCGCCGAGCGCTTCGAAGATCTCCCAGTCGTGGCGGGCATCGTCGGGCCGCGGAAACACCGGCGGGTTGTAACGGGTGGTGTTGCGAACAGCGAAAACGTTGAAGATCAAATCGTAGTGGTCGTGTTCCAGTGCGCTGGTCGGCGGCAGAATCAAATCGGCGTGGCGCGTGGTTTCGTTGCGGTAGAAGTCGATCGACAGCATGAAGTCCAGGCCGGCCAGCGCGCGGTCGAGTTGTCGGCCGTTGGGGGTCGACAACACCGGATTGCCGGCGACGGTGATCAGCGCCCGTACTTGGCCGGCGCCCGGCGTCAGCATCTCTTCAGCGAGCGCGGCGACGGGCAGCTCACCGCCGAATTCCGGCAGGCCGCGCACGCGGCTGCGCCATTTGCCGAAGTGGCCGGGTTTGGACAGCGGCGAGTCAATGGTATCGACCGCCGGCAGCGTGAATAGCGTACCGCCGGGGCGGTCGAGGTTGCCGGTGACCAGATTCAGCAGTTGGATCAACCATTGGCACAGCGTGCCGTGGCGCTGCACGGAAACGCCCATGCGGCCGTAGACCGCGGCGCGCGGCGCGGCGGCTAAGTCATGCGCGATCTGGCGGATGTCGGCGGCGTTGATGCCACTGGCGGCGGCGAGGGTGGCGGCATCCAGCGGCGCCAGCGCGGCGCGTACGGTGTCTAGGCCATCGCTAAATTCGGCGAGCCGGCCGGGCCGGGCGAGGTTTTCGTCGAATAGCGTTTTCAGTACGCCGAGCAGAAACGCGGCGTCGCCACCGGGGCGGATGAAGTGGTGGGCGTCAGCAACGGCCGCGGTTTCGCTGCGGCGCGGGTCGATCACCACCATGCGGCCGCCGCGCGCTTGCAGCGCTTTCAGCCGTTTCGGGAAGTCCGGCACCGTCATCAGGCTGCCGTTGGACGCCATTGGGTTGGCGCCGAGAACGAGGAAGTAATCGCTGTGGTCGATGTCCGGAATCGCGACCAGCAGCTGGTGGCCGTACAACCAATAGCCGAGCAACTGGTGCGGTAGTTGATCGACTGACGTCGCTGAGTAGCGGTTCTTGGTGCGAATCAGGCCGAGAAAACGCTGCGCATGCGTCATCGAGCCGTAGTTGTGGACGTTCGGATTGCCGAGATACATGGCGATGGCATCGGCCCCGTGTTCGCCGTGCAGCGCCGCTAGCCGTTCGGCGGCGTAGTCGTAAGCGCTATCCCAACTCAGGCTTTCCCAGCCGTTGGCGGTGCGCCTCAGTGGTTGGCGCAGGCGGTCTGGATCTTCGTGCAGGTCTTTCAGCGCCACGGCTTTCGGGCAGATATGACCGCGCGAAAATGGATCTTCGGCGTCGCCGCGGATCGCGACTATCGCATTGCCACGGGTTTTGATTTCCAGGCCGCAGATCGCTTCGCAGAGATTGCAGGCGCGGTAATGGCTGCGCTCGTCCATCGGATACGCTCCTCGCTATTTTTTGTCGTTATTACAACGCTGGCGGCAGCGTAACGGAGGCCGTTGCTGGCACGCTAGGCGCGGTGGCTGGGCTTGCCGGTGCAAAGCCGCGGAGTGCAGCCATTCGCTGCCGGTAGAAAGACGCTGCAGCGTTGATGGTTGCTCGCTTTTGCGATGCTGGCAGCGCGTAAATATCTGGCCCGGCGTTAGCGCCGGCCGGCACGCCGAAAGTGGCGTGGAAGTACTGCTATTTTCGCAGCGCGGAATTGAACGCGCAGTGCGACCGCGGTTGTGCCCCTAACTAATGCGGTTTGCCGCCGCCGTTGCTGTCGCCGCTGCGCGACTTATTTTTGTCTTCACGCTGAAGTTGATCGAGCACGCGGTCCACGGCCGTTTTTACGCTCGCAGCGGTGCCGCCTTTTTGATATTCGCGGACGATGGCGTCCTCAACGCGGCGGATAACGCTATCGACCGCTGACGGCGGCCCGCTTTTTCCAGACGCGCTGCCGAGATCGGCGTCCTCCGGTGCCCGTTCAGCAGCGTGATAGCCGCCGACGGCGCCGTACAAGTTGATTGCTTCATCGGCATAGCGCCCGATTTTCAGCACTTTGTAGAAACGCTCGCCCTGACGTTCGCCCTTGAAGACGAGATCAATCAGCGCAGCGCCGATCGAGATCGGCACCAGCAGCAGGTTCTGCAGATTGCCGAGGACCAGTTTGAGCTGAACGATGAGGACATCGCGAATGAACGGCCAGCGGTCATCGGCGGCGAGCGTTTGCTGCTTGGGCGGGGGCGTTGTCGTCATGCGGTCATTCTAGACGGCGAATGATGCCGCCAACTCGGCCATGGTGAATCCACCCCTCAGCGCCAGCCGTTGACATCGGAGTACGGGCGTCCGCCTGCGCTGTATCGGGGCTGCTGATCAAGCTACGCGATCGAACTAATCTTAAACATGAATCTCACGGCACCTTTGTAGGGCGTAGCGCTGTCGCTGCCGCTACGACGAACGTATCGAGTGTCGGCGTGAACGCGGAGATCAACGCAGTTCGACAAAATTTAGCGGCATGAAGCGCAGCTTTTTCGGCAGATATATTTTTGGCGAGCAGAATTCCAATCGCGCCGAAAATGGCCTGTTTAATGCAATAAGACCTCAATGATGCGCGTGTAGATTGGGCAGCGGCTGATGCTGGCGAGATAAAAGAAAACGCCGGCACCCTGCAGCGTATCAAGGCCCCAGTTTTACTTTGCCCTCGAATTGCCACGGTGCAACCGAGTGCGCGTTGGCCTAGGTAGGACGTAGCGACGCCGGTTCGGCGACGTCGAAATTTAATTACGCAGGCGGAATGGGTGGAGTGCCCGTCAGCCGGTGATGTGCCTGGGAATTGAGACGATGAGTAAGAACTTCGCGGTGACGCCGCTGGCACCGGGGGCGCGACTCGACAGCTATGTGATTGAGCGTGCCATCAGCCACAGTCCGTCCGGCTTCACCTACTTGGCCGAAGACGCCAGCCAGCACACCTGCGTGATACGCGAGTTTTTGCCGCAGGAATTTGCCGAGCGCGGCGCCGACGGCGTGATCCGACCGCGTGACGCCGACGACCGCAACTCGCTGCGCTTTTGGCTGCGCGCGTTCTTGGAGCGCTCGGCCCAGCTGGCGCGGCTATCGCATCCCAGCGTGCCGACGTTGCTGCGCCAGTTCGAGGCTAACGGCACGGGTTATGTCGTCAGTGCGCATACGCCGGGGCAGACCTTGCGCAGTCTGCTAGAGCAGGTTGGCACGCTGGCCGAAAACCCGCTGCGGCGCATTCTGCACGGAGTTCTGGGTGCGCTGGACGCTGCGCACGCGGCGGGCTTTCAACATCGCGATCTGCGCCTGGAACACATCTGGGTGCGGGATCAAGATGCCGGCGTTGAATTGCTGAACTTCGGTGTGTTGCGTGGCGCCGTGCGGATGAAAGCGCGGCTGGTGACCAGCGAAGCAGCGGCGCCGTACGCGGCGCCCGAAGAGGCAATCGCAAACAGCGTATTCGGCCCGAGTACCGATCTTTACAGCCTCGGGGTCATTGCCTACTGGGTGCTGAGCGGCGCGCCGCCGCTGGCTGCAGCCACCCGCAGCCAGGGCGTCAGTTTAAAGCCGATAAGCGAAGCAACACGGGTGCGTTGCTCGGACAGCTTTGCCCGCGCGATCGACTGGGCACTACGCCTAGAACCGGCGTTACGGCCGCAAACCGTTGCCGTTTGGCGCGATGCTCTGGGCGGCAGTGGCTCGGTCGATGTTCCGCCGCCGGTTGAGCTGACGCCAGATACCCGGCCATCGAAGCGGCATTTCGGTTTGCTGGCCGGCGTTGCAGTTCTGGTGTTGGCCGCGGTTTATGGCTTGATCCCGCGCCGCGCCCAGCCGCCACAGGCGGCGCTGAATGTCCCTGCCGCTGTGGTCGACGGCGCGCAGCCAGAAGACGCGGCAGCGGCGCCTGCCGGCGAAGCCTCAGCGTTGGATCGCCTCGCGTTGGATTTCATTTCCCGCGATAAAAAAGCCCAGGAAACACAGAAACAGAAAGCGTTGGCCGATAAGGCCGCACAGGATGCTGTGCGCCAACTGGCGGCGACGAAGCCTGCAACGGCTGCCCCTGCGCCAGCGCCCGCAGTGGTAGCCGCAGCGCCAGCGCGAACGCCTGCTGCGCCGCCGCCGGCAGTTGCATCGCCATCGACAGCGGTGGCGCAGACGTCAGCACTGGCGCCAGCGCCCGTTGTTGCATCGAAGCCGCTTGAGGCACCGCCTGCATCGCCAAGTCCGGCGCCAGCGGTGCAGACACTGCCGACGCCAGCGCCGGTTGCGGCGGCGCCCACGGCTAGCCCTGCCCCGGCAGTGGATGCGCAAAATCTTTCGGCGGCGAAAATGCGGAGCTATCTGGCGGCGATCAACAGCTATCTGAACACGCTAAAGCGCTACCCGACTGGCCGCGAAGCCAGCCTGCAGCATCCGTCCGGCACCGCCCGCGTGACGTTCGTGCTGGAGCGCGATGGCAAATTGCTATCGGCCGAAATCGAGGCGACATCGAACTCGATTTTGCTCGACCGCCAAGCGCTCACCACGGTCCGCCGCGGCAGTTACCCGCCGTTTCCGAGCGAGGCGTTTCAGGGCGAGTCGTCCCACCGTTTCAGTATCGACTTGGGGTTTGCACCGAATCGTTAAACCGGAGACTGCCGCGTACTCGCTGCGCCGATGAAAATCCGCTATCGGTCAGCGTGGGGGGGCGTAAGCGGACGGCTTGGCCTATTCAGTCGGCAACAAGTCTTTCAACGTGCGCCAGCCGCCGTCGATTGAGTACACGTTGACGTAGCCCATTTTCTGCAGATTGTCGGCAGCCAGAGCGGAACGGTAGCCGCCGCCGCAATACAGGTACAGCACCTCGTTTTTGTCCGGGTGACGGATTTCGATGTCGCGTTCGATAACGCCTTTACCAATCCATTCCGCACCGCGGACGTGGCCTGCGGCGTATTCGCTTTCCTCGCGGGTATCGATCAGTTGCAGTGTTGGCGCTGCGGCCAGCAACGCCGGCATTTCTCGGGCGTGCACTTCCTTGATGCGGGTTTTGACTTCGGTAACCAGTTGCTGAAAACCCGGGGAATGGGTGACGGCCATGCAGTTCCTCCAAAAATTGTTTTAACGAATACGCGGTAGATTAGCTGGACGCCGCGCTGGCTCCAATCATCGGCCCTCCCAGCGCGTTCGTTCTGCCGAGCGGCGCACGGTTTTGCGTTACGCTGCGCCGCGCAGGCCTGTGGTTCCGGTGCGGTGGCGCGCGCGCATGTTATTCATTTCGCAATAAAAATGAGTTCGGATCATTCAAAAAAGCCCAGCATGGGATCGCTCAAAACGCGGCCGCTGGAGCGCAATATCGCGCTGACCAAGCTCGGCTTGGGCGCCGGCACGAAGATCGTCGCGCATTCAATCATGAATATCTTCCGCGGCGAGGTCGACCGTACCGAGGCGGATCGCGGGTTCTATCGCAAGCAGGCGACGATCTTGGCCGACGAGCTGGGCCGGCTGAAAGGCAGCGTCATGAAAGCCGGCCAGATGCTGTCTTTGTTCGGCCAATATTTCCTGCCGGAGGAAGCGGTAGAGGTGCTGGCTGATCTGCAGGACGACACGCCGCCGGTAGACTGGCGTGTGGTGGGACCGGCGTTGGAGAAAAGTATCGGCCGCAAGCGTTTAGCGGAGTTGGAGGTCGATCCGGTGCCGATCGCCGCCGCCTCACTCGGGCAGGCGCACTACGCGGTGCGCAAGACTGATGGCCAGCCGCTGGTGGTGAAAATTCAGTATCCCGGCGTTTCTGATTCGATCGATAGCGATATCAGCACGCTGTCACGCCTGCTGGCGATGACACGGTTGGTGCCGAAGGAACTGAACCTGGCACCGTCGTTCGCGGAAGTTCGCGACATGCTGCGGCGGGAAGTGGATTACGTCGCCGAGGCCCGCTATACCGAGGACTTCCGGCAGCGGTTGGCGCACGATCCGCGCTTTGTCGTGCCACAGGTGTTGCCGGAGTATTCATCGGACCGCGTGTTGACGATGACCTACGAAGCCGGCGTGGCGGTGCGCGATCTGGCCGTGCAAGGTTTATCTCAAACCCGGCGCAACCGCCTCGGCGCCGCGTTTTTTGAATTGTTCGCAACCGAGTTTTTCGACTGGGGTCTGCTGCAAACCGACCCGAATTTCGGCAACTACCGGTTCCGCATCGGCAGCCGGGCCGGCACCGATCGCATCGTCTTGCTCGATTTCGGCGCGATGCGCCATTTTGAGCGCAGTTTCATTCGCTCGTATTCGCAAATCGTTTCCGGCGCCGTGCACCGTGATCACGCCGAGGTGCTGCGCGGGGCGGTGGACATCGGCCTGATGCAACCGCAGTTTCCGGCGCCGGTGCTGGCGGCGTTCGCGCAAATGTGTGAGCTGATTGTGGAGCCCTTCGCCAAAGCGGACGATCCGCGCGTCCCGGCGGAGTTGCACACCCGCCGCGGCGAATATCGCTGGGGCGCAAGCCAGCTGCCGATGCGGGTGGCGAATGTCGCGGCACGGAATGCGTTATCGACTTACTTCCGCGTGCCGCCGCCGGAGATCGTGTTCCTGCACCGGCGTTTGGCCGGAGTCTTCATCATGCTGGCGACGCTGGATGTTGAGTTGAATGCACGGCCCGCGCTGCTCGCGGCGCTGGGCTTGCCGCCGGAATAAGCGGCGCAGTGGCATTTTTACCTATTCAATCCGTTACAACGATTTCTGAGACCCGTGATGGCCGAACCTACCGAAGCAAAGAACCCTGCACCGAAAGCGCCGACCGTAGTCGATGCGATTTTTAGCGTGCTCGCCTCCTTTTTTGGCGTGCAAAGCGATAAAAACCGCGAGCGTGATTTCGGCAGCGGCAAGCCCTGGGTGTTCATCGGCGTGGCGATTGTGCTGACCGTTTTATTCGTACTGGGCCTGATCGCCGTGGTCAAGATCATGCTGCACAACGCGGGCATGTAGTCCGTGCTTGCGCTGCGCGCGTTCCGAGCCGTCTGGCGGCATATAGAACGGCGCAATTTTTGCTTTAAATTGGTGTCAGGCTAAAGGCGGCTTGATTGAACGCGTGGCGATCTTCGCCCGCGCCTAAATTCATGGACAACGGCGTCCATTCTCTGCACTTCGGTTACGAGGGCGCGGGAATGGGCGCTTTTTTTTGCCTGTGATTCTAATCATGTCTTTATCGGGGGTAGGTATGGCTTATCTAGTGCCGTCGGAATTTGTGACCAAAATGGTTGATGCGGGCGAATCCAAAATCTATATGTCGACGCGGGATACTGTTATCCGGGCGTATATGGCAGGCGCCATTTTGGCGCTCGCTGCGGTATTCGCGGTGACCGTTTCGGTGCAAACCGGGTATCCGATTATCGGGGCGATTCTATTTCCAGTGGGATTTTCGATGCTGTACCTGCTGGGGTTCGACTTGCTGACCGGCGTCTTCGTACTAACGCCGCTGGCCTGGCTCGATAAACGGCCGGGCGTAACAATCCCCGGCATCTTGCGTAACTGGGGCTTGGTGTTTATCGGCAACTTCCTCGGTGCGTTAACGGTGGCGGTGCTGATGTCGATCATCTTCACGTTCGGCTTTTCAACCGAGCCCGATAAAGTCGGCACAATCATCGCTGGCATCGGCGAAAAGCGCACGTTGGGCTACGCGCAATACGGCGCAGCCGGCATGCTGACGATATTCATCCGCGCGATGCTGTGCAATTGGATGGTTTCCACTGGCGTGGTCGGCGCGATGATTTCAACGACGGTCAGCGGCAAAGTCATCGCGATGTGGATGCCGATCATGCTGTTCTTCGGTATGACGTTCGAGCATTCCGTCGTCAATATGTTTCTATTTCCGTCCGGTTTGATCATGGGCGGTAAATTCTCGATTCTTGACTATCTGATCTGGAACGAAATTCCGACGGTGCTCGGCAATCTCGTCGGCGGGCTCGCGTTCACCGGCTTAACGCTGTACGCCACCCATGTGCGAACCGCGCCGAAGCGCGTTCTGACGTAATCTAACTGTCGGTGAAGGCATCTCAGCCTTCGACGCTGCTGAGATGCCTTGGCCCAGACGATGTCCAGCGCATTAAGAGTTTCGATCGGGCAAGGCTCGGATAAAGGCCGTAAGGCGGTCAATCAAGATTTCCACGGCGCCTGCATTCCGGGCGAGCCGCAGCTGAGCGCGAAAGGGATCGTCGTTGCGATTGCCGATGGTATTGGCAGCAGTGACGTGAGCCAAGTCGCCAGCGCAGCGGCGGTGCGCGGCTTGCTCGAAGATTATTACTGCACCGCCGATGCTTGGAGCGTGAAGCGCTCTGGGCAGCGGGTGCTGACGGCAATCAATTCTTGGTTGTACGCGCAGACGCAGCGCAGTCAGTATCGGTTCGAGAAAGACCGCGGTTATGCTTGTACGCTGAGCGTATTGGTGATCAAGTCAACCACGGCGCATATTTTTCACGTTGGCGATACCCGCATCTACCGTTTGCAGGGGTTGTCTCTGGAATTGCTGACGACGGATCACCGCGTGTCGCTATCGTCGGCGCAGCATTACCTCAGCCGTGCGCTCGGGATTAATCCGCAGGTGGAGATCGACTATCAGTCCTTCGCTATCGAACCGGGTGAGGTTTATGTGCTGGCGACGGACGGCGTTTACGAGCACGTCGAAGCCACAGTAATCGCCGCTGCGATTCGAACGCACGAACACGATCTCGACGGAGCAGCAAGGACGGTAATCGACGCCGCCATGCACGCCGGCAGCGCAGATAATCTGACGATGCAGGTCGTGCGGATTGAAGCACTACCCAGGCAAGACAACGAAGAGATTCAGCGCCAGCGTTCCAGTTTGGCGCTGCCACCGATTCTCGACGCGCGGATGGAATTCGACGGCTACACCATCCTCCGAGAACTACACGGCAGCAGCCGCAGCCATATCTATTTGGCGATTGATAACGAAACCGGCCAGCGCGTGGCGCTGAAAACGCCGTCGATTGATCGGCAAAACGATGGCGCCTATCTCGACCGCTTCTTAGTCGAAGAATGGGTGGCACGCCGGATCAACAACGCCCACATATTGAAACCTTGCACGCCGACGCGACAACGCAATTTTCTCTACGTCGCGATGGAATTTATTGACGGTAAAACCCTGGCGCAGTGGCTGATCGACCACCCGAAACCAGACTTGGAAGCGGTCCGCAACATCGTTGCGCAAATCGCCAACGGTTTGCAGGCGTTTCATCGCCTGGAAATGCTGCACCAGGATCTGCGGCCGGACAACATCATGATCGATAGCGCCGGTACGGTGAAGATTATCGATTTCGGCTCGGTACGCGTCGCTGGCTGGATCGATAACGCCGCGGCGCCGCGCGCAGAAATTCTCGGTGCGATTCAATACACAGCGCCGGAGTATTTTGTCGGCGAAGGCGGCTCGGAGCGATCTGACTTATTCGCGCTCGGCGTGCTCAGCTATCAAATGCTAACCGGCAGGCTGCCGTACGGAACGCAGGTCGCAAGAATCAGAACCAAGGCCGCGCAGCGCCAGCTGCAGTATGTGTCAGCCTTGGACGAGCAGCGCGAAATTCCCGCTTGGCTGGACGGCGTGTTAAAAAAAGCGGTGCACCCCAATCCGCAGAAACGCTACGACACCTTATCGGAATTCGTCTACGACTTGCGCCATCCGAACCGCGCCTTCCTCAACCAAACTCGCGCGCCGTTGCTGGAACGAAACCCGGTTCTGTTCTGGAAATCGCTGGCGCTGATTTTGGCGGCGGTGGTCGTGGTATTGCTCAATATGATTCGTGCGATGTCCTAAACAGGCTCGCGGCATCGCGCCTGAATAAAACGCCGCTGCGAGTTGTTGAAAAGCAGTGCGTGATCCTTCGGACTATTCGAAGCCGCCGCTGTGGCCGACAATCTGCGCATGAACACAGATGAATTCGCGCAGCAGTTCGGTCAGCTCTACCGCGAGCTCTATCGCCTCGCTGCCCGCCGCGTTGATGACAGCCGCGCGGTGTTATCGGACGAGACCACCGCGCTGTTGCAACATCTGGCGCAGGTGGGGCCGAGTCGTTTGTCGGAACTCGCGCGTCATTTTGGCCGCGCGCTTTCCACGTTAAGCGCAAAAATCTCCGCGCTCGAAGCCGAAGGCTTGCTCGCCCGTCAACGCGATGACGACGACGCACGCCAGGTTTTGATTTGGCTGAGTCCAGCCGGCCGGCAGGCCTTGCTCAACGCGCTAGACGTGCTGGATCGGCCGCGTATCGCCGTGGCAGCTGACCAGTTGGACGCGCCACAGCGGCAACAATTACTCGATGGGCTGCGGGCCTTGCTCGCCGGCCTGCCGTCGCTGGATCCTTAACCTTGAGGTGCACCCGATGACCCACACCTGTGAAAGCTGCGGCCTCGCGATCGACAGCGGCGCCTACTGCCAATATTGCGTCGATGACCAAGGCATCTTGCAAGACTTCGAGACGCGCTTCGCACGCATGGTGCAATGGGCGCTGCGCGAAAATTCCGCGCTGACCCGCGCCCAAGCCGAGGCCGATACGCTGGCCTATATGGCGCAGATGCCAGCCTGGGCGCGGCACCCGCGCGTGCGTGCTGCGATGGTAAGCGCCGACCATGGGACGTGAAGCGCAAACAGTTTGCGTCGTTGGCGCGCAGCGCGAAGCGGTGAAAGCCTTGCTCGAAGCGACTGAGCTGATTGTCCGCGGTGCGACGCTGAAAAAGCGCTATCCGATCGTCGCGCTGACGCAGCTGAGAGTCAGCGGCGAGCAGCTCGTATTTCAGGTCGGCGAAGAATCAATTGCGCTGGAACTGGGCGCAGTCGAAGCTGCGAAATGGCTGCAGAAAATCAACACGCCGCCGCCAACGCTCGCAGCCAAACTCGGCATTAGCGCCGCGCAGCCGGCGTGGGTTCTTGGCGCCCTGGACGAACCCGCGCTGATCGCCGCACTCGGCGGCGCCCGTACTCAAGATCCGAGCACGGCGGCGGTACTGATCGCCGTGGTGCTGACGCCAGACGCATTGGCGCAAGTCGTTGCTCTGCACGCCACGCTGCCGTGCCGCGGCCTTTGGGCGATCTACGAAAAAGGTAAGGCGAGCCCGTTCGGTGATGCCGCCGTCCGCGCAGCACTGCGCGCGCAGGGTTATCGCGATAACAAAACAACTGCGATCTCGGAGCGATTAACCGCAACGCGCTATTTCCGCGCCGAGTAAACCCGGCGCTTGGTTTAGGCGCCGACTGGCGCTACCGCGCTGTCTTTAAACGATACAAGCATTCCAAGGCTTCGCGCGGCGTCAAGGCATCGGGGTCGATTGCGTCAAGCAGTTTTAATGCCGGTGACTCCGGTGCGGCGAATAGCGATAACTGCGGCGCGCTGGCTTTTGTGTTGGCTTTCGGGGTGATCGCCGGTAACGCCGGGCCGCGTTCGAGTTCGTGGAGGATGGCGCGGGCGCGGGCGACAACGGTGGCCGGAACGCCGGCGAGCGCGGCGACTTGCAAGCCGTAGCTGCGATTCGCGGGGCCGTCTTGCACACGGTGCAAGAACACCAGTTGCTCGCTGCCGCCTTGGTTGTATTCAACGGCGTCGAGATGGACGTTGGCGACGCCCGGCAGCTCCGCGGCGAGCGCGGTGAGTTCGAAATAATGGGTGGCAAATAAGGTGAGCGCACCGCTGTGGGCGGCGAGATGTTCAGCGCTGGCGCGCGCCAGCGCGAGGCCATCGTAAGTGGACGTGCCGCGGCCGACTTCGTCCATCAGCACCAGGCTGGCGCGGGTGGCGTTGTGCAAGATATTCGCGGTTTCGCTCATCTCGACCATGAACGTCGACTGCGCGCGGGCGAGGTCGTCGGCGGCGCCGATACGGGTGAAGATGCGGTCGATCGGCCCGAGCTGGGCGCTATCGGCCGGCACGTAGCTGCCAGCGTAGGCGAGCAATACGATCAGCGCGGTCTGGCGCATATACGTGCTTTTGCCGCCCATGTTCGGGCCGGTGATGATCAGCAGCCGGCGCGTGTCGTCGAACTGCAAGTCGTTAGGCACGAACGGGCTGGCGAGCGTGGCCTCGACGACCGGATGCCGGCCTGCGCTGATTTCGAGGCCGGGAGCATCAGTGAGTGTAGGCCGGTGCCAGCGCAGCGCTTCGGCGCGCTCGGCGTAGCAGGCCAGCGTATCGAGTTCAGCCAGCGCTGCGGCCATTTTTTGCAGCGGCTGCAATTGCGCCGCGAGGGCATCCAGCAATTCGTCGTAGAGCTGTTTTTCGCGCGCCAGCGCGCGGTCGCGAGCGCCGAGCACTTGCTCTTCGTAGCGTTTCAGCTCCTCGGTGATGTAGCGCTCGGCGTTGGTCAGCGTTTGCCGGCGGGTGTAGTCCACCGGCACGCGGGCGCTGTGGCTCTTGCCGATTTCGATGAAGTAGCCTTGCACGCGGTTGTAACCGACTTTCAGCGTTTCAATGCCGGAGCGCGCCCGCTCGCGGCTTTCCAGATCGAGCAGATAGCCGTCGGCGTTGCTGGAGAGATTGCGCAGTTCATCAAGCGTGGCGTCAAAACCGGCGCGGAAAACGCCGCCGTCGCGCGCTAAAACCGGCGGCTCGTCGGCCAAGGCGCCGAGTAGGTGCGCCGCCAATTCGTCGTATTCGCCGAGGTCTTGCCGCAGGCGCTGCAGCAACGGTGTTTCCAGCGCCTCGACTTGTCCGGCAACAGCGGGCAGCGCGCCGAGACTTTGCGCGAGGCCGGTGAGATCGCGCGGCCGGGCGGAACGCAGCGCGATGCGCGCGAGGATGCGTTCGATGTCAGCCACCGGCTTCAAGCTATCGCGCAGTGGCCGATAGGCGGCGCCATCGAGCAGCAGCGCCACGGCATCGTGCCGCGCGCCGATCTGGCCGCGATCCCGCAGCGGCCGCGAAAGCCAGCGCCGCAGCTGGCGGCTGCCCATCGCGGTCACGCAGTGATCGAGCACGCCGGCCAAGGTGTGTTCGTGGCTGCCCGAGAGCGAGTATTCGATTTCCAGATTGCGCCGGGTTGCCGGGTCCAGCGTTAGCGCTTCGTCGATGGTTTCAACGCGCAGGCCGCTGATGTGCGCTACCTGCGCTTTCTGCGTTTCTTGCACGTATTGCAGCAGCGCGCCGGCAGCGCCGAGCGCGGCGTTGAGGTCTTCGGCGCCGTAGCCGCGTAAGTCGCGGGTGGCGAATTGCTCAATCAGCAGGCGCCGCGCCGAACTCGGGTCGAAATGCCAGATTGGGCGATTGCGCGGACTCAGCCCAGCGAGCGGCAGCAGCGCGTCTTCCGGCACCAGCAACTCACTGGCGTGCAGCCGGTGTAGCTCGGCCAGCCAATCGCCTTCGTTGGCGCTTTCCAGCACGCTAAAGCGGCCGGACGACAACTCCAGCCAGGCCAAGCCGTAGCGGCCGCCGACGAAGCAGGCGGCGGCCAGCAGCGTTTGCGTGCGCGGGTCGAGCAAGGCTTCTTCGGTCGCCGTGCCGGGCGTGACGATGCGCGCCACTTCACGCCGCACCGGGCCTTTATCGACGCCGACATCGCCGACCTGCTCGACGATCACCGCCGACTCGCCGAGGCGGATCAGCCGCGCCAGATAATTTTCCAGCTGGTGATGCGGCACGCCGGCCATGACCACCGGCTGGCCGCCGGATTCGCCGCGCTTGGTCAACGTGATATTCAGCAGCCGCGAGGCTTTGCGCGCGTCCTCGTAGAACATTTCGTAGAAATCGCCCATGCGGAACAGCACCAGCGTCTCTGCGTGCTGGGCCTTGATCGCAAGGTACTGCTGCATCAGTGGGGTGTGCGCGGAGTAGTCTGCTTTTATCATTTAAATTAAATATTTATCTACAAATCCATCTTTATCTGGGGTAAATTTTGGACAATTTGAACGCGCTTATTCATGCCCCCAGATACCCCAAGCTCTCTCGGAGACTCGGAATCAAGCCGCGAGCATGGATCTTCACCAGTATGGAATAGTCGCGGTGTCCCATTCGATTGACGACGAAAGCTAGGTTCCGCCGCGCGGTGAGGCTACAGCAGGTGTAAGTATGCCGGGTCTGATAGGGGGGCGATGTCTGACCTGGGCACGTTTAACAATGCCGGCCCAATTGGTGTTCTACGTAGTGGGCATGAACCAGTCGTTTACCACCTTTCGCCAGGCTTGGTTCTTGGGCGACAGCAGCAACCGAACGCGGTCTATACGCGACTCGTGGCGGTTCACCTTGACCACCCAATTCAGTGGCTCGCGCTCTTCGGCATTCGCCAACAAGATTTTTAGCGTCGCTTGCGCCGGGGGAGGTAGCAGAACCGTCCGCTCCTGCGTGGTCTTCGGGATCTTTAGCATGGAGGAATCGGCGACGGACCATATGGTCGTGCTCCTGTGACCTTGGGCGGAATCGCCCAAGGCTTCAGTGTCAAGCGGAGCGCGCGGGCAGCTGGCCTGTCGGGTCGGGGGCCGGAGACGTCACCGAATGGCGGCGACTTGATGAGGCGCGGGACATAGCCCGCGAGCCCGCCGGCCGCAAGCCGGGATGCTCTACTGCGAGAATGTGGGTCGGAATGGTTGCCGACCGCCCAGGCATACGCAAAAAGATTGGTTATTTGTCATGTTTTGCATATGATCGGGGAATGGCCTCCCTCGACCTCTACCTCGACGAACTGCTTGCGCGCGGCCGCTCCTGCTTCGTGCGCGAAGAGGCACTGGCCGCACTCGACCTTACGCCCGAGACTTTAAATGCAGCCATCACCCGGCTGATCAAGAAGCAGCGACTCGCGAATCCGCGCCACGGGTTCTACCTAATCCTGCGCCCCGAGGACCGGATCTCCGGTGCCCCTGATCCTGCTCGCTGGATCGACCCCTTGATGAAGCATCAGGGGCTCGACTATCGGGTTTCGCTGTTGCGTGCCGCGGCATTCCACGGGTCGTCGCACCAGGCGGCGATGGTCTTCCAGGTCATCACTCCAAAACAGCTTCGCGATTTCGAGATCGGGCGTCACCGGCTTCAGTTCGTCTACCAAGCCGCAGCCGCTTTCAGCGAGACCAATCAGTCCGACTGGCTCGATCAACTGAAAACCGACACCGGATTTGCCAAGGTAGCCGGCGTCGAACTGACGCTGCTCGACTGCGCCCGCTACTTCCACAAGGCAGCCGGCATCAACGGGCTTGCCCAGATCGCCAAGGACATCGGCGCCAGAGCCGACCCGCGTAGCCTCGCGAAAGCGGCCGCCGCCTATGAAAATTCTTCCGTGCGCCGACTTGGCTATCTCCTCGATCGTGCCGGACACCAGCGCCAGGCCAAGGCACTTGCCCCTTTCGCCCAGAGGGCAAAATCCATGAAGCGCTTGGACCCTGCCGTCAAACCTCTAATCGCGTCGCTGGCCGATTTTCACGAGAAAGATGCCAAGTGGAAGCTCGTCATCAATGACCCCGTGGAGATCGACGATTGATTCCGAGTGCCTACATTCAAGCCTGGAGTACAAAGGCGCCCTGGCCCGATGCGCGGCAGGTCGAACAAGACCTGATCATCTGCCGCGCGCTGTGCGACCTGTTCAACGCGCCAGCGCTGAAGGGCAAGATCGCGTTCCGCGGCGGCACGGCTATCAACAAGCTGCTGTTCAAGCAGCCGCTGCGCTATTCGGAAGACATCGACCTCGTGCAAACGCAGGCCGAGCCCATCGGCATGACTGTCGATGCGATTCGCCACGCGCTGTCGTGGCTGGGGCCGTGCAAGCGTGAGCAGGCAGGGCATTCAATGCATCTAGCGTTCAAGTTCACGCCCGAGGCCGATGCGCAGGCGACGCTGAAACTCAAGGTCGAGATCAACACCCGCGAGCATGAAAATCTCCTGGGCATCAAGCGATACCCCCTCGCGGTGGACAGCGGCTGGTACCAAACAAGCACCGAGATCGACTCGTTCGAGCCGGAAGAAATATTCGGCACCAAGCTGCGGGCGCTGCTGCAGCGGCGCAAGAACCGCGATCTGTTCGATCTACATCACGGACTCGAACAACTCGCGCTGGACCCCGACAAGCTCATCGCCTGCTTCGATCATTACCTGACGCTCGAAGGCAAGCCCATCACGCGCGCCGTTGCCGAACAACGCATGCTGGAAAAGCTCACGCGCAGCCTGACAGAAGACATCGAGCCGTTGCTCCCAGCGGGCGTCCGTTTCAATGACGACGATGCGATACAGGCATTCGAACGCGTCTGGACGGAGCTGGTCGCGCGCCTGAAGGGTGACGCTTGGAAGCTGACTAACAAAGCGCTGCAAGAATTGCGAACGAAAAAATATCCAAGGCTGTTGAGTCGATAACGACGACGCATGTGTCTGGAGCGCCTATCCATGCTTGCGAGTGTGAGTCGGCGCGCGAATTCGAAATAAGAGAGGGCTGCGACGATGTGGACGGACAACGAGACTGCGCAGGATTTTCTGAATTTCGGCGGCATTGCTAAAACGGTAGCCGAGATCATCGAGCAGGCGCAATCGCGGCCTATCTCAATTGGTGTTTCCGGCGCGTGGGGCGTCGGAAAGTCTTCGATGATCAAACTAATCCGCACCGAGTTGTCGGCGCGGCATGCTGAGGGGGCAAAGCCGAGCAAGTTCATCTTTGTCGAATTCAATGCGTGGCTCTATCAGGGATATGACGATGCCCGCGCTGCGCTCATCGAAGTGGTTGCTTCAACGTTGGCGAAGGAGGCTGAAGAGCGAAAGACAGGAATAGACAAAGCGAAGGACTTACTCGAACGGGTCAACTGGTTTCGTGCAATTAAGCTCGCAGCCGGATCGGCCGCCTCGCTGGCGTTGGGGCTGCCGCCCGGAGGCCTTCTGGGAGAACTCTGGGGATTTGGTAAGGGCTTGGTCGCAGGCGATGTCGACAAGGAGGCGGTTGACGCAGTCAAAACGGCAGCGGGAGAAGCTGAGAAAGTGGCGACAGGCTTGATCAAGCATAAAAAGACCACTTCGCCGCCAAAGGAGATTGAAGCTCTCCGTACGAGTTTCAAAGAGTTGCTCAGGGAGATGGACGTCACATTGGTGGTGCTCATCGACGATCTGGATCGGTGCCTTCCCGAAACCACGATCTCCACGTTGGAGGCCATTCGTCTTCTTCTGTTCTTGGAGCACACGGCATTCGTTATCGCTGCCGATGACCAGATGATCAAGCACGCCGTCAAGCGCCACTTCCAAGGCGTAGACGATGAACTCGTCATTAATTACTTCGACAAACTCATTCAGGTTCCGATTCGCGTTCCTCCGTTGGGGACGCAAGAGGTTCGTGCATACATGATGATGCTGTTTATCGAGAACAGCGACCTTGATTTCAAAGAGAAAGAACGAATACGAGGAGAGGTGTGCTCGCAGCTAGGGCGATCATGGCAAGGAAAGCGAGTCGATCTCAAGTTCCTCAGAAGTCTGAACGACAAACTCTCTGATGCGCTGATTGCGCGCCTCGACGCCGCTGATCGGCTTGCGCCTTTGATGACAAGCGCGACAGGAATCGCCGGCAATCCGCGTTTGATCAAGCGTTTCCTGAACGCGCTGTCGATTCGCATGTCGATGTCTCGTGCCCAAGGCGTCGGTGTCGATGAATCTGCGCTTGCCAAGGTGCTCCTATTCGAGCGATGCGGGGACCCCAAGGCCTACCTGGAATTGATCAAGTCGGTCACCGAGAGCGACGATGGCAAGCCGGCGTTTCTTGTCGACTGGGAGGCGAAGGCCATTGCGGGGGATGCCGTGCAAAGGAAGCCGCCGTGGGACGATTCGTTCATCACCGAATGGCTGCGTTTGCCGCCGTTCGTTGGAGGGATCGACTTGCGAGGTGCGCTCTACGTGAGCCGCGAGCATGCGCCATTGATCACGCCAGAGGATCGGTTGTCAGCGGAGGCCGCCGATCTTTTGGAAGCGCTGTTGGAGCATCCCGAGATGGCCGGCAGTATTAAAGATCGTCTCGTGGCGCTGCCGCGGCCAGAGATGTCAGTGATCATGGACCGGTTACTCGGTCGCGCCCGTCAGGAGCAGGAGTGGGGTACGCCTGCGATTCTGGAAGCCTGCATGGCCGTGGCTGCTGCAGATGCGCCTCAAGGGCAACGACTCTCAGGGTTCCTGAAAGAACGCCCGGCCACACAGATCAGGGCGAGCATTGTCCCCAAGATTGCCGACGAGTTGTGGTCGAAAAACGTTTTCGATGCATGGAACGAAGATGACGATATCGCCAAGCCCGTGAAGAACGCGATAAAGGCAAGGAGAAGCAATGGGAACATCTCAGTCAAGTAGCGGCTCACCATCGGGAGTGCCAATGGTTCCGCCATGGGTCCCCGATCTTCCGCTTCCTCCATCGTCGGCTGAAAGCCCACCGCCGGATGCCACACCGGAACCAGGCGATGCCACACCTCCGGTGCCATCGCCTGCTGAACCTCGGCAGCCGATTCCTATGGCGCCGCCCCGTCGTTTTTTGGGCGCGAATCGAAACCTTGGAGACTATGCACGTAGCGGCGACGGCGCAAGCATGCGCCGCGGTCTTGGGCAGTACGTCAAAAAGGGATATGGCGGCAGTTCGATTGCGACTCGTCGCATGGGTGGAACTGCACAGACTGCACAAGCGCTGTATTCAGCGCTCTCGGGTGGACAAGGACACGCTGCCACGGCAACTGGAGGTCCTCTTGATCCTGCGCTGACCGACGGTCGGTCGGCCAATGAGGTGATGGACGCTGTTGTCGAGGCAGTGCGTCCGGTCGACGGTACGCAAGATGCTGAGGCGAGCCGAACGTCGATCAAGGATGCGCTTTCTGACGTGCTGAATCAGTTTCCTGATGCAGACCTACTCAACCTGCAACCCGAGCAACGCGAGCTAGCTGTAGAGCGTTTCGTCGCCGGCGACGTGTTTCGTCGGATCGACTTAGATATAGGGCGAACTATTCGTGAAAAGGCGCCGAATGCAGCAGCGGGCCTGGGTCGACTCAAGGAGGTTCGCGAGTATGTCCGGGAGACAGTCTCTGCGTCGTTCAGGAGACTCAGGGAGACCGGGCAGCGCTTAGCTGCAGGAAAGATCACGCAAATCGTCCAAAGTGCTATTCGTGAAACCTTCCAGGTGTTCGAGGGGTACGTTGAATGAAAATTACGTGCGCACTCTCGGATTTCGACTTTGCCAGTAGGGCCAGCGATTTGGATGTCGTGTTGTACGGCAATTCGGGCGATCCCATGCGCGGGTCTGTCGGCGCGGCGTTGAAGCAGGCCATCGCCCGAGAGAAGGTCACCCCTGCCGCGCGAGCATGGGACTTGTTGTCGCTTGCATTGGCCGTCGTCTCTTCTGATCTTGCTGGCCATAGAGAGCGCAGCCCGGATGGGTGGACCAGAGAGTTTGATCTGACAATCTCGGTAGTCGATGCGCAGTTCTGGAACGACAACGCCGAAACGCTGCAAAGGCTACTGGCGTACTTGAGCACGGATCGTTGGACTTTGCGATTTATCGAGGGCGGCATTCTTCCGCAGCCCGACCGGCAGCTGGAACACCCGACGGAGGATTGCGTCGTCTTGTTGTCAGGAGGTCTGGATAGCTACATCGGTGCGATTGACCTGGTCGAACAGGGGAGACAGCCACTTGCGGTCAGTCAGATGGTTCGAGGCGACGGCGAGAAGCAAGTGGCATTCGCGGCAGAGATCGGCGGTGGCCTTCGTCATTTTCAGGTGAACCACAACGCCGACGTTCCGGACCCCGAGAATCCGCCGTCACAACGCGCTCGTTCAATCATTTTTCTGGCTTACGGCGTCTTTATGGCGACTACGCTGGCCCGCTATCACGCGGGCGAGGAGGTGACGCTGTATGTGTGCGAGAACGGCTTCATTGCGCTGAATCCGCCATTGACAGGTGGGCGACTTGGTAGCCTGAGCACACGAACAACGCACCCCATCGTTCTTTCGTTGTTGCAGCAGGTGTTGGACGCCGCCGGTCTGCGAGTTCGGATCGTTAACCCGTACCGTTTCAAGACCAAGGGCGAGATGCTCCAAGAGTGCCTCGGGCAGCCCTTGCTTGCCGCGCACGCGCACCAGACCACCAGCTGCGGTCGATTCAAGCAGTTCGGCTACAAGCATTGCGGTCGGTGTGTGCCGTGCCAGGTTCGGCGCGCCGCTTTTCACTCGTGGCGCGGGCAAGACTCAACGTACTACGTCTACGATAACCTTGCCTTGGACGACGACGAGCACGCCGGGTTTGACGATGTCCGGTCGGCATTGATTGGCATCGGGGAGCGCCGAGAGATGGGAACCACCCGGTGGCTCGGGTCTACGTTAAGTTCGAATCTGGTGGCGGACAAGCCGGCTCTCATGGGAGTTGTCGAGAGAGGGCTGGCGGAAATCGAGTCGCTGATGCTTGTTCTGGGTGTTCGGTGATCGACTTTCACGCGCACCTCGATCTATATCCCGATCCCAAGATGATCGTGAAGGAGATCGTTGAGCGTGGAATGTATGTCCTGTCGGTCACGACAACACCCAGTGCTTGGAAAGGTACCTCTGCACTCGCTACGCCAGGCTCGCGCATACGGACAGCTCTGGGTCTGCATCCGCAAATCGCACATGAAAGAGTCGGCGAACTGCCACTGTTTGACCTGCACTTGCATGAGACCATGTACGTTGGTGAGATCGGCCTCGACGGCGGTCCCGAGTTCAAGCCGCATTGGCAAACGCAACTAACGGTCTTCGATCACATATTGAATGCCTGTCAACTTGTCGGCGGTCGGATCATGTCCATTCACAGCCGTCGCGCGGCGCCCGCGGTGCTCGACCGGCTGGTGGCATTCCCGGGAGCTGGCACTCCGATACTTCATTGGTTTTCGGGGGGAAAGCGAGACTTGCAGCGTGCGGTCGCTTTGGGTTGCTGGTTCAGTGTCGGCCCGGCCATGTTGGTCTCTGAGAGATCTCGTGCACTTGTGAGAGGTATGCCCAGAGATCGCGTGCTGACAGAAACCGATGGCCCGTTTGCGCAGATTGGTGGAAACAGTGCCAAGCCATGGGATGCAGGTGGAGCGACAACTCAGCTAGCCGAGTTGTGGGGAGACTTGGCGGAAGAGGAGGCCGACGATCAGCTGCATACCAATCTAAGGCGCTTGGTGGCGATAGCCGCGACGCGGCGGACAGAATTGAGGCAGGATGCTTGCGATTATTGAATATTGGTGCGCTGGAATATTTGCCGGTTAAGCTGACTCCATCTCGTCCGTCAGCAGAAGACTGCCGCCGTCTACGGTGGGCCGGGCCGGAAAATCAGCAAAACCGGCGCCAACGGCCCGGTCGCGGGCTGGAGCTTCCATTATATTGAAGCTCTGAAAATCAGCTAGGCGCCTTTGAGATTGGCTTCGATGACATACAGGGCGGCGATGCGTTTCAAAGGATACGCTCGCATACACGTATCTATGCCCCAGTACCCTACGAGATTTTGTGGGGCAATCCTGGGGCAATTTGATCGCCAAACAATGCCAGCCCATGCCCAAGGGAGGCACGGGCGCGGCGTGGCGTACATTCTATAATTATTTGTTGTTAAACATAAAACCACCTACTGCCAATAAATAGCGTTCATGGCGGCAACACGAGCGGGGCGTGTTCGGTGGCCTTGCCGGTGCTCATCGGTAACGTTATCGGGCGAAGTATCGTGGGATGCGAACTATAATCGCCTCCCGCCCTATAAAACCGTCCTCCGATGATCTGGTCCCCCGACAGCTGGCAGCAGAAGCCGGCCGTGCAGCAGCCCGAATACCCCGACCGCGCCGCGCTAGAACAAGCGCTGGCCGTGCTCAAACGCTTGCCGCCGCTGGTGACATCGTGGGAAGTGAACGCGCTACGCAGCAAGCTGGCTGAAGCGCAGGCCGGGCAGAGTTTTGTTCTGCAGGGCGGCGATTGCGCTGAGAGTTTCGCCGACTGCGAGTCAACGTTGATCGCCAATCGCCTGAAAGTGCTGTTGCAGATGAGCTTGCTACTGGTGCACGGCTTGCGCCAGCGCGTGGTGCGCATCGGCCGTTTTGCCGGGCAATACGCAAAGCCGCGTTCTGCCGACACCGAAACCCGGGACGGCCTGACGCTGCCGTGTTACCGCGGCGATATCGTCAACCGGCCGGAGTTCACGGTTGCCGGCCGCACGCCGGATCCGGCGTTGTTGCTCAAAGGCCATAAGTATTCGGCGATGACGATCAACTTCGTTCGCGGCCTGATTGACGGCGGCTTTGCCGATTTGCATCATCCCGAATACTGGAATCTCGACTGGGTGCATCACGCCACGCTGGCCGAGGAGTACGGCCGGCGCGTGCAGTCGATCGGCGAGTCTTTGAACTTCATGGAGACGCTGGCGGGCCAGCCGATCGGCGAATTCCGCCGGGTTGATTTCTTCACGTCGCACGAAGCGCTATTGCTGAACGCCGAAGCGGCGCAAACCCGACAGGTGCCGCGCCAAGCCGGTTGGTACAACTTATCGACGCATCTGCCGTGGATCGGCATGCGCACGGCGGCGGTTGATGGTGCGCATGTTGAATACATGCGCGGCATTCGTAACCCGATTGCGGTAAAAATCGGTCCGACGATGAGCACCGACTGGGTTGTGCAGCTTTGCGAAATCTTGAATCCGGTGAACGAGCACGGCCGGTTGACGCTGATTCACCGCATGGGCGCCGGCAAGATCGCCAGTGCGCTGCCGAAAGTGATCGATGCCGTTGAAGGCAAAGGCCACAAAGTGCTATGGCTCTGCGACCCCATGCACGGCAATACGCAAAGCACCGCGGGCGGCATTAAGACGCGCCACTTCGACGATATTCTGAGCGAAGTGGAGCAGTCGTTCGCGATCCACGCCGATTGCGGTACGCGTCTCGGCGGCGTGCATTTGGAGTTGACCGGCGAAGATGTCACCGAATGCCTGGGCGGCGCGCGTGATCTTACTGAAACTGATCTTGAGCGCGCCTACAAGACGCAAGTCGATCCGCGTTTGAACTACGAGCAAGCATTGGAATTAGCGCTAAAGATTGCTGCGCTCGGTGCCCGGAAAAACTAGATCAGGGACTTGCTGGATGAACGCGATGACGATGCGAATATAGGCATCGTCATCGCGGTAATTAAGATGTTTTATTGCTGATTCTATTGTTTCTAATTGAAGGTTTTTGCTTCGTCTGCCCGAGTATTTTTCGCCTAGGCCGCAGTCTGCCGTAGCGGACTCAGCAATCGACCTGCGCGGCTGTAAGGAGATCAGCCAATGCATTGATGCTGTGTGCGATGTGATCGGGCCGCCGGCCGAGTTCGTCGAATGTAGAGCCGCCGCGGTTGATCCAGCACGTGGGGTAGCCGTAGTAGCCGGCACCGGTTACGTCCCAGGCGTTCGACGAGACGAAAAGAATGGCGTTGCGGTCGAGTTGCATCATTTGCTCGGCGAGAGCATAAACACGTGCGTCTGGCTTGAAGATTTTGATCGCGTCGACGCTGATCAGATGCGCAAATTGGTCGTATAAGCCGGCATTTTTAACCACAGTGTCAATCGAGTTGATCGAGCCGTTCGAGAGAATCGCCAGCGGTAGCCCGCTATCCCGCATTGCCTGCAGTGCGGCGGGCACTTCGGGAAACGGCGCGATGCGCAAATACTCGTTGCATAGCACCTGTTTCCTGGCGTCGGTGAGGTCAAGGCCGAGGTGCTGGCAGGCGTAGACCAAGGCGTCTTCGGTCGCCCGTTCGAAGTCTTGGTACTGGCGCATCAAGCTGCGCAGCCAGGTGTATTCGAGCTGCTTTTGCCGCCAGATTAGACTGATCTCGCGGCCGCGCTGCGGGTAGAACGACTCACAGCGCGCAGCGACGGAATGAACGTCGAACAACGTGCCGTAAAGGTCGAATACCACGCCTTTAATTTGCTTCATGATGATTCCTTGGATGGATCGAGAAAAGAACAACAAGAGGCGGCAGCGCGATGGATCCGTATCGCACCGCCGCCACCGCCGCGTTTATTCGCGGCCAACGCCCAGGCCGGTTTGAGCACGGAAGAACACTTCGCCGAAACGCGCTTCGCTTTTGCTATCGCGCCGACTGAGCAGCGTGCAGACGATTGCGCCGAAAAAGCCGATCGGCATGCTAACCAGCGTTGGATTGACGATTGGGAAGATCGCTGCAGCTTTCAGAAACGCCGGCCCCATCAGCGCCAACGCAACCGAGGATGTCAGGCCGAAGGCGACGCCGCCGATGACGCCCGCTGTGTTGAAACGGCGCCAGAACAGCGATAGCACGATGACCGGGAAATTCGCTGAAGCGGCGATCGCAATCGCCAGAATCACCAATACGCCAACGTTGAAGCCCTGCGCTAACAGCCCGAGGCTGACGGCGATCGCGCCGACAACGACCGACGCAATCTTTGCGACCCGCACCTGCTCGCGCTCGCTGACGCGGCCGCCTTTGATCACGTTCACGTAAAGGTCGTGGGCAACGGCGCCGGAGGTTGCCAGCGTTAGCCCGGCAACGACGGCGAGAATTGTCGCGAACGCTACGGCGCAGACCACCGCGAGGAAAATTTGCCCGCCGAGCGTACCGGCGCCGCCGCCGAGAAATTGCGCCAGTAGCGGTAGCGCCAGATTGCCGCCTTTATCCGCCGCTTTGATCGCATCTTGGCCGACAAAGCTGGCAGCGCCGAAGCCGATCAAGGTGGTGACGAGGAAGAAACTGCCAGCTAAGAACATCAACCAAATGACCGATTTGCGCGCGGTGCGTGCGTCCGGCACGGTGAAGAAGCGGGTCATGATGTGCGGCAGGCCGGCGGTGCCGAGCATGAACGACAGCACCAGCGATAACGGATCCAGCGGGTGTTTCAGATAGCCGCCAGACTGCAGCATCTTGGCGCCGTAATGTGCTTCGACATTCGAGAACAGCAGCAGCGGATTGAAGCCGACTTCGGCCAGCAGCAGCGCCACCAGTACCGTTGCCGTCGCCAGCAGCAGCACGGCTTTGATGATCTGCACCCAGGTGGTTGCGATCATGCCGCCGAACAGCACGTAAACCATCATGCCGATGCCGACGAGTACGACGGCTGTTTCGTAGGAAATGCCGAGCAAGAGTTTCATCAGCGCGCCCGCGCCGGCCAGCTGCGGCACCATGTAAGCGAGGTTGACGACGATGGTGCCGATCACCGCGGCGAGCCGCGCTTGCGGTGTTTGCATGCGGTAAGCAATGACATCGCCCAGCGTATAGCGGCCGGTATTGCGTAGCGGCTCGGCAACGAGCATTAGAATCACTAAGAACCCGGCGAGTGCAGCAACGGCGTAGAGCGAGCCATCCATGCCGTAGAGCGCGGTCAAGCCGGAAAAGCCAAGAAATGCCGCGGCGCTCATCCAATCCCCGGCCAGCGCAAAGCCGTTCTGGCGCGCGGTTAAACCACCGCCAGCGGCGTAGAACTCGCTGGTTGTGCGGGTGCGCTTGGCGGCCCAGTAGGTGACGAATAAAGTCAGTGCCAAAATGATGGCAAAAATCACCAACGTTAAGGCTTTCATTGCTGCGTACGTCCCTTAAGCGCGGCGATGGCCTCGGCCGACTGCACTTCAAAGACCCGATTGGCGGTACGCACGTAGATCACTGATAACAGCCAGCACAGTAGATACGTCAGCAGAATCATCAGATAGCCAACATTGAACGCGCCAAACACTTTCTGCGCCATGAAATCCTTGGCGTAGCCGGCCAGCAGTGTCATCCCGATGATGAAGCCAAAGCTCAGCAGCAGGAGCGGTGCGATGCAGCGGACTTTGGTCGCGGTGAGCGCCGCAAAGGCGTCAGAGGACACCGCATCATTCCAATAACGGCTCGTAGCATCGGCCTGATGCGCGGGCTTAAGCGGTGGGGACGACGGCGCATCAATGCGAACGGTATGCATGAATCTCCTGTGTAGATCAGTAATGGAAGGGGTTGAGCAAGCGATATGCCATATCCTCTTAATTTTATTGGTTACATATTGGTCTCTGTTGGGATTGGCGTATGGCCTTGATGCGGATCACCGATTCGGGCATTGCTGCGCAATTAAGGCCCGTGCCCAGTGGCATGAATGGGCTTGGTTCGCGCGGCTCAGCTGCAGGCAAGCGCACAGCCAGTTGCGGATTCCAAGCCGACCGAACCGTATCGGCATCAAAACTATATTTCCGACTCGTATTTGTTAGAGCGCATGTTTTTATTCGATATAACGAAGGGATAGCGGCAGTTGGCGCGTTTGCAGGAGCTTGATGTTTGTTGGCTTCGATTCTCTTATGACTCAAGTCTTTCTATGCTGGCGGCTCTCGTTAGGCGTCGAAGGAAGACATGGAAGACTCACCGCTTGCGCAGGCGCTCGATCACCTCACGCTCGGCCTCGTTTGGATTCATGCGGGGCAGGTGGCTTGGCTGAACCGCCTGATGCGCGCGCAACTCGCGGCAGACGCCGCGGCCTATGCCGCGCTTTGTGCGCAACAGCCAGCGCTGGCCGCGTTGAGTTTCGCGCCGGCGCCTGCGTCAGAACCGATCACCTTGGCCGACGGCCAACACCGCGTATCGGCATATGGCGTGGGCGATGACCGCGTGCTGGTCTTTTTGCCGACGCAGTGGGCCGATGCTTTGCTGCCGGAGTTGGCGCAGGTTCGGCAAACCTGTGCCGACTTCGAGGAGATCTACCGTAATTCGTTCGACGGCATTTTCGTGACCGATGGCAGCGGCGTGACCTTGCTCGTCAACGAAGGCTGCGAGCGCAATTACGGCATCAGCGCCAGCGATATGATTGGCCGTCACGTTTCAGAGCTTGATGCCAAAGGCTGGATCAGGCCGGTGATCGCCGGCAAAGTTGCGCAGACCGGCGAGCGGATCAACGCGACCCAGCGCACGCACCAAGGCAAGACCATCATGGTCACCGGGATCCCGCTGTTCGACGAACACGGGCAAGTCAGACGCGTGATCATCAACTCGCGCGATACCACCGAACTCGTGTTGCTGCAGCAAGATCTTTCGCGCGCGCAAGAAGATTTGCGCCGTGTCGATAGCGAAATTGAGGCGCTACGCAGCCAGGTGCTGAAAGTCGACGGCATGGTGCTGAACAGCCCTGCGATGCAAAAACTCGCGAGCCTCGCGATGCGCGTTGCGAAAGTCGACACCACAGTTTTGATCAGCGGCGAATCCGGCGTTGGCAAAGAAGTAGTCACGCGCCTGATCCACAACGAAAGCGCCCGTGCCAAAGGCCCGTTCATCAAAATCAATTGCGGCGCGTTGCCGCGCGATCTGCTCGAAAGCGAATTATTTGGTTACGACGCTGGCGCGTTTACCGGCGCACAGCGGCACGGCAAACACGGCTTGATGGAACTGGCCGCAGGCGGCACGTTGTTTCTCGATGAAATCGGCGAAATTCCGCTCGATCTCCAAGTTAAGCTGCTGACGGTGTTGCAAGATCGCACCGTTGTACACGTGGGCGGCACGCGGACGATTCCGATCGACATCCGGGTAGTCGCCGCAACCAACCGCGATTTGAAGGCGATGATCGCGCAGCGCACGTTCCGCGCGGATCTCTACTACCGCCTCAACGTTGTGCCGATTCACGTGCCGACGCTGGCCGAGCGGCGCGAAGACATCTTGCCGTTGGTGCAGCAATTCCTCGCCGAGTTCAATAGCCAGTACGGTCTCGACCGCAGCCTCTCCGAGCGCGCGCTCGGCCGCCTGCACGATCACGCTTGGCCAGGCAATGTGCGCGAATTGCGGAATGTCGTTGAACGGCTCGTGGTCACCAGCCCGGAACGTTTGATCAACCTGTCTGATGTCGATGAAGTGTTGCCGATGGGATGGGAGCGCGCCAATGCGCCGGAGCGTTTCCAGCAACGGCTGGCGCGGTATGAACGCCTGCTGCTCGAAGAGGCGATGCAGGCGCACGGCAGCACCCGCGCGGTGGCAAAAGCGCTGGGCTTGAGTCAATCCAGCGTCGTGCGCAAGCTCAAGCGCGGGCAGGAAGCAGCACCCTAAGCATTGGGTGCGGCGGTCAAGGATTGGTTTAAAAAGTAAATTTAATCAACAAGAAAGCTTGGCCTAGGCTGCAATTCGTCGCAGATAATGTATAAATATACATATCTCGCGGCGCCTGGTGCTTTGATGAATTCCGCTCTATTGCTCGATTCCCGTTGCGGCTGTGGTTCGCGGTTGGCCCCGCGCAATCGGGGCGGCCTGTGAGCGCCTCGGTGCCGGCGTTGCAGGCGATTCTGGCGCGGCCGGATGTTTGGCGCGGCCAGGATTTTGCCCGCGTTATCGCCGAGCCTAGCGGCTATCCCGAGTTGGATCGTCGCTTGCCGGGCGGCGGCTGGCCGGTGGGGGCGCTGACCGAGCTATTTTCGACAACGCAGGGCATCGGCGAGATGCGGCTGGTGTTGCCGTGGGTGGCGCGGCTGACGCAGGCGGGTGGGCGTGTCGCGTTGATCGATCCGCCGCATCTACCGTATGCGCCGGCTTTGTTGCAGGCGGGCGTTTACTTGCCGCGCACGGTGTTGATCCGGCCGCAGTCAGAAGCCGGCGGTTTGTGGGCGACCGAGCAGATTTTGCGCGCCGGTGCCTGCGGCGCGGCGTTGATCTGGCCGCCGAAGTTGGATCCTACCGCGCTGCGTCGGCTACAACTGGCGGCCGAAACCGGCAAGACCACGGCTCTGTTATTCCGTGAGCTATCGGCAGCGGCGACGTTCTCGCCAGCGGCGTTGCGCTTAAAGCTGGCGCCGGCAGCGGGCGGTGGTTTGGCAATCGATATCTTCAAATGCCGCGGCGGTCAGCCGGCCGTGGTCGAGTTGCGGTTTTAGCCGTGCTCTGGCTCGCCCTCCATTTGCCATTACTGCCGCTGGAAGCGCTTGGCAGCGGCGCCGCGCACAGTGCCGGCGACGCGACGGCGGTAGAGAAAGACCGCGTGCCATGCGTTGTCACGCAGCGCCGTGGCGCCCGCCGCTGGGTGATCGCAGCGGCAGAAGCGACGATTGCACCGGGTACGGATTGGAGCACGGTGCAGTTGCTGCAGCCGACGCTGCGCGCGGTTGAGCGCCGACCGCGCGCCGAGCGCGAAGCGATGCAGGCGCTGGCGGCCTGGGCATATCGCTACGGTTCTGAACTGGTCTGGGAAATCGCCGAGCACGAGGCTGATTACGGCGTGCCGTGCGCGCTCTTGTGGATCGAGATCGGCGCCAGCTTGCGTCTATATGGCGGCTTGGACGGCTTATTGGCCAACTTCGACGCGGCCTTTGGCGAGACTGGCCACTGCGGCCAGCGTGGCGTGGCGCCGACGCCGGAAGCCGCGGCGCTGCTAGCGCGGATCGGCAGCACAGCGCCAGTGCTCGAACGCGCCGCGCTGGCCCCAGTGCTCGGCGTATTGCCGCTGACGGCGCTGGCGTTAGCGCCGTCCGTGCACGAGGCGTTGAAAAGTGTTGGTTTAAGCCGAATCGGCGAGTTGCTGCAACTGCCGGCGGCGGCGCTGGGTCGGCGTCACGGCCCGCAGTTGGTCGAACACCTTGATCGCCTGCTCGGGCGTCGGCCGGATGTGCGGCCACGCTATCGCCTGCCGCCGAAATATCAACGCCGTTTTGATCTGCTCGGTGAAGTTGAACACAGCGAAGGCCTGCTGTTTCCGCTGCAACGGCTGACGCGCGAACTGGCCGACTACCTGCGCGCACGCGATACCGGCCTGCAGGAATTCCGTGTGGTGCTGCACCACGGCCGTGGCAGTGGCGGTCGGCCGCAGCCGGATACCCATTTAGCGCTGCGTCTGGCAACGCCCGCGCGGGAGGCTGAGCGCCTGCTGCGGGTATTGCGCGAGCAGTTGGCACGGCAGCCCTTGCCGGCGCCGGTGCGCGCGTTACGGTTGCAGGCCGAGCAATTCATCGAACCGGGACCGGGGCAGGGCGATTTATTCGACAGCAGCCACGGCGATGACGAAGCCTGGAGCCAGTTGCTGGAAAAGTTGGTTGCCCGGCTCGGCGCCGACGCGGTGACAGCGCTCGGTTTAGTTGCCGATCATCGCCCAGAGCGCTGCTGGCAAACCCGTGCGTGTGAGCCGCAGATGAAAAACCCAGTGCATATTCCTATCGTTTCGAGCGCCCCAGCAGCGCGGTTACAAGCGCCAGCACCTATAACGGCAGGCGCTGAAGGTGCTGCGGCAGTGCCGCTTAGGCGTGGGGTAAAGGCAGTACGGCAGCAAAACGAGCGGCAAGTCCCGGCGCCAGAAGCGGTTGTTAGGGCCGCTTCGTCAGCGTGGGAACAGGATAGGGTGCAGACGACAGCGCGCCCCATTTGGCTGATCGATCCACCGCGGTTGCTACCTTGCGTGCCGCAGCAAATCGATAACGCCGAGCGCATCGAAGGCGGCTGGTGGGACGGTGGCGATGTTTCGCGCGACTACTATCACGCCGAACTGCACGGCGGCCGGTTCTGGGTTTATCAGGATCGCAATAGCCAAAGTTGGTTTTTGCAGGGTATCTGGGCGTGAATGCAGCGGGGCGCGGCGGTGCTGCTGTATGGAACACGGGTCTAACCGCGCATAAAAGCTTAGCGCCGCGCGGCTGGGCGGCACGCGGTCGGCGGTCGGAACAGGCGCCGCCGTACGCCGAATTGCACTGCGTTTCCAGCTTCACCTTTCTGCGCGGCGCATCGCAGCCGCACGATCTGGTGCAGACAGCGCAGGCACAAGGCTATACGGCGCTGGCGATCACCGACGAATGTTCGATGGCCGGCATCGTCCGCGCCCACCAAGCAGCGCGCGAGCACGCTTTCAAACTGATCGTCGGCAGCGAGTTCCAACTCGAAGATGGCCTGCGCCTGGTTTTGCTGGCGCCAGATCACGCCGCGTACAGCGAAATTTGCCGATTGATCACGATAGGCCGACGCGCATCGAGTAAGGGTTCGGCTAAGCGCACGGTGCGGAAGGAAGCAGCTGTGATGGTCAACGCTAGCGCCGCCGAAAAAGGCGAATACCGGCTGACGCGGGACGATCTGCACGGTCTCGATCACTGCCTCGCGCTTTGGCTGCCGCCCGATTCGCCGGGCGAGGCCGAAATCCAGGGCGCGTTCATCGCCGCGCACTTTGGCGCGCGCGCTTGGATCGCCGTGGAACTGCATCGTCGCGGCGATGATGCGCTCCGTTTGCAGCATTGGACGCAATTGGCGCAGCGGTTCGGGCTGCGCTGCGTCGCCGCAGGCGATGTTCACATGCACGTGCGGGAGGCGCGTGTGCTGCAAGACACGCTGACCGCGATCCGCCACGGCATCCCATTGGCCGATTGCGGCACGCGGCTATTCCCTAATGGCGAGCGGCATCTGCGGCCGCTAACGGAATTACGCACGCTGTACCCGGATGCGCTGCTCGCCGAGGCCGCCGCGATCGCCGCGCGCTGCTCGTTTTCAATGGCCGAGCTGCGCTACGAATATCCGCACGAACTGGTGCCGCCGGTGCAGACGCCGACGAGTTGGCTGCGCGAGCTGACTGAGCGCGGCATGCGCATGCGCTGGCCGCAGGGCGAATCGCCGCGCGTGCGGGCACTGATCGAAAAAGAGCTGAAGCTGATCGCCGAACTGCGCTACGAGGCGTTTTTCCTCACCGTGCAAGATATCGTCGCCTACGCCCGCAACCGCGGCATTCTCTGCCAAGGCCGCGGCTCGGCGGCGAATTCGGCGGTTTGTTACGCGCTCGGCATTACCGAGGTCAACCCGGCGCAGCAGCATGTTTTGTTCGAGCGCTTTTTATCTAAAGAGCGCAACGAGCCACCAGATATCGACGTTGATTTCGAACATCAGCGGCGCGAAGAGGTCATTCAATACATCTACAACAAGTACGGCCGCGAACGTGCCGCATTGGCGGCTACGGTGATTACTTACCGCCCGAAATCGGCGTTGCGCGACATCGGCAAAGCGCTCGGCGTCGGCTTGGACGACATCGAACGGTTCACCAAAGCGCTGGCGTGGTGGGATCGCCCCGATGAATTCCCGGCGCGTTTGCGCGAACTCGGTTTCGATAGCGAAGCGCCGCTAGTGCAGCGTTGGCTGGCGTTAACGCGCGCGCTGCGCGGTTTTCCGCGCCATCTTTCGCAGCACGTCGGCGGCTTCGTAATCTCCGAACGCCCCCTCTACGAACTCGTACCCGTGGAAAACGCGGCGATGCGGCCCCGACACGGCGTCGCGTCAGCGTGGGAGCGGGAGGGGCCGCAAGCGCCGGCTTGCGGGGTTACGGATGAGGGCGACGCATCACCGGCGCGGCCCCGACACGGCGTCGCGTCAGCGTGGGAGCGGGAGGGGCCGCAAGCGCCGGCTTGCGGGGTTGGTGATGAGGGGGACACATCACCGGCGCGGCCCCGACACGGCGCCGCGTCAGCGTGGGAGCGGGAGGGGCCGCAAACGTTGGGCAGCGCGGATCCGGCCACGTCGGCGGCGCGGACCATCATCCAATGGGATAAAGACGATCTTGAAGCGCTCGGCTTGCTGAAAGTCGACTGCCTCGCGCTCGGTATGCTCACGGCGATTCAACGCGCGCTGCACATGATCAGCGCCCAGCTCGGCCGGCCGTTCGCGATGCCGGACATCCCGAACGAGGACGTACCGACTTATCGCATGATCCAAGCGGCCGAAACGATCGGGGTGTTTCAGATCGAATCGCGGGCGCAAATGAGCATGCTGCCGCGACTGAAGCCGGCGACGTTCTACGATCTCGTGATTCAAGTTGCGATTGTGCGGCCGGGGCCGATCCAAGGCGGTATGGTTCATCCGTTTTTGAAGCGCCGTAACGGATTGGAGCAGGAGGTCTATCCGAACGAGGCGCTGCGGCCGGTGTTATCGCGCACCAAGGGCGTGCCGTTATTCCAAGAACAGGTCATCGAAATTGCTCGGGTTGCGGCGAATTTTACGGCCGGCGAAGCCGATCAATTGCGGCGTTCGATGGCCGCGTGGAAGCGCACCGGTGGCTTGGAGCCGATCCGCGAGCGGTTGTTTGCAGGGATGGCTGCGAACGGTTACGACACAGCGTTTTCCGAGCAGATTTTCGAGATGATCAAGGGATTCGGCTCCTACGGATTCCCGGAGTCGCACGCGGCAAGCTTTGCGTTGTTGGCGTACAAATCAGCCTGGCTCAAATGCCATCAGCCGGCGGCATTTTTTGCCGCCTTGATCAATAGTCAGCCGATGGGGTTTTACGCGCCGGCGCAGTTGATCAACGAAGCCCGTCGGAGTCGGCACGCAGGGCAGGCGTTGGACGTGCGGCCGGTAGACGTTCAAACCAGCCAATGGTTTTGTACGCTGGAGCCGCATCGGCCTAGCTGGCCGGCGTTGCGGCTCGGACTTTGTTTAATCGATGGCCTCGGCGAAGCCGCGGCGCAACGTATTGTGAGCACGCGGCAGCAAGCGCCGTTCAACGCTGTTGAAGATCTCGTGCGCCGCGCTGCGTTGGATGCGCGTACGCGCCGGTTACTCGCGCAAGCCGATGCCTTGCGCGGCTTGAGTGGTCATCGCCACGCGGCGCATTGGCACGTGCAAGGCATCGAAAACCTGCCGGGTTTGTTGGCCGAACACTCGGCAGTGGAGCCGGCGGTAGCGCTGCGCGCGCCGCGCGAAGGCGAAGACATCGCCGCTGATATCGGCAGTACCGGCCTGACGTTGCGGCGGCACCCGGTTGCGCTGTTGCGGCCTAAGCTGCGCCGTCTCGGTGTGCGTAGTGCCGCCGATTTACAAGGCTTGAGGCACGGCCAACGCCTGCAAATTGCTGGCTTGGTGTTGAATCGGCAGCGGCCGCAAACCGCCAACGGCACAATGTTTATGACGTTGGAAGATGAAACCGGCAGCCACAATCTGATCATCTGGCGCGCCGCGTTAGATGCGCAGCGCAGCGTTGTGCTCGGCAGTCGCATGTTGATCGTGCGCGGTGAACTGCAGAAACAAGAAGGCGTTACGCATATCGTTGCCCGCCGTTTTCACGATGTCAGCGATTGGCTCGGCGATTTGCCGGTGAGTTCACGGGACTTCCGCTAAGGATTTTCCGATCGCGGCTGACGAGCGGCGCTTTACGGCATCGCTCGCGACTTGTATAAATATACATATCGATGGAATGCCAGCTATGAACGATCTTACCCCACGCCAAGCGCAAGTACTCGAGTACATCCGCAAGCACGTTGCCGAACACGGCGGCGCGCCGACGCGGGCAGAGATTGCGCGCGCGTTTGGCCTGCGTTCGGCGAATTCGGCTGAGCAGTATTTACGCACGCTAGCCGAGAAGGGCCATCTTGAAGTCACCGGGCAGGCGCGCGGCATTCGTCTGGCCGAGCGCCACCGCGAGCGGCGCAGCGAATCTTTGCGCGTACCGGTGATCGGCCGCGTCGCCGCAGGTATGCCCATCCTCGCGGTGGAAAACCTCGACGATTACCGCGATCTTGCCGCCGATCTATTCGAGCCCACGCCGGACTTTCTTCTGCGCGTTAAAGGCCAGTCGATGCGCGATGCCGGCATCCTCGATGGCGACTTGCTCGCCGTCCGCCGGGCTCAGAACGCCTCGAACGGCCAAATTATCGTCGCGCGTATTAACGACGAAGCCACGGTCAAGCGCTTCCGGCGCGATGGCCATATCGTGAAACTGATCCCTGAAAACAGCGACCCGGCTTATCAGCCGATTGTCATCGATCTGCGCGAGCAGGAACTGACGATTGAAGGCTATGCGTTGGGCGTTATTGGAGTCCGCCGATGAACCTGCGCCAGTACCATCAAGAAGCCCGCCGTCGCCGCCTGATCAATCGCAGCGCTGCGCAACACCGACGTGTGTTTTTCGAAGCAATCCGCGGCAGCACGGTTCGCTACGCCGCAGCGGCCAATTACGCGACGGCGCCGGTGCGGCGCAGCGCTCGGCTGCAGCCTGGCCCACAAGATTTGGACGATCCGGTTATGACCCGCGCACTGCAGTTCGGCATCGTTTTGACGATGGTGGCGACGGTTGTGTTGTTTCGGGCGCCACTGGTGGAAGCACTGCGAGCCCTGTTTCTATAACGCGTTTTGAAACTGCGGCAGGTCTGAATCATTCCAGATGGAGTAATGAAGTCATGCATCAGCGTCATTCGGAAGCATCAATGGGCGGCGCATTTGCGCGCCAGGAAACAGCCGCCACGCAGGCTGATTTTTATTCTTGCTGGTCGGCTTTACCGGCGACGATACGGAGTCGAATCGAGCAGGTTGCAGATCGCTCAAGCGCGCACGCAACGACGCCTGTGGGCAGCAGCCGCAGCGAGGCTGGGTTGGCGGTGTTGAAGGCTATGTCGCTAGCGGCATGAGCCTTTAGCGGTCTGATTGAATTGGTGTGCGTGCTCCACAGTGAGTCCTGCGAGCAAGCCCGCTCCAGCAAAACCGTCGAGACGGCGCACGGATGGCGTCGGTTCTTACGGTTTGCGCGTAGTCGGGGCGGGCTTGCTCGCAGGGCCTCGCCAGTAGGTTTGTCCAACCGCAGGCTTTGAGTTGGACAGTGTGCAAACTGGCGCCGCCGCTTATTGCGTACTAATTGCCGAGCGTTTGCCGCGCAACACGAATTTTTGAATCTTGCCGGTCGCTGTTTTCGGCAATTCGGTAACGATATGAAAGGCGCTGGGCACTTTGAAATGTGCCATATGGCCGCGCGCAAACGCACGTAATTCAGCGTCGTCCGCTGTCTGCCCCGGCTGCAGCACGATGAACGCAGCTGGTGACTCGCCCCACTTCTCATGCGGCACGCCGACGACGGCGACTTCGAGCACGGCCGGGTGCCGTAATAGCGCGGCCTCGACCTCGATTGATGAAATATTCTCGCCGCCGCTGATGATCACGTCTTTGATGCGATCGCGAATTTCGATATAGCCATCGGGGTGTACGACGGCGACATCGCCCGACCGAAACCAGCCGTCCTTCATCGCTTTTGCCGTGGCTTCCGGGTCGTTGTAGTAGCCGCGCATAACGCTATTGCCGCGAGCGATGACTTCGCCTTGCGCTGTGCCGTCGGCGGCAACATCGTTGTCTTGTTCGTCGACGACGCGCAATTCGCCCGAAGTGATCAACTCCACGCCCTGCCGCGCTTTGATCTTGGCCCGTTCTGCGACGGATAACGCAGCGTGCTCGGGTCTCGGCTCGCAGAATGAAATAAACGGTGCGGTTTCAGTTAAGCCATAGGCTTGGGTCAATGTCCAGCCGAGTTCGCCTTCGATGCGTTCAATCGTCGCCGATGCCGGCGGCGCGCCCGCGGTAATCACCTCGACCTGCCGACGCAAGGTTTTGCGCAGGGCTTCCGGACCATTGGCGATGCCGATCAACACCGTCGGCGCGGCGCAGAGCAGGGTGATGTGTTCGCGATTGATTTGTTCGTAAACCGAAACTGGATCGACTTTGCGCTGGCATACGTGCACGCCGCCCGCGGCGGTAATCGTCCAAACAAACGTCCAGCCGTTGGCGTGAAACATCGGCAGCGTCCACAAGTAACGGTCTGCTGGCGTGATGTGACGATGCACAAGCGTCCCCACCGAATTGGTCCAGGCGTTACGGTGCGTGATCATCACGCCTTTCGGCTTCGAGGTCGTGCCGCTGGTGTAGTTAATCGTGAGCAGGTCGTTTTCGTCGAGCCAGGGCCGAGTGAAATTTGGCGTGGCGGCGGCGAGCGCGGTTTCGTAGTCGATCCAACCTGCCTTTGTACCTTCCAGTGCCACGTAATGTTCGACGTTCGGCAATTGCGCGCGGATGCTATCAACAGCATCGAGGTAGTCGGCGTGAGCGCAGACCACTTTCGCGCCGCTGTGGTTGATCAGATAGGCAAAGTCGTCGGGAATCAGGCGATAGTTGATCGGCACCAGTACGGCGCCGATCTGCGGCACCGCATAAAACGCTTCGAGATGCCCGTGTGTATTCGGCGCGATGGTCGCCACGCGGTCGCCGATCTGCACGCCGAGCGCGAGCAGCGCTGAGGACCAGCGGTCGCAACGATCTAAAAATTGCGCATAGGTATAGCGAACTTCACCGTCGACAACCGCCTCGCGTTCCGGATACAGCTTGCGCGCGCGCCGCGCGAACTCCAATGGGCTCAGCGGGGTTTCCATACCAATCTCCTCGTCGCAAATCGAATTTTTATGATGATTCAGCTGCTCGTCATCGGCTGGTCGACGCCCCTGATTAGGTTGTCGTTTCAGGCCGGCTTTGCGCCGCTAAATCGATAATGTGGTGCCGCGTCGGCAGTATTCAGTAAGTATCGCGGTAGGCGAATACGTCTTTGGTCGTAGCGATCGCGTGTTATTTACGCGTTCCTCACTGGATTGGCGCACCGCGGTAGCGCGCGCGCCTTGCGCCGACATCCAGCGGCCCGAATAATCGGCGGATGAATATTCCGCTTTCGGTACTCGATCTCGCCCCGGTTCCATCCAATACTGCGCCTTCTGAAGCGGTTCGCCGCACGGTTGATCTCGCGCGATTGGCGGATCGCCTCGGTTATCGCCGCTATTGGTTCGCCGAGCATCACAGCATGGCCAGCGTCGCGAGTTCGGCGCCGGAGATTTTGATCGCGCATGTCGCTGCCTCTACGCAGCGAATTCGGGTTGGATCCGGCGGCATCATGCTGCCGAACCACCCGCCGCTGCGGATCGCCGAAGTTTTTAAAACCTTGGCGGCGCTGCATCCAGACCGTATCGATCTCGGCTTGGGCCGCGCGCCGGGCTCCGAGCCGGCAGCAAGCCGAGCGCTGCGCGCCGCGGGCGGCGAACAGTTTTCCAGTTTGATGTCGGAGCTTTTACTGTTCGCCCGCGCCGGTTTCCAGGAAGGGCATCCGTATCGCCGTGTGCGACCAATGCCGTCTGACGCGCCGCTGCCGCCGATTTGGATACTCGGTTCCAGCGGTGCCAGCGCTAGCGCCGCAGGCGGTGCCGGCATGGGCTATAGCTTCGCCAGTCATTTCAGCGCGGAGCCCCCGGCGCCGGCGTTTGCCGCCTACCGCGACAGCTTTCGGCCGAGCCCGGCTTTCCCGCAGCCGCACGCCATACTCGGCGCTGAAGTTGTCTGCGCCGATACCGACGAAGCCGCAGACCGTCTCGCCGCGACGATGGATTTGACGTGGCTGCGGATCGGGCGGGGTGAATTCCTGCCGCTACCGAGTCCTGATGAGGCACTGGCCTATCCGTACTCCGAAGTCGAGCGCGAACAGGTGCGCCAGCGGCGGGCACTGATCGTTGTCGGCTCGCCGGAGAAAGTTCGCGCAGAAATCACCGCGCGTTATAGCGCCAGCGGTGCCGATGAAATCATGGTCGTCTCGAATATCTACGACCACGCCCAGCGGCTACGCTGCTACGAATTGCTGGCCGAAGTTTTACCACAGTGATCATTAGGGCTTTGCGCAGCGACGATCACGATTGCGTTGGTTCCAGCCGCGCTTGGGCACAGGACTCAGCATTCCGAATCTGTATCGCGTGGTCGTTGTATGTCTAACCCGCTGATTTGTCCCTTGTGCCGTTTGCCACTTGCCCAAGCGGCTAAGGTTTGGCGCTGCGCGCAAGGGCATAGCTTTGATACCGCGCGCGAAGGTTACGTCAACCTGTTGCCGGTACAGCATAAACACAGCCGTGAGCCGGGTGATCAGCCTGAAATGGTGGTTGCCCGGCGGGAATTTTTGCAGGCCGGGCATTACGCGCCGCTGCGCGATGCGGCGGTGGCGATGTTGGCGCCGTTGGCCCCACGCGCGTTACTCGATATCGGCTGCGGCGAGGGCTATTACACGCAGGCCTTCACCGGCATCGCTGCGGAAGTGATCGGGCTGGACATTGCAAAGCCGGCGGTACAACTCGCGGCAAAGCGATTTAAAGGGCCGACGTGGCTGGTTGCCAGCGGCGCGCTATTGCCGCTGGCGGATAGCGCCGTCGATGTCATCGCCAGTTTCTTCACGCCGCTGCACGTTGCCGAAATGGCGCGGGCCTTGGCGCCGGGCGGGCAGGTTTTGCTGGCAACGCCGGCAGCGGACCATCTGCACAGCGTGCGCGCCGGCTTGTTCGATGAAGTCCGGCCGCACGAGCCGGAGAAATTTATCGCCACGTTTGCGCCGCAGTTCCAGCTTGTCGGGCAGCAAACTGTGCGCGTACCGTTGGTGCTGACTCAGCAGGGCTTGAAGCAGCTGCTCGCGATGACGCCGTATGTCTGGAAAGCGCGGCCGGAAAAGCGCAGCGCCTTGGAAGCGCAAGCCGGCTTCGATACTGAGGCCGCGTTTACGCTACTGCGTTTTGCCAAAATTTAGGGCGCGTTTCTGGACAGCGCCTGGGCGATAAAATGGCGTGCCACTTTTGGTTTCGGCACGCGTTCGCTAAACCAGCTGCGCACGTCTTCGTCGAGACCGATGCCGTGCATAAAGTTGTACAAAGCCTTATTGAGGGCCACGCCCAACGCATCGTGATCGACCCCGGTCGGATCGATGAAGTTGATGTCGTTATTCGCGAACGTGACGTCCGCTAACGGCGCCAGCCGGATGCCGTATTCCTGCGGATTTTTCCCGACCGGCGAATGCACCGTGCAGGTGAAGCGATGAAAATAGCCCGATTGCACGCAGCCGGCCTCGAAAAGCTGACGCACATATTCCAGCGCATCCACCGTGTCTTGCACGGTTTGGGTCGGGAAGCCGTACATCAGATAAGCATGAACAAGAATGCCGGCGTCGCTGAAGGCGCGCGTCACGCGCGCAACTTGCTCCACCGAAACGCCTTTTTTCATCAGCTTCAACAAGCGATCTGAAGCCACTTCAAGGCCGCCGGAAATGGCGATGCAGCCGCTGTCTGCCAGTTGTTGACACAGCTCGGTATTGAAAGATTTCTCGAAGCGCACATTGCCCCACCACGACACGCCAAGCTGGCGTTTTTGTAGCTCGGCGGCCAGGGTTTTCAGCGCTTTCGGCGGCGCCGCTTCGTCGACAAAATGAAAGCCGGTCTGGCCGGTTTCGCGGACGATGGCTTCAATGCGGTCAACCAGCGTTTCGGCGCTGGCGGTGTCGTAGCGGTAAATGTAGTCCAGGCTGACATCGCAGAAGCTGCACTGCTTCCAGTAGCAGCCGTGGGCGACGGTGAGCTTGTTCCATCGGCCGTCCGACCAGAGTCGGTGCATCGGATTCAGCATGTCGAGTACGGACAGATAACGATCCAGCGGCAGCCCGTCCCAAGTCGGCGTACCGACTTCTGCAAATGGGATGTCGGCCTCGCCGCAATTTACGTACTGCACGATGCCCGCATCGCGCAGATAAGTGCGCACGAGGCGCTCCTGCGGGCGTTCGCCGCGCAGGTGTTCGAGCAACGACAAAATCGGCCGCTCTCCGGCGTCCAAGGTCACGTAATCGAAGTAGTCGAAGACGCGCGCTTCTTTCAGTTCGCGCAACTCGGTGTTGACGTAGCCGCCGCCGAGCACGGTAATAATCGCCGGATGCTGGGCTTTAATCGTCTGCGCGATTCGAAACGCCGCATATACCGAGCCGGGAAACGGCACCGACAACAACACCACTTGCGGCGTGTGGCGCGCCAGCGCCGTCAGCGTTAGCGCTTGCAACGTGCGATCAACCAAATTCAGCGGTGCGGCCAGCGCAGTGGCGAGCGGCTCAAAACTCGGCTGGCTCTGCGCCAGCGCTTCGGCGTAACGCACGAACTCGAAGCGGGAATCGGCGGCGTCGCGCAGCACGTCGGCGATATCGGTGAGATACAACGTGGCGAAATGGCGGGCGCGGTCGGTGGAGCCGAGCGAGCCGAAAGCCCAGGCCAGCGGATCGCCATCGTCGTCGTCGCTATCGTAGACATCAAGGCTGGCAAAACGCGCGCCTTCCGGCAGAAATCGCCGGCTGCAAATGCGGTGCGAAATGGTCGAATCGCGGCCTTGCAGGAAGGCGATGGCGGGGCCGATTGTCGCGGCATAGCGGGCGAATTCAGCGTCAAACACCAGCGCCCGCGACGAGCGCTGTTTCGGCGGCTGCTCGTGGATGCAGTTGCGGAGCGCGCGCAGCCCTTCGGTGCTGAACAACTGCAAAATTAAACCGAGCGCGAGGTCTTCCTGCACTGCATCCACGCCGCGCCCGCGCAGAAAGCCGGTTAGATACGCGGTGGACGGGTACGGCGTGTTGAGCTGCGTCATCGGCGGGATGACGGACAAAACTCGGAAGGCGGGGCTGGTCATGCGGGTTCGTACATCGGGCTAGGCAGTGCATATTGTGCGACAGGAGCCGCCTCGTCTGCCGCAAAATCGCCTGATTCGGCAGGCGGGCGCTGGCAAAAAGCGGCGCCGATCCTGATACTTCCGCAGTCTAAAAACTACCGCGCGCGCCGCGCCGAGAACAAACGCCATGCCCTCATTCGATATCGTCTCCGAAGTCGACAAACACGAGCTGACCAACGCCGTTGACCAAGCCAAACGCGACCTTGGCAATCGTTATGACCTGCGCGGCACCGACGCCCGCTTCGAGCACGACGAAAACGTCATCACCCAGTTCGCGCCCAGCGAATACCAGCTCGACCAATTGCTCGACATGCTGCGCCTGCGGCTATCGGGACGCGGCATCGATTTGCGCAGCATCGAACTCGGCGATGTCGAAACCAATCTCGCTGGTGCGCGCCGTACGATCACGATCAAGCAAGGCATTGAGCAAGCGCAGGCGAAGAAGATCATCGCCAAAATTAAAGAAGCGAAGCTAAAAGTGGACACCCAAATCACCGGCGAAAAGCTGCGCATCAACAGCAAAAAGCGCGACGATCTGCAAACCACCATCGCGTTTCTACGCAAAGCCGAACTCGAAATTCCATTGCAGTTCGAGAATTTTAGAGACTAAGCACGAGGATGAAACACCGGCTGCAAAACACGGGGCTTGAATCGGCCGGCGCTGCGGTTCTGGCTCTTAAATTTAATGAGTTTTGCTACGATTTCGGTTGGCGTGCGTAAGGTTTTTTATTGGCATAAAGGTGCATTTATCAGCTAACAAACTTTATGTTTTTCAGTACATAAAGTATTGGTTTAAATAGGTAAAAAATCGGTTATTTGAAAATAAACAGGGTATTCCTGCTACTATCGGCGCCGACTTCGATGCGATCAATTCCGCCGCAAGCATTCGAGCGGCGCTGGCTTCAAAGTCATTTCCGATGTTCAAGCCGCCATCGACAATCCTATTTCATAGACGGATCAATTCATGCCTGAAATTATTATTGAGAAAAATCTAAGCGCAGAACGCCTGAAAGAGTTGGGCGTATCGGGCTGGGAAACCTGGGATTGCCCGGTATCAGAATTTCGGCTGGATTTCGACGAAACTGAAAAAGCCTACGTATTGGCCGGCGAGATCGTTGTGACGCCAGACGGCGGCAAAGCCGTAACCGTTGTGCCGGGCGACTATGCCCAGTTTCCGGCCGGCCTGAAGAGCATGTGGCGCGTGACCAAGCAGCTCAAAAAGCATTATAGCTACGACTGATACAGCTTGCGTTTAACCTGCGTGGAAGCCCGATAACCGTAGCGCTTCTGGCCTGCGATGGCACCGTAGGACGATAAGTTGTTGTGTGCGAGGTGCCGACCTAGCGCTTAAGAAACTTTCCGGTCGGGAGATTTCGATCGCCGTTTGTTCTCGGCCGATGGTTCTTTCCAGATTGGCGTGCCGGCTGCCTGCCCGCATCGGCGCACGGCAGGCGCCGGTGCTTCGTCATTCCGACGATTCCTGTGGCAGGCACCCCGCACCACACTAAGCCCCACCATCTGGGCGAACAACGCGATCTCGGAACGTTGCCTTGTGTTCTGGCACTGGTGTCCGCGGTTCATCCGACTTGTTGGTGTCGATCGATGCCGGGGATGGTCTACTGTGACGTAAGCCCTGGTGTCGGTTCCTGACGGTGCTGTAATGTGGCGGCCCGTATTGGCGTGCACATTCCAAAGGATGGACAATGACAGCAAAAGTATGGCGTGACCAGTACCTTTCTTGGGCGGTGTACCTGTTGGCGTTAACCGCGGCAACGCCGGTATTTTCAGCTGACGCACTACCGCAAAGCGCTGCATCGGGTCTTTCGGTTGAGGACTTTTTCCGGCGGCCAACAATTGGCGACGTGGTGCTGTCGCCGAGCGGTAAATACGCCGCGATGGGCTCGGCGCAGGGCGTGGAAAGCCGGATCGACTTTATTGATGTCGCAACGACGAAAGCGGTTGCGACCTTTCGTCTCGGCCGCGGTGATTTTGTCTACCGCATGGTGTGGATCAACGATAAGACCTTGGTCTGGGAGTCTGGAGAAAGCGGCGGTGCATTCGGCAGTGGCGCTGGCAACGGCGACGTCGGCATCATCCGCGTCAACCGCGAGGAGGCGGATTCGATCATTAGCGGTTTCCATCTGCTAGGTCGCGTCAAAGCACGCAGCAATACTGTAGTTGGCGTCAATGGCAAGGAGATTTATCAGTACGATGTTGATAGTCGGCGACTGAAGAAAATCACCACAACGCCATTTCAAGCGGATCGTTTTCTTGCCGATCACGCGGGGACGATTCGCGTCATTGGCGGTCTCGATGGCGGTGAATACGTTGTTTCGGTTTATGAGCCACGCAAGGATAAATGGCGGGTGCTGCAACGTTTGCCGCGGGCCGGACGCCAATTTTTTCCACTGGCTATGGGTGACGATGGGCATTCGATGTACGTCAGCAGCAATCTGGATTCGCCGCTATTAGCGCTGCAGCGCGTCGACCTCGACGGCGGCTCAACCGAAACCCTATATCAGAGCGAGCAGGCTGATTTTAGGTCGGTGCTGTTTGATCGAGATCATCCGGTTGGCGTTTTCGGTTACACACCGTATCCCGCCTATCACTTCTTTGATAAAGACAGCGAGACCACGCGCCGCTACGAAGCCATGCGCTCGACATTTCCCAATGCCACCGTAGTGCTCGGCAGTACGTCAGAGGATGGTCGCTTTAGCGTCGCCGGCGTCGAAACCGACCGCAGTCCGCTTACCTATTATCTTTACGACAATCAGCTACAGACAGTAGTGAAGCTGTTGTCCTCTCGACCCTGGATCGACGCTGCACAGATGGCGCAGAGGGAGGCGTTCGTGATGCGCGCGCGCGATGGTCTGGAACTGCATGGCTACCTGACGTTGCCGCGCGGAGTCCCCGATCAACATCTGCCGATGGTCGTGCTGCCGCACGGCGGTCCGATTGGGATCCATGAGATCTGGACGTTTGATCAAGAGGCGCAATTCCTGGCCTATCACGGCTATGCTGTTTTGCAGCTCAATTTCCGCGGATCGGGCGGTTACGGCCGCGAGTTCGAACAACTGGGGTTCCGGCATTGGGGGACGACCATGCAGGACGATCTAACGGATGCCACGAACTGGGCGATTCAGGAAGGGCTGGCCGATCGGAAACGTATTTGCATCTACGGCGCAAGCTACGGTGCCTATGCTGCGCTGATGGGGGCGGTACGTGAGCCCACGTTATACCGCTGTGCGATTGGCTACGCGGGTGTATACGATCTGGAATTGGACCGTAAGCTGTCTGATACCGCGAGCACGGAGGCTGGTTTGAATTACCTCGACGCGGTCCTCGGCACTGACCCCTCTGACCTTGCGGAGCGCTCTCCGGCAACGCACGCTGCGCAGATCAAAATTCCGCTACTGTTGGCACACGGCGAGGAAGATCGCCGCACGCCACCAGAAAATTATGGCGCGCTGGCGGCGAATTTAGCGCATGCCGGTATCAGCTTTGAGTCAATACTCAAGAAAGGCGAGGGGCATGGGTTTCAGAATGAGGCCAATGTTTTTGAACTCTACACGCGAATGCTCGATTTTCTGGATCGCAATACCCGGGCTGAGCCTGCGGCCCCCGTGCGTAATACTAGTCGCTAGCCAGCGATGGCCGGCTCAAGCGCGTCGTGCCGTGATCGGCAACCTTGTTAAGCGCTGCATTTCATCTGTTGCTAAGACCGCCGGATTTGCGAGATAGGCCAGCGCGAAGTCCATCGCGTCCAAGCCCCAGAAGGCTTCTCCGTTGATGTCAAGTGTTGGCACACCGAAGAGATTGCGCACAATGGCGCCCTCGGTGTTCTGGCGCAGCGCGTCTTTGACGTTAGATGACGATATTGCCGCGGGATCAACGCCGAGCTGGTTGGCGAGCGTGGCGATGATTGTCGGGTCGCTGGGATCGGCGCCGGTGGTCCAGAGCGCTTCGAAAATCGCAGCAATCGCAGTTTTTGTGCTGCCGGCGGCGATGGCGAGCCGTAGATAGGCGAGCGGGTTGAACGGATGCGCAGCCAGGAATTGGAAGGGAACGCCGTGCTGGAGCGCCCACCACGTGCAGCTGCGATAAGTCCAGATTCGCTTCGGCGGGATTTCGGCCGGGCCTTTGTGATCCCAATGCTTGAGCAGCCCGGCGAACAGGATCGGCCGGAAGCGTATTTCGACATCGGCCGGGAATTCGCTCAAACGCTGCAGCGCGAAGTAGGCGTAAGGCGAGATGAAGTCGAAGTACCAGTCGATCCGTCGCATGCGTTCGTGCCTGTGGCGTGAGTTGGTGGGATTCGCCGCGCTGCGTTGTTACCGCAACACGGCGAATGCTGGCTTCTCGTAGGGGCGGCTGAGCAAGCCCAGCCGCCGGTAGCCTTATTTAACGTCGGTCCATTTCTTGATCCAAGCCAGCACCGTTTCGTGCCATTGCACGGAATTCTGCGGCTTCAGCACCCAGTGGTTTTCGTCCGGGAAATAGAGAAATTGGCTGGGGATGCCGCGGCGTTGCAGCGCGGTGAACGTGGCGATGCCCTGTTCAAGTGGAATGCGGAAATCCTTGCCGCCTTGAACGACGAGCATCGGCACCTGCCAGTCGGCGACGTGATTGACCGGATTGAATAGTTCGTAGTTCGCCGAGGCTTCGTACTGCGTGCCGCGGTTTTCCCATTCGTCGAACCAGAGTTCTTCGGTGGAATAGGCCATCGCGCGGTTATCGAAAACGCCATCGTGGTTGACCAGCGCTTTCCACGGCGCCTGCCAGTTGCCGGCGATCCAGTTGATCATATAGCCGCCGTACGAGGCGCCGAGCGCCGCGGCGCGGTCGCCGTCGAGGAAGGTGTACTTTGCCAGCGCGTAAGCCCAGCCTTTCTTCAGGTCTTCGAGCGGCTTGCCGCCCCAGTCGCCGCTGATGGCGTCGGTAAACGCCTGGCCGTAGCCGGTGGAGCCGTGGAAGTCGATGAAGACGACGGCGAAGCCGGCGCCAGCATAGGTTTCTGGATTCCAACGGTAGTGGAAGTGGTTGCCCATGCTGCCTTGCGGGCCGCCGTGGATGATGAACGCGACCGGATACTTCTTGCCGGCTTGGAAGTTCACCGGCTTGACGACATGGCCGTAAACGGTTTCATCGTTCGCGCCTTTGAACGAGAACTGCTCGTAGTCGCCGAATGCGAGCTTGGCCAGCGTGTCGGCATTGTGTTGCGTCAGCTGCACGGTTGCGCCGGCTTTCAGCGGCACGCGGTAGAGCTGGGTCGGTGCTTTCAAGGTGTTGGCGGCGATGACGAGGCCATCTTTGCCGAGATCAAAACTCTCGACAGTGCCTTCGCCGGTCAGCGCGGTGGCCTTGCCAGTTTTGACATCGATGGCGAAGACGCGCTTCTGGCCGATATCGTCGGCGCTGGTGTACAGCGTTTTGCCGTCGTCGGACCAGATCAGGCCATCGGCTGAGCGGTCCCAATCCGCGGCCACTTCGCGCGCCGGGCCACCAGCGAGATCGCGGACCATGATGCCGAAACGGTCCGCTTCGAAGCCGGGCCGTTTCATCGCGCGATAGGCGAGCGTTTTGCCGTCCGGCGATACCGCCGGGCCGGTGTCCCACGCAGCGTTGTCGCCGGTTAAGTTGACGGGCTTGGCGCTGCCATCGACCGGCACTTTGTAGAGATCAAAATTCGTACTCCAGGGTTCGCTCACACCGGCAATGCGGGCGCTGAAGATCACGGTGTTGCCGTCTGGCGTAAACGTTACTTCTTCATCGCCACCAAACGGCTTGCTCGGTACGTCGCCATCGATGCCAGCGGTGAGCAGCACCGGTTTGCCGCCGACGACCGCGTGCGCAGCGAGCGGCAATGCGAACAACTGCGAGCGCGTGCCGTCTTTCCAGGTATCCCAGTGGCGGATGAAGAGTTTGTCGTAAAGCACGCCGGTGGTTTTTTGCGCGGCGGTTTCGTCGAGCCGATGCTTGCTCGCGGCGAGATCGGCGCCGAGTTCGGGGAAGACATCGACAGCGACGACGAGATGTTTGCCGTCCGGCGCCAGCACGAAGGCGTTGACATCAAGCGGTAGCTGCGTCTCGGGCTGGGCTTCACCGCCTTTCAGATCCAGGCGCCAAACTTGGGCCGAACCGGAGCGCGTGGAGAGAAAATAAAGATCGCCGTTGGCGGCCCAGCGCGGGCTGAACGATGAACCGCCGAGGCCGGTCAGCTTGCGGCTGGTTTTACTGGCGCTGTCGTAAAGCCAGATCGACTGCACGCCCTTATTGGCCGCGTAGTCGGTTTCGCGCAGCGTGTAAGCAATCAAGTTTCCGTTCGGCGCAATGCGCGGATCCGAGATGCGTTCCAGACGCACCAGCTCATTGACGGAAAACGGCTTCTGCGTTGCGCTAACAGGTACAAGCGCGGTGGTGGTGGCGGCGGTGGCAGGCAAGGTGTTCACGAGGGCGGCGAGACTCAGTGCGGCGATAAGAACGGGGCGAAAAGGCGATGACATAGAAGCTCCCTTAAGTCGAAATTGGGGTCAGCGGTTGGCGACCGGCTCGGGGCGTGTGGCCGCCCGATACAGCAGGCCGGCGACGACTGCGAGCACGACGAGGCCGACAAATTGGCCGAATTGAAACAGTTTCGGCAAGGCCAGGACATCGGCGCGGCTGGAAATCACGATCGGAATGGCGATCAAGATACCGGTCAGCGCTTCGCCGGTAATCAAGCCGGCCGAGAACAGCGTGCCGGGGCGGTGAATGCGATCACGCTCGGCTTCGTCGTGCACGCTGACCTTATGTTTGCGCTCAACAAAGTGCGCCAATAGGCCGCCGAGAAAGATCGGCACCATCAATTCTAGCGGCAGATAGATGCCGATGGCGGCGCCGAGCACCGGTACGCGGAAACTCGATTTGCGCGATTTCAGCACTTCGTCGAGCGCGATCACCAAAGCGCCGACCACAGCGCCGAGCACGATCATCGTCCACGGCAATTCGCCGCCGAACATGCCCTTGGCAACGGAGGCCATCAAGTTCGCTTGTGGCGCGGCCAGTGCATTGGGATGCTCCGGCGTCGGCGCGCCAATGCCATAGGCGGCGGCCAAAAGATTCAGCACTGGCGCCATAACCAGCGCGCAGGAAAATGCGCCGATGCAGAGCATCAGCTGCTGCTTCCACGGTGTGGCGCCGACCAGATAACCGGCTTTCAAATCTTGCAGATTATCGCCGCCGACGGCAGCTGCGCAGCAAACCACGGCGCCGATCATGATCGCAGCGACGGCGCCGATCGGCGAATGCCGACCGAGCAACAGAATCAGCACCAGCGAAGCGAATAAGATCGTCGCAATCGTAATGCCCGACACCGGATTGTTCGACGAGCCAACAAGGCCGGCGAGATAACCCGACACCGAGACGAACAGGAAGCCGGCAACGATCATGATGATGGTCATCGGGATGCTCACCGTCCAATCGTGGACGATGGCTTGGTAGAGAATCCCGAGCGGGATTGTGAAAGCGACGAGTGCGATCAGCATCCATTTCATCGGCAGATCGCGGTCGGTTTCGGCAACCACCCCTCCGCTGCTCTTGCGCGCGGCGGCGAGGCCGCTTTTGATGCCTGAGGCCAGCGATTTGCGCAGTGAGAACAGCGTCCAGATTCCACCGATCAACATCGCGCCGACGCCGAGATAGCGGATTTTGGCGGACCAAATCGCATAGCCGAGATCTTCTGCGTTCTGTCCAACCAGCTTCGCGGCGAGCGCCGGATCGGAATCGAGGAAAAAGGCGTGGTAGATCGGAATCGCAATATTCCACGACAAAATGCTGCCGGCAACAACAACGATGCCGACATTCAAACCGACGATGTAACCAACGCCGAGCAGTGCCGGTGACAGATTCGTGCCCATGAACGCAAAGTAGCGGCCGAAGAATGTGGCGCCAATCGCGGTATCGGGGATCAGGCGCAGGCCGCTCGCCGCCGCGAGTTTGATCAAGGCGCCGAGCGCGCCGGAAAACGCCAGCGTCTTTATGCCTTGGCCCGGATTTTCGCCGGCTTTCAGCACTTCGGCTGCGGCTTTGCCTTCGGGAAACGCCAGCGGTTCTTCGACGATCATCGTCCGCCGTAACGGCACCGAAAACAGCACGCCGAGCAGGCCGCCGAGGCCGGCGATGGCGAGCACCCAGGAATAACGAAAATCCTGCCAATAGCCAAGAATAACCAGCGCCGGGATGGTGAAGATCACACCGGCTGCGATTGACGAGCCGGCCGAAGCGCCGGTCTGCACGATGTTGTTTTCGAGAATCGTGCCGCCACCGAGCACGCGCAGCACGGCCATTGAAACAACAGCGGCGGGAATGGCGGTGGCGATGGTCAGGCCTGCGAACAGGCCGAGATAGGCGTTGGCGGCGGCGAGAATCATCGCCAAGATGATCGACAACACAACGGCACGAACGGTCAACTGCGGCACGGGTGTGCTCATGGAGTCCCCTGATTAGTTTTAGTGGTGGGCCGCGGCAGGCGCGCACGGCTCGCTGTTACGGGGATTGTGACATGCCCAGCGCCCGCGTTTGCAGGGGTGCTGTTTGCTGCGTCGGCGCGGCATTGATGACGTCGCGTGGCGCGGCTAGATCCAGCCGTAGCGGTGGCGCATTAGATGGCAGCGGACCATTGCTGATGGCGCCGAATCTCGCGCAAAAAAAACGCGCCACGAAGGTGTGCTTCATGGCGCGGTGCGTAACGGTGGCGAAGCTTAACGGGAGTCAGCGTCGTCTCGCCACCATTCGGGGTTTAACTTTAGTAACTTACTTTCGGTCCGAACGTGTAGTTCGCGGCGCAGGCCACGCCAGCGCAGGTCGTGTTCAGCATTTGGTAGATGATCGAACCGGTGTTGTTGCGGGCCTTGAAGTGCCCGACGCCATTGGTATCCCCGCCGTTGAAGTTGGTGAAATAGCCGTCGGATAAGTTGTAGTCGAACTGAATGGCGGTGGAGCCGGCGCCAACGTTAATCTGCGAAATGACGTTCGAACGCGCGGTAAATACCGGGCCCTGCGCACAGGTGCTCCAGCCGCTGGCGGTTGAGCAGTGAATCTGATCGTTCTGGCCGGCGCCGATGGTGTAGAACCTGACCGACGTTCCTGTTGCCGGCAGATTACGCATGCCGCTGGAACTGGAACCGGTCCAACGGTTATTGCCGTAGCCGTAGACGCCGGTGTCCGGATAGAAGCCAAAAATATAGGAATCAAACAGATTTTCCGAACCGCAAGTCGGCACGTAAGGATTGCCGTAGCCGGTGTACAGGCAGGAATTCAGGCCACGGATGCCGCCTGCAATATTGACGAAACGGCGGACGCTGCTCCAATTGTTGTAGTACTTCAGCGTCGCCAAGCTCATCGACGCGCCAAGCGAGTGGGTGACGAGGTCAACCTGGGTCTTGCCGGTATATTGCTTAACTTTGTCGATAAAAGTTTTCAGAATCTGGTATTTCGATTCTTGATGGTAATTCAGCACGTCGTGGCCTTGCTCGGTGCTGCTGAGATAGGTGACACCGAACAGTTCGCAATCGTTGTAGCCATGCGCTTTGAAGTAGGCGTAGACCGACGCATTCGGGGCGTTCCAGCCCGCGGGTGCGGTGTTCGCGGGGCTATCCCAGCCGATCGCGCTATCGGTATTGCCATGGACAAAAATGATCGGCGTATGGGTGGCGGTGCAAGTGCCACCGCCAAAGCCGCCGTAGCCGACACCGGGGCTGAAACCGCCTGCGTACTGATTTGCCGTTGCCTGACAATACGGATACTTAAATGTGCCGCAGCTGAGCGCTGCATGTGCCGGCTTGCTGCCGCCGAGTAAAAAGAAAAATGCCGTAGCGAGCGTCGCCGCTGCTATCGATAAACGTTGAATAATCATGATTTCCATCCCTGCTATTTATAAAGACTTAATGACTCCTCTTCTGGCATTATTCAGCTCTAAAAATTTAGTTTTCAATCGGTTTGTGTATAAATACAGAGCGTATTGGTATAAAAACCAAAAAAACTAAACAATTAGTAAAATTCATACTAAAAAATAAGACTGCCCTGGAAAAGCTAATTGCAGCTGAAGAAAGGCTGGAATAATCGGGTTTTCCATGTGCGCTACGTCACAGTTTTACCCGCTGGAGTAGGGGCGGGCGCCGTTCGTGCGATGAGGGCTTTGCGCAGATTAAGCAGGGGCAAGCAAGATCGCTGCATGAGCCGGAGAACCGCTTAAGGGCAACGCCGATGATCTTTGCAAGGCTGGCGACGAAAGATCACCAAGGCGCCCAAAGCTATTGGGCGAACGCATCCCGCACGGCGGGCAACCGTAGGGCGGAAGCAGCGCAGCGAATTCCGCCATTTCTCCCAGCCGGCCGCGCTTCGTGTGCCGCTTCGTGACCGGTGGACTGGCATCCACCCAGCGCTGATGCACAACGTTCGGGGATGCTGTTTTCCATGAAAGAGAATAAAACGCCGAATCCAGTGCAGGTAGGAATCTTCCGTACGCAGGCTGTAATGCAACGCCCGAATGCGTGCCCGGACCTGCTCCAGCAACCGGGGCGATTGCGCTGCTGATACGTCAGCTGACGTATAATCCTAGAATTTTGACGCGTTTTCTGGAATCATGAGCTTGTTTCCAAAAGACTTTTATGTGAAGGCCAACGGATTATACGTCGAGTTTTATGTCAGAGTTATATTTCAAAGTGATATCTAATTGGCGTTGGACCGCACAAAAGCAAAGCGATGCACGTGTTCGTTGAGGGCAGTTCCGGCACTTGAAGTTCGGTTGCACCGTCGAAGAGAAACAGCCACAGCGATTCGAAGCAACAGCGATTAGAAGCAACGGCATTCAACACATGCGTAGTCGATGCAACCTCCGGAATCGAAGCAGAGAAAAGACAACAGCATGATCAAGCCACGGCAAAACAGCAAAGAACCAGCGCTTACTTTCAAGTGGCGTCTTCATTTGAGCCAAAGTGCGGTCCAACAACGTACTCCACGCGACGGCTTCGCCGCGCGTGAGTTCGGGCGTTAGACAACATCCTTGCAACACCGAGAACGTATGAAGACTGGAATACTGCTTGGCGCTGGCTTCTCCTACGACTTCGGAATGCCCATTTCACGGGAGCTAACCGAAATCTTCTTGAATTTATTCAATCGAAGCAACACGAGGGGCTTGATCGCAGGCATGGCCAATCATCAACCGTTCACCGCAGATCGCCCTATAAACAAAGCAGCGATTTCGGAAGTTTTTGACTTATTGCTGGCCTACAAGGAAAATAAGGGCGAGAACTATGAAGAGCTTCTTTCCCATATTCAAGCGCTTAGCGAAGATTACGGCAAGAGCCAATCAGATAGAGACTCATATCACTACGCGTTCGGCCTACTTTATGAAATAATTTACAATTTGCTTGCAATATATCAGTCAGAGTCATACAAGGCGCTGTATCACAAAAATCTAAAGTGGTTCTCAAAGCTGGAAAATATCCTCTCGACAGAGGAAACATGGGTTTTCACCTTAAATCACGACATCTTTCTTGAGTGCCTTGCGATTGATATTGGAATTCCTATTACATATGGCGCTACAGGAAACATTGAGTTTCCCGTAAGCAACATAGAAATGGGCGAAAGAATTAATTTCTCAACCCAAGATAGAAGCTCATATCGTACCGACAACCCAAGTTTCCTTAGCGGCAAAAAAGGCATCAACCTTGTCAAACTGCATGGCGGCCTTACTGAGCATTCATACAAAGATGAATGCATAATCTGCAATCAGAACCTTAATAAAACCACATCGAAAGAATTAATATCAGATTTTTACAAAATACAGCGAATGGCTTACTATCACCAAGGTCAAAAGGTCCCTGATAGTAAAGACCGCGCGATAACAAACGCCAGTGGAGAACTCGATCTAATTAGCAAGTCAATGCTAACTGGAGGCAAAAAATACAGCAAAACTGCAAAGCCCAAGAAGGGAGAAGAAAAGTTAATTGTATTTGATGATATTCTCGGCCGGCTTGATGAGTTAACCATTATCGGCTATGGCTTCGGCGATAAACACGTAAACTTTCGCATCGCGAATGCCATGGCACGCAGAGAAAACCTCTCTATTAGGATCATTGATCCAAATTTAAGAAAAACCCCGGAATTTCTTGAGCCTTTTGAATACGACTCCAGAATCAATCGCGCCAGTTGCGGCGCAGCGCATTGGATTGACTACAGCAAAAGCCAAAAGTGGGATGCAGAACAAATTGAAGCTCTAAAGAGTAATTCCCTAATAAGAAACGAAATAAAGAGCAAAGTTGAATCACTTGTGCAAACAGGAAAGTTCAACAAATGGGAGTAACTCGCCAATGTTGTCTAACTGGCGGTTCAACGCGGACAAAAATGCTCCGCATTTTTGCCGGTTAACCTGGGCGTTGTACTTCAAGCCATAAAAACCGAATCTGCCTCTGAACTGAGCACAGGCACACATGAAAGCGTTCCTTAGGTTTAGCGTTCTTATTACGTTCGTAGTATTGGCCGCGTCATTCTTCATTGTCAGCGGCACGCATAGTTCGGGCGCAGCTTCAGGTGCTGGTGGCTGTCAGGCTGCCGCCGGCTTCTTTGGGCACTTACTCCGTTACTCCGGTCGGTTTGTCATATTGGTTTCGCTTCCCGGCACTCTTTTCATATTTTTTTGGGTTGTCCCTCGCCTAGGATTCGCGTACTACAAATGGCGTACCGGAGATCCCATAGCCCTAAGGTTTTTTGAGTTTGAGGGCACGGCCAGTGCCAAGAGCCGTGATCGCCAATCGGAGCACGCGCTTGCAGGGTTCGTAATTGGCGTATCCCTAGTCCTGATCGGGTGGTTCGTCGCGCTCTTAATACCCACAACCATTGCTTCCGGCTTCGGCTGCCTGTGAGCAAGCAAGTTCTCAGGGTACAACTAGGCGCTCAAGCGGAACGACCGAAAAAGCCGGCCGTCCGCTTAGCTCGGCGTTATGGCTCTCGGGGGAGAAAAGTGAATGTCTGACCGCTACAAGATCAATATAGACAAGCGGTGGTCACTCGAAGACTTGTACGTTTTTTCTCGTACCTACGAGCAGGTCTACTTCTTGGCGTACTCGCTACTCCCCGATCTGCCTGATGGGGCAGTTGATCGAGTTTCTCGCGCCTATCAGACATTTCCTTGGCGAGGCGGCTACAGCGCAGTCAATTTCTACAACCAACTTAAATACTCCGTTCCAAGCACGGAGCGGCCAACCGTCTTAGCCATTCGTTACGCCTCTCCTGGCTTTCTGGAACTCGGCGTTCTCCTCGGTGTAGCTTGCTCCGTATCAAAGCTCGTCAAATACGTCGCGGGCAGCCTCAAAGAGATGAATTCGGCGTACAACGAGATTATGACGGACCTTCAGAAGCGGAAGCTGCTTCGCCTGGAGGTCAAGAAAAAAGAGATAGAGCTTTCACAGGCACAGTTCCGCGCGGTTGAGGAGCATGCAGATTCGATGGCGAAGCTTCTTGGCTTCAATGGTCATGCCGCGTTGACGGAAAGAACGGGGCATCCGTTCATCACGCTGAAGATTCTCTTGTCGTACTACAGGCGCCTGAGAAAGCTGGCTGAATATCAATCCAAAGGCAAAGCTGATCTATGAGCGTCGCCATAACCAGCGCTTCAAGCCGACGGCCCCGCCTCCGGCGGGTCCGCGGCTTAAGCTGGCGTTAGAGAACTCTATGCACTTACGCTCTTGGCTAGCAACGGTCCAAAAACTGGCACCCAACTCTCGGAGTGGAAGAGTTCTCGCGAATGTGTTTGGCACATCTCTAAACTGGATTTACTCCAACGAATATAGGGGAGGCTGTCACGATACTTCAGCCGCAATTTACGTCTTGCTCACCGAATGCGGCCTATCCCCGGTTCTTTGTATCGGCGAGGTGAAGCACGGGCAGTACTATTTCGATCACTCGTGGGTTGAACTCAACAGAAAAATTTTCGATGCCGCCATTTGCATGCCCAACACGGTGGGAGTGCCAAGCGCGCCCGTATTTGCGTCAATTGATCTCTCAACCGAAAATGAAACTGAACTGATCTACGGTTTGGCTTCCCCAACGGGGTATGACGATGAGGCAAAGGTCGTCTCTTCAATGACACTCGGCGAATACTCTCTCTTCCATGCCGATGATCCAAAAAAGGTTTGGAATCTCACAAAAACTCTTGGCCGAGAAGCTGGGCTGAAGGTCAACGTTGCGAAGATTCGTGAAAAGTACGGTCACGTTCGTAGGCTCGAACGGCATGGTGCTTCTGATGCCAAAGTTCTCTAACCCTGCGTTCGAGGCGACCTGCGCGAAAAGCCGCGCAGGCGCCTCAACTCCACGTTGGGCCTAAGGGGAGAGTAGAAAGTGGATCGTCCAAAATCAGTGCAAGCATTCCTAATTCTCTATGTCGTCTCGGTGGGCACAGCGGTGGCCCCCATGATTCGTTCTGTCATTCTGGCGCCAGAAAGCTATTCGCAGCCCTTTATGCTTGTTTCTGGGCCGATAATTCTTGGCTTGTATGCTGGTCTCGGTTACAAAATATACATGGGCAAGAACTGGGCTCGGCTTCTCTTGGCCCTAGGGTTTGTAGCTGGTTCGCTATTGATGCTCACTAAGTCAACGCCGCAGGCGAATCCCGCTCCGATCCCAGCACTTCAATGGGTACAAGGCATTATCCAGCTAGCCTGCGTGGTGCTGCTGTATGTGAAAAGCTCCAGAGAATGGTTCCTGATGCAGAAGGCCGGCGGGCACTAGCCGGCTATGGCCCAACCAGGCGCTCCAGCCGACGTGGGACTTGACCCGAAATAGTTGACACTCTGACCCAACAAGGTTGGAGAGAATAATGGCAAGGATTACGGGACCGCGAAAGGTTTATCGGTATACGAATGATTTCAAGCTAAAGGCGGTGAAGTTGACCGAGATCGGAGGCATCCAGGTCAAACAAGTTGCAGCGGCTTTGGAGATTCATCCGTGGATGTTGACACGCTGGAGGAAGCACAAGCGTGAGGGGCTGATCGTGACCAAGGGTGTGCAGGTGGAGAAGGACATCGCAGCGGAGCTCAAGGAGCTTCGGCGAGTGAAGAAGGAGTACGAGCGGCTCAAGCTCGAACACGAAATCCTAAAAAAAGCCATCGCGTTCACTTCTGCTCGAAAGGGGACGTCTTTGCCTTCATCGAGCACTGCCAGGAAACCTACCCGGTGAGAACGCTCTGTCGGTTGTACGACGTGAGCCCAGCGGGCTATTACGCCTGCAAAATTAGGGTCAGACTGGAATGGCACTTACTTAAGCTTTTTCGGATGTCCATAGAGTTGGATGTCGCGGTGTGCGAGCTGTCGTGGTTTTGTCAGTAGCGGGAAGGGTTTGGGTCGTCGTTTCAGGGCTCTTGGCTCGATCCGGCCGGGTCGAAGCCCGACCCGCTGTTGCGCGATGAGCACGAACAAGCTTTCGGTCGGCGGGCCGGCGCCCAAGGCTGAGTGACGCCAGGCCAGCCAGAGTTGAAGCGTGTGTTTGAAACTGATCTGACGCGGCAGCACATCGGCGTAGCGGGCAGACCCGATCATCAGCAGCCGGATCAGGTTATAGGCCAGCATCCCCACCCACCACTCTTTTTCACTCATCTGCGGCGTTTTGCAATGCAGGGCTTCCAGGCCCAGGGTGGTCTTGATGTTGCGCAGATCTAGTTCGATATTCCAACGCCGCTCATACAGGTCTCCCAGCGCCTGCCTGCTGGCCTGTGCGGGAGACAGCAGCGTCGTCACCAGCACCTTGGACTTGACCTGAACCTCGCGGAGCATCTGCGCGTCGGGGAGCGCGTCGTAGAGCTCCTGGCTGAGCCCGTTCGGACACAGCTTGGGTTTTTCCCACGTCACGATATGATCCTTGGTGCCGAGTCGCCGGCCTTTGCGGAAATCGGTAATCCGGCGTTGGTGCTGCGGGAAAAGAACATCGG
>JALNYU010000030.1 GCA_023229645.1 Nevskia sp. | reverse complement strand
TTGGGGTCGCCGACACCAACCTCAACGCCATCTTCCCCAACCTCGCCAACTTCGGCGCACGCCGCAACCTCGGCTTCCTCGCCTAAACGCTCCTTTTCCCCATTGCCGCCAATGGCGATGGGGAAAAGGACGTACTGACAATTTGTGCGGCAAAGACTAATAATTCCAGTAGAATCGGCGGCCTATCGTCCATAGGATCTGTTGCTACGATGGACTCTAACGCTCAACCTCGCCGAGTTTGGATTATCGGCTGCGGCGACGTCGGCTGCAGGCTAGCGCTGCGCTTGCATTCCATTGGCGTCTCGGTCCTCGGCTTTGTTCGCAGCGCAGCCAGCGCGTCAGCATTGGAACGGCTGGCAATCGTCGCTCAGGAATGGGACCTCGACGACACCGACCCCAAAATCAGAACTGCGGCGGCTAGAGGCACCGCGCCCGACTGGATCTTTTATTTCGCACCGCCGCCGAACGTCGGCGTAACCGAAACGCGTCTGAGGGCGTTTCTGGCGGCGCGGGACGAGCCTCCCAAGCGCTTGATTTATCTATCAACCTCCGCGGTCTATGGCGACTGTGCGGGCGCTTGGATCGATGAAACAGCACCGACTCAGCCGCAAAACGACCGCGGCCGGCGACGCTTGGATGGCGAACACGCTGCGCTCGCCTACGCCGCGCGCACGGGTTGCAGCGCACTGATTCTGCGTGTCCCTGGGATCTACGGCCCTGGGCGTTTGCCAGTTGCGCGTTTACGCGCCGGCACGCCGGTGCTGCGGAACGAGGAATCCCCGTATACCAACCGCATCCACGCCGACGACTTAGCCGCGGCCGCCCTGCATGTCGCAGAATATGGCGCCGCGGGCGCTGCATATAACGTCAGCGACGGGCAACCAACGACGATGACGGACTACTTTTTACGCTGTGCGGACTTGCTTAGCCTCGCACCACCACCGCAAATTAGCCTCATCGAAGCGCGTAGCCGCCTATCGCCGATGCTGATGTCGTTTCTCGAAGAGTCGAGGCTGCTCGACACGCGCCGCCTAGTTGAGACACTGGGCTGGCGGGCGCAATACCGCGATCTCGCCAGCGGCTTACCGACCTGCTTAGCGGCGGATGTGGTGGCCGAGACGCTGCACGCGTCCCAGGCGCAGGCCGTAGCGGCGCAGTAGATCTAAACGTCACACCTATTTCGCGGTGCCACTTGGGGGATTCACGGTATGAGCATAGGTCAGGAATTTAAAGAATTCGCGATGCGCGGTAATGTCGTCGATCTTGCGGTCGGCGTGGTTATCGGTGCGGCATTCGGCGCCATCGTCACCTCATTGGTCGGAGATGTCGTTATGCCGGCGTTGGGCCAAGTAACCGCCGGGGTTGATTTCTCCAAGGCAGCAATCACCCTAAAAGAGGCGTCTGCCGACGGCAAAGTCCCTGCAGTTCTGCTGGGTTATGGCAAATTTATTCAGACAATCATCAATTTCTTGATCATCGCCTTTGTAATTTTCCTGGTCGTTAAGGGCATTAATAGCCTGAAGAAAAAAGAAGCGTCGGCGCCCGCCCCTGCGCCGCCGCCGGAACCCAGCGATGAAGTAAAATTATTGGCTGAAATTAGAGATTTGCTAAGGAAATAGAACGTGCCGGAACAGGGATGAGTCAGCTGCTTGAACAAACGCTGGCAGCATGGAATCCACGCCTGACGCCAGTACAATCACAACAGCTGGCGCTAGAGTTGGAATCAGGGAAAGCGCTTTATTTTCCGAACTTGGATTTTGCGTTGCGGCCTGATGAATCCCGCTTCCTCGACCCGCGCTGGTCGGACCGACGGGCGAAAAACATCAGCTACGACGCAGCGCGCAATAGCCTGAAAGGCGCATTTGGCAATGCGGCCGATCTCGGTGATCTGAAGCGGATGATCGGCCGTTTCCAAGCGCAGGCAGTGGGCTTAATTAATGCGCTGTTTCCGGCTTATCGCTCGGCATTACACGTTGCGCCGACGAGCTTTCGACCGCTGCCAGTCGCCGGCCGCGTGAGCTCGTGGCGCCATGATGACGCGCGCCTGCACGTTGACGCATTTCCGTCACGCCCTAACCAGGGCGAGCGCATTTTGCGCGTTTTCAGCAATATCAATCCACGCGGCGCCGCGCGTGAATGGCGCGTAGGCGAACCCTTTCCTGCGCTTGCAGCACGTTTTTTACCGCAGCTGCGCGGCCCTTTACCTGGGGCAGCTCGGCTCTTGCACACGCTTGGGATTACGAAATCCCGACGCAGCCTCTACGACCATTACATGCTGCAATTGCACGACTGCATGAAAGCCGACAGTGCATACCAGCGGTCGGGCCCGCAGGAAGCGATGCCATTTCCGGCTGGATCCAGCTGGATTTGCTTCTCCGACCAACTCGCACACGCGGTAATTGGCGGCCAATTTTTGCTTGAACAAACGCTGCACTTGCCGATCCACGCGCAGTACGATCCGCAACGGGCACCGTTGCCGATATTGGAGAAGCTGCTCGATCAGCGCCTGGTTTAGGCGGGAAGGTCCGCGAGATGAATCCAAGGCCGGCCGCGTGAATTCGCGCACCAGCCTTCTTCCAACGCCGCCTCGATGCAAGCCCGCAGACGGTTTTGGAACTGGGGCTCCGAGCGCGGCCGGGACAAGCCGAATTCGGCGAATGGAAATTCGACGATTAACTCACGGCGCCGACCGGGATCGACGCTGATCGAGATCGAAAGCCCGCCGCAGCCGCCTTCAGGAAGCGGTGCGCCAACCCAGTGGCGGACGCGCCATTGAAATAGATCGTCACCGATCTGAACATTACCGAACTCTTTAAATGCGGCCATCGTTTGTGTCCGTCTCAGGCGCGCTTAATTGCCAACGGCCCAAATGCCTGGCACTGCGGCATGAGCTGCAACACGTTGATATTGATGCGTGCCGGACGGCTGGCCACCCAACACACGGCGTCAGCAATATCTTCGGCTGTTAGCGGCTCCGTATTCGTATAAATGGCCTCCGCTTTCGTTTGGTCGCCTTTAAAGCGCGTCGTCGAAAACTCAGTGCCCCCGCAAAGGCCGGGCTCAATGTCGGTGGCACGGACGCCGGTGCCGAGTAGGTCGGCACGCAAATTCAACGTGAACTGCCGAACAAACGCCTTCGTTGCCCCATACGTGTTGCCCCCCGGATAAGGCCATTCGCCCGCAACTGAACCGAGGTTGATGATGTGCCCACGACCGCGCGCAACCATGCCCGGCAGCGCTGCGCGCGTGCAATACATCAGACCTTTAACGTTGGTATCGACCATCGTATCCCAGTCGTCGAGCGAGGCAGTGGGCGCAAGATCCAGCCCCAGCGCAAGCCCAGCGTTATTAACAAGGATATCGATCTCGGCGAAATCCGGCGGTAGATTTGCAAAGGCGGCCTCAACGGCAGCCCGATCCCGAACGTCGAGTTCAACCGGCAACAGACGCGGCCCAAGTTCGGCTTGCAACGCCGCTAAACGCTCGCGGCGGCGCGCTGTTGCGATGACCTTATGGCCTTCAGCGATAAAACGTCGCGCGATAGCCGCACCAAACCCGGCACTAGCGCCAGTAACGAAAACGATCATGATGCAGTTGAATATCGAAACGAGAACTTAAGGATTTTCCGCGCATTCTGGCTTAGATACCAGCGCCGCGAAAAACGCGGGGCTACAACCGCGGGGGAATAAACCCAGATTATCGTTAAACGCGAGGGAATCAAACTAATACGGCAACCGAGCTGCCCAGCAAAAACAGCGCGACCGTCCTGTTCCGCGCTGTATCACTTTCTTTATGCTGCTGGCCGTAAAACCGGCGCAGCAATGGCGCAGTACTTACGCCGCCGTTTCGAGCGCGTGGCCGATACCGCGTGTAATCAGGCCAATTACTTCATCAACCAAAGCTTGATTCGGTACAACGTGCTGCCACAGGCACCAACGCATTCCGACAAAGTGGGCGATGCCCATGATGGCCCAAGCGCGTGCTTCAGCATCGCCGGCACGCAGTTCGCCGCGCTGCTGCGCCGCATTCAGATTTTCTGCGTAGCACTGCGCCAAGCGCTCGTAATAGTCGCGGTAGGTCGGCTCGTCGACAAACTGCGCCTCTTGAACGATACGATAGAGGCCCGGATGCTGTTGCGCGAACTGGAAAAACGCATGCAGGCAAAATTGATCGCCGTCGTCCGTCGCGATGTCAGTACCGGCGGAACGCATCAAATTTTCGCGCAAAGAATTTCCGATATCACGCACGAGGGTGATGAAGATTTCTTCCTTGCTCCGGAAATAAAGATAAAACGTTCCCTGACCAACGTCGGCACGCAACGTAATCGAACTAACGGAAGCGGCATGAAAGCCTTTCTCACCGATTTCGATTTCAGCCGCAGCAAGCAATTTCCGACGAGTTGCTTCGCCGCGCGCGGTGACTGGCACGAGTTCTTTAAGCATTTCGAGTTCCCAATCCTAAATATATGACGGTCCGCCCAGCTTACTTCAGAGTGCCGGATCGCGAGTCAGCGTAGACTGAATTTATTTCAAAATAATGCGAATTTCCCGACCAGCGGTTAATAGCCTCAGAAAAAAGGTCTTGCGCTGGTTAGCAAATCAGTACGCCTGATAACGACATCCACACCGAAAATGCTGGGTTGAATTTTCTAAATTCGTAGTTTTAAGGCAAACATCGGGTAACGGCCCAAGACCCATAACAAAAGCCTAATCTCGGCTGATTGCTTTCAAAACTTCGACTTACGGCACAGGGGGTGATGCACTTCTTATTCCCACTGCCAGACCGCCGCGAACCGGGTCCGCTGTCAAATCTTCGCCGCCGCAGATGCCAGCCGTATTACAGCGCAGCGTGCGTAATCACTATTTTTAATGTGCTTGCCGCTGCATGATTAATTTTTTGCATGTCAACGCCCGATCAGTTGCCGTGTGCTGCGAATCTTTGTCACGCACTGCAGCCGTTTGAATCGAAGCGCTACGCGCGATTTGCGCGGTTTTTCAGCGGGGTCACGCGCTGGCGTCGCTCGAGTTCAGTCAACGGCCGACGCAAGCTGTGCTCTTTTAGCCAATACAAACAATCCTCGAAGGCACGCGAAATGCGCGTCTGCAAACGGACACGCTCGAGCTTGGGCCACGTTGCGCGCTCGCCGTCGCGAATAAAACCGCGTATTGCGTCCGGCGTCGGATTACTGAACAGACGCATCAGCTGACGCGGCGGTTGCTTGGGAAAAATGCTGATATCACCGCTGTAGCGCTGACTCAGCACGTCGTTCAGCAGATCAACGATGCGCCCAGGCGCCGCTGAACCAACGTAATTTCGCGTTACGCGCAACACATCCCGGCTAGCAGCCGCCGCGATTTGCTGCGCCATGCCGCGCAGGCTGCGCTTGCCGGAAATGTCGTCCCGCATAAATGGCACGACATGGGGGTTGGTCTGACTAACGATAAATAAGTTGACGTTATGCAGCCGCGCTAAACGCAGCATCGGCAGGTCGTTGGCGATGCTGCCATCAACCCAGCGCTTGCTCCGCATATAAGGAACAGCTTCGCCAGAGTATTCGAGCGCTTCCAGCGTTGCGGGCGGGAACACGCCGGGCACGGCACACGAAGCCAGTACGGCGCTGCGTAGCGTCACGTTCGGCGCCGTCAGATAGTTCAGCAGCCGAGACGACTGATGTGTACCGACCGGAGAAACGGTGATGCCTAAAATTCGGTGGGTGCGCTCAAAATGCTGGACAAAGCTCCCCGCTCGAATATTGCGCTCTAAACATTCGCGCAGCTGAGTCGGGTCCATCAGCGCTGCGCCATTCAGCACCTGCCGCAAGCCAACCATTTGAAAAGCTTGAAGATCAAGATTTTCAGGATCGAAAATCGGTGGTAGCTCCTCGTCTGTGCGGCCGCCGACGATCCCGGCGATGATTGCGCCAGCCGACGAGCCCGACAACACGCGCGGCAACACGCCTTGCTCCCAAAGCGCTTTGATCACGCCAAGGTGAAACATGCCCAATGTCGCACCACCGGACAGCAACAAAGCGGCGCGGCCGTAGCTAGTGCCGGTGCGTTTGAAGAACAGAATTTTTTCTTCGGTCGAGAAATCGGGGAAATCGCCGACGCAAACGTAGTCGAGGCAGCGAACCGCTTCCTCAACGTACTCCTCGATCAACCGCTTAGTACCAAACCGGCAGTACGAATGCAGAACGGCAGCCGTTAAGTTGCCGAGATTGCCGTGCAAGCTCTCGGTAAGGCAGAACACCAGCCGCCGCACCTCGCCTTCGTGGCGGAGTTCGCGCATTTCGGCGAGGCGCTCTTTGATCAGCAAATAGTCGTAGTCATCGCTGGTTTCATCCTGTTTCCAGGCTTCAGCGTCTTCTAGGCGATCGAGATCACGGACAATCTCGCGCCACTCGTCGTAGCTGCTCGTTTGATCCAGGTCACGAATACGGCTGGCGATGAGTTTCTTGGACATGCTCAAAGCAAAATTAGGATAATTCAGTATGCCAGCTTGATCCTCGCCCCGGCCGAGGGCGGCGCGGCGCGCGCCTCGTTACGTTCGTGCTGTAAAGGCAATGCAAGGGCTGGACCTGTAGAATCTGCCGGAACTCCCTTTTTGCGCAATGAACGCTTTGCACCGCGATTACAAGCCGTGGGCTTTTGCCGCGATCACCATTTTGGTGTTCGGCCTGGCGCTGTGGGTGCTACACCGCAGCTTGGCCGAATTCGACCTGGCGCAGTTTCGTGCGCACCTGCAAGAAATTTCACCACTCAGTATCGCTGCCGCGTTGTTGTTTACCGCCGGCAGCTACACGATGCTGTCGCTCTACGATTATTTAGCGCTGCGTAGCGTCGGCCACCCGCTGCCCTGGCCGCGCGTCGCGCTGACCTCGTTTGTCGCGTTCGGAATCGGGCATAGCGTTGGCTTTTCCTCGATCTCCGGCGGCTCCATCCGCTATCGCGATTACAGCGCAGCTGGGATTCCGGCTTGGCAGTTGGCCGGCGCAGTTGCGCTGGTTTCATTCACGTTCGTGTTCGGTGTCGGCACGATGCTCGGGTTTTCACTGCTGCTGAAAACCGACGCTGCCGCCCGTGTCCTGCATTTGCAGCCTTGGCAAATTCGCGGTCTGGGGGTGATCGTCCTTGCCCTAATCGCCGGCTACGCCCTACTGACCGGCATCCGTAAAACGCCGCTGCGTATCGGCAAACGCAGCATTAAGCTACCAACGTTGGGGATTGCGCTCGCGCAAATTGCGGTCTCCAGCGCCGATGTCAGCCTCGCTGCCGCCACCTACTACGCGCTCTTGCCAGACAACGCCGCGATTGATTACCTCAGCTTCATCGGCGTCTACGTGTTGGCGATCTACGCCGGAACGCTGAGTAACGTGCCCGGCGGCCTCGGCGTGTTTGAAAGCGTGATGGTGCTATTGCTGCCGACGCTGCCGCTTGAAGCGGTGCTCGGCTCGGCGGTGCTCTATCGCGCGGTCTATTACCTGTTGCCGCTGATGCTGGCGTTAGGCGTGCTCGGCACCCGCGCGGCACTAACACAGCGCCGCTATCTGCAGCGTGCCAGCGCCGCCGTACAAGATTCGGTCGAGGCATTTGCGCCGCAGGTTTTGTCAGCTGCGGTCTTTGTCGCCGGCGCTATTTTGCTGATCTCCGGTGCTACGCCCGCGGTCGGCAGTCGGCTGGCGTGGTTGGCCGATATTCTTCCGCTGGGCGTGCTCGAGGCCTCGCATTTAGTCGGCAGCGCCGTCGGCTTTGCGCTACTGATTCTCGCGCGCGGCCTCTACCAGCGGCTGGATGGCGCGTGGTGGCTGACGCTGATTTTGTTGGTCGCAGGCATCGTCGCTTCGCTGTTAAAAGGGTTCGATTACGAAGAAGCGTCGCTGCTCTCCGTTGTCCTGTTTGTCCTACTGCTTTCACACGAACGGTTTTACCGGCGCGCGCCGCTGCTGGATCTGCGCTACTCAAAAGCCTGGATCATCGGCATCGTGCTCGCCGTTGGCAGCGCGATCTGGGTCTCAATCCTCGCCAATGGCGATATTCAATTCAGCCGTGAGATGTGGTGGCAGTTCGCGTTTGACGATGATGCCCCACGCGTCATGCGCGCTGGCGTGCTAACGCTGCTGCTCGCCGCCGGCTATATGTTGCGCTTGCTGCTCAGCCCGAGCCGGCCAGAGCCGCCGCTGCCTGATGCCGCCGAGTTGGATCGCGCTGCCGCAATCACGGTGAAATCGCCGGATACGCTGACCAACCTCGCCTTGCTCGGCGACAAACAGCTGCTATTTCACAAAGCGGGCGACGCTTTCATCATGTATCAAAGCTCAGGCCGCAGCCTGATCGCACTCGGCGACCCAGCCGGCAATCCGGCCCGGTTCGAAGAACTGGCGTGGTCGTTCCGCGAACTCTGCGACCGCAGCGCGCGTTGGCCGGTGTTCTATCAAGTCACAGCCACCCATCTGCCGCTGTATCTCGACCTCGGCCTCGCCTTGGCCAAACTCGGCGAAGAGGCCCGCGTGCGGCTCAGCGATTTCTCGCTTGAAGGCCCGAAGCGGCGCGATCTGCGTAACGAATACCGCCGCGCGCAGCGCGACGGCGTCAGCTTTGTGCTCCTCACGCCGGGCGAGGTCGAAGCCAAGCTACCGGAACTGCGGGCGATTTCGGATGAATGGTTGCGTGGCAAATCAGTCGCCGAGAAAGGCTTCTCTGTCGGCCGTTTTGATGCTGACTATCTGCGCCGCTTTTCCTGCGCTTGCGTGCTGCGCGATGGCAAGATCGTCGCGTTTGCGAACCTCTGGTTGTCACGCACACGGGACGAACTTTCGATCGACCTCATGCGCTACACCGCGCACGCGCCGAAAGGCGTTATGGATTATCTGTTTATCGAATTGATGTTGTGGGGTAAACAGGAAGGCTACCGCTGGTTCAATCTCGGCATGGCGCCGTTATCGGGGCTGGAAAAACACCCGCTGGCGCCGTTTTGGCACAAGCTTGGGCGGCTACTGCACCATTACGGCAAGTCTTTTTATAACTTCGAAGGCTTGCGCCGCTACAAAGAAAAATTCGCACCGGAATGGCGCCCGCGCTATCTCGCCTCACCCGGCGGCCTGACGCTGCCCCGAGTCATCCTCGACGCCGCAGCGCTGATCGCTGGCGGGGTTAAAGAAGTTGTTCATAAATGATGAAACTGAAAACACTTTTCGTCGTTGCGGCACTTTCGTTATGCGCCGCAGGCTTAGCACAAGCCCAAACCCATCACGCGCCGAAGCACGCGAAAGCGGCTGCGCCAACTACCGCTGCGCTGCCCAAAAACGCTGAAAAGCTCAGCCACGGCCGCTTCGAATCGCTGATCGTCTTCCACCCCAAGGGCACGCCGCAATCCTTCGCGCTGTTTTTGTCTGATGCCGTCGGTTGGAACACAACAGCGACGTTAGAGGCGCAGGCGCTGGTCGCCAAAGGCGCGTTGGTCGTCGGCATCGATACCGCGCAGATGATCGCAGCGATGGAGAAAGACGACGGCGACTGTGTTTATCCCGACGGCGATTTGGAAAATCTCGGCCATTTCGTGCAGGCCTACTACAAATTGCCAACCTACCTACCGCCGGTGCTGGTCGGCGAAGGTGCCGGTGCAACGCTGGCGTACGCCAGCATGATCCAAGCCCCACCGGATACGTTTACTGGCGTGCTGAGTCTTGATTTCTGTAGCAGCCTAAAACAGCGCAAACCGTTGTGCGCTGGCAGCGGCATTGAATTCACGCCGCGTGCAAACAACAGCGGGGTCGATTTCCTCCCGGCGAAAAAATTACCCAATCCCTGGCTGGCACTACAGCGCGCGGACGCGCCAGCTTGCCCGGCCGGCGATAGCAGCCCATTCCTGGCCAAAGTTCCCGGCGTCGGCCGGATTGAACTCAGCAAAGGTGCGCCGGTTACGGTGCCGCTGCAAACCGCGTTCGCCAAACTCACCGCGACGCCTGCGGCGCGCACCGTGCCGCCGCCACCGACCTCGCTCACGGGGCTGCCGATCATCGTCGTCGCGGCGAAACCCGGCGTGCCGCCGGCCGATACGTTCGCGCTGCTGATATCCGGCGACGGCGGCTGGGCTGGCATCGATAAAGAAGTCGCAGCCTCGCTCTCGGCGAAAGGGGTAACGGTGATCGGGCTCGATTCCCTGCGTTATTTCTGGACGCCGCGAACGCCGGACGGCGTGGCGAAGGATGTTGACCGCATTCTCCGTTACTACCTCGCAACGCTGAAGAAATCCCAGGCACTGTTAATCGGCTACTCGCAAGGCGCCGATGTGCTGCCGTTTGCGCTTAATCGCTTGCCGGCCACCACCCGGGCTCAGATCGCGCTGTCGGCGGTTATGGGTTTATCGGATAACGCGCTATTTGAGTTTCATCTGAGCAACTGGGTCGGCAATACCGACGAAGGCCTCCCGACGCTGCCGGAAGTCGCACGCGTTCATAACATCGTTGGGGCCATGCCGGTGCTCTGCATCTACGGTCAGGACGACGGCGAAGCGCTATGCCCGAAATTAGACCCGCAGCAATTCCGGATCGTTAAACTGAAAGGTGGGCATCACTTCGGCGGCGATTATGATCGCGTGGCTCAGGAAATCATTGCCAGCATCCCACCGCTGCCAGCGTCCCGTTAATCCCCAAGGAGAACCTCTATGACGCTTCATTTGCACCTGATGCCGTTGCTTACGCTGCTCGCCGGCATTCTTATTTTGATCAAGCCGAAGCTGTTGAATTTCGTCGTAGCGATCTGGTTGATCGCGGTCGCTCTGTTCGGAACCGGCGGTTTAATTCGCTACTGACAGCGAATAATCCGCCGTCGTCGGTGGTGGCTGGCACGGCGGCCAGATGACCGCCGCCGCCCGCATCGATTCAGCTGTTCGGAATCTTAATCGTGCTGCCGACGCGCAACACGTCGGACTCGCCGAAGCCGTTCAATTCCCGCAGCGATTTGATCGTTGTCTGATAGCGCTTCGCCAGCGCCCCCAACGTCTGCCCTGCAGCAACACGATGCGTGCGCTGGCCGCTAGCAACCGCTGTTTTAACTTTCGTGTTAGTCGTTGTACTCGCTACCGCGACAGCAGTTAACGCTCGCGCGCTATTAGTATCCCGCGGCGGGATTTTCACCGTTTGGCCGACGCGCACCGCGTGACCTTTGCCCAAGCCATTTGCAGCAATGATCTGCTGACTGCTAACGCCATACCGCTGCGCCAGTTTGCTGATGGAGTCGCCGCGGGCAACAACATGACTAACGTAGAACTGCCGCTGGTGCGGTGACCGCTGCTCCGGCGATAACGTCGCGTAAGCCAGCCGGAAACGCTCAGCCGCACCCTGCGGCACGCGGATCGGCCCCGGCGGCACGTACAAGCGGCCGGAAATCACTTCTGGCCGATAGGCCGGGTTCAGGCGCCGGAATTCTTCATCGTCCGAACCACTGAGGCGGCGCAGCGTTTCGTACGGCACGTAGTCCTCAACATTCACCGTATCGAACGCCAGCAGCGGCTCGCGGACAATGCCGGTGAAATGGTGCTCGGCATTGCGTTCAACATCGCTCGCGGCCAGGAACTCCGCGTAGAAATTGCTCGAAGCGAAGCCGAAACGCTTGCCGTTATAGCGCTCGATAACATCGGTCAGCGTTGCGCCATTTACCTCTGCCAGCGCGCGCGCCAATCCGCCGCGGCCGTAGTTGTACGCCGTCAGCGCCAGCGGCCAGTTGCCAAGCGCGTCGTAGTCGTCTTTCAAATGGCGGGCCGCGGCGTCGGTGGAAACCCAGGGATCGCGGCGATCATCGACCACTTCGTTCAGGCGCATGTAAATGCGCGCGGACGAGGGGATGAACTGCCACAGTCCAGCGGCGGCGGCTTTCGAATACGCCTCGACGTTGAACGATGATTCGACCAGCGGCAAGCGCGTCAGCCGTGTCGGCAAGCCGTAGCCGGCGAAGATGCGCTCCATCTCCGGCAGATAGCGACCGGCAGTTTGCAGCGCGCGCTCGGTGCGCTCGTGCAGGCCACGCTGCGTGCGGAAACGACCGACGGCATTTTTAAAGCGCTTCGGGTCTTCACTATCGGCATACAACGCGTAGACTTTGCGTTGTTCGGGCGTCAGCCGATCAGACTCAATCACACCCTTGTCCTGCATGGCCTGCAGCTCGTTTAACGTGGCGTCCAGCGTTTCGTACGCACGATGCTCTTCACGGCTGCGCAGCGCCGCCAACGCGCCGGGCGATAACACAGCGGCGTCGGCGCGGAAATCGAGCACCGTATAAACCTTGCTGAGATCGTCAATCTGGTGAATCGCGCTCTGGTATTCGGACCAGTCAGAAAACACATGGGTCCAGAAATCTACAGCCGGCAATAGCACGGGCAGATGCGGGAACTCGTTTTCGTCCGGCGGCGTTGGCGCAACCTGTACCGTAATCGACGGCAGCAGCGGTCGCGCCGCTTCGATGACTGTCGCGTCGGCTGCAGGTAGCGTTTGCGCGCCAGCATGACCGGCGGCAAGCGCAGCCGCGAATAGCAAAATCGAACGCCGTTTCAGCATGTTAGTACACCGTGTAAAAGTAGCCCCAGGTCGGTTTGATGCTATCGCAGGGGGCATGCCACAGCAATGAATTTCCGGACTTTTTTACGGTCGGACTGACGGCCGTACACAGTCGTCACCGGTAACGGCAAAACATCGTTTCGTGAACGCTATGTGACATCCGGTTAAGCTAGCCCATCGTCCTCATTTTCGTAGCCCTCCATGGCCCGCCCCTATTTGCCGATTGAGCCGTACCGCACGCACCGCATCAAAGTTTCCGAGCTGCATGAAATATATGCCGAGGAAAGCGGCAACCCCGAGGGCAAGGCCGTGGTTTTTGTCCACGGCGGGCCGGGCGGCGGCTGCGAGGCGTGGCATCGGCAATTTTTTGATCCGAAGCTGTATCGCATCGTTTTGTTCGATCAACGCGGCTGCGGCAAAAGCACGCCGTATGCGGAACTACGCGAGAACACGACCTGGGATCTAGTCGCGGATATGGAAACCATCCGCAGCCAGCTCGGGATCGACGCCTGGGTGGTGTTCGGCGGCTCCTGGGGCTCGACGCTGGCGCTGGCCTACGCTGAAACCCACCCGGCACGTACGCTGGCGCTGATTCTGCGCGGCATCTTCCTGTTGCGCCCGGAAGAAATCCGCTGGTTTTATCAGGAAGGCTGCCACTGGCTGTACCCGGATGCCTGGGAGCATTTCATCGCACCGATTCCGGTTTCCGAACGCGGCGATCTTGTTGCCGCCTACCACCGCCGGCTAACCAGTGAAAACGCCGAGATTCGGCGCGAAGCCGCGCGCAGCTGGAGCATCTGGGAAGGCGCGACCAGTAAGCTGATTCCGAGTACCGATATGGTGGCCCGTTACGGCGGCGATAGCTTCGCCGAAGCCTTTGCCCGCATTGAATGCCATTACTTCGTCAACGGCGGTTTCTTTCGCAACCCGAATCAAATTCTCGAAGACGCGCACAAGATTCGCCATATTCCGGGCGTCATCGTGCAAGGCCGATATGACGTGGTCTGCCCGATGAAATCGGCCTGGGATCTACACCGCGCGTGGCCGGAAGCCGAGCTACAAGTGGTCGCCGACGCCGGCCACGCAGCCAGCGAAACCGGCACGTTGAGCCGGCTGATCGAAGCGGCAGATCGGTTCGGCCGGCTGTAACGTACTCGCCAAGGCACCCCGCTGAATCTTTGATCGGGCGATAAACCGCAGCGCATCCCGCGGTTTTTTGTCGCGTTTTGCCGTCAGCCATGCACGCGGCGGCAGCGGGTAGGCGCTTCGCGCTAAAGTGGCGGCATATCAATGCGAGCCGCTGGAGGAACCATGGCGAAGCAATCCAATTACACATCGCGGCTGCCGGATGCATCCGGAATTGTCCGCTACACCGATGCAGAAAACGAAATCTGGGCCGAGCTGTACGCGCGGCAGGAAAAAGCCATCGCCGGCCGCGCCTGCGACGAATTCATCCAAGGCCTGGATTTACTCAATCTACCGAAGGACCGCGTCCCGCAGCTGCCCGAGGTTTCGCGGCGGCTACGGCGTGAGACCGGCTGGGAAGTGGCCTATGTGCCGGCCTTGATTCCGTTCTCGGAATTCTTCGCGTTGCTGGCCGATAAAAAATTCCCGGCGGCGACGTTCGTCCGCACCCGGGAAGAGCTGGATTACCTGCAAGAACCCGACATCTTTCACGAGATCTTCGGCCATACGCCGCTGCTGACGCACCCGGACTTCGCCGAATTCACGCATATCTACGGCAAGCTCGGCCTCGCCGCCAGCAAGGAAGACCGGGTGTTTTTGGCGCGGATGTATTGGTTCACGGTGGAATTCGGGCTGCTGCAAAAACCCGGCGAAGCGCTGCACATCTACGGCGGCGGCGTGTTGTCGTCCATCGGCGAAACCGAGTACGCGATCAGCGATAAACCACAGCGCAAACGCTTCAATATCGTCGATGCGCTACGCACGCCGTATCGCATCGACATCATGCAGCCGCTGTACTACGTGCTTGAAGATTTACGCGAGCTGCACGCGCTGACCCATACCGACATCATGGCGCAAGTTACCGAGGCCAAGCGGCTCGGCTTATTCCCGCCGCTATTCCCGCCGAAATCCGCAACCGTGGAAGCGATCCGCCCGATCAAGAATCTGGCGGCTTAATTGTTGAACCGCTCGGCCGCGCGCCGAGCCTTGCAGGAGCTGTTTCATGAACCCCACTCATCTGATCAACCCGTTGCAGACCGACGGCTTCGAGTTCGTTGAATTCACCGCGCCGACCAAAGCCGGCGTCGAACAATTGCACGCGCTGTTTGGGCTGCTCGGCTTTACCGCCGTCGCCCGCCACCGCAGTAAAGACGTCACGCTGTTCCGCCAGGGCGATATCAACTTCCTCGTCAACGGCACGCCGTATACGCATTTCGCCCAGTTCGCGATCGCCCACGGGCCTAGCGCCTGCGCGATGGGCTGGCGGGTAAAAGATGCACCGGCCGCTTTCCAACACGCCGTTGCCCAAGGCGCCGTGCCATTCGACACCCGCCCTGGCTTTATGGAACTCAACCTGCCGGCGGTCTACGGCATCGGCAACAGCGTGCTGTATTTCATCGACCGCTACGGCGAACGGACGATTTACGATGTCGATTTCGTCGCAATCGACGGCGCCGAACAGCAGCCGCAAGGCGTTGGCCTGAAACAGCTCGACCACCTGACCCACAACGTCGCCAAAGGCAATATGGACGTCTGGGCCGGTTTCTACGAGCGCATCGGCAACTTCCGCGAAATCCGCTACTTCGATATCGAAGGCAAGCTCACCGGCTTAGTCTCGCGGGCGATGACCAGCCCCTGCGGCAAGCTCCGCATTCCGATCAACGAAAGCGCCGACGATAAATCCCAAATCGCCGAATTCATCCGCGACTACCGCGGCGAAGGCATCCAGCATCTAGCGCTGAGCACCGACAACATCTACGAAACCGTCAAAGCCCTGCGCGACCGCGGCGTCGTATTCATGGATACGCCGGATACCTACTACGACAAAACCGACGCCCGCGTACCCAACCACGGCGAACATCTGGCCCGGCTGCGCGAACTGCGCATCCTGATCGATGGCGCCCCGGTGGAGGGCATCCTGCTGCAAATCTTCACCAGCACCGTAATCGGCCCAATCTTCTTCGAAATCATCCAACGCAAAGGCAACGAAGGCTTCGGCGAAGGCAATTTCAAAGCGCTATTCGAGTCGATTGAAGAAGATCAGATCAAACGTGGAGTTTTGAAAGCTGAGACGGCGTAATACGCCTAGGCATACGTCGGCAGAAACGGATTTTGTCGACGTATCGCCGAAATAGGTCGATGCGATCGACATAAGCGCGAAACCTGTCGAATAAATTAGTTTTTATCGACACATTAAACGCCAACGTAGCGCCACCGCAGTCATCTGTCGACGGAAACGAATTTCGTCGACAGATTGAGCGAACATGTCGACGTGATCGACACGACCTCGTAATATGTCGAATAAATTTAATTTTATCGACATATGATCGGATTTAATCCTTCGCAGCCTTACGATGCACTGCCGCCGTTGCCGCCGGCCGCGGACATCGAATCTAGACGTGTACTGAAAGCCTGCATTCGCGCACGCGCGGCACTCGGCGCGCTAAAAGAAGCCACCGGACTCATTCCCAACCCGGCGGTGCTGATTAACACCATCCCGTTGTTGGAAGCGCAAGCGAGCTCGGAAATCGAGAACATCGTTACCACGGCAGACGCATTGTTTCGCCACGCTCAGTTCGATGACGATAGCGCTGACCCACAAACCAAAGAAGCACTGCGCTACCGCACCGCACTGAGCGAAGGTTTTAAGGCGCTGCACGAGCGCCCGCTTTCAACCGCAACGGCGGAAAAAGTCTGCAGCCGGATCAAAGGCCGCGAAATGGCGATCCGCCGCGTTCCAGGCACGGCGCTCCGCAATCGTGAGACGGGCGAGACCATCTACACCCCGCCGGTCGGCGAAACCCTGATTCGCGACAAGCTCGCGAATTGGGAGCGCTTTCTCCACGAACACCCCGACATTGATCCGCTGGTGCGCATGGCGGTCGGGCACTACCAGTTCGAAGCGATTCATCCGTTCGCCGACGGCAACGGTCGTACCGGACGCATTCTGAACCTGCTGTTCCTGATTTCGGAAAATCTGCTCGACCTTCCGGTGCTTTACCTGTCCCGCTACATCCTTAAGCACCGCGCCGACTACTACCGGCTGCTAAACGGCGTGACAGGCAACGGCGCCTGGGAAGACTGGATCGTCTACATGCTCGACGCCGTGGCCGAAACCGCGGTATGGACCACCGACAAGATTCACGCGATTACCCAACTGATCCAGCACACCGTTAATTACGCGCGTACCGCGATGCCGAAAATCTATAGCCGCGAATTATTGGAGGTGATTTTCGTACAACCGTATTGCCGCATTCAGGGCGTCATCGGTACCGGCATTGCGCAACGCCAAACCGCCTCGGTCTACCTCAAGACGCTGGTCGACGCCGGCATTTTGCAAGAACTGAAAATTGGCCGCGAAAAACTCTTCATCCATCCCAAGTTCGCCGACTTGTTAACGCGAGACAGCAACGACATCGCCCTCTACGACAACAGCGTAAGTAACGAAACGTCTTGATCAGCCGCATAGACCGCCGTAAACGCTCGCAATGCGCCGGGTAAAAGCGGCGCTTCAAGCGCCCGCTCAGTGCATCGGCATACACTAATTCGATAAAGAAGCCCGCCAATAAGGCGCTGGCAGACAACAATTCGAGGAGCGTCCGATGAGTCGCAAATGGATACAAATCCCACACGTTGAAGGCTTGGCCTCGCGCCAGGCGCACGCCGATCTGCCGCCGGGCACGGTTGAGCGCGAGTTGGGCAAGGAAGGGTTTTTCGGGCCGGCGACGCATATGATTCACCCGCGTCCGCCAACCGGTTGGTCGAGCTGGGAAGGACCGCTGCGGCCGCGTGCATTTGACTGCACCAAGCTTCCGGCCGATGGCGCCTCGCCGTGGAACGCCAGCCTTTTGCTGCATAACGCCCATTGCCGGTTTCGGTTCTGGACTTGTGCTAAATCGATGGATCACCTGGTGCGCAATGCCGATGGCGACGAGCTGCTATTCGTTCACGCCGGCAGCGGCGATTTATATTGCGATTACGGCCATCTCGCCATCGCCCCCGGCGATTACGTGGTACTGCCGCGCGGCACGATGTGGCGCTTGGCCATCACCGCGCCGATGCAGCTTTTGTTGATTGAAGCCACGAATAGCAGCTATCAACTGCCAGACAAGGGTATGGTCGGTGAGCACGCGATCTTCGACCCGGCGATGCTGGATCTGCCGCACCTCGACGAGGCGTTCAAAGCGCAGGCCGCCGAGCCTGGCACTTGGCGGGTGGCGATCAAGCGGCGCAATCTGGTGTCGACGGTTACGTATCCCTACAACCCGCTGGATGCCGTCGGCTGGCACGGTTCGCTGCACCCGGTGCGGATCAACGTTCGCGATATCCGGCCGCTGGTCTCGCACCGCTACCACCTGCCGCCGAGCGCGCACACCACGTTCATCGCCAATCGTTTTGTGGTCTGCACCTTCGTGCCGCGGCCGTTCGAGACCGATCCGGGCGCGATCAAGGTGCCGTTCTTCCACAACAACGATGATTTCGACGAAGTGATTTTCTATCACGCCGGGGATTTCTTCAGTCGTGACAACATCCACCCCGGCATGATCACGCTGCATCCCTGCGGCTTCACGCACGGACCGCACCCGAAAGCGCTCGGCAAAATGCTGGTACAGAGCAAGGCCGCGACCGATGAATACGCGGTGATGATCGATACCCGCGACGCGCTGGATATCGACCCGGCCGTGGCCAGCGTCGAGTGGGACGCCTATCACCAGAGCTGGCAGCAGAAATAACAACGCCGACGTTTTGCGCCGGCGTCGGTTTACACGGCATCGACGTTAGCGGCCGCGCCGCGTCGGCTCCGGCAAGCTGGCCAGATCGCTGGCCAGCTTGGCCTTCTGGGTGTCGGTCAGCACTGCGTAAATCTGGGCGCGTAGTGCGGCCTGCATTTGCACGCGTTCACGGGCCGCGGCGGCTTCGGCGTCCGCAAGCTGCGTCACCACCGTGCTGTAGCCGGCGCTGGTCGGTGCCGCGGTTTCAAACGCCCGGTGCAACGGATGAAGCGACTCGGAGCTAGTGCGGGCCTGCGCACGTGCGGCCTCAACATAAGCCTTGATCGTCGTGCGCTGCGTATCGGTCAGATCTAGCGACTGCAGCTCATGAATAAACGGGCCGCCGTGCGGGCCGTGCTCGCCGCGGAACGGCCCTTCTTGAGCAGCAACAAATAGCGGCGCCGCAAGCAATCCGGCAAGCAAGAACGCCGGCAGTTTTAGGTTTTTACGGTTCATCTGAGAAACTCCATTAGCAGTTGGGGAACACGGCGATATTGAACGCCGGTTCCGCGTCGCGAACGGTTGCACCGCAGTAAAGATCCGTAAAGCGTGCGGCACGGCCTTGCATGACAGCCGACGGGGATCGACAGTACCACCATGGACCACCGCATACTCATCGCCGACGACGACCGCGAACTCTGCGCGCTGCTCGCCGATTATCTCAGCCGCGAGGGCTACCACGTTGACACCGTGCACGATGGTGCCGCCGCGCTCGGGCGCATCGCCGCGGCTGCCACGCGACCCGATTTATTGATCCTCGACATCATGATGCCGGGCCGCGACGGCCTCGACACGCTGCGCGACCTGCGCAGCAAACATGGCCTGCCAGTGATCATGCTGTCGGCGCGCGGCGAGCCGGTGGACCGCGTCATCGGCCTCGAACTCGGCGCTGACGACTACCTCGCCAAGCCCTGCCTGCCGCGCGAACTGCTGGCCCGGGTGCGCGCACGCCTACGGCCGCCGGTATTGCCGTCCGTGCCGGAAACGCTGCAGCTCGGCTGCCTGTTGTTGGAACCGGCGCAGCGCCGCGCGCTGATCGGCGCCCAAGTATTGGAGCTAACCGGCGCCGAGTATTCACTGCTGTTGGCGCTGGCCACACGGCCGGGGCAGATCGTCGATAAAGCCTTATTGACGCGCGAAGGCCTCGGCCGCGAGATCGAACGCTTTGACCGCAGCGTTGATGTCCACATCAGCCGGCTGCGTAAAAAACTAGCGGAAGCATCCGACACCGCGCCGGGCATCGAATCCGTCCGTGGGCTTGGCTATCAGCTGATCGTCGCGCCATGAAATCGCCGCTGCGCAACCTCTACGGCCGGCTGCTGATCTGGTTTTGCGCCGCCAATATCGTCACGCTGCTGGTCAGCGTCGCCGTCACCGAACGCTTGGCGCGGAACGTCTACAGCAATACGCCGGACTGGCCGGAACTCGCGCGCGACACCAATCGCGCCTACATCGATGGCGGGCAGGACGGCTTACGGCGTTGGGCGGATGACATCCGGCGCAAAGAAGGCATCATCGTCCAGCTGCTCGAAAACGGCCGCAGCCTGCTCGGCCCCAATCTGCGTCTACCGCGGCCGCTCGGCCAGCCGCCAGATGACCGCAACGGCCCGCCGCCGGCTGATGCCTTCCCGCCGCCGTTTCCCGAAGGCTCGGTGTTTGACCGGCTGGTGCACGAATCCGGCGACCTCAGCCTAGAACCCCGCCCTGGCCTGTGGATTTCAGCGACGACGGTGACCGGCTCGGACAGCATCGCACGCCGCTTCATCGGCTTCCGCGGCCCGCGGCCGCCGCACCCGCGCATCGAGCAATTGCTGCTGGTGCAGGTGCTGTTGTCGGTGCTCGTCATCGGCGTGCTCGGCTGGTGGATCGCCCGCAATATTTCCCGGCCAGTCGCCGCTTTGTACGCCGCGACACAGCGCATGGCGGCCGGCGAACTCAGCGCCCGCGTCGGCCCGCGTTGGAGCCGGCGCGGCGATGAACTCGGCCGCCTGTCTGCCGGGTTCGATAGCATGGCCGGGCGCATCGAAGCGCTCGTCGCCCAAGAACGGGCCGTGCTGCAAGACGTTTCTCACGAGCTGCGCTCGCCGTTGGCACGCCTGAATCTGCTGCTCGATCTCGCCCAGCGCGGCGCCAGTAGCGAAGCCGCGCCGCATTTCGAACGCGCTGAACGCGAAATCGCCCGGCTCGACCGCATCATCGGCGAAGCGCTGGCGCTATCGCGCATGGAAGCGCAACTGCCGGGCATGACGCTAGAAGCCGTGGACTGCGCCGCGCTGCTGAACAGCCGCGTCGCCGCGGCCAAGGTCGAAGCCGACCCGCGCCACATCCGCCTACAGCTGAAAACGCTGGCGACACCGGCCTGCAACGGCAGCGTGACGCTACTGGAACGCGCGCTCGATAACCTGCTGTCGAACGCAATCAAATTCAGCGACGACAACAGCAGCATCGATATCGAACTGCGGCGCGTCGGCGCCGAGCTTGAAATCGAAATCCGCGACCACGGCCCGGGCGTACCGGAAGCCGAGCTGGCAGCGCTGTTCCGGCCGTTCTTCCGCGGCAGCAACGCCGCCCGCGCCGAAGGTCACGGCCTCGGCCTCGCCATCGTCACACGCATCGCCCTGGCCCACGGCGGCGTTGCTGAAGCCACGAATGCCGAAGGCGGCGGCCTGCGCGTCGTGCTCCGCCTGCCGGTGCTGGCATAGACTACGGCCCTCGATAACGATGCCGCAGAAGCGGCGGTGGAATGATGAAACTCGCGACGCTCCGTGATGGCACCCGCGACGGCCGGTTGGTCGTCGTCAGCCGCGATCTCTCACGCGCAGCCCCAGTGCCTTACGTCAAAACGCTGCAGGAAGCGCTCGATAACTGGGACGCCATCGCGCCCGATCTCGCGCTGGTCGCCGAAGGCCTGAACCGCGGCCAAGTGTCTGGCACGCTGGCATTCGATCAAACGGAATGCCTGTCGCCGCTGCCGCGCGCGTATCAGTGGGCGGATGGCTCGGCCTACGTCAACCACGTTGAGCTGGTGCGCAAAGCCCGCGGCGCCGAAATGCCGGCCAGTTTCTGGACCGACCCGCTGATGTACCAGGGCGGCAGCGATAGCTTCCTCGCGCCGCGCGAACCGATCCGCGCCGCCAGCGAGGACTACGGCATCGACCTCGAAGCCGAAATCGCCGTGATTACCGGCGATGTCGCCGCTGGCACCAGCGCTGACCAAGCGCGCGGCGCCATCCGCCTGCTGTTGCTGGTCAACGACGTTAGCCTGCGCAACTTGATTCCGAACGAACTGGCGAAAGGCTTCGGCTTCTTCCAGTCCAAACCCAGCAGCGCGTTCTCGCCGTGCGCCGTTACGCCGGACGAGCTCGGCGCCGCGTGGGACGGTGGCCGCGTGCACCGGCCACTGATCTCGCAGCTCAACACCACCCTGCTCGGCAAACCTGACGCCGGCACCGACATGGTGTTTGACTTCCCCACGCTCATCGCCCACGCCGCCAAAACCCGGCCGCTGGTCGCCGGCACGATCATCGGCAGCGGCACCGTTTCCAACCGCGGCGCCGACGGCGGCCCCGGCCGGCCGGTTGCGCAGGGCGGCGTCGGCTACGCCTGCCTCGCCGAAGTACGCACCGTCGAAACCCTGCGCGATGGCAAACCGAGCACGCCGTTCCTGCGCTTCGGCGACCGCGTGCGCATCGAAATGTTCGACGCTGACGGCGGCTCAATTTTCGGCGCAATTGATCAAACGGTTGAAGCAGCGCCCTAGGTAGAGCCGAATGCTCGGCGCAGTCTGGTGCCAGCGGGGCGGCACTGCCGGTGAAATGGCGCCGTTAGCGAGTTGCCGATTGAGCGCCTGCTAACGGCGAAATTGCCAATACTACGACCATTCCAGGCGGCCACTGACAAGGCTTCCCTATCGTATTATTTGCATATACAGTAAAGTGGATGAGCTTCGATCCAGCCAAGCGCCGAAGGAATCAGCGTAAGCACCAGATTGATTTGGTCGATTGCATGGCTGTATTCGATTTCCCGATGCTAACGCAGGAGGATGTGCGCAAAGATTATGGCGAACAGCGTCTCGTAAGCCTGGGCTGGTTGAAAGATCGAATTGTTGTCTTGGTCTGGACAGATCGTGACGAAGGTCCACGACTAATTTCCTGCAGAGCGGCCGAACCCCATGAGCAAGAAGCCTACTTCCGAATTTATCCACGGGCCTGACGTGCCCTATGACGTGCACAACCCTGCCGCCGTTCAAGCGTTTTGGCAGGATGCCGTTCAGCACCAGGGCCTTGAAGCCTTGCGCGCCAAGCGCGGGCGCCCGAAAAAATCCGAAACTGACCGTAAAGAGCAAATCGCCCTACGCGTCGATGCTGATGTACTGGCGTGGTACCGCGCGCTCGGCGGCGGCTGGCAGACAAAAATGAACGCGGTGTTAAAAGCCTATCGCGATGCTACAAACGCCTAATGGCTTTAACCGAACAAATCCGCAATCCGCTGCGGAATATCGAGCGCCACCACGCCGCGCACAATCGCAAATAACTCGATACCGATGGCCGGCAGTGCATGCAGCACGATGCCGTAAATGAACGCCACCAACGCCGCGCAGCCGAACACGGCGCCGAGCGTCCACTGCAGGCTTAACAGCAGCGCCACCCAAAGCTGCTGCTGTACCGCGCCGTGTTCCGGCATGCGGCGCAGCAAAAACCGCGTGCTCCACGGCAGTGCGCGGAAGAACGCAAAGCAGCCGATGGCGCAATTGATCAAGCTCGGAATCATCGTCGTCAGCAGCAGCGCGTACAGCCAACTCAAATGCCATTGCCAGGGGTTGGTTTGCAGGTCTTCGAACACGGCATCCAGCAGCAAAATCGCCGCCGTGGCGCCGTGATGCAGCGCGATGAAGTCAAAGCTCTGAATGCCAACCGCGACGACACAACTCAGCAGCAAAACCACCGGCACCGCAATCAGCGCATCGAGCAAGGCAAAGCCATACGGCCACCAACCCTGCTTTTCCAAGCCGAGGCGCAGCAGCATGCGGGTGAGGCCGAGCGAAAACCAATCGAATGGTGCGTTCAGTAGCGTGAGTAGCGGCAGAAACAGCACCAACGGGCCCGCCGTGCGCTGCCACTCGGGCGTATTCGCCAGATACATCGCATAGATTCCGCAAATAGCGATATAAACGAGTGTTAGCAGTATATAAAACCGACTCAATCGGATGTGTCGGATTTTGGCAAGCCAGTTCGGGAATTGAAAAGCCGCGTACGTGCCATTAATAGCAACAGTAGTAACTCCTGCAACGGCGATAACGCCCGCAACAATACTTGCTACAACCCCGGAAATAGTACTTGCGCCAGCGATAACGCCGGCGGCGACACTACCAATAGCGCCTATGCCTGGCGCAGTCTTTGTTGCCATAGCTCCAGAAATAGCTGCGGCGGCAATTGCGAGGCCAAGAACAGCCGCAGCAACCGGGGTTCCGACAGCTACCGCAAAGGCCACGCCGAAAACCAGATAACCAGTGGTCCCCCTAGCGACCCACACCCAAGCTGGGCGGCCAGACGCCTTGACAGCGTTATATAGACTGAAAGATAGAGTTAAGACGCCGCAACCCGCCAAAACTCGGTACAGGAAGTCCGTTGGTGGCAATCGTAGCGCTTGCTCCGCTTTGCCCACTTCGCCAGAAATCACCCAGCTAATGAAGATCACGGCCAGCGGGTAGATCAGCGCCAACAGCAGGCAGCGGTCGTAAGACGGCACTGTCCACATCGGGTACACACGCTGGAAACCGAGTTTGCGTAGCCATTTCGCCGGTTCCGCAGGCCGAACCGCGTCTTCGGCGCGTTTGCTATCACCAAAGAAAGCATCGATCCAAGTCAGAAACGCAACAAGCTGGCCGGCGTAAACCTCCGTGGCGCGTCCGCCGGTTTCGATGCTCATGCGCAGCGTTCGATACGTTTTATATTCCTCGGAAGCACTGGGCTCAGCGCTGCCGGCCAACTGGCCGTCATAGTGGCGTGCCAGTAGGCCACAGATCAGCACCCCAACCAACCAGATCACTGCCGCTATGCTGGCAGTAACCACGCTGATCCCATCTCCGGATGCCTTAAAAAGGATAGTCAGCGGTAAAGCGACCAGCGCCATTACGATGCCGCTGTTGAATTTCCCCCAGGGGCTATCTGTTGAGCCTTTATCCATAAGCCATCCCAATTTCGCCGCGCCGACAGCCCTGGCTCATCTAGCCTTCACGCTGGCCCCGCAGCCAGATTTGCCCAGTGCGTTTAGTTGTTCCCATTCCCACCGGTTGCGCTTGTGTTTTCGGCGCCAATTCCGTGCAGGCGCCGCCATGATGACATCAGCGTCAAGCGGCATGAAGCCGGCGTGATGCGCTGCCGCTGATCCGGCGCGCATTAAGCCGTGTGGGCACTCAACTTGAAACCGCGCGCAGCGCACCCATTTCTTCAGTTCGATCAAGCCGCCCGTAGCGGGCGTAACGGAGCAGGGTTTTGAAACAATTTGATGGCACGACGATTCTTGCCGTGCGCCGCGGCGGGCAGGTTTGCGTCGGCGGCGATGGTCAGGTTTCGATGGGCAATACGATGGTCAAGGGTAATGCGCGCAAGGTGCGCCGGCTCTATGGTGAGAAGGTGATTGCCGGTTTCGCCGGCGGCACGGCCGACGCGTTTACCTTGTTCGAGCGCTTTGAAGGCAAGCTGGAAAAGCACGCCGGCCAGTTAACGCGCGCAGCGGTGGAAATGGCGAAAGATTGGCGCACCGACCGCTACCTGCGCCGCCTCGAAGCGCTGCTGCTGGTGGCGGACAAAGACACCACGCTGATGATCTCCGGCAATGGCGATGTCATGGAGCCGGAGGCGCACGGCGTGATGGCAATCGGTTCCGGCGGGCCGTTCGCAACGGCGGCGGCGCGGGCGCTGGTGGATAGCACCGAGCTTTCAGCGAAAGAGATTGTCGAGCGGGCACTGCACATCGCCGCCGATATCTGCATCTACACCAATCACAATCTGACCTTGGAGGCCCTGCCGTGAACGCGGCGGGAGCGGATGGCATGGACGGAACAAACACGCTTGCACAGGGCGCCGGGGCGATGACGCCGCGCGAAATCGTCGCCGAGCTCGACCGCCATATCGTCGGCCAGCAGGCGGCAAAAAAAGCGGTGGCGATTGCGCTGCGCAACCGCTGGCGCCGGCAGCGCACGCCGGAAGCGATCCGCGGCGAAATCACGCCGAAGAATATTTTGATGATCGGCCCTACCGGCGTTGGTAAAACTGAGATCGCGCGCCGGCTGGCGAAGCTGGCCGACGCGCCGTTCGTGAAAGTGGAAGCGACCAAATTCACCGAAGTGGGCTATGTCGGCCGTGATGTCGATTCAATCATCCGCGAGCTGGCCGACGCCGCGGTGAAGCTGACCCGCGAGAAAGCCGTGCAGCGCGTGCAGGCCAAAGCGGCGGATGCCGCCGAAGAGCGCGTGCTCGACGCCTTGTTGCCGAAGCCGACCGACTTCGGCGAAGCCTCCAGCCAGCGCGAAAGCGAAAACGGCGCCGCGCGCCAGGTGTTTCGCAAGAAACTGCGCGAAGGCAAGCTCGACGAAACCGAGATCGAACTGAAACTGGCCAGCACGCCGGCGCAGATGCAGATCATGGGGCCGCCGGGCATGGAGGACATGACCAACCAGCTGCAAAACATGTTCAAGAGCCTGGGCCAAGGCCAGCAGAAAACGCGCAAGCTGAAAATTAAAGATGCGCTAAAGCTGTTGATCGACGAAGAAGGCGGCAAGCTGGTGGATGAAGAGGCGATCCGCGCCGAGGCGCTGAAAAACGCCGAGGACAACGGCATCGTGTTCATCGACGAGATCGATAAAGTCTGCAAGCGCGGCGAGTACGGCGGCGCCGATGTATCCCGCGAAGGCGTGCAGCGCGACTTGCTGCCGCTGGTCGAAGGCAGCACAGTGAGCACCAAGTACGGCCCAGTAAACACGGACCACATCTTGTTCATCGCCAGCGGCGCGTTTCATATGTCGAAACCGTCCGACATGATTCCAGAACTGCAGGGGCGCTTGCCGATACGCGTGGAATTGGATGCCTTGAAGGCCGAAGATTTCGTGCGGATTTTGAGCGAACCGACGCATTCGTTGACCGATCAATACATCGCCCTGCTCGCCACCGAAGGCGTCACGCTGGTGTTTGCCGAAGATGGCCTGCGCCGCCTCGCGGAGCTGGCGTGGCAAGTGAATGAGCGCACCGAAAACATCGGCGCCCGGCGCCTGCACACGGTGCTGGAACGGCTGATGGAAGAAGCCGCGTTCAGCGCCCCTGACGATGTCGGCAGCACGCTGACGATCGACGCTGACTACGTCAACACCAAGCTTCAAGCATTGGCTGGGGATGAGGATTTGAGTCGGTATATTCTCTGACGCTGCGGCGCAGCATCAGAGGATAATTCAACCATTGACAGCATCGATTGATTTGTAACCGGCCCGGTGTTACAACAATTGCGCGGCCAGGATGGCCGCTGACTAAATGGAGCGAGTTATGAAGCATCAGGGTACGCCGCGCCTGATTGGCCGGCAGCTTGCAGTTCCGACCAAACGCGTCGAGATTTCCGACTTCGAAGGCCGGCATAAAACACAGATGGCAGGACGCACAACGATCGAATACACGACGATCGACGGTTTCCGTGAAGTCGACTTCGCAGATAACGGCGACGCGATTCCGTAACCGAAAGAAACAGATGTCGTGAGAAAGGGCCGTGTTAAACGCCGGCCCTTTTTCTTTGACCTCAGTTCTTTGACCTAGGACTCCTGCATGTGAAACCAAGCCGGCGGCGGCACGTGGATCCCAGGTGCAGGCAAACGATCCAGTGCCGCATCGGGGCTGGCCATAAAGGCCTTCAGCGGGAACTGCCGGTCACCATCTTGGTAGCGGTAAGCAGGGTCTCGACTGATCAGAAATTTGACGAAACAATCCAGTAACGGAAACGCCTCGTTCTCTTCCTCAACCCAGAGAAATTGGCCCATCTCGTTGATTTCTAGAAATACGTACTCGTCGTCTGGCGTCACAATCAAGTCCAGACAGCCGAACACTACACCGAGCGCGTCCGCCAACGCCAAGCAGCGTTCAGCAACCGTTGGCGGCAAGGTAAACGGCGCAGGCAGCAAATTCTGGGTCAACATGTTGGCGCGCCAGTCAGTTTTGTAGAAATCGCTTTGCTGCGACTCCAACCGTGCGGCGAATAGCGTGCGGCCGATTAACGTGACGCGCAGCTCGAACGCCTTGTGGACCTCGGTCTGGTAGATCGCAGGCGCATTCGATAGCGCCGCGTCTTCGGCCAGCACCTCGGCGGTAACCGGCGCGGTATACGACACATGCGTTTCCGTTTCCGACCGCCACGACGCTGCGGTCATCGGCTTGTAGATAATCCGGCCGTGATGCTGGTCAAAAAACGCGCGGATACGCGTGGGTTCATTCGAAATGAGCGTTTCCGGAATCCTTAGCCCCACCGCGCGCGCGGCCGCGAGTTGCACCGGTTTACGATCCGCCCGCTGCTTGGCCTGAAGTGGATTAACCCAGAACCGCGCGCCGTCGTTCAACGCGTGCATCATCGACTGCACAAACTCGTTGGCTTCGTTCTGAGCAAACTTGACATCTGCCGGATGCAAACTAGGATCAGCTTCCGGCCGATACCACCGCCGGAGCCACACCGTGTCTGCTGCCGCTGCGAATGACTGGTATTTATGCGCGCAATAGAGATGGGGCGTCAGCGCTTGCTCAGCGCCAATTTCGAAACTCGCGGCGTGCTTTTGCGGGTAGTCATGCGTGTACCAAACCGCGCTGTCGATGCTGCGCTGTCGCAGCGCCCAAGCCACGGCGCGAACATGAACGTCCCACGGATCTGCAACGATCAATACCGACATCGATGGCTCCCTGCTCGTGATAGTTTTCCATTTCCGACGCGCCGCTTCTCAGCGCCGGCCAAGGATGCCAAAGTATCACTTTGTCGAATCGGAATTTAAATTTCTGTGATTAGCGAAGCCGCTCCCGTTCCAACCAAGCTGGTGCTGCACAAACGCACGCGCACGCTCGAAGTCGGCTACGCCGACGGCAGCGGCTTTCAACTGCCGTTTGAGTATCTACGCGTATTTTCGCCGTCGGCCGAAGTCCGCGGTCACGGTGGCGGCGAGCCGATGCTGGTCGGCGGCAAGCGCGAAATCGGCATTACGGCGGTGGAGCCGGTCGGCCGTTATGCGGTGCGTCTGCGTTTCGACGACGGCCACGACACTGGCCTTTATTCGTGGTCGGCGCTGCAAGAATTCGCGGCGAATCAGGAATCGTGGTGGGCGCGGTATCTCGACCGGATGGCCGAGCACGGTATGTCGCGCGATTCCGATGTCGTAAAACTTTCGGCGCTCGGGCCTAAGAAATACGCGCCGAAACCTAACGGAGACGCACCGTGATCCGCGATGTATTGAAAATGGGCGACCCGCGCCTGCTGCGCGTGGCCCAGCCGATCACCGACTTTGGCACGCCGGCGTTGCTGGCGTTGATCGAAGACATGACCGACACGATGGCGGCACTAAATGGCGCAGGCCTCGCAGCGCCGCAGATCGGGGTGGATCTGCGCGTGGTGATTTTCGGCGTCGGCCACAACCCGCGCTATCCAGAGGCCGAGGAAGTGCCTTACACCATCCTCTGCAACCCCACGCTCGCGCCGCTTACAAACGACTTTGAAGAGGGCTGGGAAGGCTGCTTATCAGTGCCCGGCATGCGCGGTCTGGTGCCGCGCCACACGGCGTTACGGTACAGCGGCTATGGCCTGAATGGCGAGCAGATTGAACGCGAGGTCAGCGACTTTCACGCCCGCGTTGTGCAGCATGAATGCGATCACCTCGACGGCGTTTTGTATCCGATGCGCGTACGGGATCTGCGCAACTTCGGCTTCAGCGCAGCGCTATTTCCTGGCGAAGATCTCGGCGACGACGACTGAGGCCGCACCGCGTCATCAGCCTTAGAACGCCACCGACAGCAGCGCAGTACCGAATAGATCAAACCCCTTCTGACCACGAAATTCGCCGGTACGGCGCGTTGCGGTCAGCGATAGGTGGACGCGCGGGCTCAGCACCAAGCCGCCGCCAGCAACGGCATCGAACGTGAACGGCCGCGCTTTAATCCGCGCGTCTGGAACCAACTCACGCGCACCGTCAATCAGGCGGTTGTAGTAGACGCTGCGCAGCTGGCCGCCAGCGAAAATTGACCAGTGTAGAAAACTACCGCCGAGCGCGTCAGCGTCGAACCAGTCGCTGCCCCCCAAGCCGGGCTGCACGTGCGCAGGACCGTAGTTCGCAGCAAGCGCGTTGCCGAAACGCAGCAGACCACCGATTTCAGCATAGCGCAGCACCGAACCGATGTTGAAGCCAGCCTCCGGCACTGCGTCAAAGGCGTAATTGTGCATTAGCTGCAATGGAATCCTGCGGCGATAAACATAGGCGAGCTGGATTGCGCCGCGGTTGCGCAGCTGACTGTCCCAACCGTCTGCGGGGCGTAAGCCGGCCAGCGAGTGGAAGCCGTTCTGGGCCTGTTCGCCAAGTGCCGCGGGGCCAACCACACCAAACTGCACCTGCAGTTCGTTCAAATGGTTACTGTGATTTTGCTGCAGTAGCGAAAACCCGGCATACAACCAGCCCGCATACGGGCGGTCGTTTGAATCGGGCGGCACCTGATGAATGTCTTCGGGCGTGAAAATCTGCTGCCCGATTGCAATATCAAATCGGCGCGTCGAACCCGCTGAGGCACGAAAGCCGGGCAGGAGCGCGCCAAGACAATCAGCGCCGCGCCCGATCACGCTCGTCGGCGTCAAACGCGAGCTCAAATACGAGAGCTGCAAGCCTTGCGTGTAGTGCCGGTCTTGGCTCGAAAACTCACCGTCGTTGTCTTCGATCAGCGTCCAGCGGCCAGAATCGAAGTCCGCGGCCCGCGCCGGGACCAGCAGCAGGCCAAGCAAACACAGGTGCCGACAAAACCATCGCGATAGCTGTCGCCGGCGCCGCGACTCTCGAGCGCGTTCCATAGTTATTTCATTTCCGATTAATCCATGGCGAACGTCGAACGACGCCTCGCGACTGATGACAAGGGCCATAGTTGCCCCGCTTGGGGCGAAAGACACCCCGTGGCGTGCCCGCCAGCGCGATGAGACATGATAGCAAGCCCGGCACAGCCATATCAGCCAGAGGCGGCGCGCGGCTTCGTACGACCTGCGATAATCCCGTGACTTTCACGATACGAGCAGCTCATGGCGCAGCGCGACCCAAACGCCGATAACCCACGCGGCAGCGAGTCCACCCCTGGCACGACCCATTTCGGCTTCGAGCAGGTGCCGGTCGGCGAAAAACAAAAGCGCGTACGCGAAGTGTTTTCGTCGGTGGCGCGCAAATACGATGTGATGAACGACTTGATGTCGTTCGGCGTGCACCGGCTGTGGAAGCGCTTTGTGATTGATCTCGCTGGCGTACGCCGTGGCGAGCGGGTGCTTGACCTCGCTGGCGGCACCGGCGATCTCGCACGCGAATTCCGGCGCCTCACCGGCACCAGCGGTCTGGTGACGCTGGCCGACATCAACGCCGAGATGCTCGAACAAGGCCGCGGCCGCCTCGCCGATGCCGGTGTGGTCGATGTTCCGCTGGTGCAAGCGAACGCTGAAAAACTGCCGTTTGAAGATGGCACGTACGACTGCATCACGATTGCGTTTGGCCTGCGCAACGTCACCGATAAAGACGCTGCGCTGGCCTCGATGCGCCGGGTTTTGAAGCCGGGCGGGCGCTTGCTGGTATTGGAGTTTTCCAAACCGCTGAACGCCGGGCTGTCGAAAATCTACGATCAATACTCGTTCAAGCTGTTGCCGTTAATGGGCAAGCTCGTCGCGCAGGATGCCGATAGTTATCGCTATCTGGCCGAGAGCATCCGCATGCATCCCGATCAAGACACGCTGAAGGGCATGATGGAAAACGCCGGCCTGAGCCGCGTGCAGGTTTATAACCTGACTGGCGGCATCGTCGCCGTGCACCGCGGCTACCGTCTCGACTAAAAACAGCGCTGACGGCGCGCGGCAACCGTCAGGTAATCTGCTGCAAAATCAATGAATGCCAGCCGGTGCGATAGGTCTCGTACCCTGGCGAGGCAGCGTGGCCAATGCAGTAGGTTTCGCCGTCCACGGTTGCGATCACCGCGCCACGCGCGCGCTCGAACAGCGCACTGCGACGCTCGAATTCCAGCGTACTGCCAATCCGCGCCGGATCGGCATCCGCGAGAATCTGGCCTGCGTCGTCAACGATGCAAACACGGCTGCGCTGCCATTCCGACGGCGATAACGGCGTGCGCGTGGCAATGGTTTGCGCCAAAGCCGGCCAGTTAAACACGACGCCGAGCACGCCGAGGATCTGGCCGTTGACGCGCCCGCCTTCGCGGATCGCGCACGAGTACACCAGCGCCGATTGGCCGCCGGTCAATTCGCTGGCGTGCACCGACTGAAAACCGAATTGCTCGCCATTGCGCGTCGCTTTGGCGCTGCGGAACCATTCCGCGTTGCCGACGCGACGGCCGACAGACGAAAATTTGCCCGGCCTGCCATTCGCCAAAATAACGCCATCGAGATCAGCAATAACGAGATCGTAGTAGACCGTATACGAATCGAGAATTTGCCCAAGCCGCTGGGTCGCGAAACGGAGCGCTTCATCGCTATGCGCTTGTACGGCGGCGACGGCGGCGGCGTCAGTAGCCCACCAACGAACATCGCAGCTACGTTCGTAAAGATTGCGGTCGATCAAGTCGATATTGGTCAGCGCCAATTCGCATAGGCGGATTTCGCGGACGTCTCGCGCCAGATCACCGAGCGTGCGTTCAATCGACACGCTGTTATTACGCGCCTTTGCCCCGAGTTCGCCCGCCACGCCGGCCACCAATTTCGACAAGCGCGCCATTTCTTCGGCGATAACGCCAAACCCGGCGCCGACGCTGCCAACCCGTGCAGCTTCGACGCGAGCGTTCATCGAAATGATGCTGGTCGTCCGATTGATTTCGGTAATGCGCTCCAATGCCCCAAGTAATTCCGATTGCAGCGCGCGCGACATCCGACTGACGGCGACGATGTGATCGTCAACCGACACCGTTGAATTTGTTGACCCATCCACTGGTTTACCCGCCATTTTTATCGTTGTGGCGCAGCACTTCGGCGGCGCCCAACAGCACACGAAAGGACTAGGCTCCCAAACCCCGCCTTAGGGTAATTACGGCCGGATAGCAGCGCTCCCTGCAGCGCCGCACGCGTTCCTTCGCGCTTGGATGCCAAAGCAAATTCGATGCCGTTGTTAGCACGCAGGATATCCAGCGCCGGCCGGCGATCCCGCCCGCTCTTTCATTCGATACTTTTCCAGCCGATTCAATAATTATTGATTCGGCCACAAAATAGTTGAACGAGGTGCTATGCGGCAATTTGAGATCGCACTTTTTCGAGACGGCGTGAGTGGCCGAATCAATAATAAAATCAAATTGCTTTGTTATTGATCCGGCCATTTCTCGCTTTCTCGGACGTGCGGCATCCGGTTTGGCATTGCACTGCCTTTATTCAAGTACTTAATGGCCGGATCAATAACGACTGACGCTGACCTGCCAGCAATTACGCGCCGAATCGACCTTTTCGATCTGGATATCGACCGCAACGAATTTCTCGATCAACGCCGCATTGGTCGTTAGATGGTCGGTCGGCGCCGTGGTCGTGAACTGACCGCCACCGGCGAGCGCCAGCGGCAGCAGCAGTTGATCGGCGAGGTGCGGGCCGACTGCCGCGCCGGATTTCACGTATGCCTCAACCTGTTCGCAAACCCGTTCGGCGACGGCTTCGGCACGGATACCGCGCTCGCCGAAGCCGACGAATACTTCGGTAACGTGCTCGAATTGCAGCGTCACACTCAGCACATTGCCCGGCCCGGCGGCAGGCCGCAGCGCGCGATGCGCGAGTTCGGCATCGGCGTAACCAAGCCGGCGCGCAACCGCCGCCAGTTCTCGCTCGGCAACCGTACTCGGCACCGCAGATATCAGCGCGCAGGCGTTTCGGGACCGGCAGGCACCGCGCGCCAGCAACGTCAGCGGCTGCAACGCCGCCGGCCGTATTGCCACGCTCAACCGGCCACCACCCGCCGGATAAAAGCCATAGCGCTGCAATTCGATGCCGACATCCACGCCCATCTGCCGCAGCAGCGGCGCATAGGCCTGGATCAGAAAATCAGCAGGCGGCGCCATTGGGTTGTGCGTCCCGCCTTCCAGCACCACGGTCGAGGGCTCCGCTGCCGCGCACAGCGCGGGCAACAGGGTTTGCAGCACGAGCGTCGTCGAGCCAGCGGTGCCGATCGAAAAACGATAATCACCGCCACGCACCGCACCGGGCACGAAAACCAAATCCTGCGCACCGAGCGCCGCACCGGTGACATCGGCACCGCCAATCTCAGCCGCAGCCAGCACGGCCGTCAGATGCTGCCGCATCAAACCCGGCTTGCTGCGGCCCGCGCGGATGCCGTGCATCCGAAACGGGGTGCCGGTGCACAGACTCAAGGTTAGCGCCGAGCGCAGCAGCTGGCCGCCGCCCTCGGCACCGTTAATCTCCAACATTTGCCTCTCCGTTTGTTATCGATACACGCCGAATGTGTATTAGCCCTTCACGCAAACGACCTGACGCAGCGTATGGACGATGTCCACCAAATCGCGCTGGGCGGCCATAACGGCGTCGATCGACTTATAAGCCGCCGGCGATTCATCAACGACGTCCGTATCCTTTCGGCATTCAACATGCGCCGTAGCCGCCTGGTGATCCGCCAGCGTGATCCGCTTACGCGCTTCCGTGCGGCTCATGACGCGGCCGGCGCCGTGGCTGCAGCTATGAAAACTATCGGCATTGCCGCGGCCGCGGACGATGAAGCTTTTCGCGCCCATGCTGCCCGGAATGATGCCAAGTTCGCCCTCGCGAGCGCTGACCGCACCTTTGCGCGTCACCAGCACTTCCTGGCCGAAATGCACTTCTCGGTTCACATAGTTATGGTGGCAATTCACGGCTTCGGTCTCGGCCTCGAACGGCTTCGCAATCACCGTCCGCGCTGCGGCAATGACGTTGCGCATCATCAACGCGCGGTTGGTCCGCGCGTAGCGCTGCGCCCAGTCGACCGCGAACACGTAGTCGGCGAAATGCTCACTACCTTCCGGCAGATAAGCGAGATCCTTATCCGGCAGATTGATAAACCAGCGCCGCATGTCGGCCTTGGCCAGCTCGATGAACAACGAGCCGATTGCGTTGCCGACGCCGCGCGAACCGGAGTGCAGCATGAACCAAACGTTATCGGCTTCGTCCAGACAAACCTCGACGAAATGATTGCCGGTACCGAGCGTGCCGAGGTGGTGCAGGTTGTTGGTCCGTCCCAGCTTCGGATGCTTATCGACGATCTGCGCAAAGTCCTCGACCAAACCCGACCAGCCGTCCAATGCCGCGTCCGGCGGATTTTCCCAAGCGCCTTTATCGCGTCGGCCGTGCGTACGGCCGTGCGGGACGGCGCGCTCGATTGCGCTACGCAACGCGGCAAGGTTATCCGGCAAATCGGCCGCTTTCAGCGTCGTGCGGCTGGCGATCATGCCGCAGCCGATATCAACGCCGACCGCCGCCGGGACGATCGCGCCGAGCGTCGGCACCACCGAGCCCACCGTCGCGCCTTTGCCGAGATGCACGTCCGGCATGACCGCGATCCAACGATGCACGAACGGCAGCTTGGCGATATTCAGCAGCTGCGCCCGCGCCTCGTCTTCCAGCGGCACGCCTTCGGTCCATAGCTTGATCGGCACGCCGCCGGTTTCGCTGATTACGTTGTAGTTGTTATCCGTCATCTCAATCTCCGCCGAGTTCCACCCGGCTTAAGTCCACAAAAATATCGGCGCGGCTAAGCCGCCACCCATTCGGTTATCTCTGCGCGGCACCGCTGGGCTTATCAGCCTTAGCGAAAGCCGGCGTCTGCCCCGGAGGGCACTCCCTCCGGGGTCTGGGACGCCATCGTGACGATGGCGCCGCTGCTCGCACAGTTGCGCTTTGCAGTGCCAGCACTATTGCAACGGCGATGCCAAAACCGAATTTAATTTTTAATTATTTGATATTTAAATATTTATTGAATTTTTATCGATCTTTATCCGCCTGCAAATATCCAATATTCTTATATTTATTTATCGTTTTTTATCTATTAAAATCTTTACATGAATAAAAATGTCGTGCTCGGCTTTGCCGGCGTACAACTCGATGCCGGCGATGGCCCGAACCGCTGGGAGCGTTGGCGGCCGACCGTTGCGCTGGGCATGCACGAGACTTTTCTGGTCGACCGCTTGGAGCTGCTGGTCGACTTACGCCGCCACCGCAACCTCGCCAACCAGATCGCCGCCGACCTCAAGCAGGTCTCGCCGGAAACCGAGCTGCGCCTGCACGACACCTATTTAGAAGACCCTTGGGATTTCGAATCGACTTACGCCACGCTGCACGACTTCTGCCGTGCTTATGCGTTTGACCCCGACCGCGAGCGCTACTACGCGCATATCACGACCGGCACCCACGTCGCGCAGATCTGCCTGTTCTTGCTAACTGAGAGCCGGCACCTGCCCGGCCGCCTGCTGCAAACGGCGCCGCAGCGTAAGAAAGACGGCCCCGCCGGCAGCTTCAGCATCATCGATCTGGATTTATCTAAGTACGATCAAATCGCACAGCGCTACGACCGCGAGCAAATCGAAGATCGGACGTTTCTGAAAAGCGGCATCGCGACCAAGAATCCGGCGTTCAACGCGATGATCGACCAGATCGAAGTCGTCGCCGTGCGCTCCGCCGCGCCGATGCTGCTAACCGGCCCAACCGGCGCCGGCAAAAGCCAACTCGCGCGCCGCATTTACGATTTGAAGAAACTCAAAGGCACCGTGCAGGGGCCGTTCGTCGAAGTGAACTGCGCGACGCTGCGTGGCGACTCAGCAATGAGCGCGTTATTCGGCCACACCAAAGGCGCGTTTACCGGCGCCATCGGCGCGCGCGCCGGCCTACTGCGCACCGCGGACCGCGGCCTGTTGTTCCTCGACGAAATCGGCGAACTCGGTGCTGACGAGCAGGCCATGCTGCTGCGCGCGCTGGAGGAGAAACGCTTCCTGCCGGTCGGCAGCGACCGTGAAGTCGATAGCGACTTCCAGCTCATCGCCGGCACCAACCGCGATCTCGGCCAGTTGATCGAACAGGGCCGCTTCCGCGACGACCTCTACGCGCGGCTCAATATCTGGACCTTCCAATTGCCGGGCCTGGCCGAGCGCAAAGAAGACATCGCGCCGAATCTCGACTACGAACTTACGCGCTATGAAGAAAAAAACCGCCAGCGCGTGACATTCAACCGTGAAGCGCGCGAACGCTATTTGCGCTTCGCGGCGTCCGGCGAAGCGGCCTGGAACGGTAATTTTCGCGATCTCGGCGCTTCGGTACAGCGCATGGCGACGCTGGCCAGCGCCGGCCGCATCCAACTCGACGCCGTTGAAGCCGAAATCGCGCGCCTGAGCGCACTCTGGCGGCGCAAAACAGAACCGGCGAATGATCCGCTCGTCGCGCTGCTCGGCGCCCAGCTCGACACAATCGATCGCTTCGACCACGCCCAGCTACGCGATGTCATCGCAGTGTGCCGGCGTAGCCGAAATGCCTCGGAAGCCGGCCGCGCACTGTTCGCGGCATCGCGCACGCAGCGGGCGAGCACCAACGACGCCGATCGCCTCAGAAAATACTTGGCCCGCTTTGACTTGCGCTTCGAGCAGATCAAGCAGTAATACATCGCCACCCCGATGTACGGGCACCCGTTACTTTTTCTTCCGCCATTGCGTCGCCTGGAGCGTAGACTGAAGGCATTCCAAGGTGGCGGCCAATCGGCGGCCGGGAGGAGACGGCATGAAATCTTCTGGGGGAATGCGCACCGGCATTGTACTGTTGCTATTCGCGCTCGGCGGCTGCGCGGGCCTACCCCAGCAGCCGGCGATATCCACCGCGGACGTGAGCTGGGTACTAAACGGTGCCGACGCGAACTCGGCGGCGGCAAAACTAGAACCCGAGCCGCTGCCATCCTTGCTCCACGTAACCGACGAAATGCGCCGTTTCGCTTTGGCTGCAACTCAGGGGGTATTTGGCATCAGCGCCAAGGCCACGGCGTTGGCTGCCGCCATCGGCACCGAAAACGGCCTGCGCCTCCGTTACGACGTTGACGCCACGCTGACAGCTGAGCAAGCGTTCGTCCAACACCGTGCAAATTGCCTGTCGTATACTTTGCTGTTTATCGCGTTGGCCCGTGAAGTGGGCATTCCAGCCCAATTCAATGAAGTCGATGTTCCGCCAATCTGGGACCTCGGCAATGATAAGACGTTGCTACTGTATCGACACATCAATACGCGAATCGACGCATATGTCACGTACTACCAGATCGTCGATGTCAGCGGCGAAGAATACAGCCCAGCTTATGAACAGCGCGTTATTTCCGATCTGACTGCGGCGGCGCAATTTTACAATAACCGCGCCGTCGAACTCCGCCTTCAGAAGCACTATGCGGATGCATTGAAATACCAGCTGCGCGCACTAGAATTAGCGCCCGATACGGCCTATCTTTGGACCAATCTTGCAAGCCTCTATTTGGCGAGCCATCGCGCGCACGCGGCCCGCATTGCGGTTACGCGCGCACTGCAACTGGACGGCGCCAGCGTGCTTAATTACAACGCCGCCGGACACATTTATGAACAATTAGGAGAACAGCGCTTAGCGGCATATTTCCAGAAACGGGCGCAGTACTTCTTGGATCAAAATCCGTACTACCACTATCAACTCGCGCTCGCGGCACTGGACGATCACGGCGATGAGCTTCTCGCTTACAAGGAAACTCGCCGCGCGCTATTGCTGTATCAGAAAGACCCCCGTTTCTTCTTTCTAGCATCTATTCTGCTGCAACGTCGAGGTGAGGCCGAACTCGCGCGCAAGGCCATGGACGTCGCAGTCGCGCTGACGCCCGACCCATCCCAGTTAGCGCGCTATCGAAGCAAATTTGCACGACTGACGGAACACGGCTAGCACTTAATGTCAGCGGCGACTTAACGGGCACAACTACTCTCTCGAAAGGCACGACGCTACGTTTCGGCTGCGTCGCGGACCCAATACAATGTTCAGCAGCCCGCCCGGTCGCCGCCTTACGCATGGACCGCTAAAAATAAAATATTCCACTTACCGGTATTTTCGACGCTGTACCTTCCAGCTAGCGGCAGAATTAAAAGCCTGCTAGCTCGTAATAATTTCTTATCGCTACTGCCGATGAAGTTGAATTATGCCGTCCGTCACAGCATCTAATTTAGCCCGTCTAACAACAAAATTTACGACGATAGTTACATATTGACCGCAATTAACACTCATTTCGCACAATTTAGGAAAGGTGCTGCAGCCGCGCCGACGCTAGGCGTAAAAATGAGCGTGCTATTTGTCTGAAGTTAACACCAATATTTAGGCTGTTGACTACATATCATGCCTAAATTCGGTTAGCTTAGGACCCAGTCGATCTAGTTCGCCTCCAGGAGTCAGGGAATGCCTCCATTTTCCATCCATACGCGGTTCATTCGCTGGGCCGGCGGTGCGAATGTTGTGTTGGGCTTGGTCGTGTTGCTGGGCTGGGCCTTGGAAATTTCCCCGCTTAAAAGCGTGTTGCCCGGCGCCGTTGAAATGAAGGCGAACACCGCCTTGGGCCTAACGCTGGCCGGGGTGGCTTTGCTGCTCTCGGTTGGGCCGAATAAGCCGCCCAGACTGAAATGGGGGCGGGGCCTCGCGCTGATCGTCGGCTTAATCGGGCTTAGCGTCCTCGTCGAATACGCGCTGAATTTGCGGCTCGGGCTCGATGAGTTGTTATTCAAGGATAAAGTTCAGCTCTTTACCGCTGTGCCGGGCCGTATGTCGCCTTATAGCGCGCTGGCGTTCGTCGCTACCGGCTTGGCATTAGTGGCACTGCCGGTCGCCCGCCTCCGACCAATGGTTTGGGTGCTGTCATCGCTCGTTATCGCCGTCGGGGCGATCAGTACCCTCGGCTATTCCTGGAACGCCGTTGAACTCGCGACGGACGAGCTGCTCCCACCAATCGCTGTGCACGCGGCTGTCGGCTTTACGCTACTCGGCGCCGCGATACTGCTCGCGGGGTTCCGGCTGCCCACCGCGACCGACGGCACGCCGCAAACGCGCTTTTCGGTCGAGCTCAAGGCCGCAAGCGGTTTTGTCGGCGCTTTTTTGTTTCTACTAATTGGCGGTGGCGTTACCTACCGCACCAATGCCGATTTCGTCCGCTCCGAGCAGTGGGTGACCCATACATTAGGAGTCCGCACCCAACTCGGGCAGCTCTATGCCGCGGTATTGGATGCCGAATCGACGCAGCGTAGTTATTTACTGACCGGCGTCGAGGCTTATAGAAATAGCTATGCCGACTTCGCCGCCAATATGGGAAAGCACACCGCGGCGCTGGCGCAACTGATACTCGATAACCCGCTACAGCGGCAGCGATTAACGCAGCTCGATAGTGCCGTTACAAGCCATCTCCGTACGCTGCAAGAAATGGTGTCGGCGTACGACAACAAAGGCCGGGCGGCGGCAAATGTACAGACCATTGGCGAGGCCGACGCGCAGATTGCTGCCATCCGCGATCTCATCCATGCCCTGGATAGCGGAGAGTCCGAGCTATTAATACATCGAAAAGCCTTGGCCGTCGGCGCACGCCATAACGCCTTATTTTTCTTGCTGTTGACGCTAGGATGCGCGGCTGTAGTACTCGGGTTGCTGCTGCATAGCATCCGCCGCGAGATGCTGGCGCGCGCAGCGGCGGACGACCAGATCCGCGGCATCAATGCCGATCTCGAACTACGCGTCAACGAGCGCACTGCGGCGCTGGAGGCGAATCAGCGGCGTTTTGTCGACCTATTCGAATTCGCGCCGGATGCGCTGGTTATGACCAACCACGAAGGCATCATCATCCAGATCAACCGCCAGGCTGAGGCGATGTTCGGCTGGGGCCGGTCTGAGTTGATCAATCAGCCGGTAGAAGTGTTGATGCCAGCCCAGGACCGCGTCAGCCATATCGCGCTGCGTGACCGCTTTCTAAAATCGGCGATGCCGCGCGTCATGGGCGCCGGCCGTTCCGCTTTACGTGGCCTGCGCAAAGACGGCAGCCTGTTTCCGGTCGATATCAGCCTGAGCCCGCTCGAAGCGGGCCGCACGCAGGTCGTGGTTGCCGCGGTTCGTGACATGACCGAGCGTGAGCGCACCGAAGAAAAAATACGCGAAATCAACGCTGATTTGGAGCGCCGCGTCGCCGAACGCACCGCCGAGCTCGTGCTGGCACGGGAAACGGCCGAAGGGGCTAGCCGCGCCAAGAGCGCATTTCTCGCCGCGATGAGCCATGAAATCCGCACGCCGATGAACGGCGTTATCGGCATGCTGGAGGTGCTGTCGCAAAGCCGACTACAGGAATCTCAGGCCGACGCACTAAAAACCGTTCGCGCCTCTGCATTTGCACTGCTCGGCATCATCGACGATGTACTGGATTTCTCAAAAATAGAAGCGGGGCGTTTAGAGCTCGAACACGCGCCAGTTGCATTGTCGGACTTAATCGAAAGCGTCTGCAATACATTGCTGCCGATCGCCGCGGATAAGAACGTTGAATTTAGTCTATTTATCGCGCCCGATGTTCCAGAACAGGTGCTTTCAGACGCCACGCGTCTGCGGCAAGTGCTTTACAACTTAACCGGCAACGCCATTAAATTCAGCGCGCGGCTGCCCAATCGACAAGGCCGCGTTTCAATGCGTGCTTACGTTGACGCAACAACGCAGTTACGGCTCGTTCTGCGTATCGCCGACAACGGCATCGGCATGACGCCAGACACGTTAAGCCAATTGTTTTCCTCATTCACGCAGGCTGAAGTATCGACTACGCGGCGCTACGGCGGTACAGGTCTGGGTCTCGCGATCTGCAAACGCCTTGTAACGTTAATGGATGGCGACATCGCCGTTCACAGCGTCGTCGACGAAGGCTCAACCTTTACCGTAACACTGCCGATTGAGGTCGTTCCCGGCGCGGCGAGCACTGCTGTGCTCGATCTCAGCGGCGTTGATTGCATCATCGTCGGTGCAGCGTTGAACGCCGATGATTTGAAGACCTATCTCGAATCCGCAGGCGCCAGTGTCTACCTGGCGTCCAGCCTCGGCACCGCGGCGCGCCAAGCCATGGGCATGGCGCGGCCCGTGGTGATTCAAAACACCGGCGGGATCAGCCCAAATGCGGCAGCGCTGCGGAAAACATTCGCCACGACGCCGGACGTGCGCCACCTCGTAATTAGCCGCGAGCAACACCCGCATGTAGTCGTCGCCGAGGATATCGTCACCTTAGACGGCAACTGCCTCCGCCGCACGTCTCTCCTTCGAGCCGTCGCGTTTGCCGCCGGCCGCGCATCGCCGGAAATTCCGCGCAGCGACCCCGCCCATGAGACTGTTGTTATGCGGGTCGCGCCGCCCAGTGTCAGTGCGGCGCGCAGCCTTGGCCGATTAATACTCGTTGCCGAAGACGATGAAATTAATCAGAAAGTCATCGTGCGCCAACTCGGCGTGCTCGGCTACGCTGCTGAAGTTGTAAACAATGGCGCCGAAGCCCTGCAATTATTGCAGGCGGGTAGCTATGGCCTCCTACTCACCGATTTACATATGCCGGAAATGGACGGCTACGCTCTCGCCGAGGCGGTGCGGGAAAACGAGGCAACGCTTGGCACCTCACCGCGACTCCCGATCGTCGCGCTGACCGCCAACGCGTTGCGCGGTGAAGCGGTGCGGGCGCAAACCGCCGGCATGGACGACTACCTGACGAAACCGCTGCAACTCCACCAACTCAAAGCGGCGCTGACCAAATGGTTACCGCAAGCATCATCGAATGACACGTCCGTTTTGCCGCCGGATACGGCCGAATGCACGCCGTCACCGCTGCCAGTCGACGTCTCGGTCCTGAAATCGCTGATTGGCGACGATGATGAGGCCACTGTTCAAGGCTTTCTTGCCGACTACCGGGCTTCCCTCCGCCGTTTGGCCACCCAGCTACACGCAGCGATTGCGGAAGATGATATGAGGCAGGTTGACGCAATTGCGCACCAATTGAAGTCTTCGTCACGCGCTATCGGCGCCTTGGCTTTAGGCGATCTATGTGCGGAACTGGAAAACAACTGCCGGATGGGTAGCGGTACCGCGGTGTTGTCGGCCAATGTCATGCGTTTCGACGCCGCGCTGCGTGCGGTAGAGACGCAACTGAATACGCTGCTTGCGCAGGCGAGTCACTAGCGACGGAGGCGGAGAAGCAGGGATGCGAACGGTATTAATCGACGACGACACCCTCGCCCTGCGCCTGCTCGCTTTGCAGCTGCAGCATCTCGGCTACGGCAACATTACGCAATGCGCGCGCCCGCACGAAGCGCTGGCATTACTTGAAAGCGAGTTCGAGACGATAGGCCTCGTATTCTGCGACTTACAAATGCCGGATATCGACGGCGTGCAGTTTGTTCGTCACCTTGCGCGTATCGGGTATCGCGGCAACATGGTGTTGGTTAGCGGGGAAGACGAACGCATCCTGCAGACCGTACGCAAATTAGCGCAAGCGCACCATATCGACGTCCTCGGCACTTTACAAAAGCCGTTTTCGCTAACCCAGCTCCAACAAGTCTTGCTGGATACGGCTGCGCGCGCGCTTTTAAAGCCGCAAAGTGTTCACCGAACTTACACCATCGACGAACTACAGCGCGCAATCGATGAAGGCGAGTTGGTGAATTACTACCAACCGAAAGTATCAATGGCGACGGGCGCGCTGGTCGGCGTCGAAACACTGGTGCGCTGGCAGCGGCCGACAGTTGGCCTCGTCATGCCCGATCAATTTATTTCCCGCGCTGAAGAGTACGGCTTGATCGATGATCTCACCCGCGTTGTGCTGGCGACCGCAATCCGGCAGGCACAGCTTTGGCGCGACAACGGCCTTGATCTGCATATCGCCATTAATGTTTCAATGGACAACCTCGCTGCGCTAAATTTCCCCGATGTCGTTGCCCAGCTGGCGCGCGATTCCGGCGTCGCGCCAACGCAAGTTGTGCTGGAAGTTACCGAGAGCCGCCTGATGCACGACCCCTGCGCCGCGCTCGACGTTCTAACCCGGCTAAGGCTAAAACGCATTGGCTTATCGATCGACGACTTCGGCACCGGTCACTCCTCGCTTGCGCAGCTACGCGATATTCCATTCGACGAATTGAAACTCGATCGCAGCTTCATCAATGGCGCTTCGCACGACTCTGGATTGCGCGCGATCGTCGAGCCGACATTGGACATGGCGCGTCATCTCGGCATGCGCACCGTCGCCGAAGGCATCGAAACCCGTGACGACTGGGACCTACTCCGCACCTGCGGCTGCGATGTTGCCCAAGGCTATTTCATCGGCCGGCCGATGCCGGCCGCCGAGCTGCCGGCGTGGCACAGCAGCTGGGCTCAGCGTTGGCAGGAAATGAACGCCGCGGCCTGAACTTCGCCAGCGCGAAAGGGCGCAGCGGATACGTCGCGGTAGGCCCGACAGCGCGCCTGCGGCGACGATTCCTCCGTGTTGCCACTTACGAATCCAATAAACTAGTCCAATGAACCATTGAAATAGCACCGTGTCGAAGGTGGATGAAAAAGATCGATTTGAGTGAAGGGGAGCGGCAGGAATTGACGGCGCTGCAACGGAGCCGTCGTCGGCCTGCGGGTGAAGT
>JALNYU010000029.1 GCA_023229645.1 Nevskia sp. | reverse complement strand
CCGACCTGAAAAGGAAACTCATGAAGTACATCCGGCACTACAACAAACAAGCCAAACCCGTAAAGTGGAAATACTTCAATACGTCACGCCGAATCACTACCTAATTAATTGTTACAGGCCACTAGTTGTAACAAGAATTCCCTTTGAAGCCCCCTCATTCTGCATAGTGCCAAATAGATCTCGTACTGCGCTCACGCCCACGGTGTTCTTGTAGCGCTTAGCCTGAATGATCACCTTGCCGCCGAAGATTGGACGCGGATCATAAGCAACGCAGTCAACGCCGCCATCCCTAGAGGCTTGAGTCATCTTTGTCTCAAGCCCCATACTTTTGAATAAATTTGTGATCAATGATTCAAATTCTGATGGATTGAGATCCATCAGATTCGGGCGTTGATCTAGGGTGGAAAGAACGTCCTCTTCTTGAACGAAACGAGGGTCAACCATTTTTAGTTCAAGAATAGGCCTTACTGGGACCAGCTCAGATGGATTCTTCGATACCCCGGCATTCAGCGCGCGTAGGCAAGCCAACGAGTCAACACGCCGCAGGTCAATTTCACCAAAAGCATCTCTTGTCGTCCTTACAGTTACGACACATGGGCGGACCGACCTCCCTGTGCCGCGATCAACCGAGTTAACGTAGGCATTCAAGACAATGGATTCGATGAATCGTGGAGTATCCGACGCAAACACTTCATGCACTGATCGCAATACGGTTTGTCCAACAAGCGATGCGTAAAGTGATTTTCTTTGCAATTCTGGCCGAGACGTTCCTATCACTTCATCAGACGCTTTCACGTACTTGTAACTTTTCATCTCCGGCACCGCGTCATCGATTGACGGCAAGTCGTATTCGATTAGCAATTGCTTAGATTCGGTGATAAAAGCTGCTTTGGTAGATCGTGGGAAACAGTCAGGTAACGCACTTTGTTCAAGTACGAGCTGGCTGTACAAGGCAATTGAATGTGGCTCGCCGGAATCATAGTCCATTCTGAATGCTTCAATATCTGCATTGTGCGTGTCGGCCTTCGCCTGAATCTCCGCAACCAAAGCAGCGTGATTGCGCTTTATTTTTTCAAGCTCCTGTTGCCGCTCACTTTCTTTCTGTAAGTGAGCATGGACTGAAGTCGCATGATCTTCCAGTCGTTTTCCAACAAGCACATCGTGCCTCTTCTTAACTGCAGGAATCCACCCCCAAAACTTTGAATGCGGGGGCGCCACATATGCAGCTGGAGGTCTGATGGGGGTACCGAGTTCCCCACATTGAGCGTAGGAAATTCGGGCGTTTCCCGCATCTTATCGAAGTTAAGCGGACGTACCGCGTTTAAGCCATCTACAAGTATCGACGATAGCCCTACGACCTGCAGATTTAATGCTTCGTTAAGCGAATCTACCTCGTCTATTCGCGACTCAATATAAAGTCTGCGTTGTTCCTTCTCGTCAGCGACGCGCTCACGAAGTCTGGCTTTTTCGACACGCTCAGCTTCCTTAGCATTTTGGAGAACGGAGCGTGCTATCGCACGATTGGCACGGTCGACATCACGTGTCAGACGCCTCATTGAGGAGCTAAACGACCGCGACATATCTGCTTCCCTGATCAGTAATCGCTCGCGCATTAATTGCGCTGAATTCGCTATAAATTCAATAGCAGTGCAATCATCCTGACCGCGACGGTGGATAGCGTCAAGCGCCAATTGCTTGCTTTGTGAGCAGTAAGTATCTTTTGCTAAGAGAGCAGCATAATCAGTTATCCACCGCTGCAAGCACTTAGTAAAAAACTGCCGCGCACAAAGCAGCCGCACATGGTAACGCCGCAAAAATCCTTTATGCCTAGCGAATAATATCGCTGCGCTCTTGCCAACTGGTCATCTAACAGATGCCATTTCCGCTGTCGGAACGTGAGGGGCAAACCTTGGCTATCAGCACGGGATGTCGCGCTAGCCCTCGGTTACTCGCAGGCAAACGCAATTCACCGCCTTTACACGCAGCATGCTGCTGAATTTACCGGCGACATGGCCCGTGTCATCGAATCGATGACGCCAGCAGAACACGGTGGCGCGATGAAGCAAAGTGTTCGCATCTTCTCGCCACGCGGCTGCCACCTGCCGGCGATGTTCGCTCGCACTGCAAACGCGGCTGCGTTTCGCCGCTGGGTGTTGGACGTGCTGGAAGGTTATGCACCGGCACCGGTGGCGCCGGCGGATCGCGTACTCACTGAGCCGGCGTATCGCCTGGAAGCGCAGCAGTTTGCCCAAAACACGATGGCGCAGTATCGGGCCTTATTGCCGGCCGGCACGTCGGTGCCGGCGTGGGATGCTGCAGCCGAGCAGCGGCTGGCGGATGGTTTGATCGCGGCGGTGTTGGGTGCCAACCGCTGGTTGGTGAGTTTCGATCACACCCAGCGTTTACAGGCCACACCGGTGCCAAGACACGCGGCGATCATCGACCCGAAGAACGCCGAAAACATGGTGCCGATCATGAATGAATACGTGCCGGTGGCGCTACTGCCGCAGCTGGTGCAGATCGGCGTGGAGCGCTTGGCGCGGCTTGCCCGGCAGGCCGGCATGTAGAACCCACCGCGCGGGCCGCGGTGAAGCGCCAGCAGCCTGTGCGGCTCACAGCGCTTTGCTGAGGGCTTCCGCCATGCGCGTCTGCCAACCGCGGCCGGTTGCTTTCCAGCGCTCCAGCGTTTCGCGCGGCAGGCGCAGTGTGGTGGAGACCTTTGTCGGGGTTTTATTCGGGCCGCGCTGGCGCACGGTGCCAACGCGCCGGCCGGCCTGCTTCATCACCGCGCCGTCCCGATCGGCAGCGGTGGTGCGCGGGCTGTCAGCATCGTGGGCGATGTCTTGATCTTTCAGGGCGCGCACACGGGGCCAGTCGGTTGCATCAGGTTTAACGGGGGTAGTTTTGGCGGCAGGTGCGCGCTTCATGTTTTTCTGCTTTGCGCTTGGCTTCGTCATAAGTAAGCACCCCTAAATTGTAGTAACAGTTTATTTTAGCGTCGATTAAATTGTTACTACGTTAAACCGTGGTTCCCCTCGCCAGAAAAGCGCGCGGGTGGCAAGTTTCCGCCTCGAAGTTGCCAGCGAAAGCCGCGATTGTGTGCGCCATGAGCACAACCGCAGACCGCCTTGCCGCGTATATCGCCGCCGAAGCTGAGATTCTCAGCAGCCAAACGGCGCGCTTTGGTGATCGGCTATTATTGATTCGGCCACAAAATAGTTGAACGAGGTGCTACGCGGCAATTTGAGATCGCACTTTTTCGAGACGGCGTGAGTGGCCGAATTAATAATAAAATTAAATTGCTTTGTTATTGATCCGGCCATTTCTCGCTTTCTCGGAAGTGCGGCATCCGGTTTGGCATTGCTCTGCCTTTATTCAAGTACTTAATGGCCGGATCAATAACGCTGCCGGATCTGGCGGAGTACAGGCGGCGATTACGCAGCTGCAAGCCCGGCACCGTCCACCAAATCCCTAAAACCCAGCCCCCGCGCTGGGTTTTTTTGTTGTGGGCAATCCCTTCGGGATCAAAACACTGCCCGCTGCCACCCGGCATTCTCAATGCTAGGATGTCCCATACCGATCACCGCATCGGGCCAGCGCAGGGAACGCGGCCGTGGATCCATTCGAGCGAATTTTTCAGCTGCACCGGCTGCTTGGCGGCCGGCGCGTCGGGATCAGCTTTGCCGATCTGCAAGCGCAACTCGGCTGCACCCGCTCGACACTGCGGCGGACGCTCAATTACCTGCGCGATGCACTGCACGCACCGCTGATCAACGACCGCAGCCGCGGCGGCTATCTATACGAAGCCGGCCACCATTACGAACTCCCGGGCCTGTGGTTTTCGGCGCAGGAGCTGACCGCGCTATTGCTGATCGAGGACATCGTCGAACGGCAACCACTCGGGCTGCTTTCCGACACACTGCGGCCGTTCCGCGCCCGGCTGGAGCGCCTCGCCAGCCAAACGGAGGTCGGCATCGTCGACTGGCGCCGCCGCCTGCACTTGCAGCGGATCGCTGCGCGGCCGCCGGGGCCGGCGTTCGATGTTGTCGCCGACGCACTCGTCCAGCGCCGCCAACTTCAGATCGACTACCACGCCCGCAGCGACGACCGGATGGCGCCGCGCATGGTATCGCCGCAGCGGCTGACCCTGTACCGCGACAACTGGTACCTCGATGCCTGGTGCCACTACCGCAACGAATCGCGCGTGTTCGCGCTTGATCGCATCATCGCCGCTGAAACGCGGCCAGAAACGGCCATCGAAATCGACGCCGCAGCACTTGAACAGGCGCTCGCCGCCAGCTACGGCATCTTCGCCGGCCCGGCCACCGAATTTGCCACGCTGCGCTTCACCCCGTATGCCGCGCGCTGGGTACGCAACGAAATCTGGCATCCCGACCAAATCGACGAAACCACTGCCGATGGCGGCCTCACTCGACGCATCCCCTATCACCGCAGCGACGAACTGCTGATGGACCTCCTGCGTCACGGCCCCAACGTCGAAGTGCTTGCCCCGGAAACGTTGCGCAGCCAGCTCATCAAACGGCTCGAAGACAGCTTGCGGCAGTACCGCGCTGGTGGCGCGGTGTGAAGGCTGGGGTTCACCACGCGGGCCCGCAACCGCAACACCAACTCGGCACAAAAAAGGCTCAGCTGGTGAAACCTTGCGCGCGTAGGCTGGGGTCTGAATCTTCTAGCGCGCGGAACCACATGGACTACATACGGCGTCATCCCAGGCTCGGAGCGCTGCCGCAAACACATTTTCAGCGCCTGCCCGCAGGCGGTTTCAGCCTGCCTGCAGGGAATACCGCTCGATCAGGCGAGGATCTCGAAACCCAGTTTCACCGCTGCCGCACACAGTTTTTCGTCGAACACTGCAAACCGCAGCGTTTCCAGCGGCACCGCCTGTTTCAACCGCTCCGCAGCGGCCAGATGCAGGCTGTCGTAACCACGCAACTCGAACGTCATCGCCAATTGCGCGGCGCGGCGCGCCAGCGCTTCATCGACACTAACGACGCTATAAGCCGCCCAATCTCGCTCGAACTGTGCAACGAGCGCCGCCGCGGCAGCCTGCGTGAGCCTTCGCGTCCTGATGGCTTTTGCGATCGCCGCGCAGAATTCGGTATAGGCAACAAGATGCGTGCAGCGGATCGGATCCGCCTGAGCTGCCGCGCGGACAATCTCATAGCCCGGTTCATCGACATAAAGCTTGAACAGCGCCGACGTGTCGAAATAAATCATGGCTCAGTAGTGCCGTCCCGGTCCGCGATGAGCAGGTCCGTCAGGCTGGGGCCGTGTTCGTCCAAATGCACCGGCACGGTCAGGCCGATGGCGGGTGTGGGCGCGCCGACGCGCAGCCAGCTTTGCTGCTTCAGGATGTCCAGCGTCGATTCCCGCACCGCTGCCGGCGGGACGAGCGTCGCCACAACTTTCCCACGCGAAGTGATCTCGATGCGCTCGCCGTCCCGGACGCGGCGCAGGGTTGCCGACAGGCTGGCCTTCAGTTCGCGGATGTTGATTTGCATGGGCGCTACACCAAGTGACCACCAATTCCGAATTGTGGCCACACTTTTCCACTTGATTCAATAGGCCGGCAGTTTCCGCCTCCGCTACCCGCAATTTCCCCGCTCATAGATAGAAGGAGTTATCACCGATGAACCTGCAAGAAGTGATTCGTAACGCCGCCGCAATCCGTCTGCGGCAGAAGCTGCAGTCTGAAGGTGCGGAGGGCGACAAAATCTTTCCGCCGACTTTCTCCGGCGGCACTTATTGCTGGGAACAGCGGCGGATCGGCGAGAGCAGCGTACCGTGCGTGCTGCTCGATTCCGTAGCGGCACAGGCCAACCGCTTTGAGGAGGCGCTGGCAGATGCAGTTACCGGGCAGAACTTGGCGTTGCCGCGGTTTATAGTCCGCTTCGACGATGACTTAGCCGACATCGGCGAGATCAGCACGCTGGCAGCACCGCACCGCGTCTTCGATGCCATTCTGCGCGACAGCGCGCTCGACGGTACGCCGTTTTTCAAAACGCCAACCTACCGCGCATTGACCGGCGCCAACGTCCGTAACGCCACCGAATTGTTCGCACGATCCCCCACCGCGCTGCTATTCGGCTGCTGGGATTCGACCGGCGCCGCAGGCGGCCTCGGCAACAAGTTTCCGCGTGCAATCACCAGCGAAATCATTGGGATTAACGCGGAATGGGGCACAACCCAGGGCGGCGTGCGCCAGGACCCGCTGGGCATCAGCGCTGAAGTCGAAATTGCAATCGCGGACGATGGCGATTGGTCGATGGTCGGCAAAAGCGGCGCGGCCAAGAAAGAGCGCGCCAAAGGCACGCGGCCTTCGGAAATCAACCACGGCAACGTGCTCGTGAAAGTCGAGCAGGGAACCTGGGAGCGCGTCGTCGGCGACGAAGTACTAAGCCAGAAGCTGCCGCTGAAAGGCGGTGTTACTGTCGATTACGCGCTACAAATCACCGTGCTGTCGCTAACCGCGCTGCGCCGGCTTCGGTTCCCGGTCAACGCCGTTACCAGCGACTCCGCGGACCGGGCCGCGCAGGCGGTGCTGGCGGCGCTCGGCTTGGTCGCCATCACGCAGCGCCGGGAGCAAGGCTACTGGCTGCGTTCGCGCTGCGCCTTGGTCGCCCAAGGCCGGCAAGAACTCGAAATTGTTCACGCCGATGGTTCGTCGGAGCCGCTCGCGCTGAGCAGCGCCGAGGCACTGGCGCTGTACCAGCAGGCGGTTGCCGAGGCCCAAGCCGCGGGGTTGCCGTGGTATCCGGCGCCGGTACAGCTCGCGCCACAGCCCAAGCTGATCGAGCTGGTTCGCAAGAGTCGCGAAATCCAGTCGCTCGGAGCCTGAGCGCCATGCTCGCCATCGAAGTGGAATATTTGATGGGCCGAGCGATTGCAACGCGGATAGACGAACGGAATCTGGCGGAGTGGCCGCCGCATCCGCAGCGCCTGTTTTCCGCCCTCGTTGCAACGCAGGCCGAACTCGACCTCGGCGAACCCGGCCGCGCGGCCTTGGCTTGGCTAGAAACGCTGCCGCCGCCGACAATCGCCGCCGAGCCCAACCCGGCTTATCGGCAAGTCGCCGAATACTTCGTGCCGGTCAACGACGAAGCCCTCCATAGCGGCAAAAGCAAGATCGATTTCCGCCACCCGCTGGAGCGGCGCAATCGCCAACTGCGTTATTTTCCAGCCGTGGTTTTGGCCGATCCGATCGTGCAATTTCAGTGGGCCGTTGACGACACCAGCCATCGGTCGGCATTGCAAGCCTTGGTCGAAAACCTGAGCTACCTCGGCCATAGCGCCTCGCCCGTCCGTGCCTGCCTGCGTAGCGAAGCCAGCGCGCCAACCTGGGTGCCGGACGACGATGGCAGCGAAGAGCTGCGCGTTCCGCGTCCGGGCCGTCTCAAGCGGCTGGAAGCGGCGCATCAGCTACGGCTGATCGACGAAAGCGCGCAGCCGCCGCCCGGCGTCCCCGCTCGCTACGCCCGGCCCGGCACGCCCACCAGCGTGTTCTCACCGCGCGCCTTGGTACTGGCATTTGGCGATGGCCCGCGCTTTTCGCTCGATGCCACGCAGCCGCTGCTATCAAAATTGCGGGCGATGATGCTGTCGCTGCTGGACATCGATATTCCGACCGTGCTCAGCGGCCACGAAGCCGATGGCGCGCCGGCGCGCGACGCCCACTTGGCGTTAGCGCCGCTCGCGTTTGTCGAACATCGCCACGCCGATGGCGCGCTGAAAGGCGCAGCGCTGATTCTGCCGCGCACTGCCGATGCCGCGGTGCGACGGCGCTTATCGGCGCTGTTCGCAGTGCCACGCAAGCTGCAACTCGGCTCGCTCGGTGCGTTGTCGCTGCGCCTGCTGACCGATTCCGCGCCGGAGCTGCGCGCGTTGCAGTTCGAAGCGCAATACGCAGCGGCCGCAGCAGTCTGGGCCAGCGTGACGCCGATGGTGCTCGACCGTCATCCGAAAGCGCGCGGGCCGAGCGCCGAAGCAATCATCGCCGAAAGCTGCCACCGGATCGGCTTGCCAACGCCGGCCGAAGTTCGGCTCGGGCCGGTTTCGGCATTCACTGGCGCCGCACCGGTGTTTCAACATCAGGCGCAAGGCAAACAAACCAAAGGCCGCCTGCTGCAACACGTGCTGATCCGCTTCCCAGAACCGGTGCACGGGCCGGTTCTACTCGGCGCCGGCCGCCATCTCGGTCTCGGCCTGTTGCGGCCGTTACGCCAAGGTGGCCGCCCATGAGCGCGCTCAACTTCCCGGCGTTCTTCGCCGCCGTTCACGGGCATCCGCCGCTGCCGTGGCAAGCACGGCTCGCCGAGCAACTGATCGATGGCGACCGCTGGCCGGATTTGATCGATCTCCCCACCGCCAGCGGCAAAACCGCTTGTCTCGATATCGCCATCTTCCACCTCGCGCACTGCGCAGCGCGCAGCGAATCCTGGCGGGCGGCGCGGCGCATCGTGTTCATGGTCGACCGCCGCATCATCGTCGATGCCGCGTTCCTGCGCGCGGAAAAAATTCGCACCGCCCTGCTCGAAGCCAACGATAGCGCCGTGCGCGCGGTCGCCGACGCACTCAATACCGCCGGCGGCGACACCCCGCTGCGCTGCCAAAAACTGCGCGGCGGCATGCCGCGCGAACCGGGCTTTGCACTGAATCCGGCGCAGCCGCTGGTACTGACCTCAACCATCGACCAAGTCGGCTCGCGGCTGCTGTTCCGCGGCTACGGCTTGAGCCCGTATGCCTGGCCGCTGCACGCCGGCTTGCTCGGGCACGACACGCTACTGCTGCTCGACGAAGCCCATCTTTCGACGCCGTTCATCGAAACCGTCAACGCAATCCGCGGCCAACAAGCGCGGGCGCAGCGGCCGCTGACACCGGTTCAGCCGTTACGGCTGGTCCGGCTCAGTGCGACTGCGGGCGATGCTGGCGATTCCTTCCAACTCGACGCCGCCGACTACGCCAACCCGCTGCTCGGCAAACGCCGCAACGCGCCGAAACCAGCGCAATTGCTCGCTGCTGGCGGCAAGCCGGCGGATCGGCTCAAAGCGCTGACACAGCAGGCACTTGCGGTTTACGACGCGCTGCCGCCGAGGTCCGCCGTTGCCGTCATCGTCAACCGCGTCCGCACCGCCCGGGCCGTGTTCGAGCAATTGCAGAAAGCGCGCAAGGGCGATGACATCGCGCTTCAATTGATGATCGGCCGCAGCCGGCCACTGGAGCGCGACGCCATTGCCAACGCCGTGCTGGCGCGCGCCGGATCGGGGCGCAATCTCGATGCACCCGATCGCCAAGGCCTAATCGTCGTTGCGACGCAGAGCATCGAAGTCGGCGCCGATCTCGATTTTCAAGGGCTGGTCACCGAGTGCGCCGCGCTCGATGCGCTACGCCAACGCTTTGGCCGGCTCGATCGCCTCGGCGACTTCGGCAGCGCCCGCGCCGTCATCGTCGGTGGCGACGACCGCGACGACGACCCGGTCTATGGCGCCGCGCTCAACAAAACCTGGGCCTGGCTTAACGCCAACGCCGAATCCGGCGCAATCGACTTCGGCATCGCCGCCCTGCAGCCGAAACTCGCAGCGGCGGATCTGGTGCCGTTATCAGCGCCGAGGCGTGAAACGCTGCTGTTGACGCCGTCCGATGTCGGCCTATTGGCGCAAACCTCGCCAACCCCGCCCGTAGAACCGGAAGTGGCGAAACTGCTGCACGGCCTCGGTGGCGATGAACCCGAGCTGCAAATCGTCTGGCGAGCAGATTTACCGACCACCCTGGACGATGACGGGCGCTTGGCGCCCGACGGCAACGAAACAGACCTGGCGACGGAAATCCTCGGCGCGCTGCCGCCGAGCAGCCTCGAAGCGCTATCGCTGTCGCTGCGCAGCGTCCGCGCCTGGCTCGCGGGCGGGCGCGGCAGCGACGACCTCGCCGATATCGAAGGCGCCGCGTTTGGTGACGACGACTCAGCCAAGGGGCCGATGCCGCACGTCTGGCGCCGGCACGACGACGAATGGCAGGTGGTCTCGGTTCGCGCCCTGCGCGGCGGCGAAACCATCGTCGTTCCGGTTGAATACGGCGGCTGCGACCCTTACGGCTACGCGCCGGACAGCGCCGCGCCGGTCGACGACCTCGCAACGCTGGCGCGGCACAACCTGCAACGGGCGGAAACGCAGATCGAGACGCAGGCCTCCCTGCTCAAGAAATGCAGCGCCCAGCCAGCGCAAGTACCCGATGGCGTTTCCACGCCGCATCGCCTCGAAGAATCAACCGTCAAAGACAGCTGGCGCGCGCTGCAGCAAATGTTTGCCGAAGGCACGCTCACCGGCGCCGAATTGGCCAGCCAGCTGCTGGACCAGCTAGCGCTCGAACCCGCTGCGCTCGGCTGGCCGGAGCCGTATCTCGCCACGCCGCTGCACCGCAAAAACGGCACGCTGTACGGGCTTTTGGTCCGCAGCGCAGCCGCCGCCGAAGGCGATTTTTCCGATGAAGACGACCGCTCCGCCAGCCAAACCCGCGAAGTCAGCTTGGAAGCACACGGCGCTGGCGTCGGCACCTGGGCCGCTGCGTTTTCGACCGCCGTTGGCCTGCCCGCAGAAAGTATCGCGCTGCTGCGTCGCGCCGGCCTCGCGCACGATGTCGGCAAAGCCGATCCGCGCTTTCAGCGCCTGCTGCGCGGCGCTTTCCCGGCCGCGGACGACACCCTGCTCGCCAAAGGCAAACCCGGCGTTCGCGTCGTCAAAGCCGAACCTAGCGAGCGGCACGAGGCGTACTCGGTGGCGTTGCTCGATAGCCAACCCGATTGGCTCGCCGCCGTCGCCGATCCAGAACTGATGCGCTACCTCGTCGGCAGCCATCACGGCCGCGGCCGACCGTACATGCCCGACCCCGACGACGACGGCGCCGTCATCGCCTGCACGCTCGGCGGCCGCACCTTGCGCTACGACGGCGCGCCGCAGCTCGGCGTCGTCGGATCCGACTGGCCGGTGCTGTTCTGGCGGCTGGTTGCGCGCTACGGCCCCTGGGGGCTGGCGTATCTCGAAACGCTGCTGCGGCTGTCGGATCACATTCAGTCCCGGAACGAATTAGAGGGCCGCCCACGATGAGCACCATCATTCCCTTGCCCGGCCTGCTCGGCGCCCATCCGCTGGCGGCGCTGGCCAGCTTCGGTCTGCTGCAAACCGTCAGCGCCTGGGACCCAAGCGCCCGCCTATCATTCGCGCTGCAGGACGAATGGCAGGCGCAACTGCACTCCGATGTTTTTGCCGATGCCGACGCCCTGATTGCCAAACTAGCCGAGTGGCAAGCCTCCGACGCCCTGAACGGCTGGTTCAATTGGGCCGACGATGTCCGCGTGCCGCCGGACGACTATCGAGCCGCGCTTACAACGGCGCTAGCCGCCGACGATCTGCCGAAAGCCGCGTGGCTACGCGCGCTGGCGGCGCTCGGCGCGGTCGACAAGCAAAAAGGCCTCGTCAAACCGACGGCGTTTTACATGGTCTCCGGCCAGCAGTCGTTGCTCGGCGGATTACGCGAAATCTTCGGCCACGTCCGCGCTGAACCGGTGAGCCTGTTCACTGAAGCGCTCATCGGCCCGTGGCGCTACGCCACACGCCTGCACAGTCTCGGCTGGGATCCAAACGCCGAGCGCCTGCACGCGCTGCGCAGCCGAGCGCCAACGTCGGAAAAGCCAAGCTGCGTCGCCGCTGCCGTACTACTCGCGGCAATGGCGCTGCCGCTGTACCCGCCCGCCAGCGACGCCGGCCGCGCCCGCACCACCGGTTTTATCTACGACGGTGATAACTACTTCCGCTGGCCCATCGTCACCGCGCCGGTGCAGATCGATGAACTCCGCAGCCTGCTGCAAGCTGGCGGCTGGCGAGTTGGCGAACGCTGGCGCCGCGGCATCGCCGCCGTTTATCGCTCGCGCCGCTCGGAATTCGGCCAGGGGTACGCCGTATTCCGCGCCGCGCAACTTGAACGCCCAAGCGCAAACACCCCGCGTTGACCCCGTAATGACCACCCCAATAACCACCCCGGAATAACGCACAACCGCACCCACCCACCCGGCGGCCGGCAACCCCAGCCGCCGCCCGCACCATGCCCAACCAACACGAACTACCACTGCCGTTTCCCGAACTCACCGGCGACCAACCGCTGCTGCCGGCGCGGATGGTCAACGAATACGTGTACTGCCCGCGTCTGGCGTATCTGGAATGGGTGCAGGGCGAGTGGGCGTCGTCGGCGGATACCGTCGATGGCAGCCGCAAGCATGCGCGCGTCGATACACCGGGCGGGGAGTTGCCAGCGGCGGAGGATATCGATGCCGAAACCCGCATCCACGCCCGTTCGATCACGCTCGCCAGCAACCGCCTCGGCGTCATCGCCAAGCTCGATTTGCTCGAAGCCGACGACGGCGAAGTCGTGCCGATTGACTACAAACGCGGCAAACGCCCACACGTTGCACGCGGCGCTTACGACCCGGAACGGGTTCAGCTCTGCCTGCAAGGGCTCATTCTCGAAGATCAAGGCTACCGCTGCAGCGGCGGCGTGCTCTACTTCGTCGAATCACGCGAACGCGTACCGGTTGCGTTCGACGACGAACTGCGCGGCTTGGCACTATCTTCGCTGCACGGCCTGCGTGGCATCGCACTCGGCGGACGCATCCCAACCCCGCTGGAAGACTCGCCGAAATGCCCGCGCTGCGCGCTGGTCAGCATCTGTTTACCGGACGAAGTGAACTTCCTCCGCCCCGGCGCCCACCCCAACCCCGGCCCGCCGCGCGCCATCGCCATCGGCCTCACCGAAGCGCTGCCGCTCTACGTGCAAGCCAACAAAGCCAAAGTCGCGAAAGACGGCGAAAACCTCGCAATCACCATCGACGACCAAGCCGCCGCCCGGCCGCGGCTCGCCGAAATCTCGCAGGTTGTATTGCAAGGCAACGTTTACGTCACCACGCCAACCCTGCACGAACTCATGCGCCGGGAAATCCCCATCGCCTGGCACAGCTACGGCGGCTGGTTTCTCGGCCACACCGCCGGCGTCGGCCACAAGAATGTTGAACTCCGCATCGCCCAATTCCGCGCCGCGGACGACGACAAAACCTGCCTCGCGCTCGCCCGCGGCTGGGTCCGGGCCAAACTCGTCAACAGCCGTGTTTTGCTGCGCCGCAACTGGCGCGGCGAACAACCGCCGGAAGCTGCGCTGGCCCAACTCGAACACGCAATCAAAACCTGCAGCCGCGCCCGCGATCTGCCCGAACTGCTCGGCATCGAAGGCAACGGCGCCGCCGCCTACTTCGGCGCGTTCGCCGGCCTGCTCAAGCGCGAGGACAACAGCAACTTCGGCTTTGACTTCAGCCACCGCAACCGCCGCCCACCAACGGACCCGGTCAACGCCCTCCTCTCGTTCGCCTACGCCATGCTCACCCGCGCGTTCACCATCGCACTCACCACCACCGGCTTCGACCCCTACCGCGGCTACTACCACCAACCCCGCTACGGCCGCCCGGCGCTCGCACTCGACATGATGGAACCGTTCCGCCCCTTGATCGCCGACTCCGCCGTGCTCCAAGCCATCAACAACGGCGAAGTCCGCCCGACGGATTTCATCGGCGGCCCCGGCCGCACCAACCTCAGCGAAGAAGGCCGCAAGCGCTTCATCGCCACGTTTGAACGCCGGCTCGCGCACGAAGTAACCCACCCGCAGTTTTCCTACCGCATCAGCTACCGCCGCCTGCTGGAGCTGCAATGCCGCCTGCTCGGCCGCTTTCTGCTCGGCGAAACCGTTGAAAACCACAACTTCACCACCCGCTGAACCGTAGCGCCGGAGCCGCGCGATGAAAGAACACCTCTACGTTGTGACCTACGACATCGGCGACGCCAAACGTTGGCGCCGCGTCTTCAAACTCATGAAAGGCTATGGCGAATGGCTGCAACTATCCGTCTTTCAATGCCGCCTCTCCGCCCGCCGCCACGCCGAATTGATGGCGCTACTAGACGGCATCATCATCAACGGGCAGGATCACATCATCATGCTCGACATCGGCCCGGCCGATAGCGTCAAACCCAGCATCATCAGCCTCGGCAAAAGCTTTGCGCCGGTGGTGCGGGAACCGACTATCGTCTAACCCATGCCCAGCACCGCCCCGCAACTGCCGCCGCCGCGCGAGCGCTGCAATGCCGACCCAAACCCCGGCAGCGCTCGCAAGCCAGAAAGCGTTTTAAAAACAAAGGAAAGTAAAAGTTTGACGGCCGCGGCCCGCTTCCCCGCAGCCGTTCGCGTACCCGGCCGCCGCAGCGCTCGCAAACCCCAGCGCCGGGTCTCGCAAATCAACAGCTTGCAAGCAGGCTGTTATCCGCGGCCAAAAGCCGCGGCCTCATTGAAGCTGTCGAACTTGCCGTATCCTTTTTCGTAAGTTGGACGTTATCCGCGGCCAAAAGCCGCGGCCTCATTGAAGCTACCTTACGATAAACAGATAAAACCAAGGGGTGGGTGTTATCCGCGGCCAAAAGCCGCGGCCTCATTGAAGCAAGTTTACTTGCCACCAATCAACACGCGCCCAAAGTTCCGTTATCCGCGGCCAAAAGCCGCGGCCTCATTGAAGCGACGCTGGCGAAATCGGCATAGACAACGACGAAACGGTTATCCGCGGCCAAAAGCCGCGGCCTCATTGAAGCCCGCAATGAACAAGAACGTTTTAACAGTCCTTGGCGTGTTATCCGCGGCCAAAAGCCGCGGCCTCATTGAAGCATGACAATGACCGGGAACGTATACCGGGACGCGCCTATGTTATCCGCGGCCAAAAGCCGCGGCCTCATTGAAGCGCCCGCATTGCTTTCTTCGGGGTAGCAATCTTCGGGGTTATCCGCGGCCAAAAGCCGCGGCCTCATTGAAGCGGTGTGAATTGGCGCGGGCTAAGGTTAAGGCGCTTGCGTTATCCGCGGCCAAAAGCCGCGGCCTCATTGAAGCGGGAAGCGTGCGCGAAGCTTCGCAATGTTAAGGGTGTTATCCGCGGCCAAAAGCCGCGGCCTCATTGAAGCTTGGCAGGTTGGCGATTCAAAGGTAAGAATTGCCCGTTCAGGTTATCCGCGGCCAAAAGCCGCGGCCTCATTGAAGCTTCGTCAAATGTACATGGGCGTTAATCCGTATTTGAAGTCATCCGCGGCCAAAAGCCGCGGCCTCATTGAAGCTGAGGGTCGTCATAGCAACCGGTGCAAAGACCTTCGGGTCATCCGCGGCCAAAAGCCGCGGCCTCATTGAAGCCTGTCATTACGACGCGCCCTAAACGCCAGATTGACGTCATCCGCGGCCAAAAGCCGCGGCCTCATTGAAGCGTGAATAACTAATTGCTGCTGCCCGCCCCACGTTATGTCATCCGCGGCCAAAAGCCGCGGCCTCATTGAAGCTTTTCGTCGAGCACAACGCCAGCAGACGCTTTAATGCCGGTCATCCGCGGCCAAAAGCCGCGGCCTCATTGAAGCGCATTCATGCGTTGCGCTCACTTCGGTAATCACCCCTGTCATCCGCGGCCAAAAGCCGCGGCCTCATTGAAGCCGCCATCACTCCGGTCGGCCGGTGAAAACGTGTTGAAGTCATCCGCGGCCAAAAGCCGCGGCCTCATTGAAGCGTCAGCAATAGCCAATCAATCGCTGGCGTATCGTGGGTCATCCGCGGCCAAAAGCCGCGGCCTCATTGAAGCACCGAAGCCGCCCGCATGCTCGGCCAGAGCGCTGCCCGTCATCCGCGGCCAAAAGCCGCGGCCTCATTGAAGCGCGAAAGCCTCAAGCGCTTTCTTGCCGCGGGCGTTGCGTCATCCGCGGCCAAAAGCCGCGGCCTCTTTATTTCGCTCAATGGTTCACGCCAAATTTGCGCGTGCCGACATTTGTTTTAGGCGCCGCCGCCGCGCTTCTCGTCGGCAAACTTGCGTGCTGGCCCAGCTCCTGCGGGTTTCCGGCTGTGCGGGGGCGGTCAATTGCGGCGTTTTGCAGTAAAGTTCGCGTCTCAACGTCGCGTTGCCCTTGATCGGGCCGCAGGGAACGCGCGTAGGTTGCGGGCGTTGGCCCTTTCCCAGCATCGCGTTTTTTTGCGTGCGGACGTTTTTCTCAATTCAGCGCAAGGCCGGAGGCGATATGGCACGCGGCGTAAACAAAGTTATTCTGATCGGTAATCTGGGCAAGGACCCAGAGCTGAAGTATTTCCCCAACGGCGATGCCTTTTGCAATTTGACGCTGGCAACGTCCGACAGCTGGAACGATAAAAGCTCGGGCGAGAAGAAAGAGCGCACCGAGTGGCATAACGTGGTGTTCACCCGCAAGCTGGCGGAAATTGCCGGCCAGTATTTGAAAAAAGGCAGCAAGATTTACGTCGAAGGCAGCTTGCGCACCCGCAAGTGGGAGAAAGACGGCATCGACCGTTACACCACCGAAGTGGTGGTAAACGATATGCAGATGCTCGATGGCCGTGGCGCTGCCGCGGGCGGCGACGACTACAACCAAGCACCTGCGCGCAGCAGCGCACCGCCGCAACGGAGCGCACCGCGGCCGCAGCCGAGCAGCAGCGCGGCGCCGAGCAGCGATCACTTCGAAGACGACGACATCCCGTTCTGAACCGCGTTGCAAACCGCCGCCACTTTCCCGGCTGCGGCGGTTTGTGCTAGAACTTAATCATGAAATTCCGCCGTACCACCCATTTCCTGCTTGCGCTGGCCTTTGCGGTTGGCCAGTGGTTTGCGGTGGTGCACGGGACCAACCACGAACTGAGCGATGGCGACAAACTCGTCGCCTGCGAAGTTTGTGCGATAAGCCATGCGGCGGCGCCTGGGCCAGCACCGGCCGGTACGCTGCTGGCGGCATTGCCGCAAATCGAAGCGCCGCTTGGCCAGCCGGACGCAGCACCGGCCGGCAAACCGCTGTACCGGCCGCCGACACGCGGCCCACCGATGTTCCTCGTCTGACAAAACCGCCTTGATTGCGCGCGTTCGCGTGCGCCCGTTTTGCTCGTGTTCCGAGGATTTCTTCATGACGTTGCACCACCGGCGCGCCCTGCGCCTATTGCCGCTAGCTGCGGCCGTTTTTGCGTTTCCCCAGGTTGTATCCGCCGCTGACACTGCGGTAACCGATGCGCCGGCCGAGGTTGCCGCCGATGCCGCCGCCACTACCACCACAACGACGGCTGCGGCTGATCCGAACAACGCGGTGGAGTTGGGCACGGTGACGGTACGCGCCAACCCGCTGGGCAAGACTTCAGATCAATTGGTACAGCCGACGACGGTGTTGTCGGGCGAAAAATTAGATAGCCAGCGCCGCGGCACCATCGGCGAAACGCTGGAAAACACGCCGGGGATTTCGACCAGCGATTTCGGTAGCGGCGCCGGCCGGCCGATTATTCGCGGCCAAGCCGGGCCGCGGGTGGATATTCTGGAAAACGGCGTTGGCTCGCTCGATGTTTCCGATGTCAGCCCCGATCACGCCGTGGCGGTGGATACCGCGCACGCGCGGCAGATCGAAGTGCTGAAAGGCCCGGCGACCTTGCTCTACGGCAGCCGGGCGTCCGGCGGCATCGTCAATGTCATCGACGACCGCTTGCCGATTGATGTCACCGAAGGCTTGCACGGCAGCATCGAAGGCCAGTACGGCAGCAATGCCGACGAGCGCCTCGGCAATCTTGAACTCGGCTACGGCATCGGCCACAGCCAGTTTCATATCGACGCCAGCGGCCGCAAAGCCGAGCAATTCGATATCCCCGGCAATGCCCGCGTTGATGGCACCGGCAGCCAGGGGTTTCTGGCGAATAGCCGCGTGCAGTCGGACTCCGGCGCGTTGTCTTACGGCTATATCTCGGGCGCGAATTCGGTGTCGTTCGCGGTCAGCGAGTTCAACACCGTTTACGGCCTGCCGGCGGAAGAGAATGCGTTTATCAATGCCGATCAAACCCGTTACGACGGCCAAGCGATTTTGAATCGGCCGCTGCCGTTTCTGGAATCGGTGAAAATCCGCGGCGCCTATAACAGCTATACCCACACCGAATTCGAAGACGCGGTCACGCCGGGCACGGTGTTTTTCAATAAGCAGAACGATGAGCGCATTGAAGCCGTGCACGTGCCGGTCTTCGGCTGGCGCGGCGTGTTTGGCGTGCAGCACGATTTCCGCCGGTTTAGCGCTGTTGGCGAAGAAAGCTTCGTGCCGCCAACACATACGCTGCAGCTCGGTGCGTTTTTGGTTGAAGAACACCCGTATAAATTCGGCAAGCTGGAGTTGGGCGCCCGCGTTGAGCGCGATACCAACAAGCCGGAAGGCAACGGCATTCCAGACCGCAACTACACGCCGGTTAGCGTATCGGCCGGTTCGATTTTCAATCTCGATGCCGCCAAGGCTTATCACCTGAAGCTGTACTTCAGCCGCTCCCAGCGTTCGCCGGTGCCGGAAGAGCTGTATTCGTTCGGCCCGCACGGCGCAACGGCGACGTTCGAGCGCGGCAACGGCAACGCCAAGTTGGAAACGGCGAATAACTTCGAGATCGGTTTCGACCATCACGACCAGCGCTGGTCTTGGGAGCTGAACGGCTACTACAACCGGATTCAGAACTATCTCTTCCTGCAGGAAACCGATAGCGGCTTGAACGCCGACCGCAGCGGCACCGCCAATTCCGACGGCGTGGCCGACCGCGTGAACGCGGAAGGTTTGCTCGATCCGGAAGGTGAGTTCTTGCTGGTCGATTACCGGCAGTCGAACGTTAAGTTCTACGGCTTCGAAGCACAAACCGACTACGCACTGGTAACCACCGGGCCGTACAAAGTGAATGTCCACGCCTTTGCCGATAAGGTGGTTGGTCAAGTTGATGGCGGCGGCGATTTACCGCGAGTAACGCCGATGCGTTTCGGTGGCAGCTTAGAAGGCAAGTACCAGCGCTATCACGCAACGCTGACCTACACCCGTGTTGAGCGCCAAGGCAACATCGCACCGCTGGAAACCGTCACCGGCGGCTACAACCAGCTCGGTATCGACCTCGGCTACCGCTTCCGGTTGACTGAAAACGCCGAACAAGACAGCGAATTTTTCCTCCGCGGCCGCAATTTGTTGAACGAGGACGAACGCCGCCACACCTCGTTCATCAAGGATGTAGCACCGCTGCCGGGGACCTCGATTTTCGTCGGCTTCCGGTTGGCGATCTAGGGTCTGTTATTGATCCGGCCATTAAGTACTTGAATAAAGACAGTGCAATGCCAAACCGATGCCGCACTTCAATTCAACATCGAATGGCCGATCAATAACCCCGGAGCCCGGATATGCCGCATGTTTTAATCGTCCACGAAGTTGCGGCTTATCCAGCCTGGAAAGCGATATTCGACGCTGCTGCTGGCCTGCGCAAAGCCGCCGGGGAACTGCGTTACCAGCTGCTGCGTTATGAAGACGATGCCAACACCGTTGTGCACTTCTCAGCCTGGGCTTCACTGGCGCAGGCACGGCGGTTTTTTGAATCGCCGGAGTTGGTCGAGATTCGCCGGCAAGCGGGCGTGAAAGCGCCGCAGTTTATCTATCTGCAGGAATTGGAGCACGGCGTTTTATAGCGCAGGGCAGCGCATGAAAAAGCCGCCGAGTCAGGCTGACTCAGCGGCTTTTTTTATGCTTGCTGCTGCAGCAGCTTTAGGCTTTTTCGCAGGCGCCGAGGCTGTAGTAGGCGATGCCGAAATCCTGCAGCGCGCCGGTTTTGCGTTCGCCGATGCGGGCAACACGGATACCGGAGACGAGCGGCGCTAAGCCCGGCGCCGGCACGCCATCGTGCAGCGCTTCGTATTGCGCTTGGCTGAGATCGCAGGCGGCTTGCATGGCGCCAGCGAGGTGGATCTTCTCCGCCGCCGCTTGCCAGCCGGCGACTACGCGGCCGGGAATGGCTTCCGAGGCATCGCCGCTGCCGTAGCCGATCAACAGCACTGATTTATCGGTGAGATCGCGGCCGGTTTTCGCCGCTTCTTCCAACCCAGCGGCGAGCCAACCCGGCAGCGCGGCCGAATAGAGATTGCCCATGCCCATCATCGGCTTGGCGCCGAGGCGCATTTTGTCGTCCACGACCTGCTTGTACGTGGGTGTTTCGCGGAAGGCTTTCATCAACGCCGCGGTCAGCGGATACGGCTCGGCGACGGTGCCGTCGAAATCGGCTTCGAACGCGCGTTGCGGCAGCTGCGCCATTTCCTGCTGCAGCGCTGCCGAGTCAACGCCGGCGGCGGCGCAGTAGCCGGCCAACTCAGCGGCGCCTGCAGCGTCGGCGCCGAGCGCAAACAAGTAGCCGAGCGCCCAGGCCGTGACCGGCATCTTGTGATACGGCCGGTGCATGAACACCGCTTCCAGCTCATGAAAATACTGCGCCCGGCTGCCACCGCGCTTGGCCAGCATGACGTCCAGCGCCGACAAGGTTTCATCGACATAACAGGCGGTTGAGAACTTGCCGTTGAACACCGGAAAGTCGCGAACGCGGCCGCTGATGCCTTCGGTCTGGCCGCAGTAGCGGGCGAACGGTTTGCGGAAATCGAGGCCGCGGAACATCGAGGCATTGCCGCCGGCCGCGAGGTCGAGTGCGAGGATTTTCGGATTAGCTTCCAGCAACATCGCGACCGCGCCCGCGCCTTGCGTCGGCTCGCCGCTGCTGCCGCGCTCGTACTCGGCGATATCGGCAGCAACGACGATGGCCTGGCGGCCGGCACCGTCGTGCGCCAGATAACGCACCGCGCCTTTAATGCCGTAAACGCCGGCGAGGCAGGCTTGCTTGAATTCCGGCACTTCGCAGTCGCGCGCCAGACGCGGCTTGCCGCGCGCGGCGAGCGCGCGATCGACCAAGCCGCGCACGATCACCGCACCGGTGGCGTTATCGATACTCGATTCAGTGCCGAGCGCCAAATAGCCAACCCGCGCCGGATCGACATCATTGCGTTCGATCAGCGCCAGCACAGCGTTTGCCGCCATCGTGTAAACGTCTTCCTCGACCCCAGGAATACGGAAACTAGCGCCGATTACAGCCCGTGTTTTATCCCAGGAATTGCCCGTCCATGCGCACCATTGTTCGAGATCGACGCGGTACGGCGGCACGTACGCTGCGAACCCACTGAAACCGAATTCATTGTTTTTCATTGATGTTCAAACCAGCCTTGCAGTGACTATCAGGACGGGACTTCATAAGTACGGTTTTTCCACTTGGAGCGCACGCCACGCCAATAGCGCAGCGCCGAACTCCACGTCATCCCCAGATACAACGCGCCGATCAACGGCGAAGCCAGCGCCCAGACCGGGGATAAATCGTAGTAACGCAGCATCGGCACATAGGCCAGACACATCGCCAACAGCGCCGCGCCGGCCAACTTGGAGCCGAGCGCCAGCGCCACCAGCGGCAGCCAATACGCGGCAGCAAACAGCAGCGTGACGAACAACAACAGCGGCGCCGAATAACCGAGCTGGGTAAACGCCGAACGCGCGACCATGTCGTGGATCGACTTTAGATCGCCATACGGCCGCAGGCTGATGACGCCGCGGCTGAGGCCGATCCAAGTGCGATAGCCGCCGCGTTTAACTTGGCGTGCCAGCGTGCAGTCGTCGATTAACGCGCCGCGCAGGCTGGCGAACGCGCCGACTTTATGCAGCGCCGCGGTATCGACCAAAACACAGCCGCCGGCCGCGGCGGCGACATAGCGAAACTTGGAATTCGACAAGCTAAACGGATACAGCAGCTTGAAGAAATAGACGAAAGCCGGCAGCAGTAGTCGGTCCCAAAACGACGTCCGGCGCAGATCCGCCATCAACGAAACAAAATTGGACCCGCTGCTGAGTTTGTGCCGGATCAGCGTGGCTAACAGGCCGGGCTCGAGCGCGATGTCGGCATCGAGCAGCAGCGTCATCGGCGTGCTGACCTGCGCCTTGCCCTGCTCCAGCGCCCAGAGTTTGCCGGCCCAACCGGCCGGCAGCGGCGCGCCGCCGACCACCTGCACGTTCGGGAAACTGCGGGCGATATCGCCGGTGCCGTCGTCAGATTGATCATCGATGACGATGATCTTCAAACCCGGCCCCTGAGACTGAAGGGCCGTCAGCGTCTGGCCGATGACGTCCGCTTCGTTACGCGCGGGAATCAGTACGGTAACGCTGCTGAGATCCGAAAACGCGGCGCCGCCGGGCTGCACTTCCAGCCGCTCGCGCGTACTCCACGGCCGCCACGGCGCCAATAGCAAACCGAACCACATGAAAGCGGCGGGCGCGGCGAGCCAGAAAACAGCGTCGAAAACCATGGGTAATGACACCGGCGTGCCGCCGCGAGCAACCGCGGCGGCGTATTCGCCTAGTGTTCCATCTTCTCCGCAACCGGCGCTGCCGCAGTGGGCTTGCGCTGTAATGACGAAAGCGGCACGTGAACGGCGGCAACGTCTTCGCGCTTGCCGTAGAGAATCGGCAGGTCCGGCGCCATCGGGCCATCGGTACGCGGGCCGCGGGTAATCACTTTCAGCGCCGCGAGCGGCCGCGAGAAGGCATCGTTCACCGCCGTGCCTTCAAAGCCGCAGTGCGCCATGCAGTTGTCGCACTTCGGGTTGCGGCCAACGCCGTAGCTCTCCCACGGCGTGGTCGCCATCAGTTCGCTGAAGCTCTTGGCGTAGCCTTCGTCGACCAATAAATAGCACGGCTTCTGCCAGCCAAAAATGTTGTAGGTCGGGTTCGCCCACGGCGTGCACTGGTAGTTTTGGTTGCCGGCGATGAAATCCATAAACATCGGCGACTGGTTGAACACCCAGTTGGCTTTGCGCTGCTTGCCGATTTTGAAAATATCGCGGAACAGCTGCTTCGACTGCGTGCGGCCCATGAATACGTCTTGGCGCGGCGCGTGCTGGTAGCTATAGCCCGGCGAAACGGTGATGCCTTCAACGCCGAGCGACATTGCGTAGTCGAAGAATTCGGCGATTTCTTCCGGCTTTTCGCCAGAGAACAGCGTGCAGTTGATCGTGACGCGGAAGCCGCGGTCCAGCGCCAGCTTGATCGCCTTCACCGCTTTCTCGAACACGCCTTCCATGCAAACCGATTCATCGTGCCGTTCTTTCAGACCGTCGAGATGGATCGACCACGTGAAGTACGGGCTCGGCTTGTATTGATCGATATGCTTCGGCAGCAGAATTGCGTTCGTGCACAGATAAATGAATTTCTTGCGCGCGAGGATGCCTTCGACGATTTGCGGCATTTCTTTATGAATCAGCGGTTCGCCGCCCGGGATCGTAACCACCGGTGCGCCGCATTCATCGACTGCGCGCAGCGCGTCTTCGACGCTCATGCGCTTCTTCAATTCTTGGTCCGGATAGTCGATTTTGCCGCAACCCGCGCACGCGAGATTGCACTGGAACAGTGGCTCTAGCATCAGCACCAGCGGATAGCGTTTCTGCCCGCTGAGTTTCTTACCGATGACATAACTTGCCACTTTAACCTGCTGAATCAGCGGGATACCCATGTGTTCTCCAAGAGCTAAGCGGGTCCGCGGTACGCGGGATCCGCCGAAAGCCGCCGGCTAATGCGCGGCAGCTGAATACGCGAGATAAAAAATAGTTACCGATTCTACGCCAAAGACGCCGCCGCTTGCGGCAGCAGCAATTCTGGGTGTTCGTTGCGGATGCGCGCCCATTCGATCTTGAACCACGGCGTGAACTGCGCCGGGTTGCTGGCGATCTCGGCATCGAGCGCGTCCGGCGCGATAAAACGCAGCGCGGCGATCTCGTTGGCGTTGACGCGCGGCAGCGTATCGCTACGGCCGGCGTAGACCCAGCACAGTTCGTGTTCGGCGCCTTCAGCGTCGAACTGCGCCTGATATTGGAACTTGAATAGATACTCGAATTCGCACTGGAACCCCAGTTCTTCCATCAACCGGCGATGGATGGCGATGTCCATCGTCTCGCCACGGCGCGGATGGCTGCAGCAGGTGTTGGACCAAAACATCGGCCACAGCCGCTTGCCGCTGGCGCGCTGCTGCAGCAGCAGTTCGCCGCCGGAATTGAAGACGAATAACGAAAACGCGCGATGCAAAGTGCCGCGGCCGAGGTGGGCGTCGGCTTTCGGCAGGAAGCCGATTTCGCGATCGTCGGCGTCGACCAGAATCAGCGGTTCGTCGTCGAACGAAACAATGCTGTGATTGCTGGAATTTTGATTATCCAATGCTGACCTCCATAGCCTGATAGCCGGCTTCGCGCAGCGCCGCGACGATGCGTTCCGGGTGCTCCGGCGCCAACGCGATGATCGAACCGCCACCACCGCCGCCGGTCAGCTTCGCGCCGAGCGCACCGTGCTCGCGGCACAACTGCACCATTTCTTCGATTTCCCAGCTCGATACGCGCAGCGCGTTGAGCAGGCCGTGGCAGACGTTCATGAGATCGCCGAGCCGTTCCAGCTGATAATTCTGCACCGCTTCGACGCCTTGCAGCGTTAATTGGTCGATTTGCTTGAAAATGGTTTCGTACAACTCTGGGTTTTTCCGCCAGGCGCTACGCACGCCGCCGACCGTTTTCGCGGTCAGGCTTTCCTTGCCGCTGATGCCGATGACCATCGGAATCGGCTTGTCGAGTGTTAGCGTCCGCATCATCGCCGGCTCGCCGTCCATCTCGCGCCGATACAGCAGCAGTTCGCCGAACGTCGCAACCGTGTTGTCGATGCCCGACGGCACGCCGTGCGCCACTTTCTCGCACTCGAACGCCAGCGCGTTAACTTCGTTATCGCTCAGGCCGAGCTTGAAGTGCTGATCCAGCGCGCGAATCACCGCCACCGCCATCGCCGCCGAACCGCCCAAACCCATGCCGCGCGGCACGTTCGGGAAGACTTCGATGCGCATCGAGCGTTCGGTCAGGCCGAGTTTGTCGAAAACGATGCCAAGCGAGCGCTGGAACGAATCCCGGTGCTCCGGATTCTTGTGCAGGCGCGATTCAACGCCCCAACGCGGGATGATCAGATCAACGCCGGGGTTGGTGTCGCCATCGCTACCCGGTTCTTGCACGCTGGCTTCGATCGCCAACGGCACCGGCGCCGCGATCGCGTGGCTGCCGTAAACGACCGCATGCTCGCCGAGCAAAATGATTTTGCCGTGGCCCTGGGCGCGCGGCGCCATCGTCGCCGGATCGACATCGTCGAGTTCGCGGCGCGATTGCTTACGCACCTGAACGACGATTTCCTGCGCTTTCCAGATTTTGATTTCGCCGGTTTCGATCAGCCGCTCGACCACCGTTTCGAAAATATCCGGCGTCGCGCCGGCCGCCAGCGCCACCGAGCGCGCATGCAGCGTCATATGACCTTGCTGGATGCCTTCGGTCACCAGGGCACGCAGCGCCGAGAAGTTCTGCGCCAAACCAACCGCGCCCATGACTTCGGCCAGTTCGCGCGCCGAGCGCGCGCCGAGCAAGCGGTGGTTTAGCGCCACCGTCGGGTTCGACTGCAGCGGCCCGCCGACGGTGCCGACTTTCATCGGCACTTCGATTTCGCCGACCAACTCGCCGTTCGGGCCTTTGTACCAGCGCGTCAGCGAGGTGTAGCGGCCGCTGCGGGCGGCGTAAGCGTGGGCGGCGGCTTCGATCGCGCGCCAGTCATTACCGGTGGCGAGGGCAACGGCATCGATGCCGTTCATCACGCCTTTGTTATGGGTTGCCGCGCGGTACGGATCGACGCTGGCGAAGTCGTTCGCGAGGATTACGCCGTCGCGCACTTGGTCGCCGTCAAACCCTTTGCCGGCGAGCTTATCGGCCGGCACGACCATCTTCGCGCGGACCAGCGCGCGGTCGGTCAGGTTCGACAAAATACGCAGGAAGACTTTGCCGCCGGTGATCGACTCGACCAGCGACGCCGTGCCTTCGCACATCGTGTTGACGAGGTTTGCGCCCATCGCGTCGCAGGTATCGACGAGCAGGTGCACAACCAGCATGTCGCCGCGACCTTCCGGTAGCGGGTGGACGTGAATTTCGACGTCGCGAGCGCCGCCGCCGCGCGCCACCATCTGCGGGTGCAGGCTGTTCGCGAGGTTCAGCAGTTCCGCTTTGTGCTGCAGGATCGCCGCCTGCGCCTTCGGCACATTCGGGATATCAACGACCTGAATCTGGCCGATCAGCAGCGATTCCGTGCTTTCGACCGTGAAGCCGCCCGCGGCGCGCACAACTTTCGCCGCCGACGACAACGCGGCGACGATCGATGGCTCTTCAACAACCAGCGGAATCACGTAATCCCGGCCGTTGATCAAGAAGTTCAGACCAAGACCGACCGGCAAACCCATAACGCCGACGACGTTCTCGATCATCTTGTCGGCGTTGTTGAGCTTCAGCGTGTGCTCGCCTGAAATCAACGCCTGATAGTCGGCTTCGGAGAGCCAGCCGCGCTCGCGCATCACGCGCACACGGTCGGTTACCGAGAGCTTGTAGAACTCGGGGAAGCGCGAGCGATCGCTCGGCGTCGCGGCGGCCTGAATCTTGGGCTGCATCGTAGGCTCTGGGGTCATGCTTCATCTATCTCCGTGAATTCGAGTCGCAGGCCGGTTTCGTCAACCGCCAGCGGAACCGTGGCAAAGCCGTCGGCGTACAACGTGCGCCGTACCGCCTCCAGGCGTTCGCCGTCGTCTAGCGCAAACACCACGCCAACATCACCAACGCCAGCGCCGCAAGGCTTATAAAGCAGACCAGCGGCGCGGGCGATTTCGGCGATCCGATCGTGTTCGGCGGAAAAAATCTCCAGCCCGCAGGCTTCGCCGAAGCGGCGCAATCCCTGCGCATATGCGGTTGCGGCGTCGATAAAACCCGATGCGTCGGCGCCTTCCAGCGCCGCCACGGCGCTTTCGGCAATCGCGGTTAGATCGCGCATCAACACGGTGTATTCGGTGCCGTGGCCGCTGCGCCAAACTTGCAGCCGCGCCAGGGCTTGCGAGGTCGAAGCCGAGCGGCCAGACCAAACATACAAACGCTGAATGCGGCTCGGCCAAACCAATTCGCGCGCCAGCGGCTGGTGCTCGTCGCCGACCAATTGGTACGAGATCACGCCGCCGATCAGGCTGGTGGCAACGTCAACGCCGCTGCCGTGGCCGCCCTGGAATTTCCGGTGCAAAGCCAGTAAGCGCTGCAGCCACACCCGGCGATTGGCCGAGACCGCGCCGCGCCCGGCGTGGGCAACCAGCGCCGTGGCCAGTGCCACCGTCAGCGCGGCACTGGACCCGAGGCCGAGCTTCAGTGGCTCGGCGCCGAGCGCGTAAAAAAATTCGTGGGTATCGAGTTCCAGCCCAAAGCCGTGGCCGCCGCTGGCCGGCGCGATTTGCTCATCGGCGAGGCCGCGCAGCACTTGGTCGACCAAGCTCAGTCGCGTCGCTGCGTCGCCGCCTTCAGGCCAGCTCGGCACGCCGTTGCTGTCGATCTGAAACGGCACACGGGCATCGAGAATGTCCGGGGCGTAGGCATCGTAGCGCGGGCTTAAACGCGGTTTTAAGCGCGCGATGGCCCGCCGATCAACCGCCATCGAAATCGCCGGGGCGCCTTCGAGTACAGCGTATTCGCCGAGCAAGACCAGCTTGCCGGGCGCACTCGCAGTGATATTCATCGCTGATTCACTCGGCCACCAGCTCGGGTACATCGAGCACGCAGGCATCGCCGCCGAGCCCGGTTTCGACAACATTCAGCACACCCGGCACGGCGCGCAACGCAGCGGCGACGGCAGCAGCGGCGGACGGCAAACACACGGCTTTTAACTGCGGGCCGGCGTCAATCGTGAAAAACACCGGCACGCCTTGCGCACGCAGCTGGCGCACGCAGTGCATCGCGGTCACGGTGGCGCCGTTCCAGTACAGCAGGCCTGGCCGCGCGGCCAGAGCAAGCGCGTGCATCTTTAAGCAACTGTGTTCGGAGATCGCGGCCAGACGCTCGAAATCACGGGCGATGATCGCGGCGCGCGCCTCGGCAAGATCAGCCTCTTGGGTATCGATCCAGGCGCGCTGAAACGGCGAGGTTTCAGCGGTGCGGTTCATGCCTTCGGTCGAGCCAATCTCTTTCTCGGCGGTCGAGGTGATCGCGACGACCACGCTCAACGGCCACGCTTCGGCGTCGAGTATCGGCCGGGCGACGGAGTCTTCACCGTCGGCGCGCTGGCCTAGCGCCCACTCAACGTAACCGCCGAAAATCGAGCGCGCCGCCGAACCCGAGCAGCGCCGCGCCAGCACCGAAAGCTCGGCGCGGGTCAAACCCAGGCCCAGCGCGGCATCACCGGCCAGCGCCAGCGCGGCAAAGCCAGACGCCGATGACGCCAGCCCGGCGCCGGTCGGGAAATTATTGGTGCTGACGATTTGCGCCCGCCAGTCGACACCGGCGCGCGCGCGCAGCAAGTCGAGGCAAGCGGTAGCGCGGCGCAGCTGCTTGGTTTCTTCGCGGCCGTTCAGCAGCAGCCGGTCGACCGTGAGTTCGGGTTCGAAGCTGACTTCGGTGCGCGTCCAGAGTGCATCGAGCGTGATCGACAACGAGCCGACCACCGGCAAATTCAGCGCGATATCGCGTTTGCCCCAGTATTTGATCAGGGCAATATTGGGCTGGGCTTGGGCCACAGCGCGCAATGCGCCGCCCCGTGCTTCGAGCATCGCGGTCATTTCAATTCAGGACTGGTGCGGCGCGGTCGAACGGGCGCGCAGTAAGAGTGCGGGACGGGTTGCGTGATCAAGCGGCTGTAAGTCAATAGGCAATATCACGGGCATAGTTTACTTGAGCCGGAGCCAAGCCATGAAAATGTCACGTTGCCGCCCGCCGATCGGCGGCTGCAGCAGCCCGGTGATCGGGACAAAAATCCATAGGCGGCGATGTTGGCGTTCAGCTTTTAACCTTCACCAGCATACCTTTGATGTCGTTGCTTTCGAGCCGGTCGAGGATCGCCTGCGCCTTGGCCAGCGTCGGCTCCGGGCCGATCCGCACGCGGTACCAGGTATCGGTTTGGTCGATCGTCACTTGTTCAATCCGCGATTCAACGCCGATTAACGCCAAGCTCGCGCGGTGCTTGTCGGCCTCCTCGCGCGAGCGAAACGCGCCGACCTGAATCAAATACTGACCCGGCTCGGCCAGCGCCTGCTTCACGTCCGGCGGCGCCGGCGCCGCAGCTGCGGCCTGCCCGGACCGCGCCGGCTTGCTGTTTTCGCGCGGGATCACCACTTCGTAGCTCGGCAGCAGTTCGTAAAAGGCAAAGCGCGACGGCTGCTTCGGCGGCAACGGAATGGTTTTTTTGCCATCGTTAACGGCTGCTGCCGGCGGATTCGCCGCCGCGCCGAGCGTGACTTTATTCGCCGGCCGGCCGATATATACGAACGCCGCCACCGCCAGACCGATCGCCAAACCCAGCATCAAACCGACCCAGCCCGGCAAGCCGGACGCGCGCGGCGCACTACCGCGCCGACTCGCAGCCGCGCCGCCGCCACGGCGGTTGCCGTTCGGATTGCGTTGCTTGGCGTAATCGCGGGCCATATCCCTTACATCTTATCCGGCGCGTGGACGCCGAGCAGATCCAGCCCGTTGCGCAAAACCTGCTGCGTTGCCAGCGCCAGCGCGATACGGGCGTTGCGCAAGGCGCTGTCGTCGACCAAAAACGGCAGCGCGTGGTAATAGCCGTGGAACGCCGCAGCGAGATCGCGCAAATACTGCGCGACCAGATGCGGCTCCAGATTCGCCGCCGCCGTCGTCACCAATTCCGGGAACCGGCCGAGCGCGGCGACCAGCGCCACTGCGTCCGGTTCGACCAACTGCGCTAGCGCCGCTTCGCCGGCTGCGGCGTCGTAGGCATAGCCACGCTCGCCGAGCTGGCGCATCACCGCAGCAACGCGCGCGTGCGCGTACTGGATGTAATAAACCGGGTTGTCGTTGCTCTGCGAGCGCGCCAAATCGATATCGAACACCAGCTGCGAATCGGCTTTCCGGGCGACCAGGAAGTAACGCGTGGCGTCGCGACCGGCCTCGTCGATCAAATCGCGCAGCGTGACGTAAGAGCCGGCGCGCTTCGATAGCTTCACTTCCTCGCCGCCGCGCATCACCGTCACCATCTGGTGCAGCACGTACTCCGGCCAGCCTTTCGGAATGCCGACTTCCAAAGCCTGCAAGCCGGCGCGGACGCGCGCGATCGTGCCGTGGTGATCGGCGCCTTGCTCGTTAATCGCACGGACAAAGCCGCGCTGCCATTTGGTCACGTGGTAGGCGACATCCGGCAGAAAGTAGGTGTAGCCGCCTTCGCGCTTGCGCATGACGCGGTCTTTGTCGTCGCCGAAGTCGGTCGTGCGCAGCCACAGCGCATCGTCCTGTTCGTAGGTATGGCCGCTGGCCTGCAACGCGGCGACGGTTTGCTCGACTTTCTGATCCGCGTACAGCGACGACTCTAAATAATAGACATCGAAATTGACGCCGAACGCGCGCAAATCGCCGTCTTGCTCGCGCCGCAAGTAAGCGACGGCGAATTCGCGGATCGCTTCCAGATCTTGCGGATCGCCTTTTGCGGTCGTCGCGCGGTCATCGGCCTGCACCGTTTCGCCGGCCAAATACGCTTTCGCGACGTCGGCGATGTAGTCACCGCGATAACCATCTTCCGGCCAGCCGTGATCGTCCGGGTTGATGCCGCGGACGCGCGCTTGCACCGAATACGCGAGGTTGGCGATCTGGTTGCCAGCGTCGTTGTAATAGAACTCCTTCGATACCTGCCAACCGGCGGCCGCGAGCACGCGCGCCAAGCAGTCACCCACCGCCGCGCCACGGCCGTGGCCGACGTGCAGCGGGCCGGTTGGGTTGGCCGAAACGAACTCGATCATCGCCTTGCCGCGGCTGCCGGAGCGGTCGATGCCGTAATCAGCGCCCAGGCGCAGGATTTCCGGCACCACCGCCTGCAACGCCCCAGGCGCCAGGAAGAAGTTGATGAAACCGGGGCCGGCGATCTCGACTTTCGCGACCAACGGCGAGGCCGGCAACGCCGCCACAATCGCTTCGGCGACTTTGCGCGGCGGCAGGCCCAGGGGCTTCGCCAGCGTCAACGCGACGTTGCTGGCGAAATCACCGTTCTTGGTGTCTTTGCTGGCTTCAACCAGGATCGTGCTCGGCAACTCGGCGCTGCTGCCGGCCAAAACCGTCGGTAGCGCCGCGCGCAGTAGGGATAGCAGTTGCGATTTCATCGACTGAAACGAAGTGATGTGCGGGAATTAGAACCGGCCATTGTAATGCCTATACGCCGCGCCGACAGCCTCGGCACGGGGATATCGGTTCAAAACAGGTCCGCCGGGTCGATGTCCAGCGACCAGCGGACGCGGCGGGCGTCGGCGTGGCTTTCGAGCAGCGGCAGCCATTCGCTGATCGCGCGGTGCAGCTTGGCGCGCGAGCGGCACTTGAGCAGCAACTGCGCGTGCTGGTAGCCGGCGCGGCGGGCCATCGTCGCGGCGGCCGGGCCGAGCACTTCCACCGGCGTGTCGCTGCCATCGCGGGCCGGAAACACCGCGCGGGCGCTGCGCAGAAACGCCAGTGCGGTCTCTTCGCGCCGCGCCTCGGCGCGCAACAGCGCCAAGCTGCTGAACGGCGGCAACTCGAAATCGCGCCGCTCGCGCAGCTGGGCGGCGGCAAACGCCGGGTAGCCTTCGCGCGCCAGCAGTTGCAGCGCCGGATGCTCGGGTTGATGCGTTTGCAGCAGCACTTCGCCGGGCTGGCCGGCGCGGCCGACGCGGCCGGCAACCTGCGTAACCAGCTGACCCATGCGTTCCAGCGCGCGGAAATCGCTGCCGTACAGCGCTTGGTCGACATCGACGAGGCCGGCAAACGTCAGCCCGGCGAAGTCGTGGCCTTTGGCCAGCACCTGGGTGCCGACCAGCAAATTGACCGCGCCGCTGCGCACATCGGCAAACAATTTCTGCATCTGCGCGGCGCTGCGCAGGCGGTCGGAGTCGAAACGCTCAACACGCGCTTCGGGGAAACGCAGACGCAGCGCTTCCTCGATCCGCTCGGTGCCTTGGCCGATCGGCACCAGCGCGCTGCCGCCGCAGTCGCCGCAGGTCTTCGGTACCGGCGCAATTTGGCCGCAGTGGTGGCAGGCCATGCGTTTACGGCCGCGGTGCAGCACCAGCCGGGCGTCGCAATTCGGGCACGGCAGCATCCAGCCGCAGTCGTGGCAGAGCAACACCGGCGCGTAACCGCGACGGTTCAAAAACAGTAAGGCTTGATTGCCCGCAGCGAGATGGCGCGCGACAGCCGCCAGCAACGGCTCGCTAAGACCGTGTTCGAGGGCCTGCTGGCGGACATCGAGCAACCCTATTGTCGGCGGCGCGCTGTTCTGCACGCGGCTGCGCAGCTGCACGTGCCGGTAACGGCCGCTCTCGGCGTTGGCGCGCGATTCCAGCGATGGTGTGGCGCTGCCCAACAACACCGGCACGCCGAGCCGGCTGGCGCGCAACACGGCAACATCGCGCGCGGCGTAGCGCAGGCCGTCCTGCTGCTTGTAGGAAACATCGTGCTCTTCGTCGACGATGATCAAACCCGGCGCCGCCAGCGGCACGAACACCGCCGAACGAGTGCCGACGATCACGCGCACCGTGCCGTCGCGCGCCGCCTGCCAAACCTGGGCGCGCTCGGTTTCGCCGAGGCCGGAATGAAAGCGTGCGACACCGGCGCCAAAGCGCGCGGCGAAACGCTCCGCTAGCTGCGGTGTCAGGCCAATTTCCGGCGCCAGCACCAACACTTGGCGGCCGGCAGCGAGCACTTGCGCGGTCAGCCGCAGATAAATTTCGGTCTTGCCGCTGCCGGTTACACCTTCGAGCAAGCCGGTGCTGAAGCCCTCCGGCGCCGCCGCGAGTGCTGCCAACGCCGCCGCTTGCTCGGCGCTCAGCGTCGGTTCTGGCTCCATTAGCGCCAACGGCGGCAACTGCGCGGCGACCTCGTAGGCTTCGACCCAGCCCTCGGCCAGCGCCCGACGCAGCGCAGTGCCGGCGCCGGCCTGCGCCGCCAAGAGGCTCGCTCGCGGCAGCGGCGCGATCGCCAGCGCCTCCAGCACGCCGCGCCGGGCGGTTGCCCGCGCAGGCAACGTCGCCAACGCCTGTTGTCCGGCAGCACTGAGCCGCAGCCAAGTATCAGTCGCCATCGCCAGCACCTCGCCGCGGCGCAGCGGGCCCGGCAGCACCGCGGCGAAGACTTCGCCGATCGGGTGCTGGTAGTAGTCGGCCGTCCAGCGGCACAGTTCAAACAATTCCGGCGGCAGCGCCGGCTGCGCATCCAAAACTTCGGTGATCGGCTTACACGCGTAATCGGGGGCTGCGACTTCGCGCGGCGCGGCGAGGACGACGCCGATCAGCTGCCGCCTACCGAACGGCACCCGGACTCTTGTCCCCGGCACTAATTGCTCAGCGAACGTTGTAGGGACGGAATACTCGAACGTTCGGCGCAGCGGCACCGGCACGGAAACTGTGACGAGTTTCACTACGAGCCTGTGGATAATGATGTGTACATCATGTTGCACAGCGGCGATTTTGCGCAGCGAAACGCTGAGCCGCGACCGTGACGGTTTTTTGACGCTTTATAAACAATAATATAAACAGCATATTGCAGACGTAGATTTGAGTTTTAGAAAAAACAAGCCTTGACCTTTCGGGAACGCCCGTTTTTTTGCGCATTGTGCATAACCTGCGGTCAACCGATTTCCAGAAACCCCGTTATTGCTGAAAATATCGGATCCGACGTGCCCGCCCAACGCGTCGCCTGGGAGCACAGCATGCAAGTAGGAGCACAATTTGGTCATGTTAGCCGGCCTCAGCTCGGCGAGAATGCCACCGTGAGTACCGCGCAGGCTGCGGCGACGCTAGACGCGTTCCTCGCCGGGGCCGAGCGCCGCGCGTTTTTAATCGCGCAAATAGCGACGCACGACCGCGACGAAGCCCTGGATTTGGTTCAGGATGCGATGTTACAGCTGGCTCGCCGCTATGGTGGCCGGCCATCGGATGAGTGGCCGCCGCTGTTTTATCGGATCTTGGAAAACCGCATTCGTGACTGGCAGCGCCGGCAAACCACGCGTCGGCGTTTATTTTTAATGCCGAAGTTAACGCCAGACGATGGCGACGAACGGCCCGATCCGGCGCTATTAGTTGCCGACGGCGCGCCGGACGCGCCGCAACGCCTGATGCAAGACGCGGCGATGGCGGCGCTGGAGCCGGCAATCGCGGCGCTGCCAACCCGGCAGAAAGAAGCGTTTGTGCTCCGTGTTTGGGAAGGCTTGAGCGTAGAAGACACCGCCGCGGCGATGGGCTGCAGCGACGGCAGCGTAAAAACTCACTTATCGCGCGCACTCAATGCCCTGCGCACGCGGCTTGCTGGAGTCTGGCCATGAACATCGAACCGTCCGATACAACTCGGATCCCCGCGCAGTCGACGCCAGCGGACGGCGGCGAGGACGCTTTGATCGCACAGCTGCACGCGCAGTTGCGCGCGCAAGAGCAAACCTTGGACTACACCACCACCACGCGTTTGCGTGCCGCCCGCGCCCGCGCGGTTGCCGCCGCCGCAGCACGCAAACCGGCGTTCGCATGGCCTTGGGCCGCCGTAGCGCCGTTGGCCTGCGCAGCCTTAGTGGCTGGTTGGGTGGTCGTGCCGAAGTGGCTGGCAACATCAGCGCTGCCGAACTCGCCGGTATCAACCGCGCAGCTGGAAGTCGTCGATTTGCTCGATACGCTGGAACTGCTCAGCGCGGAAGAGCCGGCGCTGCCGGACGATAACCTCGACTTCGCGCTGTGGTTGGAAGCCACGCGCAATGACACCTGACGCGATGACGACAATCCCGCCCAAGCCGCGTGCAACGCCGTGGCGGCATTTGCTCGTCGGCGCCAGCCTGCTGCTTTGCGCCAGCGCGTTTGCCGCCGAGCCGGCAAGCGCCTGGAGCAGCCTCAACCCGTCGCAGCAGGAGGCGCTGGCAACGCTGCGCAGCGAATGGGATAGCCTGCCGCCAAAACAGCAGCAGCGGCTTGCACAGGCGGCCGAACGCTGGCAAGACATGACGCCCGCGCAGCGCCAACGGGCCCAGCAAAAACTCGAACAATGGAAAGCGCTAAGCCCGGAACAGCGTCGTGAGCGCGGCGCTGAAATGCGCGCGCAGTTGCAGCAGCTAACCCCGGAAGAGCGGGCGCGCTTGCGCGAGCAAGTCCAAACTTTTCGGCAATTGCCGCCGGAGCAGCGCGAACGCTTGATCGACCAATACCAACGCTTCCGCGCGCTGCCGCAGCCGCAGCGCCAAGAAATGCGCGAATGCCTACGCCGCCGCCGCGCTGGCGAAACGCTGGACTGCGAACATTATTTGCCGCCGGGCTGAGGCAGGGTTGCCGGCTCTGGCGCTGGCGCGGCTAGCGGGCGCTGCAAACGGCCGATCAAGCTCACCCAAGCCGGCGACAAAATCAGCGACGCGGTGATCACGGCAATCGTCAACTGGTAGTCGAACTGCGTAATCAGATGGGCTTTGCGGCCAACCGCGGCGAGCACGAACGAAAACTCACCGATCTGCGCCAGATGCGCGCCGGCGTAAAGGCTGTAGCGCCAAGCTTCGCCGAGCGCGCGGAAAATCAGCGCGCTAATCAACGTATTGCCGAGCAGAACTGCGGCAGTGACCAACAGCACCAACGTGACGTGCTCAAGCACGAAATCGAGCTTCACCAATAGCCCGACTGAGACAAAGAACAGCGCGACGAACACCACCCGGAACGGCTCTAGGCGATCCGCCACCCAGCCGGTTTCGCGTGCCGCGCCGAGCAGCATGCCGGCCAGGAATGCGCCGAGTGCGGCCGAAAGCTCGAACGCCTCGGCCAAGAACGCGAAGCCCAAGCAGAGCAGGAATGCCAGGAAGATTTGCAGCTCTGGGTCGGTCTTCATCCGCCCGACCAGCCGCAGATGAATGTTGTCGCTACGGGCGATCCAGAACAACAAACTGCCGGCGGCAACCGCGCCGATGCCCTGCAGCAGCATCGTCGAGCGATCAACGCCGCCGTCGGCAAAGACATCGATGACGATCAGCATCGGAATCACCGCCAGATCCTGCGCCAACAGAATACCGAGCGAATCCTTGCCGATTTTGGCGTCCATCTGGCCGGTTTCGCGCAGGTAGTTCAGCACCAGCGCGGTGCTCGATAAGCTGATGACAAACCCAACCAGCACGATACGCGACCACGCCCAGCCTAGCCACCAGCCGACGCCGCACATCGCCAGCACGCTGACCGCGATCTGCACCGTCGTGCCGAGGAACGTTACCCGCCAACGCGCCGCGAGCTGCTTCGGGCTGGTTTCCATACCGATGAAAAACAGCAGCAACAGCACGCCGAATTCGCCAAGGCGGGCCAGCGTTTCACGCTCGGTCAGTAGCGCTAAACCATGGGGTCCGAGCACGACGCCGGCAACCAAATAACCGATGACGTGGGGCTGCCGTAACAGCCGAGAGACGAAGGCGATTGCGAGGATGCCGAGGATCGCGCCGACGATCTTGAGCATGAAGGGATCGTAATGCATGTGAGTCTTTAGTCAGGTCTTTAAGCCGGCGCAGCGCAGCGTTTACTTAGTCCCCGAGCATTGCATTCGGTTCAACCGCAGGCCAGTCAGCATCGCATTTGGCCTTCGGGCATTATGCGCGGCCATGTCCACTTCGCGAATTTCCGGCCGCGCCATTCCCGGTTTAGTCCTCGGCGCCACACTGATCGGCTTTGCCGCGATCATCGTCCGTTTGACCGATGTCGGCCCGACCGCGGCCGGCTTTTGGCGGCTGATGCTCGCCGCCCCGTTGTTGTACACGCTGCGGCGCACACAGATCCCCGCCGAGGCGCCAAAGCCACAGAGCCGGGCGCGGGCGCTGATGCTCGTAGCCGGCTTATTTTTCGCCGGTGATCTGGCACTCTGGCATCGCTCGATCCACCTGACATCGGTCGCCAATTCAACGCTACTGAGCAATTTGTCACCGGTGTTTTTGGCGCTGACGCTGCACTTCGGCTTCGGCGAAAAACACGTGCGGCGGTTTTGGATTGGGCTGGCGCTGGCGCTGGCTGGTGCCGGCTGGCTGGTTGCCGACAGCCTGCGGATCGGCCCAGAAACCGCGTTCGGCGACCTCCTCGCCGCCGCCACCGCGGTGTTCTACGCCGGCTATCAGCTGCTCGTCAGCCGCAGCCGGCGGGTGTATTCGGCGCTGGACGTGATGTTCTGGAGCAGCCTCGCCGGCGCCTGCGCGCTGCTGCCGCTGGCGCTCTTAGCCGGCGAAACCCTGTTTCCGCAATCGGCACGAGGCTGGCTGTTGCTGCTGGCGCTGGCCTGGGTTGTACACGTCGGCGGTCAAGGTTTGATCGCCTGGGCGCAAGCGCACCTGCCGGCGTCATTCGCCTCGGTGACGTTGCTGGTGCAGCCGGTGGCGGCTGCGGTATTCGCCTGGCTGCTGCTGAACGAGCGCTTCGGCCTGCAGCAGGCCATCGGCGGCGTCATCATCCTGGCCGGGATTCTGCTGTGCCGAACGGCGCTGCCGCAACGGCCGAAGTAGCGCTTTTGCGCGGCGCTACAAGCCGTATTTTTTCAGTTTGTACCAGAGCGAACGGCCGCTGATGTTCAGCAGCGTCGCCGCCAAGGTTTTGTTGCCGCTGCTGCGCCTTAAGGCCTCGCCGATCAGCTTGACCTCCAAGTTTTCGACTTCATGATCGAGGTTGATCTCAGCCGTTTCCGACAGCGCCAGCGGCGGCGCGCCGGGCTCGTTCGGTAGCGCTGGGCTCAGCGGAAAATGCGCAACGTCTAAGGTCGCGCCATTGGCGATCACGCTGGCGCGCTCGACCAAGTTGATCAACTCGCGGACGTTGCCGGGCCAGTCGCAGGCCTCCAGTTCCGCCAACGCGGCGCAGGAAATCAGCGGCTCTGCGCTGCCGGGGCGGGCAAATCGGGCGGCAAAATGGCGCGCCAGCATTGGAATATCGCTACGCCGCTCGCGCAATGGCGGCAGTTCAATTGAGAACACGTTCAGCCGGTAGTACAAATCTTCGCGCAAACGGCCTTCGGCGATCGCTGCGCGCGGGTCGCGGTTCGTCGCGGTTCGTCGCCGCGACAAGGCGCAAATCCAGCTCGATGCTGCGATTACTGCCGAGCCGCTCAATCGTGTTCGACTGCAGCACGCGCAGCAGCTTGGCTTGCAGCGCAATCGGCATTTCAGTGATTTCGTCGAGAAACAGCGTGCCGCCATCGGCCAGCTCGAACTTGCCGACGCGCTCTTTAACGGCACCGGTAAACGCGCCGCGCTCGTGGCCGAACAGCTCGCTTTCGACAATTTCGGCCGGAATCGCGGCGCAATTCACCGGCACGAACAAAGCCTGACTGTGCGGCGAAGCATCGTGAATCGCCCGCGCCACCAACTCTTTGCCGGTGCCGGTTTCGCCGGACACCAGCACCGTGGTCTTGCCCGGCGCAACTTGCGCGATGCGCTCGTGGACGTGGCGCATCGCCGGGCTATCGCCGATCAAACCGCGCCAGCTGCGCTCCAATTCGTCGCGCAGAAAATGGTTTTGTTCAAGCACAGCACGGGTGCTAAACACGCGCTCAATTGAGAGCTTTAAAGCATCAAGATCAAACGGCCGCAGCAGGTAGTTGCAAGCGCCGAGCTTCATGACGTCAACCGCGCTTTCGATCGTGCCGTGGGCGGTGACGATAATCACCGGCACTTCGTTGCCGGCTGCGCGCAGGCGCTCCAGCATCACCGCACCGTTCACGTCACGCATGCGCAGATCGCTGATCACCTGATCAAACGGCTCCGCCTGCAGCAACGCCAGCGCGCTGCGGCCATCGTCGGCGGCGGCGACCCGAGGCCCCATGCGTTGCAGCATGATCTCCAACACGCGGCGCATCTTTTCTTCGTCGTCGACGATGAGGATCTTGTGCGTCTTCATGTCTGAGGACTCCGATCATGCGGAATGCGGACGATAAAACTCGCGCCGCCGAGCTGTTGATGTTGACCGATTTCGATCTCGCCCTGGTGGGCGACGATGATCTGCCGGACTACGGCGAGGCCGAGGCCGAGGCCGCCGGCCCGGCGGCTGAAGAACGGCTCGAAGATATGGCCACGATCGGCTTCGGAAATGCCGGGTCCGCTGTCGCCGATCTCTAAGCGCAGCGTGGCGCCGTCGTCGCGGCAGTCGATCGCGATGCGGCCTTCAAGCGGCAGAATCTGCAGCGCGTTCAGCAGTAGATTCAGCAATACCTGCGTCATCTGCTCGGGATCGCAAACGGCGTGGAAATCCCGGCCGCTGAAGGTCGCCGTCAGCGCGATCTGCTTTTTGTCCGCTTGCGGCTGCAACATCGCGATCGCCGCGCGCACCAGCGCGCTTAAATCGGCGCGCCGAAACGCCGGCGGATGCGGATTGGCACTTTCCAGTAGACCGACGACCAAGCGATTGATCCGCTCGGTTTCGCTATCGATGAACCCCACCAGCTCGCGGCCCTCCGAACTCAGCGCCGGTTCGTCGGCGACGATCTGCGCCGCCGAGCGCAAAATGCCGAGCGGCGTGCGAATTTCATGCGCCATCGTCGCTGCGATCTCGCCAGCTACGGCGAGCTTGGACGCGCGCAGAAAATCTTGCCGCGAGCGGTCGAGCGCGGCGACCATCGTCACGAAAGCGTCCGTCAGCTCGCCGACTTCGCCGCGACCGGGCGGCGGCGGCGCCGGCATCCGCTGCTCGCGGCCGAAGGTCTGGGTGAAGCGCGTTAACCGCGCAATCGGCTGCGAAATTCGCCCCGCGACGTAAATCGATAGCGCTGCGGTGACGATCACACTGATGATTAACAAACCGAGAAATACATAGCCCATGCGCCGAACCGCGGCCAGCGCTTCGTCGCGCGATTGCAGTGCCAGTGTCGTCCAACCAAAGCCAGCGAAGTGCTCGTAGCCGCGTGAGCGGTCGAAGCCGACGATCAAGCTTTGCCCGTCCGGGGTCGTCGACAGCCGCTGTTCGACGCCGCTGCCGCGGTTGGGTGCCGGCAGCAACGCGCGCAGCGCAGCGCCGTACGGCTGGCCGACATCGCGCAAACCGGACGACGCCGCCACCAAGCGGCCTTCGGCGTCGAGGATGACCGCCGAACGCCCGCTCTTGGCCAAACCATCGAGGCTTTGCGCAATCTGGCGTTGGTCGAACAGCAGCACCAGCTCGCCGAGCGCCGCGCCGTCGCTGGCTGAATACAGCGGCGCGCGGATCGGCACGACGTAACTGCCACCATCGGCCGAGCGCTGCGGCGCGTTCAAACTCACCGCGCCGTTCGGCAGCTTCGCGGTCAGCCACAGCGCTTGCCGCGCCACTTGCGTGCCGATCAGCGCCGGCTTGCTGCTGGCGACGATGACGCCGCTGCCGTCGATGCAGTAAAGCGTGTCGTAGACGCCGCCGTAGGCGCGTGCCACTTCGGCGAGAAACTGCGATAAGCGCTTATCGACATCTTTGATACGGAGATCCTGCATCACGTCGAGCCGGCTCCAGCTCAGCGCGTTCTGCAGCCGCTCGAACAGCATGTGGTCAACTTCGCGCGATAACGTCGCCGCCTGCGCCGCCAAGCTCGACTCGCTCTCGCGCACCAGCGCATCGCGTGTCTGGACGAAAGCTAGATACGTCAAAATGACGCTGGGCGTCAGACTCACCAGTAGAAACGCCAGCAACAAAATTCGTCGGATCGTCACGCGGGGCCGGCCGGTTGGGAGCAGCTGTGAACAAGAAACCCAGGATACGGTTGGCGTTTAGAAAATCGCCGGCCGGTTCTTGGCTGAGCTTCGCCGCGCACGTCGGCTTGATGCTCGCCGCAATCACCTTACAAAACGCTTACGCTAGTGACCCCGTCGAAAACCTTGCGACACATGACTATCAGCTCGGCCGCGGCTGGCAGGTTCCGCATACCAACCTGACCCTCGGCGGCCATGCCACTACCCAGCTGGCGAAGCTCGACGATACGCCGCTCAGCTTTGATGTCACCCACCTCAGCGCTTTCCTCTGGTGGCAGCCGATCCAGCGGCTGCGCTTCTTCACTGAGCTTGACGAACAAGACGCGCTACAAGTGCAGTCCGACAAATTCACCACCGCCAACGGCTATCTGGCAGTGGCGCGTTTGTACGCCGACTGGGCGCAATCCGATGCGCTGAACCCCCGCCTGGGTAAGTTTCTCACACCCATCGGGCGTCGGAATCTGATTCATGCGGATCCGCTGGTTTGAACCACCTCGCGGCCGCTGATCACCCAGGTCACGTTTCCGACCAACGCCATCGGCGCCGAGCTACGACGCGATCCGAAACAGGACCCGTTCACCGAAGCCTACGGCCTGCACCTCGCCTATTCGTTGCGGCCGACGCTGCAGCTCGGCTTTTCCTACGCCAATTTCGAACAGCGTAGCGATCTCGGCAACCGCCGCAACCTCGTCGGTGCCGATGTTTTTTGGGGCCACAACGGCTATGAGATTAGCGCCGAGGCCGCGTATCGGTTTTCCAGCCAAGGCCCGGAGTCCGATGAGCTAGGCGGCTTCGTGCAAGGCGTGGCGCCGCTGGTCGGCAAGCTCTACGGCATTGGTCGCTACGAGTATTACGACCGCGCAGGGCCAACCTCAGGGGTCAGCCTCTGGCTCGCCGGGCTGGATCACCGCTGGAGCCGCGCGGTCATCGTCAAAGCCGAATTCTCGCAAGGCGTGCATAACCGCATCGACGTACCCGAGGGCTTTCTGCTCTCGTTCGCGGTTTTGTTTTAGACCGACGGACTGCGGCCTATTCGACGCTTCCGCGACGCCGTCGCCAGTGCTTGCCTAGGGCTGGCGCTGAGCATTACGGCGCGCGCAGCGCTGTCCGAAGAACCGCTGGCGGTGGTCGTGCCGGCTTCGGCCGCACACCACCCAATCGACGCCAGCGAGCTCGCCGCGATCTACCGCCGTAAACGCCGGTTTTGGCCGGATGGCACGGCGATCGAACCCGTAAACCTCGGCGCCGCAGATATCCGCCGGCGCCATTTCTCGCGCGTTGTCACCGGCTTGCTGCCGGAAGCGATGGAAGACTATTGGGACGAGCAATACTTCCAAGGCATCTTGCCGCCGCGGGTCTTGGCGTCGCCGGAAGCGGTGCTGCGCTTTGTCACCGATACCCGCGGCGCCATCGGCTACGTGCCGCTGTGCAGCGCCGATCGCCGGGTTGCAGTCATCGCCGTCGTCACCGACACCGTAACCGCCACCGAAACGCCGAACACTGCGGCCTGCCGCCACTAACCCGCGGCGCTACCGCGCAAAAAACGTAGACATTTCTTGCGCGATCGCTGTTTCTTGCGCATAGACGACGCCCCCTTCGGTGCTCAGAAAATATTATAATTTTTAATTAAACCATCGTGTTATAGAGATATTTTGGCTTGCGTTAGCGGCGGCACGGCCGTTGCGCTAAGGCTAATACGCATTCGCGGCATTCCGCCACGCGGCGCGTTTTACGAGACCCCAGCCGATGCCCTCCGAAGTCGCAGTCTGCACAGCACCGCACATCGCGGCCCCAGGCTGTTGCCGACACACCGATGCGCCTTTTTGCCATCGCCGTGGGCTTCGCCATCGGCCGGTAACGCGCCTCCGCGCTCGCCGGGCGCTGCAAACTTTTGAAGGACTAAACCCATGACAATTCTCATCACCGGCGCCACCGGCTTTCTCGGCGGCGCAACCACCGCCGCGCTGCTGCAACGCGGACTGCGGGACGACCTGCGCTTTTTGATCCGCGCGGCAACGCCAACCGAAGGCCTGCAGCGTTTGCATACCTCGCTGGCGCGGTTTGAAGTCGACACCGCCACGCTCGCCCGCTTCACCGCGAGCCAGTTGATCCTCGGCGATCTCACCGACGTCGCCGCGTTCGCTGACGACCTGCGGCTGGATAAAGTGACCCGGGTGGTGAATTGCGGCGGTCACCGGTTTGCAGCGCTTTGTCCACGTCGGCACCGCGATGGCCTACGACCCGAACCGTGAACAATTGGTTGGCGAAAGCTGGGAAATGCCGGCGCGCGAACATCATTTGGTGACGTACACCGCCTCGAAAGCCGAAGCCGAACGGCAGATGCGCGAAACGCTGCCGGGCCTGCCGCTGATCGTGGTACGGCCATCGATCATCGTCGGCCACAGCCGCCTTGGCTGCACGCCATCGACCAGCATTTTCTGGGTCTTCCGCATGGGGTACGAGATCGATCACTTTATGTGCGATCTCGACGACTACATCGATGTCGTCCCGGTGGACTACTGCGCCGGAGCGATCAGCCACATCCTGCTCGCCAATACCCTGCACTGGGACCTTTACCATATCTCCGCTGGCCGCGGCGGCGCCTGCAAGCTACGCGATATTTATCTGGCAATGAACCGCACCGAGCGGCCGAAAGCCGAAGGCATCAGCTCGTATCGCCGCATCTCTAAAAGACCAAATCAGCACGCTGGTGCCGCTGTTCCAAGCCAAGCTCGGCATCCGCAACCGCCGCCTGCTGACCCGCGCGTTATCGCTCTACGGTGGCTTCTCGTCGCTGCACTACGTGTTCGACAACCTACGCCTGCTGACCGAGGGCACGCGGCCACCGCCGCGCATGACCGATTACGTCGGCCTCTGCCTGAAATCCACCGCTGGCATGTCGCTGCAGGAACAAATGCTCGACGATTTCAAATGAGCGTTTCGCGGCGCGCGGCGGCGCTGATTGCAGCGCTCGCCGGCTGTTTGGCGGCGGCATCAGCTGCGCACGCGGCCGGCAACGCGCCGCTGGCCGAATGGCAAAGCTCGGCTGGCGTGCTGTTTGATCAGCTCGACGGCGAACCGCCGGCCACGTGGTCCGCGGCGCTGGGCGTGACCAGCGCCCGGCTCGCCGCCTATCCCGGCGCCAACCGCAATCGCCAATGGACCTCACCGATTGTTGACCTGCGCTACGGCAACCGCGCCTTCGCCTCCACCGAAGAAGGCATCGGCTACAACCTGCCCGGCTTCACAACCACCCGCGCCGGCGTTGCGCTGACCTACGACTACGGCCGCTCCGCCAACGAAGGCCCGAACCATGCCCTGCTCGGCATTCACGCCGCGCCGGAGGTCAAGCTGTTCGTCGAACACGCCTTCACGCCGGTGCTGCTGCGCTTCGATGTCCGCCGCGCCATCGGCGGCTACGACGGTTGGGTCGCCGATCTCTCCGCCTACGTCGCCTTACCGCTAAGCAAATCCCTGGTGCTATTCGCCGGCCCTTCGATCACCGCCGCAGATAATCATTATCTGCAACGCTATTACGGCATCGACGCCATCGAAGCCGCGGCCGGCGCCGGGCCGGAATTCCACCCGCGCAGCGGTTTGGAATCGGTCACGCTCGGCGCCAACCTCGTCTGGACGATCAGCGATCACTGGCTTGTCGAAGGCTACACCGCCGGCGACCGCCTCTTCGGCAACGCCGCTAACAGCCCCGCCCGCGGCCCGCTATCCCGCCTCAGCGGCGGCTTGGCGATTTTGTATCAGTTTTAGCGTTCTACTCGGCGTCGATTTGGATTCCAATTCAACGCAAATACGTGTCCACTGCAACGCAGCGTTACACCCCGACCCCGGGTGGGGCTATTGCTCCGTGAAAGCGCGCGTCGCAGTAGGAGCAGCGTGCTGAAGTGGAAAGCCCGGTCTGCTGGATCTGATCGGCCGCGTTCATACCGCAGGCTCCGCAGGGAAACCAGCTCAATACCGACTCACTTTGCGTCGCCGGTACGTCGCGAAACCCTTTTGGATCGAACTCGGCCACCCAGCAGCACCTTCGGTAGAGGTTGGGTCAGGCGTCCAGCGCGCAACGGCATCGATTTCGATATCCTCATTCACATCAGAGTTCATACAGAGCGTCAGCGCGAGACCATCTCGGCGTCTTATTCGAGCCGCGCACAGATCCCGCAGCGTACCCATACCGTTCAGAGAGACCAATCCAGGGCGACCCGAGCCCCCGAGATCGATCTGTGCGTTGAAAACCGTCGTCCGCTTGACTGATGGAATGGACCCCACCCGCTGTTTTGAGCGGTCTCCGAGTGCCAAGCTGAATGTTCTGATCATCAGCAACCAACCGGTGGAGTCCGAAATGAACATTACGACGGTGGCGGTAGATTTGGCAAAGGATGTTTTCGAAGTGGCCGAAGCGGATGGGACGGGCCGG
>JALNYU010000028.1 GCA_023229645.1 Nevskia sp. | reverse complement strand
AAAGCGCCCCATAATTTTTGTAACTTGTGGGACGGGGTTCAGACCCCACAGGGGGCCGAGTCATGAGACCTTAGTACGGGCCAGCTGACCCGTTCCGGGGCTGCGCGGTATTGGGGTGGGAGGAGAAAATTGCGATGCGACTGAAAAGAGCCAGGGTCACCAATTACCGTAGCATCGTCGACACCGGCTGGTTCGATGTGGAGCACGCCAAAACCATCATGGTTGGCCCCAATGAGGCCGGCAAGACCGCAGTACTCCAGGCCCTCCAGCAGATCAATCCGCCGCCGGAAGTGCCCAAATTTGATGCACTGCGGGACTACCCCCGCTCAAAGTACAACGACATCACGACCAAAGTGGTCGACCCGAAGTCCGTCACAGTAACCGAGGTGGAGTTCGAACTCGACGATGAGGATCGGGCGGCCATCCCCGAGTCGATGCGCAAAGCCGTTTATGTCTTCGGCAGGCGGTTGGACAACAGCGCCTGGCATTCGCTTCGTGGTGAGGTCCCGGCCGCGCCCACCTACGGCTCCGTTACAAAGGACTTGGCCCGTCTTAGCGCCTATATCGACCCTCGGGCCGAAACCGCCACTCCTGGAGGGCCAGCGCCCAGCGCTGGCCTATCGACAATTATCGACGGGTGGACTACCACCACTACCATCGAGGGTGAGCGGGCGTCCACACTGAAAGCCTGGCTGGACAAGGCACTGCCGCTGATCGATGAGCGTAACGAAACCGAAGAAAAGCGCTACGACAGCCTGCTGGCGGCTACCGCCATTCATTTCGACCGCGCAGCTGCGCTGGCCGCTTTGGACGACCGAATTCCGATCTTCGTATTGTTCAACAACTATTTCCGGGTCAAACCACTGGTTCAGCTCGACCATCTGGCTCAGCGACTTGAGACCAATATTCTGGACGACAAGCAGTACGACTACGGCAATGTTTGTCTGCTGAAGCTCCTAGGCTTTACCGCTCGGGAATTGTCCAACCTTGGAAGGGCGGCAGAGCCTCCCGCGGGAAACGAGGTCGCGCTGAAAACCTACCGCGATCAGCTTGACCAGCGCCAGTACCAACTCAACGCTGCCAGCGTGAAGTTGACCCAAGAAATCCGCTCCGTATGGCACCCGCGCGAAGGTCGGGCGGAGGCGGACAAGCTGCACATCCGGGCCGACGGTCAGTATTTGAAGGTGGTTGTCGAGGACGACCTCGGCGTCGAAATCGAGCTGCACCAGCGCTCCGAGGGCTTCCAGTGGCTGGTGTCGTTCTTCGTCGTGTTCTTTGCAGAAGCGGCTGGAAAGCACCAGAACGCGATCCTGTTGCTGGACGAACCCGGCATGTCCCTGCACGGCCTCAAGCAGCGGGAATTCCGCTCGACCATCACCCGCCTATCCAGTGCGAACCAGACCCTTTACACCACCCATTCCCCCTTCTTGGTCGGACCGGACGAATTAGATTTGGTCCGGGTGGTGGAGATGACCGACCGGAAACAAGGCACCCAAGTGCATACAACGGTGACGTCCGGTGATCCGGCCGCGCTGTTGCCGCTGCAGGAGGCCCTGGGCTACGACCTAGCGCAAACCCTGTTCACCCAGGAGCGCAATCTGGTGCTCGAGGGGCTGACCGACTATTGGTACGTGGAAGCCACCTCCGCACTGATGCGTGCAGCAGGCGGGGTCCACCTGAATGACAAGGTCGCGCTGATCATGGCCGCCAGCGCTGGCAAGGTGGTGTACTACGCCACCATTCTGTACGCTCAGAACTTCAAGGTCGCCGCCCTGCTCGATTCCGACGCCGCCGGTGACCAGGCCGCGCAGCAGGAGACCTTGGTCCACATGCTCGGAAATAAGGGGATTCTGCGGACCAAGGACGCCTATTCTGGCGCTGTCATTAAGCCGGAAATCGAGGACCTTCTGCGCGACACCTTGGTCAAGATCGCCAACGATGCGCTGAGTGTCGACGTCACCGCGGCAGCAGCGGCGCAGCCTGCCCGACCGATCGTCGATTTACTCGAAGCCGCCGGTGGCGGTTTCTCGAAGTACAAGCTAGCCAAGGCGTATGTCCGGTGGACGCGCGACCACTCTTCCAGTGACCTGACGGCTGGCGAGCAGGCGCAGTTCACCACCCTGATCGAGAAGATCAACAAGGCACTGAAGTAGCCGGAGCGGACGCTGATGCCACCCCGCCGCTCCAATCGTCACACCGGCCGGGTGAGGGCCGGGAAACCCCGGCGCGCACGGCTTGGGCGATCGCTAGAGGCGCTTATAGCCGTCTTGGAACGCGCGCTAGGCGTCCAGCAGGGCGTCGAGGTGGAGTCGCCCAAACGAATACCCGATCGGCTGACCGGCGCGCTGCGCGAGCATGACGTCGTCCTTACGGCTACGGCCGGTCACCATACGACTGTGATCGCGATCGAATGTCGCGATCGATCCCGCAAGGTGACGGTCAACGACGTCGAGTCCTTTCACTCCAAGTGCGAAGACACAAAAATATCGGTCGGTGTGATGGTATCTCCCAAGGGATTTACCGGGACTGCGCTGAAGAAGGCGGCGCACCACAGTATTCGCTGCTTGAGTCTCACTCAGGCAACCGCATTCAACTGGCTTCTGGCACCAGGAATCCAGGTGCTTGAGCGCAACATCCTCCACACGCATGTCCTCGTGCAGCAAGGGCACGATCCGGAATTGAAATTCGGGTCCATTACCGTGCTTATGGATGGAGACCCGGTCCCTATTGAGCAGATGGCGGCATTCGCTCGAGCCGAATTCGAAAAGCTTCCGCCGAGCCAATTCCCTGAGGGGAGTGGTAAGCATGCGGTGCGGTTTATGGCTCCGAGGGGCATGGTGGTGAGAGACGACGAAACGGCGCAGCACTACGACGTGGTGAGCTTGCTGGTCACCTTCGATTACGAGATCAAAAGCACTTTTGTCCCGTTTGAACTCATGCAGTACGCGGACATAGCTGGCGACGAAATTGCCAGTGCTGCGGTTGCTGCGGTCAGGACCGGACGCCTTAATGGCCGGATGCTCTTTGTAAATCGACCCGGACAAGGACTTCAACCCGTATTCGTCGTTGAGTAGCGGCAAGCTGCATCTCGGTTATCTTTTTTGTTTTTACTCGGAGGGGACGTGACTGATCTTAGAACTCAGGGAAGTCTGATAAATGCTCTGGAGTTGATCGGGCAAACGCACGGATATGCCATCCACAAACGTAAGAAGGACCCATCGCACGATCCGGACCTCAAGAAGTTTCTACCTGACCTGATTGCGCAACCTCATAAGGGCAAAGGCAAGCTAGTCTTCGAGGTGGAAACCACGGTCTCAAACAACACCATTTTCAAGTCGCTGTTAAGCCTGCTTACCGCACTTTCATCTGGCGGCTGCACTCAGGCATACCTTGTCGTTCCTGAGAGTGGAGTCAAATTTACCGAGCAGTGTCTCGAAAGCACGAAACTCGTTATCAAGCGTTTCGGAAAAAAGGCGCTTGGAGCGTACCCAAAGATTCACTTAGAAATTCTGAGTGCCAAGGCAGTGACAGAACACAACGCGAAAGCAAAGACCTATGCCCGTAACGGTCGAATTGGGCAACCTCCGAAGTGCCCATTCATGCCGCGCAGAAAGTGAAAGGTGAGCCATCCGCGAGCGCTTCACCTGACGTTCCCCCGCCCGCGGCTCCAGACCGCTGGTGAGCTGCCGCGTTGAACGGCCGCTTCCGAGCACCTAGATTCATAGTGCGATAGGTGGCTCTGGCAAAAGCTGCCCCGAATACTGGAGAGCCGAGTGTCCGCAATGGACCGATGCCTCAAATTCTTCTGATCAACCGGGTCGATTCGTAGCTGGTGACGCGAACATAAATCCCGCGTGACTTTGACGGGATTTTGGATTCCGCAGTCGGTCTCGTCACCCCAAACTCTCCGGCACCCGCTCGTTGCGGGGACTCAAGAGGCCGGGAGCACGCATTGTGGAAGCAAATCCGACTGGGTTGGTTCATAGCGGTGCTTTGTTGGCCACTGCTGGTGACGGCGCAAACGTCTGCGGGGGTGCCTACCGCATGGAGCGCCTGCTTCCGCGAAGCTGGCACGTACTACGGCCTCGCACCCGACCTGCTGATCGCCATCGCGCAGGTAGAGAGCCAATTCGATCCAGGAGCGCAGCACAGCAACCACGACGGCAGCTGGGACATCGGCCTTATGCAGATCAACACGCGCTGGCTGCCGGTGCTGCAAGACGCCGGCATCGCGCCGGAGTCGCTGTATGAACCCTGCACCTCAATCTGGATCGGCGCATGGGTGCTGGCGCGCGCCGTCGCCGCGCATGGCTACACCTGGACATCGGTTGGCACCTACAAGGGTTATCGGGGTCGGAGTGAAGTATCCCTAATTGTCGATCATCTTTGTCTGATTTCGGCAGTATCGGGCCGGTCCAAGGAAGCGCGTGACTCGTCTGATTGCAGATACTCATCGGGCGAACCTCGCTGGCAAACGTGGAGTCGCGTCACTCCCGAATTTCTCATGCAGAAGCCGCCTACAACAAATAGATCGTATCCTTTAGTTTCGAATGTTGGCCACGCTGGCGGATGACAATCTCGACGTCACAGCCGAGCTTGGTGAGCATGCGCATCAGGCGTTCGACGGAAATATCCCGGAACTGACCTTTGAGCAGGCGAGATATATCAGGCTGGCTAACGAGTCTGTAGAAAATGCCCACCAGCGCTTTCACCAAAACGCGCAAAAGCGGTGATCGGCTCTAACGCCGCGTTGTTTGATCGAATTGCGATCATCTGACGATTCCATTGTCTGGTCGGCCTTGGCGGTGGCAGGGCCGTGTTGGACGATATCCTACCGTTTCTGTCTTTGCCAGGTGCTTCATGGCGCCTTGCCTTGCAGCTTTTGTACGTTGTACACCAAGGCAAACAGCTTCCACGGTGCATCCACCTTGCGTCGGGTTCTGAGCGTGAAGCGGCGTAGGTGGTGATTGTGGAGATTACCGAAGACGGGTCGACGATCCCAAGGCGCCGGCTATACAGTAATCGCCCTTCACGGCTGTCGATCCGGGCTTTCATCGCGGTGGTTTGCGGGTGCAGGTCTTTGGTTTTCTGCCGTCGAAGAAGGACGACCGGCAGCAGACCCTTCTCTTACCCGGTGCCGAAGGCGCTGGCGTTGACGATACCCTGGGATTTTGAATCGACCGCCGCCACGCCGGTATAGCCTTGCACGACGCCGTGGCTGGTTTTCATCACGGCCGAGTCGGGATCGGTCAGGTTGGCTTTCAATTCTTCGCCTTTGCGATTCAGGCGCGGTTTGAAGTCCGTAAGGGCCTTGCGAATCTTCTGGCTATTCCGCGAAAGCGTTTCGATTTGCTGTTGCTCGCGCTGCGTGAGCGAATCGTTGTTTGGGCCGGCATCCTGCCGCCGGTGCGCATCCAGCAGGTAGCCGATGACCTTCTCCATCTTCTCGGCTTTCTTCTGCAGATCGGCGCGGGTGCCGCTCCAAGTTCGGGAAGCGTTTGAGGGCAGTTTGCAACCATCCACCGCAAACCGTTCTTTGCCGATCAAACCGTGTGCGTCACAGACTAATAAGACGTCGCGAAACACCGCCGTGATCTCGCCCGGCAGCTTGGCCAGGAACCCGGCAATCGTCGTGAAGTGCGGTGCCGTATCGCCGGACTTAGCGGTCATTGCGCGGTGCCTGCTACAGTTTTGCCGCTCGCAATCGCAGGGCATTGCCGATGACCGAAACCGAGCTTAAGCTCATCGCAGCGCCGGCAATCACTGGGCTCAACAGTAGGCCGAAGAATGGGTACAGCGCACCGGCGGCCAGTGGAATCCCGAGCGCGTTATAGACAAAGGCGAAGATCAGGTTTTCGCGGATGTTCCACATCGTTGCGCGGCTGAGGCGGATGGCCTGAGCGATGCCGCGGAGATCACCTTTCACCAATGTGATACCGGCGCTCTGCATGGCGACATCGGTGCCGGTGCCCATCGCAATGCCGACATCGGCTTCACTCAGGGCCGGGGCATCGTTGATGCCATCACCGGCCATGGCCACGCGCTGGCCTTGGGCGTGCAGCTTTTTGATGTATGCGACTTTGCCAGCGGGTTCGATTTCGGCTTCCACCGCATCCAGGCCCAATGATTTAGCCACCGCGGCGGCGGTGCGACGATTGTCGCCGGTGAGCATCACCAGCTTTAGACCCAGTTCATGGAGCGATTTGATGGCTTCGCCGGTGGTGGCCTTGATCGGGTCCGCGACGGCGAGGATACCGGCCGGCTTGCCATCAATGGCGACATACAGGGCCGTCTTGCCGTCTTCCTGAAGCTTGACGGCAATGGCCTCTAACGTTTCAAGACCGGCAATCTTTTCATTGCGCAGAAACGCCGGCTTGCCGACCATCACAACGCGCGCGTCCACGCTGCCGGCAACGCCGCCTGCGGTTACCGAGCGGAAGTTTTTTACGCTGGCCAGCGTGAGCTTCTTCTCTTTCGCCCCGGCGACAATCGCCGTCGCCAGCGGGTGTTCGCTGCTCTGTTCCAGCGCGGCGGCGAGGCGCAGCAATTCGTCAGCGTCGACACCGTCGGCAGGCAGGATATCGATCAGCTTCGGCTTGCCCTCGGTGAGCGTGCCGGTCTTGTCGACCACCAGCGTGGTGACCTTTTCGAGCCGTTCGAGCGCCTCGGCGTTTTTCACCAGCACGCCGATCTGCGCGCCGCGGCCGACGCCGACCATGATCGACATTGGCGTGGCCAAGCCTAGCGCGCAGGGGCAAGCAATGATCAGCACCGCCACCGCGTTGATGATGGCGTGGGCAAGTTTGGGTTCCGGTCCGATCCACATCCAGATTATGAAGGTCAGCACCGAGATGGCCAGCACCGCTGGCACAAAAATCGATGCCACCGTATCGGCCAAGCCTTGAATCGGTGCGCGGCTACGCTGCGCCTCGGCCACCATGCTGACGATTTGGCCGAGCAAGCTATCGCTGCCGATGCGCTCGGCCCGCATGATGAAGCTGCCGGCGCCGTTGACGGTGCCACCGGTCACCTTGTCTCCAACCGCTTTCTCCGCCGGCAAGGGTTCACCGGTGACCATCGATTCCTCAACGCTGGAATGGCCTTCGGTCACCACGCCGTCCACCGGCACTTTGTCGCCGGGGACGACGCGTAGAAGATCGCCCGCTTTGACTTGATCCAGCGGAACGTCTTCATCGCCTCCCGCATTGATTTTGTGCGCCAGCGGCGGCGCCAAATTGAGCAAGGCCTTGATCGCGCTGCCGGTGCGGCTGCGCGCGTGCAGCTCTAGCATTTGGCCGAGCAAAACCAGCACTACCACCATCGCCGCGGCCTCAAAGTAGATCGCAATGCGGCCCTGGTGGTTCAGACTGGCTGGAAACAGCCCAGGCGCTAACATCGCCACCGCGCTGAACAAATAGGCGGCGCCGACGCCGATTGCAATCAGTGTGAACATGTTCAGGTGGCGCGTCAGCACCGAACGCCAGCCGCGGACGAAGAACGGCCAGCCCGCCCACGCAACGACCGGTGTGGCGAGGCAAAATTGCAGCCAGCGCGAAGCGTCGCCGTTGATCCAAGCGTCATGGCCAAGGCCCGGAACCAGATGCGCCATCGCCGTAATGAATACCGGCAGCGTCAGCACCGCGCCGATCCAAAAGCGCACGGTCATGTCATGCAGTTCGGCGTTTTCTTCAGGCGCGCCGCCGCTTATGTGCTTGGGTTCCAGCGCCATGCCGCACTTTGGGCAGGCCCCCGGATGGTTCTGCTCAACTTCCGGGTGCATCGGGCAGGTATAGACCGCGGCGGACGCAGCCTGGGGCTTGTTTGGCGCAGGCGTGGCCTTCCCTTCGGGTGACGCCAGAAACTTACCGCGGCAACGTTCGCTGCAGAAATAGAACGTCTGCTGGCCACGCTCAGCGTGAACTGCGGTTGCAGGGTTTACCGTCATGCCGCATACGGGGTCTAGCGTCGGATTCGGTACAGCTTCCGTATTCATGTCACGAGCTCCCGGTGTATTGGTTGCGCAAGGCGCCCGTTTATTGATCCGGCCATTAAGCACTTGAATAAAGGCAGTGCAATGCCAAACCGGATGCCGCACTTCCGGAAAAGCGAGAAATGGCCGGATCAATAACAAAGCAATTTGATTTTATTAATTCGGCCACTCACGCCGTCTCGAAAAAGTGCGATCTCAAATTGCCGCGTAGCACCTCATTAATAATATTACGGCATGACGCGTTTTTGCCTGTGTTATCCGAGCTGGATCAGTGTCTATAAGTGGCCGCGAGTCCGGTTGATCCGGGCATTTGCGAGGCCGGCAGCACACGAACCTCACCGCCCATCTTTACAACCAGTTCGCCTAGATCATCGAGTAGGTCATCGACGGTGGGATCATTCAAAGCAGCGATCCGAATGAGGCCAGTCGCGGCATCAAGACGGCCCGAAATCTGCCGGCCCGATTCGATCAACAGCTTGGCAACCCGACCTTCGGCGGCGGCTTGGGCAACCACATTCAAGTTGTCACCGCCCAAGCCTTTGGAAAGCGCGGCGGAAAACTCGTCGATTAGGTCTAACTGCCGTGCGCGATGCTGGGGCTCGACGACTTCCCAAACCCGCTCGGCCAGTTCGGTGATCGCCATGCCTTCGGGATTCGCATGCAGTCCACCGTCGAGCAGGAATGGATTGTGGCTGATCTGACGAAATCGATGATGATGCTCGGGCAGGGCCGCCAGGATCAGCGGCAGCCCGGAAGGTTTGGAATATTGCGCGAGCACCAGATGATCGACGCTGCGAAAGAAGCGATCGGCTTCAACATCAACACCCTCGCTTTTGCCGCCCTGACCGTGATGAATCCCGGCGCTGGCGCCAGAGCCGGCATGGGAAAAGCTAGTCTGGCTCGGCTCGCTGTGGGCTTCGCCTAGAACTTCGGCGATGGAGCGGGCGGCGCCTGCGAGCGGCAGGATCTCGTCGAGCGTATTGCGATCGCCCTCGAAAATTTGGAACCGGCCGCGGCTCAATCCCAGCACTTGATAGCGGTCTACCGATTGTAAGAACCGACGCAGCGGCTTGGTATGAAAGCTGTCAGCAACGATGGCGAGTTCCGGTACTGCACGCTGCAAGCAGAACACACGGAAGAAGCCGGCGGCGCCTAGCACCGCAAGCCCGTCCAGCGTGTGGTTCCAGAAGTCGCGATCACTGCTCAAGGCTTCAAATGGCAACAGCAGCGTGTGTGTCTCGGCTGCTGTGTGTTGTTGTCGCAATGACGTTTCCAGTTGCTTTACCAGATTGCGAAAGCGGATGGGATCCTGCTGATTGTTGGGACGCGACCGATGCGTGGTCTGGTAAAGCGACAGGCAAGGCGGCGCATGGTTCGCCGTCAATTCGGCAAGTGCTTCGATGCTGACTCTCGTTTTCATAATGGTTCCGGGTTGGGATTGAGGCGAGGGCGCACCGATTCATCACAACGACTCGATGGCATAGCCGCGTGGTTCCCGCGGTTGGTGAATTCGGCGGGTTTTAAGACCGGCGCACTCAGCCGCAGCGAGTTCGCACCAACGCCGACGCACACAGGCGACGCATCGAAGCTCATCGCGCGCGGGCTGCCGAGCGGCGTAAAGACACAGGCGATAAAGACAACGAAGCTCGCCGCCAGCGCCAATTGCGCAGTTCAATGATCTTGCAGTACTGCCCGATGACGAGCGTTATAGCCAGCAAGAGCGGGACCAGGGGTGCGAGGAAAACGAGTAGAGAGGCGGTCATAAAAGTCCAGGCGATCAATACCGGTGTGGGGTTCAAGGCATCGGCCAGTACGCACTGCGCCGGTGATGCTGGTAGGTGTCTATTTCTTGCTGCCGGAGCAGCGGCTTTGCCGCGTCATACGGCGGCGCGTTCTTGATCGCATCTCGGCTCAAATCGACCGACACCGTGGCTGCGACCCAGCGCATGCCCTTGATCCACTGCGGCGCGATCAGTACCGAGTGACCCAGCCACCAGTTGCTGGTGTTGACGATCAAGTAACGTAGAGACCAAGTCTCGTCGTCGATCAAAGCGCCTTCAACATGGCCAATCTCGCCATCCTTGGCGTGGACGTGATAGCCGATCACCGCCTTGCAGCTGCGTAAGTGAGGATCTTGATCGCGGTGTGCGGCCATATCGGCCTCAGCGACCAAACGATGTACTTCCGCTTCAATTTTTGGCGACGGCACCTCGACTGGAAATCCGCGCACCGCCATCGTTGGATTTACGCCGGCACCACCGAGATCCGCGCCGCCCCAATACAACGGGTAGCCGTAATAGTTGAGATAGCTTTCCTCGTGCTGCCGCGACACCGGCTTGTCGGTGTCGATATCCGGGCTGTCTCTGACCTGTTCCCGGGTGATGTTGACTTGCAGCGCGTGCTCGAGTCGATTCGTATGGTCGATCGACACCGGCGAGATCAGCACCTTTCGGCTCGTCAGCCACGATGCTGTTTCGACGATCAGATAGCGGACCACCCAAGTGGAGTCATCGAAATAGACATCCTGCACTTGCCCGATGTCACCATTGAGTGCGCTGATGGTAACGCCTTCCAGATCCTTCATGCTGCGCAACATCGGCGGCTCTCCTGCAAAGATAAAGGGTCACAGCGACAAAGGCCGGGGGATCGGCGATGCCGAGGCACTTGTTTAAGACACTACGGTTTGACTACCGGAGCGTCTGTACGCCAGAACACCGAGGAAGGGCAGGGAAAGGCGTCGCGCTATTCCGGTTGGATGATGGCGCGTGCGCGCCGACAGACGTCCTCAACGGTAAATCCGTATTCGCGCAACAGTACGTCCGCGGGTGCAGAAGCCCCATAGGTCTCAACGCTAAGTACGTCACCGGCGGCGCCGACGTAGCGATGCCAGCCTTGCGCTACGCCGAGCTCGACGGCAAGGCGCGCGCCGACCGACGGCGGCAGCACCGCATCGCGCTCGGCCTGCGGTAGCGCGTCGAACAATTCCCAACTGGGCATCGACACACAACGCACGGCGATGCCCTGGGCGTGCAAACGGTCGGCCGCCGCCAGGATTAACGCGACCTCTGAGCCGCTGGCGATCAGAATCAGTTGCGGTACAGCGCCTGGCGCATCGTTTAACACATAAGCGCCTTGGCGCAAGCCATCGGCTGCGGCGTACCGGCTGCGATCGAGTACTGGCAGGTTTTGGCGGCTCAGCACCAGCACTACCGGCCGATCACTGACCTCAAGCGCAACGCGCCAGGCGACAGCGGTTTCGTTGGCATCACAGGGCCGGATCACCAGCAGATTAGGCACCGCGCGCAGATTGGCCAGTTGTTCAACTGGTTGATGCGTCGGGCCATCTTCGCCGACGGCAATGCTGTCGTGGGTGAACACGAACACCACGTGCAGGCCCATCAGCGCTGCCAGCCGCATCGCCGGGCGCATGTAGTCAGAGAAGATGAAGAACGTCGAGCCGTAAGGAATGAAGCCGCCGTGTGCTGCAAGGCCGTTGACGATGGCGCCCATCGCGTGTTCGCGCACGCCAAAATGCAGGTTGCGGCCGGCGTAGGTCCAACCACCGCCAGCGGAGCCTTGATGATCTTCCGGCGCTGCAAATGGTGGATTGAAGTCGCCGAGACCGATCAACGCCGTGTGCGTTGATGGATCGAGATCGGCCGAGCCGCCGAACAACGCCGGCAGCCGCGGCGCAATCGCGTTCATCACCTTGCCAGCGGCAACGCGCGTGGCAATGCCCGTAGCGTCCGCCGCGAAGCTTGGGATGTCGGCATCCCAACCCGGCGGCAGCTCGTTACGCAAGCGCCGATGCAGTTCCTGAGCATCACCCGGATAGGCCTGCAAATAGGCATTGAGACGATCATTCGAATCTGCTTCGTCGCCTTCGCCGCCCGCCAGCGCCTCTCGGAAATGGGCCAGCACCGGGGCCGGAATTAGAAACGCCGGCTCAGCTGGCCAGCCCAGCTTCTGCTTAGTCTCGCGCACGTCGTCGAGACCGAGCGGCGCACCGTGCGCCTTGAAACTATCGTGCTCTGGCGAGCCGTAGCCGATGTGCGTGCGCACGAGGATCAGCGAAGGCCGCTCGGTTTCGGCGCGCGCAACGTGCAGCGCCGCCTCGATTGCAGCGAGGTCATTGCCGTCTTCTACTATTAGCGTGTGCCAGCCGTATGCCTGAAAACGCAGCGCGCGATCTTCAGAGAAGGTGATGTCGGTGCTTGCGGCAAGGGTGACGCGGTTGTCGTCATAAAGACAGGTCAGTTTGCCGAGCTTCAGGTGGCCGGCCAGGGACGCCGCTTCGGCAGCGACCCCTTCCATGAGATCGCCATCGCTGGCGAGCACGTAGGTTGCGTGGTCGATCACTTTGTGGTCATGGCGGTTGTAGCGTGCCGCCAGCTGCGCTTCCGCGACCGCCATGCCAACAGCGTTCGCAAAACCTTGGCCGAGCGGTCCGGTGGTGATTTCCACGCCGGGTGTATGCCCTCGCTCAGGGTGTCCCGGCGCCATGCTGCCCCATTGGCGGAACGCTTTGAGCTTATCTAGTGATAGTGCGTAGCCGGTGAGATGTAGCAGGCTATAAAGCAACGCTGAGCCGTGTCCGGCTGAGAGCACGAAGCGGTCGCGATCAAACCACTGGGGATTGCGCGGGTTGTGCCGGAGCAGACGGGTCCACAGCACGAAGGCCATCGGGGCCGCGCCCAATGGCAGGCCCGGGTGCCCGCTGTTGGCCTTCTGCACCATATCTACCGACAAAAAGCGCAAGGTGTTGATGCACAGCTGATCTAGCGCGCTGGACTTCGCATCACTATGCGTACTCATTTCATCCCCGACGGGCCGACCGGGCTGCCGATGCTCGCGGCGCCCATCGCTTGAAAAGCCAGCAGCAGCGCGTGGCGGTTACGACTGTAGCGCTGCTGCTGCTGTGCGCTCAACTGCGCGACAGGATCGTTGAGGGCGCCGTGATTGCGAGGCTTTGCGTCATCGGCTAATTTGAGTTCCGCCAGCAACATTTTGCGCGCCGCTGCGGAGCTTTCGCCGATCTGGATGTGTCTTGGATCTACCGCGTAAAGCTGATACATCGGGGCGGACTTTCCTGGTGCGAAATGGACGGTTTCCCGTCGCGGGATCTAGCACTGATCGTCGCCGGAAATGGTGGAGATCGATAATGCGGTAGAGGGCATCGCTACTTTGCAGCGATCTCTGACTTCATACGGCCGAATTCTTCGCGGTTGATCTCGCCACGGGCGTAGCGTTCATTGAGAATATCGAGCGCCTGCTTTTGCGGCGCGCTTGAATAGCGCCGGTTGGAGCGGTAGGTGTACCCCCAGTGTCCAAAGTTCGAAATCAGCAGAAAGCAGAAGCCAAACCAGAGTAGCCAGCCCCAGCTGAAGTACCAATCATTCCAATAGGGGTGTGTCATTTGAATTTCCTTTATGCGATGGACAAATCGGCCGAGCAGGCGCAGCAGTGGGTTCCACCTAGGCTGTTGTCGCTCTCGCCACGCTCGCGTTGGTGACGGGCGCCTGCGTTGTCGCGCGCCAGCGGGGCGACGCGACCGAGCCAGGCACTGCCTTGCCGGCTAAAGCCAGAGCCAGTGTTCTGCTCGTCGGGTTCAGGCTATCGACCGTCGAACTCGGAATTAAAATCATCGTTCCGCGTTCCTTGGTGGTCTCGTAAATAATGTTCATCGCGCGCACCTGCAGCGCGCCTGCGGCGGTTTCTGCGGCGGAGACAAACTGGCTGTCGATCGCCGCTTCGGCAGAGCCAAAAATTATGCGTGCATGCTTCTCAGACGCAAACTCAGACGCAACCTGGTCTTGCCGCGACATCCTGTCCCTCAAGGCCTCAAGTAGGGTGATATCGCGAACTTCCACTGCACTCACCGTCACGCGCCAGGGCATGCTGTTCTGACCATCCGCTAGTGGCAACGGAGCATTCGTATCGTCGTGGTCCAACGGCAGCACCTCACGCATCGACGCGTCCAGCATCGCCCGCAGCGAGGTCTGCGCAACCTGATCGATGGTTTGTCGATAATCCCGTATGGCCGGCGCGGCGTTTTCGGCGATATGCACATGCCAGAAGACGATCGCATCGATGTTGCCCGGATCGGTATCCCGGCTCAGCACCCGCTCAGCGTTAAAGCCGGTGGTTTTAGAGCGGGTGTTGACGATTGCGATCACCGCATCAATGACCGGAACAACCCCCAACATTCCTGCCTGTTCCTCATTCTGCGACCTGTTTATTCGCAGAATGACAAACTTCTGCCAAGTATCAACCTTCTGCAGTGACAGCGCGACGATAGCCACGATCGCGAGTAGAGAAAGCGCTAACAGGGGGCTCACCCAAGCACCAGCGGTTAGACCGGCCAATGAAAAGACAAATACAAAAAAATAGGTGCCTGGATTCATGCCGAATGCTCCTCAGACCCAAGTAACCGCGACAACATAGGGGGTGAAGAAAACTACGTCAGTTCGCTAACGCACACTGCTGAGCGCGCGGCGTAGGCCATTCGCAACTGCGCCAGTCCAAACCGGAGGCGGATGGCCATGAGAGCCCGAGTCGCGCGCCAAGAAACGCGCCAATGCGCGATAGCGAACAGACAGCCCGATTCGCAACAGGCACTGTCCGGGCTCATCGCCTAGGCGTCGTACGCGGAACGCGGACGGTCGAACTGAGGCAACGGTTACGCGTTGCCGATGGGTTCGGAAACATCTTTACTTCGGCACCCGCTGTCGAACAGGCAGCGTTGTCGGCGTGTTTTGCCGGCGTTTGCCGAACCGGTTCCGTCTCATCTCCAGCACGCGCTTCGTCGTGATGTCTGGCCCGCAAAGGCTTTCAGTCGCGGCCGTACCGGCCTTGTCGTCCATGCGACCCAAGTGATCTTGTAATGACGAATAAGGATGTGCCTCAGGATGTTCTACCAAGCCGCTCGTCGCCGTGGAATGGCACGCCTCATTCGCTGGCGGCGCAACCGTGTGCGCCGCCGGGACACTGACGAGCTAACGCCGTTGCGTGCTGAGTTATTCAGCGCCGCGCAGATGGCGCAGCGCGGCAAGGCACTGGCGGAATCACACGTATTGAGCCGGTCTGACGAACGCGACCAGCTGCTGGCACGATTGGATGAGAACCGCCAGATTCTGGTCGCAACCTGCAGTCTGCTAACGCTTGCGGCCCGGGATCGGTTACAGATCGCACCAGCGGGCGAATGGCTGCTCGATAATTTTTACTTGATCGAAGAGCAGATCCGCACCGCCCGAAAACATCTGCCCAAAGGTTATAGCCGCGAGCTGCCGCGCCTCGCGCAAGGCCCCGCGCGCGGGTTGCCGCGCGTCTACGATCTTGCGCTCGACGCGATCTCACACGGTGACGGCCGCGTTGACGCCGAAACGTTGGTCGGCTTTGTCGCCGCATATCAAACCGTTACCGCACTCACGCTGGGCGAACTGTGGGCAATTCCGATCATGCTGCGACTGGCGCTGATCGAAAACCTGCGGCGCATCGGCGCGCGAATTACCACCGCTCGGATTCAGCTGAATCTGGCGCAGATCTGGGCCAACCAGATGATGGAGGTCGCCGAAAGCGACCCGAAAAGCCTGATTTTGGTGATTGCCGACATGGCGCGATCCAACCCGCCGATGGCGAGTCCGTTCGTCGCCGAGCTGGCACGCCGCCTGCGCGGGCACGGGCCGGCGCTGGCGCTACCGCTCACCTGGGTTGAGCTGCGCCTCGCAGAGTCCAGCCGGACTATCGAACAGATGGTGCTTTCGGAAAACCAGACTCAGGCGGCGGACCAAGTTTCGATCAGCAATACCATCGGCAGCCTGCGTTTTCTCGACGCCATGGACTGGCGCGACTTTGTTGAGTCGATGAGCAAGGTCGAGCAGATTTTTCGTGAAGACCTCGGCGGCGTTTACAGCCAGACGGACTTCGCCACGCGCGATAGTTACCGGCATGTTGTTGATCGCCTGGCTAAGCGCTGCGGGCAGTCGGAGTCTGAAGTCGCGCGCGCCGCGATTGCACTCGCTTCCGAAAATGGCGCGATCAATGGCGGGGCCGACCCCAGCGCACATGTCGGCTATTACCTGATCGACCGCGGCCTGCCGGTGCTCGAAGCGCGGGTCGGCGCGCATCTTCCGGTAGTCGAGCAGATTTCTCGGCGGTTTGCGCGTGTGCCGCTGGCCCTGCATCTCGGCGCGATTCTGCTAATGACGCTGGTCTTCACCGGCGCGCTGCTTGCGCAGGCGCAAGTTGAGGCGGTGATCGGCTGGCGGCTGGTGCTACTGGGCGCGCTGGCGCTGCTCGGCAGCAGCCAGATGGCCTCGGCGCTGACGAATTGGCTGACGACCTTGCTGATGAATCCGCGGCGCCTGCCACGCATGGACTACGCGCATGGACTGCCGTCTGAGCAACGCACGCTGGTGGTGATTCCGACGCTGCTGGGCAGCGAACAGGGCATTGAGGCCTTGCTCGAAGCCCTGGAAGTGCGGTTTCTCGGCAATCAGGACGCTTACCTGCATTTTGGTCTGCTCAGCGATTTTCGCGATGCCGACGCCGAAACCCTGACCGAAGATGCGCCGCTGTTGCTGCACGCGCGCCTCGGCATCGAAAGACTCAACGAGAAATATCGAGACATCGGGCAGGGTGGCTTTTTTCTGTTTCATCGTCCACGCCGCTGGAATCCAACCGAGCGGGTTTGGATGGGTTACGAGCGCAAGCGCGGCAAGCTCAGCGAACTGAACGCGCTGCTACGCGGCAATGGCGGCAATTGTTTCTCGCTGATCGTCGGCGAGACGGCCGCGCTGCCAGCGGTCAAATACGTGATCACGCTGGATACCGATACGCTGCTTCCGCGAGATTCCGCGCGGCAGTTCGTGGCGACGATGGCGCACCCGTTGAATCGCGCGCGCTATGACGCGCACCGGCGGCGCGTCAGCGGTGGCTACGGCATTTTGCAACCGCGTCTTGCTGCAAGTATCTCCAACGCCACGCCGTCGCGTTACCGCCAGCTCTGCGGCAGCGAGCCGGGCATTGATCCGTACACCGGTTCAGTCTCGAACGTGTACCAGGACCTTTTTGGCGAAGGCTCGTTCATCGGCAAAGGCATCTACGACGTTGACGCCTTCGAGCGTGCACTCAGCGACCGCTTCCCCGAAAACCGAATTCTCAGTCACGATCTTCTTGAAGGCTGTTACGCGCGTTCAGGTTTGCTGAACGATGTCGAATTGTTCGAGGAATATCCATCCAGCTACCAGACCGATATGGCGCGCCATCGGCGCTGGATTCGCGGCGACTGGCAGATCACGCGCTGGTTGTTCCCGCACGTTCCGGGTCCGAACGGGCAGTCGTTGCTCAATCCGCTTTCGGCGCTATCGCGCTGGAAAATCTTCGACAATCTACGCCGTAGCTTGGTCCCGGCGGGGCTTACGGCGCTGTTAATGATGGGCTGGACCGCACTGCCGCAAGCGGGGTTCTGGACCCTCGCAGTCGTTGCCATGGTCGCGATTCCAGCCTTGCTCGGTGCATTGGTCGATGCCTTCCGCAGGCCTCCGGAAATGCTGTTGCGTCACCATCTGCAAGCGGTGCTCGGCTCGGCGGCGAAGAGCTTGGCGTTGGCCGGATTCAGAATTGCCTGTTTGCCTTACGAAGCATTGCTCAGTCTCGATGCCATTGTGCGCACGGCCTGGCGCATGTGGATCTCGCACCGCAGGCTGCTGGAATGGCGTGTCGCCGTGGACAGCCCACTGCACGATGGTGCGGCGAACAAAACGGGCGGGCAGACCCCGGTGCCCGATGAAGGCATCCTAGCCGCCTATTCAGCGATGATGATCGCACCGCTCAGCGCCGCATCGGTAACGTTGGCGCTAGGCACGCTGCGGCTTGATGCACTGATCGCCGCCGCGCCGATTTTGGCGCTGTGGTTTGCCGCGCCGGGCATTGCGTGGTGGCTCAGCCGGCCGTTGGTTCAACGCGAAGTGGAACTGGACACGCATCAGACCGTGTTCCTACGCAAAATTGCACGCAAAACCTGGGCGTTTTTTGAACGCTTCGTCGGCGCGGAGGATCACTGGCTGCCACCGGATAATTACCAGGAGTTTCCGGTTGATGTCATCGCACATCGGACCTCGCCCACCAATATCGGGCTCGCGTTGTTGGCCAATTTATCGGCGTTTGACTTCGGCTTCATTACCGCCGGGGCCTTGATCACACGCACCGGAAATACGTTGGGATCGATGGCCGCGCTGGAGCGGCATCAGGGACATTTCTACAATTGGTACGACACCCGCAGTCTGCTGCCGCTACCACCGCGCTATATCTCATCCGTGGACAGCGGCAATCTGGCCGGTCACCTGCTGACGCTGCGGGCCGGCTTACTGTCGCTACCGGATCAGCGTTTGATCGGCCTGCGCTTGTTCGATGGCATCGCCGATACGCTGGCGGTTCTCCACGACATTGCGCCTCCGATCAATCAGTCACCGATTGCACACGTGCAGGCGCTGCTGGCGGACGCAAACGCGCACTGGCCGGCAACGCTGCCGGCCATGCTGCAAATGCTGATACCGATTGAACGTTGCGCCGCGCTTATCGTCGCCAGCTTGACGCCCAGTGCAGCCGTCGGTTTGGCCGACGCGGCAGCCCCGAACGTGGCCGGCTGGGCGGCCGCGCTCCGCCAGCAATGTCAGGACGCGATTGAAGAACTACGGTTTCTTGCCCCCTGGCTGACGCTGCCAGCGGCGCCAGAGGCGCTGGCCGGCTTTATCGCCACCATTGGCGAGCCGCACACCGTGCGCGATCTCGCCGGATACGGCAGGCGGGCGCTGCCGCTGATCGATGCCAAATTCCACGATGGCGTGACCTCCGTAACACGCGACTGGCTGACGGCGCTCCGTTTGTGCGTGGTTACGGCGAGCACCCGGGCTCTGGCCCGGATTACCGCTTGCGAACGCCTCGCCCAACAAGCCGGGGAATTTGCCGAGATTCAGTACGAGTTTCTTTACGATCGCACCCGCCATCTGCTGGCCGTCGGCTACAACGTCGATGAATTTCGACGCGATACCAGCTACTACGACCTGCTGGCTTCCGAGGCGCGCTTGTGCAGCTTTGTCGCCATCGCGCAAGGAAAACTACCGCAAGAGAGCTGGTTTACGCTGGGCCGCCTGCGAACGACGGCCGGCGGCGAGCCGATTTTGCTGTCGTGGAGCGGCTCGATGTTCGAGTATCTGATGCCGCTGCTCGTCATGCCGAGCTACACCGGCACGCTGCTTGACCAAACCTGTCGCGCCGCCGTGGCCCGGCAGATCGCCTACGGTACACAGCGCGGCCTGCCTTGGGGCGTTTCGGAGTCCGGCTTCAATACGTTCGATGCCAGCCTCAATTACCAGTATCACGCCTTTGGCGTGCCTGGGCTCGGGCTAAAGCGCGGCCTGGCCGAGGATGCCGTGGTTGCGCCGTATGCCACGGTGCTGGCGCTGATGGTCGCGCCCGATGCCGCTTGCGCCAATCTGCAGCGCTTGGCGCTTGAGGGCATTGAGGGCCGTTACGGGTTCTTCGAGGCTGTTGACTACACCCCTTCGCGTTCGCCGGCGGCGGAATCGTCAATTGCCGTAAAACGCGACATCGCAACGACACTGCCGGGCGTCGTGGTGCGTTCATTCATGGCCCACCATCAAGGCATGAGCCTGCTATCGCTGGCTTATCTGCTGCTCGGCCAGCCGATGCAGCGGCGTTTCGAATCCGACCCTCAAGTTAAGGCCACGCTGCTGCTGTTGCAGGAACGGATTCCGAAACGCTCGGCGTTACCGTCGCGGGCGGTTGAAAACGGCGGGTCCAATCCGTTCTTCCACGACCCGGCGGTGGAATTGAATTTGCCAATTAGCGCCAACACGCCAGCGCCGGAAGTGCAGCTCTTGTCCAATGGCCGCTACCACGTGATGGTCAGCAACGCCGGCGGCGGCTACAGCCTGTGGAACGATCTCGCGGTTACCCGCTGGCGCGAAGACACCAGCTGCGACAACTGGGGCACGTTTCTCTATCTGCGCGATGTTGCCAGCGGCGAATTCTGGTCCGCAACGCACCAGCCGACCCGCAAGCGCGCCGAGATCTACGAAGCCATGTTCTCCGAAGGCCGCGCCGAATATCGGCGCCGCGATGAGGAAATCGAAACGTATTCTGAAATCGTCGTATCGCCGGAAGACGACATCGAACTGCGTCGGCAGTGCATTACCAATCGTTCGCACCGGACGAGAACCATTGAGGTCACCAGCTATGCCGAACCCGCGCTGACCACAGCCGCTGCCGATGCCATGCAACCGGCATTTGGCAAGCTCTTCGTGCAGACCGAAATTCTGCCCGAACACCGTGCAATTCTGTGCACGCACCGGCCGCGCTCGGTCACTGATCGCGCGCCGTGGATGTTTCACCTAATGGCGACGAACGGGACTGCAATCAGCAACGTTTCGTACGAAACCGACCGCATGCGCTTCATCGGCCGCGGCCGCACCGTCACCGCGCCGCAAGCGATGAGCGCGCTTGCGCCGCTCTCCAATACCGAGGGTTCGGTATTGGACCCGATAGTCGCCATCCGTTGCCGGATCACGCTCAACGCCGGGCAATCAACGATTGTCGATTTGGTTACCGGTGCCGCGGCTAGTCGCGAGGACTGCATGGCGCTGGTCGAGAAGTATCAAGACCGCCATCGCGCCAATCGAGTCTTTGAACTCGCCCACACCCACGGCGGCGTCACGCTGCGGCAGCTCAACGTTAGCGAGTCTGATGCACAGCTGTATCGCCGCCTTGCCGGGCCGGTTGTCTACGCCAATGCCGCGCTGCGGGCCCAAGCCTCGGTGTTGGTCCAGAATCGGCGCGGGCAGTCCGGCCTTTGGGCCTACGCCATTTCCGGTGATCTGCCGATTGTTCTGCTGAGAGTTTCCGATAGCACGCACATCGATCTGGCGCGCCAGATGATTCAGTGTCACACGTACTGGCGGCTTAAAGGGCTGAAGGTGGACCTCGTAATCTGGAATGAGGACCACCTCGGCTACCGGCAAATCCTTCAAGATCAGATCATGGCGCTGATCGCCACCGGCACTGACGCCAATGCCATCGACCGCCCGGGCGGCATCTTCGTGCGCTCGGCCGAGCAGATTTCGAATGAGGACCGCAACCTGCTGCAGTCGGTTGCGCGCGTCATCGTTGCAGGCGACCGCGGAACCTTGGCTGAGCAGGTCAGCCGCCGTGTAGTAACGCACCGGGGCATTGCCCGACTGGCGCACACCCGCGCCTATGTTCACGAACCGGCGACATCGCCAGTTATGCCTCGGCCGGGCCTGCTTTTTGGCAACGACTTCGGCGGATTCACCGCCGACGGACGCGAGTACGTCATCACCACCACGCAGGCCCAGACGACCCCGCTACCCTGGGTCAACGTGCTGGCGAATCCGCAGTTCGGAACGGTGGTAACCGAGAGCGGCCTCGCTTACACCTGGAGCGAAAATGCCCACGAATTCCGGCTGACGCCGTGGAGTGACGATGCAGTAGGCGCATCGGGCGGAGAAGCGTTTTATCTCCGTGACGAAGAAAGCGGCAAGTTCTGGTCGCCAACGCCACTGCCGGTTCGTGACACAGCGCCTTACGTCACCCGTCATGGCTTTGGCTACAGCGTCTTCGAACACCGCGCCGGCGGCATCCAGTCTGAGTTATGTATCTATGTCGACCTCAACGACGCGGTTAAATTTTCAGTATTGAAAGTACGCAACATCTCGGGCCGGGCGCGGCGGCTTTCGGTTACCGGATACGTTGAATGGGTGCTCGGCGACTTGCGTCCGAAGTCCGCCATGCACGTCGTCACCGAGATCGATCCCACCAGCGGCGCGTTGTTCGCGCGCAATGCTTACAACACCGAATTCGCCGGCCGGGTGGCGTTTTTTGATGTTGACGACAACTCGCGCACGCTCACCGGCGACCGCACGGAATTCCTCGGCCGCAACGGCTCGCTCAATGATCCAGATGCGATGACGCGCGCCTATCTATCCGGCCGGATCGGCGCCGCGCTCGATCCCTGCGGCGCGATCCAGGTGCCGTTTGAACTGGCAGACGGGCAGGAACGCGAGATCATTTTCCGCCTCGGCGCCGGCCGCGATCTCGACCAAACGTGTGCGCTAGCCAAGCGCCTACGAATGCCCGGTTCAGCGCGCGCCGCGCTAGAGAAGGTGCAGCAATACTGGCAGCACACGCTCGGCGCAGTGCAGGTTGAAACGCCAGACCCAGCGTTGAACGTGCTCGCCAACGGCTGGTTGGTGTATCAAGTGCTGGCCTGCCGCCTGTGGGCGCGCAGCGGCTTTTATCAGTCTGGCGGCGCGTTCGGCTTCCGCGACCAACTGCAGGACGTAATGGCGCTAGTGCACAGCGCGCCCGCGTTAGTACGCGAGCATCTGCTGCGCAGCGCACAGCGGCAATTCCCAGAAGGCGACGTGCAGCACTGGTGGCATCCGCCAACCGGCCGCGGCGTGCGCACGCGCTGCTCCGATGATTACCTCTGGCTGCCGCTGGCGGTATGCCGCTACGTGCAAAGTAGTGGCGACACCGGCGTGCTCGACGAAAAACTGCACTTCCTCAGCGGCCGTCTGCTGGCCGACGACGAGGAGTCGTATTACGACGCACCGGGCCACGTCAGTGACGTAGCAAGCCTGTACGAGCACTGCGTGCGGGCCATCGCTCACGGCCTGCGCTACGGCGAGCACGGCTTGCCGCTGATGGGCTCCGGCGACTGGAACGACGGCATGAACCTCGTCGGCATTGACGGCAAGGGCGAAAGTGTCTGGCTTGGATTTTTCCTCTACGAGGTGCTGGTATCGTTTGGCGCTTTGGCAAGTACGCGCGGCGATATCGCGTTTGCCGACCGCTGCACCGCTGAAGCCGCGCGCTTACGCACCAACCTCGATCAACACGCCTGGGACGGCGCCTGGTATCGGCGTGCTTGGTTTGACGATGGCACACCGCTCGGTTCGAAAATTAATCCGGAATGCTCAATCGACTCCATCGCCCAGAGTTGGTCCGTGCTCTCTGCCGCTGGCGAACCGGGACGCGCGCGGCAAGCGATGGACGCACTAGACCAGCACCTCGTCGACCGTGAGCACGGCGTAATCCGCTTGCTGGACCCACCGTTCGATCAATCATCGATGAACCCCGGCTACATCAAAGGCTACGTTCCCGGCGTGCGCGAAAACGGCGGCCAATACACTCACGCCGCCGTATGGGCGGCAATGGCCTTCGCCAAACTGGGCGACGAGAAACGGGCGTGGTCGCTACTGAACATCATCAACCCAGCCATGCGGGCACGGTCGGCGCAAGCCGTCGCAATCTATAAAGCCGAACCCTACGCCGTAGCGGCCGATGTCTACGCCGTACCGCCGCACGCCGGCCGCGGCGGCTGGACCTGGTACACCGGCTCCGCAGGTTGGTTGTATCGGCTGATGCTGGAATCGCTGCTAGGACTCAAGCGCGAAGGCGATACCCTGCAAATCACACCGTGCATCCCCAAAGACTGGACCGCATTCAAGATCTATTACCGCTATCAAGAAACCGTCTACGAGATCTCCGTCCGACAAACCAACGATTCAACCAACCCAGCGCTGCTGACGCTCGACGGCGTCGAGCAGCCTACGACCAGCTTCGCCCTCGTCAACGACGGCCATCGGCATCGGGTTGAGCTGAAAGTCTGCGGTCGCCTTGCCGAACACTTAGAAACAGCGACAATTACGGCGTGAATCAACCGCTAGCTGCGCTTGGGACGTAAGTTCAAACTGAAGGAAATTCCGCGCGCCCAGAAATAATCGTTGCGAATAAAACTCGGTGGGTCCGCGACAAAGAACCGAGGCTGGAAGCGTTCTCGGGTCAGGCAGACTCGAGTTTGAATTGAAGCAGAGCCCGCAGCGTTAGGCGCGCTTCTTAGCTCGCCGATAACGCAACATCAACAATATGCTGCGCCTCCTGCAGAATCATCCGCAGGTGGGCCTCGTCTTTGAAGCTCTCGGCGTAGATTTTGTAGATCTCTTCAGTGCCGGAGGGGCGGGCGGCGAACCAGCCGGAGGCGGTGATCACTTTGATGCCGCCGATGGCCGCGCCGTTCCCGGGGGCGTGATCGAGGATGTGGTCGATTTTCTCGCCAGCGAGTTCGCTGCTTTTAATCTGAGACGGGGAGAGGCGGGCTAGACTGGATTTCTGCGCTGCGGTGGCCGGCGCCTGCACGCGGTCGCCAAACGGTTCGCCCAATTTACCAACTAGCTCACGATATAAAACGGCCGGATCGTGGCCGGTATTCGCGGTGATTTCAGCCGATAGTAAGGCCGGCACAATGCCGTCTTTGTCAGTGGTCCAAACGGTGCCATCGATGCGGCTGAAGCTGGCGCCTGCGCTTTCCTCGCCGGCAAAGCCCAGGGCGCCGTCGAGCAGGCCGGCGACGAACCATTTGAATCCGACCGGCACCTCATAGAGCTTGCGACCGAGCCGCTGCGCTAGGCGATCGATCAGCGCGGTGCTGACTAGGGTTTTGCCGATTGCCGCGGCTGTCGGCCACGCCGGCCGATGTTGGAACAAATAGTCGATTAGTACCGGTTGATACTGATTGGGCAGCAGCAGGCCACCGCCGGGCGTGACGATGCCGTGGCGGTCGTGGTCGGTATCGCAGGCGAATGCGATGTCGTAGCGGTCTTTGACGGCGATCAGCGGCTGCATCGCGTACGGCGAGGACGGGTCCATGCGGATTTGGCCGTCCCAGTCCACCGACATGAAACCGAATTGGGCATCGACTTGCTCGCTGATAACGCTGAGGTCAAGCTTGTAGCGCTCGGCAATCTGCGCCCAGTAATGCACACCGGCGCCGCCCAGCGGATCGACGCCGATGCAGATGCCTGACGCACGGATGGCGGCGAAGTCGATCATATGGGCGAGATCGCTGACGTAGGCGTCGAGATAATTGTGCTCGCGCGTGGTGCCGGCGCGGCGCGCCTGCGCGAACGGCGTGCGGCGAACATCCTTCAAGCCGGCTTCGAGCAGGGCATTGGCGCGGGCCTCGATCCAGCCGGTGACGCTGGTGTCGGCCGGGCCGCCATTGGGCGGGTTGTACTTGAAGCCGCCGTAGTCGGGCGGATTGTGCGAAGGCGTGATAACGATGCCATCAGCCAGGCCTTTGCTGCGGCAAAAATTGTAGACCAGGATTGCGTGCGACACCGCCGGTGTCGGTGTGAATTCGCCGCCTTTGGCGATCAACGTTTCCACTTGGTTCGCCGCCAGCACCGCTAGCGCAGTTTCAAACGCCGGCTGCGACAAAGCATGGGTATCGATGCCGATATAAAGCGGGCCGTCGATCGTTTGCTGCCGGCGGTAGTCGCAAATCGCCTGCGTGATCGCCAACACATGCCGTTCGTTAAAGCTCTGCGTGAATGCGCTACCCCGATGGCCGGAGGTGCCGAAGGCGACGCGCTGCGCCGGCACGGCAGGATCCGGGGTTAGATCGAAATAGGCAGCGAGTAGCTGGGGCACGTCAACCAGCAGCGACTGCGGCGCGGGCTTGCCGGCGAGCGGGCTGATTATCGTGCTCATGTTCGTCGGTCTCGGAGGTGACGATAGCGCCTGATCAGCGTGTTGGTTGAACTATCGTGCGCCAACGGCGGTTCCTCGGCGCTGCGGAGCTCAGTAGCGGTGAAAGTGGCCAGCGCCTTGCCCAGTTTGACGCCCCATTGGTCGAAAGAATCGATATTCCAAATCACGCCTTGCACGAAGACACTGTGCTCATACAACGCCACCAACGCACCCAGCGTTTGCGGCGTGAGTTGTTCAGCGAGGAGGGTATTGCTCGGCCGGTTGCCTTCGAAGGTCCGGTGCGGCACCAAGGCCGCGGCCGTGCCTTCGTCGCGCACTTCATCCGCGGTTTTGCCGAAGGCCAGCGCCTCGCTCTGGGCAAACAGATTGGCCATCAGCAGGTCGTGCTGGTCGCCGAGCACATTGAGCGGCCGGCAGAAGCCAATGAAGTCACAGGGGACGATCTGCGTGCCTTGATGGATCAGCTGGTAGAACGAATGCTGGCCGTTGGTGCCGGGCTCGCCCCAGTAGATCGGTCCTGTGGCGTAGTCCACGCGCACGCCGTCGAGCGTGACGTGTTTGCCGTTGCTCTCCATCGCCAGTTGCTGCAGGTAAGCCGGAAACCGCTTGAGATAGTGTGCGTAAGGCAGCACGGCGACCGTCTCGGCGCCAAGAAAATTGCGATTCCAGATCGCCAGCACGGCCATCAGCACCGGCAGATTATGGGCGAGCGGCGCGGTCCGGAAGTGGGTATCCATCGTGTGGAATCCGCTGAGCATCGCTCGGAAATTCTCCGGCCCAATCGCCAGCATCGTCGAAAGGCCAATTGCCGAATCCATTGAGTAGCGACCACCGACCCAGTCCCAAAAGCCGAACATGTGCTCGGGCGCAATCCCGAATTTCGCAACACCTTCGGCGTTGCTCGATATGGCGACAAAGTGCCGGGCGATCGCCGCTTCGTCGCCCAGGGTGTGTAGGCACCATGCGCGCGCCGCGCGCGCATTGGTTAAGGTTTCGAGTGTCGAGAAGGTTTTGGAACAGACGATAAACAGCGTTTCGGCGGCGTCTAGGTTACGTAGGGCCTCGACGAGATCGGTACCGTCGACGTTCGAAACAAAGTGGAAGGTGAGATCGCGCTGGCTGTATGCGCGCAGCGCTTCGTAGGCCATGACCGGGCCGAGATTGGAGCCACCGATGCCGATGTTGACGATATGGCGGATGCGTTTACCGCTGTGGCCGGTCCAGCGGCCATCGCGGACGCGCGCAGCGAAACTGGCCATGCGGGCCAGCACCGCGTGCACCGCGGGAACAACGTTCTTTCCATCCAACGTGATCTGCGCATCCGCCGGTGCGCGCAGCGCCACGTGCAGCACTGCGCGATTTTCGGTGCGGTTGATCCGGTCGCCGCTGAACATCGCCGCGATGTGTGCGGGTAGACCGCAGGCGAGGGCGAGTTCCTGCAATAGGCGTAGCGTTTCGCTGGTAATGCGTTGTTTGGAATAGTCCAGATACAGGCCGGCGGCCGTGGCGTTGAAATGCACGCCGCGCGCCGGCGCATCGCTGAATAGATCGCGCAGATGCCGGCTGCCGATTTGCGCGCAGTGCCGTTGCAATGCCAGCCACTGCGGGCGCTCGGTTAGCGGCGCCGCCGCGTGGGGCGGCGGCAGCCCGTCTGCGGTCATTGTTGCGCCGCCTCGGCACTGGCGAGCAGCGCGCTCTTTTCAGCGATCCGCGCCAGCATTTCCTTCCAGGATTTTACGAAGGCCTGCGCACCGTCGCGCTGCAACTTGAGCGCGAGCGCATCAATGTCGATGCCGGCATGCGCAAAACGCGCCAGCACAACTTCGCAATCGCCGCCGTTGCGCGCCATCGCTCGGTTCAATTCGCCGTGCTCGGCGAAGGCGCGTAGCGTCATCTCCGGCAGGGTGTTGATGGTGTCCGGCGCGGCCAGGGCTTCAACGTACAGGGTATTGGGGGCCAGCGGATCTTTGACCCCGGTGCTGGCCCAGAGCAGTTGCTGCGGATGAGCGCCGGCGGCGGCGAGTGCACGCCAGCGTGGTGATTCCAGCAGGTCGCGATAGGCGCGATAAGTCCGCTGGCCGATTGCGATGCCGAGCCGGTTACGGAGGTCGGCCGGTACGGCGCCATCGTCGGCTTCGTCGCTACGGCTATCAGACATCGCCATGGCCGCAGCGATCTGCGGGTCGATTCCGGCATCGCGATCAATGCCATAGATGCGCCGGGCGCGCAGGGTATTCAACGCCTTGCTCGTTTCACTGGGCGCGGTGCCGCCCGCCGCCTTGTCCCAGCGGCTAATGAACAGCGAGGCGACGGAGCCGATGCGCGGATCCAGCCCGGCTTCGATGCGGCGCTCGATCCCGCGCATATACGCTTCAGCTGCGGCGCTGTACTGATCGCACGAAAATAGCAGCGTCACGTTGACCGGCACGCTCGCAAAGATCGACGCCTCGATGGCCGGCAGACCTTCCGGCGTCCCCGGAATCTTGATGAAGAGATTAGGCCGCTGCGCCCGCGCATGCAGTTGCGCTGCCGCTTTGATGGTGCCCACGGGGTCGCTTGCGAGCAGCGGCGATACTTCTAGCGAGACCCAGCCATCGAGTCCGTCGGTCGAATCGTAGATCGGGCGGAACAGATCGGCGGCCCGCGTCAGATCTTCCAACGCCAGTTCGAAGAACAGATCTTCGCCTGACTTACCCTCAGCTGCTTTTCTTTGAATGGCGGCGTCGTAAAGGCTGGTGCCGCCGATCGCCCGATTGAAGATGGTGGGATTGGAGGTAAGGCCGGTCACCGAAAATTCGCTGATGTAGCGGCTCAGCCCGCCGCTGGTTAGTAAGCCGCGCGTGATGTTATCGAGCCACAGGCTCTGGCCAAGGTTATGTAATTGTCGTGTCGGATTCATGCGTGCGCTCCTGTATCGAGGTAATACGGATCGGCGCGGTGGCCGCGCTTTCCGCTCATGTGGAAAGAATCGGTTCGAGCATTGGCTTGAACCAGCCACCGTCGTCGGCAATGAGTGCATCCGCCGCTTTCGGGCCCCAACTGCCGCGCCGGTAGGGAATTACCGCTTGATGCGTGGTTAGCACCGGCTCGACCACCGCCCAAGCCGCCTCGACAGCGTCTTCGCGCGTAAACAGCGCTGCGTTACCGGCCATTGCGTCGCCCAGCAGCCGTGCGTAGGGCGCTTGCTCGCCCGGCTGCTCATCGCTCAGGTAAAGCTCCTGCTGGCTGCCAACGTAGGCTTTGCCCGCGCGCTTAACGCGCGCCGCGAGGGCAATGGCGGAATTCGGTGCGATGCGGAAGCGGAGGTAGTTGGCCGGTTCGTGCGTCGAAGCGGAGTCGGCAAACAGGCGTTGCGGCGGCGGCTTGAGTTGAACAATCACTTCGGCCACGGTCTCGGCGAGATACTTGCCGGATCGCAGGTACCAGGGCACGCCCTGCCAGCGCCAGGAATCGATGAACAAACGCAGCGCGCAGAAGGTTTCAACGTCGGACTGCGGCGCCACGCCCGGCGCCTTGCGATAGCCGGCGTACTGGCCACGAACTAGATCGCCAGCCTGCAGCGGCCGCATGGCTTGGAAAACATCGGTGGTTTCGCCGTGCACGGCGCCGAAGCCACGATACGTCGGCGGTTCCATCGCGAGCAGCGCGACAATCTGAAACAGATGGTTCTGCACCACGTCGCGCAGGCAGCCGGCGGTTTCGTAAAACGCACCGCGGCTTCCGACGCCAAACGACTCTGACAGCGTGATCTGCACACTGGCAACGTAATTGCGATTCCAGATCGGCTCCAGAAACGAATTGGCAAAACGGAAATATAGGATGTTCATGATCGCTTCCTTAGCTAGGAAATGATCAATGCGAAAAATCGCTTCTTCCGGGAACGCGGCGCGGGCAACGCGGTTCAGCGCACGTGCGGAAGCGAGATCGCGTCCGAATGGTTTCTCAACGATCACGCGCGCCTGCGCCGTTAGCCCGGCAGCACCTAGCCCCTTGATCACCGTCGCAAACAACGCTGGCGGGATAGCCAGATAATGTGCCGGCCGTCGTGCCTCACTGAGCGCTTCGCGGAGCGCCTGAAAAGTTTTCGGGTCGTTGTAGTTGCCATCAACATAACGCAACAGCGATAGCAAATGGCGCAGGGCAGGTGGGTCATCGACCTTGCCAAATGCCAGGATGCTGTCGCGGGCGCGCTCGCGCAATTGCGCCACGCGCCACGGCGACGAAGCAACACCGATGACCGGCACCTTGAGCGCCCCGAGCTTCGCCAATTCATAAAGCGCAGGAAAGATTTTTTTGTGCGCTAGATCGCCGGTAACGCCGAACACAACGAGTGCGTCCGACTGAGGACCGGCGCTACCGGGCGCGCTCATTTCCCGGCCTGGGTCTTTTCATCGTGACCGCCAAACTGCTTGCGCATTGCCGACAGCACACGATCGGCAAAATCGGCTTCACCGCGTGAGCTGAAGCGCTCAAACAAGGCGGCGCTCAGCACTGGAATCGGCACCGATTCATCAACAGCGGCGGCCAAGGTCCAACGGCCTTCACCAGAATCTGATACGCGACCCGCGTATTCCTTCAGGGTTGGACTTTCGGCCAGCGCTGCCGCCGTAAGATCGAGCAACCAGGAGCCGATGACGCTGCCGCGGCGCCAGACTTCCGCGATCTGAGCGAGGTCGAGGTCGTACTGGTAGTACTCGGGATCGCGAAGCGGCGCTGTTTCCGCATCCGCGCTACGCGCGCGTTTGCCGGCATTGGCACCCCGCAAAATGTTGAGTCCTTCGGCGTAGGCCGCCATCAGACCGTATTCGATGCCGTTGTGAACCATCTTCACAAAATGACCGGCGCCGGCCGAGCCGCAGTGCAGATAGCCATGCTCGGCGTCAATCGCCGCTCCTTTGCGGCCGGGCGTGCGCGGCGCGGCGTCAACCCCCGGCGCAATACTCTTAAAGATCGGGTCCAGATGCTGAACCACGCGGGTTTCGCCGCCTATCATCAGACAGTAGCCGCGATCAAGCCCGAATACGCCGCCGCTGGTGCCGCAATCAACGTAGTGAATGCCCTTGGCCTTGAGTGCTTGAGCGCGCAGAAGATCGTCGCGATAGTAGCTGTTGCCACCGTCGATGATGATGTCCCCGGTGGCAAGGCAGGCCGCCAGAGCTTCAACTGTGGCGCCGGTTGCGCTGGCCGGAACCATCACCCAGATCACGCGCGGCACCGGCAATTTTTTTACCAGTTCTTCAAGCGAGCGCGCGCCGCGAATGCCGCGGCCTGCGTTCTTTTTTACCGCGGCCGGATCCACGTCATAGACCACGCAGCGGTGCCCGTCCTTGGTCAAACGCCGTACTAAATTCGCACCCATGCGTCCTAATCCGATCATGCCGAGTTGCATCGATCTTCTCCTGTCCAGTCCGCGTTGGCGGCGACGCACCATCCCTGATACAGCGTGAACGCCAGCCACTGCGCCTGACCGGAACCGCGCAAATGCTTAAACCGTCTTGCCGCCGTGATCATTCATTCCGTAAAAGCACCGCTCGTAGAATGCGCGCCGAGACACGAGATGTCAGGCGTATAGTCAAACTCGGCCGCATGCCAGGGCCGAGTTATCGACATTTAACATCGAGAAAAACATCCTCCTGCGTCTCGTTACGTTATTGATTCGGCCATTAAGCACTTGAATAAAGACAGTGCAATGCCAAACCGGATGCCGCACTTCCGAGAAAGCGAGAAATGGCCGGATCAATAACAAAGCAATTTAATTTTATTATTAATTCGATCACTCACGCCGTCTCGAAAAAGTGCGATCTCAAATTGCCGCGTAGCACCTCGTTCAACTATTTTGTGGCCGAATCAATAACTCGCGACATTACCCGCGCAGCGCTCCAGTTGGCGTTTGGAGCAGAAACGTGAAGTGGAGGCCGCCTTTTCGACCCATGCTCGGCCAATCCACCACACTGAGACTATCGCGCTATAGCGGATAGGCCTCAAGCCGGTCAGGCTCATTTGCCGTGTCGTTGGACCAATATCCTGAGCGCTCGTAATGGTGATAAAGCCCGCGCTCGTGATCACGATTCAGCTGCTTTGTAGCGTCGTAAACTGGTGCGTCTTTTACCGATTGTCGGCTCAGGTCAATCGAGACAGTTTGTTTGGTCCAGCTCACGCTATCAATCCACTCGGGGGAAATCAGAACCTGATGACCGACCCACCAATTACTGGTGTCAATGATCACGTATCGAATTGCCCAGGTGTGTTCGTCGACGAGGAAGCCGGAGACGTGCCCGATTTCGCCATCCGTTGCGTGAATGTGATACCCAACAACTGCCTTGCAGCTACGCAGATGCGGATCGTCATTCCCGTGGGTGGCGCGTTCGGCCTTTACGTAAGCCAGGTTCGCGGCCTGCGCTTCTTTACGGCCTTCGCCGTTGCCGACGTAGCCCGGAAACATCGCGTAGGGATACGCGCCACTGGCCCAGAGTCCGGCCCCGCCCCAGTAATAGGGATAGCCGTAATAGCCGAGGTAGGTCGTTTCATGCTGCCGTGAGACCGGTTTATCGGTATCGATATCAGGGCTGTTCTTGACTTGGTCGCGAGTGATTGAAACGGGCAGAAGTTTCTCTGTCCAATTCGGGGCGTGGATCGCAATTGGTGATATCAGAACTTTCCGGCTGGATAGCCAAGTTCCGGTCTCAACCACGAGATAGCGGATTACCCACGCCTCGTCATCGAAAAAGAAATCTTTGACGTGGCCAATACTGCCGTCCTTGGCGCCAATTGCATAGTTTTCCAGATCTTTCATGCTGCGTAACATCGGGATTTCTCCTTTCTGAGGTCGATCAATCGGCAACTGCCATTGAAATGACGGGCCGTCGTAGGCAAGGCGACCACGCCGATACGGCGTACCGATGAAGCAGGAATTGAAGAATGCGCGTGCATCGCCTGCGGGTCTGTTCGTTGCCGAACGGGGCTGAGGAGAAAAGCAGCGTTCTATGGATTCATGCCGCAACGTTTTTAGAACCGACAGTTTTGTATATAAATCAATGTTTATCTATTTTTTTCGATGTGTATTGGAGCGCCGGTGGGATGCCGATCAGTGCGTGATCTGGTGGAATGCGATCGGCTTTTCCAAAATATCTGACGGCCGGTGTAGCACCGACGTGCAGGCCCGCTTACTTCATTTTTGATGGCAGCGTGATCACTTCGCCGGCCACCATAAAAACGCCGTTGCCGCGATGATGGAGAGTACGTGGCGTTTTGCACGCCGGGTTGACCCAAGCCTTAACTACTTCAAGCACGAAGAAGTTATAGCGGTTCCGTAGTCGCATATCGACCACCTTGCATTCAAGGTTTGCATAGCACTCGCGAATCAGCGGTGCCGCAACCAATACCGCCGGCAAACGGGTAAGACCGAACGTCGCAAACTTATCCACAGCAGGACCGGAAGTATTGCCGCAGCCGACGACTTGCGATGCCAGTTCGACGGTCGGAATATTGATCGCACATTGCCGCGTTTTTTTGAGCGCGATAAAGCTGAAATCGCCTTCGCTAACTACACAGCCGATCAGCGGCGGTTCGAATTCCATCATCGTGTGCCAAGACATCGTCATAACATCGCTCGCGCCCCGGTCCGCCGTAGTGAGCAGCACGACGGGACCGGGTTCGAGCAAGCCATAGACTTTTGCCAGCGGCAATGCGCGCTTACCGACAATGCCAGTCATTGCGTCAGCGCCGCAGCCGCAGAACGCTGACGTTGCTTACTGTCGTGCACGGCCGCAAGCGGTCACGTATCCAACCAATCATGACCGCACGGCGGTATTGGCGGCCTCGGCGGCGGCAGCAACGCGCGGCTCCAGCGCCATGCCGCAGATCGAACAAATGCCGGGCACATCACGCACAATTTGGCCGTGCATGGGACAAACGAATTGCGTTGCTGCCGACGTTGCAGCCGCCGCAGACGACCACCGCGGCGGTACGCGTGTTATCGCGGCGATCATGCGCTTGCCTTACGGCAATCGACTTCGTTTATGGGAATGCCCAGCCCGGCTGCAACACGTGCGCCGTAATCCGGATCGGCCTTGAAGAAGTGCCTAAGTTGGCGAACCTGGATGAAGCGCGGCACCGTTTTCAATGGCGTAACGAGGTTGCCGATGAGTTGCGTTTTCTGCTCGGCGCTCATCAGCCGATACAAGTCGCCCGCCTGACTATAGTCGTCGTCACCGGCGATCTCATCACGCATTGCGTAGCGGCCGGTATCACCGTGCAGCTTCAGCGGCGGCTCGCGAATAGCGGCGTCTTCTGCAGGGCCGTCGAAGCTGTTGGGCTCATAGTTAGCGCGGCCGCCACCGTTGTCATCGAAGCGGGTCTGACCATCACGGTGATACGTGTTGACCGGACAATGCGGCTTGTTGATGGGCAGCGCGGCGTAGTTGATGCCAATGCGGTAACGATGGGCATCCGGATAGGAAAGCAGGCGTGCTTGCAGCATTTTGTCCGGCGACGCGCCCATGCCGGGTGGCATGTTGCCGGGCTCGAAAGCAGCCTGCTCAACCTCGGCAAAATAGTTCTGAGGATTCCGGTTGAGCTCAAATTCGCCGACTTCGATGAGCGGGTAATCCTTGTGCGGCCAGACCTTGGTCAGATCAAATGGATGAATCCGATAGCTGTCGGCGTCCAACTCTGGCATCAACTGAATCTGTACCTTCCACTTCGGATAATCACCGCGTGCAATCGCATCGTGCAAGTCGCGCCGGTGGTAATCGAGATCGCTGCCAGCAATGCGCGCTGCTTCTTCATTTGTCAGCGTTTTATTGCCTTGTAAGGTCTTAAAGTGCCATTTCACCCAATGTCGAGCGCCGTGTGCATTCCACAGACTATACGTGTGGCTGGAATAGCCATTCATGTGGCGCAGAGTCGCCGGGATACCGCGATCAGAAAACAGTGTGGTGACTTGGTGCAACGACTCAGGCGACAAGCTCCAGAAATCCCACTGCGTGGTGTTGTCGCGCAGGCCGGTTGCTGGGTCACGCTTCTGCGAATGGATGAAGTCGCTGAACTTTAGCGCGTCACGGACGAAGAACACCGGCGTGTTGTTGCCAACCAGATCCCAGTTGCCTTCCTCGGTGTAAAACTTGAGCGAAAAACCCCGTGGATCGCGGGCCGTGTCGGCCGATCCCGATTCACCGGCGACGGTGGAAAAGCGCGCAAACATCTCGCAAGTATTCCCCGCCTTGGCAAACAGCTTGGCGCGCGTATAGCGGGCGAGGTCGTGCGTGATCGTCAGCCGCCCATGCGCACCTGCGCCCTTGGCGTGGACCACCCGTTCTGGAACCCGCTCACGATTAAAGTGAGCCATCTTCTCCATCAGCTGATAGTCCTGCATCAGCACCGGGCCGCGCGATCCGGCCGTTTCAGAGTTCTGGTTATCGCCGATCGGCGTGCCGGCCGCCGTGGTCATGATGGGACATTTGTTCAAGGGTGGCTCCTGAATCGACACAGCGCCTGTAGGCTAGGCGCACCGACGATCAAAATGCCCGCGGCCACGATGACCGTCTGTACGCTTGGGCACGCAGCGCCGTGTTTCGAAGCGATTGCGCGCGCGGCGACGGCCAGTCTTCCGTTGCGTCTCAACGGGCAAAGAATGCACGTTCAGCCTCGACTGCGGCTTGCGTACGTGTGGTAACGCCCATCTTGCGCAGAATCATCGTTATATGATCTTTAACAGTCTGCTCACCAATGCCAAGCTCGGCGGCGATCTGTTTGTTTAAAAGACCAGACGTGACCATACGCAAAATTCTGAGCTGCTGGGGGGACAGCATCGCGAGTTTCGTGGCCGTCGAATGGCTTGCGAGCGGAACACCGTCGAGTTGAGGCGGCAGCCAGAGGGCGCCGGCGAGCAGCCCGCGTATCGCGCGTATCATTTCGGTTATATCGAGAGACTTATGCAGGTAGCCGCGCGCGCCCAGGGCGATGGCATTGGCGACGACAGCCGGCACGATCGTCGCTGACAAGATCGCAACCGACACCGCAGGTGCCGCGGCGCGAACGTCGACCAGCCCACTCAAACCTTCAGCGCCGGGCATGTCGAGATCAAGCAGCAGCAGGGCTGGCGTTCGTTCCTGCAGCAAGGTGAGCGCCTCAGCCAAGGTCGCCGCCGTTTCGAAGCGGCAGTCGGGTAGGTGTGCTGCCATGCCTACGGCAACGGCATCGCGAAACAGCGGGTGATCATCGGCAACAAGGATCAACGGCGAGGTCATGTCGCCGCCTTGACCAAAAACGCACGTAAGGCATCAGGGTGAATGGGTTTATGTACGATGCCAATGCCGCGCGCGGCGGCTTGCTCGCGCACCTCGGTGGAACGGTCCGCCGTAGCGAGGAGGGTAGGTACTTGGCGCCCCCACAGCGCCGACAGCCGATCAAACAGGTCAACCCCGGTCAGGCCGTCTCCGAGATGGTAGTCGAGCACCATTGCTTGCGGCGGCACCGCGCCCGGCTGAATTTCAACAACTTGGCCCCACTGCGTGAGTAGCCCACTAAGTGCAGCCAAAACCTGTGAGTTGTCGTCTACGCACAAAACTCGCAGGGAGCGAAGTTCGCCGTGCGAGACGGCGTGTTCTGGTGCGGCAATGCCATTTCTGGCACTTACCGGCACTCGAACGTAGAAACAGGAGCCGCGATTGAGCCGCGAGAACACGCCAGTCGTATGACCAAGCATGGCGCCGATTCGACGCACAATCGCCAACCCGAGTCCCATACCGGCGCCAGACGGGCGGCCACCGCGGTGGAATTCGTCAAAGATCGCGGTGCGCATCGAACGTGGTATGCCGCAACCGTCATCCCAGACTTGAATTTCAACGCACGGCCCGCGGGCGCGGCTGCGAAGCAGTACTCGCTTTGCCCCAGCATGACGCAGGGCGTTGACGAGATAGTTCTGGACGATACGTCGCAATAGTGCAGGATCGCCGCACACCGTTGCCGGATGGACGGAGACATCCAGCACCACGTTGGCTTCGCCCGCAATCACATTCATCTCTGAGGCGAGTGAGCCCAGCAAGCTGGGCAGGTCGATCGAGGTGATGGCAGCCTGCATGCCGCCGGTGTCGAGCGCTGAGAGTTCAGATAGGCCGTGAATCATCGCTTCGGTCGAATGGATGGCGGTGGCAGCACTCGCCACCGCCGCAACCGCTGCCTTTCCCAGCTTGGCTTGATGTTCGACTGTTGCCAGGAAAAGGCGGGCGGCATTGATGGGCTGAAGGAGATCGTGGCCAGCGGCAGCAAGAAATCGCGTCTTGGCGAGGTTGGCCGCCTCGGCGGCGGCCGTTGCCCGGGCCAGCGCTTCGGTTCGTTCGCGCACGCGCACCTCCAATTCGTCATTGGTTACGCGTAACGCAGCCGCAGTGCGATGACGCTCAGTCACATCGCTGTAAGTCGATACGAGGCCGCCATCTGGCAGCCGATCAAACGCGATTTCGATCACCGCGCCGTCCGGCCTTTCACGCTCGTAGACATATGGCCATTGTTCAGCTTCGAATGCATTGGGCGCCAGCAATAGGCGAGGGTCGCTGCCGGCATAGCGTGCACGGGACAGATTGAATATAAGGAGATCTGCCAGCGGCAGGCCAACGCACACAATGCCCGATGGAATGTCGAGCAGCCGTAGAAAGGTGATGTTCCAGGCAACGACGCGCTGCTCGGCGTCGAAGATGCAGATGCCCTGCGGGATCGTGTCTAGCACGGTGCGCAGAAGACGATGGTTAATTCGCAGCGCTTCGGACGCTTGATCTAATATCGTGCGGGCGTCCGCGTTGCCTAGGGCGGCCCGATCGCCTGCCGCTGCCATTACCACCCGCGCCGATGAACTGCCGATCGCGCCGGCGAGCAGATTGCGCGTCAGCTCGGCCAGCGTGTGTGGCGATTCCTCGAAGCGTGCGGACGAAACGCGTGCAAATGCAGTATTTGCAGCGTCAGCGCCGACGAAACGGACGGCGAGTGCGCGCAACTCCGCGCCACTGAGCGGTTCGGCAGAATCTGCCACGGACTTGGTGCCCAGTTCTTGCGTCGCAGTAATCGACACCAACCAAAATAGGGCGATATTGGCTGCTAGGCTAGCAAATGTCGTGACGCTGATCGGGTCCGATCCGATCACTGGCCGAAATGAGATCGGCCCGAGCAGCAGCCAAGCCCATATCGCCAGGCCCACGGCAATTCCGGCGACCGCGCCAGCCGCGGTTGCACGGCGCCAATAGAGTCCGGCGATCAGCGCCGGGCCAAATTGGGCAACGCCGACGAATGAAACCAAGCCGGTTTCTGTTAAGCGATAGTCAGCGGTCGCCCGATGCATCGCATAAGCAAGGAGTAGGATCGCGCCCACGGCAATGCGCCGGACCGTGATTAGCAATGCCGAGACGTCGGCGTCGCGCAGCCGTGCGTCGGTGCGGCCGGCCTGCAAGACCACCGGCATAATGACGTCGTTACACAGCATCGTCGCCAGGGCAACAGTGGCGACGATGACCATGCCTGTCGCAGCCGAGAGCCCGCCGATATACGCGAGTACTGCCACACTGGGCCGGCCAGCGGCGAGCGGCAGCGCGATCATAAATCCGTCGCCTTGCGCGCTACTACCCAACACCGTAATTCCAGCCGCCGCCACGGGCAACATCAGCAGGCTGAGTAGCACGAGATAGAGCGGGAATAGCCGTCCGCCCCAGGCGAGATCGCCGGTCCGATTCCGCTCGACGGCCATCACATGAAACATGTGCGGCAGGCATAGAAACGATAGTGCGGCGATCAGCGTGTTGGATAGCCACAGCGGCTGCAGGACATCAGGCACGACCACCGCCGGTGGAAGGCTGGCAAAAGCACGGGCGACGCCGCTCAAGCCGGGACCGAAAACTTCGGAGATAATTTCTGTCGCCACGGCTAAAAAGGCGACGAGCTTTACGATGCTATCGAATGCGACTGCGATCATAAGTCCGCGATGCCGCTCACTGCGATGACTGTGACGGACCCCGAACATCACGATGAACATCGCGATAGCCACCGTCACCCAGAACGCGGTGTCCTGGATGACGCCTATGCTGGCCGGCGCGCCGTAAACACCTCGACTCCCTGTCTGCAGCCGCTCGAAGCTACCGGCCACTGCCTTTAGTTGGAGCGCGATGTAGGGCAGAACGGCAGCGAGCGATCCAATTGTCACCAGCGCTGCTACCGACTGACGCGCGCCGTATCGCGCGGCGAGAAAATCGGCGATCGACGTTGACCCCTGTCGATCAGCGGCTGCAACGATGCGCCGCAGCAACGGCCGGCCAACCGTGAGTATAAGGACCGGCGCGAGGTAAATCGGCAGATAGCCCCAGCCTGTCCGCGCGGCGCGACCAACGGAGCCGTAGAAGCTCCAACTTGTGTTGTAAACCGCCAGCGTCAGGCAGTAAACGACACCAGAAACAGCCGGCCGATCGAAGAACCGCGCTCCCCGCGCGGTCGCCCTGTCGCCGAGCCAGGCGACGCCGAAAAGACTCGCAACGTAGATCGCGCTGATCGCAGCCAGCATGCCCGGCGTCATCGAATGCTCTCCTCCCCGCAGCGTTGCCGGACCAGACTTAGTGGCCCCGCATATCACCGTGAATTTCAGTATGCCCACCACGGCCCAACCTGTCAGCCCAGACGAATGTAGGGGTTCCGTTGGATTATTTGGAGCGATAACGTCCAGCGCACCAACATGACGAAAATAAGGGGAGAAGCAGCGATGCGACTAGCACAACCATGGCCGGCAGCAGTGCGTATTAGGCCGGCTACGCCGATGAAATGGCTCGGCTGGGCCTTAACCGCTGTTGTCGGTACTATCGCACTCGGCTGGATCGCGCTTAAACGTGGGGAGCCGATCAACGCCTTGTGGATCGTGGTCGCAGCCTTGTGCGTCTACACCATCGCCTATCGTTTCTACGGCCTTTTCATCGCCAGTCGCGTGCTGCGAATTGACCCGGCGCGGCGGACGCCCGCCGTACGGCATCACGACGGTCTGGATTACGTACCGACGAACAGAACCGTCCTGTTCGGACATCATTTCGCGGCCATTGCCGGCGCGGGACCACTCGTTGGACCAATACTCGCCGCACAGATGGGCTACCTGCCAGGCACACTCTGGCTGCTGGTCGGCGTCGTGTTCGCGGGCGCAGTTCAAGATTTCCTGATCCTGTTTTTGTCGACCCGCCGCGATGCCCGTTCGCTAGGCGATATGGTCCGTTCCGAGTTGGGCGCGGTGCCTGGCACGATCGCCCTGATCGGGGTGCTGATGATCATGATTATCCTTTTAGCTGTGTTAGCGCTCGTGGTGGTCAAGGCGTTAGCGGGCAGCCCGTGGGGCACCTTCACCGTTGTCGCGACGATTCCTATCGCCCTGCTAATGGGGGTCTACGGCCGATTCATCAGACCCGGAAAGATCGGTGAGATGTCGGCAATCGGCTTCGTTCTATTGATGCTAGCGGTTTTCGGTGGCGAACCCATTGCCCATTCGCCAGCGCTCGCGCCCCTGTTTACCTATTCAGGACCGGCGTTGGCGCTGGGCTTAATGGCGTACGGCTTCGTTGCCTCGGTTATTCCCGTCTGGTTGCTCCTTGCGCCGCGTGACTATTTATCGACGTTTCTAAAGATCGGCGTCATCGCCGGTTTAGCACTGGGGATTCTGATCGTCCGGCCGGATCTGCAGATGCCAGCGCTCACGCGTTTCATCGACGGCACCGGGCCGGCTTTCTCAGGCAAGCTTTTTCCATTCCTGTTCATCACCATTGCTTGCGGCGCGGTTTCAGGTTTCCATGCGCTGATCGCCAGTGGCACGACGCCTAAGATGGTCGAGAACGAACGCGATTTGCGCTTCATCGGCTACGGCGCAATGCTGACTGAAAGCTTCGTCGCAATCATGGCGTTAATCGCTGCGTGCGTGCTCGAGCCATCCGTCTACTTCGCGATGAACGCACCGGCAGCATTGATCGGAAAGACGAGCATCGAAGCGGCGCAAGTAATCAGTAACTGGGGCTTCGTCATAACGCCAGATCTGCTCGACCAAGTTGCTCGCGACGTCGGAGAGTCAACCATCCTGTCGCGCAGTGGCGGCGCGCCAACGCTTGCAGTCGGCATGGCACACATCCTGTCGCACGTCATCGGCGGGCAGGCGATGATGCCTTTCTGGTATCACTTCGCGATTTTGTTCGAAGCACTGTTCATCCTGACCACTGTCGACGCTGGCACTCGTGTCGCCCGGTTTATGATTCAGGATCTCCTCGGCACCGCTATCCCGGTGATGAAAGACACACGCCGTATCGCACCTAATCTTGCGGCCACGGCGCTTGCGGTAGGCGGGTGGGGGTTCTTTCTATATCAAGGTGTTACCGATCCATTAGGCGGCATCAACACCCTGTGGCCGCTATTCGGCATTTCAAATCAGATGTTAGCTGCAATCGCGTTGATGCTGTCGACCGTCATTCTCTTCAAGATGAAGCAACAGCGCTACGCCTGGGTAACAATGGTGCCGACCGGCTGGCTTTTGATCTGCACGCTGACTGCCGGCTGGCAGAAGATGTTCGATGCCAATTCCAAGATTGGCTTCCTCGCGCATGCCGAAAAATTCTCAACTGCGATGGCGCGTGGCGAAGTCCTAGCACCGGCCAAAACAGTTGGCGAGATGCAACGCGTGATTCTCAATGACCGCATCGACGCGGCGTTGTGCGCCTTGTTCATCGGCGTTGTGCTCTCAATCCTTATCTACGCCATCGTGTCTGCGCGGCGCGCACTGGCCGACGACCAGCCGACGACACAGGAAGTCGCCGACGCTGTAGCTGGATAAAGCACACAGCAAACGACAGCACAACGTCGACAAATAATGCTGGCCATGTCCGGCGTACAGAAATGTACGTCGGACATCGGCATTAGGCACATCTAGAAAACGGGTCGTTCGCGAAACAGGCTGTAAATACGTTTGCGCGCGCGGCCACTGTATATCTAATATTTAACATAATAAACATTGTGCACTTATTGATACCAACGAAACACCAGTGACGACAGACGGCAATTAAATTTAAATATTTATCGAATAATGACGATAACCGTAGGATCAAGCTACTAACTTAAAAGGAAATTAAATTGAAGATTGCGAAAATAGATCGCTGGAATGCTTGGTCTAACTGGGAACGCTGGCATAACCACGATATCGAAATTCTCGCAATAACAACGGGTGTAAGCGTCCGAACAATCCAAAGATGGCGGTCTACGCGCAATGTGCCGCAATGGGTAGCCTTGATGTCCACGCAGATTTTCCGGGGCACCGCTCTACCTGTTGCGGGCTGGCGTATAGATAAAAACGAAGCAATCCGAAAGGTAAAACAAAAATTAGGTTTGAACGGCACCTGCGAAACGTCTCAGTAAATACCCTTGCAATGTTCGAGCGCCTCGCGCCGATCAACCACGGATGAGCTTTGGCGTAGGAAACGACAACGTAATTCATCGCTACTGTAATGCTGCTTACTGGCTTGACGATCAAGCCACTCATGCAACGTCTGGTCATGCGTAACCGTTGGAACCTCCTTAACAGATGCTGCGGGGTCGCACGGATGATCCTGAATCGTCTTATGGCCCTTTGAATCCGAACAAACCCACGTCGTTGATATCGAATCAGCGAAAGACGTAGCCGAAAATAAAAAAAGCGCTCCGTAAACCGAACGAAAAAACATAAAGCCTCCGTGCTAGATGGTAGACGACGATAACAAAACCTTGGCGATTACGCAGTCGCAAAAGCCTGGGTCCCGAACATTGATCTAGCCGGTGGGCCACTGCGTTGCGGGCGGTTCAAGTGTTCGCTGCGCCGGCTTGCGTTCCGTTCGACGCCCGACATAAAGACGTCGGCCGACGAGCCGGTACACGCCGCACTTGAGCCGTCCTCTCTTCGTAGCTGTTGGTGCCCAACAAAGGTGGTCACCCAGGGTGACCGCCTTTGTCGGTCCAATTTCTACGGAGAAACAAGCCATGAATAGCCACCGTTTGCAAAATCTGTTGGATGCGTTTCGCGCGATTGAAGCGGAAACGAATCCAGCGAGTGACGCGGTTGTGGTCGAGTGCTACCACTTGATCCGGAAGCGCCTAGCGGATATGTCCGGGGCGAGCGCTCAGCCGGTCGAAATCGTGATTTCGGCAGCTAAGGCGAAAGTCCGGAAGTTGCGCAAGCTCGAGATGATCAGCGAGAAGCTGACGGCGTAATGTCGAGCGCGGCGGCTAGGCCTGATGAGCCGGCGGCGGATTGACCGGAATCTGAAGTGATGGACGGTAGCGGGCGATTTGCACGAAAGCGGTCAGGATCGGCGTAAATGTCCATCGTCGAGCCAGGATCAAAGGCGCCGTAGTGTATCCATTGTTCACATTGCTCGGCGGTCATGGTAGTGATCGTTGAACCTTGCTGCGTGTTGCAACGGCAGTCGTGACGATCACCGATACGGATTGAGGCGCAGCCGGCAACGCGCGGATACGATTGCGCTTTGAAGACAGCGTCGTAGATCGGTGCGGAACGCGGGACGCCGGGCAGACGTTCCTTGTATTGCGCGGTCCAGTCGGCCGCGTTGAGGATGCGCGGTGCTGGGTGCAAATCGGCAGCCGCAGTTCCGGGCGATGGTGCCGGTGACGGTAACTTTGAATCCGCACCATGACCCGAGGATGAGACTACGCGATAGCCGGCATAAAATGCGGCAATCGCAAAAAGCGAGGCGGCGCCGATAACGGCGACTTTGCCCAGCGGCAAGCGACGCTCTTTAACGTGCAGATCAGCCGATTTGTACCACTTGTAACGCTCAACGGGGTACGGAAACGCGGCGCGCACTGCCTCGCCGAACTCGCCTTTCTTAGTGGGATCCGCGAGTCGTTCCCAACTATACACGGTAGCGCGATTAAGGCCAAACGGAGCTTCGAGATGCACATGCCGATTAACGAGATCACGCAAGAACGGGTGAATCTGTGACCGTTTTTGCATGATCAAAAAAACGTCGTGACCACGGTGTCGGTGTGTGGCGAAAAGCTCGACATATCCGGGGACTTTCGACGTTTTGGCCGAGGCGTCCGAGGGCCACAACCGATAGGCTTCGTCGACGACTAGAACGGTACCGGCCGGCAATGCGTGCGGGTCCCTTGCCTCTTCGTCAGATAACGGTTTCCAATCACCAAAGTACGGACAATCCGGCAATAGCGGAATGCCGTTGTAATACACCTGACACGGCTTTTCGTTTTCGGCGCGCACCTTAATCAAGCGTTCTAGCTCGCCCAGGCACCACAGTGTTTTACCGGAGCCAGGATTGCCCGTTAATAGAGTGATCATTTGGCGACAGTGAATCGTTTGAATGCAGAGGAGACTCCGACGCGAGAGACATAACTTGCCAAGATGATCGATATGACGGTCGGAATCTGTAGCAAATTAATAGCTTGGATCATGTTAGGCGGCAGCGCGCCAAGATAGGACTGAATCTGCTGACCGGCGTAGCTAATTAACTGATCTGACCCTTTATATGTGGCAAAGCCAATGCCGAGAGCAAGCAAAATTTGCAGAAATATACGACCAATGGCCGAAGCGAGAAGACTAGCGAGCGCGGCCATTATGAAATAGCTCCTATAACGTTACGAAGGGCGAAAAACGACGCGCTGATCAGGAACAAATAGCCTAGCGCTGTCATTAGCTGACATGAGTCTGAGAGCGGAACAACGACCGTACCGAACTGGGGAATAACGACGGGAATATCATCAAGACAAGGGGCAGACGATGCTGAGATACTCAACGCGTCTGACAAATCTATTTCAGCAGTGGGAAGAATAGAACCATCGGGTTTTTTCAAATCAGCTATAGATTCTTGAAAATTAGAATCTACTTCCGAAATTTCAGGTTTTCGAAATGCACAAGTCTGTTGCCAAGTTTGATTAGCGATATAGCATTGGATTGCATCGCCGGTACACGACGGCGCGACAGTGCAATCCGTACCTCCGCCAATGCCGCTAGCCTCACCCGTCGTTCCACCAGTCGTACCGCCACCAGTGCTACCACCGGTAGTGCCGCCAGTAGTGCCACCTGTAGTAGTACCACCGCTTGTGCCTCCAGGATTGTTAATCGTCGTAGGGTCGTAGATATTTACGATAGTGCCGGGCGGCGTGACTCTGGCCGTCATGTCAGGTGGTGCTGGCGCGCCGGTATTGGGGTTTTTTGGTGCTGGTGGCGCAACGACGGGTGTTGTACAAAATGATTGGCCACCTGGGGTACTAGTACACGTACCGGGAGGTGGCGGCGGACCGACGCAAATAGGCTCCCCGTTGAATAGGCCGCATGACTTGTTCCCGTCACCGGTGGACTGAACCGTGTCACCCTTTTCTGACTGAAATATCTGATTACCACCTGCGGCGTTATTCGTCGTAGGGCAAACGCCCGAATTTCTCCAATTTGAATTAGGGCAGCCTTCGGACCGAAACGACCTACCCGTTTTCGGATCGCTCCATTGCACGGTAGTAGATAAATCGCAACTCCCGCCAGTCTGCACCAGCGCGCAGCCATTTTGGCAAACCGCGCCGCCGGAAGAACCGCCCTGCACCGCAAGTTCTCCAGTTGCCTGAATAGTTGAAAAATCCGAACACGCCGGAGGTACAGCACACGATTCGGCACTAAATTGTTCAATAACGGCGTAGTTAACACCACCGCAGCCAGCACCCGTTAAACCTTCCGCAAGCGATTGTCTAGACGACACGCTAGAGCGCGTACCTGTGAATTGACAGCCTGTACCAGCACCAAAATAATCACCGGCCGGCCGCAAACAAGAATCGTACACATACGGCGCATATAAGACGGTACCAACCGGACATCGACCACCATTTGATACGACCGACACCGTAACTCGTGCCGCCTGACCTGCCGGGCACGATATACCAGCGGACGTTTGAGCTACAGCAGGCATCGCGGCGAAGAGTAAAACTACGCGGAGAATGCGATATAGCATGCGACCACCATTGCAAAGAGAACGATACAGGCGAGTAGTAAAGGCATGGTCTTATCTCAAAAAAAGGGGTGAGGTTTCCCCCACCCCGTCAAGGCCGACGACTAGCCCTTCATGAAGGTGCGTTTTGCCCAACTGACCACGGCGGAGATCGCACCAAGTGCCCACTGCGAGAGACCGGCGGCAGCGATGGCGGCACCACCGGCGGCAAGCAAATAAGTACCTGCGGTCGCCGAATCAATGGTTGGAATGCCGGCCTGCGCAAAGGCGGGAACGGTTGCAGACATTGCGAGAACCGCGGCGAAAACGGGCTTGAAAACATTACGGTTGATCATCGAAAACTCCTTTTTTTAAGAAACACCACGAAATGCCCGAGTAGCGACTCGGACGACATAGGCGACCGCGAACAAAGCTAAAATCGCGGCCATCAACCCGGCTACAGCATCGGGAGACAGGTTTAGAGACGACGAATCAGCCGGCACAAGGGCGAATTCAGTTGAACAGGTCGGAACGAAAGAGCCGTCGCTAAGCTGCTGCTGACCGGCAAAACCTGAACACTGAAAAACCGTCGGGTACATTTCCATCTCGTCGTCTCCAAAATTGGTGCGGGGTGCTGGCTAAGCCGCCCCGCGCGGCATTGGACTACCTGGGTTACAGGTCACAGCGCAGTCCGCTGGATGCCTACCAGCTGCGGCAGAGGGTCAGGCCGCTTTCTTAGTCGCGGCCGTGATCGGCGAGCCGACAACAAGTCGGAATTCGGGGCGGCCGTACTGGCCGGCCTGGATTGATTCGGGTGCCATCTCGTAATCTCCGACGCCGTAC
>JALNYU010000027.1 GCA_023229645.1 Nevskia sp. | reverse complement strand
AAGGGAGGCGAATTCTATAGGATTTTTTCCCTTTGTCAATACTTCAAATCGTTTCCAATTCAAAGCACCAACTTCTTCACTTCCCACCCCCGCCGCGGTAGCCGCTGCGAGGTGGCGAATTGTATAGAGGTTTGAGCGGCTGTCAACTGCTTGTCACAAACTTTCCAACAGAGCTAGGTCGTCCAGGAAAACCCTCGCCGAGAATCGATTACTCGGCGCGTAACAGTACGCGCGCATACCGTCGCGGACCGACCTGTAATAAGTGATTACAGCCGGCCTTCAATGCCGTCTGCCGATCCTCGACGCGCTGATGATCGACCTTCACCGCTTTTTGGTCGATAAGCCGGTTGCCTTCACCGTTACTTGCGACCAAGCCTGCTTGCTTAAGAACAACAGCCAGCGGCAACCCCGCTTCCGGAACGGCGATGATGATCTCGGGTATGTTTTCTGGCAGGGCGCCCTGGGAAAACTGCGCAATAAACTCCGCTTTTGCTGCTTCTCCCGCACCGCCACGGTGAAACCGCTCTACCAGCTCGACGGCAAGTGCCATCTTTATGTCACGCGGATTTTGCCCGGCTTCCGCACCACGCTTCAGGTCTGCAAGCTCCGCAAGCGGGCGGAAGCTTAGCAACTCGAAGTAACGCCACATCAAGGTGTCCGAAATCGACATGACTTTGCCGAACATCTCTTTTGGCGAATCATTGAGCGCAACATAGTTATTTAGGGATTTCGACATCTTTTGAACACCGTCCAGCCCCTCCAGAATCGGCACCGTCATAATGCATTGCGGCTTTTGCCCATAGGCAGTTTGCAAATGCCGGCCGACCAGCAAATTAAATTTCTGATCGGTACCGCCCAGTTCAACATCCGCCTTAAGTGCCACAGAATCGTAGCCCTGTAGCAGCGGATATAAAAATTCGTGTATCGCAATCGGGAGATTGTCACGGAATCGCTTGGTGAAATCGTCCCGCTCCATCATCCGCGCCACGGTATATTGCGCTGCAAGACGTAGCATGCCTTCGGCCCCAAGCGCGTCCAGCCAATGACTATTAAATGCAATGGTGGTCTTGGCTGGATCCAGGATTTTAAAAACCTGTTCTTGATACGTCTTCGCGTTGTCTTCAACTTGCTCGCGCGTCAGCGGCTTTCGTGTTTCATTTTTGCCGGTTGGATCGCCGATCATGCCGGTAAAGTCGCCGATCAAAAATATCGCTTCATGCCCCGCATCCTGATAGGCACGTAATTTGTTAAGCAATAATGTATGGCCGAGATGCAAGTCTTTGGCGGTAGGGTCGAATCCGGCTTTAATGCGCAGCCGCGTCCCATCTTTTTCGGCTTGGGCTAAGCGGAGATGCAGATCGGCACGCGGAATGACTTCGTCAGTACCGCGTTCAATTTCTTCGATGTTCAAAGGCCTTCTCAAGTGTCGCAGCTGCGGTTCGCAACTTTAGCGGGGTATTTTAGAAAATATATTGCCAAGGCTTGGATTTTATGTTTTGTTACCGACTTGCGGATCAACAATAACAACCCAAATAGGCTTGATCTTTATGCCCGCATAATTGTGCGGCTCAAATTGTTTTTGCGGATCATTTATGTCACAGAATTATAGCCTTGCGGTCGAGGCCTCGGCCTCCTCGAAGCGCAGGATCGCCTTAATTGGCGCGTTCCTGATGGTTTCGACGGTTGCCCTGCTTTACTCGCGGTCAGAGCCTGCGTCAGCGCTGCCAATTCAAGCTTCAAAACCCGCGATCCCCAATCTCGGGCCTATCGCATCCCCCCGCATGGACATCGGGCAAAACGTGGTCGCCGCGGCGCTGACCACCCCCGAAGCGAACGATTGGACCAAGATCATCGTCGCACCGCGGCAAAGTTTGTCAAATATTTTCGAGTCGCAGGGTTTGCCTGCCGATAACTGGATGCAAATCACGCGCTTGGGCGGCGATAGCACGCGCTTGCAGCGGATTCGTGCCGGAGATCAGCTCAACCTTAAAATTACCTCGGGTCAACTCGCCGAACTAAGCTACGCTTACGACGAAACGCATACGTTAAGCATACGCCGCAAGGGTGCCGGCTTTGAAGCCGCGACGATTACCGCTACGTTGGAGCGTAGAAACAACGAAAGCGCCGGTGTTATCCGGTCATCGCTGTTTGCCGACGGCCATAAAGCAGGTCTATCGGATCGCATGATCCTCGAGTTCGCCGATATTTTCGGTTACGACATCGATTTCGCCCAAGATCTACAGGAAGGCGATCGTTTCGCGGTGATTTTCGACCAGCTATATAAGGAAGGGAAAAAAATCCGCGAAGGCGATATTTTGGCCGCGGAATTCGTCAACCAAGGCCATGTTTACCGCGCGGTGCGCTACGTTGATGGCGAAGGCCGCTCAAGCTATTACACGCCGGACGGGCAATCGTTGCGGCGCGCCTTTATCCGTACGCCCGTTGACTTTGCTCGGATCAGCTCAGGCTTCAATCTTCGCCGCTTTCATCCGATTCTCAACGTGATTCGTGCGCATAAAGGCGTGGATTACGCGGCGGCGATTGGCACGCCGGTGCATGCAACCGGTGACGGCAAGGTTGAATTTGTCGGCGTAAAAGGCGGCTACGGCAATGTTTTGATTATTCAGCACGGCTCGCAGTACGAAACGGTTTACGGTCATCTCTCTCGATTTCAGACTGGGCTCCGCGTCGGGGCACGGGTTCGCCAAGGGCAAACAGTGGCCTATGTCGGCCGTACCGGGCTTGCCACTGCGCCGCACTTGCACTACGAGTTCCGGGTGAACGGGGTCCATCAAAACCCAGTTACGGTGCCACTACCGCGCTCGATTCCGCTGAATCCACAGCTCGTTGCACAATTCCGCGCCCAAGCGCGGCCTTTAGTTGCCAAGATTGAAGCCCTGAACAACCGCCGGTTTGCATCGCTCAGCCGTTAAATTGATTAATTCCTCCTTGCGCCCCTAAGCGGCCTGCCTTGCGTACGCTTTACTTAGGGCTAATGTCCGGAACCAGCGCTGACGGCATTGATGCCGTCATCGCCGAATTTGATGGCGACCGTTTTATCCGTGTTATCGGGAGCAGCCATACCGAGTACGCGGCCGAGCAGCGCGCGCGGTTGCTCACGCTGTCGCTAAATCAGCCCGCAATTACGTTGCGCGAGTTGAGTTTGATCGACATCGGAATTGCTGATCGTTTTGCCTCGGCGGCGCAGCATGTCTTGTCGGCAACGGGCATCGAAGCTCAGCAGATTCAGGCGATTGGCAGCCACGGTCAAACGGTCTTTCACGAAGGGCCGCGTGGGTTAACGATGCAGCTCGGCGACCCGAGCCGCATTGCCGCACAAACCGGGATTACGACCGTCGCTGATTTCCGCCGCCGAGACCTCGCACTCGGCGGCCAGGGCGCGCCACTCGTGCCGGCATTTCACCACGCGTTATTTGCCGCCGATGAGCGGCGCTGCGTGCTGAATATCGGGGGGATTGCCAACGTCACGCTCCTGCCCGATAAAACGCCCCAGGCCGTCCGTGGGTTTGACACCGGCCCTGGCAATGCCTTAATGGACGAATGGGTGCAGCTGCACCACAACGTAGCCTACGACGTCGACGGAGCCTTTGGTGCGCGCGGGGCCGTGCACCTCGCGCTGCTCGACGCGCTATTAACCGATCCTTACTTTGCCGCGAAACCGCCCAAAAGCACCGGCCGGGATTATTTTCGTCTGACGTGGGCACGCCGCCTTTTTCCGGCGCTCGATACGCTCGACCCGCGTGATGTACAGGCCACACTTTGCGAACTAACTGCGGTCACGGTGGCGCAAGCAATCCACAGCCAAGGCACGAACTGGGCGCGCGTTTTAGTCTGCGGCGGCGGCGCACGCAATTTATTACTGCAGCGGCGACTACAAGCGCTGCTGGGGCCCAAAGCAGTGCTTGCAACGACTGACGGCTATGGCCTGGGCGCGGAATTGATCGAAGCCACCGCATTCGCCTGGCTGGCGATGCGAACGCTGGCCGGAGGCCCCGGCAATTTGCCCGCAGTAACGGGCGCCAGCAAACCAGCGATATTAGGCGGGATTTATCCCGCCTAATAAATTCAGACTAGGGCCTCGCTTACCAACGCTTCGTTTCGATCAAACTGCGAACGACGAGCCGCAACCGCAGGTCGTGGTTGCGTTCGGATTGCGAATAACGAACTGTGCGCCGTCGACGTCATCTTTGTAGTCGATCTCAGCGCCTGCTAAATACTGAAAGCTCATGGGGTCAACGACTAAGGTCACGCCGCCGTTTTCAACGGCAAAATCACCGTCTTCACTCGCTTCGTCGAACGTAAAACCATACTTGAAGCCAGAACAGCCGCCACCGGTCACGAACACGCGCAATTTCATCGCGGGGTTATCTTCTTCATCCAACAGCTCGCGCACTTTGCTAGCGGCCGCGTTGGTGAACACGAGGTCTGGGGTCTCTGCAACGGGGGCTTCAATTACGTCCATCTCATCTCTCCAAGCGTCGGGCGAATTAGCCTGACTTGCTACGTCGCGCATCCTCCATCGCGAGGACCGCTGACTCGGTTTTTCCTTCACTACCCTTCTGGTGCGTTAATGCTGGTGGCTCGCTGTCTTCGAACAGCAGCTGACCATTAATCATCGCACCGGGCTCCATCTGCAGCACTTTGTAGTAAACATTGCCGTTGATACGCGCCTTGGCGTTAAGCGTCAATCTTTCGCTTGCATGCACATCGCCGACCACGGTGCCATTCAACATGATCGTGGGGACGCGCAGATCGCCTTCAATGGCCCCTGCTTCGCTAACGGAAAGCGAAGCCGCCTTATCACTCGCCGCGGTAATGTTACCTTTCACTTTACCGTCGATGTGCAGGCCGCCGGAAAAACGAACGTCCCCCAGGATCTCGGTCTGACGGCCGATCAATGTATCTACAGTCGCACCTTTCGTGCTTGAGCTAGAGCTCAGAAAACCTTTCATGGCGCCGCTGCCTCCTGAAGAATCTTGGCCCATTCATATTCGTCTTCGATTTTAGGACCGGTTTCGCCGCTGGGCTGCAGCGCCACCGTTGCACGCAAAGGCCGGAAACCGGCCGGTAACCGCACTTGTCCGCCAAATTCTTCGAAGTATTTAAATGAAAATACCAGATTTTTATTACTGTCAGCGCTGATTTCTGCAAATCGTAATGTTTGCTTTTGCCCCGCTTTCAGCCCTTCAATAAGGATATCAATACTTCCCGCGACTCGTTTTTCGCTGCGTACGGGCTGAATTAGAACAAGATCGTAATGATAGCCATCAGTTTCTGTTTTTGACTTCGAAATCTTGAAGTCATAAACACGCACGCCTGCTTGCGATTCCTGGGGCGAAACGATGCCCCGATAAAATGCGAGCTGCTCTCGTAGATCAGATGCTTCCGCTTGCAACTGCCCCAACGATTGCTTGACGCTACTGCAGGCAGCGCCGTCAATTTCTTGCGAACGCCCCAAATAAGCCACCTGATTTTTTAGGCTTTCGTTTTCGCTTTTAGCGCTGCGCAGCTCACGCGTCAGAGTCCGGCGCTCATCAAGCAAACTATCGCGCTCGCTCTGCGCGCGCTCGAAGTCAGATACGGTCGTGGCGCGTGTATAGCGATAAAGCCCGAACGCGCTCAGCAATAAGGTCGCGACGATACCGACGATGAGCGCGCGGCTGCGCCAAGGCTGATGCTGCGTAATAACAATCTTATGCTTGAAATTCACGGGACCAGCGGCAACGCGTCAAGCGCGGTTCGTTCATCAAACCCACACATCAAATTGAAGCATTGCAGCGCCTGACCGGCAGCGCCTTTCAACAGGTTGTCGATGACCGACAGCACAACCACCGTGTCGCCACCGCTTGGACGATGCACCGCAATCCGGCACAGGTTAGAACCGCGCACAGCCCGCGTTTCCGGCTGACCGCCGGCAGGCAATACATCGACGAATGGTTCGTCGCGATACCGCGTTTCGAATAAGACTTGCAGATCCGCCGCTGCGGCCGCCGATTTCAGGCGTGCGTACAACGTGGCGTGGATCCCGCGAATCATCGGCGTCAAATGCGGAACAAACGTAAGTCCAACGGGCGTTTTTGCCGCGCCGTTTAACCCTTGCACAATCTCTGGGAGATGGCGATGCCCGGCGACGCCATAGGCGCTTAGTGATTCTGTCGCCTCACAGAATAATGAGCCGATCTTCGCTTCCCGGCCCGCACCGCTAACACCAGACTTGCAGTCGGCGATCAAATGCGCCGGTTCTACCCAATCCGCTTCCAATAGCGGCAGGAGCCCCAGCTGAACTGCCGTCGGATAGCAGCCAGGCGCCGCCACCAGGCGCGCGGCCCGAATGCGCTCGCGATTGACTTCAGGAAGCCCGTAAACTGCTTCAGCCAATAAATCTGGGCACGCGTGGTCGTGGCGATACCACTGATTAAAGACTGCAGCATCCTTCAGCCTAAAATCGGCGGAAAGATCGATGATTTTTACGCCCTGCGCCAGCAGCGCAGGCGCCAAATTCATCGCCGTTGCGTGTGGCGTTGCGAAAAACACCACCTGACAACGCGCCAGCGCCGTCTCGTCCGGCGCGGTAAAAACCAAATCACAGCGCCCGCGCAAATGCGGGAATAGCACATCGGCTCGCTTACCCGCTTCCTGCCGTGAGGTCAGCACCGAAACCCGCGCTGACGGATGTCCGGCAAACAGACGTAATAATTCTGCCCCGGTGTACCCAGTGCCCCCGACAATGCCGACTTCGATCACGACCCGCTGCTCCGTAAAATTTGCTATCGCATTTCAAGCCGCGATGATAGCGTGCATATATCTCATTCGTGCAGGTTTAGCATGTTGCTTTGGATTAAAGCGTTCCACGTTATCTTCATGGTTTCCTGGTTTGCGGGCCTTTTTTACCTGCCGCGATTGTTTGTCTATCACTGCGATGTTCATGATGCCGAAGGTCATACGCGCTTCTGCATCATGGAGCGTCGGCTCTACGCGATCATGACGATCGGCATGGTTGGAACTTGGCTTTTCGCGATCGCGATGCTGGCGATGTACCCAGATTTTTTGAAGGCCGGCTGGTTGCACGCAAAAATTGCATGCGCGGTTTTACTGTCCGGCTACCACGGCTGGTTGAAAACACGGGTCCGCAGCTTCGCCGCTAAAACCAATGCCTACAGCCCACGCTTTTATCGTTGGATTAACGAAGTGCCGGCAGTATTCCTCGTTGCGATGGTGATCTTGGTGATCGTTAAACCGTTCTAGAACGTGAAAACCCGCGCCGAATTTTCCGGCGCGGGTTTTCGCGAATCATTCGCAGCGAGGAAGGCTTAGCTGCCGCCGATTTCGCCCATCGCAGTTTGCGAGTAGTTTTGGATGCCGATGCGCTCAATGAGCCCCAGCTGCTCTTCGATCCAATCGATGTGGTGCTCTTCGCTTTCCTGAATTTCGACCAGCAGCTCACGCGTCACGTAATCTTTGACTTCCTCGCAGTAGGCGATCGCCGCCTTATACAGCGGGTGCGCTTCATACTCGAGCTTTAAATCGCATTCGAGAATTTCTTTGACGTTCTCGCCGATATACAGCTTGCCAAGATCCTGAAGATTGGGCAGCCCCTCGAGAAACAGAATCCGCTTAATCAAGCTATCGGCGTGCTTCATCTCATCGATGGATTCGCCAAATTCGTATTTCTCGAGCTTTTTCAAGCCCCAATTACCCAAGATTCGTGCGTGCAGAAAATATTGGTTGACGGCCGTCAGCTCGTTTTTCAACGCACTGTTAAGAAATTCAATTACTTTTTGATCGCCGCGCATGTTTTTTGTCTCGGGTAAGTCGTACTTTTCCGAGTATAGGCAGCCGACCCAACTTCTGCAATGTAAGTTGTTGGTTTTTTTCTAATTTAAAACGATGATGCGTCTGATTTTCAACCGCATCTAACGGCGCGTTAAGACTATTAAAGCGCAGCACCGCTTGCCGACTGTCCCGCCTGCGGCCGACTCAAAACAGTGGCCGCATTGACGCCGGCGCCTTGATCCGCCTCGTTCAACGCCAACATTAGCGCTGTACGTGCTGCCGGCACGCATTTCCCACAACAGGTGCCCAGGCCAAGCTCGCGTGTTAGATCGCGCAGCGAAACCGCGCGGCCGTCCCGGACGGCGCCACGAAGCTTGGAGTCAGATACGGCTTTGCAGACGCAGATAATCATGCCGACATTTAAATACTAATGAGAATGATTGTCAATAAATGTTGGGCGCCGAATTTCGGGCCAACACTGCCATTGCTCGCGCGGTTAATAGCCCGTTCCGCGCGTCGGTACTTATTGGGTGGCCGGGCCCCGGCCCGCCTATACGTTATCCGGTATGTCCGCCGCCGCAGGCGCGGCCAGTAATGGCGCTAGCTGCTGCAGCGCATCCTGGTAAACCTCACGTTTGAACGACACCACTTCCTGCAGCGGCAACCAGTAATCAACCCAGCGCCAACCGTCGAATTCGGGTTTGGGCGTGCGATCAAAGCAAACCTTGGTTTCGCAGCCAACGAGTCGCAGCAGAAACCACTTTTGCTTCTGGCCAATGCAGATCGGCCGCCTTCCGCGGCGTATCAGGCGTTTGGGTAGGCGATAACTCAACCATCCGGGGGTCACGCCAAGGTAGTGCACGTGTTCCGGCCGCAGGCCCAGTTCTTCTTCGAGTTCGCGATAAAGCGCTTGTTCTGGCGTTTCGCCGAGCTTGATGCCGCCCTGCGGGAATTGCCAAGCCTCCTGGCCGATGCGTTTAGCCCATAAAACGCGGCCATCCGCATGTGCCAGGATGATTCCGACGTTCGGGCGAAAACCATCGGCGTCAATCACTTGGGCATGTGCCGTCATAAAAAATTCATGCTCGATTCTTTCACAGCTCTGAGCCATGCGGCAAACTGGCCGTAAGTATTGTCCAATCCTGGGATAATTTGCTGAGTTCGGCATTACAGTTGAATCCCTACACAGCGCATCCCGCAGACCTCGCCCTCTAAAATTTTTACTATGAATCTCGCCGTCTTCGATCTCGATCACACCCTACTTGCCCACGACAGTGATTACTTGTGGGGCCAGCACATGGTCGAAAACGGCTTTGTCGACGCCGACTATTACGCGACCGAAAATCAGCGCTTTTACGACGCTTACGCCGCCGGAACACTCGACATCAACGAATTCTCGCGCTTTGCGCTGGCGCCGCTCGTTCGCCATGATCTGGCCGTATTGGTCGCGTCACGGGAGCGCTTCATCCGCGAGAAAATCGCCCCGATCATCGCCCGGCATACCCCCGCGCTGCTACAACGCCACCGCGACCAGGGCGATACGCTGTTGATTACGACCGCAACCAACCGCTTCATCGTCGAGCCGATTGCCGAATTGCTGGGCGTACCCAATCTGCTCGCCACCGAACCTGAAGTTGAAGATGGCCGCTACACGGGGCGTCTTGCGCGCACCAATTTCCGCGAAAGCAAAGTCAGCAACTTGCGCGCGTGGCTCTCGACGCAAACTACGCCGTATCAAAAGCTATTCGGCTATAGCGATTCAAACAACGACTTACCGCTGCTGGAATTTGTCGATCACCCACATGCGGTTGATCCTGATGACAAACTGCGCGCCACCGCCGTCAGCCGTGGCTGGCCGGTGATCAGCTTGCGTGATTAGGGCCGAATAAACGGCGCCAGTTCCTCGGTATGGGCAGGAAACTGGGCGAGCACATCGGGGCCGGCAAATTCATGATCGGCAAAAACAAAGCCCGGGGACACTGCTTCAGATATCAGCACATGTTCAGCGCCGTCGATCAGGTGCGAGGCTTTCCAAACCCCGCCCGGCACAAATAAGAACAGCGCTTGTCCTGGCGCATAGCCCAAGACATGTCGCTGCAGTTCACCGTCCGCAGTCAGCAATACGTATTCAACCGGCCCACCGTGCTGCAAATAATGCAGGATGCCCGAGCGATTCCGGTGCAGCCGGCTGATGGGCTGGGTCTGCGTCAGCAAATAATGGATCGAGGTAATTTGCGGCCGCACACCATGCGCAGTGTTCACGCTGGTTTCCGACGTATGAATACGGCTAAACCAGCCGCCTTCCGGATGCTGGATTAAGCCCAACCGCTGCGCCCAGTCCGGCCCGGTCATGGCTCCAAGCGCTGGATGCGCCAACCCGACTCCGCCCGCTGATAAACAAGGCGATCGTGCACGCGATTATCACGGCCTTGCCAGAACTCAATCGTCTCCGGCAGCAGACGATAACCGCCCCAGGTTTCCGGAAACGGCACGAGGCCATGCCCAACCCGGGCCTGATTAGCGGCCAAGCGCTCGTCCAGCTCTTCACGCGTTGCAACCGGCCGGCTCTGGTACGACGTCAGGGCGCCGATCTGCGACCCTCGTGGCCTGCTATAGAAATATGCTTCCGACAGCGCGCGCGATAACTTATCGACCTTCCCTTCGATGCGTACACTGCGTTCAAGCCGATCCCACCAGAACGTTGCCGCCGCATACGGATGTGCCGCTAGTGCACGTGCTTTGCGCGAATCGTAGTGGGTATAAAAGCTGAAGCCGTCGGCTTCGATGCCTTTGAATAACACGATCCGAGCTGAAGGCTTGCCATCGGGATCCACGGTCGCCAACGTCATCGCGGTTGGATCATAAATGCCTGCCGCACTGGCCTCAGCGAGCCATTGCTCAAACTGAACCATCGGCTCTGGCGCCAGCGTCGCTTCTAGTAATGGGGGATTCCGCGTGTATTGAGCCATGGGACTTCGAGCAGGAGTAGGGTTATATGTTTTATTCTGCCGGAATATCAGCGAGAGTAATGATGACCGATCTCAACACACCGTTCAAAGCCCTACGCGTTCACCAAGTCGAAAAAACAACGGTCGCACGCTTTGACGAAATTACACTCGCCGACCTCAGCGCCGGGCAGGTTGTTATCCGCGTTGCCTACTCCTGCGTCAACTATAAAGATGCGCTGGCGGTTACCGGCAAGGGCAAAATTATGCGCGGCTTCCCGAAAGTCGCCGGCATCGACCTTTCCGGAATCGTCGTCAGTAGCGAAGTACCCGACTACGCCCCGGGCGACGCCGTTCTTGTCACCGGCAGCAATATCGGCGAAATCACCGACGGCGCTTACGCCGAATACGCGCGTGTGCCCGCCGAGGCCGTGGTGCCGTTACCCGCCGGCCTGAATCTGCGCGAAGCGATGGCGCTCGGCACTGCCGGCTTCACCGCGGCGCTGGCGTTACGGCGCATGCTCGACAATCACCAAACGCCCGAATTGGGAACGATCGCCATTACCGGCGCCACCGGCGGCGTCGGCGCCATCGCCGTCAACTTGTTTAAGCAGACAGGCTTCCAGGTCGCAGCGATCACCGGCAAGCCCGGCAGCGAGGATTTTTTACGCAAACTCGGCGCTGACGAAATCATCGACCGCAAAACGCTGGACCTCGGCAGCAAACCTCTTGAAACTGCGCGCTGGGGCGGCGCGGTCGACAACCTCGGCGGCGAAACGTTGGCGTACCTAACGCGCACGGTAAGACCATGGGGCAACATCGGCGCAATCGGCCTCGCCCAATCACCGACGCTGAATACCACGGTCATTCCGTTTATTTTGCGCGGCGTCAGCTTGCTCGGCATTTATTCAATTGATCTCCCGCGCAGCTGGCGGCTCGGGCTGTGGCAGCGTTTAGCGTCGGACTGGAAACCGTCCGGTTTGACGTCGTTGATCGCGCCGCACACCATATCCTTGGAAGAAATCCCGGCGCATTGCGAAAAACTGATTGCCGGCCAAGCGAAAGGTCGCGCAGTTGTTCGCATCGGCACCGATCTTTAGAGGCCGTTGATGACCCGCCATACCCACGTCGATCATGCGCACCATGATCATCATCACGACCATGATCATGGAACCCACAGCCGCGGACATGGCCACGATCACGGGCATGGCCATGAACATCCGCACGCGCCAGCGCCGCTGAAAGCGAAGTCCGCTCACGCCGGCCACGGGCACAGCCACGCGCACGGTCATCATCATCACCATGGCGGCAGTAACGAAACGCGGCTGTTCTGGGCGCTGATCATTACAACCGTATTTATGTTGGTGGAAGCGGTCGGCGGCTTCCTGTCCGGCTCACTGGCACTGGTGGCAGACTCGATCCACATGCTGACCGACGCCGCTTCGCTGGTGTTAGCGCTGGTCGCGCTCCGCGTCGCCAAGCGGCCGGCCGACGCCGTGTTCTCGTTCGGCCACGCCCGCTATGAAGTATTGGCTGCGTTCGTCAACGGCCTTGCGTTGCTCGTGCTCAGCGCCTGGATCATCGTCGAATCCATCCAGCGGCTGATCCACCCGGAGCCCGTGCAAAGCCAAACGATGTTGATTGTTGCGGCGCTCGGCTTCGCGGCTAATCTCGCCGCATTCCTGGTGCTGCGCGATGGCGAAGACAGCCTAAACCTGCGCAGCGCCATTCTGCACGTGCTCGGCGATCTGCTCGGCTCGGCTGCAGCAATGGCCGCCGCCGTCGTCATCATGTTCAGCAATTGGACGACCATCGATCCGATTTTATCGATCATCGTCGCCGGGCTGATTCTGCGCGGCGGCTGGCAGGTTACCCGGCAATCGGCCCACATCCTGCTGGAGGGCGCACCGCAGGATTTCGATTCCGACCACCTTGCAAGCGATCTCGCCGAAAACGTGCCGGGTATAACCAGCATCCATCATCTTCACGCGTGGTCGCTAACTGACGATCACCGGATGATGACGTTGCACGCCGTGATGATCGAAGGCTCAGACCGCAAAGACGTACTCGAAGGGATCCAAAATCGCCTGCGCAGCCACTTCGGAATCGCCCACGTCACCGTGCAGCTCGAACACATCGAGTGCAGCGGCCCGGGCTGCCATCCGCAACGGCATGCCTAACGGTACCGCTGCAGCCACAAACCAAAATGCGAGGCCTTGATTCCGGCATCTAGGCCAGTACACGCGGCGCGCTACTCCGCCCTGGCAGCCGTCTCGTGGGATTGCCAAAACGACCAGCTGAAGCCTAGAAAAATGCCGTAATTGAAACGGTCTTGGAACAGCGGACTGGCTTGGTTTTGAGCGCCGCCGAAATACGAAAGCTTGGTAGCGGCGAAAACCCGAACCCGGCGCGTGATTGGGCGGCTCAACGAAATGTCCAGATTGGTTCCAAGATACCCGCCTTGCGCATCAAATGCGGGGCGGTCGACGCGGGCGAACTGTGGCGCAACTTCGTAGAAATAGTCTTGCAGCTTCTCGGTCGCGAAGTCGGGGCCGAGTTGCACGTGCAAACGCAGGCCGTAGTCGTCGAGTGGACGATCCAGCCAGCTCAACCGTGGCGCGAAGAGAAAGCCGCGGTCGCCGAAATGCAGGAAGTCGGTTGAAATCACCGACCGCACGGGCAGTTCCAAACTAAACCGCGATGACGGCTGCGGCCGCCACAGAATGACGCGCAGATTGGGGCCGGCTTCGAGCAGATAGTCGAGATCTGGCAGGCCGTCGCGTATCGAATTTCGGCCGGCATTGCTCGCCAGCGAAGCGCCGAAACTCACATCAAACTCAAACCGCGGTTGGCGCAGCGCTTCGAGGCGGACGCCGTTGGTGTCCGACCGAAAGAACTGGCCGCGATAGATGAAATACGGCAGCGGCAGTGGTTGCACACGGTTACGGCCGGCGGCCGGATAATCCGGCACGTAGCCGACAATACCGGCGATGCCCGCCTCCCACAGCGGTCGCGCGGTCGCCGTTGGGCGATCGTCGGCGGTGGCGGGCGTCAAACTCAGCGCGGCGGCAAGGACAGCAACCGCAGTCGTGATCAATCGGGGGGCAATAAGCATTGCGCATCATTGCTGCGATTGGCCCGACACGCAATTATTGATTCGGCCACAAAATAGTTGAACGAGGTGCTACGCGGCAATTTGAGATCGCACTTTTTCGAGACAGCGTGAGTGGCCGAATTAATAATAAAATCAAATTGCTTTGTTATTGATCCGGCCATTTCTCGCTTTCTCAGAAGTGCGGCATCCGGTTTGGCATTGCACTGCCTTCATTCAAGTGCTTAATGGCCGGATCAATAACCGTGCCGCAGACTCCGGAAAATAAATCGACACCCGCAGGCCCTTCAAACATTTGAAGGGCCTAGCACCTCGCGCAGACCGGCCTAAATCACAATATCCTGCGCTTCGCTTATTGCTGCCACTTATTTGCGTTCGACGTGAATATCGCCGCTAAAGCTGGATAGTTCGATACGGGCGCCCTTGCCATCACCCCAAACGTATTCGCGCTTGCGGCTGCTGCGCGCGTTTTCGAATGACGCACCGTCGCAGCGTGTTTCGCCGCTGAAGCTTTTCAGCAACGCCGTACCCGTTAGCCCCGAAGGCACGCGCATATTAATTTCGCCCGATAGTGTCTCGCCAACGACCTCTGCCGCGTCAGCGAACGCGACATCCAAGCGGAGATCGCCGCTAATCGACTTCAAGCGCAGTTCGGAAAACTTGCCGCCATCCAGTTCGACGTTGCCCGACACCGTTTCGACGCTGAGCTTGCCCTGCAGGCCGGCCATGCGGAGATCGCCACTGACGCTATTGACCTTCGTTAGCTTGGCCGGCGCACGCAAGCGTAAGTCGCCGCTGACAGTTTGCACCGTCACCTCAGGCGAATTGACGACGAGACCGATATCCCCGCTAACGGTGTTGACCTTGACCGCACCGCGCGCGCCATCGACGGCAACATCGGCACTGACCGTATCGAGATCAACCCGTGCATTGCTTGGCACGCGCAGCTTCAGAATGGTTTCGCCGGCGTGGAAGCTGTGCTTCGGTAGCCGAACCACAACATTGAGCGCGGCTGGATCGCCGTTGATATCGAGCCGCTCGGCGCTGCCACCGAGCGTGCCGGTGATCACCACTTCATTGCGGTCCCAAGTCGAAACATCGATATTGCCGGCTGTGTTGTTGATATAGATACGGCCTTCGGCGTTTAGCGGGCGGTGCTCGTCGATAACCGGGCCGGCGGCATCGCCACCATCGCGGTCGTTGTTATGCCCGCCGCCGACGGCATCCTCGCTGTCGAGCAACAGGGGGCGCAGCGCGTGCGCGTCAAGCTCATTCAGCGCCGCCAGCTCGCGCAATTGCTTTAGCGCCTCAGCGCTCTGCAGCGCGTCGAGCTGTTTCAGATCGAATTCAGCCATTGCACGCTGAACTTCTCGGCTGATTTGGCCGGCGAGTTCGGACGACAATGGCGTTGGCCGCGAGGCATCCCAGACCTGCGCGTCGGCCTGCGCCGCAAACGCCAAGCCGCAACTGGCGGCGATGAACAACGACTTAAGCGATGACGTATTCATGGGATCCTCTTCAATGTTCGTCGGCGAGCACAACGCGCAGATCCTGCTTTTGCTGGCGCGTGCTGTTCAGCAGGTTTTCGAGATAAGCGGCGTCAGGATCGGCGTCTAACGCACGGCGGAGTTGGGTCTCGGCGGTATTGACGATTTTCAGATTGGCGCGAATCAGCGCGCGTGTTTCCGGCGCCAAGCTCCGAACTGACGCCTGCTGCAGCGCTGGATCCGGCGCTTCTTGCATCGCCGCAACAACTTCCGCCGACGCCCGCAGCGGCGTGCCATGTAACGGCTGCGGGCCACTGCTGCGCCAAACCTGGAAACTCAGTGCGACCAGCACCGATGCCGCCACCGCCGCCGAAGCCAGCCACGGCGCGCGCTGTTGCCGCAGCCGGCGCGCCCGAATCCGCGACTCGATACCGGGCCATAACGCACGCTGTGGCGCTTGATCAACCCGCAAGCTCGCCAAGCGTTCGGCCCAGACTGCATCGTCATCAACCGCGCTATCGGTCAGCACCGGCCGCAGGCGCGCGGCAACGCCTTGCCAAAGATCATTCGGTGGCACCTGCGCGCAGCGCAGTTCGGCCAATGCCGCCCGCAGGCGCGCGTCGTCGCCGTCACGGCTGTCATCGTTCGGCGTTTGGGAGTCGTTTGTCATTGCAGCCAAGTCCTTAATAGCTGGCGGGCGCGATGCAGCTGCGCTTTTGAAGTGCCGATGGCGATGCCAGTCAACGCTGAAATCTCATCGTGCTGATAGCCTTCGATGTCATGCAGAACCAGCACAATGCGGGCGCCTTTGGGGAGCCGCGCCAAAGCCCGCTCGAGATCAACGCGGGCACCGATATCGTCCTGCCGCTGATACTCAAGCGGCGCCGGTGCATCGCTTGCGTCACCATTTTCAACCCCCGGCTGAACCTCGTCTTCGAACGCCACCCAGCGTCGCAGCAGGCGCTGCTCGCCGAGCACAACATTCACGGTCAGCCGGTGCAGCCAAGTGCCGAAGCGGCTTTCGCCGCGGAAGCTGGCGAGCTTTTCCCAGGCGCGGACAAATGCGTCTTGCGTCGCCTGTTCGGCGCGGGCGGAGTCGCCGTGGCAAAGCCGGCAGCACAGGCCGAAAATGCGGTCAACGTGGGTGCGATACAGTTGCTCAAACGCGCGTGCGTCGCCGCTCGCGGCTTGCCGAACCAATGCTAAGTCCTCCGCTTGCAACAGCGGATCGGGCGTTACTTCGGCTGAGCCAGCGGCCATCGTCATGCCTAATGTCATCGTTCGTTCCGGAATCGCACCCGACCAAAACGGTAGGCTCGCATCCACGCTCGGGCTTAAAGTTGCTGTATTCATCGTACTTAAGATGCGCCGCTGACCACGAAGGTTTGAACCTGCCGGCTTAGGCTTCAGCGATAATGGTCCTGCTAGGCGTGTGCCTGGCGCCTGTTCCGAACGTCCACAAACTGCCCATTCGATGTCGATCCTCCACACCATCAAAGTTGGTTGCTCTGTACTCGCCAGCACGTTCCGCGGTTGGCGCGGCAGCTTGGCGTTCCGCCCGGTGAGCCAGCAGCCGGAGCAATTGCTGCAGCTTTACGACTATGAGGCCAGCCCCTACTGCCGGCTGGTGCGCGAGGCGCTTAGCGAACTCGATCTCGACGCCTTGATTCTGCCGTGCCCACAACGCGGGACACGGCATCGGCCACAGGCGAAAGCGCTGGGCGGCAAACTGCTGTTTCCGTTTCTGGTCGACCCGAATACCGGCAAGCGCCTACATGAGTCGCGCGATATCGTCGACTACCTCGCCGCCACGTATGGAAGCCGTTTGCGTGCGCCACGTGGGCTAAGCCGTGGGCTAGCGGTGTTCGGCTCGTTTATGAGTTCGTCGATTGAAGTGGCGCGCGGCTCCACTGCAACGCCATCGAAAGCGCCGGCTAAGCCGCTGGAACTCTATAGTTTTGAGTCCAGCCCCTACTGCCGGCTGGTGCGCGAGCGGCTCTGCGAACTAGAGCTGCCGTATATCCTGCACAGCACCGGCAAAGCGCGCTGGGAGGATGTCGGGCCGCCGTGGATCCGCGCCCGCTACTTCCCGAATCTGCCGGTCGAGGGCCGCAATCGCCTGCGCTTACTGAAGTTGGCAAGCCGCGTGCAAGTGCCATATCTGATCGACCCCAACACCGGCACGGCCTTGTTCGAATCCGAAGAAATTCTGCGCTACCTCAAACGCACCTACGCGGCATGAACTGGCGCCGCATTCGCCGCATTGTCGCGGCGCTAGGGCTGCTTGGGCTGGCGCTGGCGGCGTGGGCGTTTTGGCTGGAGCCGAATTCGCTGCGCGTTGTCGAATACCCGGTTGCGCTAAAACGTTGGCCGGCGTCGCTTAACGGCCTACGCATTGCGGTGATCAGCGACCTCCACGCCGGCGCGCCGTTTATCAATAAGGCCAAAATCGCGCGCGTTGTCGCCCGCACCAACGCCGCAGCGCCCGATCTCGTACTCCTGACCGGCGATATCTTCGTCAACGGCGTCATCGGCGGCCACCCCACTCCGTTCGAAGATACCGCCGCGCAACTCAACCAATTGCGCGCGCGGCTCGGCGTGTATCTGATCTACGGCAATCACGAGCACTTTATCGATATGAAAGCGCTGGCGGCGTTGCTGGCGACCAAGTCGATTCACCTGATGGACAACAAAGTGCAGCGGATCGAAAACGGCGCCGCGCCGTTTTGGCTGCTCGGCCTCGCCGACTTCTACAGCGACCGCCCTGACATCAGCGGCACGCTGGCGCAGGTGACCGACGAGGCGCCGATCATCGCGTTTACCCATTCGCCGGATGTGTTCCCGCTGCTACCCGCGCGGATCAACCTGCTCGTCGCCGGCCATACGCACGGCGGCCAGATCCTGCTGCCAATCGTCGGCCGGGGCCGCACGCCATCCGCTTACGGCCGGCGCCGCTTCGCTGCAGGGCACGTTGTGGAACAAACCGATCTTTTCGTCAGCACTGGAATCGGCACCAGCCATATTCCAATCCGCTTCCGTGTGCCACCAGAAATTTCATTACTAACGCTAGCCGGCGCTAATCAGGAGCAATAGTGCTCGCGCAATCGTCCGTTTCGCTATTTGTCACCATCGCCACGGCGCACGCGCTGGCGGTGATCAGCCCCGGGCCGGATCTCGCGGTGGTTACCCGCCAGACCCTCGCGCACGGCCGTAGCGCCGGGCTGCGCACCGCGCTCGGCATTGCCGTCGGTATCAGCTTCCATATCGCCTATGGCATGTTTGGGCTCAGCTGGGCGATCCAGCAATTCCCGGCGCTGCTAACGGTATTGCGTATCGTCGGCGCGCTGTTGTTGTTGTACATCGGCTACGGCGCCATCCAGGCGCAGCCGATGGCTGATGCCGAGGCGCCGCCACGCGATGGCAGCAAGGCTGCGGCGAAAGATTTCAGCGTCGGCTTTTTTACTAATCTGCTGAACGTCAAAGCGATGCTGTTTTTTGTCGCGCTGTGTTCGGTGGCGATTACCGGCGCCACACCAATCGGGCTCAAACTTGCGCTGGGCGGCTGGATGATTGTCGCCACTGGCCTCTGGTTTTGCTTCGTCGCGTGGACGCTCGGCCACCCAGAAATTCGCCGCCGGCTATTGCGCAGCGGCCACTGGATCGACCGCGCCATGGGCGCGATTCTGCTGCTGCTCGGATTATGGATGCTGTATTCGACGCTCGCCGGGCGTTAGCGCCGATAACGGATGCGGCGCGCGATCCATGCGGCCGCATCAAGAGCATCGAGCTAGCGAACCCTAGCCGTCATTCCGGCTTCGATATCGCCCGCCACACCATTTCGAAGAGTACATTCGCCTGCTGCGTTAGTGGCTCGCGCTGCCCACGGTGGATGTACATCTGCACCAACCGCGCGATCACGCCGAGGATGTAGTCGAGCAACACTTTCTCGTCCACCTCGTCAGTCAGAACGCCTTTTGCGCGGCCCTCTCCGAGCACACGGATAAACGTGCTGAATAGCAGCGGGTTCTCGTAGTTTCCTTGCTTGCGCCAGGTGTTGACGTACACCGAGCTCATGATCAGCTGCGCGACTTTCGGGTTCTTTTCGAAGAAATCCAACATCACCCAAAACACTTTACGAAACCGCTCTTTGTAGTCTTCGATGCCCTGCAAATGATCGATCATCCGCGCCGTCAGCAAGTCCAGCCACGTGTCGAGACACGAGAACATCAGCGCTTCCTTGCTGCCGTAATACTTGTAAATCGTCTGCAACGAAACATTCGCGCCGCGTGCAACTTCGATCAAGCCAACGCGGTGGAATTCGCGCTCGGAAAAAATATTCAGTACCGCTTGTTCGATGCGTACCCGTGTTGCGGGCTCTAACTGCGACCGATCCATAGTCGGCAATGCTTCTTTCGTTTCTCCATCCATCTGGCTCTCCCCTCAGTTCCAGAACTGCCTTGAATGCGATTCGGGTAATGAAAATTATCGTCGACTATTTCTAGACTAACTGTACCGTACTCATGCGTATTGACGCCAAGATATAACGCAATTACTCTACGTTTCGTCAAGTGTTGAATTTATTGTCGGCCGCCACGCGCGCCCTGAGCGTGATGGCACGGGCTGACAACAGGCTCCGGTAATTTTCATTACCGATAGGCCGCTGTTACCGCTCCACACGGACCGGAGCACCCCGCAGCGCGCTGCTGCTGAACGTTTTGAGCCATTACCGGAGCGCCATGATGGAACGTCATTCTTGGAGCCTTGTCGCCACTTTTATGGCCGCAATTGCCACGTTGCGCGGCGCGAAATGAGCGCCACCACTCGTTTAGAAATGGGCCGCGCGGTGCTCGCGATGCAGCCGTTCAGCGCGCTTTTAGGCGCTGAACTCGCCCTCTGGGACGATCAACATGTACAGCTAGAACTGCCGATCCGGGCCGAGCTTCTGCAGCAATTTGGCTTTGTCCACGGCGGGGTATTGAGCTATCTCGCCGACAACGCGCTGACGTTTGCCGGCGGCGGCGCGCTCGGGCCTGAAATCGTAACTGCCGAGTACAAGATCAACTATCTGCGGCCCGCACAGGGCGAGCGTTTGATCGCCCGTGCCGCGCTCGTACACGCCGGCAAAAACCAAGCCGTATGTCGCTGCGAGATTTACGCATTGAATGCAGGCCAAGAAACGCTTTGCGCTGCAGCCCAAGGCACGATCGCGCGGCTTTCCAGCGGCAAAGGCAGCAACGGCGCTTAATGTCCAGGCTCAGTGCAGCGACCGCTACCGAATTTCTAACTTTGAGGTAACACCATGTTCGCAATGCTGATGCAGTGGATGAAGGCCAATAAGGTTTTGCCGCAGATTTCCGATACCGAGCGCCAAGCCTTGGAAGCGGGCTCGATCTGGATCGACGGCGAACTGTTCTCCGGCAATCCGGACTTTAAGAAAGTACTGGCGGAGAGCTACAACCGCTTGCCCGCCGAAGAACAAGCCTTCCTCGATGGCCCGGTAGAAGAATTACTGCGGATGACCGACCGCTACGAAGTCAATCGCACCAAGCGGATTCCGGACGACGTTCTAGCCTTCATCAAACGCAGCGGCATGATGGGCTTTCTGGTGCCGAAGCGTTACGGCGGCAAAGCTTTTTCGACGTTGGGCATCAGTACGATCTTGGCCAAAATCGGCGCCTATAACGCGACCATCGGCACGTTCGTCGTCATTCCGAGCTCGCTCGGCGCGGCCGAGCTGATCAAGCACTACGGCACCGAAGCCCAAAAAGACCATTACCTGCCCAAACTCGCGACCGGCGAATACGTGCCCTGCTTCGGGCTGACCGAACCGACCGCCGGCTCCGACGCCGCCTCGATCAAAGCGGAAGGCTTGGTCTTCCAAGACAGCGATGGCCTGACCAAGCTGAAGCTGAACTTCAGCAAGCGTTACATCACGCTGGCGCCAATCGCCAACCTCGTCACGCTGGCTTGCAAAATCAGCGATCCGCAAAATCTGCTGGGCAAAGGCGTGGATCCCGGTATCACCTGCGTGCTGATCCACGAAGGCACAGCGGGCTTTACCCACGGCGACCATCATGACCCGATCGGCGACCCGTTCTATAACGGCCCGCTCTACGGCCGCGATGTCGTAGTGCCGGTACAGAACGTCATCGGCGGGCTCGACGGCGTCGGCCAAGGCTGGCGCATGTTGATGGAGCAGCTCGCTGGCGGGCGCATGGTCTCCCTCCCTGCAGGCGCAGTCGGCTGCGCGAAAGCAACCGCCGCCTTTACCGGCCCCTATTCGATGGTGCGGCAGCAGTTCGGTATCGCAATCGGCCGTATGGAAGGCGTCGAAGAAAAAGTCGGCAAAATCGCTGCGCTCAGCTACATGCTTGAAGGCGCGCGCGTCTTCGGTTGCTCCGCCGTTGATGGTGGCCATCAGCCGCCCGTCGTTTCGGCGATCATGAAAGCCTATACCACTGCAATCAGCCAACAGCTGATGATCGACGGCATGGACGTATTCTCCGGCGCAGGCGTTATGCAGGGCCCGAATAACATCCTCGGCATGGGCTATAAGAGCGCACCGGTGGCGGTCACCGTTGAAGGCGCAAACATCCTAACCCGCACGCTGATGATCTTCGGCCAAGGCGCGACACGCTGCCATCCTTACGCGCTGAAAGTTGTCGGCGCAGTCGAGAACAACGACGCAGCCGCTTTCCGCAGCAACCTGCTGGGCTGGATCGGCCACTTCAGCGTCAACGTCGGGCGCTCGGCCGTGCGCTACCTGACCCGTGGCCGGAGCGCCGGGGCACCGGTTTCTGGCCCCACGGCCCGTTACTACCGCCGCCTGAGCTGGGCCGCGACCCGCTTTGCTGTGCTAACCGATCTCGCGATGTTCACGATCGGCGGCAAACTGAAAGTCCGCGGCAAACTCACCGGCCGCTATGCTGACGTTCTGGCTTGGCAAATTCTGGCAATTGGCGCGCTGCGCCGCTACGAAGCAGAAGGCCAACGCGCTGAAGATCTACCGCTGCTCGACTACGCGCTGCAGCACGCGCTGAGTCAAATCCAGGACGCGTTCGAAGGGCTTTATGCCAATTTCGGCGGCGGCCCGCTCGGCTTTTATTTGCGCACCGTCGGCGGCTTCCTGCTGCGCCTAAACCCGCTCAGCGGCCGCCCCAGCGATAGCCTCAGCCACCGCGCCGCATTGGCAATTCAGAGCCCAGGCGCCCAGTTCGATCGTCTGACACAGGACGTCTTCGTCGCCCCTGACGAAAGCATGGGCGCCGGTCGCCTGATGAAAGCGTTTTATTTGTTAAACGCAGCGGGCCCGGCGCTGGCCAAAATCCAAGCCGCGCAGAAAGCCAAGCAGCTGCCACGGGGACCGGCGGAAGAGTACGCGCAAGACGCCGCGAACAAGAATCTAATTAGCGCCGAAGAAGCCGCGCTGGTTCGGAAGGCACTGGCCGCACGGCTCGACGCGATTCAGGTCGATGTCTTTACGCCGGAGCAATACTTCGGCGTCGTCAACGTCGAAGGCGGCCTCACGCTCGGCGCGTCGCCATTGAAAAAAGCCGTCAACAGCTAAGCCTCAAGGTTTACACCCTCCCCGCCGCTCGCAAGGGCGGCGGGTTCTTTTTGCTTCAACCCGCCTACGGCTGTTGGGCGGAGAGAAAGCGAATTGCGGTATTGATGACATCCATCGTCGAAGCTGCACCCAACTGGGCGTCAATGGAATCAATTGCATGCTCGGCGCCCTGCACACGGTCGAGCACCAGCCGCCCGCCGCAAGATGTCCAAGTATCGACGTTCCCTACTGTTACGAAGCCGTCCGCCGGCAACGTGGCGGCGCAAGTAATCGCCGTGCGCGATTGTTGTTGGACGAACTCATTGATCACAATGTCGTAGTCCCATTCTGAGGCTGCAGCCCGCACTAAAATCGGGCTGACCGTCCACGTCGGTGCACTCCAATTACCCGTGGTCTGCATTACTTCATCGCTATCGCCGATGATGCCGAGATAAGGCCGCGCATCCGCGCCCGGATTGCATGCAGCGGTCCGATGAAACTCCGCTGATGCCGGGCCAGCCAACGAAATATAGGCGTTGAATGTCGTCGGCGATTCGCACCACATGCGATTCGCCATAACGCCGCCCATCGAATGCCCCATCACCGCGATTGAGCTAACGCCGTATTCAGTACGAATCTTGGCCGCCAACGCTTGTAGGAAAGCGCTATCGTCTTGCCCCGAATACATGGCGTAATTACTCCATGTTGTGCCGTTTGGTTCAGTCGGTAAGTTCTGACCTTGCGGCACCACGACCACGACTTTATTGGCGTCCAACCACGCCCAGTTAATGGTACTGAACGTGGTTGTTGTCGCGCTCGCATTCAGTCCGAGCTGAAACGCAATTGCACTCTTATTGCCGCCGCCACCGTGGAGCAACACAATGGCACGCGTGGCACCCGCCGTATTGTAGACATCCACGGCATGCGGAAACCCCGCCACCGTCGTCGTCACCAACTGATCAGCCGGCGCCGCAACAATGCTGCTGACATCGCCGGAACCACCGCAAGCAGCAAGTAAGGCCGACACAAAAATAAGACCGCCGCACGTTAGCGTGCGCGCTGGGGAAATGAGAAACGGCATGGTTTGCTCCGGAAGCTGGGCTGGGGCAGCAATCTCAGAACTCCCAGTGAGGGCCTCGGAGACGGTTCTGCACATGCGTCAGGATCAGCGGCGCACTCTTTAAACCTTCATCTTTTGAGTACGCTTGTAGGATCTATCTGCTGCTGGTTAGAACAACGCCCCAACTCGCTGCCGGTTGACGGCTGTCAGCTGCTTCCAGCTCGAACAACATCTGGGCTATCTAAGGCGCCCGCTTCACCCGCAAGAAAAACGACAGCAGCGACGGCAGCAAGATCAGCGCGCCGAGCATGTTGACGAGGAACATGAACGACAGCAGTACGCCCATGTCGGCTTGGAATTTCAACGCCGAGAAGGCCCAGGTGCCGACGCCGAGGCTCATCGTGAGCGCGGTGAACGCCGCAGCAGCTCCGCGTTCTTTTAGCGCATGGAAGAAAGCCGCGTTTAGCGATTCGCCGCTGTGAAGGTGCACTTCGAGGCGATCGTAAAGATAAATGCCGTAGTCGACGCCGACGCCGACGCCGAGCGCCACCACCGGCAACGTTGAGACTTTCAGACCGATGCCCAGCGCAGCCATCAGCGCGTTGTTCAGCAGCGAAACCAGCGCCAGCGGCAGAATAATGCAGAGCGTGGCGCCGAACGAGCGGAACGTCAGCAGACACATCAGCGAGATCGCACCGAAGATCGCAGCGAGTTCTTGTTTATCGGCCGCTTCCACCGCTTCGTTAGTCGCCGCCATCACTCCGGCGTTACCGGAAGCGAGCTTGAACTCTACTTTGCCGGCCAGCGGTTGATATTCCGGGGCGCTGGCGAAATCAGCATTCCAGGCCTTAACCTCGCTGACGATGTGGGCCAGTGTTTCACCACGGTGGTTTTCAGTGAACAGCAACACCTGCATTGCCGAGCAATCCGGATTCAGCAGGCCGGTGCCGGTATCGATCGGCGTTACGGCCTGCGCTAATACGTCGCGGTTACGGCTCAGCACGCGCCAGCGCAAACTCCCTTCGTTGTAGCCGGCGTTGACGATTTTCGCGAGGCTCGGCAGCGACAACGTACTGGCGACGCCATCAACGTTTTTCATCCGCCATTCAAACGCGTCCATTGCCGCCATCACGCGGTGGTCGGTGCAGGCGCCATCGATGTCCTGGGTCTGGACGACGATTTGGAGGATGTCGACACCAATCGCGAAATTGCTGGTGATTGCGGCGTTATCGCGGTTGTAGCGGGAGTCGGCGCGCAGCTCCGGTAGGCCGGTGCCGAGATCACCCACTTTGAGCTCTCGTGCCTTCCAGGTGCCCAGCGCGAGTAAACACAGCGCGACGACAATCGCGCCCACCGCGTAGCGCCGCTCGGTAAACCGCGCGAAGAAGCGCCAGAGCGGTTCGACATGACGTTCTTGTGCCAGCTTTGCAGCGAGCTTGCTGCGGTCCATCGGCAAGTAGCTGAGCAGAATCGGCAACACCATCTTATTGGTGATGATCATCAACGTGACGCCGAGCGTGGCGGTGATGCCGAGCTCACGCACGATGTCGATCTTGATCAGCATGATGACGAGAAAGCCGAGCGCGTTCGTCAACAACGCCAACGTGCCCGGCACAAAAAGCTGCGCGAAGGCACTGCGGGCGGCAGCGAGGCTATCGCAGCCAGCGGCAATTTCGTCTTTCCACGCGTTGGTCATCTGCATCGCGTGGCTACAGCCGATCGAGAAGATTAGGAACGGCACCAAAATCGACAGCGGGTCAATGCCGTAGCCGAGCAGCGGCAAGGTCCCGAGCAACCAGACGACCGGCAGCATTGCGCAAACCAATGCAACGACCGTGAGCTTGACCGAGCGGGTGTACCAAAGCAGCAGCAGCGCGGTGATTAAAAACGCGATGCCGAAGAACGCGATGACGCCGCGGGCACCATCGGTGATATCGCCGACCGCTTTCGCGAAGCCGATGATATGAACTTGAACACCGTCTTTTTGATATTTCACACGCAGTGCTTCTAGCGCTGCGGCGACTTTCGGATAGTCCAGCTTTTTGCCCGTTTCCGGGTCGGTGTCGAGTAGATCGGCGCGAATCAACGCGCCACGTAAATCGTTAGAAACCAAACGCCCGACCAAGCCGGCTTTTTGCACGTTGCGACGTACGGTGTCGAGGTCGCTCGCCGTCCCGGAAAACGTCGCTGGAATCACATTGCCGCCAGCGAAGCCGTTTTCGGTGACTTCAATGAAGCGCACGTTCGGCGTCGTCAGCGACTGCACGGTGGCGCGGTCAACACCGTTGATGAAGGTGAGATCGTCGGTCGCGTTTTTTAAATTGCTGAGGAAGGTCGCGTCGAAAATGGTCGGTTGCTCCGCGCCGGCGCCAGCCGGTGCTGGATCACGAATCAAGGCGATGACCAGCCGATTGGCGCCGCCGAACGCCGACTCGTACGCGGTCAGCGTTTTCATGTACGCGTGCTGCAACGGGATCATTTTCTTGAATCCGGCGTCGACATGCAGCAACGTCAACGCCGACCACGTTAGGCCGACTGCGATCAACGCAAACAACGCCAGCATCAAACGCCGTTGCCCGAACAATAACGCTGAAAGTGCGTTGATCAAACTGTTGACGAGCGCGTTACCCGTTGTTGCTTTAGCGGACGTCATCGTGCATCTCCTGCGGCCGGCACTTCGATTTTTGCTACGCCGCGTTCACCGAAGAGCAGCGCGTGTTGTGCATCGGTGATCACTGCGCTAGAAAATGCGCTGGCGATGCCGGCGTTAACCACGGCGAAGCTGCGGCCACCGTCGGTGCTGACTTCGACACTGCCAGCACTGCCCGCTAAAACAATGCGTTGGCCGACAATTGCACCGCCAAGCAGTGTCAGCTCACCGGCCCCCGGCACCGCTTGCCAAGTTTCGCCCGCGTCCTCAGACCGAAAGATTTTGCCGCGCAGCCCAAACGCGAGCAGGGCGTGGTCCGGCAGTGCCAGCACGCCAAAATAAGAGCCCGCGTATGGCACCGCCGCGGCACGCCAGGTTTGCCCGCTATCGGTTGAGATCAACAAGCCGCCGGCTTCGGCGGCGATCGCGAGTTCTTGCTCACCAAATGCAGTAATCGCGTTTAAGTGTTTGTCTTCGTCGATGATCGCGCGTTCGGCCCAAGTCTTACCACCGTCCGCGGTTTCTAAATAAAGCCCGTAAGCGCCAATGGCGATCCCGCTGTTGAGATCCTTAAACCAGATACCGAGCAGGGGCTTTTCGTCATCGGGTTGGAAGCGTTGTTCGCTCCAGTGCGCGCCGCCGTCTATGGTTGCGAGGATCACGCCGTCGTGGCCAACGGCCCAGCCGTGCATGTCGTCAACAAAGCGCACCGCGGTGAGCAGCACCGCCCGCGGGGTTACGCCGCGCAGCCAATGCTCGCCGCTATCGTCGGAATAGATCACGTAGCCTTGATCACCGACCGCGACGATGCGCTTACCCGCTTGCGTAGCGTTCGTTAGCAGTAGCCGTTGGATGGTTCGCTGGGGCACCGCCTCGGGCGCCGTAGCAGGCACAGCGCCAACCGCAAACGCGGCGAGAACGGCCGCCATGACAACGGCGGCGCAGCCGCCGCGCCAATGGCCCGGCACAGCGTTTAACAGAGATCGAGACATACGAATTTCCAAGCTGCGGAGGTCTACAAAGCTAAAGAAAGCACGCCGCATCCTGCTCCCGTGCTTGCGAAAAATCGCTTAGCGAAATAACGAACCGGCGGCTTGGAGAGTGCCGCCGGTTTGATGCTGCGTCAGCGCTCAGCGTGTACCGAGGTCACGCAGACTGGAGGGCGTGAAGTCTGAGGCCGAAAGCTTGGCCGGCACATAGACTTCTTTGTCGTCGTTGGCCAAGTTCAGCGCCACGTAGCGTGCCGATTGCAGGTCGTGATGAACTTCGATCGTCGAATACAGGAACGGCACGTCGTAAAGCTCAATCGAGTGACCTTCGCTGAAGCGCCAGAGTTCGCCACGGCCGTCGTATTTGTCGACCAATACCGGCGCCCAGGAATCTTCATCAAGGTAAATCGTGCGCCGCGCGTAAATATGCGAGGTGCCCGGCTTCAATTTGGCATCGATCACCCAAACGCGATGCAATTCATAGCGCAGCGCATCGGGATTCAAATGCCCCGGCTTGACCAAATCTTTCAACTTGAACGCGTCGCTGGTCAACTTATATGAGTTATATGGAATATAGATCTCTTTCTTGCCGACAAGCGTCCAGTTATAGCGGTCGGTGGCGCCGTTGAACAACGCGAAATCGTCGTTCGTACGCAGGCCGTCAGCCGCTGTTCCCGGATTGTCGTACGACACATTCGGCGCTTGCCGAACGCGGCGCTGGCCGGGGTTATAGGTCCACGCCGAACGCTGCTCTTTAACTTGATCTAGCGGCTCATGCACCAGCAACACCGAACCCGCCAAACGCGCAGGTGCGGTGATCGTCTGCAAGAAGTAGAACAATAAGTTTTCCGAACGCTCGGAAACTTTCTTCTTTAACGAGCCGTACGAGTAATCGATCTTGTATTCAAAGCGGACCGGCGTGTAATCACCGGTACGCGTGACCGAAACCTGCGTGTTGTTGGTGATGTAAGACTCACCGCGATAGCGCGTGAACAGATTCCAGATCGCCTCGTTGCCGCTCTTCGGAATCGGGAACGCCACGCCGCCATTGGTTCCGGTCAGGCCATCGCCGCCGGACACGAGCTTGGCTCGGCCGCTCGCGGCATTGACCATCGTTTCCTGATAGTTGGCTTTCGGGAACGCCGCGGAGCGATGTGTCGGGTAGACGATCATGCGGTAGTCGGCGTATTTCTTGAACATCGCCAACTGACCGGGCGTTAGATGATCTTTGTATTTATCAACATCTGCCGGGGCAATCGTGAATAGCGGTTTGTCGTCGGCGTACGGGTCTGGGTAATAACCGCCTGGGGTAAAGCCGGCCGGCGCTTTGGTCAGACCGCCATCCCAAGCGGGAATGGAGCCGTCGGCATTACCGGCTTTTTCGGCGCCCATCGGGGTCAGATTCTTGCCCAGCTCTGATGCATCTTGCGCGGCCGCGGCGGAAGCGATGCCAATGCCCAACGCAAACAGCAGCGTTGAGGTTTTACGTGGAAGGAATGTCATGGCGAAGTTGCTCCGAGCCGTGAAATTAGAATGAGTAGCTAACATTGAACGAGAGGAAGTCGCGATCGCGCAGCGGGTTGGCGCTGGTGCAATAGTTCAGCGACTGCCCGGCCAGTAGCGTCGCCGCCGACAGCGCAGGGTTATCGGTGCCGCAGTAGTTACGGCCGCCGAAGAATGAGGTGTAGCTGAAGTCAGCCTGGTAAACGCGCTGATATTCGAAGTTAAAGCCAATCGTTGCTGCCTGCGTTCCTTCGTTGAAGTTCGGACCAACGCCTTTGACATCGTGCGAGAACACTACGCGCGGCGAAACGTTGATCGGCCCGATCAAGCTCAGGTAATCCAAGCGTCCGACGAAACGATAGCCCCAGGAGTTCCGGGTGGCGTAACCGGTCTGCTGCACCGACCCGCCCGACGCGGCGTTGGCGGCGTCTTGCCGCTGTGGCAACGACGTACCCGGCCCGTCGAACGCAAGATTTTTCGGCAGATTGAGATTGTTGTAGCCAATTTCGGTCAGCAGCACGAGCTGATCCGCTTTCAATACCGACGGAATAGCTTTGGTCGCCGTGAACTGAATCTGGTGGGCATCGACCCGGCGATACCCGCGAATTTCCGAACCTGGTGCAATCGTCGATGGCACCGGCGCGATGTTCGACGGCAAGTTCACCGACGCCAACACCAGTTCTGTCGCCGACAATTGCACCGGCAAATTCGGGCGATAGGTGTACTCGCCCTGCAGCGCGATGCCGAACGGCGCCAGCGTGTTAAACGACAAACCAAACAGATGAATATCCTCGGGATATTCCAGGAAGTAGCGCGCGCTACCGTTCTGGCCCGTAGGTGTGCCTAGTGGCGTACCGGTCAGCGCCGTGGTTGAGCCAGAACCCGGTAGCGGCGACGTCGATTTAACAACCGAAACCAACGGCAACCGGCTGTGGTAATCGAGGTAATACGCGCCGAACTCGGTGCTGCCGAGCCAATTTGCTAGGTAGTGCGTGGCAACGCCGAATTGGCCGAGGCCGTTCGGGCTGCGATCAGCATTGCGCGTGATGTAAACGCTGGCCGCCGGATCAAACGGCCCCGCCAACGCCCGTGCGGTTGGCCCGACCACGCTGCTCGGCGGAATCGGGTTCGTTAACGGCCCCCGATCTTTCCGCCGACCAAAGCTGAGAATGGCGCGGTTGCCGTCATCGCCAGCAATGTCGTTGGTTGAGAAATACGAGCCTGTCGGATCAATCAAAACGTTATCAAAGCGGGCCTGAACAAAGCCTTCCACGGAGAGATCGCTATTCAGCTGTTGCGATACCCAAAGGAGCGGTGAGGCGAGCAACGCTTCTTTAATTTCTGAGCCTGGCGTACGCAGTTTGTTGACATCGAACGGATTGATAACACTCAAACCGTTCTGAATGAACGTCGATTCGCCCCAGTTCAATACCTGGAAGCCAACGCGCGCGGTCAGACTGCGATCAAACGGCTTCCAACGCCCGGAGAGGAACGCATCGCGGAATTCAAAGCCGGTTTGCAGGCGGTCACGGCCGCGCGGCCCAAGCCGATCCCGATCCGTTGCAACTTGGGTATCGTAAAATTCGGTCGCGCGGACGAACAAACCGTAGTTGTCATACTTCAGCTCAAGATCGTGCGTGCCTTTGAATAGGGACGAGACGAAGTCAAGGCGGTCGTAATTGAGGTTGCCGTCGTCGCCGTTTACGGTGCGCGCGGTGCCGCCGTTGGCGATACCGATCAGCGCTTGATCCGGCTTGTCGACCCTTACCAAGGTGCCGTAAGACAACGTGGTGTCAAAGCTACCGTTGAGTCCGCCGTAGCTAAACTCAAACGCTTGCGCCGGATTACTCAGGCCCCACCCGAGTGTTACCGCCGCGCTAAGAACTGCCACCGAAAACCGCTTTTTGTACTGGACAGGCGCCGCTTTGCCGCCCAGGCCCGGATCGTTATTCTGCATTGTCTCCTCCTCTCGCTGCGGCAACCGTCTGCAGGTCGGTCACCGTTCGGCTTTCAGCCAGCTCTGTTATCGATACGCTTCAGGCTTCGGCAAGTGTCGAAAAAGTTGTAATTATCTCAACCTAACGTCGACCATACGCAAGCGTACACTTTGTGCACACAAGGTATACGGCGGACGCCGACGAATTGCAATAGTGAAGAAACTTTGCCGATAACGGCGACCGCGCAGATTGACGGTCTGGCCATCCCTGGCAAAGAGTTAACGCGGTGCAGCTGACCGGTTTCGCGGTGTGAAAAAAGCGCCGATCAAGACATGATCGACGCTATTTTTAAACATTAACCGATTATCGAATCCGGTGCGCGCAGCTATCAGGGGTGATCTCAAACACCGCTTTGGTGCCGTCATCAAGGTCCAGCGGTGGCAATCGGATAACGCCGGTAGCGAGCTCTTGCGCGCCAGGAACCGACAGCGCGTTATAGAAAGTCAGATTGCCCGCTTCGGACAGTTCCATGGCCGGCAGTGCGCAATTCTTGCGTGCGGAGGCAACCGCCTGGGCTTGTCGAACCCGTTGTGCTTCTGCGGTCTTCGCAGCGTTCTGCTTCGCCGCTTCTTTCGCCGCTTGCTCGGCACGCGCCTGGGCTTTGGCGTCAGCCTCTTCGTTGCGTTTACGCGCCTCGTTCTCGGCGCGCAGACGTTCGACCTCCTGCTCTAACGCTTTTTGCCGCGCTAGCGCTTCGCTCGTGTCGGGCGCGGGTGCTGCTGCTACCGGGGCCGGCGGCGGCGCGGGTGCTGGCGCCGCCGCCGCTTTTGTCGCTTGTTCGCGCGCGCGCGCCTCGCGCTCGTCTCGATCCGCCTGCTCTTTTTGCCGCTGCTCTTGCGCTTTTTTGTCGCGCGAAAGGAAATCGAGCGCTAGACGATCCAGCGCCGACGGCTCCGCTTCGGCCGGTGCTGGCGCGGCAGCCGTTGCGCTGGCATCGGCGCTGTTCGCTTGCGCCGCGGACGCTGCCGCTGCGGTGGGTTTTGCTGGCTTCGGGGCGGAATGTGGAACAAGAACGTAAGCACCAGCGGCAATTACTACCAGGGCGACAACCGGCACCACGTAGCGCAGCGGCGAGCCCTTGCCTTTGCCGGCTCCAGATTTCGAGCCCAGACTGGGAAGGTCGGCCGCGCCGCTCCCGCGTAATGATTCTCGCCAAGCCGAAACCGTTTGCGGTCGGCTATCCAACGGCAGTTGCAGCGCCCAATCAACCGCCTGCGCAAACGTTTCCGAGCACCGCACGCGCGTCGCATCGGCAGTCGGTTTCAACAGACCGCCCTGCTCGCGGGCTTGCGCCGACGGCGGCAATTCGCCACTCAAGGCGGCGTAGGCGATAACGCCGAGTGCGTAAAGATCCGTGCTCGGGCCATAGACCGTATTGGGAATCGCCTCCTCCGGCGCCGCATACGGCGGAACCGCTTCGCTACTCACCAGCCGTGATCGCATCCGCACCGGGCCGCGCAGCACGCCGAAGTCGAGTAGTTCTGGACCTTCGTCGTTATCGCGCACCCAAATGTGCTCAAGGCTCAGATTGCGATGTTGAATGCCGGCCGCGTGAGCGGCATCCAGCGCGCCGAGCACGCCGAGCAACACCCGCCGCAGCGGATTCTCACCGAGCGTGCCTTCGTGCTCGAGCAAACTCTGCAGCGTTTGTCCGCGCCGGTACGCGCTCACGACATAGCCGGTACCGTTGGCTTCGAACTGGCGCAACACCTGGGGCAAATTCGGATGCGAGAGTCGCGCAACCTGGGCTGCCTTTTCGAGAAAGGCGCGCAGCCAGAACCGCAATGGATTGCGGTCCTCGGCATCACGGGCGCGTACCGAGCCGTCGGCATCGCGCTCGGCGAATTCATGCGGCAGAAATTCGCGGATTAAATAATCTTGACGCGCGGCGTCTTTGGCCAAGTAGGTGTAGCTATACGGTCCACGGCTCAATACCCGCTCAATCACATAAGCGTCGAGGCGCGAACCGGGCGTCAGCGACGTTGTTTCAAAATTTTTGCTCATGCTTCAATTGCTCCCCTAATCACGCCGCAACTGGAGGCAGGCTAGACGAGCCTGTCACTGCACCGTGCAATTATTTTCCCGACATCATCGGGTCCGGCGTCGCAATCCTTCGCAGTTACTTAATTTGACGCCCGGCCTCCGGCCGCAATGGCGCGTCCTGCGCCCCTGGCGGCGGTGGCGGTGCCCCTGGCACTACATTTTGTAGCGGCAACCGCGCAATTTCCGCGGCGCTGAAACTCCCGAAATACAACCAGGGCCCCTGCTCTTCAACGCTGGTGATCGGTGCGTACGCATCGTCGCCTGCATATTGGAGATTCGCAACAATCTTGCCGTCTAGATCAAGCCCGAGCACAAAACTGCGATTTTTTACGCGGCTTTGCAGCAAAGCTTGTACGCGCCCCGGCAGGCGCGCGATCAATTTGCGTAGCGTTGGCCAGCCGGCAAGTGCATCGACTTGCGGATCACGCGGGCTCGCCAGCGCCAGCCAAAATCGATCTCGTCCATTGAAACTAAGGTTATCCGGGAACCCAGGCAAATTATCGATAAAAATCTCGTGCTGGCCGGCTTTTTCACCTTTCAGCCAGTAGCGAACAACGCGGTATGCGGCCGTCTCGTTCACCAATACATAGGCGTCGTCTGGGCCAACGGCAACGCCGTTGGCGAAGTAGAGGCCATCGAGCAGCACATCGGTTACATGGGTTTGCGGGTCGTAGCGGAGTAAACGGCCGTGCGGCCGGTGCTCAGCTTGATCACGCAAATAATCTGGGAAACGAAATTTGGAGGAGGCATCGGTGAAGTACAGCATCCCATCAGCTGCTGCGCGATCGACATCGTTGGTGAATCCAAACGCCACGCCGCCAGCGCTGTCGACAAGGGTTTCAAGCCGTCCGTCTGGCGTCAGCTGCAGCAAGCCTTTACGGGCGTCGGCGATCACCAGATTACCGGTGGCATCGATGCTTAACCCCAGCGGCCGGCCACCGGTATTCGCCAATTCGACATACGCGGCAGCGTCGGCAGCGAGCCGAATAACGCGGCCATCGATGAAACCAGCGTAAACCTGCCCGGCGGCGTCAACGGCAATACCTTCTGGTCCGTTTCCAATCCCAGCCGCAAGACGCTGCGCCGGCTTCAGCGCCTCGTTTGGCGCGTAAACCCCTGTCAGCGCTGGCGCCGGCTTCGGCTGCCACGCAGCCGGCGCAATCGGCCCTGGCGCCAGAATCAGGCCGACTACAACTACTGCGATGCCGGCAATTGCCAGCAGCAGGATGCGTTTGATCATCGGTGGTAATTCCCCAACAACGTTTTGGCAGATTGCGCTGCGCAGATTTTGAAACAAAGAATACCGGGAATCGATGGAACGTCGCGCGCACTGTGTCGTCTTTGCTACGATCACCGCGCCGATTGCCCGGCCACACTCCCCGATAAGACTTCGTATGAACGAGCTATTGCTTCCGGTGCAGATGTTATTGAAACGCGCGGCAGAACAGCCGCATGAGGTATTTCTGCACCAGCCGGTCAATGGCGTTTGGCGGCGCTATACCTGGGCCGAAGTCGCCGATCAATCTTTGCGCATGGCCTCCGCCCTGCTCGCGCTCGGTTTAGCGCCCGGCAGCCGGGTCGGGATCACCGGCATGAACACGGCGCATTGGTTCATGGCCGACTTCGCCTGCAGCATGGCAGGCATGGTTTCAGTCGGCCTGTATCCGAAACAATCATTGGAAGCAGTGCGCTTTATCGGCGAGCACAGCGAGATGAAAGCTGCATTCATCGGCCCGATGCCGGATGCCGCGAGCACGATCGCCGAGCTGCCGTCAGATCTGATCAAAATCGCGCTGCCGTATCCCGGCGTCGCCAGCTGTCCGTACAGCTGGGACGCATTGATCGCCGAGCACCCGCCGCTCGCCCAGCCGGTTGCCCGCGGACTCGATGACCTGCTGACGCTGATCTACACCTCTGGCACCACCGGCAACCCGAAAGGCGTGATGATCACGTTACGCAACGTCGTGTTTACCGTTGCCGGTCTGTTACGCGAGCAGCCGCCGCGACCCAACGGCGAGCATCTATTGTCTTACCTGCCGCTTGCACATGCGTTCGAGCGCGGCGTCATGCTCGGCGCCAGCCCCTATCTCGGCGCGCAAGTGTATTTCCTCGAAGCGCTCGAAAAGCTGCCGGAAACACTGGCCTACGTGCGACCAACTCGCTTCTACGGCGTGCCACTGGTTTACTCGCGCATCCAGGCCGGCATCTTAAAAAAGCTACCGCCGCACAAACTCGACCTTTTGCTGCGCATTCCGCTGGTGTCCAGTTTTATCAAACGCAAGCTCCTTAAAGGGCTCGGCTTTGATCGCGCCTGGCTGCTGATTTCTGGCGCAGCAGCTTTGCCGAAATCGATCATGGAATGGTTCGAGAAGCTCGGAATTGAGATTTATCAGGGCTACGGCATGACCGAGAACTCGATCTACATCGGCGTGAATATGCCCGGTCACAATCGTGTCGGCAGCGTCGGCAAACCGTTCAAAGATGCCGGCGTTCGTATCTCCGAGGACGGCGAGATTCAATGCAAACATCTCGGTAATACCTCAGGCTATTACAAAGATCCCGAGAAAACTGCGGAGCTGTTTACCGCCGACGGCTGGCTGCGGACCGGCGATCTCGGTCGGCTTGATGACGACGGTTATCTCTACATCACCGGCCGCGTCAAAGAGATCTTCAAAACGCTGAAAGGCAAATACGTTTCGCCAGCGCCGATTGAAGAAGAATTTGCCCGCAACCCCTATGTCGAACAGCAATGTTTAATTGGCGCCGGGCTGTACCAGCCGGTGCTGTTGATTACGCTCAACGCGGCTGCGCGCGAATTACCACGGGCAACGGTCGAAAAAGAATTGATCGCGACCATGACCACCGTGAATAAAGCGCTGGAAGCACACGAAGCGATTGCAAAAGTCGTGGTTGCGAAAGAAGCCTGGGCGATCGACAACAATCTGATGACGCCGACGATGAAAGTGCGCCGCAACGCCGTTGAAAAACGCTACGGCGAACTCCTGGCCGAGCTGGAAGGCGATCGCAAAATGCAGGTGTGCTGGCAAAGCTAGCGTCCCCCATCCCGCACCACCGAGGTCCGCGATAAGCGGGCCCGGTGGGGATGTTTCTTACCCGATGACTGCACAAGCAGGTGGCGCCGCGTTATAAACGTTGCGGGGCGGCACGGACGATGCAGCAACCGGGGGTGGGCGATGAGCACGACACAGCCGTTACCAGCGGATGACCCCGCGTATCCAGAAGCGCTAGCAAGTCGAGAGCGCGACCTCCTCAAGAAACGGCGCGAAAAAGCCAGCCCGAACAACACCGTAGCGCAGGCGGCCCCGACACTCGGGGTCGCCCTCTCCGGCGGTGGAATCCGCAGCGCGGTCTTCAGTCTCGGCATCTTTCAGTCGCTGGCATCCAGCAATCGTCTGCGCCGCATCGACTATCTCTCCACCGTCTCCGGCGGCAGCTATTTCGGCGCATTTCTGGGCGCGATGTTTGCGCGCGGCGGCGACCACAGCACCGTCGCTGACGCACTAAACCCCGCTGGCCCGGGCGCAAGCCAAGTCCATCCGGTGGCCTGGTTACGCCAGAACGGCCGCTTCCTCGCACCGCGCGGCGGTACCGACACATTCCGCATTTTTGCCATCAGCTTGCGCAATTGGCTGGCCCTGCACGTCGTCGTCTTTTCGCTGTTGCTGGCGTTCTGCTTATCGGTGCAGCTGCTGCGCTGGCACCTGCTGCGGCACGTACCAGACGTGGTCCTCAATGCGATTAATCTAGGCCTAGCTTTCGATGTCTCTTGCGTCAAACCTGCATTGCGTTGGAGTCCATTTCTGCTCCTGGCGGGGCCGCCGCTATTGTTCGCCGCCCTCTGCGGCTTGCTGTATTGGTTTGTCAGTTGGAGTGCACAACGCCGGCAATGGCGGACAGCCTTAACCACCGGCTTGTCCGGCGGGTTGCTCGCCACGCTCGGCCTCAGCGCCTGGGCAGTGATCGACACGCTGGCGTTGAATCTGACGCTCAGCCCCTGCGGCGGCAAAACCTTGCCGGAAATAGTGACGATGATCGTTACCACCGGTGCCATCGCAACCCTGGCCGGCGGCATACGGAAAATATTAGCGATCCCGAAAGTCAACGCAGCGCTATCAGCACTGTGGAGCAACCGCCACCTTCCGACGCAGCTCTTGTTGTGGCCCCTAGTCATCGCGATCTGGGGTGCTTATTTGACAGCGATAGACGGACTGGCGCGGTCCCTGGTTCCAATCGATCTGTTCACACCGCTACCGCCACTTGTTCTGTATGTGCTGATTCCGCTGCTTGTGTTCCAGGCCTTACTGGCCTTGAGCCCGTACTTTCTTAATCGCTCCTCGCAACACGCGTTCTATGCCGAGCGCTTGGTACGCACGTTTGTCGGCGCCTCCAATCCAGCGCGGCATCCGCAGGATAATCCGAGCGCCGGATCGCAGCGCACGCACGTCACCCACGCCATCGATGGCGACGACATTCCATTTAGCGATTACCGGTATCAGGTTGCCGAAAACGGCGGCCCGCTGCATCTGATCAATACCACGCTCAACGAAACGGCGAGCCACTTCGGCAGCACCATATTGCGCGACCGCAAAGGCGTGCCGGTGGTGGTCGGCCCCTGCGGGATTTCCGGCGGCGTGGTCCACCACGCGCTGGACGCACCCGCCGACAGCGCCCCCCGAAAATACTGGCAGCTGCACCCTGTCCTGCCGGAAAAACCTTGCCACGCACGCTTCCAGATGTTTGGCCTCACGCCGTTCAAATCCGAAGCACTGACCTTGGGTTATTGGACGGCAATTTCCGGCGCCGCCGTTTCAACCGGCGTCGGTTCCTACGGCGGCCACGCACTGAGCCTATTGGCCGGGTTTACCAATTTGCGCCTCGGCTATTGGTGGCGCGCCAACACCGTCGGCGCGCAAATCGCGGTGCCAGGAACACCCGCCAGCGAACAGCCGCGGTGGTTTCAGCACGGCGTTTGGCGGCCGATGCAGCACTACTTGATCACCGAATTCCTCGGTCGCTTTTTCGGGCCGCATCGCAAGCTGTGGTACTTGAGCGATGGCGGTCATTCTGAAAACACTGGTGCGCTGGAGTTGATCCGTCGCCGCGTCGCAACGATTATCGTTATCGACGCCGAAGGCAGCCCCGATACGCCGACCGGCAATCTCGGCGTTCTCGTTCGCAAAGCGCGGCAGGACTACCAAGCTGAGATTAGCTTCGACACCGCCTCCAGTTCCGGATCGGATCCAGTCGGCGACTACTGCGCGCTACCGCCGCCCGACGCCAAAAATGCCGGGCCGGCGAACCTCAACATCACACGCGGCCGCGTGCGTTATCTGCGCGCAGCGCCTGGGCAAACCGCAGAGTCAGAATTGATCTACGTGCGTCCGGTGTTGGCGGCAAACGACACTGCCGATTTGCTGCGCTATCAGCGCGATAACCCAGACTTTCCGTATCAATCGACCGCAGATCAGTTCTTCGACGAAGCGCAGTGGGAAAGTTATCGCAAGCTCGGCGAACGCACCGGCGCGGCGTTGATTTTTTAGCATTTATTCGGCAGCTTTCAGCGCGCTTTCATCGGCGCGGCACGGTCTGCGTTACCCTTCGCCACTCCGCCACCGAGAATTGCGCGTGCGCCTACTTGTCGTTGAAGACGATCCCCAGATTGCCGATGGTCTCAGCCGCGCACTCCGTCGAAACGGACACGTCGTCGATGTGCTGGATCGCGGCTTATCCGCCGACATCACGCTCGGCACGCAGGATTTCGATGTTGTCATCCTCGATCTCGGCCTGCCCGATATGGACGGCATCGATGTCCTCCGGCGCTTACGCGGCCGCGAGAAACGCACGCCAGTGTTGGTGCTGACCGCGCGCGACGAACTCGCCGACCGTGTTCGCGGCCTCGATCTCGGCGCTGACGACTACATGGTCAAGCCGTTTGAAATGGATGAGTTGGAAGCGCGTATCCGGGCGATCGCGCGTCGCGCCCACGCCGGCTCTGGTGGCGATCTCGTCGTCGGCAAGCTGTGCATGAAACTGGCGCAACGGCGCATTTTGGTCGACGACGCTCCGGTTGAGTTCTCGCCCCGGGAATTCGCCGTGTTGGAAATTTTGCTGCTGCGCCGCGGCCGTGTCGTCAGCAAGGCGCAGCTGCAAGAGCAGCTTTGCGCCTGGGATAGCGCATTGACCGACGGCGCCATCGAACTCTACGTGCACCGCGTACGGCGCAAACTGGAATTCTCCGACGTCACCATTCGCACCGTGCGTGGTTTCGGTTATCTACTGGAAAACAACGGCCATAGCGGCGATGCTTGAAACACAGCGGTTCAGCCTGCGCGGTCGCTTGCTATCGCGCTTGCTGGTGCCGATGTTGCTGCTCTTCGCGATTAGCGGCATGGCTTCATACCTACTGGCCACGCATTTCGCAAACAGCGTTTATGACGACTGGCTCTACGACTCGGTAAATTCGCTGGCGCTGGACCTGCAGTACACCGAAAAAGGCATTGGCCTGGACTTCCCGGCGTCGGCACAGCGCTTGTTCGAATGGGACGATGCCGATGTCATTTACTACAAAATCAGCGGCGACAGCAGCGGCTACATCACCGGCCGTGCCGATCTGCCACTCGGCGGCCGCAATACCCGTCAGCATCGCGCCGCCACGTTGTTTGAAAGCGCGCTAGGCGGCGAAGAGGTGCATATCGCGATGCTCGAACTCCCCGCCAGCCACTACGGCGAGCGGGTCTTCGTGCAAGTCGCTGAAACTGGCCAAAAGCGCAGCCGGCTAACGCGGGAAATCCTGGTCGGAACGCTGCTGCCGCAGATTTTATTGATCGCCGTCGCGATTGCCGTAATCGGCTCCAGCATCCGCAGCGCACTGGCGCCGTTGCATTCTCTGGCAACGCAGCTCAGCGAGCGCGACCACCGCGGTTTGCGGCCGATCAACGAAGTCGGCGTGCCGACCGAAGTACAGCCGCTGACGCAAGCACTGAACGCGCTCCTCGCCCGGCTCGACACCGCATTGGTTGCACAACGTAAATTCATCGCCGACGCCGCACACCAGCTGCGCACGCCGCTAACAGCGTTGAAGCTGCACCTGGATCAGGCGCAGCGCGAGATTCAGGAGCCGGTGGAGCCGGTGGCGCTGCCGGCACTGCGGCGTACGCTGACCCAGCTGCGCAGCTCGTCAGACCGTGCCGTGCGGCTATCGAACCAGTTGTTATCGCTGGCGCGCTCAGAGCCGGAAGCGCAGCAATCGCATGTGCCCGAGTCGATTGACCTACACGCGCTGGCGCTCGAAACCGGCGCCGAATGGGTGCCACGCGCGCTGCAAAAAAATATCGAGCTGAGCCTAGAAGGCGCATCGTCCAGCCCAGTGCAAGGCAACGCCGCACTCATCCGCGAGGCGCTGAATAACCTGCTCGATAACGCGGTGAAATACCATCCGGGTAACGGCCATATCGTGCTGACGGTCAGCGCCGCACCGGCGACGATCAGCGTCGACGATGACGGCCCCGGCATCCCGCCCGAGCAACGCGCGCAAGCGTTCCAGCGCTTTCATCGGGGCGACCGCAACAGCGGCGAAGGCAGCGGCTTGGGCTTGGCAATCGTGCAAGAAATCATGGCGATACACGGCGGCCGCGCTGAACTCAGCGACGGCCTCAGCGGCCGCGGCCTAAACGTCACGCTGGTCTTCGCGCCGCCGAAATAGCGCCGAGTCTCACACCGGCGTTTTCGCCTTTACGCGAAAACAACCGTCTTATTGCCGTCGACGATGATGCGATCTTCAACGTGCCAGCGCACCGCCCGCGCCAGCACCTGTCGTTCGAGATCGCGGCCGAGGCGGCGGAGATCATCGACGACGTCACTGTGCGAAACCCGCGCCGTGTCTTGCTCGATGATCGGCCCCTGATCCAGATCAGCGGTGACGTAATGCGCCGTCGCGCCGATGATTTTCACGCCGCGCTCGTAGGCTTGACGGTACGGATCCGCGCCGACAAATGCCGGCAGGAACGAGTGATGAATATTGATGATTTTCGCCGGCCAGGCGGCGGCAAATTCGGCGCTCAGAATCCGCATATAGCGCGCCAGCACGATGAAGTCCGCCCGCGCTTCAACCAGCAATTGCTGCATCTGCGCCTCGGCCGCGTCCTGCGTCGCAGCGCTAAACGGCACGTGGTGAAACGGCACCCCAAACGCTTCAACGGCGCTCCGCAAGGTTTCGTGGTTCGAGATCACGCACGGCACATCGACACGGAGCTCGCCGCGCTGCCAGCGCCAGAGCAGCTCCATTGCCGCGTGGTCGTGACCAGAAACCAGAATCGCCATGCGCGGCCGGTCCGCCGCGTAGGTCATGCGCCAATCCATCCGGTATTGCGCGGCCACGGTATCGGCGAACGCGCGCTCCAACGCGCCGCGCGGTAAATCCAGCGCCGGTGTCTGAAATTCCAAACGCATGAACAGCTGGCCGCCGGTTGGGTCGGTCGAATGCTGATCCAGTTCGGTGATGTTGGCACCGTGGTGATACAGGAACGTCGTCGCCGCGGCGACGATGCCCGGCCGGTCGTCACAACGGATCAACAGGCGCGCAAGAGTTTCTGGATTCATCAGCCGAACACGAGTCGCAAACAGGATTGCGCGCGCAGTCTACCCGCTGCTGGCAACCACAGCCTTCAATTTGGTCGTTAATTCCGGGAAAAACGGGCCATTGGCCTTCAACGCGTCCGCAACAACCTGCTTCGCATCGGTTTCGCGGCCGAGTTTCAGCAGCGTTTCCGCGCGTAGCTGCGCAACGTTGAGACGATTCACGCCGTAAGCCAGCGGCGCCGCTTGCTCGAAATACGGCAGCGCCTTGGCGTATTCGCCGTGCCCAGCGAGGTATTTGCCGAAACGGTAGGCATAAACATAGTCCTCCGGATACGCCGCAATCAGCTTCGGAAACAGCGCTTCGAGCGCCGCGCGTCGATCAGCGATATCGAGATAAACCCGCAGGTTGTCGGCGAGGTTGCGGTCCTGCTTCAGCTTCAGGCGCGTCCAGTTGCCGGCTGTGGCGTCGGCCTTGCTGCCGCCGAGGCGGGCGGTGGCATCGACAATCGCACGGTCCAGAATCCCAGCTTCGCCTTTTTTATCCGCAAGTGCTTCGGCCAACGCGGCCGAGGTTTCAACGACGCTGCGGGCATCGGCGCAGGTCTGCTTCGGGATCAATACCCGGCCAGCCAGCAGTTTTTCCATCGCGGCTTTCTGGCCGCCAAACAGCGCGGTCTTCTCGCTAAGCGGCAGCGATGCGGTGCATTCCAGCGCCCGATCAAGCTCGTAAGCCCGCTCGCAGCCTAGTTCGCCGGCCAGCACGCGCGGCGCGATGGCCGCGCACTGCGCCGCGTCTTTGGCTTGCGCGGCCCGCTGCAGTTGCAGGCGTGATGTCCACAACGTCGCCTCGGTATCGGCGTCCAGCGCCGCAGTCACCGCCGCCGGCTGGCTGCTCCGCCAGCCCAAGCCGGCGTCTGGGTCGCGCCGGGCGTGGAACGCTTGCAGCACGCCGCGCGCGGCGCGTACGGAATCGGCGCTGCCGTCACGCACTTTCGCCTGCAGCGTGTCGAGCGTCGCGCCACGGGCGAGGATCGCGTCGATCTCCGGATAAAACTGCGCGCGCGTCCGCTCCAGCTGAATGCGGCCGAGTTCCTTGCCGGATTCGTCGAGCACCACGTAATTCGGCAAGCCTTTGACCTGCCACTGGCTGATCCAGTGCGCGCCGTCCGGGGCATCGGCATCGAGTTCCAGCACCACCGCGTGGTGCTCCAACCGTTCCCATTCCGGGCCGTTCTTCACCTTCTTCGCCATGAAGTAGCAGGAGTAGCACCAGGGCGCGTAGAAGTCGACCAACACCGGCACATGGCGTGCCTGCGCTTCTTTCAGCGCGGCGTCCAAGGTGGCGGTGACCTCGTCGCCAGCGTGGGCCGGGCCGGCAAGCGCCAGCGTGGTGGCGGCGAGGACAAGAAAGCTATTCCAGCGGCGGTAAATTGCGTGGCGCATCGGCGGGTGGCCTGTCGTAATAAGCGATCCGCACATTGTAAACATCCCCGGTCTGCGGATTGTGGATATTAGAAATACCAAGAAATTCTAAGAGCCGGTGTTGCTTTTCGTCGTAGAGCAGTAACAGCGGGTCGGCCAGGATGCGGAGCAGCGAGTCGAGCTCGATCTGGATGCGGACTGCGGACTTGCCATCAAACATCGTGTCGCCGAGCTTTTTGGCGCGGAACCGATACGACGTCAGCTGCCCGGCCACCGCCAACGTAAAATGCAGCGTTCGGCCCGCTTGCAGCGCTTCAAAGTGATCGACGATGTAGGCGTGGAAGCCGGAATCGGCCACCATCGCCGGCAACATTTTTAGTGACGCGGTTTCGGTTTTGCCACGCTCGGTACGGGTCATTTGCAAGGCGCCGGCGTCAATCCGCTCGATGCCTTCGCTGTAGCCTTCCCCAGGCAAGTCGAGGCGGTACAGCGGCACATACGGATTGGCGCTGAAATCCAGCGTCTTATTGCCGAGTGGGGCGCCATCCGGCGCGTAATACTTGATGCTGCCGGAAAGCCAGCGCTTGCCGTCAGTCTTTTGCCCGTGCGCCTCGGTGTACAGGTAGCGATTGGTTTTTAAGTCGTAGGCGTAGCCATAAAATCGCTGCACTTCCGGCTCGGCGCGCGCCGCCACGGCCATCAACATCAGCACCATTGCGCCCAGCATCCTCATGCTGCGGTACTCCGTTATGGGTTGCTGCGCCGCTCAGCATTCAACGCGCGGGAACGCACGCCGCGCGATCAGCGTTTGGTAAACAGGTAGTGGGCCACACCCCACTCGTTGCCTTTGGCGTAGCCGAAAAGCTCGGCCACCGCCATGTAAAACATGCGCCAGCGCTGGAACCAAACCAAGGCTTCGGCCTCGCCATAGGTTTCTCGGAATAGCGCTAGCGTTTCCAAACGGGCCGCATCAAGACCAGCCAGCCAGTGATTCGCCGTGCGCTGATAGTGCCGACCATCCAACCACCACTGCCGTTCGAGCCGCACATCGTCCTGAAAGTTCAGCAGCAAATTTTCGCTCGGCATGGTACCGCCGGTGAAGAAGTAGCGGCTCATCCAATCATTCTCGCCTTCGGCTTCAAAATGATAAGCCAGCAGCTTGTGGACGAAGATATGCACGAATAATTTGCCGTCCGGCATCATCCAACTGGCAATCTTCGCCATCAGCCGGCCATAATTTTTCATGTGCTCGAACATCTCGATCGACAGCACGCGGTCGAAGCCGGCTTGCAACTCCGGCACGGCGACTTCTTCGCCTTCGGCATCGGCGTCGGTCGCTGGCACCGGAAATTGGAAGTTGACGATGTTGCCGGTGGCGATCGCGAGGTTGGTCAAGCCGCGTTCGCGCGCCTGCGCCTGGATGAATTGTCGCTGGCTGTTGGAATTGGAAATGCCGACGATCTGCGAATTCGGATACCGCGCCGCCAGCCACAGCGGTAACGAACCCCAGCCGCAGCCAAGATCAAGCATGCGCATACCGTCGCGCAGGCCGGCACGCTCGGCGTAGAGCGTCAACATCGCGGTTTCGGCTTCGTCCAGCGTTTCATCGCCGGTCTGGTACAAGCAGCAGGAATATTTCAGCCGCGGCCCGAGGTGCGCCTGAAAGAAATCGGTCGGCAGTTCGTAATGCTGGGCGTTGGCCGCCGCGGTTTCGACCGCGATCGGGCTTTCACGCAGCGCGTCCAGCAGTCGGTTATAACGCCGCGCACGCAGCTCGCCATCGTGGTTGGCTTCGTCGTGCAGGCGCTGCTTGAGCAGGCGGCGCATGCCGAAACGGGTGAGCCGGTCGGGAAAGTAACCACGTTCGCAAAGGTCGATCAGATTCATACGGAGGAGTGCGTGACAACACGGGAAATTCGAGCACGTTAACGCGGCCGCTTCGGCGGCCACGGAATAAATGCGCTGGTCGTCCGTATATATTCGGCATAACCAGGCCGAGATTGAGCCAAATGCGCTTCGGTGATCGGAATACCCGACAATTTCAGCAGCAGCCAAGCCATTATTACCGGTGGCAACAACGCCAGCCAAAAGCCGCCGGTGCCAACAGCCAAAAACACGTACGTAAACCAGTGCAGGCATTCGAAGAAGTAATTCGGGTGCCGCGAATAGCGCCATAAGCCCGTACTGCAAACCTGGCCGCGATTCCACGGCTGACGCTTGAAGCGTTCCAGCTGCCGGTCGGCAATCGCCTCACCGAAAATCGAGACCAGCCAAACCACCACCGCCAGCACCGTCCAAACCGTGCCCGGCTCAGTATTGCGATAGGCAACGACCAGAAACCCCAACGACAACAGCAGCGCGATCCCCGCTTGCAGCTGGAAAAACCAGAACATCTTGCGCGCGGTATGCGGCGCCCAATCGCGCCGCAAGCGCGCGTAGCGGCCATCTTCCGGGCGTCCCCAATTGCGTGCAAACAGGTGCCCCCCAAGGCGCAAACCCCAAACGCCAGCAAATACGCCCAGCACAACCCGTGTTTGCAGCGGCGCACTGCCAACCACCGCATACAGCACGCCGAGCAAACCGAGGCTACAAGACCAGACTGGATCGACCATGCCGGCATTGCGCGTGCGCAGTTGAATCAACCAGACCACGCTGAGCAGCAGCGCAACGCAGAACAATCCGAGTGCAACGGCAAATAGAGCGGGCATGGCAGGGTCCAGATCGGCGCGTGGATCGAACAATACCGCTCGTTACGTTGTAGCGTTGGTTTTAGATGCGCAGCGGCGCTGCGCCGATAGTTCCGACGCGCGATTAGCTAGCGGCGCTAGAGCGTGTTCCGAGCCAGGAGCCGAAGGCGCGCTGAAACCATTCGCACCTGAATCTGATCTTCGGTTCCGCGCTGCCGCGCGGGTCACTTCTCTTGATGCGCAAGAAAAGTAACCCAAAGAAGCGCGCCCTAGGCTCGCGTCGATTCACGATACAGCTGTAAATCGATGCCCTGCGCTTCTCGCGTTCGCCAACGTACCGGCCTAACGGGCCATCCATGGCCCGACAGTCCTTAGCTGGCATCCCTGCCAGCCAACCCCTACGCCCGCTGCGATGCTCCGCGCTGCGTAGGGGGAATAGAGTCAACGGCAACAGCACGGAGCCAAGCGTCCACGATTTTAGTTTTGCGGTGGCTTCTGCTAACCCCTATTTTCCCTTCAATCGTGGTTTGGTGTGGACTGTTCCTCGCACCGAGTTAGTCCCTCTTCTATTTTAGACACTCGCTCCTTTGCCAAAACGAGTGCCCTTTCAAACCAATTCTTTGCCGATTCAGGTTCACCTAGTACATTGAAATATAGCCAGCCTAACTCTTCATGCGCCTCGATATTTTTTGGTTCAAGCTCAACTGCTGACATATAACAGCGCACTGCGTCCTGCAGGGTAAAATCGAGGTCATCAGTAAGCTGAATTAGATCACCTTTCATTATCAGTAGATAGGCCGACAGGGCACCTCCTGATTTTTCATAGTCAATAATTTTCAGAAAGGCCTCGCCATACTCCCCCTTCGAACGAAGAGATCTGATTTGATCGTGAATCTCTAGAAGTTCCACTATCTCACCTTCTCGTCAAGCCTGGAGCCTTGTTCGATCAACTTCTTCATCTGCTTTGCGGCGTTGGCCTCCTCCCCCTTACCTCGTGAAAGTTTAACAATTTCCGTATAGGTCTTTTCCTCTAGCTCTGATCGATATGATGGCGACCGTTTCAGCCTGCCCTGGATCAAATTCCTTGCGGGTGTTAGAGCTCTTGTTATCGCAGCTGACTCTTGTGGAGAAGCAATATCACGCAGTGTTTCCAGTTGTTTGACATCCCCACGCTTGATGGCAGAGTCAATCACTGCGGTAGTCGAAAGCTGCGGAGCTTCAGGGGGCGGTGGCGCTCCTGAAGACGCGACCTGAACCCCTTCGATATCTAAATTCGTGCCTCCTGACGAGGATGACGATGACGAATTCGAGCTATTGGCCGCTATGGCATTCCCTTGCACCCCTGCATTCCCGCCCGCCACCCCACCCATCATCATCGCCATCATTGCTGTCGATGCACTCGGGATACGGGAGCCGCTGGCCTCAGTTCCTTCAATGCCGCCCAAATCGTTACTGCTGCCATCACAACCGCTCAAACTTACCGCACACATCCCCGTTGGATCGGTATAGACAAACGGATTATTGTTGGCATAGGCATAGCGCGTAAAGCTGGCGGGATTGCCGGTAAAGCCGATCGGATCGATGGACATGAAACGGCCGACAGCCGGATCGTAGAATCGCGCTTGGGCGTAGGTCAGCTGCGATTCAGCGTCGTAGGCGTGGCCGGTGTAGCCGATTTTGTCGTTGACACCGTTGAGCTTTTCGCCGTACGGGCCGTAGTGCTCACGCCAGACGGTGCTACCGCTAGCATTGGTGCCCAGACGCGGCGAGCCGAGCAGGTCCGGGTGCAGATACGTGGGGACGCCGTTCAAGACTTCGGCGATGGCTCTACCGTCGAGTTGCACGTAGTTGT
>JALNYU010000026.1 GCA_023229645.1 Nevskia sp. | reverse complement strand
CTATCAACGCGCCCACCCCGCGCGCTCACCTGCCGCTGCAGCTCCGCTACTTCGCTCTTCGTCAGTTTCATCTCACCCTCCATAGGGGTGATAATACTATCGAATCAATTGTTACAGTCCACTAGTGGATATGGAAAAGCCGCGTTCGACTTCGCCGCAAATAAGCCAATGGAGTTACTAGGCGGCAGTAACCTGCTCTATCTGCTTAAGGAGCACGCTGGCATTGAGGCTCGTATTGTAATGCCGGACGACTGGCACGACCCAGCATTTGACGTTTAGCAAGATAGGGCGGGTGACGCGTAGTGAAACCCGCTGCTTAATGTGCGAAACTTGTTTTCAGAGAGTCCGCGTATTGCCATGAAACGAGACCATGTTTTGTGAGAATTTATTGAAGCCTAACGCGTAAAAACGTCAATTGGCTACATTGAAAGCTAGTGACCGGGGCGAGATATGCGATCCCAGATGAAGACTTTCTTGGCTTTCGTCATCTGCATTGCGACATGCGGCTATGCCGCTTACCGCGGGCTGCAGTGGCTTGCAATGGCCGCCCTATTCGGTGCGCTGTGTGTTCTCTATAAACAGTGGCTGTCGCGCGCATTCGCTACGGCGTTGGATCTGTTGAAAAACACGACAGAAGCTAAGCTCGGAGCGTTGGAAATACGCACGGAGAAGCGCATTACGGAGCTTGCCATTCGTCTTGATCGTACTCCCGTGTGGGTAAACGCCGTTCTCTCTCAGCTTTCAAGCGAAGAAGTTGGCTTGCTCCTCTCAGTAACGAGGCAACGGACGTATACGCCAAGCGCCGCTACAAAAAAGCATCTCCGTAGTCTGCGCGACCGTGGCTTGATTGAACATGACAAGTCAACGCTGGAAGACTCTAGTGTCGTTTGGTCTACTTCACTCGGCCAAGAGTTGACTAACGCACTCCTTGGGCGACTCACTGAGCCAGGCTCCGGTACGAGAAGTCCTGGCGACACGCAGGCGCCCTAACCCGGCGCACAAACTCAGGTCGCCTTGTTCAAAAACGGTTAGCAGTCTGCCGTCTCAGGCCGCAAGGAAAGCAGAGGATAGTGAAATCATGGCGATAGTGACGATGCATAACGTGAGTGCAAACCACGGTGGTGCTTGCAATTGCGAGGACTGGCATGCGCAAGGGCCGGCTTCAACGCCCAAGCAAGGTACCTTGAGCTCAGGTCAAACCTCATCCATCAACCTTACCGAACTTGGCTGGGATCAATACGAAGGGCAGCAATTCGAGCTTGCCGCCAGATCAGGATTTAGCGGCTGGCGGCACTCAGGGAAGGTGATATACGCCAAAGACGCACACTATTCATTCAGCTGGTACGGACCCGACGGTAGCCCGAAAATTGTGGGCCCGCAGTAATCAAACTAGGCGGTAAGTTACACAGGCGGCGGGTGAAGCGCAGCGAAACCCGCCGTCTCGCGGGGCCAATTCCGCCTAAAAGTAGCCGGCAACTTGAGCGCTAGGCAGGAAGGACGAATTTGGCGTCCAGCTTCGCTAAGAGATCGAAGGTATTCATCCATTGCACATTGAATATCTTGCAGACGTTCGGGATTTGGAACTTCCTTTTAATATCCGGATTGTAGCTTTCTTGCGTGACAACTACGGCTCCCGTGGTCATGGCTTTGGCGATAAGCCATGGATCGGCACCTGAGAGGAATTCGTCGAGCGCCCCGTTTTTCATCTGGGCGGCTTGCTCTGAAAGCGCTTGAACGACCTTAGAAAATGCGGCTTGCGTCTCTGTATCGTCTACGCCGCTGAAGAGTTTAGGATTTTTAATAACCCATTGGGCTAATTCATCATTGCCCTTTTTTAGCTCGTCAGCAACCATGCTGATACTCGATACTTCGGCTGCCTGGTTCTGAATGCTAATCCACTGCCAATAAGCGGGGCAGAAACTCATATTGTAGTAGCGGTTCTTGGCCTCGATAAGGGTGTTGGAATCGAGCAGGTGCTTCATTCAGATAGGCTGTCCGCGTAGGCTTTTATTTTTGCAGGTTGAATGCCTAGAAGCTGCCCTGCATCGCGCAGGAGCAAGTTCCCGCGCGCAGTCTCTGCGAGTACGGCTTTGCTGAAGCGATGGCTATTTTTGGCGCCCGTATTTTTGTAATAGCTGCCGCCACTCTTTTCTTCGTCGCGGAATGTGTTTAGCTCTGCTAAGTAGTAGTCCGTGTATTCGCGCTTGGAGATAAGGCTTAAGTCGTACGCCCTGCGCACAATTACAAGCTTGCTGACTTTGAAGGTTCTGGCTAGCTCTGGTAATTGTGTAACCCAGTCAGCCATTTTTTTCCATACGTTCCTGAAAGCGCTTTCAGGAACGAGGAACTCGCCGGCTACTGCATTGCAAAAGGATTCTTCTTGGCGGCCGGCTTCGACGCCACCACTGGATACGCCGCTGGTGCCAATCCAGATGTGAGCCAGCTCGTGCACAAATGTGAATATGCGAGCGGTAGGCGCATCTGCGCTGTTGATAAAAATGACGGGAGCCGTTTGATGGCTGATGGCAAAACCCCGGAATTCGCCAACATCCAGCTTGCGATGGGTATTCCCACCTACGATTCCGCTGCGCATAACCAAGACGCCGGCCGATTCTGCAGCCATTATCAAGGCGCGCAGGTGCTCTTCGGGGTTTCGCTTGATGTCGTCGACGAATCTCAATGTGTGCCGCATATCGGCAACGACATCGCCGATGGCGTGACGACTATTGAATCGGCCAACAAAAGGTAGGGTGGTGGCTTCGTGGTCGTTTAGATATTCCTGATACCAGTAATGCTTGCGAAGTACGTCTTTAACCGTATCCACCAAATTTAGACTAGGCGTCTTGGGGGCTAAATTCCCAACGGTGCGAAGGTCAGGAAGGGGTAGTTCCTCGTGCGGGGGTTCTTTCAGAAACAGGAACCCGAACGGGATATGAGCGACCAAAGCCCATTTCTGAGCTTGTTTGAACGTAGGCGCACTTTCTCCAGTCTCCCATTCGACGATTTTTTCGGCTTTTATCGCGAGGCTGTGGGCTAATGTGCCCTCGCTCAGCCCAGCGCGCAGGCGAGACCAAGACAGGAGGGTTGGATTAATTAATGCGGTGCTCATAACGAGCCGAGGATAGGTGATTGCTGGCCCGAGCGTCTAGCAGGAAAATTGTTGCGTTCAGATCCGCCTGACTTGACGGATAGCCCGAATTTCATCGGTGCGGCAGGGCAGGTTTCGCCCGTTCAAGCCGCTGCTCCGCCTGGGCCTGAGCACCGGCATGCGCCGGAACAAAATATTGCAGCTGGAGTGGTCCCGGGTCCGACTTCGGCCAGCGCTTGATCTATCTCGATCCGGACGATCAGAAGGGCAAAATGTCGACGCAATCCCTCTGAACGCTACCGCGCTGCGCGAGTGGCTCGATTTCCACCGTAGGCACGCGCCGAAGGCCACGTATGTGTTCATAGACCGCTTCGGCGCGCGAATTGCCTCGATCAAGATCACGTTCTACGCCGTTGCTGAGCAGGCCGGCCTGCCGGGCATCAGTCCACACACCCTGTGGCACGCCTTCGCAGTCTGGCCGGTGCAGGCCAGCGTTCCGCTACGCACGGTTTGCGAGCTTTGCCGCGACAAAGACATCCGCACCACGATGCGGTACGCGCACTTGGCATCAGAAAATGGCCGCGCCGCCATTGAGCCGCTCGACACGATCAGTCAGGAATCAGTCAGACCAGACGCAAAAAGGGCCTAGACGTTACCGTCTAAGCCCTTGATTTGTTTGGTGGACGGTACAGGGCTTGAACCTGTGACCCCCGCCGTGTGAAGGCGATGCTCTACCGCTGAGCTAACCGTCCGAAGTTGCGCATTGTAGGCAGCGCGCGGCGCTCGCGCAAACCGGCGCCGTCTGCTTTCGGTCAATCGTCGAAGCGCCGTGACAAGACTTTGCCGTTGCGGCGGTCCAGCACCAGCTCGACTTCGCGGTTGTCGGCGTCGTAACCCTCGACTTCGAGGCGCCGGCCGTGGATTTCAATTTCTTCGACGCGGATGCCTTCGTCGTTAGCGCGTTGCGCCAGCTCAGCGAGGCTGAGCATTGATGTCGACGGTGCTGCCGCGGGCGTTGGTGTCGATGATGACGCGGGCGTTGCTTTGCGACCATCAGCGGCGACGCCGAGCGCGGCACCAATTGCGACGACGGCGGCAGTCCAACAGGCTAAAAGGAGAACGAGGGAACGGCGGTTGGGCTGGGGCATCGCAAGGCTCCGGTAGGATCAGGATGCCGCTGTTGTACGCTGGCATTGCTGACGCGAGCACCAACGCGACCGTCAGCGAAATATCAGCGGCGGCGTGCGAACATTCAGGCATGAGCCCGTTCCGCCTGCTGCCGATCCTGTTATCCGGGTGTTGCCTGATGGGCTTCGCAGGCGTTGCTGGCGCCGACGATGATGCCGAGCCGCTGGCCGATGACGTGCGCGCTGCCGCGAGCCGCGGCGAGGTGCTGCCGCTGGCGAAGATCCTAGCAATCGCGGCGCAGCGGGTGCCCGGCGAGGTGTTGAAAATTGAGCTGGAACGCGAGCACGGCGTGCTGAGTTATGAGCTGAAAATCCTCGCCCGAGACGGCCGTGTACGCGAGTTGACGCTGGACGCGCGCAGCGGCGCGGTGCAAGCGCTGGAGGACGACTGAGTGCGTGCACTGGTGGTTGAGGATGATGCCATCGTCGCTGCCGATCTCGTCGCGGCGTTGCAGGCGGCGGGTTTCGTTGCGGATCTCGCCGCCGACGGCGAAACGGCGTGGTTCAAGGGCGAGGTCGAAAATTACGATCTGGCGATACTCGATCTCGGCTTACCGCGGCTCGATGGCTTGAGCGTGCTGCGCCGCTGGCGCGCCGCCGGGCGCGATATGCCGGTGCTGGTGCTGTCTGCGCGTGGCGACTGGACCGATAAAGTCGAAGGCATTGAAAGCGGCGCCGACGACTACCTCGCCAAGCCGTTCAAAATGGCGGAGCTGATCGCCCGCGCGCGGGGCTTGGTGCGCCGCGCCGCCGGCCACGCGTCGCCGCTGCTGCGCATCGGCCGGCTGACGCTCGATACGCGCCGGCTTAGCGCGACGCTGGACGGCGCAACGCTGCGCCTGTCGCCGTTGGAGTTTCGCTGTTTGGATTACCTCGCCCATCAGCCCGGCCGCGCGGTGCCAGCCGGCGAGATCGCCGAACATTTGTACGGCATTGGCGAAGATGGTGACGTCAACGCGATCGAGGCTTTGATCGCACGTCTGCGGCGCAAGCTGGGCGCCGAGCTGATCGAAACCCAGCGCGGCTACGGCTATCGGCTCGCCGGCAACGCCGCGTGAGCGCGCGCTCGCTGCGGCTGCGGTTGTTGCTGGCGGCGGCGGTTGCGGTGCTGCTGGCGATGACGACGGCTTGGTTCGCGATGACCTGGTTATTTCAGCGCCATCTGGAACGGCGCGTTGCCGACGACTTAACCCGACTGGCCTTGCAGCTGGTGGCTGAGCTGTCGGCAACGCCGGGCGGCGCCCTGACGCTGGCCAAGCCTCCGGCCGACGCGCGTTTCGAGACTCCGGCCAGCGGCCTGTATTGGCAGCTTACGGCCGGCACTGAACGCTTGCGCGCCCGTGCGCTTTGGGATGAGACGCTGCCGCTGCCGGTGCAGTCTGAATCCGCCCGCTGGACTACGCGCAGCGCCGCAGGCCCGTTCGGCCAGCGCGTTTTTCTGCTTGAGCGCACGGTGCGGCCGGCCCGGCAAGGCCGGCCGGTGTTGGTGCAGGTGGCGCAAGACGCGCAAACACTACGCGCCGCCCGTGCTGAATTTGGCGGCGAGCTGCGGTTATTTCTCGGGCTGTTATGGCTGGTGTTGAGCGCGGCTGCGGCCGTGCAAGTGCAGCTGGGTTTGCGGCCGCTGCGGCGGGTGCGCGAAGAGCTGCAGGCGCTGCAGCGCAATCCTACAGCGCGCTTGAGTGCGGCACATCCGCGCGAAATTCAGCCGCTGACCGGGGCGATCAATGATCTGGCCGCGGCCCGAGAAAAGGACTTACTGCACGCACGCCGCCGCGCGGCGGACCTGGCGCATTCATTAAAAACGCCGTTGGCAGCGCTGGCCGCACAAAGCCGGCGCGCGCGCAGCGCGGGTGCCGTTGACGCCGCCGATGGCTTGGAACGGGCGATTGCCGCAGTGGCAGCGGCCGTTGACGCGGAACTGGCGCGGGCGCGGGTGGCCAGCGTGCGCCGGGGGCCCGGCTGCGCTGCAGCGGCACTGGTGGCAGTGGAGCAGGTGATCGGCGTGATCGAGCACGCCGAACTCGGCGCGCAGCGGGTGTTCGATGTTGACGTGGCGCCAACGGTGCAGTTGCCGCTGGCGCCAGCGGATTTGATCGAACTACTGGGCGCGCTGCTCGAAAACGCCGCGCGCTACGCCCGGCGGCAGGTGCGCGTGCGGGCATGGCAGGCGCCGGGGGCGACGCTGCTGAGCGTTGAGGATGACGGAGCGGGGCTTGATATCAGCGCCGAGCAGGCGTTGCTGCGCGGTGGCCGCCTGGACGAAGCGGGGCCGGCGCATCAGGGCTTGGGATTGGCGATCGTACGCGAACTCGCCGACGCCACCGGCGCTGAAATGGCGCTGGATCGCGCGTCGCTCGGCGGGCTGCGGGTTTGCCTGCGCTGGCCAGCGCAGGCGCCCGGCGCGCCGTGAAGGCTCCTTAAAATCCGTGCGCTGCACCAACAAAAAAGCCCAAGACGGCTAGGTTTGGGCTTGGATGCGAATAGGAAATTTGGTGCGCCCGAGAGGATTCGAACCTCTGACTTCTTCCTTCGGAGGGAAGCACTCTATCCAGCTGAGCTACGGGCGCGTCGGCATAGTGTAATTGATGCGGCCGGATAACAGCAGTCCGGCGTCGTTTTTGCGCCAGCCAACGGTGTGGGCTTCGGTCCACGCTGGTCTTCAAGCACGGCTTATGGTGCGCTGCGCTACCATGTGCGCCTTTTTCGGCGGCCGCCCCCGGCCCAGGTTAGCGATGAATCCCGGTCTTTTGGCTGTATTCGGCGCATTTGTCATCTGGGGTATGTTTCCCCTGTATTGGCACCAGCTGCAGAACGTGCCAGCGCTGCAGATCATCGCGCATCGGGTGGTGTGGTGTGCGTTGCTGGTCGTCGGCTATCTCACGGTGTTTCGTGGTCGCGGCTGGTTGCGCGCGGCGTTGGCGCGGCCCCGGGTGCCGGCGATGCTGGCGTTGAGCAGCGTGTTGGTCAGCCTCAACTGGGGTTTGTATATCTGGGCGATCAATAACGGCCGCGTGGTGGAGTCCAGCCTCGGCTATTTCATCAATCCGCTGGTAAACGTGCTGCTCGGCGTGTTGCTGCTGCGCGAGCGTTTGAACCGCGCGCAGTGGGCGGCGGTGGCGCTGGCGGCGAGCGGCGTGGCGTATATCACGTGGCATCTCGGCACCTTGCCGTGGATTGCGCTGACGCTGGCGCTGTCGTTCGGCAGTTACGGCTTGATTCGCAAGATCGCCGCGGTGGAGTCGATCCCAGGGCTCGGCGTGGAAGGCGTGTATCTATTTCTGCCGGCGGCCGCGTATCTGCTGTGGACCGAACACGTCGGCACTGGCGCTTTTGGCCACGTGAGCCTGTATGAAAACGTGCTGCTGGTGGTTGGCGGGGCGATCACGGCAGTGCCGCTGATCTGGTTTGCCTACGGCGCGCGGCTGATTCCGTATTCGCTGGTCGGCATCATTCAGTACGTCGGCCCGACGCTACAGCTGCTGACCGCCGTGTTTATCTTCCACGAAGCGTTCACGCACGTGCAGGCCGTGGGTTTTGGCCTGATCTGGTTGGCGTTGGTGCTGTACGCCGGCGATGGTTTGATCCGCGCGCGTCGGCCGAAGCCGCCGCTGTTGCAGCCGGCAACGGAAGCCGCGCTCGACTAGGGCCTGTTAATTCAGCGCCCAAGCCGTTAATCCGCCGACGGTTCTGGGTCGCCGAAGCGCGGCAGGGCGTCGTCGGTGGTATCCCAGTCGGCCTTTTCGCTGAGTAGATAGTGGTAGTCGGGCTTGATGCCGACGGGTGAGTCGAGCGCGCCGACGCGGATGCGCACGAGATGCGGATAAGCGTTCGAGCGGCTGTAGATCGGCGAGCCGCAGTTGCTGCAAAACCAGCGCTGCTTGGCTTCGCTCGAAGCGTAGCTGCGCAGCAGGTCTTCGCCCGCGACGATGTGGAAATGCTCCTGCGACACCGGCGCGTTGGCCGCAAATGCGGTACCAGAGGCTTTGCGGCACATCGAGCAATGGCAGAGGCCGATGCGGGTGATTTCGCCGTCGATTTCGTAGCGGACGCCGCCGCAGAGGCAAGAGCCTTTCAACATGTTTCGATTTCCTGAGTTTCCGTGGAGGGGTCGGCGCCTGCGCCGGAAGGGTCTTCGCCTGGACTCGATGCAGGCGTGCCCAAGCTCGCCGCATCAATGCCGCGTGCGCGCAAATGCGCGATGAGGGCATCGCCGTTGCCGTGCATGATACGCACGCGACGGGCGCCAGTCTCGTCAATCGTCTGTAGCAACGCCGGCCAATCGGCGTGATCGGATAACACAAAGCCACGCTCGTAGCGCAGCCGGCGCTGGCCGCCTTGTTGTTGCATCCAGCCCGAGGCGAAACCGGCGCAATACGGTACGAAACGCTGCATCCACGGGGTTCCTGAGGCGCCGGGCGGCGCCAAAATCAAGCGCCCGGCGAAGCTGCTGCCCTTGCGAACATTGCCGACGGCCTCGGTCGGCAGCATCCGCACGCCGGCGTGGCGATAGATGCGGATCAACGCCGACATTGCGTTATGCACGTAGGCGGTTTCATCGCAGTAACGCGCCAATTCGGCGAGTATGCGCTGCGCTTTGCCGAGCGCGTAGCAATACAGCACGGCCGCCTGACCATCGTGTTTGCAGGCCTGCCACCAGGCGTAAATTTCGGCGGCGACGGCGCTGCTTTCGGGCCAGGTAAACACCGGCGAAGCAAACGTGGCCTCGGTGACGAACGTCGTACACGGCACCGGCTCGAACGGCGCGCAGCTGGGGTCGGCATCGCGTTTGTAATCGCCAGACACCACCCACACTTCGTCGCCGCAGGCGATGCGCACCTGCGCCGAGCCGAGAATATGGCCGGCGGAATGAAACGAAACTTCCGCCGCGCCGAGTTGGAACCGGGCGTCATAGGCCACGCTGTTCAGCACCGCGCTGCGGCCCAGCCGTTCGCGCAGCAGCGGGATGCCGGGCGTTGCCGCCCAATAAGCATTGCTGCCGCTGCGGGCGTGGTCGCCGTGGGCGTGGGTGATCACGGCGCGCGGCACCGGCTTGGCCGGGTCGATGTAAAAATCGCCGGCTGGGCAGTACAGGCCTTGCGGCCGCAGAACGACGAGGTCGGTCATCAATCAGTCAGTGGTGAATCAAGCAGGGTCAGCAGGCGCTGCAGCGCGCCGCGGTTGCCGGTGACGGCGGCGATGCCGGCGGCGCCCATCGCCGCGCGTTTGGTGGCGTCGCTCAGCAGTACGCCGACTTCCGCCGCCAGCGCTGGCGTATCGGCGACTTCCAGCGCCGCGCTGCATTCCAACAGCAGGCTGCGGGCAGCGGCGAAATTGTGCATTACCGGGCCGAAGAGTACCGGCAAGCCGAGCGCCGCCGGCTCCAGAATATTGTGGCCGCCGACCGCGGCGAAGCTGCCGCCGACGAAGGCGATGTCGGCCATCGCCAGATACAGAAACATCTCGCCCATGCTGTCGCCGAGAAATACCGAAATACCGCCTAGAACCTGCGGCATGCCAGCGGTATCGAGCGCGTTCAGGCGGCTACGGCGCTCGGCCGAGTAACCGCCTTCGGTGATGGCGCGCCAAACGGCATCGAAGCGCTGCGGATGACGCGGCACGAGCACCAATAAGGCATTCGGCAGCAGTACTCGAATCGCCGCGTGTGCGGCGAGCGCTGCGTCTTCTTCGCCTTCGTGCGTGCTGGCGGCGATCCACACCGGCCGGCCGGCGCCAAAACGCGCACGCAGCGCCCGGCCCTGTTGACACTGTGCGTCTGGCACCGCCACCTCGAATTTCAGATTGCCGACCGCATGCACTCGGTCCGGCGGCGCGCCGAGCGCGCGGAAGCGGCTGGCATCGTCTTCGCTCTGCGCGGCAATAGCGCTGCAGCAGGCGAGCGTGCGGCCGACAAAACCGCGCACGCGGCCGTAGCCGGCGAACGAGCGGGGCGACAGGCGGGCGTTGGCGATCGTCAGCTTCAAACTGCGCCGAGCGCAGGCTTGAAACAGATTCGGCCACAGCTCGGTTTCCATGATCACCACTTGCTTCGGCTGTACGCGCCCGAGAAACCGCGCCACCGCGCCGGGAAGATCGTACGGCGCATAGCTGTGCTGCACGCGATTGCCGAATGCCGCAACGATGCGCGCCGAGCCGGTTGGGGTGGTGGTGGTCACCCAAACGCGGCCATCGCCGTGCTGCCGCAGCAGGGCATCGATCAGCGGCTGCGCCGCTAAGGATTCGCCGACCGACACCGCGTGCAGCCACACAGCGACGCCGTGGCCCGGCGCGGGCACAAAGCCAAACCGCTCGCCCAGCCGCTGCCGATACGCCGGCAGCTGCCGGCTTTTCCATAGCAGGCGCAGCAGCACCAGCGGCGCTAAGGCGTACAACAGCAGGCTGTAAACAATTCGCATGGCGACAAGGATGCGGGGCGCGCTCAGGGCGCGCAACGGTAAACTGTGGGGATGACCGCCGCCCCACCTGCAACGCCTGCCGCGCCCGGCCGCCAGCCGATGCCGCGTGCGCTGCTGGCGCCGCGCTGGTGGCCGGCGTGGTTGCTGCTCGGCATGGCGCGCGCGCTCTGTGCGTTGCCGATCCGCTGGCAGCAGGCGCTCGGGCGCGGCCTCGGCCGCTTGGTGTACCGCGCCCTCGCCAGCCGGCGGCGAATCGTGCGGATCAACCTGCAGCTATGTTTCCCGGAATTAGATGCTGCGGCCGTGGAGCAGCGAGTGGTCGGCCATTTCGAAGCGCTCGGCATCGGCTTGTTCGAAGCGCTGCAGTGTTGGTTTGTTGCCGATGCCCGGCTGCGGCCGCTGGTCGAGCTGAGCGGCCTCGAACACCTGCAGGCAGCGCAGGCCGATGGCCACGGCGTGCTGCTGCTAACTGGCCATTTCACGACGCTGGAACTGGCCGCGCGCCTGCTCTGCATCACCGCCGGGCCGTTCCACGCGATGTACCGGCCGGCCGATAACATCTTCGTCGATTGGTGGATGCGGCGCATGCGCGAACTGCGCTCCGGCCGCGTGGCGCTGCCGAAAGACGACTTGCGCACGCTGGTTCGCGCACTGCGTGGCGGCGCGGCCATCTGGTACGGGCCGGACCAGACGCTGGAAGTACCGGCAACGGCGTTTGTGCCGTTCTTCGGCGTGCCGACGCTGACGCTTACCGCCACCTCGCGCCTCGCCGAAATGGGCCGCGCCCACGTCGTACCGTTCTTCCCGGAACGCGTGGATGGCCCGAACGGCGGCCATTACCGGATCCGCATCCTACCGGCGTTGGAAGACTTCCCGAGCGGCGATGACATTGCCGACGCGCGTCGCATCAACGGCCTGCTGGAAGACGCGATCCGGCGCTGCCCCGAACAATATTTCTGGACCCACCGCCGCTTCAAGCACCGCCCGCCCGGCACGCCAGACCCGTATGCCCGCAGCTAGTGGGCAGTAAGCCATTCGCAACCAACACGCGTGTTGATTCGGCGTCGAGCGCGTGAACGGTGATGAGGTTGCCCGGCCAAGCGCTGCCCGTTCCGATCATTTCGCCCGGCGGCTTAATCAATAACGAAATCAAGTTGTTTTTATTATTGAGTCGGCCTGCGTGTTTCTCTATATCGCTCGCCGCCAGCCGCGTTCCGCTATTTTGTGCGACGTTTTTATGCCGATTTAAATCACTAAGGCCCGACGATGCGCATTGACGTAATCAACCCCTGGGGCCGCGATGCACCCGCAGATTGGCGGGCCGGCCCACCGGTGCCCGGCGCGCCCGGCCACGCGCCGATCAATTACTGGGCCTGGGCCGCCGCAACCGGCGGGCAATTCCACCAAGATCCAGCGACCGTCACCACCGATGCCGACGCCATCGTGCAGCTGCTGCGCTGGCGCAGTGCCGCAAATCTGCGCGCCTTGAAGCAGCTGAAAGCGTGTGGCCTGCCGGTGTTCGTCAGCTGGAAAGAAAGTGGCCAAGAACAAATTGCCGAGCAACTGCGCTGGCCGTGGCGGCGCAGCGCGCTGCGGGCGGTGCTGCGCCTCGCCGACGGCGCCATCGCCACCACCGAGCCGGCGATCCAGCATTATCAGGAGTACGGCCTGCCTGCTGAGCGCGTTCACTTCATTCCTACGCCGTACCCGTTCGATGTTCCAGGCTGGGATTTCGCCCGCCCGCTCGCCGAGCGTAGCGGCATCGTCGTCGGCAGCCGCCAGTTTGATGTGCCCTCGCGCCGTCACGCCGAAGCGCTGCAACTCGCGGGCACCATCGCGCGTGCTGCCAGTTGCGCCGTCACCGTGTTCAATCTGGATGGCGAAGCCGGCCGCCGCCGTGTGCTCAAGCTCGTCGGCACCGTTTCCGAACTACGCTGGATCGAACGCCGCCTGCCGTACCCTGAATTCCTGCAAGAACTCGCTCGGCACCGCCTCGTCATCCAGCGCGATGCCGGTTGGGTTCCCGGCCAAATCGCCGGCGATGCCCTGCTCTGCGGTCTCGTCAACATCGGCGGCAACGGCACCACCCAACGCCTCGCGTTCCCGGCAACGGCAGAGCCGGAAGCAGCCGAGGCAACACTGACAGAAACCGCGATTGAACTGCTGCGCGACGATGCCGCATTCAACGAAGCCGTAAAAACCAGCCACCAAAACGCCGAAGCCGCCGGGCTCTCATACCGCAGCGGGCGCGCGCGGCTTGCGGCTTTGCTGAAGTAGAGTCTTTAGGGAAGGTCGTTCATCGATCCGCAGCGCGGCGCTTGTCTTGATGGCTGCGGATGGCTGCGGATAGCGAGGTGCAGTGGCCGCAATCCCAGTACTGAACGCCCTATTTGCGCCTCTACACCCAGCGCTCGCTAAGCGGTCGGCGCTAGCTTTTTCAGTGCCGCCCGTTTCGCCATTCGTTTGCGCGCCCATAGTTGCCAAAACTCAACCACTGACGCTAGCAAGTAGCTTGCGTTGCCAAGTGTATTCACATACCAGCCCAGCAAAAGGCTCGACGAAAAGGCGATGAGAGCATACGACACAAATAGGTTATACGCGGCCGACATAATGCCCACATAGGTGGCGAATGTGCGGAACCGCGGCCCCGCAAAATTCACTAGAAATGGAATCAAATAGAGGGCAAGAACCACAACAACAGACCCTACAGAATTAGCGGCCGAGAGCGGGAAACTAATCTCAGCATGGCCGTTTGTGACGCAAGAGCGCGTCGGCAATGCCAAGCTTAGGACGATAATGATTGATGAAGTCAGTCTGAGAAATTTCGTAGCCTTGAACCCTGGCGCATATCGCTTCATCGGCATCTATTATTTTTCACGTTCTCAAATGCAGGGGCGGCTGTTGTTCCTGCGTCAGCTTGCGTCGGTATCAATTCAGGCCTTCATTGTGGTTGTTTGGCCGCCTACTTACGCTAGCAACTTATTCAGGTTTCCGAGCACAGTGGCCGGCAGGATATTGAGCGGCCGGTTGCGGTCGATGGTTGTGGCGGTTTCGTTCCATAACCAGTGTTGGTTGCGGCCCCAGGCGCCGGTGCGTTGCGGTAGCGTCGGGCCGTACAGCGAGAGGCCGGGCGTGCCGAGCGCGGCGGCGAGGTGCATCAGGCCGGTATCGACGCCGACGACGATGCGGGCGGCGGCCAACCATCCGGCGAGCGCGGTTAGTCCCAGGCGCGGCAGGACGTGGCCGTTACAGGCGGCGGCGATGGTTTCGGCATCTGCGCGTTCGTCGGCATTGCCCCAAGGGAGGACGATGCGCAGGCCGCGCGCGGCGAGTGAGGCGCCCAGCGTCTGCCAATGCGCCAGCGGCCAACGCTTGCTCGGCCAAGTGGTGCCGTGCAGAAACACGGCGTATGGCGCAGTGAGGTCGGGCGGCGGGAATTGGCTGCGGTTTAGGCCGGCGTCCGGCGCCCCGGTTTGTTCGGGGAGCGGGTAGCCGAGCGCTTGCGCGAACAAGCGCCGCGTGCGTTCGATTGCGTGCGCGGCACCGTGCGCCGGCACCGGGTAGCGGTGGCGATAAAAGCAGGCGGCGAGCGGTTCGCGGGCCGAGGCAGCGTCCGCCCCAATCAGTGGGCCGCGGGCTTGCCAGCCGAGCCATGCGCTTTTGAGCAGGCCTTGGGCATCGATCGCGTATGCGTACTCACGCTGGCGCAATTCGGCGCGAAAGCGTTGCCAGTCGCCATTGAGCAGGGTTTTCAGCGGCCGTTTGCGCCAACGGCGTAAATCGCAGGTGATGACGCGATCCACCGCCGGATGCCAGGCTGGAATTTCGGCGAACGGGCGCTCGACGAGCCAATCGCAACGGAGTTCGGGCAGCGCCCGCGCGGCGTCGGTTAGCGCGGGCAGCGTGTGCACAACATCGCCGAGCGACGAGGTTTTAACGATCAGTATGCGCATCGCGTTATTGGCGGGCGCCGTTGGCGCGGGGTTGGCTTCTGAGCTGCGATATTCGCACTATAGTCGGTCGGAAATCACGATGGCGGCCGTCGGGGCATGGGGTGTGTTGTTTGTTTCCACCCGAACGGCGCTATTTCGTTCGATGCGCTTTTATACCGTTTTACGCCGTCGCCACCGTCGGAGGGTTTGTGAGGTTGAATTACGATCGTATGAGCGGTGCTAGCGGCCACTGGAGTAAGCGCCGATGAGTGGCTTAACGCACAGCAGCCAACAACCGTTTGCTGCGCGTTTGTATGCGGCGCATGTGCCTACGGCCGGCGTGGTTGTTCAGGCGCGATTTTTCGGCGAAAGCCTGCACATCGATGCGCACCCCGACCTGCAAATTCCCTGCGCGCAGGTGCAGGCTGATGCGAGCGGCTTCGATGGCCAAACGTTGTCGCTGAGTTGGTTGCACGGCGATGGGCGCGTGGCGCTGCAACCCGTAGATGCTGTGGCGCAAGCGGCGTTGTTGGCGACAGCGCCAGTGACGTTGCAGCCAGCGCTGAAGAATTGGCGGCGCGGGGTACGGCAGCAAAGTCGGCGCTGGCTGACATTAAAACTAGCGGTGGCCGCGGTAATTATTGCCGTGCTGCTGGCGCTGGCGGCGTTTGCGCTGAGCTTCGGCGCTTTGGTGGATTGGCTGGCCGAACGGGTTTCGCCGGAGTTGGAAGCGCAGCTCGGCGCCAGCAGCTTCGCGCAATTGCGCGCCGAGCACGGTTTGATCGAGCAAGGCCCGTTGGTCGATGCGGTGAGCAGCATCGGCGGCCGGCTGACGGCAGGTTCGCGTTATCGCTATCACTGGGCGGTTAAGGATGATCCGAGCGTCAACGCGTTTGCGTTGCCGGGCGGTTATATCGTCGTCCATCGTGGCTTGATTGCGGCGGCCGCTTCGGCCGATGAGTTGGCCGGCGTGCTTGCGCACGAAGTGCAGCATGTCGAGCGGCGGCATTCGTTAAAGGGCATGATCCACGACGCAGGCTGGGCGGCAGCCTTGAATCTGGTGCTTGGGAACGCGAGCGGCGTTGCCAGCACGTTGATTTATCAGGCCGGCGCATTGAGTTATAGCCGGGATCTGGAGCGCGAGGCTGATCATTACGGGGTTATGGCGCTCGTGGCTGCGGACATCGACCCGGCGGGGCTGGCGCGCTTCTTCCGCACGTTGATGGCGCAAACGCCGGAGACGGTAGCGCTGTTGTCGAGCCATCCGGCGAGTGCGGAACGTATTGCGGCGGCGGAGCACGAAATTGCGGCGCTGCCGCCGGGACACGTCTATTTACCGCTGGCAATCGCTTGGCCGCCAGCCGCAGTGCCAGTGCAATAGCTCCGCAGACACTGCTTGAAAAGCGAGGTTTTGGGCGCCATATCCGGCCCGCAACGAATTGGGCGGCACGTTTTGATGCCTAGCCAGCGGGCGTACGCTGCGCGCCGCCGATGCGATAATAAAAACAATTTGATTTCGTTATTGATTTGGCTTCTATAAGCGGTAGTCCGCGCTATTTGCACAAGGCCAGACAGTGCCGGCCCTTTCCATTTCAAGACGCCACATGAATAACAGGGGAAACCGTTTGGCTCGTAGCGCGCACCGCCGCAAACCGGACGCCGGCACTGCCGATGCGTCGTCATTAAGCATGACCAAGACGCTGGCGACGCTGCGGCCGTATATCGCTGAATTTCCGGGCCGTGTGCTGTTGGCGGTGATTCTGATCTTCGTCGCCAAGATCGCCGGGGTTTGGCTGCCGCAGCTGTTGAAGCAGCTTGTCGATCGGATGACGCCGCATGAGGGCCTGATTCTGACGGTGCCGCTGGCGCTGTTGCTGGCCTACGGTGGCTTCCGGTTTATCAACGTTCTGCTCGGTGAATTGCGCGATTTAGTGTTTGGTCGGGTTTCGGAGCGGGCGCAACGGCGTGCGGCGCTGAAAGTATTCGAGCATTTGCATCGCTTGGATCTCGACTTCCACTTATCGCGGCGTACCGGCGGACTTAGCCGCGACATCGAGCGCGGGATCGACGGTATTAGCTTTTTGCTGCGATTTCTAACGTTCAATATTTTGCCAACGCTGTTCGAAATCGCGCTCGTCGCCGGCATTCTGTGGCAGCAGTACGACGGCCGCTTCGCCGCAATCGCCGCGGTTTCGGTGGTGCTGTATGTCGGCTTTTCCATTCGCATCACGGAGTGGCGTACGCAATACGTGCGCGCCGCCAATGCGATGGATTCCAGTGCCAGCACCCGCGCGGTGGATAGTCTGCTGAATTACGAAACCGTGAAGTATTTCGGCAACGAGCGCTGGGAAGCGAGCCGCTACGACGAAAGCATGGCCGGCTGGGAGCGGGCGACGGCGCAGAACCGGGTTTCGCTGGCGGTGCTCAACGGCGGGCAGGCGCTGATTATCGCGTCATCGATCACCGCGATGATGTATTTGGCGGCGCAGGAAGTGATTCAAGGCCGGATGACGACCGGCGATTTTGTCGCCGTTAACGCCTATATGGTGCAGCTGTTCGTGCCGCTGAACGTGCTCGGTTTCGTTTATCGCGAAATCCGCCGGGCGATGACCGATATGCAGAAGATGTTCGGCTTGCTGGATCAGAAGTCGAAAGTAGAGGATCGCCCCGAGGCCGGCGCGCTCGAACTCGCGCGCAGCGACGGGCAGGCGCAGGTCGGCATCCGTTTCGAGCATGTGGATTTTGGCTACAACGCAGAGCGGCAGATTCTGCGCGATGTCAGTTTTGAGATTCCGCCGGGGCGGAAGCTGGCGGTCGTGGGGGCCAGCGGGGCCGGCAAATCAACCCTGGCGCGGCTGTTGTTCCGTTTCTACGACCCAACACAAGGCGCGGTCACGATCAACGGCCACGATCTCCGCACGGTGACGCAAGACAGCGTGCGGCGGTTGATCGGCGTTGTGCCACAAGACACGGTGCTGTTCAACGACACGATTGAATACAACATCGCCTACGGCCGGCCGAGTGCCAGCCGGGCGGAAATCGAAAAAGCGGCGCGGCTGGCGCAGCTTGACGTGTTTATCGCCCGCCTGCCCGATGGCTATGACACCTTGGTAGGCGAGCGCGGCCTCAAGGTCTCGGGCGGCGAGAAACAGCGCATTGCGATCGCCCGCGCGCTGTTGAAGGATCCGCCCATTCTGATTTTGGATGAGGCGACGTCATCGCTAGACTCGGCGGCGGAGGCGGCGATCCTGGTCGCACTGCGTTCGGCGAGCGAACGGCGGACCACCTTGGTGATCGCGCATCGGCTATCAACGATCACCGACGCCGACCGGATTCTGGTGCTTGATCACGGCCGCGTTGTCGAACAAGGGACGCATTCCGAATTGCTATCAATTAGGGGGTCCTATTCGCAATTGTGGAATTTACAGCTCCGCGAAGGCTCGGAAATGGCGCCAGCGCCCGTGGTAGCGGAATAAACGCGCGCTACCGGCTGTCGGTTGAGTAAGGGTTCTGTTAGATATTATTGACTAAACCGGGCGGTTTTTGGGGCTCTCCTCATAAAGTGCAAATCAGATACGATTTGTACGTATCAAAACCCACGTCGTAGTTGTCCGATATGACAGACTGTGCCTTCAGTTCCGGCCCGTAAAGTGGGTTTTTGCAGGTGTTCTCAATCGTAAAAAAGTCTATAACTTTGGCTCAGGGCAGTTCATACGGTGCGCTGTGTGCAGTGACAGCGGCCTCAAGCAGTGGCGCGGGAAATAAGTGCAATGAGTAGCCGTGACGGTAGCCCGAAGGTAGTCAGTTTGTTGCGAGGCAAGGCGCGCGCCTCCGATGCAACCTTGCGCCTGGTCGAGGGCCTGAAGGATTTAGTCCTAGCCGCTTTGCACGAACGTCTGAACGTCATGTTCGATGGCGCGGACGACTTGCTGTTCGAATTCGCCGAGCGCGCCGCCAACAATAACGATCGCCGCTTGTTCTTCGACACCATGCGTGCGGTGCGCCTCGGCCGTAAGAACATGATGGCGCAGTTCACCGAAACCTATTCCGCCAGCTTCAACGAAATTCCGCAGACGCCGTCGCCCGCAGCCGCTGCGAAACCGTTTTCGCTCGACGATGAAGACGCCGGCTTCACGCTGCAGAAATCAGAGTCCGTCGAACTGACAATCGCTGTTTCCAATATGGCGACGAAGGCCGAAGGCCTTTACAAGCAAGCGTTGTGGGAAATCGGCGGCCGGGTTCATGGCTTGATTCACGAAGCGCATGCGCCGTTATCGCCAGAAGCGCTGTCGCCATCGACAATCTGCAAAGCGTTCCGCGGTTGCGCCGAGGCGTTGGATGTCGAATTCGCGGTCGAGCTCGTAATCTTCAAGCTGTTTGATCGCTTGGTAATTAGCGATCTTTCCGGCCTCTACAGCAAGGTACAGCAATACTTTAAGCAGCATGGCGTTCGCTCGGTGCGCGCGCCGGCAACCCATACCGGGCCGGGCGGCACCGAAGCGCCGGAACAGGCGCCTACGGAAAGCTTCAGCCCGCCAGCGCCACCGATGACGCCGCAGCAAAGCGAGCCGTTCCGGCCTTCGTTCGCAACGTCTTCGATGTTCTCCGGCAACCCGGTGCCGACGAACCCTGGCCCGACGGGGGCGCCGGTTGGGCTCGCTGCGGCGATGATGATGTCGCCATCGCTGGACGCACAAACGCTGAATGTATTGCAGCGCATCGGTGCTTACGCGCCGAACGCCGCGGTTTACACCAACGCCAGCCTCGCGGCGGACCTTGCGGCCGCGTCGCAGGGCCAGCCGATTGTCGGTTGGGGGCCGCGCCAAGCCACCGCTTACGTGCAGCGCGCCAGTCTCGTCGGCCATATGTTCAACGACATCCTGGCCGATCCGCATTTGCCGACGAGCCTGCGCTCGCAGTTCGACGGCTTGCGGATGTCGACGATCAAGGTGGCGCTGAAGGATCTCGCGTTCGTTTCCGATCCTGATCACCCGGTGCGCGGCCTGATCAACGAATTGGCGACGATGGCGACGACCGCGCGCACCGGCGGCGATGCGGCGCTGTCGCGAATCGCGGAGCTGGTGGGGCAGATTCAGAAGCAGTTCGATATCGCGGCGGAGACGCTGCGGAAGCCGGCGGCGGAGATCGAACTGATCGATACCGAGCAGGCCGAGCGCTTTATCGAGCAACAGATGGTGCAGGCCGCCGCGCGACGGCAGGCGATGGTGAAAAAGGTGCGCCGGATCATCGCCGAAGAACTGCAGTTGCGGACACGCGGCTGCACGATCAGCGAGGGTGTGCGGCCGCTGTTGAACTCTGCATGGGCGCCGATGATGGCGATGCACTTGCTGCATCACGGCCCGAATAGCGCGCAATGGAAGCAGGGGATGGCGACGTTAGACCGGATTCTTCAGGCCTTGGACCCGCGCCGCGCCGACGCCCGCGGCGAAAGCGAGCGCGCCGAGCTGTTCAAAGCGCTGGACGACGAATTCCGTGGCGCCGGCTTGGCCGAAGCGCGGGTACGCAGCGCCTTGGAAGGCTTTGATCAGGCGCTGAAGGAAATCAAAACAACGGTCACGCCAGATAATGTTTACGCAACGCCAGCGCCGGCCGTCAGCCTCAGCGCGTTGTCGTCCAGCGGCGCGCAAGAAGGCGTTGGCGAACTGCTGGAGCTGTTGATCCAACCGGGCGCTTGGTTCTTGATTTTTGATCACGACCGTGGCGAAAGCCGGTGGATGAAAGCCGTCGCCTACTACGCGGGTTTGGATTGCGCGGCGTTTGCTGAATTCAACGGCAGCAACACCTTGCTGCTGAAGTCGCGGACGTTGCTGGATGATCTCGTCTCGCGCAAAACGGTGCCGATCGACCTCGGGCCAGCGGCCAAGACCGCGCTCGACCGCTTCCTCGCGCGCGCCGCCTAAGCTGCGGCTACCGGCTGGCTGACGACGCCACGTCGGTCACGAGTGGTAGCCTTCGCGCGTTCTGGAAGTGCGTAAATTTGCGCTAAGCGCCCGAGCAGCATAAAAAATATTTGCTGCTTGGCCCTTCCCCCTGTGCGGCTTTTGCACTAACTTGGGATGTGCACGGAGGCTTAGGGGCTGGACCGATGTCCAGTTCGCACAAAAACTGAAACCCATGTTCAATATCGGCAAGTTCGATTGGCGGCAGCGTGCGTGGAAACATCTGGTCACGCCAGAAATCGAGCAATTGGTCGCCGATATTCCAAAGCCCGTCGGCAGCTTCGGTTACGATCCGTGGGGTTACAACGAAGATCGTTTCAAAATCGCGCTCGGCGCGGCGAAATGGCTGTACGACCATTATTTCCGCGTGGTGGTCCACGGTCTTGAAAATATCCCGGCGCAAGGCCGTTTGCTGATCGTAGGCAATCATAGCGGCCAATTGCCGATGGACGGCGTGCTGGTTGGCGTTGCCGCCGCGGTGAACCCCAGTGGCCCACGGCTGGCGCGGGCGATGATTGAACGCTTCTTCCCAACGGTGCCGTGGCTCGGCAATTACATGAATGCGCTCGGTTGCGTTGTTGGCGACCCCGCCAACTGCGGCAAGATGCTGGACATGGACGAGGCCATCATCGTGTTCCCGGAAGGCGTGCGTGGCTCCGGCAAGCCCTACAAAAAGCGTTATCAATTGCAGCGCTTCGGTAACGGCTTTATGCGTTTGGCGATGGCGCATCATGCCCCGGTCGTGCCGGTGGGCGTTGTCGGTTGCGAAGAAACCATGCCGACACTAGTTAACGCGGCGCCGCTGGCGAAATTGCTGGGTCTGCCCTATGTGCCGCTAACGCCGGCGTTGCTTCCGCTGCCAACCCGCGTGTACATCCGTTTTGGTAAGCCGATGCAGTTCGAACAAGTGGCGACCGAAGCGCAAGTCGGCGCGTGCGTGGACGAAGTGAAGAACGAAGTACGGCAGCTCATCGAGCAGGGCTTACAGGAACGTACGAGTATTTTCTGATGGTTAGCAAAACACAGGTCGCGCCGAAAAAGACGGTGCTGGTAACGGGTGCGGCAGGCGCGCTGGCAATGCGGGTGATTGCGCGCTTAAACGGCCGCTACAACGTTATCGCGGTCGATTTCCGACACAAGGTTGAAACCGACGCTGGTATTCCCAGCTATCTGGTCGAGTTACATAAGCGCGGCTTTGAAGACGTATTTGCCGAGCACACGATTGACGCCGTCATCCACATCGGCCGCGTGTTCGCGCACGAGAAGACCCGCATGCAGCGGTATAACGCCAACGTGCTGGGCACCCGGCGGCTGCTGGAGCTGTGCCGTAAATACAAGGTGAAGCAAGTCATTATTCACTCAACGTATTTCGTCTACGGCGCCTCGGCTTACAACCCGGCGCTGCTGGAAGAAGACGCGCCGCTGAAAGCCAGCGAAGTGACGCAGGATTTGGTCGATTCGGTGGAAGTCGAAAGTCTCGCCAATATTTATCTGTGGAAGCACCCCGAGCTGAACATTACGATCCTGCGGCCGTGCAACGTGCTCGGCCCGGGCGTGCGCAATACGATGTCGATCTTGCTCGGCCGGCGATTGGCGCCGGTGCTGATCGGCTTTTCGCCGATGATGCAGTTCCTACACGTTGACGACATGGCCGACGCGATGATCCTCGCGTTTGTCGCCAACAAGCCTGGCATTTATAACGTCGCGCCGGATGACTACGTGCCGTATCAAGAAGCGGTGCGGCAATGCGGCTGCCGACGCTTGCCGATTCCCTCAATCCCGCCGGTGCTGCCGAAAGCCATCAGCGGGGCATTGAATTGGAATGCCTTCTTCCCGCCGTATCTGATCAATTACTTCAAGTACCCGGTGATTATTGATGGCCAACTGTTTCAGCGCACGTTCGGTTGGCGGCCGCACCGGAATCTCAACGATATTTTCAGCTATTACCGCAAGCAAAAGCTCGCCGCAGTGATTCAGCAATAATAGAAAATTTATATGTTGTTAAGACTAACAATTCATTTCTTTTAATGTCTGTACAGGATTAGGATCACCCCCGTGATTACAGAAATGGAGCGAACATGAATACCTACAGCAGCAAGATCGATATCGCGACCCCAGCGCGCGCGGAAATTATTGCACTTCTAAATCAGCAACTTGCCGATACATTCGACCTCTACAGCCAGATCAAGCAGGCGCATTGGAACGTCAAAGGCTTGCAGTTCATCGCGTTGCACGAGCTTTTCGACACGCTGGCGAGCGAAACCGTTGCCTATGTCGATGATCTCGCCGAGCGCGCGACGGCGCTGGGTGGCGTTGCAGTGGGTACGGCGCGCGCGGTGGCTGGAACGTCCCGCTTGCCAGAAATCGCAATCAGCGGCTTGCGCGGCGAAGCGGCGCTTACGGCGCTCGTGGAGCGTTATGCGGTGGTTGCTGCCAGCACGCGGAAAGCGATTGAAACCAGCGCCAGCCTCGGTGACGCCGGCACGTCGGATCTGTTTACCGGCATTTCGCGCGGTTTAGATAAGAGTTTGTGGTTCCTCGAAGCGCACCTGCAGGGCTAACCGGCACGGTGTCGGCTGGCCTCGCTGCACAGGATCGGCGGCGAGGCCCGGTTTTTAGTTGTGATTGACTCGCCGATTCGCGCATAAGGCTGCAGAATTCCGCCTTTCCTCGGTCACCCCATCGTTGATGAACCCTGCTGATCCGCTAAAGCCGAAGCCACTGCTGTCTATTCGACGCTTAAAGGTCAATTATCGGACGCGCCGAATATTGCCCTGGCACCGTGAGCCAGCGGTGCGGGCGGTTGACGATATACATTTTGATCTCTATGCCGGGCAGACCCTGGGCATCGTCGGCGCGCCGGGTTGCGGCAAGCGAACGCTGGCGCTGGCGCTATCGGACCAACTGCCCACCAGTGCTGGATCAATCCGCTATCGCGATCAAGAGCTGACGGCGCTCAGCAAGAAAGATTGGCTGCAACTACGGCCACAGATTCAGCTCGCCAGTTTGAACGGTCGTTATGCGTTGCCGCCGCGTAAAAGTGCGATTGATGTCGTCGCCGAGTCCTTGCGGGGCTTGCGGCCGGCTGTGGCGCTGGCAGAGCGGCGGGCTCGGGCGACAGCGGCGTTGGCTGCGGTCGGTGTCGAGGCGGATATCGGCGCCAAGCCAGCGGGGGATTTAGAGCGCAGCGCCTGCGTGCGCGTGGCGCTTGCCCGGGCGCTGGCGACGAACCCACAACTGCTCATTTGCGATGAACTGCTCTCGGGACTAGAAGCGGCGGCCCGGCAGCCGTTGATTACGTTGTTGACGGCATTGCGGGGCAGCGGCGAGCGCGCGGTTATCCATATTAGCGACGACTTCGCACTGACCGCACAGCTGGCCGATCGTGTTTTGGTGATGTATCTCGGCAAGGTCATGGAGCAGGGCGCTGCGGCGAGCCTCCACAGCCAGCCGAAACACCCGTATTCCCGTGAATTGCTCACCGCGCCGCCAGTTGATGCGCGCGCCGCGCCGCCCGTCGTCAGCCGCTGGCTGCCGTCACGCGATACTGCTAGGAGCCATCCGCCGATGGGTTGCGTTTACCACCCGCGCTGCCCGTTGGCTGAGCACGCCTGCGTGCAGTCAGTGCCGTTGCTCCGGCGGGTCAAGGGCGAGCACTACGTTGCCTGCCATTTTGTTGCGGGCGGGCGCTAAGCGGCAAATGAGCGCCCAACAGACACCCCATATCCCCGGTCAGTGTCGGTTCAGCTTCAAGGGTTAAGCTGGGCCGGCAATTTTCGATTACCGGGGAGAATACCCATGTTTAAAAAAACGCTTGCCCTGATCAGTTTTATCGCCCTAGCCGCGTGCGGCCCGGCCCCTCAGCCGCCTGCCGAAACCGCAGCGACGGCGCCAACGACTTCGGAGGTCACGGCACAACCGCAACAAGAAGCTCCGGCACAGCCGGCCGCACAGGCAGAACCGGCGCCCGCACCGCGTCCGGCGAAGGTGGCGACTAGGCCGAAACCGCAGCCAACCCCAGTCGCCACCGCTGAGCCGGTAGCAGCGCCAGCACCGGTGTGCACCGAGTGCGGTGTTATTGCTGGGGTTCAAGAGGACCACGTGAAGGGTGATGCGAGCGCAGTCGGCACTTTAGGCGGTGCGGCGGCTGGCGGTTTAGCCGGCGCACAATTCGGCAAGAAGTCCGGAAAAATTCTGGCGACGATCGGCGGTGCGGTGCTCGGTGGGCTCGCCGGGCGCGAAGTTGAGAGCCGCGTCAAAACCAAGGTGGTTTACCGCGTTACCGTCAATATGGACGATGGCAGCCAGCGGGTTGTGACGATGAACGCGCTCGACGGTTTAGCGGTCGGCAGCAAAGTCAAAGTCGTCAACGGTGCGTTGCAGTACAACGGCTAAAAACCTTCCCCAAACCCCAGCGGAACACGCTGGGGTTTGTGTGCACTGCGCATTTATGGCCGCAAGCTAGCGCGCTAGGCCGTAGAGCCTTGCGCGAAATCAATCACCTATCGCGAAGACTGGCCGTGGGCCGCCATTGGCGTTACTCTCGGCTTGGGCTTTCCGGCGACAATTGATTTTTTCGCAGCAATTCCGGCTCTGCCGGCTGCGGAAGCGAAGCCGCTTTGCCCAACTGCAATGGCAGCAAGGTGCACGAAATTTGGGGGAGGGTTTGAGGCGGGGTCTATGACCCCGCCTTTTGTTTGCGCGTCGGCTATTTCGACGTTGCTTTTGCTGCCGGGCTCGGCGCCTTTTCTTCAACCACGGCGACCAGCGCGGCAACAAGCTGGAATGGCTTGTCGCCGATCAGCGCGGCGATTTGCGTCGGCAGGTGGCGTTTGTCCAACTGCAGCAAGGAAATCTGCGCGTAGCCGGGCGGGCCACCGTCGCTGTTGCCAGCCCAGGTTTGGGCCAAAAAACCATCGCGATCACCGGTGGTGTCGATGCCCAAAGTCTGCAGTTGTAGCCGCTCGGGAAGCAAGGCGCTGGCGCCGTCGACGAGATCAGCGGTCGACGCCCGGACGTCAATCCAGGAATTGAAGTCATGCCGTAGCAGCGGGGCTGCGAAGCGACGCAGGCGCGGCTTTGATAGGGCCGCGCGTAACCAAGTGCCGACGCGCGGTGTTTCTGCCAGCGCTGTTCCCGTTTCGGGGCTGCTAATGGCTTGGACACCGGAGGGCGTAGGCGCAAGCGCATTCGCGAGGCTGGCTTGAAAGTGCCCGCGGAGCCGTAAACGCTGGCCGTCGCCGTGGGCTTCGCTCAGCATTTCCAGCTTCAATCGCCACAGCGGTTGGTCCGGCGTAAAGCCCGGAATTTCGGCGGACAGCGAAAACGATTCATGCGGTAGATAAGCGCCGACCCGGCGTAACGCCGAATTCAGGCCCGTGCGCAGCCGCTGCTTGGATTTGAGCGCCATAAGCCTCGCCTTACGCCACTACCTCGGCCGCGAGCAAACGCGCTCGAGCGATTTAGATCGTAATCGTGCGATCGTAAATGAAATCAAAGCTGAAATGACGCAGGCCAGTTGCCTTGGCTTCTAGGTAATCTGCCATGCGCGCGAGCCGTGCCGGAATCTTCATCAATTTTTCCTGGCATTCGCGCCCGGCAGCGGAGAGCCCGGTGAGCGCGGCGATGCCCCAATGCTCGATGAGTTCTTCGACAATGCGCTGATAGTTGCGCGGCCCGTAAATATCAGCCCGACGCACAACATCCGACATATGGTCATAGCCCGGCATGCTATGGCCAGGCATTGCCAACGCCGGCATGACTTTCAGCAGTGAGTACAGCGCGCCGTTCGGATCGCGGTTCAGAATGCCGCCAAACGCGGCACGGTAAAACGCGTAATGACGTGATTCATCGCCCGCGATATGGGCCAAAATTCGTTGGATGCGGGATTCATATTGGCTGCAGTGGCGCGCCGTATTGGCATGGGCAACTTGGGTTGCCCGTTCCTGCAAGCTGGTGTACGCCAGCAAACGATACGGATCTTGCTGCCAATCCGGATTAAAACCGGATTCGATATATCGATACTGCATGCGCTCCAGCGCACCCATGTTGAAGATGCGGGCTTCGCGCACATAGTCGCGCATGGCACAACCGTGGCGATCTTCCTCAGCCGTCCAAAGATTATTCCAGGTGCTCCACGGCGATTCGTTGCCGAGATGCGTCGCGATCAAGCGGTGGAAATGGGGTAAGCCTTCTTCAGTCAGCAGATTCAGTGCTAGCGCAACCCGCGCGGCGTCTGGCAAGCCGCGCGCGGCCTCGCGCAACTCGGCGATCTCGGCGCTGTTTTCGCGCTCAGCGTCGGCGGAGAGCAAGTCGTTCGGGAACCAAAGATTACGGCGTTCCAGATGCTCTGCGGTTTGTTCCTCGACGAAAGTTTCGAGGTCGACCATGACTGCGATCTGGTCCGGCGTGCCAAAAGTCTGTCGTAGCGCTGCACTACTCATGTTGATGTACTCCTCATAGTGCGGCCCGGCGTAGCGAAGGCGCGCAGGTCGGTCGGTACCCGGACATTATACGAAACGTACGGCATACGGGATGTGGCAACAACAACCTTTGATCAGCTATTAATTCCTGATCAAAGTCAGGAATTCCTGGCGGGTGCGGGGATCGTCGCGGAAGCGGCCGAGCATCATGGAAGTCGTCATTGATGAATTCTGCTTTTCAACGCCTCGCATCATCGCACATAAATGTTTCGCTTCAACGACAACCGCGACGCCTTTGGCGCCGGTGACTTCTTGAATGCAGTTGCCGATTTGTTGCGTCAGCTTTTCCTGGATCTGCAGCCGCCGTGCGAACATATCCACGATGCGCGGAATCTTGGATAAACCGAGCACTTTGCCGTTCGGCAGATAGGCAACGTGGGCGCGGCCGAGGAACGGCAGCAAGTGGTGCTCGCACAACGAGTACAGTTCGATATCGCGGACAATCACCATCTCGTTGTTCGAGGTCGTGAACACCGCGTCGTTGATCAGCGCGGTGAGGTCCTGCGTATAGCCTTGCGTCAGGAATTGCATTGCTTTGGCCGCGCGTTGCGGGGTACGCAGCAGGCCTTCGCGCAGGGGATCTTCGCCGACGGCTTCAAGTATGGCTTTGTAATGTTCTTCCACGGAATCTCACTCAAGCTTGGGGGCGAATGCCTTTTATCGTGTTGTTGGGCGCGGCTCCGGGGCGCCCAGCCGAAGACCGAACTTGGCATTCTACCTGGGCGCACCGGCAGCAGGCTTTTTGCTTAGATTGAAAATGACTTCAGACGATAGCGTGCGGCGTGTCCCGCTCGATTTGATCCGCCCCGGCTCGACCCAGGCGCGGCGGCGCTTTGCGCCCGAAGCGTTACGCGAACTGGCGGAATCGATTCGTGAATCCGGCGTCGTTCAGCCTGTGGTGTTACGGAATCTCGGCGGCGGCGCGCGGCCGATGTACGAACTGCTGGCTGGCGAACGCCGCTGGCGCGCGGCACAACAAGCGGGCTTGCACGAAATCCCCGCGCTGATCCGCAACGACCTTTCCGATAGCGAAGCGCAGGTGCTTGGGCTGATCGAAAACCTGCAGCGGGAATCGCTATCGCCGATGGAAACCGCCGAAGGTTTGCGCCGACTGGGCGATAGCCAAGCGTTGACGCACGAGGCAATCGGTGGCCGCATCGGCAAATCCCGCGTTTACGTCACAAATTTCCTGCGCCTGCTGGCGCTAGCGCCCGGCGTGCAGCGGTTGATCGATGACGAGCAACTCTCGACTGGGCACGGCAAAGTCTTGGCCGGATTGCCCCTTGATCGCCAGTTGCCGTGGGCCGAAACCGTGCAGCGTGAGCGGCTCAGCGTCCGCGCGCTGGAACGCCGGTTGGCCGCCAACCCGGCGCCCGCCGCAGCCGCGCCCAGCGGCCGCCCGGACGATTGGCAAAAGCTTGCCAGTAAATTATCCGATCACCTCGGCTATCCCAGCGAGTTCAAACCCGGTACCGGTGGTGGTGGCGAGTTGCGGGTGCGCTTTCATAGCCTTGATGAACTTGACGGACTCCTGGCGCGAATCGGTTACAGCGAGGGTTGAGCACAAGCATGGCCGATGTCCCCCTGCCATTTGCGGGCTTACGCTTAAGTGAGCGCGTTAGCGCCAAGGCGCGCAACATCCGGATCGAAGTCCGCCCGGACGGCAACGTGGTTTTAGTGATTCCGCGCCGCGTGGCCAAAAGTGCAGCGCATGCTTTTCTACGCAGCCGCGAGGACTGGGTGCGGCGTAAAGTGGCGGAATTGCGCGAGCACGCCGCGCGCCGGCCGATAAACCCTGTGCTGCGCTGGGATGGTAGCGACACCATTCCGCTGCGTGGCCAGCCAACGCCCTTGCGGATCGTTGCGGCACAAATCGCCCAGCCCAGCGTTCGCTTCGATGACGCCATCACGCTCTACGCGCCGGCCGCCCAGTTCGCGCGGCCGGCCCTGCTTGCCAATACGCTGCGCGCGGCGCTGCGCAAACGTGCCCGTAACGAGGCGAAGCGTTTGCTGGACGAAGAAGCGGAACGGCTGACACTGGATTACAGCGGCCCACGGATCGCCGACCAAAAATCGCTGTGGGGCAGCTGCACGCCAGACGGCCTGATCAGCCTGAATTGGCGCCTTTTGCTGGCGCCGCCGGAAGTGCTGCGCTATGTCGTGATACACGAGCTTTGTCATCGACGGCATCTGGACCATTCGCCGCGCTTCTGGCGCCTGGTCGAGCAGCAAATGCCGGATCACGCCGATTGGCGCCGTTGGCTGCGCGAGCAAGGCGCCAGCCTGCATACCGTGCTGCCAACCCCGGGCCGCGCGCCGCTGCAGCCGGATTTTTTCGAGCACGCGCTCTGAATTGGTCTCTGCTAGCCCCGCCCTGGTGCGTAGTACGCAAATTTGAGTTGTTATGCAGCACCGTACGCGCTACTGTCGGGCGGTAGCACTCTGCGGAGGACGATTCGATGTCGACGCTAGATTCAGTGCAAGTCCGGGACTACATGACCACTAAGCTGGTCACATTTTCTCCGGACATGGAAGTGATGCAAGCGGTACACACGCTGGTTGAAAATGGCATATCCGGCGCGCCCGTGCTGGACGACCACGGCAAGCTGGTCGGAATGTTGTCGCAACGCGACTGCCTCAGCATCGCGCTGATGGCGGCTCAAGATAGCTGCATCGCCGGTCCGGTCGCGCAATTTATGAGCACGAATCCGGTGACCGTCGAGCCCGACGCTAATCTCACGCAACTGGCGACGATGTTCACCACCGCGCCGTTTCGGCGTTACCCGGTGCTCGATCACGGCAAAGTGGTCGGCCAGATTTCTCGGTCTGATGTTTTGCGCGCGATTAGCGCGCTGTGTTGACGACGCCACAACGGCGCGCAATCTTATTTGCGCGGTAGCCCAGAAGCAGACTTTCTCTCGTCTGCCGCTGAGATAAGCCGCGCACGAATAGCCAGTTTAGGAAGCTGAGCGATGCTTTTGTCCGGCACCGTCGAAGCGTGCTGTGCGCCAAGGTTCGTCTAAGCGTGCCGCCGCAGCAGGCCAATTTTCTTCAGGTGGATCAGCAATAACGACACTGCGGCCGGCGTGACTCCGGAAATACGGCCGGCTTGCGCCAATGTTTCCGGTCGATGCGCGAGTAGTTTTTGTCGTACTTCGTTCGATAGCCCGGATACGACGGTGTAGTCCATATCGATCGGCAGCGGGGCGTCGTCATAACGTGCGGCGCGTTCGATGTCGACGCGCTGGCGTTCGATGTAGCCCGCGTATTTGATGCCGATTTCTACTTGTTCCGCGACAGCTGGGTCGAGATCAGTCGGCATCAAGCCCAGCGTCTGCAGGGCAGCGACTGAGCCTTCCGGCCGGCGCAGTAATTCGACGCCGGATAAGCCGCCATCGCTAGGCGCGGCCCCGAATACTTCGACAAACGCCGGTGCGGCCAGTTGATTGGGTTTCAGCCAATGCGCAGCGAGCCGCGCGTGCTCGCGTTCGATCGCCTCGGCTTTCTCCGAAAACGCATGCCAGCGCGCATCGTCGACGATGCCGAGGCGGCGGCCGATGGGCGTTAAACGCAGGTCGGCGTTGTCTTCACGCAGCAGCAGCCGGTGTTCGGCGCGCGACGTGAACATCCGATAGGGTTCGGTCGTGCCGCGGGTGATGAGGTCGTCGACCAAGACGCCGAGATAGGCTTCATGCCGCGCCGGGCACCACGCCGCTTCGCCGCGCACCTGCAGCGCCGCGTTCAAGCCAGCGAGCAGGCCTTGTGCCGCCGCTTCTTCGTAACCGGTGGTGCCGTTGATCTGGCCGGCGAAATAAAGGCCGCCGATGACCTTGGTTTCAAGGCTGGTTTTGAGGTCCCGCGGATCGAAATAATCATATTCAATCGCGTAACCCGGCCGCGTGATGTGGGCGTTCTCGAAGCCCTTGATCGAACGCACGAACGCTTCTTGCACCTCATACGGCAGCGAAGTGGAAATGCCGTTCGGGTAGATCTCGCGCGTGTTCAAGCCTTCCGGCTCGATAAACACCTGGTGCGAGGTTTTATCGGCAAAGCGGTTGACCTTGTCTTCGACGCTCGGGCAATAGCGCGGCCCGGTGCCTTCGATGATGCCGGTGTACATCGGCGAACGATCGAAGCCGGAGCGGATGATGTCGTGCGTCTCGGCATTGGTGTGGGTGATCCAACACGAGATTTGCCGCGGGTGTTGTTCGCGTGTTCCGAGGAACGAGAACACCGGCGTCGGCAGGTCGCCGGGCTGCTCGGTGAGGCCGTCGAAATTAATCGTCCGGCCGTCGATGCGCGGCGGCGTGCCGGTTTTTAGGCGGCCCACGCGCAGCGGTAGCTCGCGCAGCCGCGCGGCGAGCGTATTGCTTGGCGCCTCACCGGCGCGGCCGCCCTGATGATTGACGAGGCCGATGTGGATCTTGCCAGCGAGGAAGGTGCCGGCCGTGAGTACAACCGCGCGGGCGCCAAAGCGCAGGCCCATTTTCGTAATAACACCGCGCACCACGTCGCCTTCCAGAATCAGATCTTCAGCTTCCTGCTGGAAGAGCGAAAGATTGGTCTGGTTCTCTAGCGCTTCGCGCACCACCCATTTGTAGAGCATGCGGTCGGCCTGCGCCCGCGTTGCGCGTACGGCCGGACCTTTGCTCAGGTTCAGCGTGCGAAATTGGATGCCGGCGCGATCCGCCGCGTGCGCCATCAAGCCGCCGAGCGCGTCGATTTCGCGCACCAGATGCCCCTTGCCGATGCCGCCAATTGCGGGGTTGCACGACATCTGCCCCAGCGTTTCGATGTTTTGCGTCAGCAACAGCGTTCGCGCGCCAGCACGCGCCGATGCCAGCGCGGCTTCGGTTCCGGCGTGACCGCCGCCGATAACGATGACATCGAACGTCTGCTGCACCATAACGACGCCTGCTTCCAACTAAACGGGTGGCGATTTTATCAGCAGCGCCTGATGCCCGGATCGCCGCCGGGCGGTTTTGGCGGCTTAAAAATGGTGCGAAAAAGACGAATAGCCGTGCGGGCTAGAGCGGAATTTTGCCGGTCAGCAGATCTTTGTACATCACAAAGTCGCCGAGCAGGCTGTAAAACGGCGCTTTGAATGTTGCCGGCCGATTTTTTTCGAATACTAGATGACCGAGCCACGCGCAGCCATAACCAAACACCGGCATCAGCCAGAGGCTGCTGTAGTTGCCGCTGATTAAAGCGTAGGCCACAGTGGCCAGCAGCAAGCTGGTCCCAGCAAAATGCAGGCGCCGGCAGCTACGATTGCGGTGTTCGCCGAGATAGAACGGGTAGAACGTGCGGAAGCTCGTGAAGCCTGCAGCAGGCTTATCGGCTTGGGTCTTTGCCATGTCATCTCCCCGATGGATGATTACGACCGGTGGCAGAGTATAGGCCGCTTCGATATCCCACTGGCATCAGTCGATACCTCCATTTATGTCTGCACTGATTACGCTCGGCTGGCGCGAATGGCTCGCCCTTCCGGAATTCGCCATACCGGCGATCAAAGCCAAGATCGACAGCGGCGCGCGCACGTCCGCCATTCACGCGTTCCACGTTGAAAAGTTGGCGGATGGCTGCGTCCGCTTTGGCGTTCATCCGCTGCGCAAGCGCGCGGACGAAGTGTGGTGCGTGGCGCCGTTATTGGACGAGCGTTGGGTGACGGACTCCGGCGGCCACCGAGAATTCCGGCCGGTGATTCGCACCGTTGTCCGCCTCGGCGCTGAGACGTTCGCGATCGAAGCCACGTTAACCGCACGCGACAACATGCGATTCCGTATGCTGCTCGGCCGCACGGCGCTGCAAACGCGCTACTTGGTCGATCCGGCCGCCTCTTATTGCCTGGGACGCAGGAAACCCCGATGAAAATCGCCATTTTGTCCCGTAACCGTAAGCTGTATTCGACGCGCAAGCTCATTGAAGCAGCGGAGCGCCGCGGCCACACGGTATCGGTGATCGATGTACTGCGCTGCTATATGAATATCGTGCCGCATACGCCGGAAATTCATTACAAAGGCCGACATTTAGAAGGATTCGATGCCGTGATTCCACGCATCGGCGCCAGCGTCACGTTCTACGGCACGGCGGTGGTGCGGCAGTTTGAGATGATGGGCGTCTACACGATGAATGAAAGCGTGGCGATCACCCGCTCGCGGGACAAGCTGCGCGCGTTGCAGTTGTTAGCGCGCAAAGGCATCGGCATGCCGGCTACGGGTTTTGCCCACGCGCCGGACGATACCAGCGATTTGATCGATCTCGTCGGCGGTGCGCCGCTGGTCGTCAAATTGACTGAAGGCACCCAAGGCGTCGGCGTGGTGCTGTGCGAGACCGGGAAAGCGGCCGAAAGCGTAATCGACGCGTTTCGCGGGCTCGACGCCTACTTTCTCGTGCAGGAATTTATCGAAGAAGCGAACGGCGCAGACATCCGCTGTTTCGTCATCGGCGGCAAGGTTGTGGCATCGATGCTGCGGCAAGCCAAGCCCGGCGAATTTCGTTCGAACTTGCACCGCGGCGGTTCGGCGCATCCGGTCAAAATCACGCCGGAAGAGCGCTCAACGGCTGTTCGCGCGGCAAAAATTCTCGGCTTGAACGTCGCCGGCGTCGATATCTTGCGTTCGCGACACGGGCCAGTGGTCATGGAAGTGAACTCGTCGCCGGGCTTGGAAGGCATTGAGGCCGCGACCGGCGTTGAAGTGGCCGATCTAATCATTCAATTTGTTGAAAAAAACGCCAAGCCGGGCAGAACGGCGACGCGCGGCGGCTGATTCAAGCGCTATAGGGTAGAACGACCCCTGCCGCTGCGGTAGCCTAAGGGCAGCGCGATATGGGCACGCCCGATCTAGCGCCGAAACCGGTCTCGGGGAGCGACGATGGCAGGGCAAAACACCGTGGCGCCGTTCGTGATCGGCGGCCAGGCGGTTCCCGCAGGCACGCGGCGGACGGTCGATCTGCCGGTCGCGGCGCTGTATACGAACACGCCGGTGCAACTGCCGGTCATCGTTCATCACGGGCGCGAAGCGGGGCCGAAGCTGTTTGTCAGCGCAGCCCTGCACGGCGATGAAATTATCGGCGTCGAAATTATTCGCCGGGTGTTGAAGTTGCCACAGCTCGCGGACCTGCGCGGCACTTTGATGGCGGTGCCGGTGGTGAACGTGCTGGCGTTTATGCATCAGTCCCGATATTCGCCGGATCGGCGCGATTTGAACCGTAGCTTTCCGGGCAGCGAGTCCGGTTCTTTAACGGCGCGTCTGGCGCGTTTATTTCTGCACGAAGTCGTCGGTCGGGCTGACTACGGCGTTGATTTGCATACCGGCGCGATTCACCGCCCGAATTTACCGCAAATCCGAGCCGATCTCGCAAACAGCGAAAACCTCCGGCTCGCGCGGGCGTTCGGCGCGCCGCTACTGCTGAATTCCGCGCCGGCCACCGGCACGTTGCGCGAATACACGACTAAAAAAGGGATTCCGGTGTTGCTGTATGAGTCGAGCGAAGCGCTGCGGTTCGACGAAACCTGCATTCGTATCGGCGTGCAGGGCGTGATTAACGTCATGACAGCGCTCGGCATGTTGCCCGCGGTAGATTCAGCCGTCGCGCCACCAGAGCCGATTATCGCCCGGTCTAGCAGTTGGCTGCGGGCGCCAGCGAGCGGCATTTTGCGGACACAGGCTGCGCTTGGTGATGCGATTTACGCCGGGCAAACACTCGGCGTTGTCGGCGATCCGTTCGGCGCGAACGAAACCGCAGTGTTGGCCAATACGGCTGGAATAGTCATCGGCCGCTTGATGCTGCCGCTGGTATACGAGGGTGATGCGGTGTTTCACATTGCGCGGCTGGGCGCGCCGGATGCTGCTGCGCAGACCGTTGGTCAGGCCGAAGCCGAGTTCGATAGCGCTACGGACAACCGCCACGGCGAGCCGCGGTTGGCGTGAATTTGTGGCTGGCCTCGCGCTTACGAGGCCAGCCACAACCAACGGCTAGCCGCCTTTACGTTCCTTGCGGATTTTTTCGATCACGAAATCGACAACTTTCATTTCATCGGCTTGGCCCGCAACCATGTACTTGCCGCCAATTACGATCGTCGGCACGCTGGTGATCGCATACGCGCGCGCGCTTTGTTCGGCGCGGCGCATGCCGGAATCAACGACAAAGCTCGACGCTACGCCGTCGAAATCAGCCGGCTTGATGCCGCTTACTTCGACGAATAACGCGCGGATCGAATCCAGCGAATTCATCGGGTAATGGCGGACGTTAATTGCGTCAAACAGCGGCTTGTGGATTTTGTCGCCAATGCCCAAGGTCTGCGCGATGTAGAACGCACGGGCGTGAACTTCGCCTTCCGGTCGTCCGAGCGTGTTCGGCACGCGCACGAAATCGACATCGGCCGGCTTTTTCTGCAGCCATGTCGCCAGTTCTGGATCCAGCTTGAAGCAATGCGGGCAGCCGTACCAGAAGAATTCTTCGACCGTGATCCGCTTGGGATCTGCCGGCGTCTGAACTTCCCGAACTTGCTTATAGTGCGTGCCGAGCTCGTAAGCGTCCGCAGCGGCAGCTTGCAATGCAACTGCACCGAGCGCCGCTACGCAAAGCTTGGCGATGGATTTGAAAAGGCGAATGGACATTAATTATTTTCCTTACTGAAGGCCTGAGATATAAGACGCGAGCGCCTCAATCTCGGCATCAGTGAGATGGGCGGCGACCGCAGCCATCATCTGACCCTTGCCTTTAGCCCCGCGTTCCCCAGCGCGATAGCTTTTCAGCTGATTCGCGGCGTAGCCCGTGTTTTGGCCACTGATGTGCGGGAACTGGGCCGCCGGATTACCGGCGCCCGTCGGGCCGTGGCAGGCAGAGCAGGCCGGCACGCCGCGGGCAGCATCGCCACCGCGGTACAGTTTTTCGGCGATCGCGACGGATTCGGTGCTGGCAACGCCCGGCACTGGTTTTTCAGACGCGAAGTACGCGGCCAGATCGGCGATATCCTGATCTGATAGCGCGGCGGCCTGGCCCCACATGATCGGATTGCTACGCGTATGCGCCTTAAACGACGCCAGCTGGGCAGCGATATAGGATGAACCCTGGCCCGCTAGCTTCGGCCATTCCGGATTGATCGCGCCGTTGCCGCCCGGCCCGTGGCAGGCGGTGCAGACGGCAGCCTTGGTGGCGCCGGCGGCGATATCGCCGTTGACGAACGGGTCTTTGGCTTCGCCCTCTGCAAAAGCGGACAGGGGCGCGCACAGAACTAGGGCAAGCAGAACACGCTTCATTCAAAACACTCCGAGAGAGAGACGGTGCGCGCGGTGGCGAGCCATACGCGCATAATTCAATAGTAAGCCCGAGAATGTTACACGATGACCTCAGTTCCTTCAGCTGTACCAGCCTTCAATCCCTATGCTCAGGCACGGTTTCGGATGTCAGCCGCGCGTTTTGCGCAGCTTCCCGAGGATTCCGTACCGGAAGCGGCCTTCGTTGGACGTTCTAATGCAGGCAAATCCAGTGCCATGAATGCGATCTGCCAGCAGAAGTCGCTGGCACGCGTTAGTAAAACACCGGGCCGAACCCAGCTTATCAATCTTTTTGATCTGCAAAATGCAAGATTGGTCGATCTCCCCGGCTACGGTTTTGCGCAAGTTCCGATAAAAGTTCGCGATGCCTGGGGCGCCTTGGTCGGCGGCTACGTGCAAAAGCGGGAAACCTTGCGCGGCTTGATCGTGGTCATGGATATTCGCCACCCACTCACCGAACTCGATGTGCAAATGCTCGAGTGGTGCCGCGGCCGCGGCCTGAAAGCGCATGTGCTGCTGACGAAGGCCGATAAGCTCAGTTTTGGCGCAGCAAAGAACACGCTGCTCGCGGTAACAGCCGAGCTCGCCGCGTTTGACGCCAGCATGAGCGCGCAAACGTTCTCATCGCCCGACCGGATTGGTCTCGACGTTGCCCGCGCAAAACTTACCGAGTGGCTGCAATTGCAGCCGCCGGTAGTGGGCATCGCAGCGGAAAGCCTAGCCGAGTAGATCGGCAGCCCCGAAAACGCGCGAATTTGCGCAAACGGACAAAAAAAACCCGGTTCGCAGGGGGAACGAACCGGGTTATGGGTTCCGGCTAGGGGATGCCGGAGTTTTACGCCTAGGGAATGAGGCGGAACGGAGTAGGGAGAAACCGTTCACTACTTCAGACTGTGCCTAGTAAAAAAAGTTCAGTGTCAGGAAGAAAAATTTAAATTAAAAATTTCCTTATAAAGCAGATGGTTGAATTGATAGCCCGCGCCGGGCAAAAAAATATCCGGTGGGTCGGGGAACCTACCGGATAACAAATTCCGGCTTGGGGATGCCGGACTAGCCGCCTGGGAGTTAGGCGGGGGAACGGTGTAGGGAGTCACCATTCGCTAAATCAGACCGGTCGATTTCGGGAAAGTTCAGCGAAGCGTGTAAATTTTTTACACGGGTGTTTGTTGTTCGGCGCAAAGCCCGGTAGGATCACCCAGTCGGCAGTGCAGCCGCGACCTACGGGCAAAAAAATACCCAGCAGGTCGGGGGGCGCCTGCCGGGTAATGAGTTCCGGTTTGGGGAGACCGGACTTTACCGCCCAGGGAGTGGGGGGCGGGAACAGGATAGGGCGTCCTGTTCGCAATATCAGACTGCGCCTCGGATGAAGAAGTTCAACCGGAGTGCGAGAAATTTTTTCAGAGCGTCGGAGAAATATGATAAATCCGACGTAAATCACTAATATTAAAAGCGATTATTTTTTAACGAATTTTGGGGCTGTAACTAGCGGTATAGGGATAGGGGGCCGATCCGGGGTGGATCGGCCCTTGTTTTTTTGTGGCGACCATAAAATTGGCGCTCCGAAATTGATCGGCCTTATCGCCACGCAGCGGGTAACGCGGCTTGTCGTCGCGGCTTACGTCCGCTTCGGGCGGCGCGGAAACGCATGATTAACCCAAATGATCATCCCGTCGCCTGGGGGCTTCTGCTTTACGAGTTGGAAGATGCCCGCGAACATCTTGAGCAACTCGTACAGGCGATGGCGGAATCTCCCGGCTTCGATGAGCACGAGTTGCGAATTAGCCTTGGGCACGTATTCGCGCATCTCAACCGGGCATGGAACGCACGCAATAGCGAATCTGCGCTGAGCGAAGCGCAGTGGAATGCTTTCCGGGCGTTTCCCGAAGATTTGGCGCCCATTGCCTAAGGTTGCGCGGCTGATTTCGCGCCTCCGGCTGCCGAGAGAACAGCAATGTTGCTTGGCTGGCCTATCAACCGAGCTTGATGCCCCGAGGGTTCGCCGCAAAGGCCTGCTGCGATGGCGTAATTTAGACGCTGGGCTATCAAGACAGGATCTGCGTTCCAAGATGACGATCAACACTTTTTCCGGCGCCCAGGCCGACATGCGACGTGCCTATTGCTCCGGTGCACCGGGCGTTTTGGTATCGGGCTGCGCTTGGCTGGCGGCTGGCTTAGTCGCAGCGTTGCGATCACCGTCCTTGGCGGTGCTCGTGCTGTTGGTCGGCGGTGCGCTTATCCATCCCGCGAGTATCGTGCTGAACAAGGTTCTGGGACGGGCGGGCGCGCATACGCCGGGGAATCCGTTGGGCGTCCTCGCAATTGAAGGCACGGTGTGGTTTCTAGCCGGCATCGTCATCGCGTACGGTCTGCGTGCGCTAAGGCTGGAATGGTTTTTCCCGGCGATGTTGCTGTTGATCGGCGGGCGCTATCTCACCTTTCAGACGATCTACGGCCTGCGCGTTTACTGGCTATGCGGCGCCATTCTCGGCGGCGCTGGGCTGGTGCTCGGGCTCATGCGCGCGCCGGTTCCAGTCGCCGCTTTTTCCGGCGCTGGGGTCGAACTCGTATTCGCGGCGCTGCTGTTTGCGCGCGACAAACGCAGCACTACAGCGAGCTAGGCGCGCCTAGACGCATCCGGCGCCGCGCTGCTGACGTGTCCGGTGGCGTTATGCGCGGCATCCCAGTTATCGCCGACACCCCAATCCGCGACCAGCGGAATCGCTAGCGGCGCAACCCGGCACATGCGGTCGGCGATTTGCGGCGCCAGTGTTGTTAGCGCCTCGGTTGGGCCTTCAAACACCAGTTCGTCGTGAACCTGCATGATCATGCGCAGTGTCGGCGCGTGCGTCGGCAGCCAGGCGGCGAGGTCGATCATCGTCATTTTGATCAAGTCTGCCGCCGTGCCCTGCAGCGGCGCGTTGATCGCGGTGCGCTCGGCGTACTGACGCTGGCCAGCGTTGCGGCTGCGGATATCCGGCAGATAAAGGCGGCGCCCGAATAGGGTTTCGACGTAACCCCGTTGCTTGGCTTGTTCGCGGGTGCTGTCCATGAACTGTTTAACGCCGGGATAACGCGCGAAGAAGCGCTCGATGTAGTCTTGCGCGTCGCCGCGGCCGATCCCGAGCTGCTTCGCGAGCCCGAACGCTGACATACCGTAGATCAACCCGAAGTTGATCGCTTTCGCCGCGCGTCGCTGCTCGCCGCCGACATCCGCCAGCGCCAAGCCGAAGACTTCGGCCGCCGTCGCTTGGTGCACGTCTAAGCCGCGGTGAAACGCTTCTTGCAGGCGTGGATCGCCAGAAATATGCGCCATCAAACGCAGCTCGATTTGCGAATAGTCGATCGACAACAGCGACATGCCCGGCTCGGCAATAAACGCCTGACGAATGCGCCGGCCTTCTGTGGTGCGTACCGGGATGTTTTGCAGATTAGGGTCGGATGACGACAAGCGCCCAGTCGCCGCTACGGCCTGGTGATACGAGGTGTGAATGCGCCCAGTTTTCGGGTTCACCTGTTTCGGCAGCGTTTCGGTATAGGTCGAGCGGAGTTTCGACATCCCGCGCCAGTCCAAAATCAGCCGCGGTAGCGGATGCTGCGACGCCAATTCTTCCAACACATTTTCGGCTGTAGACGGATCGCCTTTCGGCGTTTTGCCGAGCACTGGTAGCTGCAGGCGCTCGTATAAAATGGTCTGTAGCTGCTTCGGCGAGCCGAGATTGAACTCGCCGCCGCCTTCTTTCCAAACCTCAGTTTGCAGTTCGTCCATCTTGACCGCGAGTTCGCCGCTGATCTTTGCCAGCAATGCGGTGTCAACGCGCACCCCGGCGAACTCCATCGCCGCCAATACCGGCACCAACGGCATTTCGATGGTTTCGAAAATGTGCTTCAACGCAGGCACTTCGCACAACTTCGGATACAGGGTTTGGTGCAGCCGCAGTGTGATGTCGGCGTCTTCGGCCGAATAGGCGGTGGCTTCGTCGATCGCCACCTGGTTAAACGTCAGCTGACCTTTGCCCTTGCCGGCGACGTCGGCGAACGAAATCGTTTTATGGCCGAGGTATTTTTCGGCCAGCGTATCCATGTCGTGACGATTGCCAGCGGCATCGAGCACGTAGCTTTCGAGCATCGTGTCGTAGGCCACGCCGCGTACCGCCACACCGTGCCGCGCCAGCACGTTCAAATCGTATTTGATGTGCTGCCCCACTTTCGGCCGGCTTGGATCTTCGAGCAAGGGCTTTAGCCGCGCCAGCGTTTGTTCGCGATTCAGCTGCGTCGGCGCGCCGAGATAATCATGCGTCAGCGGCACATACCAACCGTGCCCGGCACGGACGGCAAAAGCGAGGCCGACCAAGCCGGATTGCATCGCGTCGAGCGCGTCGGTTTCGGTATCAACGCAGATCAGCTCAGCGGCGGTTAATGCGTCCAGCATCGCAGCAAATGCCGCTTCGTCGAGCACTGCAATCGCCTCAGTCTTAACGGCGTTGGCGAGCGGCGTTGGTGTCTGCAACGGTGCAGAATCGGCCGCGACCGGCATTGCGGCGTTGCTGTTCGCGTCGGCGGCAGGCGTTGCTGCTACGGGCACCGCGCCAAGCTCTTCGAGCGCGCGATGAAAACCCATGCGCTGGTAAATCTGCGCCAGCGCGGTTTTATCCGGCGCGCCCGGCACCAATTCTTCTAGTGTTTTGGGCAGCTCGATGTCGCAACGGATCGTCGCCAGATCGTGCGCCATCGGCAGCTGGACCAACGAAGCCCGTAGATTTTCGCCGGCTTTGCCTTTGATCGCATCGGCGTTCGCGACAATGCCGTCCAGCGAGCCATATTCGGCCAACCATTTCGCTGCGGTTTTTGGGCCGACCAAGGGCACGCCCGGGATGTTGTCCGAAGTGTCGCCGATCAACGCCAGATAGTCGACGATCCGCTCCGGCGGCACGCCGAATTTCTCGACCACGCCGGCCGGGTCCATCACGCGATTTTTCATCGTATCGACCAGCTTCACGCACTCGTCGACCAGCTGCGCCATGTCTTTGTCACTGGTGACGATCAAAACCGTGTGCCCGGCTGCGCGGCCGGTTTTTGCCAGCGTGCCGATCACGTCATCGGCCTCGACGCCGAGTACCGATAAGGTCGGCAAGCCGAGCGCTTCAACCAGCGCAATGATGATCGGCCACTGGAATTTCAGATCTTCCGGTGTCGCATCGCGGTTAGCTTTGTACTCGGCGTAAATCTCGTCCCGAAAAGTTTTGCCGGGCGCGTCGAAAATCACTGCAATGTGTTCTGGCGCGTAGTCTTTTTGCAGCCGCTTCAGCATGTTCAACATGCCAAACACGGCGCCAGTCGGCTCGCCGTGCGGATTGGTTAGCGGCGGCAGCGCGTGATACGCGCGAAACAGCCAGCCGGAAGCATCGATCAAAACCAGGGGCTTTTTAACGGGGGTCGTAGTCATGGCAGCGGCGTCTAAATTCAGGCCGGAAGCCTAGCAGGTTGGGGCGGTGGCTTCGCTCACGCCTCACGAACAATGCGCGGCCAACCTTTCCTCGATAGAGGCCGCGTGGCGAAGCGTTTTTATGCTGGAACGGGATTACGGCAATAGAGTCTCGCCGCGAACCAGATCTTCAAACGTCTCGCGTGTGCGCACGAGGTGCATGGTTTCGCCGTCGACCAAAACTTCGGCGGCGCGGCCGCGTGAGTTGTAGTTGCTGCTCATCGTGAAGCCGTAGGCGCCGGCGGTGCGGAAGGCCAGCAGGTCGCCTTCGGCGAGCGCGAGTGCGCGGTCGCGTGCCAGCCAGTCGCCGGTTTCGCAGACCGGGCCGACCAAATCCCAGGTTTTGCTTTCGGCTTTGCTGGCGGCGTGCACCGGCAGCACGGCGTGCCACGCGTCGTAGAACGAGGGGCGGATCAAGTCGTTCATCGCGGCGTCGATCACCGCGAAATTCTTGTGCGCGCCGGGTTTCAGCAGCTCGACGCGGGTTAGCAGCACGCCGGCATTGCCGGCGATGGCGCGGCCGGGCTCGGTCATGATGGTGAGGCCGCGGCCGAGCAATTTCTGCTTCAGCGCGTTGGCCCACTCGGCCGGTGACGGCGGGGTTTCGTCGTCGTAGCGCACGCCAAGGCCGCCGCCAACATCGAGGTGGCGCAGCGTGATGCCGCGTGCGGCGAGGCGGTCGATCAGCGCTAGCACGCGGTCGAGCGCATCGAGAAATGGCGCTAATTCGCAGAGCTGGGAGCCGATGTGGCAGGCCACACCGTCGATTTCGATGCCGGGCAGCGTTGCTGCCAGCGCGTACAGACGCTCAGCTTCGGCGATATCGACGCCGAACTTGTTTTCCTTCAAGCCGGTGGAGATATACGGATGGGTTTTGGCGTCGACGTCCGGATTCACCCGCAGCGCGATGCGTGCGCGTTGGCCGCGCTGCGCGGCGAGGGCGCTGAGGCGCAGTAGCTCGGCTTCCGACTCAACATTGAAGCAGGCGATGCCTGCGGTCAGCGCCTGTTCGATCTCTGCGCTTTTTTTGCCGACGCCGGAAAACACCACCCGGTCGGCCTGCCCGCCGGCGCGCAGCACCCGCGCCAGTTCGCCGCCCGAGACGATGTCGAAACCAGCGCCGAGCCGCGCCAGCACCTGCAGCACGGCGAGATTCGAGTTGGCTTTAACGGCGTAGCAGACGCGATGATCGAGGCCGGCGAGCGCGGTATCGAACGCGCGGTAGTGGCGCTCCAGTGTGGCCCGAGAATAAACGTAGGTCGGTGTGCCGTAGGCGGCGGCAACGGCGCGCAGCGGCACGGCTTCGGCGCACAGCTCGCCGTCGCGATAGTCAAAATAATCCATAGCGCCGCTTACTTCGGAGTTACGGCGTCGGCACCGGGCGTCGGGCTCGGCGTCTCCGCAGGTGCGGCTTCCGGCGCGGTGGGCGCTGGCTTGGCAGCGCGCTTCTTCAACAAATAAGACTCTTTTGCCGGCGCATCTTCGGGCAGATGGAGCGGGCCAGATTGACCGCAGGCGGCGAGCGCCAGTGCGGTGCAGGCTAATAGCGGCAGAAGCTTCATCGATCGATCCCGAGTAAAAACAGGCGGAGTTTAGCAGCGCTGCGGTTTTACTTCGGGGCTGCCGCGGGCGTCGGTTCGGCGGACGGCTTTTTGCCGCCGTCGACGGTGTAGATGATGTCGCCGCCGCTGGCGGTACCGCTTTCGCTGGAAAGCTTGAAGCCATGCCCGAGCGTGTACAGCATGCGGAAGCTGTAGCCGCGCTGAAACAGGCTGATGCCGTAGCTGACGAATAGCTTCGGCGTTAGATATTTGCCGAGCGTAACCTGTGCCGCTTGGGCGGTGGCGGCGGTGGTGTTGGCGGTGGCTTGCGCCCCGGAAATGCTCTGCGCGCTCGCCGCCACTTCCGAGCCGCCAACGTTGGCGCCGCCAACCGAGAGCTGATCGAGCCCGACGCGCTTGCCGAGCAAGCCGGCCAGGAAATCGCCGCCGCCGAGGCCGAGCGACAACGCAGCGCTCGATACCAAGCTGCGGTCTTGCGTTGAGCTGGTTTCCAGCGAGCGGCCGAGCACCAACCAAGACAGCTGCTGCTCGCGCGGCAGCGTTGGGCTGGACTGCAACGTCAGCTCTGGTTTCGCCAGCGTGCCGCGCACGCGCACGCCAACGGTGATGTCGTCACGCGGATGCCGCGTCGCGAATAAATCGACAGCCGGCGTCGTTACCGGGCCGCCGCTGAATATCAGACGGCCGGTTTCCAGCTTCAGGTCCTGACCGTAAGCCTTGTAGCGGCCATCGACCAGCCGCAATTCGCCGCTCGCAAGCGGGTCGCGTTGCGGTTGTTGATCGACCGTAACCGCACCTTCGATGCGCGTTTTTAAGCCGAAGCCCTCGAAACGTACTGCGTTCCCGAGCGTGAGCCGGAGATCGACAGTAACTGCCAGCGGCGCTTCTTTCGGCTTTGCTTCAACGCCGATTAAGACTTGATCCGGGCTCACTTCGACCCCGCCACCGCCCAGCCCTTTCGGCGTGATGTCGGCGCGTGGTACCCGCACCTCGCCCCTTAACGTCACGCCTTTTTCGTCGCGTAGCAGGCGCAGATCGGGCGAAACCCAGGCCCTTGCTTGGCGTGTGTTGACCGCTTGGAAATCGCTGCCTTTGAGCGTGACATCGGCGCGCAGCGGGGTCGCTAAGGGGTCGATGCGGCCATCGAGCACCACCGCGCCACCGTCGGAGCTAAGTGTGCCGTTCAAGGCTAGCGGACCGCTGCCATCGCCACGCAGCTTGAATTGCACGTCGTTGACCGTGATACCGGCAACGACCAATTTCGCTTTGCCGCCGCTCAGTGCAAGCTCGCCGCCGACACTGGGCTTGCCAATCGTGCCGGCCAGCGTCAGGGCGCCGCCGATGCGGCCATCGAGATTCCGCAGCGCCGGCAGCAGCGATTGCAGAAACGCGATGCTGGGCACGTCTACTTTTACTTGCCCACTCAAGGGCCGGTCTTGAAAACGGCCGGCCGGCGTTGCAACGGCATCGGCGTCGATGCTGCCTTGCTCGGCTTTAATCCCAGCGGTTGCGTGCAGGCGGTTGTCTTTTTGGTCGGCGCGGACAAACCCACTCTGCAGAATCAGCGGCGGCGCGTCCGGCGTTTCCAGGCGGATGCCCTGGAAGTCGATCCCGCCCTGGGCTTCGACAATATCGCCGCCGGTGAAATTGACATGGCCTTCGCCCGTTGCGCTGCCACCAACAATGTAATGCGGTGGCAGCAACGGTTGAAACGCGTTCAACAGCAGGTGTTCGATGTTCCAGCCGATGCGCGTGCCGTCTTGTAAAACGTTTTGTTCGAGATTGAAACAAACCTGGCCGATTTTGCTATGCAGGCAGGCCGGCTCCAGCGCGCGGCGGCTGGCGCCCAGCAAAATGCCGGCGCCTTTGTTGAGCGACCACGCCGCGCTGCCGTCCGGCGCCAAACGCAGCGCCTGCAGTTCGCCGCCCCATTCCCCACGTTTGCGGTCGTACCCGCCTTGCAGCGCGATGCTGGCTTTGCCTTGCTCACTATCGAGCCGGAGGTCGGCGTGGTGATAAACCTCAAGACCCGTAACGTCGAGGTCGATACTGCGGATGACGTAGCCGAAGTCGGCATCGCGCAGCGCCACCGTTAATTTCGAATCGGCGTTGGGATCGACATCCGCCGTCCAGCTCAGCCGGCCGACTTTCTGCTTTTCGTACTGCAGGCCGCTTGCCGTGCCGTGGCTGATCACATGCGGTTGCGCGACCGTGCCGGTTAGCTTGAAGTCGAATGCGGCGCGTCCGCTGAGCGCTGGCAGCAGTGCTGCTAAATCCGGGCTGTCGAGCTTGCCGCTGAGGTCAAACGGCGGCGAGGCTTGGCCGCTGGCGTTCAGGGTTGTCGCGCCGGAGCTTAAACGCAGCTGCTGTACTGCCACCGTTTCGCCGGCCAACGTTGCTTCGGCGGTGAGCTTTAACGGATAGCCGCGCAGTTTCGAGTGGTCGATATCTGCAGCGAATCGGATCGGCGCGCCGCCAGCACCGCCGCCGTGCGCGCTAAGACTGCCGTTGAGGTCGCCCGGCCAGTCTTTTGCGAATAACGCGGGATTGAGTTTGCTGATTTGCGCGTCGATGTCCGGCGCCAAGTGCGGCAGCCACGCCACCACGCCGTGCGCTTGCACGCGGCCGCCGCCGGCTTGCAGCAGCAGATTCTTCAAGCTTGCGCGGCGCAAATCGGTATTGCCTTCGGCGCTTAGTGCAAAAGCTTGGCCGCGCAAAGTCGAGCGTGCGAGCGCTGCGGAGAACGCGATCTGCGGTTGATCTTGTGCGTCGAGCGTCGAACGGGTTTCGAGCTTGCCGTTAATGTCCCCTGCGATACCCGCGCCAAACAGCGCCGGGTTCACGTGTGCCAAAAACGCCGTGAGCTCGGCTTGAATGCGTGGCGCCCAGGCGACGGTGCCACTGGCGCTGACGGCGGCCGGCGTCGCGGTAATTTTTCCGTCGGTGGTGCTCGCTAAGGCGATGAGCTGAAGCGCGTCGAGTTGCAGCATCTGCAAGCCGCCACTGCCATGCGCGGTGAGCAGCGCGCCGTGGCCTTGCACCTGCGCCGTGCTGTTCAAGTCGAACTGGTAAGCGTTCGGCAGGCCACTAAGGTGCAGCGTGCCGGCACCGTCAACAACGTCCGCCGGTTTTGATTCCGTGACCAGCAGCGGCCAGTGCAGTGCCTGCCAATGCAGCGTGAGATCGCTCGCAACCTGCTCGACGCCAACACGCCCACTGGCATCAACCTGACCCGGTCCTTGCAGCTGCAGTTGCTGCACATCGACATGATCGACAAAGAGCTGCACCTTCGCAGTTAGCTGCAGCGGGCCGGTTTCTTTCAGCGCGGTGGCGAGGTGCGTAATCGTAACGCGGTCGCCGCGCCAGCTTCCGGCGAAGTCGGCTGCGGCGAGCGTAAACGGCGGCGCGGCGGTGTCGGTGCCGTGCAAGACGAAGCCGCGCAGCGTTAACGCGTCAATCGCCACGTCAATCGGCAACCGCACCGGCAGCACGGTGGGTTTAGTTGCTGCCGTGCTGCTCGCGGTTGCAGCGCCGGGCGTCACGCTGAGTTGCTCCAACTCCAACTGCTCGACATGCAGCAAACGCTGCAGCAGCGCCGCCGGCTTGAGCCGCAGATGCAGACGTTCGAGCGTTACTTCGGTGCCGGTGGCATCGGTGTAACGCAAGCCGCGCAGCTCGAATTCGCCGAGCAGTTGGCCGCTGGCGTTGTCGACTTGCAGCGCGTTATCGGTCCAGCTGCGGGCTTGTGCCAACACAAAGCGCAGGCCGGATTCGGTGCGCAGCAGGTAGTAGCCGAGCCCGGCCAGCGCCAGCAACAGCGCGAGCAGTAGCGCCGCCACGGCCCAAGCCGTGCGCCGCAACCAGCGCCGTGGAACCGCCAGCTGCGCGGCGGTATTCACAAACCCACCCGAACGCCGATATGCAGCCGTACCGGCGATTGATCGCCATCGAACGGGTGCGCAAGATCGAGCGCGAAGGCGCCAAACGGCGCGCGATAGCGAATACCGGCGCCAGCGCCGAGATGCTGACGGACGATCGGCGTGTCGTCGGCGCCGCCGCTATCGGCAAAAATTGCAACGCCGTAACTTTTGTAGACGTACCAATCCAACTCGGTGCTAGCGGTGGTCAAGTACTTGCCGCCGGTGACGCGGCCGTTGGCATCGCGTGGCGCTAGCGATTGATACGAATAGCCGCGCACGCTGTCGTCACCGCCAGCGAAGAAGCGCTGCGACGGCGGTAGATTATCGAAGCTGCCGACCAGCGTGCCGCCGACATCGACCCGGTTCACCCAGAACACGCGGTTGCCGAGCCCGAGCGTGCCGCGCAGCTTCAGCAGCCCTTGGACGAAGTTGGTGTCGGACAACAGTGCAGTAGTGCCGCCGTGCGCGTCGAGGAAGGCGTACCAGCCGTGTTTCGGGAAAATCGGGTCGTCCGCCTGCGTGCGGTTGATCGAAACCCCCGGCACCAGCAGCGTGCTATTGCGCGCCGGGCTGTCTTTAATCGTGTAGTCGTCAACGGTGTAGTCGAGATAAATACGCCGCTGCCAATACTTGCCCTGGCGGTTGTAGCTGGCGTCGAAGCGGTACAAGGTTTCGCGCACATCGCTGAAATCTTGCTTCAGCGCCTGCGTGCCGAACGTGATCGAGTCGCTCGCCACATGGCCAAACGGGATGCGGTACTCGGCCGCAGCGGTGCTGATGACCGGCGAAACCCGTAAATCCAGACGCAGCTTGTGGCCATTCGAATTCAAGTTGCGGAATTCCGTGCCAACGCTCGCCCGTGGCCCGGTATCGGTGCCGTAGCCGAGGCCGTATTTATAGCTGCGCGGTGCTTTTTCCCGTGTATGGATGACCACCGGCACGCGGCCGTCGGCGTCGGCTTTGTCGCGTTGGGTTTCCAGATCTACGCTTTGAAAATAGTCGAGATCGCCGAACGCGAACTGCGTGCTGAGCACTTTCGCCGGGTCGAAATATTCGCCGGGTTGAAACGTCAGGTAGCGGCGCAAAAAGCTTTCGCGAAGATGGCCATCTTGATCGATGGTGACGTCGCCGAAGCGGTAACGCGGGCCGCTGTCGAGCGTCAGCACTACTTCGGCGGAATTGTTCGGCACATCAACGCGCAGCTCACGCTGGGTTAGTTTGGCATCGAGCAAGCCGCCGCTGTACGCCGTTTCCAGAAGCCGGGTTTTGAGCGTTTCGTAGTCCTCGTGCTTCAAGCGCTCGCCGAGCCGCAACGGCCGCGGTCGCTGTTGCAGCTGTTGCAGCGGTGGGTAGTCGGCACCCGCGCCCAGGATCTCAACGTTAACGGCGGCGACATCGGTTTCCGGCCCGGCATCGACGGTGTAGATCGCCGTCCAATCCGGCGCTTTGCCGCGCAGCTCGGATTTCACCGTGATGTTGTACCAGCCGAACGGCTGCAGCGCGGTTTTGATTTCGCTTTCGCCCTGCGCGAATAAACGCTGAACATCGGCCGGGTCGTATTCGCTGTTGTCGGCATCGTTACGCCGCGCATATTCGAGGATCGATAGCCGAGCGTAGCTGTTGTCGCGTTCGTCGCTGCCCAGGCCAAGCACGCGCACGTCGATGCCCGCCGCGGCCGGCGTGGCGATGCCGATACAGCAGCAGAGGGCTAGCAGGCGGCGCTGCATCGCGCCGATATTACCTGCCCACGCCGGACGCGCCAGCCAGCGCCGTCGCGGTGATGAGCGCCGGCCGCGGCAGCGCACGCGTGATTTGCTCCGGATCGGTGGCGATAAATGGTTTGATCTTGTAGCCGGCCGTTTTCAACCGCGTCAGCAAGCCGTCCGGCCCGAGCCAATGCGCAGCACCGACGACGATCAACTGCGATTGGTCGCCGTCGAGATAGGTTTTCAGCCGCGCCGACCACGCCTGATTGCGCCGCGCTAGCAGGTGCTCGTAAACCTCCGGGAAGTGCGATTTCAGTTCCGCCACCAGCCCTTCCAACTTGGCAACATCGTTGTCGCGCCAGGCTTTGTACATCTGGCGGGGCTCGTCGCCGGTGGCGCCGTCGTCGGACAGCGCGGCGGCCAGAAACTCCTTTGCGAGCGGGTCTTTCATGTCGGTGAACAGGCCCAGATGCACCGCCGGCGGCTCGAACCAGGCAATCGCCTTGTGATCGTCGTGGGCAAAGCCGTAAAGCTGCCGATCGAGTCCGTAATCGCCGCTAAACCCGGCGCGCTGATAGGCGAATACCTCCAGCGATAACGCGCAAAACCAAGCTTTGTATTGTTCGCATAACGGCGCCGGCATGCCGAGTTTGGCGATGCGGCTCTGCAGCTTGGCGTAAGTGGCGCTATCGATTTCGGCTTTGATGCCGTTCCGCGACTTCGCCGCGACCAACAAGGTGCGCGTTGATTGCGCCTTGCCGAGTGCATCGATATCTGACTCAAACACCAAGCCTTCGGCGGCGTCGTAAGCCTCGGCGATGCCGTCTGGCAATTCCGCCGCATCCTGCGGCAGCAAATGCACCGAGCCGAGCAAGTAGTGCTTCGCGTGCGGCCCCTGCACCTGCCACAGAAACGGCGCCGCGGATTCCGCGTGAGCGTTTCCTGCTGATAGCAGCAGGGCCGGCAGCAGCGTCCGCAACAAGTGTTTGCGTAGGGTTTGCGGAAGGAAGTTCGTCATATTCTCGATCAGGGTCAGCGGTTTTCGTGCCACGGCGCGCAGCGAGGCAGAATGCCCGAATGATGCGGCAATCCGGGCAGGCTTGTCGAAAGCAATCAAAAGCTGGGTGTGTTGCTGGCGCCATTCAGGCCTTTCCGCTCCACTTCTCAAGTGCATTCCAAAATTATTTTCGACATTGCGTTGAAACTGTGACGCAGGTCCGGGACAAATGACGGCTGGCTCAGTTCTAATTCGAGCGCTTGATCTCAGGGGCGT
>JALNYU010000025.1 GCA_023229645.1 Nevskia sp. | reverse complement strand
ACGCCCCTGAGATCAAGCGCTCGAATTAGAACTGAGCCAGCCGTCATTTGTCCCGGACCTGCGTCACAGTTTCAACGCAATGTCGAAAATAATTTTGGAATGCACTTGAGAAGTGGAGCGGAAAGGCTACGTAAACGCGGTGATACAAGCACGATACCCATAAAAATCCCCCGGCTGCGGGTCGCTGCCGAGGGATTTTTTTCAACGCGCTACACCGGCGAAGCCTGTGATGACTAGCGCAAGTCGTACGACAGATTGACCAGCACCGTGCGCGCCGGTAGCCGGTAATACGAGCCTTCGCCAAATTCGCTTTCGGCGACCGGGTTGCGGGCGTTGCCCAGGTTGTAGCCGTTGAGCGAGATGCCGATGCGGTGATAGCGGTAGCCCACTTGTGCGTCGTAGGTGAAGTAGTCGCCAGCCGAAGCGGTGTTGCGCCGGTTCAGGTAGCGATCGCCGACGTAGTTGGCGATCAACGACGCGTTCAGGCCTTGTTTCGGCGCGTAGAGCAGGCCGTATGCGGCCAAGTGGGTGGGTGACAATTCCAACTGGCGGCCGCGCAGCTGCAGCGGTTGGCCGCCGAAGTCTTGGGTGTAATTGCGGAAGCGAGAGTCGTGATAGCTGTAGCTGGCCAGGACTTGATAGTTCTGCAGCACGCCTTGCTTAAACGGCCGGAAACGCAGTTCCACTTCACCGCCTTGGAAGCGCTCGGCACCGGCATTTTCGGTAACGCCGTTACCGGTCACGACGAGATTTTTGAAGTTCAGCAGGAAGGCACTGGTATCCCATTCCAAGCGGCCGTCGAGTGCCTTGCCTTTTAGGCCAACTTCGTAGCTCTGCGCGGTTTCCGGTTTTAGGATCTCGGGTTCGTACTCGAAGCCGAAATCGTAGGCCGCCGGCTTGAACGTGTTGCGATAGTCGGCGTAGAGCACGGCTTCGTCACGGCCCTGGTGGAAGAAGCGATAGCTGGCGCCGACGGTGCCGGACAAGCGCGTTTTCGTCCGCGAGGCATTATCAGCCGTGCTTTCCGCGGGATCGACGTTGCTGTTCAACGCCGAACGCTTGCTTTCGTCGGTGTAATTCAGGCGCAGGCCGGCGAAGAAATCCCAAGCTTCGTCAGGCTTCCAGTCGCCTTGCAGATAAAGGCCGGCGAACGCGCGGCGATCGCGGCTCGATACCACTTCGTCGATATTCAAACTATTGCTGCTCGGCGCCGAAGCCGGGCCGTTTAGCGGCACCGCGTATTCGAAATTGCCGCTGCTTTGTCGGCCGAGGCCGTAAAGCAAATCGGCGCCGTAGACGACTTCGACGTCTTTCAGCGGCTCGATGGTGAAATGGCTGTCGAAGTAGGTGTCGAGGATGTTGCGGTGCTGGCTGAAGCCGTCGGCGTTCGGTTCACCGTCGTCATTCAGGTCTTCGCGCAGAAAGCCGCGGATGTCACGGAGCGTCGAATAGGTGTACGAGGCGGTAGTGTCCCAGGCGCCGATCAGCGTTGGCAGCGTGTAGCCGAGCGCGAAGTGATAGCGGTTTTCGTCGAGCTTCGCGTTGCTGGGGTTGAAGTTGCGGTCGAGCGGCGTCAGCGCGGTGAGCGCCGGGCCTTCGCGAACCACCGGGCTGTCCGGGAACTGCGCTTGCAACGTGATGTCGGCATCGACCCTAAACTTGCCGGCGCCGAGCGCGCTGGCGCCGCGATACAACAGGTGGCCGGTGCTGGCGTCTTCGGGTTTGTTTGAGAATTGCCGCCGTTCGCCGTCGATGCTGAAGCTGTGTTCGTAGCCGCCGAGGCTGGGCAGGGAGGTCGATAAGCCGCCATTGACGCTGCCGAAGCGGCCGCCGCCAACGTGAATACGGTTTTCTGATTGTCCTGCGGCGTAATGAATCACGTGGATAACGCCGACGAACGACGTTGCCCCGTACAGTACCGGCGCTGCGCCGCGCACGACTTCAATGCGCTCGACATCGTTTAGGTTGACCGTTGCGGTTGCCGGATTGAACGCGCCGCCCCACGGCACGCCGTCAACGACGAGCAGGTAGGCATCCATCTCGCGCAGGCCCCACAAGGCGGCAACGGCACCAGCTGGGCCGCCATCGCCACCGGGCGAGGCTTCGACACCAGCGACAAAGCTCAGCGCGGTGCGCAGGTCGTTGGCGCCACGGGCGCGGAGTTCATCGCCGGTGATCAGCGTAATCGACGCCGGTACGCGGTTCGCTGGTTCGGGGATGCGCGTTGCCGTAACTTGCACCGGTTCTAATGCGGTGTTCGAGATGGCAGGTTCTGCGGCGTACCCCGAAAATGGAAACAAAGCCGCTGCGGCAGCAACGCGCCCGATCGTAAAACGCATGATGAAGTTACCCTTGTATTTGTGAAAATATTGTAAATTTCTTGGAAATAAAGCGAAATCGTTAAATTACGCTGCAAAACGAATAACTGATGCGGCGTTCGTAAGATTAAGTGTAAAGAGAATGTCATCGCAACTTGCGGCGGGTGGCGTCATTCGCTACCGTCGCGCCACTTCCCCAATCAACACCCCATGGCATCCAACAGCAATCATTACGGCGCCGAGCAAATCGAGGTTCTCAGCGGCCTCGATCCGGTGCGCAAACGCCCCGGTATGTACACCGACACCAGCCGGCCGAACCATTTGGCGCAGGAAGTGATCGACAACAGTGTTGATGAAGCCTTGGCAGGGCACGCGAAACGGATTGAAGTCACGCTATTTGCCGATGGATCTCTGCAGGTTAGCGACGATGGCCGCGGCATGCCGGTGGATATTCATCCGGAACATAAAGTTTCCGGCGTTGAGCTGATTTTGACGCGACTCCATTCCGGCGCAAAATTTTCAAATAAAGCCTACGGTTTTTCTGGCGGCCTGCACGGCGTCGGCGTTTCGGTGGTGAATGCGCTATCGAAAAAACTCGAAGTTCGCGTAACCCGTGGTGGTGGTGAATTTGGGATTGGTTTTGCCGGCGGCGAGAAGGCGGTGGAGCTGCACCGGATTGGCGACGCGCCGAAATCACGCAGCGGCACAACGGTGCATTTCTGGCCGGACGAAACTTATTTCGACTCGCCGAAAATTTCGGTGCCACGGCTCAAGCAAGTACTACGCGCAAAGGCGGTGTTGTGCCCGAATTTGCGCGTGAGTTTGGATGATCAGACCAGCAATGAACAAACGGTGTGGCAGTACGCAAATGGCCTCGTCGATTATCTAAAAGATGCGCTAAATGGCGCTGAAACCGTGCCGGCCGAGCCGTTTGTCGGCAAATTCGCCGCTCAGCGCGAAGAGGCCGAGTGGGCGTTGTATTGGCTGAACGGCGGCGGTGAAGTCATCACCGAGTCTTACGTCAACCTGATTCCAACTGCGCAGGGCGGGACCCACGTCAACGGTTTGCGGACCGGGTTAACGGAAGCGATCCGGCAATTCTGCGAGTTCCGTAATTTGCTGCCGCGCGGCGTAAAACTGGCGCCGGAAGACGTTTGGAGTGGTTGCTGTTACGTGCTCAGCGTGAAAATGCTGGATCCGCAGTTCGCAGGTCAAACCAAGGAGCGGCTAAGTTCGCGCGAAACGGCCGCGTTTGTTCAAGGCGTGGTGCACGACAGTTTCAGCCTTTGGCTGAACCAGCACCCGCAGGAAGGTGAGTTGGTGGCGCAGTTGGTAATCGCCAACGCCAACGCCCGGATGAAGCTGGCCAAGCAGGTGGTGCGCAAGAAGATCACCAGTGGCCCGGCGCTACCCGGCAAGTTGGCGGATTGCGTGCTGACAGATTTAAGCCAAACCGAGCTGTTTTTGGTCGAAGGCGATTCGGCCGGCGGTTCGGCCAAGCAGGCGCGTGACCGCGATACGCAGGCAATCATGCCGCTGCGCGGAAAAATTCTGAACAGTTGGGAAGTGGACGCCAACGAAGCGCTGGCCTCGAACGAAATCCACGATATTTCGGTCGCGATCGGTGTTGATCCGGGTAACGCCGATCTCAGCGGCCTGCGCTACGGAAAGGTCTGTGTGCTGGCCGACGCCGACTCCGATGGTTTGCATATCGCGACGCTGCTGTGCGCGCTGTTTCTGAAGCATTACCGGCCGTTGGTGGCTGCTGGCCACGTTTATATTGCGATGCCGCCGTTGTTCCGTGTCGACGCCGGCAAGCAAGTGTTTTACGCGCTGGACGACGCCGAGCGCGTGGGCATCCTCGATCGCCTTCAGGCGGAAGGGAACAAGAGCAAAATCAGCGTGACGCGTTTCAAAGGGCTCGGCGAAATGAACCCGCTGCAGCTGCGCGAAACGACGATGGCGCGGGATACCCGGCGGCTCGTGCAGCTGACGCTGGACGACGAGCCGGCCGACATCATCATGGACATGATGTTGGCAAAAAAGCGCGCCGGCGAGCGGAAATCCTGGCTCGAAGAAAAGGGCGATAAAGCTGAGATTTGAGGCCTGCGGCTGCGGTCTCGGCTCGCGTTTGCGGCGCCATAAGCGGCCGCAAGCAGGCCTTTGCATAGCAGCCAATCCGCGCGGTACAAGCGTTGAAATATCCCTGATTGTTCTTTGCCCAGCGTGCGCGGGCGCGTCACAACTGGGCCCTATACTTGCAGGCAATAGGGTGGCAGGCGGCTTCGCCGTGCTTAGATCGCTCGCAACGACGCAGGGATATGATTAACGACGCAAACGAGCTGGACGACGGCGCGGTAATGCGCGCCGATATTTGCATAGTCGGTGCTGGCGCTGCCGGAATTTCCCTCGCATTAGCCTTGATTGAGGCTGGAAAAAGCGTTTTATTGCTTGAGTCCGGCGGCTTGCAGGCGGAGGCGGCAACGCAGGCGCTGTATGACGGCGAGACAGCGGACGCGCGCATGCATCCGCCGCCTGATAAATATCGCCAGCGCCGTTTCGGTGGCTCGACGACGATCTGGGGCGGCCGCTGTATGCCGCTCGATCCAATCGATTTCGAACAGCGCGACTACCTGCCGCTGAGCGGCTGGCCGATACGCTATGACGATCTCGCGCCGTTTTATCCACGCGCCAATACGCTCGTCGAGGCGGGCCGCTTCGCCTACACCGCCGAAACGGCCTACAACCAGCTATCTCAGCCGATTATCGAGGGCTTTGATAGCCCGCGTGTGACGCAAACCACGCTAGAACGCTTCAGCCTGCCGACCAATTTCGCCGTGAGCTACGGCGCACAGCTGCGTGCGGCGAAGAATCTGAACATGCTGCTGCACGCCAACTGCACCGGTATTCGTTTGACGGCGGACGGCAGTGCAGTCGACCACCTGGATGTGGCAACACTGACCGGCAAGCGGTTCCAAGTAAAGGCCCATAACTACGTGCTTGCCGCAGGTGGGCTGGAGGTTGTGCGCCTGCTGCTGGCGAGCCGCGATGTGCAAAAAAACGGTGTTGGCAATGATCACGATGTCGTCGGTCGTTATTACATGTGCCACATCGCCGGCGCGCTGGGCACGCTGACGATCACACGCCCGCGCTCGGCGGTTTGGCACGGCTATGTGATGACGCCCGACGGCGTCTATGCGCGGCGCAGATTCGCGATCACGCCGGAGACGCAGCGCGAGCTAAAGATCGGTAATTTCATCGCCCGCCTGCATTTCGCACGGATTACCGATCCGGCTCATCGCAGCGGCATTTTGTCGGGCCTTTATCTGGCCAAAAGTTTCATCAGCTACGAATACTCCAAACGCTTGCACGGCGACGAGAAGCGCACGTTCAAGAACTGGCTGCTGCATGTTCGCAATATTCTGTTCGACCCGTTCGATACGCTGGCTTTTCTCTGGCATTGGCTGACACGGCGGACGTTGGCGAAGCGTAAGTTCCCATCGGTGGTTATTCCTTCGCGTGCGAACCGGTTCAGCGTCGATTTCCATTCAGAGCAGCAGCCGAATCCGGATAGCCGAATCACGCTGACCGACGAAAAAGACGCGCTTGGTGTGCCGAAAATCCGGATTGACTGGCGTTATACCGACTGGGACATTGAAACCGTTGCCAAAGCGCTTGATGTCTTAGCCGATGAACTCAAAAATACCGGCTGCGGTCGGCTGGAGTTCGACCGCACAACGCTGCCCGAGGAGATCATGCGTTACGGCGCGTATGGCGGCCATCACATCGGCACCGCGCGCATGGGCCATGACCCAGCGACGAGCGTTGTCGATGCCGACTGCAAGGTGCACGGCGTTAGTAATCTCTATATCGCCAGCGCGGCGGTATTCCCGACCTCCAGCCAAGCTAACCCAACGCTAACAATCGTTGCGCTGTCGTTACGGCTGGCCCAACACCTAAGTCCCGCTAAAACGCCAGCCTAAACGCCGTTTCGCATACTAAAAGTGGTAGCTGATCCCGAGTTCTGCGTTGGCTTGGCCGCTCGTGCCAGGGAACGGCCGTTTGTCTTGTGCGCGGAGGCTAAGATCAAACTGAAAATCGCGATAGGGCACGGTAAGGCCAGCCTCGATTTGGTTCACAGTAACGGGCCGGGCGCTGACGATGTTGCGGATCGGGCTGCCGGTGGCCTGAACGGCGGCAAGTTCGGCGGTATTGATATGCGCGTTGTAGTAGGCGACGCGGTAGGTCCAGCCGCGGGTATCGGTTACCGAACCGACCAACGAAAATAGCGTTGATTCGCTATCGAGCGAAAAGCCCAGCGTGCGCCCGCGGTAGCGATAGCCGTCGGTGTATTGGTCGTTGTTATACGCGGCGCCGACTTGGCGCGTGCCGAAACTAAAGGCATCGAGCGTCGCGCGGCTATCGGTGTACTCCGTGATCAAGCGCCAGTGCGCGCCGTCCTTGCCCCAGGGCCCCGCCCAGCTGAGACCACCCAGATAGGTTTCAAACGAGTGGGTAAACGGCCCCGTGTCTTCGTTCGAAATCTGCAGATATGGTGAAAAACTCAGCACATTAAAGTCTTTCGTGTATTTGATCTCAAACGTGCCTTCGTCGTTGCTGGCGTTGCGGTTGGAATTCGTGTTGTTAATCCCAAATGCGGCTTGGAATGGGCTGCAGCGATTGTCGCCGCCACAGAATTCCGCGATACGCGAGACGGTGAGTTCCAAACCCTTCGCTGGCTCAATGCTAATGCGCAAAGAGCCAACGCCGGTATTGCGATCCTGCCGTGTGTTTTCTTCAAGTAGCCCAACAAAGAAATTTAGCTGCCAGGTTCCCAGCCAACTCAGCCAAGGCGTTTCAAAGGCGTGAGGGTTATTGCGCAACAGGCCAATTTTTGGAAACGGACGCGCGTTGTTCGACAGCGTTAGCGCCGATGTCCAACCGGGCCCGTACCATTGATCGACCAAGCCGCCGTAGATTTGCCAGTTGCCGGCAAGAAACGAGATGTAGCTGCCGTCAAACGTTGGTTTTGGATTGCCGCCCTGTAACCGTGTTTGGGTGCCGACTTGAAAGCGAGCCGCCACCGTATCGCCCTCGTAAGCGAGGCCGCCACGGACATCGGCTTGATCACGCGCGCTGGCGCCGAAACCACGAACCAGATTGGGCTCGGTTGCCAAGCGCAGGTCGGTTGTCGGCTTCCAGCCGTGGTTGCCATTGCGACCGCCGAGTTTATCGAGCACCCGATACGCCGCCAGCCGGATAAATTCCGGTTGCTTGTCTAGCCGTGATTCATCAAGTAGCCCCGTAAAGAAGCCAACTGGAATGGGCCAGGTCGTTATCGGCCCGTCGATCAAACCACGCGCTGCGAGCAGTTCAATATCGCTGCGCAGTGTTCGGTCGCCGACTTCGGCCCAGGATGCAGCGCGCGCCGAAGTGGGCAGGCTGGCCGCGAGTACAAGCGCCGTTAGCGCGAACCATAAGACGGGGTTGGTGTGCCGAGAGATTGCGTTCAGCATCAGACTTTTCGATCCTTCAAATAACCGCTGTGAACTATCCTGAAGCAAAGCACCGCTCGGCTTATTGCTGTCGTAATGCAATGCCGGTGGGCGTTCTCGCTACGCAATAAAACGGTGGCACGCATTTAATCCAATCGCTATGTCGTCAGATTATTGATTGCTGTGTCTGGGCGGCAGGCAAATGACGCAAGTATGTGAAGAATCAAGGGTATCGCGTGGCGTTCCGGTAATAAATAGCCGCGCAGTTATTATGCGCGAAGCCGCGCGTACAGGGCTTAAAATTGTTCGGCAGCCGTGACGCCGCGCAACCAATCTTGATGTTCGAGATACCACAGGACAGTTTTGCGGAGCCCGGTTTCAAAGTGCGTTTGCGGGTGCCAGCCTAGTTCCGCCTGTATTTTACGCGGGTCGATGGCATATCGGCGGTCATGCCCAGGGCGATCGTCAACAAAGCGAATAAGGTGGTGGTAAGAAGCGGCGGCGGGTCGCAATTCGTCTAGCAGATCGCAGAGGCGGCGAACGAGTTCCAAGTTGGTGCATTCAAATCCGCCGCCGATGCAATAGCGCTCACCGATACGGCCGCGCTCAAGTAAGCAGCGCAGCGCATCGACATGGTCATCGACAAACAGCCAATCGCGCACCTGTAAGCCATCGCCATAAACCGGTAGTGGTTTGCCAGCCAACGCCTGACTGATCATGCGCGGTATCAACTTCTCTGGATGCTGGTGCGGGCCGTAGTTATTCGAGCAATGGCTGGTGATGACCGGTAGCCCATAGGTGTGATGCCAAGCGCGCACTAAATGATCGCCCGCAGCTTTCGTTGCCGAATACGGCGAGTTCGGCGCATAGGCGCTGGCCTCGTCAAAACGCCCCGCGTCGCCCAGCGAACCGAAGACCTCATCGGTCGAAACATAAAGAAAACGGAACGCAGCCTTCTCGGCCCCCGCAAGCGCTTCCCAATACGAGCGCGCTGCCTCAAGCAGCGTATACGTACCCACGATGTTGGTTTGAATGAACGGCGCCGGTCCGTTGATGGAGCGATCGACGTGGCTTTCGGCAGCGAGATGAACAATAGCTGACGGTCGTGTGTTAGCAAGCAACGTCGTGACTGCCAACGCATCGCTAACATCAATGGCTGAGAGCAAAAACCGAGGATTTTCAAGTGCGGCCGCCAGCGCGCGAAGGCTGCTAGCGTAAGTCAACTTATCCAGACACACCACGCGATAGTTCAAAGTCGAGAGCCAAGCACGTACAACCGCCGAGCCGATGAATCCAGCACCGCCGGTGATGATGACACTAGGACTGAGATTTAAAGGCATTCGGTGGCTTGCGTCGATAGGTGCTTAGCGGGGTGCATCGCTACTCCGTCAGATTACAGTTTCGGACACTGGTAAACTGCGGATACACCTATTTGCAGTGGTATATGTCCTAATGGCGCAGTCACCTGATTCATACACGGATCAACATCCCGACGAAATCACATTCCAGGAACTCTGGCAAACCTTTTGGTCTAGGCGCTTGTTGATCGTTGGGCTAGGCGTGCTTTTCAGCGTAGCCGCCGCGATTGTCGCATTTCAGCTGCCCTTAAAATTTGAGGCTAGTGTTTTGCTCGCGCCGGTAGATGACGACGCGGGTGGGGGGAAACTCGGCGCAGGGGCGTTGCTGTCACAGTTCGGGGGATTAGCGGCGCTAGGCGGCATCAATATTCGAGGCTCTGGCCGAAAGGCAGAATCAGTCGCGACATTGCAATCTGCCGCGCTTACCCAGGCATTTATAGCCGACGAGCAGCTATTGCCGGTTCTTTACGAGGATAAATGGGATAGCGCGAAACAAACTTGGACAGTGACCGATCCAGAAAAAGTGCCGACATTATGGAAGGCCGAAAAAAAATTCCGCAAGCAAATAAGAACAATAGATGAAGAAAAGAAGACGGGCATAATTACGCTAACTATTACGTGGACGGACCCAGAAAAAGCGGCCGCATGGGCCAACGAACTGGTTGCACGCGCCAATAACTACCTGCGAAGTCGGGCGATTGAGCAGTCAAAGAAAAATCTCGATTATTTAAACGAGCAGCTCACGAAGACCAGCGTGGTCGAGCTACACCAAGCAATCTATGACCTCATTGAGGCCGAAGTCAAAAAAGTGATGGTTGCTAACGGCAACGAAGAATACGCGTTTCGCGTGATTGATCCTGCGCGCGTTCCTGAAGAGCGCAGCAGTCCAAAGCGGACTTTAATTACTGCGGTCGGCATGTTTTTTGGTCTGATGCTCGGCATGATTATTTCGCTAATCCTTCGGCCTTCAGCATCAAAAGCATAATCAGAAGGGAAAGGTAATATATCCACTTCTATCTCAACTGGAAGATATACAGAGCATGCCCAGCTAAATACATTCTCAAGTAAGTTTAATAATTTACGGCGCGCTGGTTTAAAGAACGAAATCGATTCTGGTCGCCTGTAAGCAATAATATTTATCAAAAGCAGTATGATAAATTTTAATTTCTCTCAATAAATGTTGCATGTTACGGCCGACGAATTAAGGCCATTAAAAATTAAAGGAGTATAAGTTTGCTCGGGAATAGAACATTGCCTCAAGTTGTTCGCGCCCTTTTTGGGCGGCACCACTATGTGGCATTAAATAATATGTGGCGTCTCTATCCCAAGTTCAGTGAATATTTATGGAGATACTTGACTGCGAAAGGACAATATCCGTGCAACGTATCGGTGCGGACACCCGCGGGATTAATCCAGTTGGATCTTTATAACCCTCACGATTTTTTGACCGTCAACGAAATTTTCTGCCGCCTCGATTACCAATCTGACAAAAATCTAAATGTCGTTGTCGACATCGGCTCAAATATTGGAATCAGTGCACGTTACTTCTTATCAAGAAACGCTTTCTCGAAGTGCTACCTTTTCGAGCCCAATCCTGCCAATATTAATAAGCTGATGAAGCAATTGGATGGATTTGAGAAACGTTACATTTTGTCGGACGCTGCGGTTGCAGATCGCGCCGGCAGCTTCGAATTTGGCATTGAGGAAAGCGGCCGTTATGGCGGTATCGGCGTAGAGACCGGCAGTTCTATCCTGGTTACGTGCTTAGATATAAATTCGGTTCTGGGTGACATCCTCAAAAAAGAAAGTCGAATAAACATATTAAAGATAGATACCGAAGGTGTGGAAATTGCAACCGTCAAAGCAATAGCACCAGATATCGCAAAAAAAATAGATCGAATTTATATTGAAGCTCAACCAAGCGAGGCATTACAGCCCGATATATTTTCTCAAATACAATATGGCAGTGTATGCCAACTAGTGAATCGAATAATTTAGAGCCCCGGTTAAATTAGTCACATCTAATGCATTCATTATAAACATCTCGATATCGAGCAACAAACGTGCTTTCGGATAAATCGCAGGGGATCGATGGTAAATCCGGCGGTGGAGATCGTATCAATGCTTCGAGCTGATCACAGTATTCAGCAAGACCGCCTTCTGGGACAAAATGAACAGCATTTCCCCATATTTCGGCGAGCCCATCAACGTCACCACAAATAATGTGGCATCCGGCATTAAGGCCCTCACCGATTACGAGCGAAAACGTCTCGTAACGAGATGTCACGACGATACAATCGGCCCACTCAAAATGATGGGATGGGCTATGAGAAAAGCCGAGTACCTCAACAGAAGCACGCAAGCGGTTAATACGTCTAATGATTGATTTCGTTAACGCGCCGCCACCGACCATTCTAAATTTCAGAGGTAAATTGCGCACGTTGCACGATGCAGCAATCTCGATAAACAACTCTGGGTTTTTTTGAAATTCAAATCTGCCAATGAATAGCACATTCCGGATTACGTCCCTTTTTTTTCTGGCGTTTGAAGCTGCCATGAAGTTGGGAATGACAGTAGCAGACGCAGCGCCAATGTTTGGGAATACCAAATTAAGATGGTGCTTATTGACACAAATTACTTTCGCACTCACACGTTGAAGTGCGCGCTCAGTCTGTACAATCAATTGGTAAAGGCCAGGAAGATATTTTTTTGACGGAAGATTGTGCAGCGTATGTATCACTGGTACGCGCGCAATTGCTGCCGCAAGCCGCGCAGCAATTCCGGCCACAAAAGTATGAGAATGTACGACATGAATATTATTACGTTTAATAAACGTATAGAGTTTATATGTTGCCCAGGGTAGGGCTAATATCGTTTTATTTGCTAGCCCTAGTACTGCGTAACGTTCTATTTTCTTGGCGCCAAGTTCATCAACGAAACCCTGAACTGTATGGCCGTTAGTATCGGCAGCGAAAAAGCACTTAGCAGAGTCCAACCGCTGAAGAATTTGTAGCGAGACGCGCTGGGCGCCCGTCCCTGAAAAATCCTTATTGACATGCAAAACATTCATCATAACGCATCAGCAGCCGTATATTTATTAACTTTAATATTGCCGTAGGTCTGGCTCACGTTAGCGCTCTAACACAACTTAGCACCTGTTCAGCAGTTGACTTCCATTTAAATTGCTTAATGCGAGTGTGCCCGAGTTCAATCAATTTTTTTCGCGTATCGGCAGCATCTAACATCGTTGTTAATCCTTCAGAAATACTTTGTTCCTCGTAGCCGTTGCAATATAAAGCGGCGTCGCCGCACACCTCTGGCAGTGAGGCTTCTCGCGAGGACAACACAGGACAACCAAAGGTCATCGCTTCTAGTGGTGGAATTCCGAAACCTTCATACAATGACGGAAACGCAAAGCACGTGGCTGCTTGATACAGTGCCGCCAGCTCACGATCGGTAACGTGCCCTGCGCGCACCACGCGCGCGGAATCTGTGCCCGCAATTTTAGCGAACACCTGACTATTCTTCCCGCCAACTAAAACAAGGCGCAAAGATGGGTTGGATATACGTTCAAAAGCATTTATCAGACGAGCAAGATTCTTGTTTGGATTTTCGCTGGCAACACCCAGCACAAAAGTTTTTGGCGTAAGATTTAACCGCGTCAATATTGAATCGTCAGGCTCAACAGATGCCCAATGATCAGCTCCACAGTGAATTACGTTAATTCGCTGTTGGGGAATTTTTATATAGCGTTGAAGCTGAAATGCAGAAAAAGCTGAATCGGTTAATACTGGAATGCTACGACGCCAGCGTAACGCACTGAATAACAGGCGATAAAAAAGACGATATGTTAGTTTATATCCCCCCGGAGCGGCATAAATCGCCGCATCATGAACCGTGACGATAGGCTTCCATGCAAGTAAAGGGTAGGAATTGCAGAAATTAAGAAGGACGCCCTGGGCGTATATAGGCAATTCAAGTTGCTCCCACAAATGGCCAGTGAACCGCCCAATTTGACGGATCTTAATAGTATTTAGGTCTCCCGACCGCCAAGTGGAGCCACGGGGGACAAGCAATTCGCACCGTAATTGCTGGCTTGGCGGCATATTTGTAAGCAATTTATCGAGTGCCAGGACTGTTTCCAGCGCATATCGCTGCACACCAGTTAAGCGTTGACTTATAAAGCGACCGTTAATGCTAATTAAAATGCTCATCGCCGCGATAACCAGGCAATTCCCAATAATATAATGGGGATAAATGCGCGCGATTCTCCTAGATAATAGATGCGCGGAAGGTCGAGAAGCGCAACAAAAAAAATAGGGAACAGCAGACCAAGAAAATCTCGATGGTAAGAAAAACATCGTGCCCCGCGGCCGAATGCAAAGCCCAAAAGCACGGTCGCAATGCCCCCGCCCAAAACACCAAAATCTGATACTAAGGCGAGAATGCCGCCAAAATTATTAAATTCTAATAGTCCTTTAGTCGCTAAATATTGGTACCTCCCAGAATCTATACCGAACTCTGATACGAGGAAATCGCCGACAATAGGAAATTTTAGTAGCCAAGCCATTGAGTAATGGGGAAAGCTAGATTGGCTCTCGCTAATTATCCCCAGACCGTTATTGATTGCAAAAAAATAATATTCACTAATCCGCAACGCGATAAACTCGATCAAGCTGTCATATTTATTTTGATACGTAATAGTCCAAGACCGAAAATATTCGGTAATACCAAAGAGAACAAATAAAGCTGAAAATCCGACTAACGGCGCCGCTCGAAATATTAGACTAAAGCGCTTATTTTTCGTTTTAACAGCATAAGTAAGCAGCAATGGAATGATGAGTTCAATTAGGCTTAGACGCTCCGACCACGCGAATGTTCTAAAAACCGCCATGACTAGGATTAAATACCCAAAATATTTATGACGTTTTTTTATGCCTTTAAGATCCGGATATAAAAAAGCCATTACGCACATGTAAGCAACGCCCGCCTGCACTAGCGTAGTAACACCTGGGATAGTCGAATAGTCTTCACGTATTGTATATGCGGTGCCATCTTCTCCAAGCAGCATGGATAAAAATAGTGCCGGATTTGAGAGCAGCGCGTAAAACCAAATAGTAAAAGCGATCGCGGACACCCAAAAAAATATATCCAACCAGACTGTCGGAATATTCTTTCTGTGGCTAGGGGGAGGCGCTACTGCAATGCGGTATCCTATAAGGCTGCTCGAAAAAATAACTAATAACATGCCAATTAATGCTAGAAGCTGAAGGCCCCCGAAATGTGAGGTGACGTGACGATCGGTCGACAACTGATCCGAAAAAAAATAACTGATAACAACTATTGGGAAAAGTTGCCAAATGCAGATAAAATGCGGCCGCGCCCACCAAATTAGCTGTGTGGAGTGTGAAATATTAGTCTCGGGATTTCTTCTATTTGTAAGCATTTTCCCGATTACCTAGCCGCAGGACTGCAAACATATTTCGCCGCAGCTATTGCCATGCGACGAGGCGCTACACTTACAATAACAGACCATATGAATAGTCCAAATTTATATAACATGTTGCGCCCCTGGATCGCACGAATACTTGGGATAAGACGAGAGATAGCGCTGGGCGCTTGCTTAAGTCTGTCTACATAGGAATTGGTCGCAAGTACGCAATTTGCGAAGCGTATTTTCTGGAGGGAAAAATCGCGTCTAAGGTCAGGGAGAGGGATATCTATGTCAAGACGGGCTCTTATCCAGGTTACTAGCCGCGCGGCACGACGCTCGGCTGAGTCGGGCCTTTTATTCGCATTTCCGAAGCTTAAACTTTGTGGCCGTTCATGGACGCGGTACCGAGCAAGTGGCGTATTTATCGCGACGATATCGCCTAGCATTGATATTCCCAATAACATAAAATAATCAGCGCCATGGCGATCTTCGGAATCTTCTGGCAGTGGCAGCAAGGGAATTAAGGCGGATTTCCTGTAAATATTGCCACTGCCTGGCGCCGACCCGTATAGCCGTCCGTTGCGCAACGCAGTGCTTAATGCCCCGGCTTCTAGGAATCGTGGAATTGTCGCGTGTAATAAATTGCCGCCCGCGTCAATTAAGGCTAATGGAAAATGAATTTTTACGACATCCGCCCCGAAACGGAAAGACGCAGATTCCAGGGCATTCGGCTCAAGAATATCGTCTGCATCAAGTACGCATACAAGTTCGCCCTCGCATGATGCGAGGCCTTCATTCACCGCAGCGATCTGACCACCGTTAGCGCGGAATATTGCGGATATTTTAGAGCCATAGCCCTCGATAATTTCCCGCGAATTATCAATTGAGCCATCATCGACGACTATAATGTTGATAGCGGGGTAGGTTTGGTTTAGCGCCGATTCAATAGCTGTAGCCAGATACCGGCCGTAATTATAATTACAAATTAGTATTGAAACTGTTGGATTTGATAACGGCGGGAATGTAGAAGATATAAGACTATCAGCCATCGGGGCGGTCTATTTAAGCGCTAATTTCGGGGAAGGCGAGGTGGCCATTGAAAATTTTATTTTTGATTGCTGTAATTTTTCGCTATCAGATTTAAACGTGATATCGTTACTAGCGCCACTACAAAATATTTAGTGTTTTAGGTCTATTTTTTTGTAGATAAAAAAATCTGCAAATGATCCTGTTTCGCTGTTCCCCGAATATGGATAGCAATTAGGCAAATGACGATCTAGTACCCAAGCAGATTGGTGCTTGTCAATCCAGGCGCTAAAATGACGGTGACGCACGTGGGCAGCGTCATTTCCACTATTTTCGTCCGTATTTGATGAATAGATAATGACATAACGCAAGGCCGCATCAAATAGTCGATGCATGTATGCATGGAAGGTGCCGTCTTCGACTAGGTGGTAGATGACGTCTAGAGAAATAGAAAGATCCCCTCTCTCGTCAGCATATTGATCAAGTGTTATAAATGCCTTATTGCCGTCTTTCTGGAATCGGGCTTCGCACAAAGCTACAGCTTCGGGGCTGATGTCGACGCCCAGATAGCGTGGGTACGTTGCCAGCGTTAACTGGTTTCCGTCACCGCTACCAAACTCAATAACCGACTGAATAGCATTCTCCTCTACAAAGGCATTCAAAATTTCCGCCTTAAACTCTGCAAAAATGCTGTATGAACCCGCACCTGAGTTCCCGCCATTTTTATAGCGATCTTTCCAGTATTGGTCGGAGCGTTCGAATTTTAGCTGTGTTTGGGTCTTCCTTCGAATCCACATTAGAGATGGCCCAAGGAGCGGAGATTTTTTTATAATTTCTTTAAGGGACATGACGTCTCCGAATTGCGTGTTTGAACAACTGAGGGGTCATTGTTGTTATAGCGAGAGAGTAGAAAATCGCGCCGAGTGACACTTGAGTAATAAAGCCTAAGGCATTATTAGAAGTACCAAGTCCAGGCCAAATAATACGTACACCTACTAATACCCCGCTCATTATTATCGCGGAAGTAGTCGGCTTAATTGTGGAAGCAAATAGATCGTAAAATTTAATCCCGACCAGATGAAATGGCACGCCAAAAAGCGGCAAAAATATAATGAGGTGAGCAATTGCGTAATAGCTGACGACCCCAACTGTTCCAGATGGAAGGCCTAACCATATTGCGACGACAAATGCCGCGCTAACGACGGTGCCCGTTGCAAAAAGTGGCCGCGCGTGTCCGGTTGCCTGATATAGAACACCTAGCGTGGTACTAATGGACTGGTAAAAGCCGACTGGTGCGAGCCACATTAGCAATTCCGCAACTTTCGCCCATTTTTCGTCAAAAAAAAGCGCTACGAATTGATCTGAGAGCACCCATAAACCCGCCATTAGCGGTGCCGAAATATACGCAATAATTTGAATTGCGCTTAGATAGGTTTTTCGCAATGCATCTAAGTCATTCTGTGCACGGCTTAAAGATGGGAATAGGGCACGGGAGATTGATGTTGAAACGTTTTGAATTGGCAGCAACATTATGCGATAAGCCATTGAATATAGGCCAAGCTCAGTTGCTCCCAAATAACGGCCAATTAGAAAATTGTCTGCATTTCGTGCGAAGTAGTTGACGATATTGAATGCCGATAGCGCGCTTGAATAGCGCCAGATTGATCGTAGTTGGTCGAGACTCCAAGTGCGACATGGCGAAAAGCCTGAAACTTTCCTCAACGATATAAGACTGGCGAGAGAAGTTACAATTTGCTGAAGTGCGAAGCTTAGCGCACCGAGCCCGTACAGAGCGCTGCTGATTGCTGCGATTAACCCTAGCGACGCAGAGGCAATTTCAACTGCCGCAATAGATCTAAAGTCGGAACGTCGTTCTAATATCGCCTGATGTGCTGAGCCTGCACTTGTTATCGGAAATACGATTGCCATCGCCACAAGTACCGGTGCGAGGTTAGGCGCCTTAAATAGCTCTGCGACGGCAGAGGAGCCTGACGCAACTAATACACCTACGCCAGTTCCGAATATAACGCTGGTCCAGAAAATGGTACTAAGTAATTCCGACGAGATTGAGTCCCGTTGAATAATGGCTGACGCCATACCCATGTCACGTAATAGATTGGCCAAGCCTGAGATCACCATGGCCATTGACATGAGGCCAAAGTCGGCAGGTGGCAAAAGGCGCGACAGGATCAGAATTCCACTGAGTTGGATGCATAGTTTTCCGACCTGGGCGACTGTGGCCCAGCGCATGCCGCGCCGTAGCGTGCTCTGGCCGTCACTCATAATGCCCCAGATACAATTGCGTCGTAGTGCGCCTCTAGGCGCCTAGTGTGCCGCTTGATATCAAAATTGTGCGTTACAAACTGTCGAGCATTGGCGCCCATTTGCGCGCAGAGATTGGTGTCGCTGAGGAGCCTAAGCAAGTGGTTGGCTAAATCAGGAATATCCCCTTCTGCGAAAGCGTATCCCGTTTCGTTGTGGATTAGGCCTTCCTCTGCGCCACCCTTTGCTGACGTTATTACGGGTAAGCCACACGCTTGGGCTTCGAGCAATACCATGCCAAAACCCTCGGCATCTCCGTTGTGTGCGGTGATACTCGGGAGGCAAAGCACCCGAGCGGTGTGCATTAGATTCGGCATGTCTGAAGATGGCACAGCGCCTAAGAAGTTTATGTTGACGCCAAGTTCGCGAGCCATGGCGGTAAGCAGGCTGCGCTGCGGTCCATCGCCAGCGATTAATAGTGTCGCTTCAGGCAGTTGCTGGTTTACGCGGGCGAACGCCTGGATAAGTATCTCGCCGCCTTTTTTTTCGACTAGCCGTCCAACAAACAACACGGTTGGGGCACGCGCAGCCATGGGCACGACACCGGGGTTGAATGCCTGCGTATTGATGCCGATATGGTGCGTGATAATGTGTTGCGGCGGTACTCCGCGCGCAATAGCTTCTTGGCGAATCGAATTTGATACAGCTAAAAATCTTGCCCCACGAGCTATAACTGAGGCGAGTTGGCGAGGATAGAAACGGTTAAAAAAACCCGCATGACCCGCTTTCCACCAACTAGGCAAGCCGTAGATATCAAAGCCATGTAATGTCACGAGCAGGGGAACCGATAGCTTGCTCGCTATGATTGAGGCGAAATGTGCTTCAGTTCCAAAGTGTGCGTGAACCAAGGCGGGTTTAAGTGAGCGCAGGGGCGAGACGATGGCTTCAGGCAGCCAACGTATTTGCGAGGCGAATTTTAACGGCAAGCGTCTAAAGTCTGACGATTGGTCATTTAGCAGCAGATGTACTGATAGTTCGTCCAGCGAAAGTCCGGGAATGCGGCGTAAGCCTACAACCGTCGCTTGCCAGCGACGTAGTGCCTTAACTTGTTCGACGATGAAGGTCTCGGAGTAGGGCAATAAGTCAGATTTGTAGATTAGTACGCGCGACATTAGTGTGTGGTGGCTGGTTTGGTTATTACGAGCCCCATCATCAACGGATAATTTTCGGACGTGTGCTCGTTGCCTTGAATCGCAAGAACTATCCGCTGCGAGAGACGCGCAGATGCCGAACCGATATATGGCAAGCGTTGCAACATTTTTCCAATGATGTCGGCGATTACGTAGGCATGTCCGCCAAAGGCGGTGAGGTTTTCTATGTTGAAGCCGCTGTCTGCGACCATACGCCGTAACGCATGTTGTGTGTAGCGGTAATAATCATGCGGTGCTTCATGTACCCAGTATAAAAATGGAATATTTAAAAGCGCGTATCCACCGGGCTTCATTATTCGATAGATTTCATGCAATAGTTCATGCGGTTTATAAATGTGCTCAAGTAGATCTGATGCGATCACGGTGTCGACAGCGTCGTTACTCAGCGGAATGCCGCGTGTAAGGTCGGCGGAAAAGTCAAGGAATCGCTGCCCATGCAGACTTCCAGGCCAGTCGGTCGCAATAATATTTTCCACGTGGTTCGCGTACAACGCTCGATACGGCATCTTCCCGCAACCCAGCTCAAGGAGCGTGCCGCGCGCATATAATTTAAGATTTCTTTGGTACCAATATGCCGCTAACGTCGCAATTAGTGTCGATCCTGGTGATAATTCTTTCGAATTGGCAGGGATCTTTAATTGATTATCGGGTCCCGTAAGTGCGACTTTTGTCGGCAGCCAGAGCTCTGAGTTGCGCATTGATGGATGGGGAAATTATTGAGCAGATACGCGCGCTAAATCGGCGTCAACCATCATCTCTATTAATTCTTTCAGCGACGTCTTGGCGGACCAAGCCAGACGAGACTTCGCTTTAGCTGGATTCCCTAGCAGCACTTCAACTTCAGCAGGGCGATAATAGCGAGGGTCAATTTTAACGTAGTTTTCATAGTCAAGGCCCACGCGTTCGAACGCAATACGGCACATGTCGCGGACAGTCGTGGTGACGCCTGTTGCGATAACATAATCGTCGGGTTGATCTTGCTGGAGCATTAGCCACATCGCTTCGACGTAGTCACCTGCAAAGCCCCAATCTCGCTGGGCATCAATATTCCCCAACATTAGCGATTTTTGCCGTCCCAACTTAATGCGCGCGACTCCGTCGGTTACTTTTCGTGTGACAAATTCAATGCCCCTTAACGGAGATTCGTGGTTGAATAGGATTCCGCTCGACGCATGCATGTTAAAACTTTCGCGATAATTCACGGTCATCCAGTGGCCATAGAGTTTCGCGACCCCATACGGGCTGCGGGGATAAAACGGCGTTTTCTCGCTTTGCGTTGTTTCCTGGATAAGGCCAAACATTTCGCTTGTCGACGCTTGGTAAAAGCGCGCCGACGAATCTGTCAAACGGATTGCCTCAAGCACGTTGGTAACGCCAATACCGGTCGCTTGTCCGGTTAAAATAGGTTGATCCCATGAACTCCCGACAAAGCTTTGTGCGCCGAGGTTATAAATTTCCGTAGGCTTGGCGATCCGCAGTGCACGAATAATGGCTGCCAAATCAGTAAGATCACCATCTATTAGCTTGATGTGGCTGAGCACATTCAAATATTCCAAGCGCCAGCTTGTACTGCTGCTGCGTCGTGCAAGTAGACCAAAGACTTCGTACCCTTTGTCTAGCAGGAACCTTGCGAGATATGCGCCGTCCTGCCCAGTGATACCGGTAATAAAGGCCCGCTTGCTCATTGCAACACATGCTCCCAATGGATGAGGGTGTCATTAAGGCTCGTATGCCAAGGAACCTTGGGCGCCCAGCCAGTATGCTCACGTAACTTTTTGCTAGAACCGCATGCTCGGCGGCTGTCTGCTTGACGGAAACGCGCCGGATCAATTTTTAAATTTACGCGCACATTTGCCAATTCGGCGAGTGTGTAAATGGTATCGCGTATGTTGCGTTCTATTCCGGAGCAGATGTTATAGATTTCTCCTTTAACACCATGCTCCATCAAACATAAATACGCGCTTACGACATCCCGCACATCCGTAAAATCTCGTGTAATTTCCAGGTCGCCAACGTCCAAAGTATTGTCTCGTTGGCCAAGCTTAATTTCAGTGATTACCCGGCTGAAGTTTGCGATTGCAAAGCGCGCATTTTGCCCGGGACCTATGTGATTAAATGGCCGTGCAATTACAATGTCGAAGTGCTCTGCATTCACCCAATAGCGGCAAAGTGTTTCCGCTGCAATTTTGCTAACGGCATAAGGATTAAGTGGCTGTAGCGGGGCTACTTCTGTAGTCGGAAGGTTGTCCTCAGAGACGCACCCATATACATCTGAGGTGCTGACAAATAGTAGGCGGCCCGAAAAATTAATCTTCTTCAGTGCAGTGAGAAGATTATGTGTGCCGATAAAATTGGTGGTGTAGGTCCCGAGAGGATCTGAAAAAGCTGAAGGAATAAAAGTCTGGGCCGCAAGATGTATAACTGCATCAGGTTGGTGATGCTCAATCGCGGCCACAACACTCTCTAGATCATGAAGATCTATCGAAGCTCCAGACGCATTTGTTAAGCCAACAGAGTTGAATTCGGTACGCAATACCGACCCAACAAATCCTTCATGGCCGGTGATCATCAATTTCATGCTGATTTCAAGCGAGGAAGTCGTGCGTAATTATCTTATTTTACGCATATTTATTCCATAATATAAGTTGATCGACATCGCGCAAAATCCAGCTTAATACGCCCCGGAGCCCATTAAAACAACGCGGATTGTTTTGATAATGATGCGTAAATCTAGCATCAACGAGCGATTCTTCGAATAAAATGCGTCCAGGACGACTCGCTTTTGATAGCTCATATTGCTGCGCCCTGATACTTGCCACAGCCCGGTGAGGCCCGGACGTTGCGCGTAATAGTGCTTCGCAAAGCGCCCATATTGAGCAATTTCAAATGGTTCAATTGGGCGCGGCCCAACAAGGCTCATATCGCCCTTAATGATGTTCCAGAGTTGCGGTAGTTCATCAAGGCTGGTGCGACGTAAAAAACGACCGATCCACGTTACGCGCGGGTCGTTTTTTAATTTAAAATTGGCCATCCATTCTTCTTTAAGTTCTTGATTTTTTTCTAATATATTATTTAGAACGTCGGCAGCATTTGGCACCATCGTCCGAAATTTATAGACGTTAAATAGTTGTCCTCCATGCCCCAAGCGGGCTTGCCGAAAAAAAACCGGGCCGCCTGAACACAGCAGAACTAGACAAGTACTTGCGATGATAGGGAGAAATATTAGGCAAAGGCCGGTGGCAAAAAATATGTCCAATACCCGGCTGTATCGGCCGCCAAGTTGCTTTTGATTGGCGGCAACAAGCGTTTGTGAGCGAATCAGGCGTACTTTTCCAGTACTTTGATGCGCGCCAAATTTTGTTTCTGTCGACGAAATCAGGTCTGCTGACTGTTGACTTTTCGTGCTCATCCTTGAAGGTCTCTCCAATGAGTTGGCTGCACTTCGATTTGATAGTAGCAGGTTGAATTCATGTCGCGAGGTTGTATTGATCTACCGGACAACACCGTTATTAAGCAGCCTGCTGACGCATTACGTTCATCCATTGCCAAGTGTGCGCCATTAAGACATCTAATTCTCGGTATTGCGGCTGCCAATTCAAAAGGGCTTGCGCGCGCTCAGCTCGACCTACTGCGTAGGGCGGATCGCCGGCTCTGCGGCCACCATAATTAACTGAAATAGTTTGCTTTGTTATGCGTTGTGCGGCGTCAATAATCTGCTTGAGCGATACGCCTAGGCCAGCCCCTAGGTTTACGACTTCCATCCCGGATGCTTGGGTAAGGATGAGGTCGAGCGCCTGAACGTGTGCGCGTGCGAGATCGCTAACGTGGACGAAATCGCGAACGCAGGTGCCGTCCGGAGTCGGATGATCGGTGCCGTTGATGGTGATAGTCGGTTCGATCCCGGCCGCTACGCGCAATACAGATGGAATGATATGAGGCTCTGGATCATGGTTTTCACCAATTTCACCGTCCGGGTCAGAACCCGCGGCATTGAAATACCGCAGCGCGATGCCAGCAAAGCCGTAGGCGCGTACGTAGTCACGAATCATCTGCTCACAAATTAGTTTTGTGTGGCCGTAAGTTGACGCAGGTTCGCAAGGCGTTGCTTCGTCAATCGGATGATTGTGTACGCCGCCGTAGACCGCGCAACTGGATGAGAAGACGAGCCGCTTGCAGCGGGCTTCGTTCATTGCCTCCAACAGCTGCAGCGTACCGGCGACGTTATTTCGATAGTACATATCCGGAGAAGCCATCGACTCTCCGACGTAGGCGTACGCCGCAAAATGTATGACCGCTACTGGCGCCGTTTGGCGGAGCGCCGCGATTAGGGCCGTACGGTCCAGGATGTCGCCTTTAATGAGTGGCCCCCATTTAACCGCGCTGGCGTGGCCGCGACTGAGGTTGTCGTACACCACGGGCTGATAGCCAGCAGCAGTCAATGCTTTACAGGCATGAGAGCCGACATAGCCTGCCCCGCCAGTAACGAAAACTATGCTTTTCTTGCCGACTTCTAGAGGCATCGATTGTCGCTCCCTTTCTCTAGTCACTGCCTAATACGGCTTAATTTGCGATTAGTTTTGCGAATTTGGATCAGACGCTGGCCGTGGACTGACCGCTTAACACGCGCTTGAAATAAGGGATTGATTTCAACAATCCTTGGCGTAACGCGATTTGCGGCTGCCAATTCAGTTGTTCGGCCGCTTTGGAAATATTGGGTTGCCGCTGTCGGGGATCGTCCGGTGGCAGCGGCATTAATTCGATCTTTGACGCTGATTCCGTAAGTTCGATGACCAGATCCGCGAGGCTGCGAATCGTGAATTCCACAGGATTGCCAAGATTAATCGGCCCAGTAACGTCTGGCGACGTGTTCATCAACTTTATTAGGCCGGACACCAGATCATCTACATAACAAAACGACCGTGTTTGTTGGCCTTCCCCGTAAATCGTAATGGGGCGGCCCAAGAGCGCTTGCATGATGAAGTTCGAAACGACCCGGCCGTCATTCGGGTGCATGTTCGGTCCATAGGTATTGAAGATGCGCGCGACTTTGATCTCGACTTTATGCTGCCGGTAGTAATCGAAAAACAAGGTCTCTGCACAGCGTTTACCTTCGTCATAACACGAACGAAAGCCAATGGGGTTGACATGCCCCCAGTAATCTTCGGTTTGTGGGTGAACTTCGGGGTCGCCGTAAACTTCGCTGGTTGATGCTTGCAATACAGGCACTTTCAAACGCTTAGCAAGGCCGAGCATGTTGATGGCGCCGTGCACGCTGGTTTTTGTGGTTTGTACCGGGTCGAACTGATAGTGAACTGGGCTTGCGGGACAGGCGAGGTTGTAGATTTGGTCGACCTCGACAAACAGCGGTAGCGTCACATCATGGCGCAGTAATTCAAAGCGTGGATGATTCAACAACGGCGCGAGGTTCTCGCGAGAGCCGGTGTAGAAGTTATCGACGCAGAGTACTTCCTGGCCTTCGTCGATCAGGCGTGCGCAGAGATGGGATCCGATAAAACCTGCGCCCCCAGTGACTAATATTCGCTTAGGGCCAAATTCCCGCTGCGTTCCCATCAAGTAGCTCCTAAATTAAGCCGATTTTTTAAATTAAACCGCATGCCGCCTAACCCAACCGGTGATTTGCTTTGGCGTTCGACGCCACATTTGCCTTCAGGTTCAGTCCCAGATTTATTAACGCGCCGACGGCAGGTGCGTGGACAAGATTTAAAAATATTCCCGTTGAGTCGGCAGCGTCGTGTTCGGAGCCTTTTTTTGACACAAGGCGATCAAAAAAAATGCATTCAGGTGTGGTGCGGTCAAAGCCGTTATAAGCAAGGCGAACAACCGAGGCGGCGTAGCCGGTGCCGTATCCATTTGCTTGAATCAATCGAGCTGCCCAGAGCTAACTGCGTTTTTCGATGGCCAGATCGATTACGAAACTGTAAGCCGAATTATGGGGAGGTGATGGCAATCTGTCTAGCGTTGATTCACATATCAGGGTTTATTTTCAGCCACATACGAAATTTGATCGGGGCCTTTTCTTAGTTCGTGCGCGTCGAAATATTGAAGGCTAATGGTAAAGACTTTGTAAAAAATTAGCTGCGAACTGCGTCACAGTTCCGGACGATAGGCGCGAATTAGCGGTATTTCAGGTAACCCTCAGGCGGCTTGGGGTTGTTGTGCTGGTGGCAAACCGTGCGCGGCACAGAAAGCAGACGCATCAAGATTGGGTTTGCGGTACTATTTAGGAATCATTCTCATTGTCATCCAGGAATGTCCTTGGAACAGCTATTGCGGGATCTAGCGCTGAACGCAGATGCGGTTGTCGATCATGTGGCGGACGCCCATGGCGCCGATCCTATCGCCTCGCGTTTGCGAGATCTGGGTTTTGTTCCGGGCGAAATCGTCCGAATTGTCGCGCGCGGGCCAATCGGCGCCGATCCGCTCGTGGTTCGAATCGGCTATACGCGTTTTGCGCTGCGTCGCGCCGAGGCTGCGCGCGTCGTTCTGCGCAATGCGGTGCCAGTCTGAGCGCCTGATGGACACTCTGAACATCGCGCTGGTTGGCAATCCGAATTGCGGTAAAACCGCGCTTTTCAATCGGCTGACCGGCAGTCGGCAAAAGGTGGCGAACTACGCTGGCGTTACGGTTGAGCGCAAGGCTGGGGAGCTCATAACCGTATCCGGCCGGCATGTCCGCCTGCTGGATCTTCCGGGCGCTTATAGTTTGGCCGCGACCAGCCCGGATGAAGCGGTGACCCGCGACATTTGCCTTGGGCAGCGTGCGGACGAGCGCCGGCCGGATTTGTTGGTCTGTGTGACCGACGCTACTAACCTTCGTTTGCACCTGCGTTTTGTGCTCGAAGTGAAAAACCTCGGCGTGCCGATGTTATTAGTCCTGAATATGACCGACGCTGCGCAGCGGCGCGGCATACGGATCGACCGGGCACGTCTTGAAGCGCTACTCGGCATTCCTGTCGTCGAAACGGTTGCGGTGCGGCAAGATGGTGTGAGCGCGCTAGTCGAACGGTTTGATCATAGCCTGCCGCCAGCGCCGGTTCCGCTCTCCCCAACGGCAGATCTGCACGCCGAAGTTCGCCGCCTGCTCGCCGAAACTGTCAACATGCCGACGGCGACTGCGACCATCGACGATGCGATTGATCGCTGGGCGTTGCACCCAGTTTGGGGACTGGTACTGCTGTGCGTCGTGATGTTCCTGATGTTCCAGGCCGTGTTTTCGTGGGCAGCGCCGGTTCAGGATGGGATCGATACCTTAATCAGTGCTGCGGGCGATGGCTTACGCGCCGCCATGCCAGCTGGCGCGCTACGCAGCTTAGCCGTTGACGGTGTGCTTGTTGGCGCTGGCAGCGTTATCGTTTTTCTGCCGCAAATCCTGTTCCTGTTCTTATTTATTTTGATTCTCGAAGAATCAGGATATTTGCCGCGCGCGGCGTTTTTGTTGGATCGCTTGATGGTCGGGGCTGGCCTCACCGGGCGTTCGTTTATCCCGCTGCTTTCGAGTTTCGCCTGCGCCGTTCCGGGGATCATGGCGACGCGAACGATTCAAGATCCGCGTGATCGCCTTGCGACCATTCTCGTCGCACCGCTCATGACCTGCTCGGCGCGCCTGCCGGTCTATACCTTGTTGATCGGCGCCTTCGTTCCGAAGCAAAGCGTGCTGGGCGTGTTCAACCTTCAAGGCTTGCTGCTATTCGGGCTGTATCTCGCTGGCATTGCAGCCGCGTTGCTCGTCGCTTACGTGATGAAGTGGCTGCAACGGGATACCACCGAACACGCGCTACTTTTAGAGCTGCCGTCGTATCGGGTGCCGCACGTCCGTGACGTTGCAATTGGCTTGTATGAACGGGCGCGGATTTTTCTACGGCGCGTTGGCACAATCATCCTTTCGCTCAGCGTATTGCTGTGGTTTTTGTCGACGTTCCCTGGGCCACCAGCTGATGCGGTAGGGCCGGCGATCGACTACAGCTTCGCTGGCCGCATTGGTCACGTGCTCGAATACGTTTTTGCGCCGATTGGCTTCAACTGGCAAATCTGCATTGCATTGGTCCCAGGCTTAGCGGCGCGTGAAGTTGCCGTTAGTGCGTTGGCGACAGTCTATGCGTTGTCTGCCGCGACGGATGACGCTGCAACCCAGCTTTCGCCGCTGCTGACAGCGCAATGGTCGCTGGCCACCGCGTTGTCGCTGCTGGTTTGGTACGTGTTTGCACCGCAATGTGTTTCAACGCTGGCAGTTATCCGCCGTGAAACCGGCTCCTGGCGTATTGTTGCGCTGACGGCCGGGTATCTGTTCGGGCTCGCGTATCTGGGCTCGCTGTTGACGTATCAAATCGCACGGGCCTTAAGCTAGCCATGACGCTCTACGCCATTATCGAATTTGTTGTCATCGCTGCCGCTGTCGGCCTGAGCTTGAATCAGGTTGCACGCCACTTGACACCCGCGCTGCATCGCCGAATGTGGCGGCTTTTAGGCCGCAGGGAAGGCACGCGCGCGGCAGCTGCTTGCGATACCGGTTGCAGTAGCGGCGGCTGTTCCAGTTGCAGTTCCAGCGGGCAGGTTGCGCCGCCGCGGTCGTCGACGGAAAAGCCGTTGATATTTCAACCGCCGCAGCCGCGTAAGCCGGTATAAAAAGCTGCACCGGGCGGCATGCCCGTGATAAAAAGCGCATCGACAGCTTAACAGCGGCAATCGAGCATACGGATATGAGCATCGACGTCGAAGCGCTACTGGCCCCTTTGGCCGGCGCTCAGCCTTGCGGGGAAGATCTATCGTTTTCGAGCTTGTTCGACGAAATCACCGCTGCGCGGCGTGAAGATGATCCGGCGCTTGATCAAGGCGAGTGGGTCACGACATTAAAAGTTGCTGACTGGCCGCTCGTGGTCCGCAAAGCCGAAGCAGCTTTGCGGACGCAGACCAAAGACTTACGCCTCACCGGCTGGTTGACCGAGGCGTTGGCCAAAACCGCGTCCTTCGCCGGCTTGGCGCAGGGGCTGGATTTGATCGAACAGCTTTGTGGCCGCTATTGGCAGGAATTGCATCCGCTGATCGATGGCGATGATCTCGATGCTCGCATCGGCAGCCTCGATTGGATCTTGAACCGCGTCTCGGCGCTGGTTCGGCAACTGCCGCTAACCGCCGACACCGCGTTGGAAATTTCTTACGCCGATTATCAAGCGGCGCAAGCACTGCGCGGTGCGATGGAACGTGATCCTGACGAGGCTGAGCGCCTCGCCGAAGGCCGCGTGACGATAGCCGACATTAACCTTGCCGTCGAAAAATCCGGCTCCGGATTCTCTCAGACCGTGCTGGACGAACTCCGCGCCAGCCAAGCGGCGGCGGGGCGCTTGTCTCAACAGCTCGATGCCCAACTCGGGCTCGACGGCCCGAACGCGGCGCCAATGCTGAAGGCGTTTGACGAAGTGCTAGAACTGGCTGAGCAATTGGCACGTCAGGGCGGTTGGGCCGGGGCACCGCAAGATGGCGCGCAGCCGTCAGGTAGGGCGCAAGCCAAGACTACGGCAGAGGCGGCCGATCGAACAGCGGACGCCGCCGGCCCGCTGCGTACGCGTGCGCAAGCGATTGCACAGTTGCGGCAAGTCGCGGACTTCTTTCGCCGTACCGAACCTCACAGCCCGGTGGCCTATCTTGCAGACCGCGCTGCACGCTGGGGCGATATGCCGCTGCACGACTGGCTGCGTGCGGTGGTTAAAGACGAAGGGGCATTGTCGCAAATCGAAGAATTGCTCGGCATCGAAACCCGCCCGCGCGACGAATGATTGTGCTGTAGTGCCTTTGCCGCCGCGATTTGATCTGCTCTGCTCAGCTAATTTCGAGATTGGGAAGATTAGGGCCGCCTATTATTGATCCGGCCATTTCTCGCTTTCTCGGAAGTGCGGCATCCGGTTTGGCATTGCACTGTTTTTATTCAAGTACTTAATGGCCGGATCAACAATTCTTTTACGGCTCCGGCGACGTCCTCAATCGGGGCTGCTGGATCAACGTGGTGCTGGTAGAACAGATCGATGGTGTCGATGCCCATACGTTTGAGTGCTGCCTCCGCCACCGCCTTCACATGCTCTGGGCGGCTGTTCGTGCCGCCGCTTCGTTCGCCGGTCTTCAGGTCGATATCGAACCCAAATTTAAATGCGCAAATTGAAGTCGGGTACAGGGCAATAGGCTGGCGGAGCTGGTCAGGTCGCTGGCAATGCGTGGTCAACTCAATTGGTGATTGTGGTCTGCAACGCGGTTCTTCGCACGGCGGCGCGCTCAATGCGGCGCCCGGCTCAGCGGAACCGAGAGCGCGTTGCCGCCCGCCGTCACGCGCCCGCTCCACGGCGCGTAACCGGGCACGGTGATCCGCAATGCCTGCTCGGCCTTGTCCGCCGGCAGCGTGAACTGGAAGCGGCCGTTGGCGTCGCTGAGTCCATCCTGATCCGCCAAGGTCAGGCGCGCGCCGGGAATCGCCTGCTGGGTTTCGGCATCAAACACCCGGCCGCTTAGCGGCAGGTCTTTCGGTTTTACCTTCAGATAAACGGCCTCGGGGTCCAGCAGTACCTGCGCCTGCGGCTCGGCCAGTTCGTAATCCTCCGCCAGCACCGCCACCGGCACGCGGCGGCCGCGAAAACTCGCTGGAATGCCGATAAAGCGCGCCTCGCCCTTGGCGCCGATGCGCTCCTGCCGCTGATCGTTGCCGATAAATAAGCTCACCGTGCCCCGATCCCGCAACACCTGCGCGCCAACGCCGGCCGCCCCATGTACGAACACCGTCACATCGAACGCCGCCACCGGCATCGGCACCAGCCAGAAGCCGAGCAGCACCACCGCCAGCATCAGCACCGCCGGCCCGCCCAGTTCCAAGGTACCGCTCAAGACCTTGCCGCTGTAACGGGCGTAAGACTTGAACAAGGCGAACAGCGCGACGGCGGCGGCGAGGCCCGTCAACAGTAGCAACACGTACCAGAGATTGCCGATCAGGCCGAGGCGAACGAGGCGCTCGGCTTGAAACAACAGCACCGCCAACACCGCGAGGCCGAACAGCAGGCTGATCAGCGCGACGAGTAGTGGCGTGCGAATACGGGCGAAGGGCGTTGAGGGATTCATTGAGGGAGAGCCGCGAGGTTTTTCTCGACCGTGCGCACGTAGGGCGCGTAGGCATCCGGCGCCCGCTTTGCGAAGTCGCGGTAAATCGCCAGTGCCTCTTCATACGCTTTGCGTGCTGCGTCAAAGTGCTTCTCAGTGCTTTCCAGATTGCCCAGGTTGTTCTTGTTCGCTGCGATGTTCGGCCGATACACATCCGGGCTCTGCTGTGCCAGCTCGCGGTAAATCGCCAGCGATTCCTGATGCGCTCGGCGCGCCGCGTCATGGCGGTTTTCGGCGCGCTCCAGTTCGCCCAGGTTGTTCAGGCTCCGCGCGACATCCGGCCGGTACACGTCCGGGTTCTGCCGCGCCAGCGCGCGGTAAATCGCCAGCGATTCTTCATACGCTTGGCGCGCCGCGTCGTTGTGGTTTTCGGCGCGCTCCAGTTCGCCCAGGTTGTTGAGGCCCCGCGCGACATCCGGCTGGTACACGTCCGGGTTCTGCCGCGCCAGCGCGCGGTAAATCGCCAGCGATTCCTCATACGCCTGGCGCGCCGCGTCGTTGTGGTTTTCGGTGCGCTCCAGCGCGCCCAGGTTGTTCAAAATCAGCGCGATCTGCGCGGCGTTTTCGGATTCGCGGGCCAGCACCAGCGCGCGGCGGTAGGCTTCCCCAGCTTCCGGGAAGTGATTCTGCATTTGCGAAAAATATCCGTACTCGAACCAAGCGTCCAAAGAACCGGGGACGCGCGTGACGGCCGCCTGGTAGGTTAGCGCCGCGCCAGCGAAGTCGAAGCGCAGGGTTTGCAGACCGGCTTTCAGCAGCCAGCCGCGCACGACTTCGTCCACTCCTTTTTGCGCGGCTTCGGTTTCCACGATCAGGCGCGCGTCGCTCAGGGCCGCCAGCGCGGCATCGAGCTGGCCATCCAGATATAGCTGCAAGGCTTCGCGGTAAACGCCTTGGCCGACGCTGTCGGGCGCGAGCGCGGCGAGTTGGCGGGATAAGTCCTCGACCTGTTTCAGCGCCTGGTCGCGCTCCTCCCGTAATTTGGCCAGATCGGCCGCGGTGCTCGTGGTTTTCTTTTCCAGTTCGGCGAGCTTGCGCTGGTAGGTTTTTTCCACCGCTTGTGTGCCCTTCAGCCGGTAAAACACCAGCGCGAATTTTTCCCGGTCCGGCGCTTTGCAGATGATGATTTTCAGCGGCGCGGCGCGGAGCTTCGGTAACGGCCGCTGGAGCTGGAACTCATTGACGACGACCCAGCCGGGGCGGGTGATGATGAGGCGCGCTTCGTCGCCGGGCCCGTATTTTGGGAATTCCAACTTAAACGTGCCATCGCTGAGGCTGGTGTCCTGATTCGCCCCAGGCGCGCTGACCGCAACGCCTTCTTGCGGCGCGCCGTGTTCGTGTTCGAGCACGACGAGGCCGGTCAATTCCGCCTTGGCCCAGGCGGTGCCGCTCGCGCTCGCGGCCAGGATGCAGCCGAGGACGATCCCGATCCGTTTCCTGATGCTTTGTTTCATGATGATCCCTGTCGGCGCGTTGCTATGGCGCGCCTGTTTCTGGTTTTGCGTGTTAATCCGCCCGCGCTGATCGATCCGCGCCGCCCGATGGGCCTGGACGGGATCAGCGCTGAGCGTAGCATCAGCAGTCAGATCAGCCTCGGTCTGGGTAGGAATTTCCAAGGCCAGCTCGACAGGCAACGCACTGAGGCGCGGCGTTACGTCTTATTCAGTCTGATTCGTTGGTCTGATTCGTCGGGCTCATTATGGAACGACGTGAAACTCGATCCGGCGATTCTTCGCGCGGCCTTCGGCGGTGTTATTGCTGGCGATTGGGCGCTCGGCGCCTAGGCCGCGTGCGCCGACTTGCCTGGCGTCGATGCTGTGTTCGACGAGATACGTTTTCACCGAATCAGCTCGCGCTTGCGACAACGCTAGATTCTTATCAGGATTGCCGGAGGCATCGGTGTGACCGATTAATTCCACTTTCGGCGTACCGGCGGTTTTCATTGCGACGATCATTTGATCGAGAATCGTCCGGCCGTTGTTAGTTAGCACGGCGCTGCCCAACTCGAACTCGATGGTGCGGTTCGCGAGCGCTTGATCCAAAATCGCTTGTGGCGCTGCAGCGACAACGCGCAGGCTGTTTTTGACGATATAGGTTGGGTTATTAATCTGCGCCGCCATTTCTTGCGGCAGCTGCAGGCGCTGTCCCTCGTTGGCGACATCGCCGCGGATGGCGATCGTCGTGCCGTTGATCGATAACTCGCCTTTGCTAACGGTTTTTAGAGCGGGCGAGATCAGGCGCTGCACATATGCGCCCCAATTCGGTGGCGTTTGGACGTTTGCCACTGCAAGGTTATCGACAACGCGGTTGGCGCCGTAGATTTCTCGGACGCGGGCGAGGATCTGCGTCTTCGTCGCGTCATCGCTAACGGTTCCGGCAACGATTACCGGTGTTTCGCCTGGCGCCGACGCGTCTGGCGCGCCATTATCGCCAGCTGCAGGTTTTTGCGCCGGGTTTTGTTGGGCAGTTGCCGTGAACGCCAGTGCGCAGACGAGCACCAGTGCTGCGCGCGCGGAAAAGCCATTTTTATAAGCCAAGGAAAGTCTCCCGAAAGGTTGCTGTCGCCCGCTGCAAGCTGAGCTCGGCGTGCTGCAAATAGCTGGCGAGTTTGCCCAGGTGCAAGGCGCTGCCGACGTAGTCTTCAACCCAGTCAACATCGCGGATATCGATCGCGTAATCGCTGTGTGGATCTTGTCGCCAGATGTTTTCCAGCACCTTTGGCTGAGCGCCGCCGAAGCTCAACGTCAGTATTGGGCCGCGTGGGCTATGAGTTTGTAGAATCGCCAACTCCAGATTGGCGCGTGCTAGGAACGGCGTGATGAGGTCGAGCCAGAACGCAGCAGTTAGTGCTGCAAGCTGTGGCTCCGCTGGTAGCGGGCAGTTCAAAGCTTTGCCGACTTCCGGCCGCGCTTGGGTCAAAATCGGCTGTAGCAAGATGCCGAGCGCAAGTATGCTGCGGCGTAAATTGGGCGGCGGTTCACTATCTCCGAACTGTTGTTGCAAGTCGGCCAATGTTGTTTGCATCGCAAACTCGCGCAGTCGTCGGCTGGTTATTGCCGGGTCTTCGATAGGGGCATCCACGCGCTCGACATGAAGCAGTTCGGCTTGCGGATTTTCCGCTTGCAATACGGTGTCTTGCAGGCTGTGTAGCAACGACCACGCGCTGGCGAGCGAGAGCGGCGCCGAAACCAAAAACGGTAGTGGATCGCTAACCGGCGCCAAGGTGCCGAATAACAGCGGATAGCGCCGCTGAGAGGCGTCCCGGCTCGATACCAGCCGGCCGGTAATCATGTGCCGAGCACGCGTTCCGGCGAATAGAAAGGTAATCGGCGCGGCTTCGTCGTAGCGCCGTTTCCAGTCGGGATCATCGAGCAAGAGCTCCATGCCACGTGTTACCCAGGTGTCGAGCTGCTGAATCACCGCGCCGGCGCTGCTGCTTTTAATAAAGTCGCCGCGCGACGGGATCTTGCCAAAATAGAACACGCTACTCATTTGGCGTGCTCCGGCGTTGGGTCTGATGTGGGGCGGGCGCTGGCGTCATTCTTGCGGCCCGGCAATCGTCTGCGGCAGCTTGAGTCCGCGCAGGCTGGAGCCTGCTGTCGAGGCTGCGGCTTTGTCATTGCCGGTTGCTTGCGGGCTGCTGATGATGCGGAGCGCGATTGAAACGTTGGCGCCGTCGTTAGACCAACTCAAGATAAACGAGCCATCGGCTTGGCGTTCGCGCTGGGCGCCGCTAATCAGCCGTTCGAGGCCTGAGCGGCCGGGATTATTGGTGAGTTCGATGCTTCGGCCATCGTTTGTCACGCCGGTGATTTTGGCGCCGGGCGCGCCGTTACTCGCTGGCCAAACGAAGTTGGACCAATCGGCAGCGGTATTGCGATAGCGCAGCAATTGGCCGTCGATCTCAACCGTGTATTCGATCAATCCCGGTGCTGGAATTGGTTTGATCTGAAATACCGTTTGATTGCTGCTGGCGTTCGCCGCCGCGCCCGCTTCGCCAAGCGAAGCGACATAGCGCGGTACACCGTCAACGAATTGTGGTGTTAGCCGGATGCCGATGTCGCCCCAGGTCCGCGGTGTCAGCGTATCGCCGCGGCGTACGACCAGCGAGCCCACAGCGGTTTGCATGAATTTCGAGATGGCGCCTTCAGACCCAAATATCTGGCCAATTTCCGCTGCCCCGGCTTCAATCCGCGAACTGGGATCGAACGGATATTTCCCTGCCAGCGTGCGTGAGAACGGGTCAAAAACCTGCGCTTGCCAGATTTTGTTGAGTTCGTCCTCGGTGGGCTTAACGGTGACTTGATAAACCTGTAACAACGGCCGGACCAGCAGCGGCCGTACCGTTTGCCAGGCGCTATCGCTTAAGCCGGGACGGATGCTCTCATCGACATACTTCAGTGCGTCGGCCAGTTCCGAGCCGCTGCCGTCCAAGGTTTGCTGCATCAGTTGCTTGCTCGGCGGACCGGCATCACCGGCATTTTTGATCTGGTTCAAGCGGCTGCGAGTTTTCGACAAAGACGCGAGGTAGCCGTTCAGCAGTGAGGCATCTTTGCCGTCACCGCGGGCGACGACTAGCGCGCCGATTGCCGCGAATTCCTTGCCGATTAAACCGAGCTGAGCCTCGCTTTTCGGTGCGTTAGGATCGACATTGATATTGACGTTCACGCCGCTGCGGCCACCGCCGAGGATTACGCGCTTAAACCAGGCCAAGAGGCCGCGCTGGGTTTTTTCCAAGCCCTGATCGACCAATGAGGGATTGTCCCAGGCCGTTTGATCGTAAACCGTGGTGAGAAGCTTGCGGATCGGTGAATTGGCAGGGTCGCCGAGGCGGTTCATGCGCTTCACCGCGTCTTCGAAACCATCGAATTCGCGAATCGCCACGCCTTGGATGAATTGCTGCCATTCCTTAACGTATTCGGCCTTGTAGGCGCGCACCAGATTTTGCTCAATCTGTTCCGGGCTGCCCTCGAGCGTGAGGTCGTCCCGCACCGCTGTTTTTAGTACCCAATCGTTGCTCTGGAGTTCTTTATTGGCGGCGTCGCGGAACGCGCTTTTGACATAGCCGTCCCAAGCTTCACGGGTGAACGCGCCGGGAATTGCATGGCTGCCGGCGATGATTTCTTTGTCTTGTTCACCGAGCAGTCGGGCAACGGTCATCGCCGGATAGCGGGTACCGGCGCGCGCCTTGATATCGGCATAAATCCGTTCGCGGGCCGGCGTGCCGCGAACAACGCGGCGCAGCGCTTCGCGAGTTTGATCGACCAAAATTAGCTTCTGCTCGATCAGCGGAAAATCCGGCCGATTGATTTGCGCCAACAGGAAATTCAACGTCCGCTCGGCGCTGCGGATCATGTCTTCGCGCGGCATGCTGCCGCGATTGCTATCCAGCCAGCTGCGCCAGAACCGCGTGAGCTGATCGTTGAGGTGGCCGGCGTCGAGATGTTCGCGATCGCCGAGCATCAGGTAGGTTTTCAGCGCGGCGTAGGCGTCGTCAACGTTGCGTGGCGATAGATCTTGGTACTGCGTTACCGCTTGCGGCGCGGCGCCGTTTCCGGCGTCTGTTGCTGCCGGGCGATTCGCGGCTTGGAGCTTGTCGCTATTGGCATTCACGTCACGTAAAAAACCTTCAAGCGCAGCGGTGACCGGCCGCAGCAAAATTTCCTGAACGCCGCTGTAATACTCAGCGCGTAATTTGTTTTCCAAGGCATCGCCTTGATAAAGGCCAAAGCCGAGTGTCAGCGGGTGATCATCGCGATAGGTCTGCAGCTGTTGTAGACGATCCTGAAGAATGCCTAGCGCTTCCAGACGCGACCCGAGATCGACGCGGCCGTCTTGCACATGCACCGCTTTGTCGAGGTCTGCTTGTGTGTTCGCAATCAGCCGCTGGTTGCCGAGATAGGACCACGTTAATAGCGCCAGGCCTAGGCCGAGCGCGACCGCGCCGGCAAAGAAGCTCACGTATCGCAGACGCACGCGGGTGGGGTTGGCGTACTGCCGCACGAGATCTTTATCGGCAAAAATCACGCGCGAAAATAATTCACGCAGGAAGAACCCGTTTTGAGATGAGACCAGTGTCGGCGCTTGCCGCTGCGTACTGCTGGCGCTCAAGCCAAAGCGCTCCGCTACGCGTTTATTTGACGCGCTGGTGGCCGTGCCTTCCTGCAGCGCACTGGTGAAATAGAAGCCGCGAAAAATCGGCCGATGCTGGAACGGGTTGTCTTGAAACAGGGTGGCGAGGAAGGTTTGTAGCGGCGCTTTTAGCGCGGCGAATTCGAGCGGAAACGCGAACACGCCCGCGCTGATTTGCTCGTTTCGCTTCAGTGCCATCGACGCGAGCGAGAGTTCACGCAGGCCGTCGTAGAGCAGATCAAAATGTTGATCGAACGCCGCCACGGCATCGGCGCGGCCGACCGCATCGTACGGCAACGTTGCGCCCCAAACCCGAGCCCGCTCCTGGGCATCGGCGCTGGCGAAGAATTCACCGAAGCCGGAGATCAAGTCGGCTTTGGTAAACAGCACATATACCGGCGCAAAGACGCCGAGTTCTTCGGTGAGTTCTTGTACCCGCTGGCGCAGTTGCTTGGCGAGGTCGATGACGAACTCTGGGCCGCTTTGCATCAGTTCGGAGACGCTTGCGGCGATGACGATGCCGTTAATCGGTGCTTTGGCGCGGTGCTGTTTTAGCAGGCCGAGGAATGACAGCCACTCGCGACGATCTTCGTCCTGTACCGCGTAGCGCCCGGCGGTATCGAGGAAGATGCCTTCAGTGGTGAAGAACCAATCGCAGTTGCGCGTGCCGCCAATGCCTTGGACGATGCGGCCATTTTTTTCCGCAAACGGAAACTGCAAGCCGGAGTTGATAATGGCCGAACTTTTGCCAGCCGCCGGGTTGCCAATAATCACGTACCACGGCAGTTCGTAAAGCGCGGCCTTGCCGGACGTCGCGCCCAGGCGCGAGGTCTTGATGGTTTTGATCGCCTCGACTAAACGATCACGCAGCGCGCCTGTTTCGTGCTGGTTGCCCGGTGCGCTGGTACTAACTGCCCGTTCCGCTTCGCGTTCGATCATCAAGCCGATCGCCTGTGAGGCAAGCCGCGCGCGGCGCTGCCGTAGCAGATGTAGCGCAAGCCAGATCAAGAGCGCGGCGAGCAGCAGGGCTAGCGCGACGCCCAGTTTCAATTTCAGCGTCGTCACCGACAACAGCAGCAACACGGTGAGCGCTAGAAAGCCCAACACCGTCAGCACAGTGCGATTGCTTAAAAATTCCCAGATTCGGCGCATGGATTAATGGAGGAGGTCAATTTAAGTGAAAAAGCGGGCGCGTTATTCCCAGGGCTAAGCCGTTGCCGTGGCTTGGGGCAAGGCGGGAGCGATGATGAATACGTCGCGATCGATGGCGGGGCTGAGCGCCGCAACGGCGCAGGCTTGCTGCTGCTCCGTCGCAAACGTTGCCGCAATAGTCAGTAGCGCCGGGAACTGCGCGGCGCCGAGTTCGCCGAGCAATGCGCCGCTGTCGAGGCGGTCGGCGACGGCGTCGAGGTGATCGAGCGCAAAAGTCATCGCCTGCGCCGCTTCAACGGCGCGCCGGCCGCGGCCATTTCCGTCGACGATCAGGGCCGCGCAGGCGCTGGCATCCTGCTGGGCGTTGCTACAGGCATTTTGTAGGGCCTGTTGCAGCGCATCGGCCACGACTTTGCTGCCAACGTCGGCTGGCTGCATGCGCTGCGCGCGCGCCGGCTGATGCAAATAGGCAGTCGCTAAGGCCGGGGCCAATGATTCGGCTGCAAAAGCGACGACAAACGCGCCTTCGCCGGGGGTGATGCCCTCAGGGCGGCGCGCCGTTGCTAACTGACCGCTGCCCATCAAGCGGTTCACGATCGACTCATCGACCAGAGAGTCGGTGCCAATCAATAGCACTACGTTTCGACCACGGTGGCCGTTGTCGTTGGCGAGCATCTGGTGCAACGTCGAAATGATGTCGGTGCCATTACGCGCAGTCGGTGCCGATAGCGTTACGTGCGCCGGGCTTTCGAGCAGCCAGGTCTGTAATCGCGATTCGACGAACGCCTGCAGCGCTCGCAGTGCGGGTTCTGGCGTTTCGCTAGGGGTAAGTACCAGTGCCTGTACGCGCGGTGGCGATGGTGCCGCTACCGGCGGCGCCTGGGCGGAGGGCCGTACCAAGGTTGGCGGTAGGGTAGTGGCGGGTGTGGGCTGCAACACGTCCGCCAATAGTTCACATGCCTCATCCAGCGGCGCGATCAGTAAGCTGAGGCTGCGTAGCAAACGCTCGCTCGGCGCGTTGGCGCCCCCGTCAGGGCTTGGATCGGTATGCTCGTGCCAATGTTGATGCCATTGCGCGACGTCTGCGGTATCGAGCGAGTTCAGGCGAAATAACGGAATGCGAAATCCCTCGTCGTCATAAAAGGCCGAGGCGGCGGGCGCAGTAAGCTTGTCTGGGTTCTGTAGCGCAGCGAGCACGGCGGCTGCATCGCCGCTCGGGGTTGCCGCAGTGGCGCCCAGAATCGCGATTCGAAAATGCGAGGGGGCCTCGGCGTCGGACGCAATGGCGTTCGTGCTAGGCGCCTGCACCGCCGGCGTTATTCCTGTGCGGGTACGACGCAGCAGTGCTTGAGCACCCAACCATAGGGTGAGTGTTGCGCCGAATAGCACGAGCGGCAGGCCGATAATGAAGCGCGCGACATCGCCCTCATCGACCGCGCGGCGCGTCTCTTGCCAGTAGATGATCGTGCTGATCCAAACCACGGCACAGATTGCAGCGAGTATTAGCAGCCAACGCAGTGTCCTGTGCAATGACATATTCCCTGTTCACCATAAATTGATGCCCAACACCGGCGCCGCACAGCGCGCAATCCGCGCTTATTGATCAACTTCGGGCGTCATTCTTGAGTGTAAGAAAATTGAATAATCTAGTTTCTTAAAATTACGCGGCTCTGTTGCCCATCGTTCAAAATAGCGCGATTTATTCCGCTGTCATCTAATCGTCGCCGATAACAAATCTATTATTCGTACAGCAGTTATTGATCCGGCCATTAAGTACTTGAATAAAGACAGTGCAATGCCAAACCGGAAGCCGCACTTCCGAGCAAGCGAGAAATGGCCGGATCAATAACCAAGCAATTTGATTTTATTATTAATTCAGCCACTCACGCCGTCTCGAAAAAGTGCGATCTCAAATTGCCGCGTAGCACCTCGTTCAACTATTTTGTGGCCGAATCAATAACAGATTAAAGCGCGCGTATCGTTACCACGTTAATTTCAATATTTCTTGGCACCAAGTGCTGCATCGATAACCGTCAATTCAGGTGTCGTACATCAGCCCTTGCGTCGCGATTAGCGTTGCGCCGCATGCCGTTTTATCGCCGTGCCGGGCGGCCGCTTTGCCGTCGATTGTGAAATCTGGATCGCCTGAAACGATTGTTGTTGTGCCGCCGTGGCCTTTTTTGGGACAAGTGACTTTGTCGCCGACGCGGGCAACGGCCTTGCCGTTAATTTTGGATGTGGGGGCGCCGTGCGTGACGACCCCGCCGTGGCTGGTCTGATCGCCGACCAAAATATAGGGTTTTCCCATGCTATCTCCACAATCCTTGTGCCGAAATCCCATTGTTGAATTCGCGAACGTACTAGTTTACCGATGCGGCGCGTTATTGAGGCCTTGTCTGTGTTGCTCAATGTGACCGAAGTCACGTAACGTCCATTTTCCGCCCCAGGATAGCCCAGCCGCCTGAGCTAATTCTCCATAGCGCTGGTAGGCGCGCAATGCCCAGGGGTCTTGCTCAGAGATTACCAGCTTGCCGTCTCGAAAAAATGCGCAATCGGCGGCGAGTCCGAACTGATGATAGCTTTGAAATGCGCCCGCATTGGTAACATTTGAGCCTTGATTTTGTAGAAATGTTTGTCGTTCTGGACTGCGGTAGCCTTCGAGCAACACCATGGGATATCCCATTGCTGCCATCGTCTGGAATATTTGCAGGAGTTTCTGCCGAAATTGCATATCGAGGCGATTCCAATCGCGATCTGCGCCACCGAGATTGGGACGTACCAGTGTCACTTCCTGAGTGATAAATATTTCCGGCGGTAGCGGCGGCGGCGGAACCAATTGTTCGCCGAGCAATAACGACGAAACCACCGCGTTTTCGCGATGAGCCGTGTCGTTGAAGCCTTCCAGTCGGCGATCATGCCCAAATAATAGTAATACCGTAACAGGGAGCAGCACGATAATCAGCCCGCCCACAATCGGCAACTGATAGGTTCCGAACCAGAGGGCAACACGTGTCCTTGCTTGGCGGGCGGAACTGGCATTTTGACCTAACTGAAGATGAGTCCGCAGGTGCACGTGCTTAGCAATCCGACCGGTTTGCCCCAGCGTGTGGCGCATTGTGCTGGCAACAGCATCGCGCGACGTTGGGAATAAAATCAGCCATAAGGCGATAAGCGCGATAGCGAAGCCAATAGTAATCGCGACTACGAGCAACATAGGCAATCCCATGCTGCACATGGACGGCTAAAATGCGGAAAAATTGTGTGGTCCGTCACAGTGTTATTGGTTCAGTCTCTTGACATTGACTTGAGGGCGTTTCCCAATTGACCGTTACATTCTGAGATCATGGCGCATAGAAGCGGATTCAATCACAAAATCAATTTGTTTTTATTGTTGATTGGGCAATGCGCGGGTTCGTAGTATCGTTTAACGCCTGCCTAGTGCCGCTTTTTTTCAATGGTTTCATGCCGAATCAATAATGGCAATTGTCGGCGGCGCTCATTTCAGTATGGCCTTCGGCGACGTGTCTGAGTATGATTCCATCCACTGCGGCATGTGTCTAATAGGCAAAATCAAGAATTGGGATATCCCAATATACGGAAAATGCCGACGTGCCCGCTGTTGCGTATAACGCGAAAAACGGTGCGATAGGTAGGGATCGCGTGTCACCGAGATAGTGCCGACAGGATCATGAATGGCGAACAATGCGGATGCGCACGGAAGCGAGGCCTCAAATACCCGGTCGGGCAAGCCACCGTCGTTATTGGGCGCCGAGGGATCTCAGCAGACCGCCAACGCGGCGTCGATTAGCATACTCGGCGCAGTTGACTCGCAAGCCGGGAATCCCAACCGTGAGCAGCCTAGGCGCGCGATAGGATGGCCGGTCGCAGCGCTGATTTCTGCGGGCGTGTTGATTGCCATCGGTGCCATTTTTTACGAATGGAACTCGACGCCGAATGCTAGCGGCGTGGTTGCCGATGCGCAGGTCGCATCAGAGGCTTCGTTATCGCCGATCCCGCAGGCGGCGGGTGAAGCAACAACTGCGCAAACGGCCGTAGTTGAAGATGATCATGCGGTAGCCGAAGTTAGTGGTGGTGTGGCTGCGGCGCCGTCGGAGGCGGCAGCGGCATCACTGCCTTCGTCCTCTGGAGGCGCCCCTGATAGCGCGGGTGCACAGCCAGGGCATGTTGCAAGCGGCCAACTGGAAAGCGAGCGCGCCAATCAGGCGCGCTCGGTCGTCTCGGAGGCAAATGCAACTGACGTCAAGCCTGTTGCGGGGGCGGGCGGGCCGCAGATTATTAAATCCCCGGGCGGCCGCACGAGTAGCGGCAAATCCAAGACGAAGCCTGGAGAGGATCGCTTATTAGCGGCGCTGAATCGCTCGGCGGGGGATAAGCCTACCGTCGCCCAAAACGAGATTGATCTAATCCGGGCGTTGCTGGAGAACAGCGATGGCACAGCGCCATTGTCTAACAAGCGTGCCGCTCAGAGCGCTGCGCCGAAAAAAGCGCGCACAAAGGCCGAGGCGCAAACGGCAACTGCCGTGGCGAGCACGAACCACGACGTTGTCGAGCGTAAAGCGGGGACGTCCACAGCTGATTTGATAAGGCGCTGTGAGCAAACCGGATTATTAGAAGGATTGCTTTGCCGTATTCGCATTTGTGCCGACCATTGGGGCGAAGATCCGGCATGCCCTGCGCAAGCGCAATCTCCCGGCGCGCCTTGACGGTACGCTTTGGCCCGCCTCGACGGAAGCATGGAAACTGAACTGACGCACTTGCGTGACTGGGCGGCGACGCTCGCTGAGTACGATGCCGAGACGCGGCTATATCGCTTTGAAATCGATGGCGACGCGCCGAGGTTGTTGCTGGAGGCATTCTACGGCAGCGAAGGCTTATCGCAGCTTGACGAATACCAAATATTGGTGTTGTCGACTGACGTTCAGCTCGATCTCGACGCGCTGCGTTGGCGGCTTGCAAGATTGCGGGTTCGGCTCGCCGATGGCACCGAGCAAATTCGCAGCGGGTATATCCAACGGGCGGAAAGCCGTGGCGCTGATGGTGGCTTAGCGCGTTACGCGCTGACGTTGGTGTCGTGGTGTTGGTTGCTAACACAGCAAAGCCATTCACGAATCTGGCAGGACCAGCCGTTGGCAGACGTCATCGCGGACGTTTTCACGGGTTACGCCGATGCCGACTGGGCGTTTGCCGATGGCGTGACGGCAGAACTCGCGGCGCTGCCGCTACGGCCGTATTGCGTACAGTATCGAGAAAGTGATCACGCGTTTCTAAGCCGCCTGCTGAGCGAAGTTGGCCTCGGCTGGATGGGAGCAGAAAGCGCAGCAGACACAGCCGGCGCCGAAACGCTTAGTCGACCACGGCTCATCGTGTTTAGTAACACTGCACAATTCCCTGAAACCGAGGCGGACGCAGGCAACATCCGCTTCCACCGGGCGAGCGCAACTGAAAGCCGGGATACGCTGCAGGCACTGACCCAGCGTGCCCAACTTGGCAGCGCTGGGTTCAGGCACGGTGTGTTTGATGCGCAACGCAAATACAGCCGCAGCGCCGCGCAGGACGATGTCATCAGCTCGGTGGGTGGGGCTGATCTACCGATGTTCGTCCGCTATCACTACGCCGGGCACGACGAGGCTGGCGGCGTGATGGATGACGCGCGCGCGAGCCGACTGATGCAGGAGGCGCAGGTCGCCGAAGGGCAGCGGCTGCAGGCGAGCGGCACCGTTCGAGGTTTGCGGGTGGGCCAGCGCTTCAAACTGACGCAAGGCAGCGCAATTGATGACGGCGCGGTGTTCAGCGTCACTCGCGTACGCTGCGTCGGCTTCAATAATCTGCCCACTGGACATCAGGCAGCCCGCGCGGTTTTGCGGGCGGATTGCGCCGCTGGCATCGCCTTCGAAACGCTGGATCAGCTCCTTGCGCAAGCCGAAAGCCACGGTTACGCCGCCCAATTTGACCTCCTTCCGGCCGAAACGCCGTGGCGACCGCTGGGTGCCGGCGCGCGAGCCGCCCACGCGCCCGGCCCGCAAAGCGCAACCGTCGTTGACAACAGCGGTCGCACGGACAGCGCCGTCGGCATTCACCGCGATCGCCAGGGCCGGATTCGAGTGCGCTTCCATTGGCAGAATGACGCCGGCAACCAAGGCGATGCGGGTAACACCGCGCAAGCCAGCTGCTGGCTGCGGCTGGCCAGCCGTGCTGCTGGCGCCCAACGTGGCCTAAGCTTCATCCCACGCCTGGGGCAAGAAGTGCTGGTCGGCTTTCTCGATCACGACATCGACCGGCCGATCATTCTCGGCGCGCTCTACAACGGTAAAGGCGAAGGCGCCATCCCCGCGACGCCGGGCGGGCAGCGCCCCGCAAGCGCTACTGCCAACCCCTACAGCCAAGCGGCCGACCGGCGTGCCAGCGCCCAAGGCAACAGCCACGGCGGCAACAGCCCGGCCTGGCACGGCCACAGTGCTGAAGGCGACGGCCACGCCAACCCAGCCGCGATCAACGGCTACAAGAGCCAAGAATTCGGCGGTAGCGGCTACAGTCACATCGCCTTCGACGACAGTGACGACCAACTTCGCATCCAGCTCAAAACCACCCGCGCCGCCACCGAACTCAACCTCGGCCAGCTGATCCACCAAGCCGACAACCACCGCGGCAGCATCCGCGGCAGCGGCTATGAACTGCGCAGCGACGGCGGCGGCGTCATCCGCGCCGGCCAGGGCGTCCTCATTGAAAGTCGGCGCGGGCAAAGCCCCGGCAACCAAGCCGAACCGAGCGGCGACTTCACCGCCGGCACCGCCCTAGTGCAGCAGGCGCAAAACCTCGCACGCCACTACGACCAAGCCGCACAAAGCCACAACGCCACCGGACTCAGCGGCCACCGCGGCAGCCACAGCCTCAACGGCAGCCGGAATGATCACCAAGCCGCACCGCTCGCCGCGCTCCGAACCATCGCCGAAGGGCAGGTCAGCGGCAACGACGCCCAACCGATACCGCCCGACGAAAAGCCCAAGCCGGGTGCAAACCGCAGCGCACCGATTCCGCATCTGAGCGCGCCCATCATCGCCCTTAGCGCACAAGCGCAACTCGGTGTCATTGCCGGCCAAGCGCTACAACTCAGTGCCGGCGAAAGCATCATCAGCACCAGCGGCGGTGACCAAGACCTCGCCGCGGGCGGCAGCCTACGCATCCACAGCGGCCAAAGCATTGGTGTGCTCGCCGGCGTTAACGCCAACGCCGAAAACCCTGGCCTCAGCGCCATCGCCGCGAGCGGTCCACTGACGATCCAAGCCCAGAACGGCCCGCTCAATCTCGATGCCAAAGCCGATGTGCAACTGATCAGCATCAGCCAAACCCTGGAAGCCGCCGCCAAGACCGCAATTACCCTCATCACCCAACAAGGTGCTGCGATCACAACGACGACGGCAACATCACGGTTGCCTGTCCGGGGACGATTACGATTCAGGCGGGCAATACCCGCTTTACTGGGCCGCTGAAGAAGGATCAAACCCTGCCGCAATTTCAAGTCAGCGAATTCAAACGTAAGCGCCTATTGGATTTCTCCGGCTAACCCAGTTCGAGTAGCGAGATGACGGATCAGCCCGCAAATAAGGTCAAGCGATGGACCTATCCATTTACTGCGATCAATGGCAAGGAAGTCGAAGATCCGCAAGCGTATTTCGACGCGCTCTCGCGGGCGCAAGATGGCTTTTACCCGCTCGGCGTCAACGGGCTTTGGCATGGCGGCGTCCATTTCGATAGCGGTACCGGCGCGAAGCTGGCGCAGGATGGCGGCATACGCGCCATCGCCGACGGTGAAGTCATCGCCTATCGAATCGACGCTGACTACCCCAAGGTCGAATACGCCGACAAAAAACAAGCGTTGTACTCCACCGGCTTCGTCTTGATCCGCCACCGGTTGGAACTCCCGCCGAACCCGAAGTTAACTGCGCCAGCAGCAAAGCCGGTGTCTGGGGCAGCACCTGCCGCACCCGCAACGACGCCCGTGGCACCGGAGGCACTGACGTTTTATAGTCTTTACATGCACACGCTTAGCTGGAAAATTTACCAACAGGAACGGAAGCGAAAGCGGCCGGCATTTTGGGGCGGCGCGTCCAACGACTTCTATGTTGTGGGCGCAAAAGCCAAGGACAAAGACGAAACGATTGCCCCTAGAAAAATTGGGCTGCGCATACGCAGCGCCGATCACACGACTATCGGCCTGATCCCTCGCGGCACACAAATCTCACTCGGCACTGCCCATCCGACCCGCGCTGGCTATTTTGAACTGAAATCCGTTGTCGAAGGGAATATCTTTCCACCCGACACCACCACCGGATACGTTTATAAGGCCGAACTGGATCCCACGGTGGAACCCGATACAGGCGCGATCGACAAGGTTTATATATTGCCCCAACCCAAGCCCATCGCCGCTGGTGACCTAGTGGACTGTAACAATTGATTCGATAGTATTATCACCCCTATGGAGGGTGAGATGAAACTGACGAAGAGCGAAGTAGCGGAGCTGCAGCGGCAGGTGAGCGCGCGGGGTGGGCGCGTTGATAGCGCGCGTCGGGCGCGCTTGGTTCTGCTTCTGGCTGAAGGCGACACATGGGCGGAGATTCGCAGCAAGTTGGACTGCGGCGACAGCTTCATTAGCCGGTGGCGTCGGCGCTTTGAAAGCGAGCGTCTGGCCGGGTTGTTTGCTCGGCACAAGGGACGTAGCCGATACAAGCTGACCGAACCGCTGGAAGCCCGTGTTCTCGCTTGGACGACCAAGCACAAACCTGCCGACGGCTCGACGCAATGGTCGTCGCGCAAGCTCGCCCAGGCGTTGGGTGGCGGCATTTCCCATATGACGGTTTCCCGAATCTGGGCCAAACATGGTCTGAAGCCGCACCGCCTTGAGGGATACATGGCCGCCAACGATCCGAATTTTGAGGCGAAGGCCGCCGACATCATCGGCCTGTACCTGAAACCGCCGCAGCATGCGGTGGTCTTCTGCGTAGACGAGAAAACAGCAATCCAGGCGCTCGACCGAAAAGATCCGGTGCTTCCACTGTCACCGGGACGCGCGGAGCGCCACGGCTTTGAGTATTACCGACACGGCACGCTGTCCCTGTATGCCGCTTTTAACACCAAGACGGGCGAAGTCTTGGGCAAAACTACGGAGCGCCACACTTCGGCCGAATTCGTTGCGTTCCTGGCCGACATCGTCGCCAACCAGCCCGTCAACCAGGAGATTCATGTCATCGCCGACAACCTCTCGGCCCACAAGACCCAGCGCGTCGATGCGTTCTTGGCTGCTAATCCGAGCGTGCATCTGCATTTCACCCCCACCTATTCGTCATGGCTCAATCAGGTCGAACTCTGGTTCTCCAAAATCGAGCGTGATGTGATTGCTCGAGGCGTCTTCACTTCCGTTACCGACCTGAAAAGGAAACTCATGAAGTACATCCGGCACTACAACAAACAAGCCAAACCCGTAAAGTGGAAATACTTCAATACGTCACGCCGAATCACTACCTAATTAATTGTTACAGGCCACTAGTGGGGCATTTAGGCGAATATCAACGGTACAGCGATGCCAGCGCGCTGCCGCCGGTTCCGATGCGGCCACAACTGCACCTGGAAATATTTACCGGCGACGACATTGAAGGCTTCATCGCGAAAAGTCGCGCCTATGCGGCAAAGCTGGACGAGAGCCAGAAAACGCAATTCAGCATCGAAGTGGGCGCCCAGCTTTGCCAGCCTGCAGCACCGGATCAAACGCTGGCAGCCGGTGTCGCCGTCAAGGTGCTGAGCGGGGCCGATGCCGGAAAAGGACCCTGGCAGCGCGTTCAGCCGTTGAAAACGGTCATCCTCGCCCGTGGGGTATTAGGCGCCTATAACGCCAAAAGTGGGGGCCACGGTAGTTACGTCTATCAAGGCCAGCACGCTGACTTCACGGGCCGCTATCTGGGCGCAACCGACACCGTATCGACAACGGATGCCGAAGAAGGCAAGAAAGCCATCTACACGCGGCGAGAAGTGCACATGCCGGAGGGCCAGCCGGTGTGGGTAGAACGGAGCTTGGGAACGGATGCAGCTGTCGCGCGCGCTGCCTGGCGGATATTCCCGTTGCAACTGAGCGCGGCGAAGGCGCCTATCGCGGCGCAACTGCGTGTTATCGGGAAGAGCCAACTGGGCAAACTCGGCAGTCATGAAAGCGCGCAGGATGAACACGGCACGCACTGGTGGAAAATCAGCGTCGGCACTTCCGACCAGGGTTCGGCTGAGGGCTGGGTCTGTGAAAAAGCTCATCCGAAAACCCGCTGGACCTCGCCGTGGGACTGGCCCGGTTTCGACATCGTCGGCGAAAGCGCACCACCCAAGGACTTCCTCCAGCGCAATCTACACCTGAACGACGCCGCACAGGATGCCGCCGAAGCTAAAAACTTCAAAGTCAAGGCCGACGCTCTGGACGGCGGGCCTTTACTCGCCACACTCAAATCAGCGATTGACGCACAAGGTAAGAAAGATGGCGTGATCACCGCCGGCGAACTCCGAAAATCGTTGCGGCAACCTTGGCTAGCCGAGCGGATCGGCAAACTGATCGTCCGCTACGAAAGCGAATGGGGCGGCGACATGAGTAAATGGGACGCGCTAGACCCACTGATGTTTGAGGGCGAGCCGAACTGGAAAGCGGAAAAGGCAAGGATCAGAAAGCTGCGGATCTGGGACCAAGTCAAGGCCATCGCCGGATTCCCGACTGAGTCGGAGGTTAAGCATTTTCATCTGGGTGGTATTGTCGGAAACTTCGGAAATATTTGCCCAGAAGAGTGTTTAGTGGATTGCTATGAACTTCCTGTTAAGGGGGGGGCGTATCGAGTGTCAAAGGAAGCATTTAAATTTATTTTGTCGGAGGAAAGCTATCGTCGGAAGCCATATGTGCCAGAAGGGTCGACAAGTAGTGGTGTCACCGTTGGCTATGGCTATGACATAGGCCAGCAGCAAGCGCCCACCGTGAAAATGGATTTTTCTGGGATATATACGAAGGACGAGATAGATAAGTTGGTGACTGCTGTAGGCTTAACTGGTAAAAATGCCACGTTGCGCGCCGCAGAATTGGCTGCAATAGAAATTTCTGAGGCTGATGCTCTTAAGCTTGCTACTAGAATGAAACAAAGATATGCAGAAAGTGTTATTACTATATATCCAGAAGCAGTAAAACTTCATCCTCACTGCCAAGGGGCGCTTCTTTCGCTTGTAATTAATCGTGGGACGTCTCTCACCCAGCCATCTGAAGAATCTAGAAGAGAAATGAAAGAAATCCAGGAAGATTTAGCTTCTGGATCGCTGGTGAAGATACCCGATCGTATTAGGTCAATGAAGAGACTTTGGGAAAATAAAGGTTTGGGTGGTCTTTTGCGTCGGAGAGACGGTGAGGCGAATTTTTTTGAGAGAGGATTGAAATGCGATTGCTGGGAATGGCCGTTTTATTTTTAGCTTTGGGTGTAAGTAAATATGTATCTGCGGATGCAGCCTCTGATGGCGAAAACTGTAATAGCATTAAAAATGATGATTTAATTTTGTGTGTTAATAAAAAATATACGCTATCAGATAAAATATTGAACGAGGTGTATCAAAAAAATATAAATTTAATGTCGGCGGAAAATAAAAAAGAACTAAAAGACGTTCAGATCGCGTGGATACGTTTTAAGGAGAGACATTGCCAAAATATTTATGACGCAATTTCTCCGGGCAGAGAAGCAGATATAGAAAAAATTTTATGCCTTCTAGGAGTGACAAAAAAAAGAACATATGAGCTTCTAAGCATAGAATCCGGTGATAGCGAAGAGCTTTTTTCCGATATTCTAAGTGCCCTTCATGGAGTTGGATATGGAAAATCAGAGGTCGTCGGTAAGCTTGTAAATGCCTCAACAAATGGCGACAATGGATGGAAAGAATATGTATCAAAGAGCTGTAACTTTAGTTCAAGGATGAGTGGTGAAAAGGTTTCTTTCTGCATAGCAAGACTAAATCTTTTTCGAGGGGAGTGAGCGCATTCTGATTCGGTCTACTGGTGAAATTGTCGGTCATTGTCATCAGAAGCATACATCGAGCGGACAGTGAAAATTTGAACTTAATCGGACCCCCGGAATCTGCCACCTTGCCCGAAAAGATCGCGACTCAAGCCACCACACGCCAGCTTCTAAAATCTTCCAATCCTGAAATGCAGTCACTTAGTACCGCGACTAAGGCATATGAAAATCCTGCACCGGCAGGATCGAGCGGATTGCGCTTTTGAGGTAGACGTCGAAACGGAGTTGTGTGCCGGTGATGCTCATTGATGGTATCGCAAGCGCAACCGATCTGTGGGTGGGAACTTGGAAGCAGCGATTCCTTGATGCTGGTCAGATAGTAGATTTTCAGGAGGCGCAAATAGAATATGCAGTTTCTCGATATTTGCAGCCTGTTCTAAAGGTGGCAAAGGAGAACAATGTTCGATCTGCAATGGCGTTAGCTTTTATGGCAGCTTGTTCGGTGCGAGGTGCACAAATAAGTTTAATCATCAAGGTGGCGAAGGAAAAGCAGATCAAATTACCTTTTGGGAGCGGCGACGATGAAAGGGCGTGTGTTGACGCAATAGCAAATGGGTCTGGAAAAGTAGGTGAAGTAAATTTCGATCCAGATGAGTCGCGCCGTGCAAAAAAGCTCTTATTAGATGATCTTGGCTTTCTAGCAGAAGATTTATATGATCCCGCAACCTATTAAGGTAATAGCGATGCCTGCAGCCATTGGTCTATTGTTTTCATTTGCTGCTTTGCTAATGTCCAACTCGGCAAGCGCGAATTGCGACTTGACAAAAGTCCCACTCACCCGCGAAAGTAGATGCAATGAATACAAGGCGGACGACGCCAAACTCAATTCTGCTTATCGGGCATTGTCGGGAAGTATAGACAAAGATAAACGAAAAGACTTATTGAAAATTCAAAGGGAATGGATAAGTTGGCGAGATGAAAAGTGCGATGCAGTACAGGAAAGCATTCAATGCGGAAATTCATTTTGTGATGGCGTTGCACACGATTCTTGTGTAATTGATCTGACTATCCGAAGAACAAAAGAGTTAGAGTTCTACACGAAAAATCCTGCACTGGGTAGTACAAACCAATACTCATATTCCAAGGAATACGAATATGAATGAATCCTGCTGGGATGTCATACTGGCTTCGCCGCTCCCGTAACCGGGGGAGATCTGAATTGTTAGGTGTTGGCGCGGGCCGGAGACTTGGCATATTCGCACCGATGAGGGTGCCCGCGATTCGCTGCTGTCAGATGCCGCCGGCAGGAACTCGTTGCCGAAACGCTTAGTCGACCACGGCTCATCGTGTTTAGTAACACTGCACAATTCCCTGAAACCGAGGCGGACGCAGGCAACATCCGCTTCCACCGGGCGAGCGCAACTGAAAGCCGGGATACGCTGC
>JALNYU010000005.1 GCA_023229645.1 Nevskia sp. | reverse complement strand
CTATCAACGCGCCCACCCCGCGCGCTCACCTGCCGCTGCAGCTCCGCTACTTCGCTCTTCGTCAGTTTCATCTCACCCTCCATAGGGGTGATAATACTATCGAATCAATTGTTACAGTCCACTAGGACGGCGAGGATCGCCCTCGCGGCGGATCCGTCGAACGCCTGGGCAAAGTGTTTGTTTGCCGCTTCTAGGGATGCGCCACCGACCGGGCCGCCGTTGCTCGATCGCCTCGTTCCCAATTCCCGTAGTCCCAGTCTGTCGACCCGCTCTACATACGCTCGCGAAAGTAACTCAGGAAGAATGATTGTTCCCGTCGCCGCCTTCCACAGCGTCGATGGGATTTGGGCGATATTCAGCAATCGTCTTTGATTCACAAATACGAGTCTCCGGAAGCACCGCTAATTGTGCCCCAACCTGCCTGCAGATATTGGTACAGCTCAATGTCCTGCCAAAGATTTAGAGCTTGAGCATGACAATTTTGTAGACGAGACCGCCGGCTTTAGCCTGATCACACCAGCCGGACAACCTCCCAGCAAGCCGCTTTCTGAGCGGCGGCCGGGGGGATCAAATTCAGGCGAGCGGCTGACTACCAATCAGCCGAAACACTGATCATGGCATCGACGATTCCGCATTATCATCGCAATTTCCCGAACGGACGAACACGATGAGCTCAGATGATCGCAACCCCGGCGCTATTCTCGATCGCATTCCTGGCCGGCAGCGCGATATTGGCGGCTTTACCGTCAGCCGCGTGTTGCCAATTGCGCACCGCAAAACGGTTGGGCCCTTTATCTTTTTCGACGAAATGGGCCCGGCGACTTTAGGCGCTGGCCACGGTCTCGATGTTCGGCCGCATCCGCATATCGGCCTCGCCACCGTGACCTATTTATTCGACGGCCGCATCCGCCATCGCGATAGCCTGGGCAGCTTGCAAGACATCGAGCCCGGCGATGTAAATTGGATGACAGCGGGCCGCGGCATCGTGCACTCGGAGCGTTCGCGCGACGATGACCGCGCTGGCGAGCAACTGCTGCACGGCATCCAAACTTGGATCGCGTTGCCGGCGGCGGACGAGGAATGCGCACCCGATTTCACCCACTATCCGGCCGCGGCGCTGCCGGCACTGACGCTTGGCGGTGCGCGCTTACGCGTGATCGCTGGCACTGCTTACGGTGCAACCTCACCGGTGGCCGTGCATTCGCCAACGCTCTATGTTGCCGCCGAGCTTGCCGCCGACACGGTGCTGGCGCTGCCAGAAGAACACGCCGAGCGCGGCGTTTACGTGGTGAGTGGCAGTGCCGAAATCGCCGGGCAAATGTTCACCGCTGGCGAACTCGCGGTGCTGGCGCCGGGCGCGCAATCTTTAACCGCAACCGCCGAAACTCGGGCGATGCTGCTCGGCGGCGCACCGCTGGCCGAGCCGCGCTATCTGTGGTGGAACTTTGTTTCCAGCCGCCCGGAGCGCATCGAACAAGCGAAGCTCGATTGGCAGAACGGCTGCTTCGACGCCGTGCCCGGTGAGCACGAGTTCATTCCGCTGCCGGAGAATTGAGCGGCGCAAGCACCGATTGTTTCCGGCCGATGCGCGCTGCAGCGCAATGGCCTGCGGCGGGCCGTACCGCGGGAATTTGTGTTTTATCGGCCGCGACTAAACAACCGCCGCCGATATGGAGTCGTCTTCGTCGCAAGGCCTAGTTTGTTTTTTTGCGCCATTTTCTCGGTAACTGGCGCATGCTCTGAACCCTTAAATCCGCGCCGACGTGCGCGGATGCAGTCGGAAGGAATGTGAAGCGATTCACGGCATTCGACGGGAGGGGAACATGGGCTGGCAAATTGTCCTCAACAATTCAAAGGATATGGCGGTGCATGCGGCGTTACTGCCCACCGGCACCCACGGCAAAGTTCTTTACTACGGTGGCTATCTCGTCGACGACACGCATCTGTTCGATGTTGAGGCACAAAGCGTTACCGATATTGTCGCCGCGCTCTCACCGCCGTATAACGCCTTTTGTGGCGGCCACGCTTTTCTCGCCGACGGCCGCTTTTTGACCGCAGGCGGTCAGGTTCGCGTATTTGACGAACAAGGCAATGAACTGCCAGCGCCGCCCTCCGACGAACCCGCCCCGAATGACGCGCCGCACGCGTTTCACGGCGGCATGGGCTGGGGTGGCGAACGCCGGAGTTCCGTGTTCAAGCCGCTGCTTGGGGTCTGGGAAGAAGTAACGCCGATGCATCTGGACCCGGCGGGTCACGTTGATTCTGGCGGGCGCTGGTATCCAACGTTGTTGAGCTTGGCGAATGGCGATGTCCTCGCCGTCGGCGGGCATCCATTCATCAAAGAACAATATCCGAGCGCCGACAATCTACGGCATAGCAATAACATCCCGGAGCGTTACAACGCCGGCAGCAACAGTTGGACGCTACTCGGGGCAAATCCACCGGCGAGCGACCAAATCACCGCCGATAACAATATTGCGGCGTACGACTTCCAGCGCACGCATTTATTGCCCGATGGCCGTGTGTTTTTCGCTAGCCCCGTGCGCGGCAACAACCGGTTTTACGATGCTGCCGCCGGCAAATTTCTGGCGACGCCAACCGTGGCATTACCGGCGGATGGCAAATATCAGAACATCAGCGCCGCGTGGACGTCTGTAATGTTGCCGCTGTTGCATCAGGAAAATTTTCGACCTCGCGTATTGCTAATGGGCGGTGTGACCGCGCAGCGTATCGATCTCGGCAACGCCAATCCGGCGTGGCAGCAAACCGCCGACCGGCAATGGAGCCCGGATGCGCCACCGCAGCGGAGTTACGTGACGCCGGTAATTCTGCCGACGGGTCAGATCTTCTTTACCGGCGGCACCGCCGCGACCGGCAACCAGGAATGGCAACCGCACTGCGTGCTACGCGGCGAGTTCTACGATGCCGGAATCGATTGGCAGCAAGGTCTCTACAAAGCGGGAACCGGCAGTTGGAGTACGCAGTCGATCGCTGAAGGCGCGGTAGTTGGCCGGCACTACCACGGCGTTGCGCTGTTGCTGCCGAATGGCGCGGTGTGGACCGCGGGCTCCAACGGCCCTAGCGATGTCGACGGTGTGAGCGAAGAAAAGCGGATCGAGGTTTTCAAGCCGGCGTACTTCACCAATGGTCGGCCGGTTATCACAACGTGCCCGACAAATATCGGCTACAGCCTGCCGTTTCTGCTAACAACGCCGCAAGCGGCGAACATCGTTCGGGTGGCGCTAATCCGCTGTGGAACGGTAACGCACGGCTACAATCCTGATCAACGTTATCTCAGTGTGCCGTTCGAACACGTCAACGGCACGACGCTGCGGGTGTTTACGCCCGCGCTGCCGGAGGTTGCGCCGCCGGGGCGGTATCTGGTCTGGATCATTGACGATAAAGACCGGCCTTGCGAATGGGCTTCGTTCATCCGTATCTCGAAACAGAAGGCGCTAATTACCGCCGATATCTCAACCTATTCGGTGCAAGAGGTTCAGGCGCTGGGCACGCCGGCGCATTTTAGCAACGCGCTTTATTTGGTCTACGATGGCTTTCTGCCCGATGAAGTCGCCATTCCCGCGGTCACGCTGAAGCGGGCCAATAACAGCGCCGTAACGGGAATGACGGTAAGCGTCGGCGCGCCGCTGTACGAAGGCGGTGCGCAGAATAAAGACACAGCGCAGCGCATCGTTTTTCCCTGTGCGATTGACTTCTCTAGTCAGCAAGCGTTTGATCAAATCGCGGCGGGCAATGATTTTGAGAACATTACACTCAGCGCACAGATGCACGATTTTTCTAGTTCGACGACGCTCACGCTGAGCAAGAATCCGAACCCGCGTATGCGCGATGGCGAGCCACCCTGGTTGAGTATCGATTTACGCGCGTTTTCGACGCAGCCCAATCAAGCCTATACCGCGGGCGTAGCGCACGGCTCCGGTCTGAATGCGCCTTACGACTACATACAATCGGTATTGCAAGCCTACAACGCCCAACCGCCGGCTGTACCGCACCCGTTCGATAGTCTGCCAACGAATCAGGACAACAATCGGCTGCCGCTGTACTCCGAAGATGCCAACGGCCATGCGCTATTTAACTACGCCGTGGCGCGCGTGCGCTTCCGCGCGCCGCCGGGCGTTAACGCCGCCGATGTGCGCGTGTTCTTCCGCCTTTGGACCACGGGTTGGACCGCATTGGAATACAACGTCAACGGCAGCTACCGCCGCCATGGCAACGGCGCCGACGCGACACCCTTGCTCGGCATCAATGGGGGGGAGATCAATAATGTGCCGTGCTTCGCCCAGGCGCGCAGCACGAATATGGAGACGCAGAGCGATAGCCATAATCGGCGTACGCTGGAAGGCGCTGGCGAGACGGAAGTGCTCGCCTATTTCGGCTGCTGGCTGGACTTCAATCAAGACGTCAAGCGCTTCCCGCTGAGCCCGCAAGGCAACGGCCCGTATGGCGGCACGCTTAAGAGCATCCAAGAGTTGATGCGCGGGTTGCACCAGTGCTTGGTCGCGGAGATTTTCTACACGCTCGACCCCACCTCGCCGAACGCCACACCCGGTTCCAGCGATAACCTTGCACAACGCAATCTATTGCTTGATGAATCGGACAACCCAGGCGGCTTCGCCGCGCATCTGGTGCATCACACGTTTCAGATCAAACCGTCGCCGTTCCCGTTATCGCAGCCGGTTCTGAACGCCGCTAGTTCGACGATCGCCGGCGGCCAACGCGTTCATCCCGACGAACTTTGCATTCAGTGGGGGAACCTGCCGCGCGAGAGCCAAGTCACGCTCTATATCCCGCAGATGAACGCCGACGAGGTGCTGGCTTACGCCGGCTCTCGGAACGGGCCGGACACGCTAGCGCGGGCGGGGGCGCATGAACTGCACTGCAAAGTCGGCGATGTCAGCTTCATCCCGATTCCGGGGCCGCTGGCGACAAACCTCCCGGCGCTACTGAGCATACAGCTGCCGCCGAGTGTCGTCGCTGGGCAGAAATTCCGCATCGTTATCCGCCAAGTAGATGGTCGGAAGTTCCGCGTCATCGGCACGTTCCAATTCGATATTTTGGTTAAAACCGGGCCAGAGATTTTGCCGCGAATGACGCGCAATCTGGCGGTGCTCAAGCACGTTGCGCAAGCGATTCCGGCCACCGATCATTGGTATCCGGTATTCGAACGCTACGTCGGGCAATTGGGTGACCGTATCCGCGCCTTGGGGTTTGACCCGGAGACAATCGCTGCATCGCCCACCGGCGGCCGGCCGCCGCGAGGCGGTGATCCGGCCAGCACCGGCAAGCACAGTTATAACGGCCAGATCTCGCAAATCATCTACGATTGCTTCGGTGCGTTTGAAGGCTTTGTCCTCGATACCTGTAGCGGCGTCCACGAATTTCATTGCCGCGAATGCGGGCTTGAAACGGTGGTTCGGCGGGCGTGTAGCGAACATGTTCGGGTTACGGTGTATGTTCGCGAGCCAGACCCTTATCGGCCCATTCGTATCGCGCTGCACTGCTGCTAAAGCCCGCGGCAGCGAGCCGCCGCGCGCCCGACGTTGACCCGCACCGAACGCGAGCGGCTTGCCTATTCCGCAGCGCTGCAGGATATTTATCGGAACCGATTCATCGCGCCAGTGACCGTTGTGGGCCGCGAAACCGAGCAAAGAAAAACAATAAATGCGCGCTAAAAAACGTTGGCGGCGGCGACAGTCTGGGTTGGCAGCCATCACCTTATTTTTTATTTGCTGCATGGGCCGCGGACCAAGCTTGCAATCGACGAAGGCCTGGACCCGGACCAAAGCTGGATTTTGATCGCCAATCATCAGTCCTGGGCTGATATTTTGATTCTGGTCGATGTGCTTTACCGGCGCATCGCGTTCCCGTGTTTCTTCATTAAACGGCAATTGATCTGGATCCCGATCATCGGCTTTCTCGCCTGGGCGCTGGATATGCCGTTCATGCGCCGCAGTTCGCCCGCGGCGCTGGCGAAACACCCCGAACTGCGTAATGCCGACATTGAAACCACGCGCCGCTTTTGCCGTATTTTCGTCGGCCGAGCGACGACGATCGTCAATTTCGTCGAAGGCACGCGCGGCACAGCTGCCAAGCGGCTGGCAAAACAATCGCCGTATCGGCATCTATTGCGGCCGAGATCGGCCGGTTTGAGTTTTACCTTGAACACGATGGGCGAACAATTCGCCGGCTTGATCGATATAACGATCGCCTACGCGCCACGCCCAGCCAGCTGCAGCGTGTTGTGGAGTTTTCTCTGCGGCGCGCAGACCGCAACAACAGTTATCGTACGGAAACGGCCGCTGCCAACCGCGCTACTCAACGGCGACTACCAAAACGACGCCGTATTCCGCCAGCGCTTCCAAGGGTGGTTAAACGCGTTGTGGCGGAGAAAAGATCAATTGATCGAGACCGCGCAGACCACGCAACCGCGTTGAGGCCGGTGGCAGTAACAGCGGCGAGGCCTTACACTGCGCCAGCTCATTGGGGAGTAGCCGCTCGGCTTTGACTGCCACGCAGTCGGATTTGAGGAATGCGTCAACATGCTTGTCCGCGAGGACATGGCGCATTCAGCCGCAGAGTCATCTGCTGCAGGCGAGACCTTTGACGCGCAGCCGTTCCCAGGTCGGGCGTGGTCGCGTGTCAATCGTCCGATCTCGCCCGACCTTTTGAGAATTCCCATGTTTGAAGCTTTCGGCATTTCTGCGCTGGTTGTCGCGATCGGCGAAATCGGCGACAAAACGCAATTACTGGCGTTATTGCTTGCCGTGCGCTTGCGGCGGCCGGTGCCGATTCTGCTTGGCATTCTGGTTGCGACGCTCGCCAATCACGGGCTGGCTGGTCTGGTTGGCGGTTGGGTGCGTGATCATCTCGCGGCCGATACGCTGCGCTGGCTGCTTGGCGGTTCTTTTCTTGCGATTGCCGCCTGGGCGCTGATCCCCGACACAATGGACGATGAACCTAAAACCATCGGCAAGTACGGCGTATTTCTGCTGACGCTAACAACGTTCTTCCTGGCCGAAATCGGCGATAAAACCCAGCTTGCGACGGTTGCACTCGCAGCCCGCTTTGACTCGCTGCCGGCGGTGGTACTCGGCACCACGACCGGCATGATGCTGGCCGATGTCCCGGCCGTCTTATTCGCCGAGCGGATTACCGCCAAGCTTTCGTTCAAAGTTGTTCGTTACATCGCCGCGGCACTCTTCGCGCTGCTGGGTATTGCCGCTTTACTAAAGCTCGGCGGCTAGTCAGCCAACGCTTCTCAGCATGTGGTATCGATTCAGCTTGTAAATGATAACGATTCGCATTATTGTATTTAGACCGGAGTTGGCTCCGGCCGCCGAACTCATTCGTTATCGAGAAGCCGATGCCCCTCAGCTCAAACCGCCCCCCCGAACGCGCGCGCCTGTCTTCGGCGCCGTCTGCGTCTGCGGCTACGCCAGCGGCATTGCCGGAAGTTGATAGCAAAACCTTGTTCGGCGGCGGCCAGCGCGTCGCAATTTTGCATCGCGGCGAACGCTATTGGTTACACGCAACGCGCGCCGGGAAGCTACTGCTGACGAAGTAGCGCGCACAAAAACACACAGCCAGCGACCGTCCGGCACAGCCGGAAAAGCCAGCCACATTCAGATCGCCACGCCGGCCTCGGCCGCGTCGGGATCGATTCATACGGCTTGGGAGTCGAACGATGTCCGCTGGTATTTCGCAGTTCAAAAAAACCCCGTTCGCGGCGGCGCTACTGATGTTGGGCACGCTGCCATTATCAGCGCAGGCGGGTGATAACGAGAGTGGCGCTAACGCTGGCGTCAACATCGCCGCCAACACCAAAAGCGTCGAGTTGGAAGCGGTACAGGTTAACGGCCGGCGGCCGGACGATTTCAAACCCGACCACGCCAACGTCGGCTCCAAGCCAGAGGCGGCGCTGCGCGATATTCCGCAGAGTGTCACCGTGATTAACCGCGCCGTGCTGAACGCGCAGAATGCGACCACGCTGACCGACGCGCTGCGCAACGTGCCCGGCATTACGTTGTCCGGCGGCGAAGGCGGCGCAATTGGCGACAACATCAACCTGCGCGGCTTTACCGCCCGGACCGACATCTACCTCGACGGTGCGCGCGACCGCGCACAGTACCGCCGCGATACGTTTGAGCTGGAAAGCGTCGAAGTGCTGAAAGGGCCTTCGTCGCTATTCTTTGGCCGCGGCTCGACCGGCGGCGTCATCAACCAAGTGACGAAGGCGCCGACCCTAAAACCCGGCTACGAAATCACCGGTTCGATCGGCAGCGACGACTACTACCGCAGCACGATCGACATTAACCAGCCATTTGCCGAACACGCGGCGTTCCGGCTCTCAGCCGTCGGCCAGAACGTCTCGTCGACGCGCGACGTGATCCAGAACAAAGACTACGGCTTCGCACCATCGTTAAGCTTAGGAATCGGCACCGATACACGGTTGACGTTGAACGGGTTAGTGCTGCGTAACGACGACGTACCCGACTACGGCATTCCATTCTTGAACGGCCAGCCGGCGCCGGTATCGAAAAACCGGTTTTACGGCGATACCGACGACTTCTTCACTCAGGATGTCAACGTGTTCCGCGCCCGACTGGACCATAACTTTAACGGCTGGTTGACGCTGCGTGACGCGGCGCTGGCCTCACAAACCGACACCGACGCCCGGCCAACGCCGTACCGCGTTTGCACCGCCGCGTTTAACACGCCAGCCGCCCCGTGTCCGGTATCGGCAGTCGGCACGCCGTTGGATCAGATCACAGTGCAGTCAGACCGTCGCGATCGCCAACTGCAAGATTCGGCGCTGTTCAATCAGCTGGATTTGATCGCGAAATTCGATACTGGCCCGCTCGCACATACGTTGGTCGTCGGCAACGAAGTGGGCTTGGATACCAGCCGTAATCAGGCTTTTGCTAACACGCCACGGGAAACCGATTCGCTCGGCAATTTCACACCGGGGCCAACGCCGGCCGGCACCGTGCGCAGCCCGACCACTTATACCAAGACCCGCGGCTATACCTTTGCGCTGTACGCGAACGACATCGTGGCGCTGACAAAACAACTGAAACTGGTCGGTGGCCTACGTTGGGATCGCTACAAAGCGACCTCTGATGGCCGCACGACGGTGACTAACGCAGCGACGACTTTCCAACGCGGCCGGACCGATTACGCCACCAGCGTGCGCGGCGGCGTGATCTGGCAGCCAGATGCGGTGCAGAGCTATTACGTGTCCTACGGCACGTCGTTTAATCCGTCGGCCGAAACCGTGACTTTATCTGCGGCCCAGCAGGCCGTGAGCCCGGAAAAGAACCGTAGCTACGAAATCGGTGCGAAATTCGAGTTGCTGCACGAGGCCTTATCGCTCAATACCGCCGCGTTCGTCGTCGAAAAAACCGATGCTCGAACCACCGATGCGACAACCGGCACGGTGACGCTCGATGGCAATACCGAAGTCAAAGGCTTCGAGATCGGCGCGGTTGGGCGTTTGAGTGAACATTGGCAGCTTATCGGCGGATATACCTTTCTCGATAGCAAGCTGAAGCGCACGCGCGACGCCAATCAGGGTAACGAATTGGCCAACACGCCGAAGAACGCGGCCTCGCTCTTTAGCACCTACCGCTTCTTGCGCGACTTCGAAGCCGGCGTCGGCGTTTATTACATCGATAAGCGCTACGTGAACACCGCCAACACCGGCAGCGTAGATGCCTATGTTCGGACCGACTTCACGCTCGCCTATCGGCGGCCGCAGTACGACCTGCAGCTCAACCTGCAGAACGCGTTTGACGAAAACTATTCCGATTCAATTGTCGGCTCCGAAAACGGCCGCGCCGTTCCCGGCCGTGGCCGGACGCTGATCGGCTCCGTGATCTACCGCTTCTAATGTTGCTGGCAATTCCACAAGCCGTAAACGCCGCGCAGCTCGCCGAGTTGCGCGCGCGTTTGGCGCCGTCGAATCCCGATTGGGTTGATGGCCGCGTCACTGCCGGCAGCCAGGGCGTGGCGGTGAAGAATAATCGCCAGATCGGCGAGCGCACGGAAACCGCGCGGACGCTTGGCGATGTGGTGCTCGGCGCATTGGAGCGCAACCCATTGTTCATCAGCGCAACGTTGCCGAACCAAGTCTATCCACCGATGTTCAATCGTTACGATGTCGGCATGTATTTCGGCAACCATATCGATAACGCCGTGCGCTTGCTGCCGGGCACTGGCATGAAGCTACGCACGGATCTCTCGGTAACCGTATTTCTGGCCGAGCCGGATAGCTACGACGGCGGCGAGTTAGTGATCGAAGACCGCTACGGCACGCAGGCGGTGAAACTCGCGGCCGGCGATGCCGTTGTCTATCCCTCGACCAGCTTGCACCAAGTCACGCCAATCACACGCGGCGCACGGCTGGCCTGCTTTTTCTGGGTGCAAAGCCTGATCGCCGACGATAACCAGCGCCGTATCCTGTTCGATATCGATCAAGCCATCCAGCGCCTCGCCGCCACCGGCGCCGATGCCGCGGCGTGCACGCAGTTAAGCGGCAGCTATCACAATTTGCTCCGACTTTGGTCGGCGCCCTAGGACCTGTTATTGATCCGGCCATTAAGTACTTGAATAAAGACAGTGCAATGCCAAAGCGGATGCCGCACTTCCGAGAAAGCGAGAAATGGCCGAATCAATAACAAAGCAATTCGATTTATTAACAGGCCCCAACTCGTCTAAGAGATTCCATTCGATGACCACGACAATCACCGCTACGCCAACTGATGTCGCCGCCCGGGACCGGCGCCGCCGCGGCGACCTATTGCGCGCGCTGCGTAAAATCCACGGTTGGATTGGCCTTTGGGGCGCAGTGCTCGGCCTGCTCTTTGGTTCAACCGGGATTCTGCTCAATCATCGCGCCGTGCTGAAAATTCCGGCGGCGCGAACGCAGGAAAGCACGGTGCAACTGCCGCTCCCGGATCCGGCGCCAACCGACGCGAAAGCGATGGCGGCTTGGCTGCGCGGCGAGCTAAAGCTGGAACCCCGGCCGGGCCGCGTGCGAGAGGAGGCGGCGCGGCCGGTGGCCTGGGGCGATCAAAGTCTGACACAGCCCGCGCATTGGACGGCATCCTTCGCGACACCCGGCGCAAACGTGCAAATGGACTACTGGCTCGGCAACGCCTATGTCACGGTGCGCCGCGGCGATAACAATCTATTCGCGACGCTGAGCAATCTCCATAAAGGTGTTGGCGTTGGTCTCGGCTGGGTGTTGTTGGTCGATACGTTGGCGGGCAGCATCATCCTGTTGTCGCTGACCGGCGTCGTTCTTTGGGTCGGCTTGAATCGGCGGCGGCAAGTCGGCGGCTTAATCGTCGCAAGCTCATTGCTGGCAACGGTGGTTCTAGCTTTAGTTTGAGCGCCACTTGAATCAGGTGTTGTCCATACGGTAACGGTTTGGGCGTAACTGGATAGTATTCAAAGCACGCGGCACTGAGGCCTAATGGCGCTATGCTTTCCGGTTAGTGGAAAGCACAGCCGGAGAGGCATCATGATGTTGCGGGTCCCCGAAGTGTTGTCGGCGCAGGCGATTGCCCGCGTACGTTCGATTATCGATACCGCTGATTGGAGTGCGGGCGTGAATACGCTGACGCCGGGGCGGAATAATCGCCAGTTGCCGGAAGACGGCAAGGCGGCGCGCGCCGCCCGTGCGCTGGTGCTGGATGGCTTGAGCCAGAGCGCGATGTTTGTCACCGGCACACTGCCGCGCAATATTTTTCCGCCGCTGTTCAATCGTTACGATGGTGCCGCCAACGACTACGGCAAGCATGTCGATAGCGCGGTGCGTACTTGGGCGCCAGCCGGCACGCATCTGCGTAGCGATATCGCCGCGACGCTATTTCTCAGCGATCCGCGCGAGTACGAAGGCGGCGAATTGGTGATCGAAGAGGCGTACGGCGCGCAGACGATCAAGCTGCGTGCGGGCGAGTTGATTCTGTATCCGGCGTCGAAAGTACACAGCATATTGCCGGTCACACGCGGGAGCCGCTTGGCAGCGGTGTTCTGGGTTGAAAGTATGGTGCGCGATGACGAGCAGCGGCGCCTGCTGTATGAGCTGGATATGTCGATCCTCGCGCTGCGCGGCCGCCACGGCGATAACGCCGAGCTACAACGGCTAACCGGCTGCTATAACAATTTGCTGCGGCTATGGGCGACGCCGTAACGGCCGGCTACCGCTGCCATCACCACCATTAGCGGCTATAAAGCGGCCGTAGAAACGGCGGTGCAATTAAAGTAGTGGCCACGGCCATGAACAACACCGCGCCAAATAAACGATCGTCGACGACCCCGACGGCGAGACCGATTTGAGCGACGACGATGCCCACTTCGCCGCGCGGCACCATGCCCATGCCGACTTGCAGCGCGCCGCGCCGGCCCAGATTGAGCGCGCCGACGCCGCAGCCCAGCAGCTTGGTTGCCACGGCCACCGCGGTCATGCCGAGCGCCAGACCGATCGTGCCGAGTTCAGTGAATACGCTGAGGTTCAGCTGCATGCCGATGTTGACGAGGAAAAACGGCACCAGGAATTCGGTGATGCCGCGAATCTGCTGATGCACGTCGTGCTGCTTTTCGGCCGCTTCAGCCAGCGCCAAACCGGCGAGAAAGGCGCCGATGATCGCGGCAACACCGATGCTGGCCGCAGCCAGCGCCAAGCCCAGGCAAAGCACAATCGCGATGATGAAGAACTCGTTATCGAGCCGTAGACGGCCGAAGTACGGCGCCGCTTTGGTCAAGCCAGGTGCCAACAGCAGGCCGACGATGCCGACGAACGCCAACGCCAGTGCCGCAGTGGTGCCAATTGCAACGTAGTTCAGCTCACCCTGCGCTGCGCTGGCGACAGCCGCCAGCACCAGCAGGCCGAGAATGTCGTCGATCACCGCGGCGCCGAGGACGATCCGCGCCGATTCTGAGCCGAGCTGACCCATGCCGCTGAGCACGCGGGCGGTGATGCCGACGCTGGTCGCCGCCATCGCGGTGCCGATGAACAGCGCTTGAATCGTGCTGGCACCGAAGCCACGCATGAACACGTAGCCGCCGGCAATCGGCACGACGACGCCGAGCAACGCAACAATCGCGGCGCTGCGGCCGACGCGCAAAATCGCCGCGGGCTTGGTTTCCATGCCGACGCTGAACAGCAAAAAAATTACGCCGATCTCAGCAAGGATGTTTGAGACTTCGTTTGGCGAAGCCCAGTTGAGTACGTGCGGGCCAATCAGTACGCCCGCCAGAATTTCACCGGCAACTGCCGGCTGCTTCAACCGCGTAAATAGCTCGGCACAGAGCTTGGCCGCGGCCAGCATTACGAACAACGTGAGAATCAAGCCGGCATGGTGGCCACCGCTGGCTTCGACGGTTTCAGTCGCGGCGGCGCCGATGTTGGCGAGGCCGATCACACCGCAGCCGACCCGCCGGGAAGCAGCGGTAATTCGTGGATTTTGACGCCGACGGCCGGCTGGGTCGCCAACGTTACCAAAGTTGTTGCGACCATTTCGGCGCTGATCGGACGGTATTTGCGCAGCGGGCCAACGCAGGCCAAGCCCAATAGCGGCGCCGCGCGTTGCGCAATTGCTTCATACGGCCGCGCGTCAGCACGCTTACCCAGCAACAAGGATGGACGGACGATGTGGATGGTCGCAAACCCAGCCCGCGCTACCGTTTGCTCCATCCGCGCTTTCACGCGCGAATAAAACACCGGCGAGCGCAGGCTGGCGCCAGCGGCAGAAACGACCAGGAATTGCTTTGCACCCGCCGCCTGCGTGCTGCGCGCGAGATCAACCACCATGTGATAGTCGACGCGCTCAAGGCCCGCTTGGCCACCGGCTTTTTCAGTGGTCGTGCCGAGGCAGCAAAACACATCATCGACAGCGAGCTTGCTGCTGAGCGGGTCTAGATCGTCGAGCGCGGTTTCCACCACTTCTAGTTTTACGTGCCGCTGCGGTACCTGGCGTCGCGCCAGCACGATCACCCGTTCGTAGTCCGGGCTGTCGAGCAGGCGGGGCAGCAGAGCGGAACCGACCAAGCCGGTGGCTCCTGCGAGCAGTGCGGTGCGGGCCATGAATGCGGGCAGAGCAGTTTGTGGGGTGTGTGACCAGTGTATCGGAGGCAGTCATGGATTGCGCGTACGTCAACGCACGGGCGAAGTCTGGCGTCGCCGCAACGGCTGCTAGACTTTCGCTAATCTTTCTTCCGAGATTACGGGATGAGCATTTGGCGGCAAGCGGTGCAAATCGGCGCAGGGCTAGCAACGCCACCCGGCACGATCGGGGCGCAACTCGGCTTGCAGATTACCGAAGTAGGCCCGGATTTTCTGCGCGGCACACTGCCCGTGGATCACCGCACGCAGCAGGCCTTTGGCCGCCTGCACGGCGGCGCATCATGCGTGCTGGCGGAAGAACTCGGCGGTATCGCCGGCAATCTTTGCTTGGCGCAGCCGGATACGGTTTGCGTCGGGCTGGAAATCAACGCGAACCATTTGCGCGGGGTTAGCCAGGGCCTCGTCACCGGTACTGCGCGGCCTCTGCATGTCGGGCGCAATACCCAAGTCTGGGAAATCCGGATTGAAGACGAGCACAATAAACTCGTCTGCGTTTCCCGCCTGACCCTGGCCGTTGTGCCGAAAGTCGGCGCCTAATTAGCATCTGCCGCATCGTTAGCGCGCGGCCTACCCGCGGCAAGCGGCGGGTGTGGGGGGGATGTTAGGAGTCTGGCTATGGCAAAACTACTCGCTGCATTATTGGTCACGATCACCCTCGCCGGCTGCGGTGGCGGCGCGAGCCCTGCCGCAACGCCCGCACCGAGTCCGGCGCCTCCGCCAGCGCCAGCGCCGCCACCACCCACGCCGCCACCTGCGCCACCGCCCACCCCGCCGCCGCCGCCGACACCACCACCGCCACCACCACCGCCCCCGACGCCAGGATTTGGCTTGGAACAGCGGCCGACGTTGTCTGGGCTTACGTTCCCAACGCAATCGGTGCAGACGAGCGATATCGCCGTCGTCCGCGCGTTTCCGAATCTGAGCTTCAGCAATCCGCTGTACGTCACCGCCGCGCCGGCTGACGCCAGCCGCCTGTTTGTCGTCACCCAGTCCGGCTTGATTTATGTGTTCGACAATAACCCTGCGACGACCAGCGCACGCGTGTTTCTCGACATCAACGACCGCGTTACCGATGCCGGCGGCGAAACCGGCCTACTCGGCTTAGCCTTCGACCCAGACTACGCGACGAACGGCTATTTTTACGTTAACTACAACCCGAATTTCGACAGCACCGGCGCCAACCCGCTGCGGACGGTGATCGCGCGGTTCCACGTTACGGCTGATCCGAATGTCGCCGACGCTGCCAGCGAAACGCAGCTACTCACCTATAACCAGCCGTTTGCCAATCACAACGGCGGCTGGCTCGGATTCGGTCCGGACCGCAAGCTCTACATCGCCGCCGGCGATGGCGGTGGTGGCGGCGACCCCAACGGCAATGGCCAGAATTTGAACACGCCGCTGGGCAAGATCTTGCGGATTAATAGCGATGGCAGCATTCCGGCCGACAACCCCTTCGTCGGCCAAAGCGGCCGACGCGGCGAGGTTTGGGCCTACGGTATGCGCAATCCGTACCGCGATAGTTTCGACCGCGCGACGGGCCTGCTCTGGGCCGGCGACGTCGGCCAAAATGCCTTCGAGGAAATTGACGTCATTCAGAAAGGCGGTAATTTCGGCTGGAACGTTCGTGAAGGCCTGCACGGCTATCCAGATCCGAATACGCCGAAACCACCGGGTAATAACTTCATCGATCCGGTTGCCGAATACGATCACGGCAGCGGCTGTAGCGTAACCGGCGGCTACGTTTATCGCGGCGGCGCAGTGCCGTCGCTCGGCGGCGTCTACCTGTACACCGACTTCTGCGCCGGCACGCTCTGGGCGCTGACGCAAAACAACGGCGTGCCAGGCGCGAATCGGGTCATCGGACAAATTCCCGGCAACCCGACTTCGTTTGGCGAAGACGCCGCGGGCGAGCTCTATGCCACCTCGTTCAACGGCAATCTCTACACGCTGGTGCCCGCCAGCGGCGGCGGCAGCACGTTCCCGCAAAAGTTGTCGCAAACCGGCTTGTTTACGAATACCGCGAGCCTGACGCCGAATCCTGGTTTGATCGGCTACGACATCAATGCGCCGTTCTGGAGTGATGGCACCGCCAAGCGCCGCTGGATCGGCGTCCCGAACGTCGGCCAAATCCTGTTCAACGCCAGTACCGCGTGGACATTCCCCGCCGGCACGGTGACTGTTAAACAATTCGATATCACGCTCGCCAACGGCAACACCCGCCGCCTGGAAACCCGCGTGTTTGTGAATCAAGCGGACGGCTGGCAGGGCTACACCTATAAATGGAATAGCGCCGGCACCGATGCCGACCTGCTCAGCGCCGCGCAGACGGAAGTCATTACCGTTGCGGGTGGCGCCAGCCAGACTTATGAATTCCCGAGCCGCGCCGCCTGCGCCACTTGCCACAACGCGGCTGCCGGGTTTGTGCTGGGCGTCGACACTGCGCAGATGAACCGCACATACGGGTATCCATTAGCGGTTGACAACGAATTGCGGACGCTAAACCACATCGCGTTGTTTACAACCGACATTGGCGCTGCCAGCCAGTACCCGCAATTGACGGATCCGCTCAACACCACCGCCGCACTCTCGGCGCGGGCGCGCGCGTACCTGGAAACCAACTGCGCGCAATGCCACCGGCCGGGCGGTCCAACGCCGGTGAATATGGACCTGCGCCGCACAACGCCAATCGCGACCACCAACACGCTTGATATCGTTCCAACCGCTGGCGATCTCGGCCTCGCCAATGCCCGGCGCATTGCCCCAGGCCATAAAGAATCAAGCGTAGTATGGGAAAGAATGCGCCGACTCGATGGCTTCCGGATGCCTAATCTGGCTAGCCATGTCGTTGATCCCGATGGCGTTGCGCTGATCGGGCAGTGGATTGATGCCGGTGCTCAGTAAGGTTCATTCTTTCGATATGTGAGGCGTATGGCGGCGTTCGAACTTGATGCAAGGCTGGCGGCGGATACGCTGCCGTTCGGAGATTTTCCGCTGTGCCGCATCCTGCTGATGAACGATGCCCAGTATCCCTGGTGGATACTGGTGCCGCGTCGCGTCGGCGTACGCGAAATCTACGAGCTAAATGACGCTGATCAAAGCCAGCTGCTGCGCGAGTCGGTATTGTTCGGCCGAGCGCTGATGCAGGCCTACAGCGGGGAAAAGCTCAATGTCGCCGCGCTGGGCAATGTGGTGCCGCAGCTGCACATCCACCATGTTGTTCGGTTCCGTGGCGATCCGGCTTGGCCGGCGCCGGTCTGGGGCCGCGCACCGGCTCAGCCCTATCGCGAAATGGATCAGCGCCAATGCTGCACGTTGCTCGCCACGCAGCTTGGAGACCGTTACACGCCGGTTTAGGAACCAGCCGCCGGCCCATTTGGAGGGACCCAGACGATGCAGAACGTGAACGGCAAGAAGATCCTCATTACCGGCGCTGCGATGGGCATGGGTAAGCTCTATGCCCGGCTCGCAGTGCTGGAAGGCGCGGCGGCCGTCGTGATCTGGGACATCAATACCGTCGAACTGGAAAAAACTGCAGCCGAGTTAACGGCGCTGGCAGGCCCGGCGGGTACGCGGATCGAAGCCTTCGTCGTCGATGTTTCGCGGCTTGAAGCAATCGTCGAAAGCGCCGAGAAAGTCCGGGCCGCGGTCGGCGCAATCGACATTTTGATCAACAACGCGGGCATCGTCCGCGGCCAATATTTCTGGCTGCACCACCAGATGAAAGATACTTGGATGACCATGGCGATCAACGCCTTGGCACCGATGTACATCACCCGCGAGTTCATTCCGGCGATGATCGCCAACACCGACGGCGAATGCCGCATCGTCAACATTGCATCCGCGGCGGGCACGCTTTCGAACCCGAAAATGAGCGTTTATTGCGCGTCAAAATGGGCGGTTATCGGCTGGAGTGATTCCGTGCGCCTGGAACTTGAGCAGGCCGGATATCCCCACGTCAAAGTCACCACGGTATGCCCGAGCTATGTGGCCACTGGCATGTTTGCGGGCGCCAAAGGGCCGCTACTGACGCCACTGCTGGCGCCGGATGACGTTGTGAAACGGGTTTGGGCCGCGATGAAAATTGGCAAGCCGATGCTGATGATGCCGTGGACGGTAAAACTCGCATCAATCTGCAAAGGTGTGCTGCCGCTATGGCTCTGGGATTGGGTCGCCGACAAGATTTTCGGCGTCTACAAAACCATGGACGAATTTAAGGGACGCAATTACTGAGTCGGCGTCCGCGTGGCTGGGTCGAAGTCGATCATGCTGGCGCGGACAACAGCCCTCACATTCAATATCGAGCAACCGAAGCAATAAACCGGGCGCCTTTGCGCAGTATTTAGCCAACTACGGATGGTTGTGCTGAAACGCTGCGGGGTAGCGAACCCACGCTAAGGCCGAACGCGAACCGCGACAGGCCGCAGCAACAAATCTACGCGGAATGAAATTCAGCCGCGCGCGAACGATCAATGTGGAACCGCAGTCAGAGACCCAACGGACAGGAGGCCCGATATGCAGCAGCGCGGTGGCAGCACCCAAAGTCATTGGCAATTCAGCCAGGCCCAAGATGCAGTGCCGGATCTGGTGCCGGTATCAAATGGCGGAATTTACCCCGCCGCCGATACCCGGCTAGCGCATGCTGCGAATACACTAATGACAAAGAACCTTCGGGTGCGAGGAGAAAAAAAGCTATGAACTATATCGTCACTGGCGCCACCGGTTTCATCGGCAAATTTCTGTTGGCGCAGCTGTTGGCCGACGAGGACGCCAAGGTCTACGCCTTGATCCGTGAATCATCGGCGGAAAAATTTCCAGAATTGCAGGAACGCTACGGCGCAGCAGGCAAACGCCTGTTTATGCTGCCGGGCGACATCACTACGCCGGGCTTGGTCGCGCCCGCGGAAGCCAAAAAGCTAAAAGGCAAGATCGACCACGTCTTCCACCTCGCCGCCGTTTACGACATGGACATGGACGACGCCACCGGTGACCGCATCAACCGCGATGGCACCCGGAACGTGGTTGAGTTCGCCAATGCGCTGCGCGGGCCGGTAGTGTTGCATCACGTCAGCTCCGTCGCGGTGGCGGGTGGCGAGTTTGCCGGCATTTTCACCGAGCAGATGTTTGACGTCGGACAGTCGACCAAACACCCGTATTTCCGCACCAAATACGAGGCGGAGAAAATCGTCCGCGAAGAAACCAAGGTGCCGTTCCGGATTTACCGCCCTGGTGTCGTCGTCGGCCATAGCGAAACCGGCGAGATGGACAAGATCGACGGCCCTTATTACTTCTTCAAAACGATCCAAAAACTCAGCCACCGCATCCCGAAATGGCTGCCACTGCTCGGGATTGAAGGCGGCCGCGTGCCGGTGGTGCCGGTAGACTTTGTTGCCGCTGCAATCGCAACCATCGCCGCCAAGCCGAACTTAGACGGCAAAACATTTCACATCGTGCCGAGCCAAGCGCCAACCGTCGGCGATTTGCTGCAGTCGATCTTGCGCGCCGCGCACGGCCCACGCTTCGCGAAGAAATTGGCGTTACCGAAGATGTCGGCGCCGATGCGGCGGTTGTCCGATCAGGTTGGTAATGCGCTCCCCGCTGCGCTGAAACGGCAAGCGGCGAAGACCATCGGCGCACCGGTATCGGTACTCGGCTACGCCACCAACCGCGCCGTGTTTGACGATAAACAAGCGCGCGCCGCACTGCGCGGTAGCGGCGTTGAATGCCCGGAATTCCGCAGCTATTCGAAAAAACTCTGGGCCTATTGGGAGCAGTTCCTCGACATCCACTATGCGCCGACGCCCACCTTGGTGCGCAAGATTTCGGGCAAAGTTGTGTTAGTTACCGGCGCGTCCAGCGGCATTGGTTTCATGACCGCGAAGAACTTGGCGATTGCCGGCGCGAAAGTCATCCTGGTGGCGCGCACCGAAGCAAATTTGCTTGAAACGCAGAGCATCATTGAGAAAGCCGGCGGCGAGTCTTTCGTCTATCCCTGCGATTTGAACAATCTCGATGAAATCGACGCCATGGCCGCAGCGGTGCTGCGCGACTTCGGCCACGTCGACGTTCTCATCAACAATGCTGGGCGTTCGATCCGCCGCGCCGTCACGGAATCTTACGACCGCTTCCACGATTTTGAGCGGACGATGCAGCTGAATTATTTCGGCGCCGTACGCTTGATCATGGCCTTGCTGCCAAGCATGTCAGAGCGCAAGCAAGGCCATATCATCAATATCAGTTCAATCGGCGTGCTGGCCAACGCCGCGCGGTTCTCAGCCTATGTTGCGAGCAAAGCAGCGTTGGACGCGTTCACACGCTGTTTATCGGCCGAAGTAAAAGGCCGCAACATTCACACCACGGCGATCTACATGCCGCTGGTGCGGACGCCGATGATCGCACCGACGAAGATCTATTCCTACGTGCCAACGTGGTCACCGGAAGACGCCGCCGAGACGGTGATCAAAGCGATATTGGAACGGCCGAAGAGTGTTGCGACGACGCTCGGCACCGCAGCGTCTATTTCCTACGCGCTGTGGCCAAAAGTAAATGACTACATTCTGAGCAAAGGCTTCCAACTTTTCCCGTCGTCAACGGTGGCGCGAAACAGCAAAGACAAGGACAGCAAAGCGCAGAAGCCGACGTTGGAGCAAGTCGTGTTTGCCAACGTATTTAAAGGTGAGCACTGGTAGCCGCTGACCAATCAATTGGAGTTCTTCCAGTTTTTTGGAAGAACTCCAATAAGCCCGCTTAGCATCGCGCTTTACTGCTTGCGGCCCTCAACTTGGATGATGATTTCAACGTCGTCACCAATCGCACCTAAATACGTCTTCATACCAAAATCAGAGCGCTTGATTTCGGTGTGCGCGGAGAACCCAGCATAGTAGTTTTTATCGAGCGGGTTAACGCCTTCTTTGTTGAAGCTGACTTGCATCGTCACCGGCCGCGTGGTACCCAGTATCGTCAGCTCGCCGTTAATGACGCCGTCCTTGGTGCCGAGCTTTTCGAATTTCTTGCCGACAAACGTCATTTCCGGAAATTGCTTGGCGTTAAACCAGTCCGGCCCGGCGAGATGACTATCGCGCAGCGCATTATTGGTTTTGATGCTGGCCGTGCCGATTTTTACGGTTAAGGCGCCGGCATTCGGCTTAGTTGCGTCGAAATCAAATGTTCCGGAGTAGTCTTCAAATAGGCCGTACATTTTTGAAAAGCCGAGATGTTCGACATTAAACAGCACTTTGGAATGGACGCTGTCGATGTCGTATGTCGCAGCAAATGCGGCAGGGCTCGCGAGCAACACGGCAGTGGTGAAACTGAGTACAGCGCGTTTATTGATCCGGCCATTAAGTACTTGAATAAAGGCAGTGCAATGCCCAACCGGATGCCGCACTTCCGAGAAAGCGAGAAATGGCCGGATCAATAACAAAGCAATTTGATTTTATTATTAATTCGGCCACTCACGCCGTCTCGAAAAAGTGCGATCTCAAATTGCCGCGTAGCACCTCGTTCAACTATTTTGTGGCCGAATCAATAATACGGATCATGGAACAACTCCAATGCGATGCGGGAAAGGAACTGGATGCAGCCTGACGGCGCGTTTAGGCCGCGCTGTATTGGGTGCTGGCGAATGCGGTTTCGGTCAGCCACGCGAAAGCGTCATCGCGGGCAACCTGTGCGATCAAATGACCCGCCGGATATTCGCGATAACGTAACGGCATGCCGGCCTGCGTTAGAAAATCGCGCGCCGCTCGGGCGCTGGCCACCGGAATCACCGGATCTTCAGAACCATGTGCGATGAACGCCGATAAGTGGGCAAGGCGCTCAGCTGAGACGGCCTCGGTCTGTATCTGCGGCAGGATGCGACCGCCAAGACCGACCCAGCCGCCGATCAAGGCCGGCCGCGTCAGCGCAACGCTATACGCCATCGAACAACCTTGGCTGAAACCAAATAGATAAATCCGTTGCGCTGGGAGTCCGTAGCGGCGCGGCAGCGCGGCGAGAAAGCGCGTCAATAAGGCCAGGCTGCTAAGCGCTTCGTGACCGTCGATCACCGGCCCGCTCGGGGTAAACGAAACCCGATACCAGCCGTAGGCGTCCGGCCCATGTTGAAACGCCGAGCGCAGACTAATCACGTGGAAGCGTGGATCGAGGCCTGCGGTTAGCGGCCAGAGATTGCGCTCGTTGCTGCCCACCCCATGCAGCATCACCAGGAGCGCGGGCGCCGCGCACGGTTCGGCGGCCGCACGGCTTAGGTAACTCAGGCCGGTTTCGGAATCGACCACGACCAGGGGTTCAGACCGTGACATCGCTTATCTCGCTCGCTGCTTGCTTCGGCGCAACGCCCAATACGTTGCTGGCGGTACCGAACACGAACCCGTCCATGCCGAGCGCAGCGTCGGTGACGCCGCCGTCGATACGGAGATTTTGCGTCCAGTCGTCGGCAGCGCCGAGCGCGACGTAGAACGGCATCAGGTGCTCGTCGGTTGGATGCGCGCGCGCCGCGTGCGGTGCCTGCCGGCGGTAGTCGAGCAGCGCGTCAAGATCGCCGCGGCCGACGGCGCTGTGCAGCCAGGCGATAAATTCCAGTACATACGCAGCGGCAGCCTGCCCAGGCCGGTAGTCGTAAAGGTTGTGCGTGATGCTGCCAGAACCGACGATCAACACGCCTTCGTTTGCCAGCGCCGCCAACGTCCGGCCAAGTTCATAGTAATAACCCGGCGCCTGCTGGGGTTGCAGCGCCAGCTGCAGCACCGGCACGTCAGCGTCCGGGAACAGGTAACGCAGCGGCACCCAAACGCCATGGTCCAAGCCCCGCGTCGCTTGAATTTGGCTGGGGTAGCCGGCAGCACGTAAACGCGTATTGATTTCCCTCGCGAGCGCTGGTGCACCCGGCGCTGGGTATTGGAGTTCATACAAACGCTGCTCGAAGCCGCCGAAATCGTGAATCGTCTCAGGCTGCGCGGCGCCGGTGATATCAACACTGCGACTCAGCCAATGCGGCGATACCACGAGTATGGCGCGTGGCCGCAGCAGGCGCCGGCCGAGTACCGACAATGCAGGGCCGGCACAGCCCGGTTGTAGCGCAAAGGTGGGGGCGCCGTGTGAGACAAATAAGGTCGGCAGCGAAGTCATGACGCGCGCTCCTACGGAAATACTCGGAAGTTGACTGCGAACGCTAGCGCTTGGCGATCAACCGAGCGACTACTCTATTCACGTCACAAATCGGAAGGAACACACTAAATACGAAACTATGTTTGTGAAATACGCAAAAGGTAACGCTTATGGACCGCTTTAGGGCGCTGGAAACCTTCGCCAAGATCGTCGATGCCGGAACGCTAAGCCGAGCCGCCGAAGCGATGGCTTTATCGACGGCGGTGGTGTCGCGCACCTTGGCGGAACTTGAGTCCCACCTCGGCACGCGGCTCGTGCATCGGTCGTCGCGCCGCCTGCGCCTGACCGAGAGTGGTGCTGTTTTTTACGAGCGCGCCAAGCAATTATTAGCCGACCTCGGCGAAGCTGAAGCCATTGCATCTGCGGCTACCGTCGAGCCCGGCGGCATGCTGCGAATTGCAGCACCGGTTACGTTCGGCTTGATTCATCTGGCGCCGCTGTGGCCGAAATTTCTTGCCGCGTACCCGAAACTGAAGCTCGATATTTCGTTGTCAGACCGGCACGTCGATGTCATCGACGAAGGCTTCGACGTCGCGGTGCGCATCGTTCGCACGCCGGGGCCGTCGTTGATCGCGCGCAAGCTCGCGATGACGCAATTGCTGGTCACGGCGTCGCCGGCCTACATCGCCGCGCGCGGTCAGCCTGCCGCGCCGCAAGATTTAGCGGCGCACGACTGCATCAGCTACAGCTATCTCGCGCCGCGTGACGAGTGGTTGTTGTACTCGACAATGGATGGCAGCGAGCACCGCGTTGGGGTGTCGTGCCGGATGTACGTCAACAACGGCGACACGATCCGCGACGCAACGCTGGCCGGTCTTGGAATCGCGCTGCAGCCAACGTTTGCAATCGCCGATGACCTAGCTCGCGGCACGTTGGTCGAGGCGCTGCCAGGCTACCGCGGCCCCGACATCGGTATTTACGCGATGTACCCGACGCGCCAACATCTGTCGGCGAAAGTTCGCGTTTTTGTCGATTTTCTAGCGGCCGCTTTTGCTGCTGGCGTGACCCCCAAGCGATAACGTGTATTGCGATTTTGGGAAATATATTTTTCGTGTCGCGTCCGCGTCGAATGTAGATTCCGCTTGACCGCGCGGTCGGATCGTCCGAATCTTGGGCACACGGACGGTGCGAGGAGAAAACCAATAATGAATACGTGGACAAGCCGCTTGGGATGGACGTTGCTTTCTGTTTTTGCTGCTGTTTGTTTGGGCGTCGTCGCGTTGCGACGCGGCGAAACAATCAACGCGATGTGGTTGGTCGCGGCAGCCGGTTCGATTTTCGTCATCGGGTATCGCTTCTATAGTCGATTCATCGCCGACAAGGCTTTGCGCCTTGATGGCGCGCGCGCAACGCCGGCGCAATTGCATAACGACGGCCTGGACTACGTGCCGACCGATCGCACCGTGCTCTTCGGCCACCACTTCGCGGCAATCGCCGGTGCCGGGCCTCTGGTCGGGCCGGTACTCGCCGCCCAGATGGGGTATTTGCCGGGTACGTTATGGATCTTGGTCGGCGTGATCTTCGCGGGCGCGGTGCAAGACTTCGTCACGCTGTTCTTATCCACGCGGCGTGACGCGCGCAGCCTCGGCGAGATGATCCGCACCGAACTCGGGCCGACTGCCGGCTGGGTCGCGCTGGTCGGCGTTTTGCTGATCATGATCATGCTCATCGCGGTGCTAGCGCTGATTGTCGTTAAAGCGCTGGCGGCGAGCCCTTGGGGCACGTTTACCGTTGCGGCGACGATCCCAATCGCGCTGTTCATGGGCGTGTACTTGCGCCATCTGCGTCCGGGCCGGGTCGGCGAAGTGTCGCTGATCGGCGTTGTCCTGCTGCTCCTGGCGGTGACGTTCGGCGGCCAGGTTGCCGCTGATCCGAACTGGGCGCCGCTGTTCACGTTCGACGCTAAAACAATGGCCTGGATGCTGATTGGCTACGGCTTCGCAGCCTCAGTGCTGCCGGTCTGGCTGCTGCTCGCACCGCGCGATTATCTGTCGACGTTCATGAAGATCGGCACCGTCGGTTTGCTCGCGATCGCGATTTTGGTCGCGGCGCCGGAACTGAAAATGCCGGCTTTGACGCGCTTCACCGACGGCACCGGGCCGGTTTGGAGCGGCGCGCTATTCCCGTTCCTGTTTATTACGATCGCCTGCGGCTCGGTCTCCGGCTTCCACGCGCTGGTTTCATCGGGTACCACGCCGAAAATGCTCGCAAACGAGCGCGACGCGCGCTTCATCGGCTACGGCAGCATGCTGATGGAAGCCTGCGTTGCGATCATGGCGCTCACCGCCGCCGCGGTGCTGGAACCCGGCGTTTATTTCGCGATGAACGCGCCGGCTGCCGCCATCGGTACGACGGCAGAAAGTGCGGCCACGGCAATTGCGAATTGGGGCTTTGTTGTTACGCCAGACCTGCTGACGCAAACCGCGAAAGACATTGGCGAAACTACGATCTTGTCCCGCGCGGGCGGCGCGCCGACACTCGCGGTCGGCATGGCGCAGATTCTGAACAGCCTCATGCCCGGCTTCGGCAGCATGGCGTTCTGGTATCACTACGCAATTCTGTTTGAAGCCTTGTTTATCCTGACCACCGTCGATGCCGGTACGCGCATCGGCCGCTTCATGGTGCAGGATCTGGTGGGCGCCGGTTACGCGCCGTTCCGCAATACCGAGAGCTGGGTTGCGAATACGGTTGCAACGACGATCTGCGTCGCGGGCTGGGGCTGGTTCTTGTACCAGGGTGTGACCGATCCGCTCGGCGGCATCAACACGCTATGGCCGTTGTTTGGCATCGCGAATCAGATGCTGGCCGGCATTGCGCTGATTTTCGCCACCGTGACGCTGATTAAGATGAAGCGCGAGCGCTATGTCTGGATCACCGCGGTGCCGATGGCATGGCTGCTGATCTGCACGCTCACCGCCGGCTGGCTGAAAGTATTTTCGTCGAATCCGAAGATCGGTTTCTTGGCCCACGCGCAGAAGTTTGGCGATGCGTTAGCCAAGGGCGAGATTGTGGCGCCGGCGAAATCGATCGCACAGATGCAGCAGGTCTTCCTGAACGATCGCATCGACGCCGGCTTGGCGATGATCTTTATGGTCGTCGTCGTCACAGTCTTTGTACTCGGCGTGCGTACCGCCTGGCAGGCCCTGCGCGCCAACGCACCCAGCACCCATGAGGCGCCTTATGTCACCACAAACGAAACTGCCGTCGCAGGACACTGAGGCTGCTGCCGGCTGGCGCGCGCGGCTACACGCCGCGTGGCGCAAAGCGGAGCAAACTGCGAATCTAGCGATCGGGGTGCCGGACTATGAAACCTATGTCCGGCACCAGCGGACGCAGCACCCGGATCAACCGGTCATGAGTTATCCGGTGTTCTTCCGCTCGCGGCAAGACGCGCGCTACGGCAAAGGCACGTCGCGCTGCTGTTGATGAGGGTATGAGAACGCGGCGCCGGACGAATTGACCGGCGCCGCTTTCATTTCTAGAGCGCGGGTGGTTCCTGCTCGCGGTGATGCAGCAGGATATGCCGATACGGCGCCGGATCTTTGATGTGGACGAGGTCGCCCGCGCGCGGAAACGTCCAGTCGTAAAGTCGGGACAGAAAAAACCGGAACGCGGCGGCGCGCAGCACTAATCGCCAAGCGCCGCGTTCGGCGTGGTTGGGCTCACGGCAGGCGCGATACGCGGCGAGTAAAGCCGCGGCAGCGTCGAGATCGAGGCTGCCATCCGGCCGCGCGCACCAATCGTTCAGCGTGACGGCGAGGTCGTATAACAGCGCATCGTTACAGGCGTAGTAGAAGTCGATCACGCCCGTGAGACGTTCATCGACAAATAGCACGTTGTCTTTGAACAAATCGGCGTGAATGACGCCTTGCGGTAGTTGTCTGAAATCGAGTTCAGATTGCGCCGCGAGTTCCTCGGCGATCAGCGTTCGCGTGTCGGCATCGACTTTCAGCAGCAGCGTCTCTGCGGTCGTACGCCGCCATTCAACGCCACGCGAATTGACACAACGCCCAGTGTAGGACTGGCCGAGCACGTGCAGCTCACCGAGCGCCTGGCCAACTGCCGCGCACTGCGTCAACGTTGGAAACAACACGCTCTGGCCGACTAAACGCGTCACCAAAGCCGCCGGCTTGCCGTTCAGCGATCGCAGCGTTGCCCCGCTATGGTCGGCAAGCGGTTGCGCACTCGGATAGCCGCGACTGGCGAGGTGGCCGAGTAAGCCGAGGAAAAACGGCAGATCATCCGCATTTAAGCGTTCAAACAGCGTTAATACCCAACGTCCACGTTCGGTATCGACAAAATAATTGGTGTTTTCGACCCCTTCGCCGATGCCCTGGAATCCGATCAACTCGCCGACATCGTAGTGCGTGAGATAAGCATGCAACTGCGCATGACTGACCTGGGTAAAAACAGACATAAGACCTCGAAATTGAGGATCGCGACGGCGACCGGCGGAAACGCCAGCAAAGTGTAGGCATTCAGGCACGCGCTGTCTTGAATCAAGCTAGGGCCTGTTAACACGTATGCGGTCGCAGCGATCGCATACGTGTTAACAGGCCCTAGCGTCGAATCGGTGAGCCGCCGGGGTAAACTGCCGACTATTCCGATCACGGCGACGATACTTGTTCAAGGATTTTCTACATATCTCCCGCCCGCTGGGCACGCTAGTGATGGCATTTTCGGCGGCGTTCATCCCGCCATTGGGCTTTTCCATGCACTACAACGAAGGTGCGTTCAACGCCTACTTGTGGTCGATGGCAGGGAATTTCGCGCTCGGTTTGTTGATGTGGTGGGGCGGCCGCGGGCAAAGGCGCGAGCTGAAATCGCGCGATGGCTTCCTCCTTGTTGCGTTGACTTGGTCGGTGCTCGCCGCGACGGCAGCGGTGCCGTTGATGATCGGCCTCGGTCTATCGTTTACCGATGCCTATTTCGAAACGATGTCGGGTTTTACCACTACCGGCGCAACGGTTATTTCCGGCTTGGACCACATCGCCCATGCCCATAATCTTTGGCGCCACGAGCTGAACTGGCTCGGCGGCCTCGGCATCATCGGCCTCGCGATGGCGGTACTGCCGCTGCTCGGCGTCGGCGGCATGCAGGTGTATCGCGCCGAATCGACCGGGCCGATCAAAGATTCAAAACTGACTCCGCGATTTGTCCACACTGCACGTTCGTTATGGCTGATTTATGTCGCGTTAACGGCGGCGTGCATCGTCGCGTTGAAACTCGCGGGGATGGGCTGGTTCGATGCCGTATGCCACGCCTTTGCGGCGCTATCGCTCGGCGGCTTTTCGACGCACGACGCCAGCGTCGGCTACTTCAACTCGCCACTGATCGAAGTCGTGCTGATCTTTTTTATGCTGCTGGCCGGCATTAACTTCGCGACCCACTTTCTTGCTTGGCGCGGCAAGAGCTTAAGGCCCTACCTGCGGGATGCTGAGGCGTCCGTCATGCTCGGCTTGATCGTCGGCAGTTGCGTGGTGCTGGCCGGTTATCTATGGTTCACCGGTACCTATTCGACCTATTGGACGAGCTTCCGCTACGTTAGCTTCAATTTGGTTTCGATGGCGCTCGACTGCGGCTTGGTCAATACCGATTTCGACCGCTGGCCGCTGTTCGTCCCGCTGTGGATGTTGTTGCTGTCCTGCCTCGCGTCGTCAGCCGGCTCCACCGGCGGCGGCATCAAAATGGTCCGCACGCTGATCTTGTTCAAACAAAGCGCGCGTGAGTTGTTCAGCTTGCTGCACCCAAGCGGCATGCATACGTTAAAAGTTGGCGGCCAAGTAATCCCCGACCGCACCGTGCTCTCGGTCTTCGGCTTTATCCATCTCTATACGCTCAGCGTCATCGTGCTGACCTTTCTTCTGATTATCAGCGGCATGGATTTTTTGTCGGCGGTGAGCGCAATCATCTCGACAATCAATAACGCCGGTCCGGGTCTGCGCGAAGTAGGGCCGGCAACGACGTACGCGGTACTGACCGATTTCCAAACCTGGGTCTGTACCGCGTCGATGTTAGTTGGGCGCTTGGAGGTTTTCGTTCTTGTCGTATTGATGACGCCAGCTTTTTGGCGCGAGTGACAATTTTTAGACGAACGTCAGGCCGACTTGGAACAGTTTTTCGACTTCTTTCGTTTTTCGTTTATCGACGATAAACAAGATGACATGATCTTCAGCTTCGATCCGGGTATTGCGATGGGCGATGATCACGTCTTCGCCGCGGACAATTGCGCCAATCGTGATGCCGGTCGGCAGGCGGATTTCCTCAATCGTGCGGCCGACAATTTTCGAGTTATGGCGATCACCATGCGCAATCGCCTCAATCGCCTCCGCCGCGCCACGCCGCAGCGAGTGGACTTTGGCGACGTCGCCGCGTCGCACATGCGCCAACAAAGCGCTGACCGTGGCCTGCTGCGGCGACACAGCGACGTCGATTGCACCACCTTCGACCAGATCGACATAAGCGAGCCGATTGATCAGCGATAACACCCGACTAGCACCGAGCCGCTTGGCCAACATCGCCGACAAAATGTTCGCTTCATCATCATTGGTGACCGCACAAAATACGTCGCAATCTTCGATGTTTTCTTCGAGCAATAGCGCCTCGTTGGCAGCATCGCCGGCCAGTACCACGACGTGATTCAGCACTTCCGAAAGATACTTCGCGCGCTCCCGCCCGCGTTCGATAATTTTGACTTGTAGCTTGTTCTCCAGGGCGCGCGCCAAGCGCAGCCCAATATTGCCGCCGCCAGCGAGAATCACCCGTTTTACAGGCCGATCTAGCCGCCGCAACTCAGCCATGATTTTCGGGATATGCACGCGCGCCGCGACGAAGAACACTTCATCGTCGGCTTCAATGACGGTCGAGCCCTCAGGAATAATCGGCTTGCCGCGACGATAAATTGCGGCAATCCGCGTTTCCATGCCCTGCGGCAGGCGTGCCGGCAGCTCTTTCAACGCATGCCCGACCAGCGGCCCGCCGTAGTAGGCGCGCACAGCGACGAGCCGCAAGCGGCCGTCAGCGAAATCGACCACCTGTAAGGCACCGGGATATTCGATCAAACGCAGAATTGCGTCGGTAACCAGCTGCTCAGGGCTGATGCGCATATCGACCGATAAGGCATCAGGCAGAAATAAACGATCCTCTTCGCTGAGATAGTCCGCTGCCCGGACACGTGCAATTTTGGTCGGCGTATGAAACAGCATCTGGCTGATGCGGCAAGCCAACATATTGGTTTCGTCGCTATCCGTAACTGCGATCACCATGTCGGCATCGTTGGCATTCGCGCGCCGCAATGTATCGGGATAAGAGGCGTGCCCTAACACCGTTCGAATATCGAGCCGCTCCTGCAAACTCGCTAACGCTGCTGCGTCGGCATCGACGACTGTGATGTCGTTCGCTTCGTTGGCTAAATTCTCGGCCAGGGTCGATCCGACCTGTCCAGCCCCTAAAATTACAATTTTCATGAGATCTTCTTCCCGCCTGAACTATCATCTTTGCACGCGGTGGCCCGCTAGGCATAGGGAACCGGTTGTCGGGCACCGCATTTGCAAGGTACGCACTCGCGCATACAAGTAGAAATTTTTGTTTGCAGTAAGAGCAAAGAGTCCATATCTTCGGGGCACAGCTTTGCAAAAATATGTGGGCGGAAGATATAGGCTGAATCGGTGGTCATGCAGATCTTTTTATACTTACACAGGGGTTTGAATTAAATGACGAAAAAAGTATTGTGCGGGGTCGCAGCAGCGCTGTTGGCAGGTGCCACAGCTGCTGCTGCTGGCCTCCCCAACGCAACCGCCGCCGCGGGAGTGGCGCCGGCGAGTAAAATTTCTCTGCATCGTCTAAACGGTGTGACGCCGCTTTCACGTGCACAAAAAGTAAAACAAGGCTATGTCAAGATGGACGACATGCTGGTCCGCATTTCGGAGGCGGCGAAAACCGCTCCGAAAGCCCAGCTAATGGCTAGCTTAAAGTCAGTTGCACCGCACGCACGCCTCAACCTGTCTGTTCCGAGAACGGTGCCGGCAGTATTGGTTGAAATCGTCGCCAAAGGCGATGCCGTTTCGACCGAAGCCCAGCTGAAACGGCTCGGCGTCGCGAAAACCTATCGTTTCAAGAATCACATCTCGGCCTGGATTCCGGTCGATCAGCTGAAATCGGCTGCCGCATTTGGGGGCGTTACGTCGATGCGGGCATCGCAAGCGCGGACGCACTCAGGATCGGTCGTTACTCAGGGTGACTTCATCCAACGCAGCTTGGCCCTTCGTAATTCGCCGCTAGTTAATGGCGTAACGGGCTCTGGCATCACCATTGGCGTGATGTCGGACAGCTTCGATTGCGGCTTCCAGCTCGACACCTACGCTGACAACATCGCCACCGGCGATTTGCCGCCGGATGTCACCGTGCTCGCGGAAGAAGAAGGCTGCGGCAGCGGCACCGACGAAGGCCGCGCAATGGCGCAGCTGATTTATGACGTTGCGCCGGGTTCGCGTCTTAAGTTCTACAGCGCGTTCAATGGCGAAGCCGCATTCGCGGCTGGCATTCTCGAACTGCTCGATGCGGGCGCTCAGGTTATCGTCGATGACGTGACCTACTTCGACGAACCGTTCTTCCAGGACGGCATCATCGCGCAGGCCGCCGACATCGCCGCACAAAGTGGCGTTGCCTACTTCTCGTCCGCGGGTAATAGCGCACGTGATTCTTACGAAGCGCCGTTCCGTGAGTCTGGCGTCGTCGGTGATGTAGGTACCGACATCGCAGGTGAAAGACTGCATAACTTTGACAGCACCGGCGCAACGGTCTCCACCGTGTTGCCGATTACGATCCCGGCCGGTTCGAACATCCTGACCTATCTGCAATGGGATGAGCCGTATGCCAGCACGGGTGGTTCTGGCGCCCAGAACACCGTCGACATCTGCTTGACCGTCGGCCCGAACCTGCTGACTAATGGCCCGACTGGCCCAATTACCGAAGATGACATCATCTTCTGCACCGGCCCGAGTCTGATTAACGACGATCCCTTCCAAATCTTCGGCGGCGGCTTGGGTAATGCCACCGATTTTGAAGCAGGCCTCGTCGTTGGCGTCGCCAGCGGTGCAGCCCCGCGCCGTCTGAAAATCAACTATCAAGGCTTGAGTGTCGATCAGTTCGCAACCAATAGCGGCACGCTTCAGGGTCACCCGAATGCGGTCGGTGCGGTCGCGGTCGGTGCTTCGTACTTCCGTGCGAACCCGATTTGCTTGCCGGACATCTTCCCTGAGTTCACGTTAGAAGATTTCTCATCGGCAGGCGGTACACCGGTACTGTTTGATCTGACCGGTCAGCGTTTGTTCACCCCGGATGTCCGTCAGAAGCCGGAAATTGTTGCGCCAGATGGTGGCAGAACGACGTTCTTTGCACAGCAGATTGGCGCCCGTAGCAGCGCTGTTCCGGAGTGCACCAACGGCGCTGCCGACTACAACTTCTTCGGTACTTCGGCTGCCGCTCCGCACGCTGCGGGCGTCGCTGCACTATTGAAAGAAGCACAACCGCTGGCAACCACCGCTGAAGTCATTGACGCCATGAAGGCGACGACGATTGATATGGGCGTTCCAGGTGTCGATTTCGACTCCGGCTACGGCTTTATCCAAGCGGACGCTGCACTGTCGCAATTGCTGCCGATTCAGATCCTATCGGCTGCCACGCTCGGCTTCGGCGACGTTCGCCTTGGCGCAACGTCAGCGGCGCAGACGCTAACCGTGACCAACACCGGCGCGTTCCCGCTGACGATCTCATCGGTCACTTCGACGCTGGGCTTCAACATCACGTCGAATACTTGTCCGACTGATGGCGTGTCAACGGTTGCTGCTGGCGATAGCTGTGCAGTTGGCGTAACGGTTACGCCGACATCGCTCGGCAACTTCAGCGGCTCGCTCGACATTTTGTCGAACGCACCGTCATCGCCGATCAGCGTCGCGCTTGTTGCGAATGGCGTGCAGTCGTTCATTGGCCTCTCGGCCGGCAGCCTGAGCTTTGGCTCAGTTCGTAACGGCCAGACTGGAACGGCGCAGACGGTTACGGTGACCAACACCGGTACCGCTCCGCTAAACGTGTCGGGCGTTTCGATCAGCGGCTCTGGCTTTACGCAGAGCAACACCTGCTCCGCTGCGGTTGCTGTTGGCGGCACCTGCGCAATTACGGTGAACTTCGCTCCGAATGCGGTTCGCGCATTTAGCGAAACACTAACGATCGCTTCGGACGCCGGCACCGGCAGCCCGAACACGGTGGCATTGACCGGCACCGGTACCAAGAAAGGCGGTGGTGCGTTTGGTCTGATGATGTTGTTGCCAGGCCTCGTTGCCGTGTTCTTCCGTCGCCGTAAACGCGCCTAAGCGCATTTCGGTAAACGGTAAGTTGTAGCTGTTATGAGTCCCGGGGCGCTTTGGCGCCCCGGGATTTTTATTGCCCGAAGGTATTTGCGCTGGCCTTAGCTTCGGGTACGGGCGACGGCGGCGCACCAGCCGGCATAAAGCGCATCGGCTTCCTGCATTGGCATTCGCGGCTCAAAACGCGCATCGGCACGCCACAATTCAGCAATTTCTTCGAGTGAGCCATACACCCCAGCCTGCAAACCCGCCATCAGCGCTGCGCCGAATGCCGTTGTTTCAACGTTTTTCGGCCGTACCACGGGAATGCCGAGAACATCGGCAAGAAACTGCATAAGCCAGTTATTCACCGTCATGCCGCCATCAACGCGGAGCTCCGTTGGCGCAACGGTGTCTTTCGCCATCGCATCGCGCAGATCGCGCGTTTGATAGCAGGTTGACTCCAGCGCTGCGCGGACGATATGAGCGATGCCCGAGTCCCGCGTTAAGCCGTAAATTGCCCCGCGTGCCTGCGGGTCCCAATAGGGCGCGCCGAGTCCGGTAAACGCCGGCACCAGATAAACTCCTTGCGTATCGCTTAACGAACTGGCCAGCGCTTCAGTTTCCGCTGCGGAGCCGATCAAGTGCATTGCGTCGCGTAACCATTGCACTGCAGCCCCCGCGACGAAAATGCTGCCTTCCAGCGCGTGTGTTGTAACGCCATTCAGGCGATACGCTGTGGTACCGAGCAAGCGATGCTGAGATGTCACCGCCTGCGCCCCGGTATTCAGCACCATGAAACAACCGGTGCCGTAGGTGCTTTTGATCATGCCGGGGGCGAAGCAGGCTTGGCCGACCGTTGCCGCTTGCTGGTCACCGATCAGCGCCGATATCGGTATTGATGCACCAAACAAGGCGGGGTCGGTATGGCCGTAATCAGCTGCGCAGTCATAAACCGTCGGCAATAGCGGCGCTGGGATTCTGAAGAAGGCGAGCAGCGTGTCGTCCCAGGCGCCTGTGTGCAGGTTATAGAGCAAGGTACGCGAAGCGTTACTGGCGTCTGTTGCATGGATGCGGCCGCCACTGAGCTGCCAAAGCAGCCAGCTATCGATGGTTCCAAACGCCAGCTCGCCGGCTTCGGCACGCGCCCGGGCACCGGGAATATGATCGAGCAACCAAGCCAGTTTCGTCGCCGAAAAATACGGATCAAGCAGCAAACCGGTGCGCGCATGCAGGCCAAGTTGGCGCGCTGCATCGGCTTGGCTTAAGCAAAATTCGGCGGTGCGTCGATCCTGCCAGACGATGGCTGGATGTAGCGGCCGGCCGCTGGCGCGTTCCCATAGGACGGTCGTTTCACGTTGATTGGTGATGCCAAGCGCCGTAATGTCGCGCGCACTTAATCCCTGTTCGGCGAGCACTTGGCTGACGCAAGCGCGCACGTCCTGCCAGATGCGCTCGGCATCGTGCTCGACCCAACCCGGCTGGGGAAATGATTGCGGCAGTTCCCGTTGCGCTCGGCCTAGGACATTGCCAGACCGATCAAACAAAATCGCCCGACTGCTGGTTGTCCCCTGGTCGATTGCGAGCAAAACCGGCATTTTTTGGTTGACGGACATCGTCGCTCCTCGGTCTCGTTATTATTTCGAGACACAAAGTAGCGAGAACCGCATCGACACGCCAAGGCGCCCAAGCGCGTTATGGTGTTTTTGCACGGTCAGCGGCGCGAATCGCCAAAGCAATACGCAGTCGGCGCTTTGATCAGCCGACTTTAATCGCGGTCCCCGAGGTCAGTACCGGCCCGGTCGGTTTGCCATTCGGCGCGCCACCGACCGGCTCCAAGGTCACCGCCAACATCACCGTTTCGCCGGTCGCCAGTTCCGCCGGGAGCTTCAAGTGGCCGACGCCGCTGACCGGCAGCAAGCCGACCGATACCGGGCCGGTGGCCGTGATCACCCAGAGCTCCAGACTATGCTCGCCGAGCTGGGCATATTCGCCGCTGGCGGCAACGCTGATCGCGCCGCGTTCAGGGGTCAGGCTCAACGTCCACTGCATCGTTGCTTCTGGCAGCTTTAACAACGCGACATAGGCAGTGGCTGCCGCCGTGGGCGTGGGTGGCGAGGCGGGCGCCGTAGCAACAGCGGGTGGGGTCTGACGTGCGCCACGCTGCCCGGAAACGATTACGGCAACGACGATTAACGCTGCGGCCAAGCCAGCGATGATGCGCCACAACGGCGCCGCTTGCGGCGCGGGTGCTTCTTGCGCAGTCGTCGGGCGCCGTAGCGGCACGACTTTATTATTGCCCGCTTGCACGCGGTGTTGCAGGTTCAGCCAAACCGCGGGCGGCGGCGCTACCGGCGAAATCTGGGCGGCGAATTCGCTGAATCGAACTTCCCAGTAGGTGACTTCAGTGCGCAAGCCCGCATCGGCGCGCAGCAGTCGCTCGAAACGCCGACGGGCGCGGCCGCGCAGCAAGCCGAGCACATATTCAGCGGCGAGTAATTGCCGGAGTTTGAGATTGTTGTATTTCATCGCGTGCAGTTCACCGGTCCAAACATTCGCGCAGACTCAGCAAGCCACGTCGAACCCAGCTTTTTACCGTGCCTAGCGGCGCTTTTAAGCGCTGTGCCAGTTCTTGATGCGTATAGCCGCCGTAATACGCGAGCAGCACGCTGCGTTTCTGCTCGCTCTGTAAGCCATTCATGCAATCACTCAGGCGACCCAGCCCATCCTGCTCAATCGCCCGTGCTTCGGGGTTTTCGGCGGGGTCGGCAAAGGTCATCGCAGGCGCCTCCGCTTCGTCAAGCAATGAGACCTCGGGCCGCTTCACGCGTAGTAGGTCGAGTGCGCGGTAGCGGGCAACCGTTAGCAGCCAAGCCAGCGCAGCGCCTTTTTCTGGCGCGTAGGTCTCCGCCTTCTGCCAGATTCGCAGAAAGTAGTCCTGCAATGCTTCTTCCGCCCAGTCCCGACGATTAAGAATACGCAGCAGCAGGCCAAACAGATGCGCGCTGCTATGCTGGTAGAGCTGGGAAAATGCCTGTTCGTCTCCGCGGCCGGTGGCGGCGAGTAGCGTGGCAAGGTGATCAGCGGAAGCGGGAGCAGAACTCATCGGTCGGTAGCGGCAGGAATTCGACGACGATGGTAGCAAGCGCGGAACGGTTTCGACGTACTTTCTTCAGTCCTCGCGCACCATGATTATAATCGGCAGATATAGACTGTGAGCCCGCCGTGAACTCTCCCGCATACCCGAATACCCGCCCGCGCCGGCTGCGCGCGACGCCTTTTGTTCGCGAACTCGTCCGCGAAACCCGCTTAGTCCCCGGCCAACTGATTCAGCCGCTGTTTGTTGCTGAAGGCACGCTCTGCGGCCCAATCGGTTCGATGCCCGGCGTGCACCGCCTCGATCTCGACGCGCTGGCACAGGAATGCGCGGAACTGCACGCACTCGGCGTTTCCGCCGTGGCGCTGTTCCCGGTAATTCCTGCGGCGCTGAAAAACGATCTCGGCAGCGAATCGCTGAACCCGGATGGCTTGGTGCCGCGGGCGATCGCACGTATCAAGGAAAGCTGCCCGGATCTCGGCGTGATCGTCGATATCGCGCTTGACCCCTATACCACCCATGGTCATGACGGCATCCTCGACGAACACGGCTATGTCGCGAACGACATCACCGTCGAAGCGCTGCGCAAGCAGGCGGTTGTATTGGCGCGCGCAGGTGCCGACGTGCTCGCGCCGAGCGACATGATGGATGGCCGGGTCGGCGCAATTCGCTCCGTGCTTGAACGCGACCAACGCCATAACACATTGATTCTCAGCTATGCAGCCAAGTACGCGAGCGGCTTTTACGGGCCGTTCCGTGACGCTGTTGGCTCATCGTCAACCTTGAAAGGCGATAAGCGCACGTATCAGATGGACCCAGCCAACACCGACGAAGCGCTGCGTGAAGTAGCGATGGATCTGGCCGAAGGCGCGGACATCGTCATGGTCAAGCCCGGCATGCCGTATCTCGACATCATCCGCCGGGTGAAAGATCGCTTCGAAGTGCCGGTTGCGGCCTACCAAGTCAGCGGCGAGTACGCGATGCTCAAAGCCGCGATACAGAATGGCTGGCTCGACGAAAAGAAAGTCGTGATGGAATCGTTGCTGTGTTTGCGCCGGGCCGGCGCCGACATGATTCTGACCTACTTCGCGAAGCGGGCCGCGACTTGGCTGGCGGACGCCTGATGGATCGCTACGCGGTGCTCGGGCAGCCGGTCGCCCACTCGAAATCGCCGCTCATCCATGCCCGTTTTGCGGCGCAAGTCGGCGAAAAATTATTGTACGAAGCGTATGAAATCGCTCCGGATGAATTGTCTGGCGCGCTGAAGCGGCTGCACGGTGACGGCTGGCAAGGCTTCAATCTAACGCTGCCGCATAAAACCGCGGTGCTCGCGCTGTGCGAATCGCTGAGCGCCGGTGCGGAATCGGCCGGGGCCGTGAATACCTTGGTTCGCTTGGATGACGGTTGGCACGGCGACAATACCGACGGCGCCGGTTTCGTTCGCGATGTCGTTATTAACCTCGGCGTGCCGTTACGCGGTAAGCGCGTGCTGGTGCTCGGCGCTGGCGGTGCAGCGCGCGGTATTCTTGCGCCGATTCTGGCCGAAGAACCTGCCGAACTGGTGATTTCTAACCGCAATCCGTGGAAGCCGGAAGAAATTGCTGCGTCATTGAAACGCCTCGGCAATATCGTCCCGCGTACGAATTTATCGTTGAAAGGGGATCAATACGACGTTGTTATCAACGCAACGTCGGCTGGGCATCGGGGCGAATTGCCGCGGCTACCGCCCCAGCTCTTTGCGCCGGGCGCGCTGGCTTACGATCTGAATTACGGACCGGCGGCGCAGCCGTTTTTGAACTGGGCCCAGGCCCAGGGTGCTAGCCGTATCAGCGACGGTCTGGGCATGCTCGTTGAGCAAGCGGCGGAAGCCTTTACGCTCTGGCGTGGACTGCGGCCGGAAACAGCGCCGGTGCTCGCGGAGTTGCGCCGCTAAACAAGCACATCTGCGGCGGCAGTCGGGTAACCGCCGCCGCAGGTCTGCAGGCTTACTCTTTCTGCAGCGTTTTCGCTTCTGGATCCAGCGTGTACAGCGCTGGCGGCTGCTGCGAGAACCATGCAGCGAGCTGCTTGATGTCGGCATCGCTCAAGCCGGCAACTTGGGCCGCCATGATCGGGTTCTTACGCGCGCCGCTCTTGTACGCCTGCAGCGCGTGTTCGATGTAGTTGCGATGCTGGCCCGCAAGATTTGGGAAAATCGGCGCGGCGCTAACGCCTTTTTCGCCGTGGCAGGTTGCACAAACCGCGACTGCTGCCGGCTGTTCAACTTGTTCGGTCGCCTGCGCAACACCGGCCACTGCAGCAAATGCTGCGGCAATTAAAACTTTATCGAGGATCGTCGTGCTCATTTCAGCTCCGGCGCCTTGGAAATATAGGCGGCGATATCGGCTATGTCCTGATCGCTCAACGAACTGGCCTGCGCCGTCATCGTCGGGTGCTTGCGCTCGCCTTTTTTATACGCTTGTAATGCGGCGATGATGTACTCGGGGTGTTGCCCGCCAAGTTTCGGCACGTGATACGTCGGATAAGCGTTGTTGTAGTTCAGGATGCCGTGGCAGCCGTAGCAGGTGTAAGCCTTGATCTTGCCGGCTTCGGCGTTGCCTTCGGCAAACGCTGAGCTGCAGACCAGGGCTGCGGTGAGGGCGACTGCCCATCGCGCAGATTTCATCGTTAGAGTCTCCATAATGCTGGCGGCTCTGCGTCGGGGTCACGCAAAGCCGCCGTATGCTCCTTGAAACTTGCCTTCGCGTCAATAAGTTAAAGCCTATCGGTGACGACAGCTGACGCAGTGTTCTAGCGCCGGGGGATAGGCCCAAACCTTCCGGTATAGTTGATCTCTACACATTCCAAACACCCCATTCGAGGCGACCGATGCCGATCTTAGCGACCCGCGCGGCGGGCCTTGTCTGTAAGCCGTTGCGGCTCAGCAGAAGCTGCATTTGAAGCGCTTACTGACCCGCGATCCCGGTGGTGAAGTCGCCGCGGTCGATCTCGGCTCCAACTCGTTCCATATGCTCGTTGCCCGGGATAACGCCGGGCAACTGCAAGTGGTTGATCGACTCCGCGAAGCTGTCCGCCTTGGCGCCGGGCTCGGCGCCGATCTGCAATTAAAGCCAGAAGTGGCGACGCGAGCCTTGGCTTGCTTGAAGCGCTTTGGCCAGCGGCTTGCCGGCATTCCTGCCAGCCGCGTGCGTGTCGTCGGCACCAATACCATGCGCCGTGTCGCTGATGGCGGCGCGTTCCTACGGCTGGCCGAAAAAGCGCTGGGTCACGAAGTGGAAGTGATCTCCGGCGTTGAAGAAGCGCGTCTGGTCTACAGCGGGGTTACACACGGTATGGGCCGCCTGCGCCCACGCCGTTTGGTGGTCGACATCGGCGGCGGCAGCACCGAGTTGATCGTCGGCCGCGGCGCCACGCCGCAGCTGATGGAAAGCACCGCGCTCGGCTGCGTTACCCATACCCAGCGTTTTTTTGCCGACGGCCAAATCACCCGTGCCCGCATGCTCGAAGCACGGCTCGCGGCGCGCGTCGAACTGGAGTTCATCGAACGTCGTTACCGCGCCGCCGGTTGGGATGTCGCGATCGGCGCCAGTGGCACCGTGCGCGGCGCATGGCGCGTCATGCGCGGCCAAGGTTGGGCCGAAGATTTAATCACGCGTGATGCGCTGAATCGCACCGTTGACCTCGTCGTTCGCACCGGCCATATCGACCGACTAGACCTCCCAGGTTTGCGCGAAGACCGCCGGCCGGTATTCGCGGGCGGCATCGCGGTATTAGCCGGCGTCTTCGATAGCCTCGGCATCGAAGCCATGGAAACCTCCGAGCACGCGCTGCGCGAGGGCCTGACTTACGACTTGCTCGGGCGCCTTTCCGATAACGACGTTCGTAATCGCTCCGTTGAAGCCGTTGCGGCACGCTACGGCGTCGACCGCGCGCACGCGCACGAAGTGGAGCGAACCACGCTGAAGTTATTCGAGCAAAGCTACAAAGCCTGGCAAATCGACCGCGTTGTCGCCACGCGCTTGCTGAGCTGGGCCGCGTTGCTGCACGAAATCGGCCTCGTCATCGCGCACGAAGGCTCGCACCGACACGGCGAGTACATCCTGCGCAACGCCGATCTCTTTGGATTTTCGCAAACCGATCAACGCCTGCTCGCGGCGCTGGTCCGCTTGCAGCGCGGCAAGTTCGCACAGTCGGTACTCGCCGATCTACCCGAAGCTTGGCAGCAAACAATCCGACGCCTCGCGGTATTGTTCCGGCTCGCGGTCGTCCTGCATCGCTCACGCGCGCCTGGTCTGCGCATTCCACTCAAAGTGGAGGCGACGGCCAAAACCGTCACGCTGCAATTCCGCAGCGGCTGGCTCGAACGCCATCCACTGACGCGCGAGGACTTGGAATTGGAGTCCGGCTATCTTGCCGCCGCAGGGTTTCGGCTGCGGTTTAGCTAGCGCCTGCTGTTAAGCCCCAGCGGGATCAGGGCTTGCTCCAGTTGTAATCCAAACTCAGTGCGAATCCATATTGCGTCTTACGCGCCGTGGTCGGGCTGCTGGCGGCGTCGCCGATCAGGCGATTGGCCGATAGCGAGCCGTTCAAACGCCAGTGATCGTTGATCAACCATGTCGCGTTGCTGCCTAGGCCATAGGACTTCAAACCGGACTCGGCGACGAACGGCTGCACGCCACGCGCCTGCGCTTGGGCGCCGCTAACGCCGAAAAATTCCTGTTGGAACGAGGTATTGCCGTAAGTCACCGTCGGACCGACGAGAACGAAGAATTTTTCTGAGCCGACCACCGGCAAATAGACGCTAAGATCGCCGACGACGCCATCGTAGCCGCCAATTGCACGCCGCACGTCGCCGCGGAACACGACCGGGAACCAGACATATTCCGCGAACAGTTTGAACTCCGGCGCGGCATCAACATTGCTGCCGAGGCCACGATCCTTGGCGTCGCGGTTCAGTCGGCGGCCGAAGTCGTAGGTCAGCGCAAGACCAGCGCGGTAGGTCTTGCCGTGCAAAATATTCCAGCCCAGGCCTTCGCCGGTGGAGACAAACGCGATGTCGCGGTAGCGGATGTCGACCGTTGGCCCCGGCAAGATGCGGTAGTCCTTGGCGCCGTCATATTTCGGCTGGATGGCGAAAGCGAGACCCACTTCATACTCCCATTTCGGCGGCTTTTCGATGAAATAGCCGCGCAGCGGCACGCCACCGGAAAATTGCCATTCCGCCAGTGGCGATGGCGTTTGCGCTTGAACGGCAACGGGCAGTCCCGCTGCGCAAGCAACTGCAACCAGCGCTTTGAAGCCGTTCGGGAGCTTCATGTTCACGCCCTCCTTGGAGGCTGTTATTGAGTCGGCGTCATCCACCACGGTTCAATGTCTTGATGCCGACTCAATAACACCGCGGTGATCATCGCCAACCTCGACTTCTAATTCTCAGGAACGGCGCCTACATCTGAGCGCAGCTTTTGACGCGTAATGCAACGATCACATCGGCGCTGCAGGCTTGCTGAAATTCAGCGTTATATTCTCGGCCGATTCGTCGCGCGCGCGCCGCAAACGCGACAGGAGGCGACATTGCGGCGGCGAAATCGCAGGCCGAAGCAGTGGGCGCGCTACGATGTACTTTCAACTTCGGCGACGAGCCCGACCATGAAAATCTTGCTGACTGGGTCTTCCGGGCGCGTCGGCACCGCAGTCGCCACGCTACTAGCCGCCGATCATGAAATCACCGGCCTGGATCTTGGACCGGGCCCTTTTACAACGGTTCACGGCGATGTTGCCGACACAGCACTGATCAACACCCTGTGCCAGCAACAAGACGCGGTGATCCACACTGCCGCACTACACGCACCGCACGTGGGCCACGCGAGCGACGACGATTTTCGTCGCATCAACGTTCACGGCACGCAGAATTTGCTCGATGCCTGTCGCCGCCACGCCGTGCCGCGCTTCGTGTTCACCAGCAGCACGTCGGTTTACGGCCACGCACTTGCGCCGGGCAAGCAGGCGGTGTGGGTCGATGAAACGCTAACACCGCAACCGCGCGACATTTACGACGAAACCAAGCGCGCTGCCGAAAACGCCTGCCGCAGTGCCGTCGCCGACGGCCTGCGCTGCACCGTGTTGCGGATGTCGCGCAGCTTCCCCGAACCAGAGCGGTTGATGGCGCTGTATCGCCTGTATCGCGGCGTTGATCTGCGCGACGTTGCCCAAGCGCACGCCTTGGCGCTCGGCAGTAATACGCCGGGTTTCCGGTGTTACGTGATTTCGGCACCGACGCCCTTCCAGCCGTCCGATTGCGTGCAATTGCTGCACGATGCAGCGGCCGTCGTCAGCCGCTATTTTCCCTGGTCCCCGGCCGCCTTCGCCCGCCGCGGTTGGCTGCTGCCGCAGGCGATCGACCGGGTCTATGCAATCGATCACGCCGTCGCCGAACTCGGCTACCGGCCACGCTTTGGCTTTGAAACGCTATTCGACGCGGTGGCAGATCGTGGCGGTTCGCGCTAGCGTGACGGTTTATTCACCAGGAGTTGCACGATGATCGATCTGTACACTGCCTCGACGCCGAACGGGCACAAAGCCTCGATTCTGCTCGAAGAGCTCGGCCTGCCTTACACGGTCCACGCGATCGACCTCGGCAGCGGCGCGCAAAAGCAGCCTGATTATTTGCGACTGAACCCGAACGGGCGTATTCCGACGATCGTCGATCGCGATAACGGCGATTTTGCCGTGTTTGAATCCGGCGCGATTCTGCTTTATCTCGCCGAGCAGTACGGGCCGCAGAGCAATTGGGCATTTTTGCCGCAAGATCCCAAAGGGCGCTCGGAAGCGATCCAATGGCTGATGTTCCAAATGGGCGGCATCGGCCCAATGCAGGGGCAAGCCAACGTTTTCTTCCGTTATTTCCCGGAAAAAATCCAACCGGCAATTGACCGCTACCAAAAAGAAACCAAGCGCCTGTACACCGTGCTTGAACAGCGCCTACAAGACCGCGATTATCTCTGTGGCGCGGGCAAGGGCTACTACGGCATCGCCGACATCGCGAATTTCACTTGGGTCAATATTCACGCCTGGGCCGGCGTCGAAATCGACGATCTACCCAACGTTCGCGCCTGGCTGGAACGCATCCGGCCGCGGCCGGCAGTGCAGCGCGGCTTGGCAGTGCCGGCGAAAATCGATACTGCGACCATCGTCACCGCGGCGCAGGCAATCGTCGTGCGCTAGAGCCGGTTGGCGGCGCATTGTCATCGGCGTTTCATTGGCGCGTAATCTACTGTCGCAAGTTTTCTCCAAACCGCAACGAAAATTAGAATCCAATGACGCTGCTGCCGCCCATTCCGCAGTACTTCAATCGAGAACTTTCCCTACTCGAGTTCAATAAGCGGGTGTTGGAGCAAGCCAAAGACGAACGGGTGCCCTTGCTCGAACGGCTGAAGTTTCTCTGCATTTCCTGCTCGAATCTGGACGAGTTTTACGAAATCCGCGTCGCCGGCCTGAAGCAGCTGATCAAACTCGGCACGCCGGTGCTCGGCCCCGACGGCATGACGCCACAGGAAGTGCTGACCGCGGTGAGCGCCGAAGCGCACGCCTTGGTTGCCGAGCAGTACCGAACGCTGAACGAGATTCTCATTCCGGCGCTGGCGCAGGAAAGCATTCGCTTCATTCGCCGCACGCAGTGGCAGCCCGCGCAGCGGACATGGCTGCGCAGTTATTTCGAGAACGAGCTGCTGCCGGTGCTATCGCCGATCGGGCTAGATCCGGCGCACCCGTTCCCGCGGATTCTGAATAAGTCGCTGAACTTCATCGTCTCGCTCAGCGGCAAGGACGCGTTCGGCCGCAATATCGGCTACGCCGTCGTGCAGGCGCCGCGCGCGCTGCCGCGCCTGATTCAGATCCCGCCGGAAGTCGCCGGCACCGGGCCGAACGACTTCGTGTTTTTGTCCAGCGTGATCCACGCTTATGCCGATCAGCTGTTTCCCGGCATGGCAGCAAACGGCTGTTTCCAGTTCCGGGTGACGCGCAATTCCGATCTGCTGGTCGACGAAGCCGAAGCCGAAGACTTGTTGGAAGCCGTTGAAGACGAACTTTCGCAACGGCAATGGGGCGATACCGTGCGCCTGGAAGTGGCGCACAACTGCCCGGAACAGATGACGCAGTATTTGGCCGAAGAGCTGGTGCTGAGCGGCGCCGATATTTTCCAGTGCAACGGCCCGGTGAACTTGATGCGGCTGATGGCGATTCCTGATTTGGTCGATCGGCCTGATCTGAAATATCCGCCGTTCTCACCGCGCATTCCGAAAGCCTTGTCCGGTGATTTGTTCGCCGCGATGCGCGAGCGCGACCACCTGCTGCAGCATCCGTACGACTCATTCACGCCGGTGCTGGAGTTGCTGCGGCAAGCCGCAAAAGACCCGAATGTGCTGGCGATCAAGCAGACCTTGTACCGCACCGGGCCGAAGTCGCCCGTTGCCGAGGCGCTGATTCAAGCCGCACGCGCCGGCAAAGAAGTGACGGTGATTGTCGAGCTGCGCGCGCGTTTTGACGAGGCCGATAACATCTCGCTGGCGGAAGCGCTGCAAGATGTCGGCGCACACGTTGTGTACGGCGTGGTCGGCTACAAAACCCACGCCAAGATGATGTTGATCGTGCGCCGGGAAGACAACAATGCCTTGATCGAAGGCCGCGGTCGCGGTACGCCGGGCGGCTTGCGCCAATACGTCCATCTCAGCACCGGCAACTATCATCCCCGTACCGCAAGGCTCTACACCGATTACGGCCTACTCACCGCCGATCCGGTGATTTGCAAAGACGTCCATAGCGTCTTTCTGCAGCTGACCAGCCTCGGCCGCGTCAACGAACTGAATCGGCTGCTGGAAGCGCCGTTCACGCTGGCGCGCGGGCTCGTTGAAAAAATCGGCCGTGAGGCGGATATCGCGGCGAAAGGCGGCAAAGGCCGCATCACCGCCAAGGTCAACGGCTTAGTCGAAGCGGAAGTCATACAAGCGCTGTACAAGGCCTCGCAAGCGGGCGTACAGATCGACTTGATCGTCCGCGGCATGTGCAGCCTACGGCCCGGCGTGCCGGGGCTTTCGGAAAACATCCGGGTGCGGTCCACCGTCGGCCGCTTCCTTGAGCACCACCGCATTTTCCATTTCCACAACGGCGGAGAAGATGAAGTCTGGTTGTCCAGCGCCGATTGGATGGAGCGCAATCTTTATCGTCGGGTTGAAATCGCGTTCCCGCTGCTCGATAAGACATTGCGTACCGAGGTGATCGAGCAGTTGCAGGCCTATGTCGATGACACCGCCTTGAGCTGGCTGTTGCAGGCCGACGGTAGCTATTGCCGCGCTGAGACGGCGCCGGGAACGATCAGCGTGCAGCAAAAGCTGCTCGACGAACTACTCGTTACCAATGTCGCCGGACAGCGGCCAGACCAAGTGCCGCTGCAAGCGATCACCAGCAAGCGCAAAAACAAGCGCGCACTCCCGAAGTAAAACGCAGCCCGCGGCATATACAATCGGCGCTGCGTTGCAGCCGCAGCCGGCGTCGCGATCCGCACTCGGGAATGTGGCAGCGCATCATCCACGGGAGCGTTCCATGTCATTGTTTCGGGCGGCGGCTCGCGTTGGCGGCGCAAGTTTGCTGCTAATCGCAGCCGCTGTATTGGCCGCGCCCGAGGCGGCTGCGGCGCCACCGGAGCCTGCAGCGGCTGACTCTGAGCTGAGTTTGCACGACGCGCTCGCCGCCACACTGGCACGCAACCCGGAGCTGCGCAGCTTCGTCTACGAACTCAAAGCGCAAGACGGCCGCGCCGCGCAAGCCGCGGTGCGGCCGAATCCGGAACTGGCGTTTACTGCTGAAAACTTCGCCGGCACCGGCGCCGTGCGCGGATTCACCGCGACCGAATTCACGCTGTCTTTAAGCCAACTGATTGAGCTTGGCGACAAGCGCCGACGCCGTCTCGCCCTTGCCGGTGCCGAGCGCAGCGCGATTGAAGCCGAGCGGGCAACACGCCAGCTCGATGTACTTGCTGATGTCGTTCGCCGCTATATCGAAACTGCCGCCGATCAAGAACGGCAAACCCTCGCCCAGCGCGCGCGGCAGCTGGCGCAGGACACGTTGACTGCCGTCGAGGCACGGGTAAAAGCCGCGCGCGCGCCGCTGGCCGAAGGCAGCCGGGCGCGCATCACCTTTGCCCGCGCCGCGCTCGACGAAGCCCAGGCCGAACGCCGGCTGCGTGCCGATCGCAGCCAGCTCGCTGCACTCTGGGGCGATGAAGAACCGCGCTTCACGCGCGTTACCGCGGACCTCTACGCACAGCCAGCGCTGGCACCGTTCGCCGATCTCGCCGAGCGCCTCAGCCGCAATCCGGATCTCGTCCGCTTTGTCAGCGCCGCCCGCGTCCGCGATGCCGAACTGCAGCTGGCAATCGCCAAGCGTGCGCCCGATGTGCAACTCGGCGCTGGCGTGCGCCGCTTGCAAGCCGGAAACGATGCCGCGTTGGTATTTTCAGCCAGCATTCCGCTGCCGTTCCGAGACCGCAACCAGGGCGCGATCGCCGAAGCTCAGGCGCGGCGGGAGCAAGTTGAAGTCGAGCAATCTGCCGCTGCGTTGCGCGTCCGCACCGCGCTATTCGGGCTCTATCAAGAATTGCTGCAAGCGCGCGCCGAAAGTACCGACTTAAGCCGCGAAATCCTGCCGCAGGCGGAAGAAGCGCTGAAGCAAACCGAGTACGCCTATCAACGCGGCCGCTACTCGTATCTGGAATGGGTTGATGCCCAGCGCGAACTGCTCAGCATCCAGCAAAAACGTATCGACGCTGCAGCCGATGCCGCCCGGCTGCTCGCCGAAATCGAACGTCTGACCGGCGAGCCGCTGGCCGCCCGCGCTGAACCCGAGGCCTCGCGATGACCGCAGCCGTTGCCTTCCGCTTGCGCCGCGTCTGCATCGCAACGTGCCTGTTACTCGCCGCCTGTAACCGCAGCGCACCGCCACCCGTCGATGCGCCGGTGCCGAATGCCGAGGCCGCACCGCTGGGCGCTGGGATGGCGCGGATCTCGGAAAAAGCAGCGCGCGACGCCGGCATCGTCGTCAACAGCGCTGGGCCGGCGACGATCCACGAAACGCTGCCGTTGTATGGCGTGGTGAAAGCCAACGCCGAACATCAGCGCGAAGTTATCGCCCGCTTTCCGGGCACGATTCGCAGCGTGACCAAGGCCGTTGGCGACCGCGTGCGGCAAGGCGAAACGCTGGCCCTGGTCGAAAGCAACGACAGCCTGCAAACCTATGCCGTAACGGCACCGATCAACGGCGTGATTACCGCCCGCGCTGCCGATCCAGGCGAGCAAACCGGTAGCGATGTGCTATTCAGCATCACCGATCCGTCGATGGTCTGGGTCGAATTGAATCTGTTCCCGAGCGACGCCGCGCGCGTACACGTCGGCCAAACCGTGCAAATCGAAAGTGTTGCTGGCGGTTTGCGCGGCAGCGGTCGAATCAGCTTGATCGGCGCGTTCGGCCCGAATAGCGACCCGGCGCCCGCGCTAACCGCACGGCTGCCGTTGGCAAATAGCGAAGGCCGCTGGGCGCCGGGCTTGTTCGTCAACGGCGCGGTCGAGCTATCGAAAACTGAGGTGCCGCTGGCAGTCGTCGGCGGCGCACTGCAAAACCTCGATGGCCGCACCGTCGTCTTCGTGCCGATGGCGGGCGGCTTCCAGCCGCGCACGATCAAAATCGGCCGCCGCGACGGCGCCTATGTCGAAGTGCTGGACGGCCTGAACGTCGGCGAAACTTACGTTGCCGCGAATAGCTTTGTCATCAAAGCCGAGCTCGGCAAATCCCTGCTCGAAGAAGACGAAGCCAGCGATCAGGCGCCGCAGCCGGCGGCGGAAAGCCCGGACGAGAAAGACGCACCGGAGCCGCAGCGATGATCGAAGCGCTGCTGCGCTTTGCAGTGCAGCGTCGCGGGCTGGTGCTGGCGCTGGTACTGGCGGCGGCCGCGGTGGGGGTCTGGAACTTCACTCAACTGAATATCGACGCCGTGCCAGACCTGACCAACGTCCAGGTTCAGATCACCACACCAGTGCCGGGCGCGACGCCACCGGAAGTCGAGCAGCGTGTGACGTATCCAATCGAAACCGCGCTCGCCGGCCTGCCCGGTCTCGACTCCACGCGTTCGCAGTCACGCTACGCGCTGTCGCAAGTCACCGCGGTATTTCACGACGGCACCGATATTTACTTCGCCCGCAATCTGATCAGCGAGCGGCTGCAAAGCATTAAGCGCGAGCTGCCGCCGGGCATCGAACCACGGCTCGGCCCGGTTGCCACCGGGCTTGGCGAGATCTTCATTTACGCCGTCAGCGCCGACGCCGGTGCCCGGCAAATCAGCGGCGCGCCGTACGACCTGCCGGCGCTGCGGGGCGTGCAAGATTGGCAAGTTCGGCCGCAGCTGCTGCAGGTTCCCGGGGTTTCGGAAGTGAACACCAGCGGCGGCTACGCGCGCGAGTTTCAGGTCGCGCCATCGCCCGGCAAGCTGCTCGCGTACGGGCTCAGTTTCGCGGCGCTGGCGGAGGCGATTGAGCGCAACAACGGCAATGTCGGTGCCGGCTATATCGAGCGCGGCGGCGAGCAGGTGCTGATCCGCGTGCCGGGCCAATTACGCGATGCTGACGACATCGCCGGGGTTGTCATCACGCAACGCAACGGGGTGCCGGTGCGGGTTGGTGATGTCGCTGAAGTCGGCACCGGCCGGCCGCTGCGTACCGGCGCGGCGCTGGTCGATGGCGAAGAAGCGGTGATCGGCACCGTGATCATGCGTCTGGGCGAAAACAGCCGAACCGTCGCCAGCGCGGCGGCGGCGGCGCTGGCCGAGATCCAACGCAATCTGCCGAAAGGGCTGCACGTAACGCCGCTTTATAACCGTAGCACCTTGGTCGACCGCACCATCCGCACCGTGCGCAACAACCTGCTGGAAGGCGCGCTGCTGGTCATCGTCGTACTGTTCGTCATGCTCGGCAATCTGCGCGCGGCGTTGATCACCGCCGCGGTGATTCCCTTGGCGATGCTGATGACGATCACCGGCATGGTGCAGCTCGGCGTTAGTGCGAATCTGATGTCGCTCGGCGCGCTCGATTTCGGCTTGATCGTCGACGGCGCCGTGATCATTGTCGAAAACTGCGCGCGCCGGCTCAGCGCCGCGCAAACCAACGACCTGCTCACGCTCGAAGCACGCCTGCGCCTGGCCTACGAGGCAACGCTGGAAGTAATTCGGCCAAGCCTGTTCGGCGTGTTGGTGATCACACTGGTTTATATCCCGATCTTCGCGTTCCAAGGTGCCGAAGCCAAGCTGTTCCGACCGATGGCGCTGACCGTGATGCTGGCGCTGGCGGCGGCGCTGGTGTTTTCGCTGAGCTTCGTGCCGGCCGCGGTGGCGGTGCTGTTGCGCGCGCCGAAAACCACGCACGGCGACGGCGCGCTGGCCGGCTTGCTGCGCGTTTACACCTGGGCGCTGCGGCAGGCACTGCGCCGGCCCGTGCTGGTGTTGCTACCGGCAACGGCGTTGGTATTCGGCGCGGCGGCGCTGGCGACGCAGCTCGGCGCCGAGTTCGTGCCGAGTTTGGACGAAGGCGATGTCTTGATCGAAGTTCGCCGCATCCCCGGCACCAGCCTGACGCAGGGTCTGGCGTTGGAAAAGCAGCTCGACCGGGCGCTAGCAGCGCGGCCGGAGGTGCTCCGCGTGTTCGCCAGCAACGGCACCAGCGATGTCGCGATCGACCCGACCGCACCCGGCGAAGGCGAAACGCACGTCGTGTTCAAACCGCGCGCGCAATGGCCCGATCCGCGCAAGTTGAAAACGCAATTGGTGCGCGAGCTGCAGGCCGCGGCGGCAGAAGTGCCGGGCAGCATTACGGAATTTTCTCAGCCGGTGGCGCTGCGAATCAACGAGCTGTTATCCGGCGTGCGCTCGGCGCTGGCGGTGAAAATCTACGGCGAAGATCTGGCGCAATTGCAGCGCGTCGGTGCTGATGTCGTGGCGCTGCTCGGCAGCGTTCGCGGCGCCGCCGACATCAAGCTCGAACAAACCGACGGCCTGCCGTTTTTGACGATCGAACCACGGCGCGCGGCGCTGTACCGCTACGGCTTGAACGTGGCCGACATCCAAGCGACCGTCGCCGCCGCGCTCGCCGGCCAAGACGCTGGGCAGATTTTTGAAGGCGACCGCCGCTACGACATCGTCGTCCGCCTCGCCGATACCCAGCGCGAGGACCTCAACGCGCTGCAACGTCTACCGATTGGTTTGCCGGACGGCGGTTACGTGCCACTCAGCGAAGTCGCGACGCTGGCGCTCAGCCAAGGGCCGAACCAGATCAGCCGCGACAACGGCAAGCGCCGTGTCGTCGTCACCGCCAACGTCAGTCAGCGCGATCTGGCCGGCTTCGTCGCCGATGTGCAGCGCACGCTGACCGCGCAGCTGCGGCTGCCCGCCGGGGTCTGGCTGGACTACGGCGGCACTTACAAATTGCTGCTGTCGGCCAATGCCCGGTTAATGATTTTAGTGCCGCTGACGTTGTGCGCGATTTTCGCGCTGCTCTGGCTGGCCTTTGGCTCGGTGCGCGACGCGCTGCTGATCTTCAGCGGCGTGCCGCTGGCACTGACCGGCGGCGTGCTCGCGCTGTGGCTGCGCGGGCTGCCGTTTTCGGTCACAGCCGGCGTTGGCTTCATCGCGCTATCCGGCGTCGCAATCTTGAACGGCTTGGTGATGCTGACGTTCATCCATGCGCTACGCCGGTCTGGCACCCCGCTGGAAACCGCGCTGGTGGAAGGTGCGGCGCTGCGACTGCGGCCGGTGCTGATGACGGCGTTAGTTGCCAGCCTCGGCTTCTTGCCGATGGCGCTGAACACCGGCCTCGGCGCCGAAGTGCAGCGGCCGTTGGCGACCGTCGTCATCGGCGGCATTGTCAGCTCGACGCTGCTGACTTTATTCGTGCTGCCGCTGCTGTATCGCATCGTCCACGGCGCCAGCGCTCGGCTGATGTCGCTGCGCAGCCGCGCGTAATCGGTAGCCGCCGCGCCGTACCTACAGCGCTAAAGCGCGTTCGGGGTAGTCGCTAAACACGCCGTCAACGCCCAGCGCCTGCAGCATGCGCATTTCTGCTGGGTCGTTCACGGTGTAAACGTATACCTTGATGCCGTGCGCATGAGCATCGGTGATCAAGCGCGGATCGACGAACTCGGACGATAAATTCAAGCTCGCCGCGCCAAGCTCGATCGCACAGGCGGCCCAGTCCAGCGGCACGCCGCCGACCAGCGCACCGACCGGAATTTCTGGCGCCAGCTGCTTGAACTCCCAGAGTTCCGGCAGATGAAACGACGACACCAGGAACTTTTCCACCGGCCAACCAGCGGCGACGTAGTTGCGAACAACGCCGGCAACCGCTTCGGCGGTGCCGTCGGCGGTTTTGAGTTCGATGTTGACGCCAGCGCGCTGCTCGATCAGTTCCAGCGCTTCTTCCAACGTTGGAATCTGCTGGCCCTGGCCGGCGTCGAGCTGGCGCAGCGCTTCGAACGGCTGGGTGGCGAGTAAGCCGCGGCCGTTGGTCGTCCGCTCCAGCGTCAGATCGTGAAACAGCAGTAAGGCACCAGATTCGTGCAGCTGGACATCGAATTCCAGCCAATCCGCGCCGAGCCGGATGCCGGTATCGAGCGCCAGTAAAGTGTTTTCCGGCGCGTGACCACGCGCGCCGCGATGGCCGATGACGGTGAACGAATTCGACATCACGCCTCTCCGAAAAGCCGGCAATGGGGGCATTAAGCCTACGCCGTTGTACCGGCCGCCGCGTTGCGGCTTCAGCGCACCGTGACGATTTTCATCGTATTGGTGCCGCCGAGCGCACCGGTAAAATCGCCACGCGTGAGCAGTACGCGGTCGCCGGCTTGGATCACTTTGCGGTATTTCAGGCTGTCGATCGCCTCCTGCTCAGCGGTCATCGGGTCCGGCGCGCTCGGTTCGAACGCGATCGGAAACACGCCGCGGCACATCGACATCTTGCGCCGCGTGCCCTCGTGGCGGGTTAGCGCGTAAACCGCGATCTGGCTATCGGTACGCGAGACCATCATCGCCGTCGCACCGGATTCGGTTAGCGCGATGATCGCTTTCGCGTTCATGTGGCTGGCGGTCCAGGTGGTCGCCATCGCCACCGCTTCATCGGTGCGCTCGAAATGGCGGCCCAGCGTGCGCCGTGAGCGCTCGCGACGCGGCATCGCCCGTTCGGCGCCGACGCAGACCCGCGCCATCGCTTCGATGGTCTTCACCGGCCAGCGGCCGGTTGCGGTTTCTGCTGAGAGCATCACGGCATCAGTTCCGTCCATCACCGCGTTGGCGACATCAAGCACTTCGGCGCGGGTTGGAATCGGGCTGAGGATCATCGACTCCATCATTTGCGTCGCCGTGATCACGAGCCGATTAGCCTCGCGCGCGGCAGCGATGATCTTCTTCTGCCAGCCCGGCAGTTCGGCGTCGCCGATTTCGACGCCGAGATCGCCACGGGCGACCATCACGACATCGCTGGCGGCGACGATTTCATCGAGATTGCCGAGCGCTTCGGCGCGCTCGATTTTCGCCACCAACGCCGCCGAGCCGCCCGCGGCGGTCATCAGCGCGCGCGCCTCGTTCATGTCGGCCGCCGAACGCGGGAATGAAATTGCGATGAAATCGGCTTTGATGCTGATCGCGTGGATCAAATCCTCGCGGTCTTTGTCGGTCAAGGCTGCGGCCGAGAGACCACCGCCCTGCTTATTGATGCCTTTGCGGTTCGACAGCGTGCCGCCGAGCAGCACCGTGGTATCGATGCGCGTGCCTTGCACGCTTTCAACGCGCAGCGTGATTGCGCCATCGTTCAGCAGCAGGATGTCGCCGGCGCGGGTATCGCGCGGCAAATCGGGATACGCGCAGCCAACCGCGGTGACATCGCCGGCGTCCGCGCCCATCGCAGTATCGAGCGCAAACGCGGCACCTTCGATCAATTCCACCGGGCCGGCGGCAAAGCTTTCAATGCGAATTTTCGGCCCTTGCAAGTCCGCCAACACGCCAATATCCAAGCCCAGTTCGTTGGCAGCGGCACGCACGGCGGCGGCGCGGTTGGCGTGGTCGGAAGCTTTCCCGTGCGAGTAATTCAAACGAACCACATCAACGCCGGCGATCAGTAATCGTTTCAATACCGCAGGGTCGTCCGTGGACGGGCCGAGTGTCGCGAGGATCTTCGTGTGACGTGTCATTTTTGAGTTATTGGTCAGGTACATGGCAAGGCTAACAAACACCTGTGACAATATTCTCCTCCGCTTGCGCCTTTTCTTCCAATGACACAGCTTGGTACACCGTTGTCACCCTCGGCCACTCGCGTGCTGCTCCTCGGCAGCGGCGAGCTCGGAAAAGAAGTTGTTATTGAACTGCAGCGCCTTGGCGTCGAAACGATCGCCGTCGACCGCTACGCCAACGCGCCGGCCATGCAAGTGGCGCATCGCAGCCATGTCATCAACATGCTCGATGCCAGCGCGCTGCGGCGCATCATTGAACTGGAAAAGCCGCAGTTGATCGTGCCCGAGATCGAGGCGATTCATACGCCAACCCTGCTCGAACTCGAAGCCGAAGGTTACACCGTGATCCCCACCGCGCGCGCCGCGCGGCTGACGATGGACCGCGAAGGCATCCGCCGCTTGGCTTCGGAAACGCTGGGCTTGCCAACCTCGCCGTACCGCTTCGCCGATACCTACGCCGACTACGCCGCCGCTGTCGCCACAGTCGGCATTCCCTGCGTCGTTAAACCGCTGATGTCCTCGTCCGGCAAAGGCCAGAGCACGGTGAAGACCGAGGCCGATATCCAGCGCGCCTGGGATTATTCGCAAGCCGGCGGCCGCGCTGGCGGCGGCCGGGTGATCGTTGAAGGCTTCGTGCCGTTCGATTACGAAATCACCTTGCTGACCGTGCGCCACGCTGGCGGCGTCAGTTTTTGCGCGCCGATCGGCCATTTGCAGATCGACGGCGACTACCGCGAGTCTTGGCAGCCGCACCCGATGTCCGACGCGGCGCTGGCGCAAGCACAGACCATCGCCAGCACCATCACCGCCGAACTCGGCGGCCACGGGCTTTACGGCGTCGAGCTGTTCGTCAAAGGCGATGCCGTGTTGTTCAGCGAAGTCTCGCCGCGGCCGCACGACACCGGCTTGGTTACGCTGATTTCGCAAGATCTGCCGCAGTTCGCGCTGCACGCCCGGGCGATACTCGGCCTGCCAGTGCCGAACATCCGCCAGCGCGGTCCGGCGGCCTCGTGCGCGCTGCTATTCGAAGGCGAGCACAGCGGCCCAGCATTTACCGGGCTGAACGCCGCACTCGCCGAACCCGACACCCAGCTGCGCCTATTCGGCAAGCCGGCCATTGCTGGCAAACGCCGCATGGGCGTGACCTTGGCGCTCGCGGAAACGCTGGAAGCGGCGCGAGAGAAAGCGCGGCGGGCGGCAGCGGCGGTTCAGCTCGCACCATAGTTTTTCCATTCGGCACGCGAAATGACCCGAATTGTCTTGATAGCGGTGTTCTTTACACTGGGGTCTATACCCTTCAGCACCTCAATGTATTGGCTGCTTCAGTGTTTGAGATATGGCGTACAAACCTCGCCGAGTGGCTTTTTCATCACAATGCTAGATCCAGTGTCGCTTCATATTTTTCTGTATGCCACGGTTATCTTGCTGGGATATGGAATTCCGTCTTTCCTGCTCCTCCATCGACTAAGAAAAGCGACATTTGCCAACATAGCCCTGGTCGCACTGCTGCCATGGTTTTTCCTCGTCGCGAAGCGCTTTGATTTTGGGTATTACAAACCCTACATATTCCATGCTGTGATTGCCTCGATTGTGTTCTGGTCATTTGCGCGAAAAGCATGTGGAGTAGCACCTCACCCAGCAGGTCAACCGTAAAACGCCCGTCTAGCCATCATAAAATGGCACTTCGGGGAACTGCCGCGCTCAGCAATTCGTAGCGCCATTCAAGATCGACGTAAATTTGCGATAGTTGGCGCTCCGCAATTTCGAGTTTCTGTGATGTTTGCTCGCCGCTTGCTGCAGGTGTTGTCCGCTTCGTTCCTTGCCTTACTCGCTGCCTGCGCGCATACGCCGCCAGCGATAGCGCCTGCGGCCGGTTCTGGAACACCGCCGCTGATTTTGATTTCGATCGACGGCTTCCGTGCCGATTACCTCGACCGCGGCATCACCCCCAATCTGAAAACGCTCGCCGAAACCGGCGCCAGCGCTGCGATGCGGCCGTCGTTTCCGAGTCTGACGTTCCCGAATCACTACGCGCTCGTGACTGGCAAGCGGCCGGACGACAACGGCATCGTCAACAATACGATGCGCGACCCGGCGCGGCCCGGCACGGTGTTCAAGCTCTCCGATGCAACGCAGGTGGCCGACCGCTTTTGGTGGGATGAGGCGGTTCCGTTCTGGGTTAGCGCCGAACGGGCCGGCATCAAAACCGGCACGATGTTCTGGCCGGGTTCCGAAGCGGCGATCCAAGGCGTGCGGCCCAGCCGCTGGCTGCCGTTCGATAAAAGCCTTTCCAGCCTGCAGCGCGTCGATCAAATTCTGCGCTGGCTCGATTTGCCCATCGCCGAGCGGCCGCAGGCATTTACACTCTACTTCGACGAAGTGGATACCGCTGGCCATCACTACGGTCCGGATTCGGCCGAAGTCAACGCCGCCGCGACGCACGTCGATACTGCAATTGGCCGCTTGCGCGCCGGGCTGAGCGCGCGCGGGCTGGCCGCGCGTACGAATCTCATCATCGTCGCCGACCACGGCATGGCCGCCGTCGCCGAAAACCGCGGGATCTTTCTCGACGAACTATTGCCGCGCCAACAATACGAACTGATCACCAGTGGCACAGTGCTCGGCGTGAACCCCAAGCCGGGTTTTGAATCGGCGGTTGACGCCGCGTTAATCACACCGCATCCGCATATGCAGTGCTGGCACAAGGCGAACATTCCGGAACGGTTGCACTACGGCAAGAACCCAAGAGTTGCTGAAATCATCTGCGCCGCTGAAGTCGGCTGGGTCATCGGCACGGATCGCGCGCGCGGCATCGGCTACAAAGGCGGCGCGCATGGTTACGACCCGGCAAGCCCGGAGATGCAGGCCTTATTCATTGTCAACGGTCCGGCGATCAAGCCTGGCATAAAGCTGCCGAGCTTCGACAACGTCGCCGTCTACGACCTCGAAATGGACTTACTCCATTTACAGCCAGAACCGAACGACGGCAGCTTGGCGCCACTAGCTGCGGCGTTGAAATAACGGCTCCGCGGGCTCGATCACGCCGTCCAACGCTGTGCCACTCAATTGGAGATGTGCGCGGTGCCGCTCACCAGCGTTTGCGCGGCGCCGACCAATTTGGCGGTATCGAGGCCATAAAGCCCGTCTGGCCGCGACTCTGGCGCGATAAACGCGATGTGGCCCGGCTCGTCCGGCAGCCAGTTGCGAATGTGATGATTGGGCCGAAACCACGACACCGACGGCGTGCCAGCGATGCGCGCAACGTGCAGGCCACCGGAGTCGGGGCCGGCGTGCAGCGCTGCACCTTGCACCACCGAGATGAACTGCGGCACGTTCAGCGTGCCGGCGAATACTTTCCACGGCGTAAACGTGAGCCCGGCGAGCAAGGCCTGCAGTTTGCGCTGGCCGCGTTCGCCAGGGTTGCCGGAGACGGCGATCTTATGCGCCGGAAACGCCGCGTGCAGCGCATTCCATAGCGCGATCATCTGCGTCGGTGGCAGATCGCGTAGATCGTCAGTCGCGCTAGCCGAAAGATGCAGATAGGTTTTGTCATCCGCTGGCGCAATGCCTTGCGCGCGGCGCAGCTCGGGCGCTATCGCCAGTGGAAAGTCTGGCTGCAAGCGCAACGGCGCGGCGCTACCGTCGTCAAAGCCGGCTAGGCGCAAGACTTGCCAGCGTTGGCGGTACATCGGCTCGGTATGGAACGGATAGGCGACGCTTTTGGTCAGCAGCCAGGGCTGCCAAAACCAACGCTTATTGCTGTCAGCGCGGCGAGCCAACCGCAGCGGCGCGGCGCTGAGGCCGGCAAACGCCACGGCGTGATTGCTGGCGGTGATGACGATGACTGCATCGTAGTGCGCGGCGCGCAGTTGTTTCAGCATCGCGAGATCGCCGCGCCAGCCGCGTTTATCGTAGCCGAGCGCGCGGTCGATCCACGGCGTGAGATGTTGCATCAGCGGCACCGAGGCGCTGCCGACGAGCACGTGCAGTTCCGCGTTCGGGCAGCTGCGCCGCAGCAGCCAAAGCGCCGGCAAGCTGTGCAGGTGATCACCGAGGCCGCCGAAATCGATTGCCAGGATTTTCCGCGCGCGGGCCGCGCGGGCGGCGAAGTTCGATGGCGTCATCGGCGTGCGCCTGTTACCGCGAGGATGTCGGCAGCGGCGTTGACCAACGCGCCGGTATCGATGCCGTGCAACGCATCAGCCGCACCACCGGGCGCAATCAGCACGTGCGAGCGGCTGCCGGGCGGAATCCACTCGCGTTCGCCTCGGTGGCTGCGGAACCAGGCGACGGCCGGTGTGCCGGTCATCAACGCAACGTGCAGGCTGCCGGTATCACCAGAAAAATTCAGCGCGCTTTTCTCGATGACGGCGGCGAGGCCGGGCACCGTTAGCGTGCCTTTCCAAATCCGCCACGGTGCTGCCGGCAGCAGGTCAAGCAGCTGATCCATACGCTCGATTTCACGCCCGCTCGGCGCGCAGGACAGCGCCACGCGTAGCTGCGGAAACGCGCTGCCAAGGCGGCCGATCAGCTCGGCAATCTGGGTCAACGGCAGCTCCCGGGCGGCGGCGGTGGTGAACGGGCTGATGTGAAAGTACCGGTGCTCGTCAGTGGCAGTAACGCCGGCGGCAGCGCGCAGCGCGGGGTCGATCACGATTTCAAAATGCGGCGCGTGCAACGCGCTGGCGGGGACGTCACAACCGAGCGCTGCAGCGCAACGCAGCTTCTGCGCGAACATCGGCTCGATCCAATACGGAATATCCAAGGTTTCGGTGAATAGCCGGCGCCAACCCGGCGGCCCGCCGTCGGACGGCCGGCGACCGACCCGGCGCGGCGCCCGGGTTAGCCAAGTCAGCAGCGAGGCGCGATCGCCACCGGTGGTGTTGATCACGCAGTCGTAACGTTCGGCGCGGAGCTGCGTGCCCCAACGCCAATTGCCGGCAAGGCCGGGCTTCGGGTTGGTTGGATAGGCCCAGACTTTCTGCAGCCACGGCGTCAGTTGAAACAGACCGGTGACGCCGGCGCTGACCATCACATGCAGTTCGGCGTCCGGCCAGTGTTGCCGCAGCCGCCACAGCGCTGGCAGCAGGTGTACGCCGTCGCCGAGGCCGGCCAGTTCCAGCACCAAAACTTTTCGCGGTGCGCTTACGTTCATTGCGCAAGCCCAAGCATGCGGCCGATTGCAGACACCATCATCGGCAAGCCGTTACGAACCGCATAGGCCGCAACGCGGGCACGCACGGCCTGTTGTTGCACGCTTTGCAGCTGTGCCAGCACCGCGTCGGCGAGGGCGGCGGCGTTGGGCTCGGCGGCGCGCAGGAGTCCGGCCTTGGCATACGCGGCGATACGACCGGGTTGGTCGTCGCCACCGAGCGCCGCGGCAACGCAGACCGCGCCGCAGGCCATCGCCTGATTCAAACTGTGGCCGCCGTTGCAGACAACGACCTGCGCCCGCCGCATCAGCGCGACGAAACGCCCTTGGGCGACGAGCTTTAACGTCATCACCGTACCGCCGCCGGCACTGCCTTCGTATAGCGGCCCGAGCAAGCACAGACATTCGATGCCGCTCGCGGCGCGTATCCGCTCGGCGGCCTCGACAAATACTTCGCTGACCGGCCTGCCGGCAACGCGATAGCCACCACCACCGGGCGCGAGAAGTACGAACGGCTGCTGCAAGCGCGCGGCGATCTCGGCCGGTAGGTCGTCGTCGCGCGGTGGCGCATCAGCCAGATAGGTGTCGAACTCCAACCGCTCGGTACGACTGAAACGGGCAAGCACGCGTTGGCCGAACGTAAATGACGCTGCCGTGATGTGCTCGCGCTGATGCCAGTGCGCGTCGAGCAGCATCAACCAGTCGAGCCGAAATGGCTTGCGCCGCGTGCCTTCACGATCGCTGACAAACACGCTGCGAATGCCGAGCCGCCGACATAGCCGCAGCGTGCTGCTGCGACAACCGGAATCGAAAATCACCACGTCCGGCCGCAGACGGCGGATGTGTTCGTTATCGAATGCGCCTTTGCTGGCATCAGGGCCGTCGTGGCAGGTTCGCGGAAACGGTGCGTCCTGGCGCGTGCCGGGGCCGCCGGGCAATAAGAATTCGATATGCAACTGCGGCCAGCGTTGCGCAACCGCCTGCGCCAAGGTCACCGCCCGCACAAACTCGCCGCTGCCGCCGTGGCCGTAGGACGGCACGAATAGTGCGGACGGCTGTTGCTTCGACGCTGCGCTCATTGCTTCGTTGCGTTCCGCTGCCGCCAATACAGTTTCCACAACGCGAAATATCGTTCCAAGCGCTTGCCGAATGGCTCCGGCGCGGTCCAGGACAACTGCTGGGCAATCCGCAGTTCGGCGTAAGTCGGCCGTGGTTTGCTGCGGAATTCGAGTTTGATCAGGCGTAGCGCGTCGTTGTCGATACCATTGAGCCGACCAAAGTGGGCGAGCAGCCGGTGAACCCGGAACTCATGCCGCAATCCGCCGATGAGCCAATCAGCCTGGGCCAGCCAATGATTGCGCCCGTGCGCGCGATAGCGAACCAGCGGTTCGGCGATATATTGCTTCCGAGCCCCGCCGATGCTGGCGCCGAAGATCAAGACGTCATCGGCGCGCGTGCGCCAGTCGTCCTGAAAATGCGCAGGAACATCGAGCGCGCGCAGTGCTGTCGCACGCCGCATCGACAATGCGGAGGTCGGCGCGCCGATCCAGCGCCGGCCGAAGCGCGCTTCCAACACCGTGAGCCCGTGGTCGTGGTCTGCATTACGTGGGTTCCACAAACCCTCCCGCTGGCCAAAATAACGCAGATTGCAGTAGATGAAATCAAGGTCGCGATCGGCTTCATATAAGGCTGCCAAGCGTTGTAGATAGGCGGGCTCCCAGACATCATCGGCGTCGAGATAACAGAGGATGTCGCCGCTACTCGCGGCTGTACCGGTGATCATCGCGCGCAACTGGCCGCCGTTCTCGCGGCTCAGAATACGCACCGCGGGATGCTCGCCGTATGCGGCCTGCAAGCGGGCCAGCGTGTCGTCCGTCGAGCCGTCATCGACGATGATAATTTCGTCCGGCGGTCGGGTTTGCTGCAGCGCCGCGGCCACCGCCTCACAAATGTAGGCGGCGTAGTTATAGCTGCTAACGACGACCGAAATACGCTGACTCATCGGCGTTCGCAAAAAAAAGTTCGGATGGCTGCACCGCTGTTGGGCATGAAAATGGCAGGGACGGAAAGCGTCGCGCGAAAAAGTTAACGTGGCCGACAATTTAACGGATCATTCTCACAGATTGCTAAAAGACCGAGCCGGATGCCACCTCGCCGCATTCTCCTAATCTGCCTACGCCGTCTCGGCGACGTACTGTTATCGACGCCGGTTGCGCGCAGTTTACGGCGCGCCTATCCGGACGCGGCGATCGATGCGCTCGTCTTCGCCTCGACGGCCGGCATGTTGGTCGGCAATCCTGATTTACGCCAAGTGATCGCGTGGCCTGACGGCGCCTCCTGGCGCACCGCACTGCGCACCGCGTGGCCTTTGCGACGTCGCTACGACCTCGCGCTGGCGGTAACCCCGAGCGACCGCGCGCACTATCTCGCCGCTTGGGCCGCTCCGCGACGCTACGGCAACGTTCAATCCGGCCACGAACAGCGCTGGCTGCTTAACGGCAGCTTGGTTTATTCGCCAGACGCGCTGCATACCGTAACCCAAAATTTGCGCTTGGCCGCCGCCTACGGCGTGCCGCCCGTGCCGGAAGTCGTACCGCCGCAACCGTCGAGCCTCGGCGCACTGACCCGCGTGCTCGGCGCCGGTTGGGAAAAGGTGCGCTGGGCGGTGGTCCACCCGAACGCGATGTACCGCTACAAAGGCTGGACGCTCGAAGGCTGGCGCGTATTGCTGCGGGCGCTGGAATTACGCGGCCTGCACGTGGCCGTCAGCGGCGGGCCGGGCGTCGCCGAACGCGACTATCTCGATACCCTACTAAAGCCGCTGCGCGGTAGCCCAGGCATCGTCGACTGCGCCGGCCGCCTTTCGTTTGCCGAGTGGACGCCGCTGTTGCGCCACGCCCGCCTGTTTGTCGGCCCCGATACCTCGGCAACGCATCTCGCGGCCGCCTGTGGCACGCCGACACTCGCGATCTTTGGCCCTTCAAGCCCGCTGGCCTGGGGGCCGTGGCCGCAAAACTGGCCGGGCACCGGCGGCAGCCCGTGGCAGTTGCAAGCACCGTTACAACAAATTGGCGTCGTTGCCATCGTCCAGGGCGGGCCAGCGGGGCGCTACGGCAACTGCGTGCCCTGCCTCGCCGAAGGCTGCGAACGCCATCGCGACAGCGTTTCAGACTGCCTCGAACAGCTGTCGGTCACCGACGTACTCGACGCCGCCGATCAACTGCTCGACGGACGTGCGCCGCGGTAACCAAGTTGGCGCCAGGCTTCATAGGCGGCGATCGCGACCGTATTCGAAAGGTTCAAACTGCGCACGCCCGGTTGTTGCGGCAGATATAAGCGCTGTTCTGGCGGCAGTTGATCGAGCAGCGCTGCCGGCAGGCCGCGAGTTTCCGGGCCGAATAACAGCACATCACCGGGCTGATACTGGGCGGTGTCGTAGCGAGTCACGCCGCGTGTGCTAAATGCCAGCCAGCGGCTATTGCCGGTAGCAGCGCGCAGCGCGTCGAGGTCGTCATGGACGTTCAGATCGGCGTATTCGTGGTAGTCCAGGCCGGCGCGCCGCAGCTGGGCGTCGTCGAGCGAAAATCCCAACGGTCGCACCAAATGCAGCGCGGCGCCGGTATTGGCACAGAGCCGGATGACGTTGCCGGTGTTCGGCGGAATCTCGGGTTGATAGAGCGCGATTTGGATCATCGGAGCACCTTGTAGAAGCGGCAGCGCGCGCGCATTAACCATCGCCAACCGCCGCTAGCGCGTTGACACTGCACCCAGTGCCGCCTAGTCTGCGATCCGGGCCTGCATTTATATCGTTTTACGGAGTCACTCATGTCGATTCGTGCTGCTTTCATCAAGACGCCACTGCTTGCCGCGCTCGCGACCGCCGCGCTGACGTTCACCGCTGCCGCTTCGGCCTCCGACAATACGCCGGGCTACGCCAACGGCGGCGACGCCGCACCTTCTGCCGCAGCCATGACCGCCGACCTAGTACTAGCGCGGCCGATTGGCTTTGGCGCAACGATTTTAGGTTCGATCGTGTTCGTCGTCGCGCTGCCGTTTGAATTGCTGTCGGGCAATGTTTCGGCCCCGGCGCGCAAGCTGGTGGTTGAACCGGCGCGCTACACGTTCACGCGCCCGCTCGGCGAAGACGTCAACTAAAGCCGTAGCGGCGCATCGCGGCGGCCGGCGGGCTTTTGCACCGCCGGCCGCCGCTTTCGTTTAACGCAGGACGTTGCCGTCGACGTCCAGCACCTGCACCGGGCCTAGCTTCAGCGCCCGTACCTCGGCTTCGATCTTGCTCAGATCGCCAACGATAATCCAGGTCAGTGCCTCCGGCCGGACGAGCTTCGTCGCCGCCGCCGCGAGCGTGGCCGGCGTCTGCTGCTGAATCAGCTCCGGCAAGCCGCGGTAATAGCCGTCTGGCAAGTCCAGTTCAAACAGGCTGCTATACGCGCTGACGATCTGACCGCTACTTTCGAAACGGCTCGGCAGCGCCAGAATCGCACGCCGCTTCGCGGCCTCGATTTCGACCGCCGTCAGCGGCTTTTTGCCAGTAATGCCTTGCAGTTCTTTCAGCATTTCACTAATCGAATCGCGGGTGTGATCGCGCTCAACACTCGCCTGCGCCACGAATACCTGCGGGCCGCGCGCACGGGTAACGCTGGAGTTTGCACCGTAGCTCCAATGCTTGTCCTCACGCAGATTGAGATTCAAACGCGACGTGAACTGACCGCCGAGCACGGTGTTGACGAGGCTCATCGCTTCGTTATCGGCCTCTTCCGTTCCGGTAGCGATATTCGCCGCCGAGATAACGGATTGTGTTGCCCCCGGCTTATCGAGCAAAAACACGCGCGCCGTCGGCGCTGGCGCCACCGGCTCGACGTGCTTCTTCGGCGCCGGCTCATTCGGCGCGCGCCAGTCACCAAACCGCGCTTCGAGCATCGGTTTGATCTCGGCCAGCGTGGTATCGCCGACGACCAGCAAGGTCATGTTGTCCGGCCGCTGCCAGCGCCGGTAGAACGCCTGCACGTCGGCCCGGCTGATGCCGGCGATGACTTTCTCGTCGCCGCTGCCGGTAAACGCGTAGGCGTGGTCGGCACCGTAAACCAAGCGCGGCAGTACGCGGCCAACGACGCCCGTGATCGAGGCTTTTTCCTGCGTGATGCCGGCCAATAGGCGCTGCTTATTCCGCGCTAGATCAGCTTCTGGGAACGTCGGCTGGCGGACGATGGTCGCAAATAGATCCAACGATTCTGCCAACTTCGGCTTGATCGCCGATAGCGATACCGAGGACGTTTCGCGCTGCGTGCCGGTGCCGATTTGTGCGCCCAACTCTTCCAGCCGCTGCGAGATCGCCAAGGCATCGAGTTTGCCGGCGCCTTCGTCGAGTTGGTCCCAGGTTATCCCGGCGAGGCCGGACTGAGTTTTGGGATCGGCCGCGCGGCCGACGTCAGCGATCAAGTTAATCCCGAGCAGCGGTACGCCGGGCCGTTCGATCACTTCGAGCTTGATGCCGTTCGACAAGCTGTCGTGCAGCACCGTCGGCAGTTTCAGCGCCGCCGGCGCTGCGGGGATCGGCAGCTGGCTGCGGTCAACACTGGCGGTGGCGTTGCTCAAGCCGTTTTCAGGGTGCACCGTCAGCGTCAGGCGGCCATCGCTAAGCCAGCGCTGCCCAGCGTCGCGGACGTCGGCGGGCGTCGCTTCCAGCTCCCAGGCCAGTTCCTGCTTAAACGAACCCGGATCGCCGTGATAAAGCTCATTCGCGGCCAGCGTACCGCCTTTAGAACCGACGCGATCCAGCTGCGACAACCGCGCCGGATAGCGCGTGGTTTTGATCCGGCTCAGTTCTTCCGGCGTCGGGCCTTGCGCCAGCGCACGCGCCAGCTCTTCGCGGATCGCGGCCTCAATCTTGTCCAGAGGCACGCCCGGTTTGGCGTTGGCGACGATGCCGAACTGCGAGCCAATTTCACCGCTGTTCACGAATGCGCTGATGCTGGTGACGATCTGCTCGCGATAGGCGAGGCGTTCGTACAATCGGCTGGTTTTGCTGCCGGCCAAGACATCTGCCAGGAGGTCGAGCAGCACGGCGTCACGTTCGCCGTCGCCGGGGACATTCCACAGCATGTAGATGCGTGGCAGCGGCACCTTGTCATTCACTTCAATCCGCTTCTCGCCCTGCATTTTCGCCGTCCAGGCCTTGGCGTGGTTGACCGGCGGGCCGGGCGGAATCTCGCCGAAATAGTGCTCAACCTTGGCTTTCACCGCTTCGGTATCGACATCGCCGGTGATCACCAGCGTGGCGTTGTTCGGACCGTAATAGCGCTTGAACCAAGCTTTTACGTCGTCCAGCGTCGCGGCGTTGAGGTCTTTCTCATCGCCGATTGTCGTCCATGAATACGGGTGACCCGGCGGGTAACTTTCGCGCGCGATGATTTCGCGCAGGCCGCCATACGGCTGATTTTCGCCCTGGCGTTTTTCATTCAAAACGACGCCGCGCTGCTCGTCGAGCTTGGCTTGGTCGATCGCGCCGGTTAGATAACCCATGCGATCCGACTCCAGCCACAGCGCCAGATCCAATGCAGCGGTCGGCACGGTTTCGAAATAATTCGTGCGATCAGTGTTGGTGGTGCCGTTGATCCCGGTGGCGCCGGCTGGCTCCAGCGCCTTGAAGAATTCGTCGTTGTAATGCTGCGAACCATTGAACATCAGATGTTCAAAAAGATGCGCAAAGCCGTGCCGCGCGTCCGGTTCATCTTTCGAGCCGATGTGATACCAGACGTTGACCGCAACCAGCGGCGCTTTGTGGTCTTCATGTACGACCAGCGTAAGGCCGTTGGCGAGCGTGAATTTCTTGAACGGGATGTCGATAACCGGCAAGGCCGCTGCTGCTGGCGGTGTTGGTTTTGCGACTGCAGCCGCGGTGAACAGGCCGAAGCAAAACGCCGCGGCGAATGGGACAATGACGCGCATGAACACTCCCGGTTCTTGAGTAAGCGGAAAATCGGCAGAACTACAGAAATCTAAGATGCCAGAAAAGACCTGGGCACCGAGCGGATCAGACCACGTGGCGGCGGTTCCGTTCGCGGTGGATTCAGCCAGCCAGTGCCTGAGCAGCGCGGCTTGGTTGCCGTCACCGAACTTTGATGCCCGGCCGGACGATAGCGCAGTCAGCCTGCTCGTGATTCATAACATCGCGCTGCCGCCGGAAGGCTTTGCCGATGCCGGCCGCAGCCGCCGCGGCAGTCGTTACATCGACGACCTCTTCCTGAATCAGCTCGAAACCGATGCTCACCCGTATTTCGCCGCGCTGGTCGGGCTACGCGTATCGGCACATCTGTGTATTTTTCGCGATGGCAGCATCCATCAGTACGTGCGTTTTGATCAGCGCGCTTGGCATGCGGGCGTCAGCCAGTGGCGTGGCCGCCCGCGCTGCAACGATTACGCGATCGGCATCGAACTCGAAGGCAGCGACACGCAGCCGTTTGCCGATGCGCAGTACGGCGCGTTGATCGCAACGACACGGGCGCTGTTTGCGGCTTATCCTGGGCTGAGCCCGACGACGATCGTCGGTCATAGCGACATCGCGCCCGGCCGGAAAACTGACCCTGGACCTTACTTCGACTGGCCGCGCTATCTCGGTGCACTCTAAGCACTGTTCAACCGATTGTTATAAGACGTATTTTGTGAGTTCCCAAGCGTCGCTGGAGGCGCCACGATGACTTTGATCGCCATGTTGATCGCCCTCGGCACCGAGCGGCTGCTATCGCTGCATCGCGACGGCAGTACCGCGCTCGGCTGGGCTCAACGCTTGTTGCAGTGGCTCCCAGCGCCGTTGCGCAATGCCGCGGCATTGCCGTGGCTATTCGCCGGAGTCGTGGCGTTGACCGTCGCGCTGTTTGCGCACGGCATCGAGGGCACGGTATTGAAGGTGCTGTTCGCTGCCGCCGTATTGTTTCTCTGCCTGGGCCCGCGCGATCTCGCCGATGACGTGCAACGGCTGCGCGCCGCGCGCAGTGCCGGCGATAGCGCAACGGTTGCCCGGCTGACGCGTAACCTGCAGATGGGCCCTGAGCCAGACGCCGATCATCGTTCGCTACTCGGCGCCTTGTTTATTCAGTCGCACGAACGGCGCTTTGGCGCGCTGCTATGGTTTCTCGTGCTCGGCCCGGCGGGCGCGGTGTTGTATCGGATCGCCAGCCGTCTGCCGGCGTTGATCGAAACCGCCGAGACACCATCAGCGCGTCATATCGCGCTGCTGCACAACCTGCTGGCCTGGGTGCCGGTGCGCGTCACGGCGCTGTTGTTTGGCCTCGCCGGTAGTTTGGACGACGCGCTGGAAGCCTGGCAGCGCGTACAAGCCGAGGCGCACGACAATTGGCAACAACTGACGTGGAGCCTGCTCGCTGAAACGGCGAATGCTGCGCTGGATTGGGAAAATGCGGCGGACGGCGGACCGATGATCGCCTCCTCGCTCGACGCAACCCTGGCCGAAGTTCTGCGCATGGAATTACGCGCGACGCTGATCTTGCTGGCGCTAACCGCACTGTTCACCGCCGGCGTCTGGATCGCCTGATGCGGCGCTTGCTATTGGCGTTGCTCGCACTGACGACCGCCAGCTTGGCCTCGGCCGGTGCACCACCGACGCGCGTCGTCACACTAGCGCCGTATCTGGCCGAATTGGTCTGCGCCGCCGGCGGTTGCGGGGCGCTGGTCGGCGTCAGCGCTTATAGCGACTACCCGCCGCCCGTCACCCGGCTGCCGCAGATCGGCGATGCGTTTGCGCTCAATCTCGAAGCGATACTGGCGTTGCGGCCTGATCTGATTTTGGCCTGGCAGGGCGGCACGCCACCGGAGCGGGTTGCGCGCCTGCGCCAGCTCGGGCTGCGCGTCGAGTGGCTACAAGCCGACCGTCTCGATGCAGTTGCCACGGCACTAGAGCAAACCGGCGCCTGGCTTGGCACTGCGGCTGACGCCAAGCGCGCTGCGGATGCTTATCGTCGTCGGCTCGCCGCGCTGCGCGCGCAGCATTTGCATGACACAGCGATTCGCACCGTGTACCAAATCGAAACCGCGCCTGCCTACACCATCAATCACGAAAGCGTGATTAGCGAAGCGATAGCCTTATGCGGTGGCGTGAATGTGTTTGCCGACCTGCCGCACATTGCCGCATCGATCAGCGCCGAGGCGATGCTTGCCGCGGCACCGGAGGCGGTGATTTACGGCGGCGAGGAAAACGAAACCGCAATCCGGGCGTACTGGCGGCGGCTCGGCGCCGCACCCGCCGCACGCCGCAACGCGCTATACGCCGTCAACGCGGATTTACTCGGCCGCGCCACGCCGCGCTTGCTCGACGGCGTGGTCGCGGTCTGCCAAGCGCTGGACCGCGCCCGGGTCGCGCGGGCTAACGATCATCGCTAAGCCGTTTTAAATCATTCTAGTCCAGCTATTGACGCCTTCAATTGATCGGCATTCGCCGCATCGCTATTGATCGATATCAAGGCTAACGGCTATCACGCTTTCTGGAATCGAAAATATTTACGTCGCAGCGTTCGCAGTCACTGTTTTCGATCAGAACCCATCGAGCTTATCGATATTTTGTAATGGTTAAGCCGGACAAGTTTGCGTAGTATCGAATCAATAAGACACCTGTCGCAGCGCTCAGATGCCTGCGGCGCCGGCTTGTAAGGCCGGCAATTGGTGCATTTCGGTAACCACTCTAACGCCGAGCCACACGGTATTTCGGCCTATAGCGTCTTAATTCAAACAGGGCTAATGCCGTCAAACTCGCGCCGCGCTGGCGCCTTGCGGCGCGTGGGCGTATGCCCGAAAAACTTTCACACCGACGCAGGGAGATCATCGAGATGTTGCAGAAATTAAAACCAAAAATGTTGCTGCCGTTGGCTTTACTCGCGCTGAACGCCAATGTGGCTTCCGCGCAATCGACAACCCGCGGCCCGGTCGACCCCGGCGTCCGCGCAGGCAGTGCCGGCGCCGGCGGCGCGTTGGCGAATCTTTCCAGTGGCGAGCTAGCGTTCTTTAATTCTGGCTTAGCTGACTTCACCAGCCAGGAATTTCTCGCCGATGGTCTCGGCCCACGCTTTAATCTCGACAGCTGTGGCGTCTGCCATTCGCAGCCGGCATTTGGCGGCACCTCGCCGGCCAAAAATCCACTGGTTGATGTGCCGGGCAGATTCCCGGCGAATGTGCTGCCGTCATTCATCACCGCCCAGGGTCCGATCCGCGAAGCGCGCTTCCGTTCCGATAACGCCGTGCATTCATTATTCGTGATCAGCGGCCGTATCGACGACACTGGCAACGCCACTGCTTGCACCATCGTGCAAGAAGACTTTGCAACGCAATTGCAGAACAATAATCTTTCCTTCCGCATTCCGACGCCGCTATTCGGCGCCGGCTTAATCGAAGAGATCACCGATAAAGCCTTGGCCGATAACTTGGCCGCAAATGCCACGCAGAAATCTTCACTGGGCATTGTTGGTCGCTTTAATCGCAACGACAACGACGGCACCGTGACCCGCTTTGGTTGGAAAGCGCAGAACAAGTCATTGCTGATTTTTTCTGGCGAGGCTTATAACGTTGAAATGGGCATCAGCAATGAAGGCTTTTCTCAAGAGCGTGACGAAACGCCGAGCTGCCAGCTTGCGAAGCTACCAAACGATACCACCACCGTTGACGCGCTAACGCCTGCTGACGCCATCAGCGGCATTGAGAAGTTCACGTTCTTCATGCGCTTCCTAGCGCCGCCAGCGCCGTCGCAAATCGCGCCCGGTGGGCAAGCCTCGATCAGCAATGGCAGGAAGATATTTTCTGACGTCGGCTGCGCGCTCTGCCATACCCCAACGCTGAAAACTGGGAATACGTCCGTCGTCGCCTTGGCGAATCAGGGCGTCAACCTGTATTCCGATTTAGCCTTGCACCACATGGGGTCGGGCTTGGCCGACGGCATTTCTCAAGGACTCGCAAAAGGCGACGAATTCCGCACCGCGCCGCTGTGGGGCCTGGGCAAGCGGGTATTCTTCTTGCATGACGGCCGTACGTCTAATTTAGTCGAAGCGATCAAAGCTCATCGTAGCCTTGCCAGCGCTACCACGGTGGGTTCGGAAGCGAGCTCTGTAATCAATAACTACGACGGCTTAACAACAACCAGCAAACAGGATTTGATCAACTTCCTGCGTTCGCTGTAATCGCGGAATTTGGCGGGCGCTGGCTACACGCCAGTGCCCGCTGATCGGTGGCTCCCCGCTGCTGGCCAAAGCGTTCTCGGCGCCAATTCAACATCTACTGGCGTGATGTCTCTAATTGTCAGATTAGAGACGAAGGTACACTCGTTTTTTTCCACTTCTAGTCCCGCACAATTGCGTTCGGGCGGCTTGCACTAACGCCATTTATGGAATCTTGATTAGACGCGCGTAATAGAAACCATCGAATTGCCCGCCGGGTGCGATGCGCCGGCCAAGGCCACAGTCTTCGCCCCAATCGGCCTCTATCACCAGTTCTTTCGCATCGCTGTTTTCGGCGATGAATGCGCGGGCAATACTTTCGCCTTCGGCTTTAAGAATGGAGCAGGTTGCGTAGAGCAAAACGCCTTGCGGCCGTAACAGCGGCCACAACGCACGCAGCAACCGCAACTGCTGCCCGGCCATCGCCGGGATGTCGGTCTCACGCCGCAGCCATTTGATGTCGGGATGGCGCCGGATCACGCCGGTGCCTGAACACGGCGCGTCGAGCAAGATTCGGTCGAACGGCTTGCCAAGCCACCACGTCGAGGGCTGTGCCGCGTCGGCGTTCAGCAACAATGCCTGCAAGTCTAACCGCGCCATCGTTTCGCGCAGGCGGCTGACGCGCACGGCTTGGTTGTCGATGGCGACGACATCCAAGCTGGCGTCGCGTTCCAGCAGGTGCGCCGTTTTGCCGCCGGGCGCGGCACAAGCGTCGAGTACGCGCATGCCGGGTTGGGCATCGAGCAAATCAGCGGTGAGTTGGGCGCTGGCGTCCTGCACCGAAACCCGACCTTCCTCGAAGCCTGGAATCTGCTCGACCGGTAAGGCTTCGTCGAGCACAACGGCGTCGCTGGCTTCGACGACTGCGGTGGCTTTGATGCCTGCCGCCGCGAGTTCTTCGAGATAGGCATTGCGAGTTCCACGGCGACGATTCACACGCAGCGTTAGCGGCGCTTGCTCGTTGCCGGCTGCGAGCGTCGAGCGCCAGCCGCCGGGCCAATCTTTCTTGATCGTGGCGACCAACCAATCCGGATACGACAGTCGGATCGCTGGCTCGGGCGGCAGCGCCGCGTCCAAGGCTTCACGCTCGCGCTGATAGCGGCGCAGCAGCGCGTTGGTCAGGCCTTTCGCCCAAGTTTTACCGAGAATTTCGACCGCGGCGACGGTCTCTGCCACAGCTGCGTGCGGCGGCACGCGCATCGCCCGCAGTTGGTACAAGCCGCAGGCGAGCAACGCCGACAGCTCCGGCTCGTTGCGCAGCGGCTTTTCCAACATCTGCACCACGAGCTGGCTCAGTAGGGCGTGCTCGCGCACCACGCCGTAGCTGATCGCTTTCAGCAGCGGCAGTTCGGAAACGGGTAGCTCCGCGCTAGCTTTGGCTAGGGCGTCGTCAAGGCTGTTGCCACCGAGCACAGCGGCGACGGCGCGGGCGGCAGCGGCGCGGGTAGAAGTAGGTTTTTGCATCGTCAGACCATTTTGGGTGCGGCATCTTGCGCCAGCGGCAGGCGAATTTGGAAGGCCGCACCGGTACTGGCAGCGGTCAGCAGCGCAATATCGCCGCCGTGCGCGGTTAATAGCGAACGGATGATCGCCAGGCCTAAGCCGGTGTTGCCGCGGTCGCGCGCGGTGGTGAAGAACGGCTCGAAGATGCGCGCGGCGTTGGCGGCCGAGATGCCGGCGCCGTCATCAGCGATTTCGATCACCGCGCGGCGATGCAGACGATCGATGGTGCTGGCGATGCTGACCGTAACGGTGACGCCGCCATGTTGGCGCGCGTTTTCCAGCAGGTTGCCGAGCACGGCGTCGAGCGTCTCGGGGCTGATCGCAACGTCCGCGTCGGCCGTGTCGGTCAATTCCACTTGCACGCCCAAGCCGCGGTAGCGTTCGGCCAAGGCGGCAATCGCGGGACCGAGTGGCGCTCGCCCGCCGGTGGCCTGCAGCATATCGGCGCGCGCCAGTTCCAATAGGCGGCGGACCAAACGCTCTAAGCGCGAAGCGTCTTGCGCCAGGATGTCGAGGAAACGGCTGCGCTCCTCGGCGGACATCGCGTCATTGTGGTCGCGCAGCAACTCAACCGCGCCTTGGATCGCCGTTAGCGGCGTTTTGAATTCGTGCGAGACATGCGCGGCGAAATCACGGATGTACGTGGCGCGGCTTTCCAACGTCGCCGCCATCGCCGCGACAGTTTCGGATAATTCGGCAACTTCCTGCGTGCCCGGCGCGCGCAGTGGCGTGACGGCCCCGCGTTCACCGCGTGCGGCGCGCTGCGCCTGCGCGATCAGCGCTCGCAACGGCCGCGCAATCGTGAACGAGGTCAGCAAGGACAGCGCGAGCACCACCAGCAATAGCAACACGGCACCGGCGACGAGGCTATTGCGTTTGCCGTACAGCGCCTGTTTGATATTGGCTGGCGTCCGCACCAGTAGCGCAGCGGCGATTACGCGGCCATCGCGCATGATCGGCACCGTTACGAATACGCGCACGTGGGCGCCACGGCTGATCGCTTCCAACGGCGGCGGCGCGCTGGCGCTGCGCGCACGCAACAGGCTTACCGGCTCACCACGCAGCGCGCGGACGATTTCTTCGAAGTCGAGCATCGACTTGCCCAGCTCGTCTTGAAACGTCGAGGCGACGATGACGCCGCGAATATCGACGATGCGGATGCCGGCCAAGGTGTACAGCTGGGCGCCGCGCAGTATCGGATTCAGCTCGCGGCCAATCGCCTGCGCCAGTGCATCAGCCTGCGTTGTGTCCTGCGCCGGCTCCGGCGGCGCCGGGCGGATTCGGTCACTGGCCAGGTCAAGCTCCGGCGCGCGCGGCCGCCAGGGGTCTTCCAGGCCCGGCGTTTTACGCGCCGGCGGGTGGTATTCCAGCGCCAAACCGTAGTCGTTCGGTGCCGTTTCAAGCCCGCGGCCGCGGGCATCGCGGCGTATCGCCAAGCGCGCGAACAGCGCTTGATACGTCGAGCTGATAAACGCACCCTGCGCGATCAGCTCAGACTCTGTTTGTCGGATTAGCGCGCTCTCGTAAATCCGCAGCACCGCGATGCCGGCCAGCGGCAACGCCAGCACGATCAGATTGATCAACAGCAAAATTGTGCGCAGGCGCGGTCGCAGCCAAGCGCGCAACGTGGCTGCGCTCAAACGCAGCTGCCAAGCTTGTAGCCGACGCCGTGCAGGGTTTCGATCGGCTCGGCGCCGACCGCGGCAAACTTGCTGCGCACACGGCGAACGTGGCTATCAATGGTGCGATCGCTGACGATCTTATGCAGCTCGTAGGCGGTATTCATCAGGTGATCGCGCGTGCAAACCTTGCCGGGCCGTTCGAGCAGCGTCCGCAGAATGCCAAATTCGGTCAGCGTCAGTACGACATCCTGGCCGTCCCATTCGGCGCGATAGCGGTCCAAATCCAAGCGCAGACGGCCATGCTGCAGTGTTGCCGCTGGGCTCGCGGGCGCGCCGCTGCGGCGCAAGATTGCACGCACCCGGGCGACCAGCTCGCGCGGCGAGAACGGCTTGGCAACGTAATCGTCGCCGCCGAGTTCGAGGCCGAGAATGCGATCGATCTCGTCGTCTTTACTGCTGACGAACAAAATCGGCAATTGCGCCTGCGCCGGCTCGCTGCGTAAACGCCGGCAAACTTCCGTGCCGTCCATCTCCGGCATCAGGATATCCAGCACCATCAACGCCGGCCGTTCCCGCGCGCAAACCGCGAGTGCGTCGCGGCCGTTACCAGCAGTCAGCGTGGCGTAGCCGGCTTTCTGCAGCGCGAAACACACCACTTCGCGGATATGCGGATCGTCATCGACGACGAGGATTTTTTGCATGGGCCTAGCAATATTTTAGGAGCCTTCAGCTTAACAGCGCCGCGCCGCCTTCCGTCCGCTTGCACCGAATTTGCACCAAGTTCCGCGCTATCTGCACCGCGGCTAGCGCAGAATCTGCCGCCAAGCTCAATCGAGCACGGTGTTATCTGGAGATGCGGACATGCGGCTGCGTTTGTTGTTATTTCTAACTTCGTTGCTCGCCATGCTTCTACTTCCGCCGCTGGCGACTTGGGCTGGCGGCACACCGGTGGCCGACACCACTGCGCACGCTGCGCTCAGCGCGGCTGATCGCGGAACAACGGCAGCCTCTGCATCGCATCTGCACTAAGTTCGGCAAAACCTGCACACCGCAGGCGCTGAATCGGCATCTGCCCCCGTAACACTGGCGGCCCATTCCCGAGCGGAGCGCCGCGATGTTTTTCTTAATACCGTTATCTTCCGATTGGCCGCAGGTGGCGAAATGACGCCGGAAATTCCTGCGTCGCGCTTCGGCTTCAAAACGATGCAAACCCCGTTAGGTCGCCTTGTATTGATCGGCGTATTGCTGCTGGTGCTTCTATTTCCGGCCAGCATGATCCGCGGCGTGGTGGCTGAGCGCGAACACCGGCGCGATGACGCCGTTGCCGACATTGTCGCGAAATGGGGCGGGCGGCAGAGCCTCGCCGGGCCGATTCTGCGGCTACCGTACGTTATCCATAACCGGGTGAAGAATGCGAAAGGCGAGGATGTCGAAACCAACGCGCAAGGCGTCGGCTATTTCCTGCCGAAAGCACTAAAGATCGACGCCACACTGAAAACCGAATTGCGCCATCGCGGCCTATTCGAGGTTCCGGTTTATGTCGTTGCGCTCACGTTGCACGGCCATTTCGAGCGGCCCGACCTCAACGCCTGGGGCGTGCGTGCAGAGGATATTGAATGGTCGCGTGCCGAATTGCTGATCGGCCTCAGCGAACCCAACACCTTACGCGCTGACGCCGCGCTAACGTGGGCCGGCCAGCCGCTACGGCTTAAGCCCTCAACCGGCCAGAACGGTGCTTGGCAAAGTCCCGGCATACACGCTGCGCTCGGCCAGGACCTGCCAACCGCCATCGCGGCAACCGGCGCCGATTTCGATCTGAAACTAACGTTAAACGGCGCCGAAAGCCTGTATTTCGCGCCGACTGCCGAGGAGACGCAGGTCAATCTAATATCCGACTGGCGCCACCCAAGCTTTCAAGGCGGCTGGTTGCCGACGCAACATGTGGAAGCGGCACAGCGGGCGACGGCGCAGTGGTCTGTGTCGTATCTTGGCCGCAACTATCCGCAACGCTGGCGTGAATCCGAAGCGATCGAGAAAGCGCTGACGCAATCGTTATTCGGCCTGAATCTAGCAACCCCGATAGACCTTTACGCGCTTGCTGACCGCGTCACCAAGTACGCGGTGCTGACGTTGGTCTTCACGTTTGCGGTGATCTGGCTGACGGAAATACTCTCCGGGCAACGGGTTCATCCGATCCAATACGGCTTTGTCGGCGCCGCGCTCTGCCTGTTCGGGCTGCTGCAGCTCTCGTTCGCCGAGCACTTCGGCTTTATCGTCGCGTTTACCGTTGCCGCAGCCGCCGTCGTAACGATGGTGACGCTGTATAGCTACGGCGTGCTGAAAAAGCGCGGCCGCGCATTGGCGGTAGGCACCGTGCTCGGCGGACTTTACAGCTACCTCTACACGATCCTGCAGGCGGAAGATTACGCCTTGCTCGGCGGCTCGCTGGCGTTGTTTTTCGGAATCGCCATTGCGATGTATCTAACGCGGCGTGTTGATTGGTACGCCCAAACAGCCGGCTAAGCGAAGCGCTGCCCGACCAGATCCCAATCTCGGCAGACGACGTTGGCGGGCAGATTGCGGCCCCCGGGCTTTTGCAATTCGGTGACGACGAGTACACCGTCACCGGTCGCGATATGCAGGCCGTTGCTGTCGCTGCTGAGTACCGCTCCCGGCGCAGCCTGAGTCGGCATATTCAGCACCCGCGCGTTCCAGAAGCGGATCCGTTCGCCGCCGAGTTCGGCCCAAGCGACCGGCGCCGGATTGAACGCGCGGATACGGCGCGCCAGTTCAACGGCCGGACGGGTCCAGTCGATTTGCGCTTCTTCTTTGCTGAGCTTTTTGGCGTAGGTTGCGCCATCGGCCGGCTGCGCCGTTGCCGGCAGCGTACCGTCGGCGATGCGTTGTACCGCGCTGACGATCAAACGGCCGCCGAGCGGTGCGAGTTGGTCGTGCAGCGTCGCCGCCGTTGTTTCCGGCGTAATCGCCAGCGCTTCGCGCAGCAACATCGGCCCGGTGTCGAGGCCGGCGTCCATCTGCATGATCGTAATGCCGGTTTCGACATCGCCGGCTTCAACCGCGCGCGCAATCGGCGCCGCGCCGCGCCAACGCGGCAACAACGAGGCGTGAATATTCAGACAGCCGTGCTTCGGAATATCGAGCGCCGCCTGCGGCAGAATCAAGCCGTAAGCGACTACGACCATCAACTCCGGCGCCAGCGCGGCAATCTGCGCGCGAGCCTCGGCGTCGAGTTTCAGAAATTTGTAGACCGGCAAACCGAGCTGTTCGGCGTGCGCAGCTATTGCCGAGGCCTGCAGCTTGCGCCCGCGGCCAGCCGGCCGATCCGGCTGCGTTAACACTGCGAGGATTTCGTGGCCCGCAGCGTGCAGCGCGGCAAGCGCCGGCACCGCGAAATCCGGCGTGCCGGCGAAAATCAGTTTCATAACCCGCGTATCGGCTCTTGGTGGCGGCTCAGCGCCTAGGCGGCGGTTTGGCGCAGCTTCAGCATTTTCTTCTTGATGCGCTCGCGCTTCAGGCTCGACAGGTAGTCGATGTAGAGCTTGCCGTTTAGATGGTCGATCTCGTGCTGTACGCACTGCGCGGCGAGCGCTTCGGTTTCGAGCTCGAACCAGACGCCGTGGCGGTCTTGCGCGCGAACTTTGATCCGGTTAAACCGAGGAATCGTGTCGCGAATGTCAGGAACTGACAGACAACCCTCTTCCATTTCCTGCCGTTCGTCGGATGAAATGATTTCTGGGTTCGCAATGACGAGAGGCTGCGATTTGTCTTCAGAACAATCCATTACCGCAAGACGCAATAGCACGCCGCATTGATTTGCCGCGAGTCCGACGCCAGGAGCGGCGTACATCGTTTCAAAAAGATCGTCGATTAAGCGTTGCAACTTTTCGTCGAACACAGTCACGGGAAGCGTCTTCTGACGAAGACGCGGATCGGGATGCTGAAGGATCGGGAGTAGGGCCATCGTCCTAACCTGCCAATTTACTGAAAGAGCCGTCGACAACCGTGCGTTCTGACACAACTTTATGCCAGAATCACAACAGCTGCCGGCCCGGCTGCTGAAGGGGAAACTGCTGCCATGCGGAAGTATAACGCCAGATTGATCCGAATCCTTCGGACTTCGACCGTGTCTGCGTTCGGTCCTGCGCTCGTTTTGGCGCTGGTCGCCGGCTGCGCGGCCCACGGAAACAAGGAACCGACCGAGCCGGTTGTTGCCTCGCCGGTGCCGAGCGCACCCGAACCGGAAAACGCCGATATTCGGCCGCTGACAAATAGCAGCGCGGCCAGCAATGCCGCCGCGAGCGGGCTGTCTTTACGCGAGAACGCGCCGCTGCGATATATCGTCAAACGCGGCGATACGCTGTGGGATATCGCTAAGTATTACCTACGCGATCCCTGGCAGTGGCCGGAGCTTTGGTACGGCAATAGTCAGGTCAAGAATCCACATCTGATCTACCCCGGCGAAACGCTGACGCTGGTGACGGTGAACGGCAAAACCCGTCTAACGCGGGAAGCCAGCTTGAGCGCCAACGCCGAGCGCCTTTCGCCACGAATTCGTGAAGAAGCGCTGGATCAATCGATCCCAGCGATTCCAATCGAGGATATTCGCAATTTCCTGCGCGGGCCACGGGCTGTGACGCTGACAGAAGCGCAAAAAGCGCCGTATGTCATCGCGTTCCTCGACGAACATATTTCGGCCGGCGCGAATAGCGATATTTACGTCAAGAACCTCCCTGCGCAGCCGAGCTTTAACTACGCCGTGGTGCAGATTGGCGACCCCTACCGGGATCCTGAGACGCGCGAATTACTCGGCTACGAAGCGATTCCAGCGGGCGAGGCGGAACTGCGCAAAGCGGGCCAGCCGGCGACGCTGCGGCTCACGAAGAGCAGCCGCGAAGTGCTGATCGCCGACCGCCTGTTGCCGATTGAAGCGGAAAGCTTCGACGCCAGCTTCTATCCGCACCCGCCGAAAAAGCCAGTCGATGGCCGCATCATTTCGGTGTTTGACGGCCTATCGCAGATTTCGCAGTACCAAATCGTTGCACTAAATAGGGGCAGTGATCAGGGGCTGGATCCCGGCACCGTGCTCGATATCTACCAGGCCGGCACCGTCGTCCCGGATCCCTACGGCAAGCGCGGCGTGTTGTTGCCGGATCTCTACGCTGGCGTGCTGATGGTGTTCAAAGTCACGCCGAAGCTGAGCTACGCGTTGGTGGTTAATGCGACGCGCGCAGTGCACGTACTAGATAAAGTTAAAAAGCCGGTTCCGGCCTCGGAACACCAGGGCTAAACCAACAAGAATGCCGGACGAGCGAGCGGCGTCAAGGACGCGCCCCGCTTCGGACTTACCGCACTTACTCGCGTTATTGCGAGTTCCGAAGCTCGGCAACAGCAAAGCGCGGCGCCTGCTGCAGCAGCAGGGCAGTGCCGCGGCCGTTTTTGCCGCCGGCCCTACCGTTTGGCGGGCGGCTGGTTGTACCGACGAACTTTGCACCCTTTTGGGGCGGTCCGATCGCGCTGCCGCCGCTGCTGATTTGAGCTGGCTTAACGCCGACGAAAATCGCGACTTCATCGCCTTCGATGATCCCCGTTATCCGCCGCAGCTTGCTGAAATCCCACAAGCGCCGCTGGGCCTATTTACGCTCGGCGACGCTAGCTTGCTGTGCCGAGCACAAATCGCCATTGTTGGCGCGCGAGCCGCCTCGACGCAGGGCGCGGAAAACGCACGCGCGTTCGCGCGCGACTTGGTACGCGCTGGCGTGACGATCACCAGCGGCTTAGCGCTTGGCATCGACGCTGCCGCGCACCGTGCGGCACTTGACGCGGATGGCGCCACGATCGCCGTCTGCGGTAATGGCCTGGATCGCATTTACCCCGCGCGCAATCAGGCTCTAGCCCGCGACATCGCGGCGCGTGGTCTGCTGATTTCCGAGTTCGCGCCCGGCACCGCCCCGAAACCAGAACATTTTCCGCGCCGAAACCGTGTGATCAGCGGTCTGAGCCTCGGCGTGCTGGTTATCGAGGCGGCGCTAGAGTCCGGCTCGCTGATCACAGCCCGGCTCGCGGCCGATCAAGGCCGGGAAGTCTTCGCGTTGCCGGGGTCGATACACAATCCGCTCGCACGCGGCTGCCACGCGCTGATTCGCGACGGCGCCAAACTCACCGAGACGGTTGACGACATCGTCATGGAACTGATTCCTCTACAGAAAATTATTCCTGTTCGGGCGGCGCGGGGCGCGGAACTTGGCACGCTAGTAACGGACAAAGTGCAGGCGCGGATTTTGGCCGAACTCGGACACGAGTCGGTAGCGCTGGATCAGCTTGTCGCACGGCTGCAGGTTCCAGTAGCAGAAATCAACGCCGCCTTGCTGGCGCTGGAATTAGATGGAATTGTTACTGCGGAGCCGGGGGAACGTTTTATGCTTCTGCAACGTAGGGAAAATTGAAGCTAAACTAGCTGCCAAATCAGCTTAAATGCTGTTTAACCTGCAAGCGCTCGGTCCTGGCGCGTGTGAGAGCACATGAAAGAGACCCTTCTCGACGTTTTGATGTACCTCTTCGAGAACTACCATGATGGCGAGTTCTCCGATTCCGACAACCAAGCAACGCTGCGGGTGGAACTAGCCGCTGCGGGCTTCCCTGAGGAGGAAGTGGCCCACGCGTTTGCGTGGCTCGACGACCTCGCAACGCAGCGCAATACCCCGACACTCGGCGGGCGTACCGACGCGCTGCGCATCTACGCGCCGGAAGAACAAGAGCGCTTATCGGCCGAATGCCGAGGCTTCCTGCTGTACCTGGAGCAGCTCGGCATCCTCAATTCTGAGAGCCGAGAACTGGTCATCGAACGCCTGCTGGCGCTTGAGGACGAAGTTGATCTTGAACGGGTGAAATGGGTCTGCCTACTCGTGCTGATCAACCAACCGGGCTCAGAAGAAGCCGCGGTGCATCTGGAAGACATGGTGTACTACCACGGCGAGTTTCTGCACTGAAACCGCATGCCGCCGCCGGGTTGAACCCCGCGCGGCGGCAACCGCAAACCGGGAATCCGTAATACCCGGCCGTCCACCGCGGTAGTGGACTTAGCGCTGCGCTTTCCCGTATAAGCTCCCCCACTCGCCATTCCGCGCGGGACACCGGGCTGTCATGAGCAAGAATTTGGTTATCGTCGAATCGCCGGCTAAGGCGAAGACGATCAAGAAGTACCTGGGCAAGGACTACGAGGTATTAGCCTCGTACGGCCATGTGCGCGATCTCGTGCCGAAAGACGGCGCGGTCGACCCTGCGCGCGGCTTTGAGATGAAATATCAAGTCATCGATAAGAACGCCAAGCACGTCAATGCCATCATCGCTGAGCTAAAACGGTCCGATCATCTTTATCTGGCGACTGACCCTGATCGCGAAGGCGAGGCAATCGCATGGCACTTGCACGAAGTGCTGAGCGAAAAAGGGCTGCTGAAGAACAAAGACGTGAAGCGCGTGGTGTTCTACGAGATCACGCCGCGCGAAGTTGCGCGTGCGATCAACGAAGGCCGCGATATCGCGCAAGATTTGGTCAACGCCCAGCAAGCGCGGCGTGCGCTGGACTACCTCGTCGGCTTTAATCTGTCGCCGCTGCTGTGGCGCAAGATTTCGCCGGGTTTGTCAGCCGGCCGCGTGCAAAGCCCAGCACTGCGCCTGATCTGCGAACGCGAAGAAGAAATCCGCGCGTTCGATCCGAAGGAATACTGGACGCTCGACGCCCGCGCCGATAAAGACGGCCAAGCCTTCTCAGCACGCTTGCTGGAGTTGAACGGCAGCAAAGTCGAACAATTCACGCTCGGCAACGCCGCCGCCGCCGAAGCGGCGCGTGCCGCCATCGCCGCCGCCGCGGCGGGCAAGTTACGCGTCGCCAAAATCGAAAAGAAGCAGCGCAAACGCTCGCCCGGCCCGCCGTTTACGACCTCAACGCTGCAGCAGGACGCCAACCGCAAGCTCGGCTTCACCGCGCAGCGGACGATGCGTACAGCGCAGCAGTTATACGAAGGCGTTGAGATCGGCGGTGAAACCGTCGGCTTGATCACCTATATGCGTACCGACGCGGTGAATTTAGCGCAGGAAGCGCTGACCGAACTGCGCGCTGTCGCCGCCAAGCGCTACGGCCCGCAGTCGATCCCGGACGAACCGCGGTATTTCAAAGCCAAATCGAAAAACGCCCAAGAAGCGCATGAAGCGATCCGGCCGACATCAGCTGCGCGTATTCCGGAACAAATCGCGAAGTTCATGACGCCGGATCAGGCGCGTCTTTACGATTTGATCTGGAAGCGCACGGTCGCCTGCCAGATGAACGCTGCCGTGTTCGATACCGTAAGCGCCGAATTACGTGCCTCGGCTCAGCACGCGTTCCGCGCCAATGGGCAGGTTTTGGTCGAACCCGGCTTCCTCGCCGCCTACGGCGTCGCTGTTGACGACGAGAACGAAGCCAAGGAAGACGATGAAAAGCGGTTGCCGCCGCTTGAAGAGGGCGACATCGTAAAGCTGCTGGAGTTGCTGCCGGAGCAGCATTTCACGCAACCGCCGCCGCGCTTCACCGAAGCCAGCCTGGTCAAAACGCTGGAAGAATTCGACATCGGCCGGCCTTCGACCTACGCCAGCATCATCGCCACGCTGCAGGCGCGTGACTACGTGCGCCTCGACGGCAAAGCGTTCACCCCGACCGACGTCGGCATGATCGTCAACCGCTTCCTGACCGAGCATTTCACCCGCTACGTCGACTACGAATTTACCGCAAAACTCGAGGACGATCTCGACGCGGTATCGCGTGGCGAACAAGCGTGGGTGCCGCTGCTGGCCAAGTTCTGGGGCATCTTCAAGCCGATGGTCGACTCCAAAATGGAGTTGTCGCGCTCGGAAGTCTCGGAAACCCGTGTCATCGGCACCGAGCCGGTCAGCGGCAAGCCAGTGACCGCGCGACTTGGCCGCTACGGGCCGTTCGTGCAAATCGGCGCGCGCAGCGAGACCGACGATCCGGAGGCTGAAAAACCGCGCTTTGCGAGCCTGCGCGGCAATCAGCGCATCGACACCATTACGCTGGAAGAAGCGCTGGAACTGTTCAAGCTGCCGCGCAAACTCGGCGCACTGCCGAGCGGCGAAGCGGTGGACGTTAACATCGGCCGCTTCGGGCCCTATGCGCGCTACGGCAAGCAGTTCGTCAGCCTGAAGAAGGACGACGACCCCTATACGATTGAGCTGCCCCGCGTAATCGAGTTGATCGAGCAGAAAGCGGCCGCATTAGAAGCGGCGACGATCAAGATCTTCGAAGGCACGGGGATTCGCATCGTCAAAGGCCGCTTCGGGCCGTACATCACCGACGGTGAGCGCAAAGCGCGTATCCCGAAAACACGCGACCCGGCGGTGCTCAGCGTCTTCGAGTGCGAGGCTTATCTTGCCGAAGCCGCGGCGGCGGCCAAGCCGATCAAGGGCGGCAAGAAAAAGGCCGTGGCGAAATCGGCCGAAACGGGCGCCGAGCCGAAGAAAGCAGTGGTGAAAAAGATTGCGACAAAAGCGGCGAAAAAAGCCGCGCCGAGCAAGAGCACGCGTGCGCCCTCGCTGACGAAGCGGACGGTACGCGCGAAGAAAGCTTGAGCGGGGTTGCTCGCGGCAAGGTCGAGGCAGCGGTCCGCACGCTACGCGCGGGCGGCCTCGTTGCGTATCCGACAGAAGCGGTCTGGGGTCTCGGCTGCGCGCCGCAAAATCGAGCGGCCGTTGAACGCCTGCTGGATCTAAAACGACGCGACTGGCGTAAGGGCCTAATTCTGATTGCGGCCGATGCCGAACAGCTCGAACCCTACATCGAGGTGCCGTCGCGCATGGCGTGGCGGCGCGCCAGCACCTCCTGGCCCGGCCCTTCAACCTGGGTATTCCCCGCCACTGATTTTTGTCCACCGTGGATTAGTGGCGATCGCGATAGCGTTGCCGTACGCGTTACCGCGCATCCAGTGGCGCGCGCGCTATGCACCGCCTATGGCGGCGCGTTAGTCTCAACCAGTGCCAACCGCAGCACCGAACCGCCGGCGCGCAGCGCGGCGCAAGTGCGCATTGGCTTGCGCAATCGTGTCGATGTCATCGTTCCGGGGCTGCTCGGTGGTCTCGATGCCCCTACAATAATTCGGGACGCCGCCAACGGGCATATTTTGCGTCGATGACAACCATGACTCCAGCACCCGACAGCCAAGCCGTTGAGACCTATCTGCGCGGCTTGCAAAACAATATTTGCAGTGCGCTGGAGGCGATCGACGGCGGTCGCTTTCTGCACGACGTCTGGACGCGCGACGAAGGCGGTGGCGGGGAGTCGCGCGTGCTCGCCGACGGCGCCGTGTTCGAGCGCGCAGGCGTCAATTTCTCGAACATCACCGGCACCCGCCTACCGAGCGCCGCTACCGCAGCGCGACCGGAATTGGCGGGCCGCGGATTCCGCGCGATGGGCGTGTCGCTGGTCATCCACCCGCGCAACCCGTACGTGCCGACCTCGCACATGAACGTGCGTTTCCTGATCGCCGAAGCGCCTCGCGCGGAACCGATCTGGTGGTTCGGTGGCGGCTTCGATCTAACCCCGTACTACGGCTTCGACGACGATGCGCGCCATTGGCACCAGCAGGCGCACGCGGCTTGCGCGCCGTTTGGCGCCGAGGTTTTTCCGCGCCTCAAGCGCCAGTGCGACGACTACTTTTATCTCAAACACCGGCAGGAACCGCGCGGCATTGGCGGTCTGTTTTACGACGATTGGAGCCAGGGCGGCTTCGAACAAGCTTTTGCACTCACCCGTAGCGTCGGTGATCATTTCGTCCCGGCGTATTTGCCGATCGTCGAACGTCGACTCGCAACCCCGTATCAACAACGCGAACGCGACTGGCAGCTGTACCGTCGCGGACGCTACGTCGAATTCAACTTGGTCTGGGACCGCGGCACGCTATTCGGCTTGCAGAGTAATGGCCGCATCGAATCAATTTTGATGTCGATGCCGCCGCTCGTAAGTTGGCAATACGCGTATGCACCGCAACCCGGATCGCCGGAAGCCGCGCTTTACGAACGCTTCCTAAAGCCACAGGATTGGCTATGACTCTTACCGAACTTCGTTACCTGGTTAATCTCGATAAAGAACGGCATTTTTCGCGCGCCGCCGAGCGCTCATTCGTGTCGCAGCCGACGTTGTCGGTGGCGCTGAAGAAACTCGAGGAAGAACTGGGCGTAACGTTGTTCGAGCGCATTCGCGGTGAGGCAAAGCCGACATCCGTTGGGGTTCGCATCATCGAGCAGGCGCGGCGCGTATTGGCCGAGGCCAAGCGCGTCGAAGACATCGCCCGCGAAGGCAAAGATGAACTGGTCGGGCCGCTGCGGCTCGGCGCGATCTACACCGTCGGGCCGTACGTGCTACCCAGCCTGATCCCGTTGCTGCGCGAAAGCGCACCGCTAATGCCGTTGGTGATCGAAGAAAACTTTACCGGCGTGCTGCTGGAGCAACTGCGCGATAACGAGCTTGATGTCGCGCTGGTCGCACTGCCGATCGACCTACAAGGTTTATCAGCCTGGCCGCTGTACGACGAAGACTTTGTCGTCGTGCTATCGCCCGGCCATCGCTGGGCCAGCCTGCCCAATTTGCCAGCAAAAAAGCTGGCCGAAGAGCACTTGTTGCTGCTGGGACCCGGCCATTGTTTCCGCGATCAGGTAATTGCCGCCTGCCCAAAATGCGTTGACGCCGAAGGCGATGGTCCGCGGCCGCATACCGGCAGCAGTATCGAAACGATACGCTACATGGTCGGCAGTGGGCTCGGCATTACGGTGCTGCCGCGCGGTGCCGTCGCCAACCAGCGCAGCGAGCCGAAACCGTTACCGACGGTGCCGTTTGCCGCGCCGGTGCCATCGCGACACATCGGCATGGTCTGGCGCCGCAGCTTCCCGCGGGTGCAGGCGGTGCGCGTACTTCGCGATGCGATTCTGGCGAGCGAGCTGCGTGGTGTCAGCCTGCTGCCTGAATCCGAAGCGCAGCACTACCCGTAAGCCCGGTTTGCGCTCGCGATGATCGACGCGCTCACCGCCGCAACACGTAGCCTGTTCCGAGGCCGGATCTTCGGCCTCGTGCTCTGGCCTTTGCTCGGCTCGATGTTGCTATGGGGCGTGTTGATTTACCTGTTTTGGGGCTGGATGCTGACAACGCTCGACACCGTAACCGCGCTGACGCCGGTTCGTGATTTCCTCGTCGAATACGGCATCGGCTGGATCGTCGGCTCTGCGGCCTTAATCATATTGCTGATCTTGATGCCGACGCTGGTGGTGCTAACCGCAGTTTTCATCACCGCGGTGATTGCGATGCCGATTTTGATCAATCGCGTTGCCGAGCAAGATTATCCCGAACTTTGGCGGGAAAAGGGTGGCAGCTTCCTCGGCGGCCTTTGGAACAGCTGCGCGGCATTGCTGGCTTATCTCGCGCTGTGGCTGCTGCTGCTGCCGCTATGGCTGATTTTGCCAGTCGCGGCTTTCCTACCGATCTTGCTGAACGCGTATCTCAACACGGTGATGTTCCGCTACGACGCGCTAGCCGAACACGCCACTGCCGACGAGTACCGTGAAGTTAAACGCCGCGCCGGGCCGCAGCTATTCGGGCTTGGCGTTGTCGCCGCAATTTTGCAGTTGATTCCACTAGTGAACTTGGTTTCTCCAGTGTATTCCGGGCTCAGCTTCATTCATCTTGGCTTAACTGAGCTACAGAAGCTGCGCCAAGAACGGCAAAGCGATTCGTTGCTGCTGGATGAGCCGCAATGGCGTTCGCACGGCAAGAATTACCAAGGTTGAGCGTAGGCTGCAGGGCGCCGAATCAGGCGCCGACCAAGGCTTCGGCAGCATGTGCATCGCCCGATATCAGCAGGCGGCCAACTTCTTCTCGCAGCGCGCCAATATCCGATTCCATAATGATGCGCTTAACTTCGAGCACGCTGGCCGGGTGCATCGAAAACTCGGTTAAGCCCAAGCCCAGCAGCAGCCGGGTATAACGCGGATCGCCGGCCATTTCGCCGCACATCGCAACCGGAATCTTGGCGTTGTCGCCGGCTTCAATCGTCATCCGAATGAGTTGCAGCACCGCCGGATGCAAGGGGTCGTAAAGATAATTAACTTCGTCGTCGACGCGGTCAATCGCCAGCGTGTACTGGATCAAATCATTGGTGCCGATCGAGAAAAAGCTCGCGTAGCGCGCTAACCACGGCGCAGCGAGCGCCGCCGCCGGCACTTCGATCATCGCGCCGACCGGGATCTCGCGTTCGAATCGGTGGCCTTCGGCAATTAACTGCTGCCGCGTCGCTTCGATAAATTGCTGCGCTTGGCGGAATTCCTGTGTGCTGGAAATCATCGGCAGCATGATGTGAACGTCGCCGTGCGCGGAAGCGCGCAGCAGCGCACGCACCTGGGTGCGGAACAGCTCCGGCTCCTTCAAACAAAGCCGTATCGCGCGCAAACCCAGTGCTGGATTATTCGGCGTTGGACCTTGTCGGCTGCCAGAGTCGACCTGCTTATCGGCACCGAGATCTAGCGTGCGGATGGTGATCGGCCCTTTCACCGCGGCGGCAACCCGGGCGTAGGCCTCATATTGCTCGTCTTCAGATGGCAGCCCCTGCCGGTTCATATACAGAAACTCAGTGCGATACAGGCCGACGCCCTCCGCGCCGAGTTCGGCTGCGTGGGCAGCGTCTTCGCTGAGTTCGATATTCGCCAGCAGCCGAATTTTGATGCCATCACGTGAAATCGCCGGCTTATGCCGGAGACCCGATAACGCCGCCCGTTGCGCGAGCTGACCACTGCGTTTATCGCGGAAAAAGGCCAGCGCCTGGGCATCCGGATCAGCGAGCGCATGGCCGAGATCACCGTCGACGATGATCGTTTCGCCGTCGCGCAGTAGTCGCCGCGCGCCGTGCAGGCCGACGATCGCCGGAATGCTGTACGAGCGCGCCAGAATCGCGGTATGCGACAGCGGGCCGCCGTATTCGGTGATGAACGCCGCCACGCCCTGCTGCGCCAGCAGGATGATGTCGGCCGGCGTGATGTCATCGGCGACGATCACGTTCGGCTCGGCGGCCACCGCTGCGCTGCCGGCCGGCAGGCTCCGCTCCTGCTTCATCAGAATACGCAGAATGCGCGCAGCAACGTGCTGAACGTCGTCTTTGCGCGAGCGCAGGTAGGCGTCGTCCATCTGCTCAAACGCGGCGACCAAGGCGTCCCGCTGGCGGCGCAGCGCGGCCTCGGCGTTGATGTTGTGGCTGCGAATCATTGTGGCGACGGCGTCGGTCAACGAGCGGTCGTCGAGCATCAATAAATGGGTGTCGATAAACGCGGCAATTTCAGCCGGCGCGCCGCCCGGAATTTGGTCGCGGATATCGTGCAGCTGTTCTTTGGCGCGCTGTTGGGCGCCGTAGAAGCGCGTTATTTCATGCCCGACTTCGTGCGCGCCGAGCGTGTATTCCGGAATCTCAAGATCACCCCCGTGTAGTTTCTGCACGCGCCCGATCGCGATGCCGCGTGAAACCCCGATACCCGATAACCAAAAGCTCATCGGCTTTGTCCTCGGCGGCTCATAGCCGCGGGCGTTCGGCGCGGCGGCGCATCGCTATGCTTCTTCATCAAACCGATTCGCGATCAACAACGCCAGTGCGGCGACCGCTTCCACGGCGTCGTCGCCTTCGGCGCGCAGCGTGATCAAGCTGCCTTGCGCAGCGGCCAACATCATGACGCCCATGATGCTTTTACCGCTGACAACCTTGCCGTCTTTCGAAACTTGGACCTCGGCGTGATATTTCGCGGCCAGCGTCACCAACTTGGCAGCGGCACGCGCATGCAAACCGAGGCGGTTGACGATCGGAACGGTTCTTTCGGTGACGGTGCTCATAAACTCAGCCCTGCTGTTCAGTTGATTTGGCCGCGGTCGGCGGCGCCACAATCGGCGCGTTGTCTCGCGGGCAAACGACAATGCCACGCTGCCCGCCTTCGACGGCGGCGCGCGCCATCGCCGCGAGATCCAGCTGCGGATAATTAAAAATTTTGACCAGCATCGGCAGGTTGATCCCTGCAACCAGCTCCGTTCGCGCGGCTTCGGCAAGGCGCTGGGCGATATTGCTCGGCGTCGAGCCGTAGGCGTCGGTCAAAATCAGCACGCCGTCGTTATTGGCGAGGCGCTCAATCATCCGCTGCCCCTGTAATAACAAGGGTTCGGTTGCTTGCACGCGGCGGACTTCCAAGACATCCGTCTGCAGCGGCAGCCCGCCGAGCATGTCTCTCATCGTTTCGACCAAATGCTGGCCGAGTTTGCCGTGGGTGACGATCAGCACGCCGACGCTCATAGACCCAGTTCCCGGTGGCGTACCACCACCTGTTCATACCGCTCGCGAAATACCGGCGCCAGCTTCTCGACCAAATAAACCGAGCGGTGCTGCCCCCCAGTGCAGCCAACTGCAACGGTAATGTAGGCCCGATCCTGAGCTTGAAACGCTGGCAGCCAGCGTTCCAGAAACCGTTTGATATCGGTAAATAATTCGAGCACGACGGTATGGGTGTCGAGGTAATCGATAACCGCTTCGTCGCGGCCAGACAGCTGCCGTAGCTCCGGCACCCAATGTGGGTTCGGCAGACAGCGCACGTCAAATACGAAATCGGCGCCTTCGGGGCTGCCATTTTTAAAGCCGAACGACAGCAGGAGCAACGCGAGCTTGCCGGCCCCGACTTCCGGTAACCGGGCACCGATCGCGGCGCGCAGCTCGTGCAAATTCATGTGCGAGGTATCGAGCGGCACGTCTGCCAGATCCGCCACCGGCTTGAGCAGCTTGCGTTCGAGCCGGATCGCATCGAGCAGCGAAATTTCCGGGCTCGATAACGGGTGCCGGCGTCGGGTCTCGTTGTAGCGCCGCAGGATCACGCTATCTTCAGCGGTCAGAAACAGCACGCGAACATCGATACGCTGCGCCCGTAGGGCATCGAGCACGGCCGGAAAATGTTCGATTTCGCGCGGATCGCAACGGGCGTCAAGTCCCACCGCCAGGAGGCTGTAGCGCGGGCCGGGATTGGCGACGGCGTGCGCCAGTAACGGCTGCACTAAATCGAGCGGAATATTATCGATGCAGTAATAACCGAGGTCCTCGTATTGCTTGAGGGCCACGGTTTTGCCGGCACCGGAGAGACCGCTGACGATGACGAGCCGCATATCTAAGTGTGTTCGCTCGAAGTATCCGTTTGATGCGGCGTCTCCGCCGCATGCTGCATGGCGCGGGCTTGGCGTGCGACCAAATCGTCGCAGGCGTTATAGCCCGCTTGCCGAAGCCGATGGTCACGACATGCGGCCTCGACCAGCACCGCGAGATTATGCCCGACCCGCCGCGGCAGCGAGATTTCGTCGATCGCGATACCGAGCATAAGACTGCGGCCACGGCGACCGTAGAGACGTTCGTCCGGCGTTGGATCGCCACGTACACCGAGATCGATAATCAAATCCAAGGCCGCGCTGGGCACCACCGCAGCGTCACCAAACACGCGCCGAACATTGAGGATGCCGAGACCGCGCACTTCAATAAAACCTTCGAGCAGCGCCGGGCAGCGGCCGACGACGCTGGAATCCGCGCGGATGAATTCGATCGCATCATCAGCGATCAGCTTATGGCCGCGGGAGACCAGTTCCAGCCCGAGCTCGCTTTTACCGACGCCGCTGGCGCCACGCAGATAAATGCCGAGGCCCTCGACTTCGAGAAAAACGCCGTGTCCGGTGAGGCTCGCTGCCGATGCTGCGGTCACCGGTTCAGCAGGTTTCAGGCGGTCAGCAGCGCGTGTAGAGCAGCATCGTCTTTCGCCGCGTGAACGCGGCCGCAGAAATCTTCGTCAGAGAATTTTTCGGCGATTGCGGCGAGATGCTGCAGATGTTCACTGGTCGCGTTCTGCGGCACGAGCAAACCAAAGATGAGGTCGACTGGCTGGCCGTCGTGAGTGTCGTAATCAACAGGGTGCTTCAGGCGCACAAAAGCGCCGACGCTGGTGCTAATGCCACCGAGGCGCCCGTGCGGAATGGCGACGCCGTGACCGAGCCCGGTGCTGCCGAGTTTTTCGCGGCCAGCGAGGCTGTTGAGGATTTCGGCGTGGCTAACGCTGGGGGTGCCGAGCGCGAGCAATTTCGCGATTTCTTCCAGTGCGCGTTTTTTGCTGGTAACGGCGACGCCGCTGGCAACGCGCGTGGTTGTGAGAATTTCCTGAAGTTTCATAGAGTTTTGATCGCTGCGCAGAGCATTCCGGAGGATGGTTAAAACGCGACCTAGCGTTTTAAGCTAGGTCGCGTCGGTATCCTGGATAGTGTAACGCTGCAGTGCGTCACAAGTCCGGATGATGCTGAAGATCAGTTCAGCAAATGCTTCTGGGCCTCACCTTCGCGCGCATGATGGTCGCGAACTTTGTCCTTGAGTTTCCGGGTTTGCTGATCGAGCTTGTCGATCAGACCATCGATCGCGGCGTACATGTCTTGCTCGATCGCCTCAGCGTATAAATTAGCCCCGCGCGCGTGCAGCGTTGCTTCCGCTTTATGCTGCAGCTTGGTATCCATCGACAGAATGACATCAGCGCCAATCAAGTGATCAAAATGCCGCTCGACGCGCTTCAGCTTTTCAGCGACGTAAGTACGCAATGCTGGGGTGAGGTCCAGATGGTGACCGGAAATATTCAGGTTCATTCGCAGACTCCTTCTCTTCGTAAAGCCTACCGAGGCCCAGCCAGTACGATTGGGCGCAGGGTTGGGTTGATAGCGGTGCAGGTTTCAGGCCATGCGCTTTACCAAGGACGCCCGAGCGGGACTCAACCGATCGGCTTGCGCTCGTGCGAAGGTGGGATCCGCAAAGCCTCGCGATACTTGGCGACCGTGCGACGCGCAACCTGGATGCCCTCTTTCAGCAGCATATCGGCGAGCGTCGAGTCGGAAAGTGGCTTGGCTTGATCTTCCTTAGCAACAAGACGTTTGATCATGGCCTGTATGGCAGTAGCTGAGCAGGTTCCTCCTTCTATGGTCTGTACATGACTCGAAAAGAAGTACTTAAGTTCATAAAGCCCGCGCGGCGTCAGCATGTATTTATTTGCTGTTGCGCGGGAGACGGTGGATTCGTGGATGCCGAGTTGCTCCGCAACATCGCGCAGCACCAGCGGCCGCATGGCTTCTTCGCCGTAGTCGAGAAACGCGCGCTGTTCTTCGATGATGCACTGCGCAACCCGCAGCAGGGTTTCGTTGCGGGCTTCGAGTGAGTTGATGAAGTAACGCGCTTCCTGCAGATGCTGCTTCATCGTCAGCTGGTCGCGCGAAGTGTCCGCGCGTTTAACCATGCCCTGATACAGGGAGTTAATGCGGAGCCGAGGCGTGTGCTCAGGATTCAGCGCCACGCGCCAGCGGCCGTTGTTTTTGGAAACGAAAACATCGGGTGCGATGTAATCACTTTCGTGCGCCTGATAGGGCCGTCCCGGATGCGGCTGCAGCGATTGCACCAGCAGCAATCCGACTTGTACGTCATCCTGGCACAGGCCCGTGACTTTGGCCAGCGCGGGAACGTCGTGCCGCGCCAGCAGCGGCATCGGCGCTTTTAGAATCGAAAAGGCCGCCGCTAAGCCCGGTGTTTTCTCGGGAAACTGCTGCAATTGCAGGCGCAGACACTCCGGCAAATCACGGGCGCCAACGCCGGAAGGGTCGAAGTCTTGTACCGATGACAGCACCGTCTCGATCCGCGAGATCGGGATATTCAGCGTGCTTGCCAGACGATCACGCACGCCTTCCCAATCTTCGAGATAACCGTCGTCGTTGATCGTGTCGATCAGATGCAGCGCAATTTCGGCATCAACTTCATCGAATGGCGCGATGCTCGCCTGCCAATTCAAGTGATCGCGCAGCGACTGACTGCCGTGCAAATTAGCCTGCATGAAGTCATGGAGGCTGTCTTCGTCGTCGTTACTGTTCCCGGATAGCGTATTGCCGGGGCCCGAACCGTCGTAGATGTCGTTCCAGTCGGCATCGACCGGCATGTCTTCCGGGATGACGTTCTCGCCGCCGATTTCGATAACCGTTTCCGCGGCGCTGTTCTCAACCGCCACCGCCGCCGCTTCGGCAGTTTCGGCCATCGCTTCCTCAACGCTCTGCGGCTCGCCGTCGTCGCCGTCGGCCTCCAGCATCACATTGGATTCCAACGCCTGCCGGATCTCAAGCTGCAGATCCAAGCTGGAAAGTTGCAATAGACGAATCGCCTGCTGCAGAGCAGGCGTCATGGTCAGCGCGAGGCCGGTTCGGAGTGACAGCGACTGCTTCATAGCGATGCGATCATGAAATTCATGATTGGCATTCTACTTGCTCAGAATTTATCGGGGTGCGCTATTATTGAAAAAGTAATGCCTAATTCTTCAATGCCCAGACAAGCGGCAACGTAGGCCCAATGCGGTTACAAGCGGAATTGCTCGCCTAAATAAACACGCCGAACCGTTTCGTTTTCAAGCAATTGTGTTGGCGCGCCTTCTGCAATCACTCTGCCTTCGGCGAGGATGTACGCGCGGTTGCAAATTCCTAAGGTTTCGCGGACGTTATGGTCGGTGATCAGCACACCGATTCCGCGCTCCGCCAGATGGCGAACAATGCCTTGAATATCGATAACCGCGATCGGATCAACGCCGGCAAACGGCTCGTCGAGCAAAATAAACCGCGGATTTGCCGCTAGCGCGCGCGCAATCTCGCAGCGCCGGCGCTCACCGCCCGAAAGCGACATCCCCAATCCTTCGCGAACGTGGCCGATATGCAACTCCGCCAGCAGCCGTTCGAGTTCGGCCAGCCGGCCTTTTTTATCTAAATCGTCGCGGAGTTCAAGAATCGCCAAAATATTATCGGCAACCGACAACTTCCTGAACACCGATGCTTCTTGCGGCAAATAGCCGATGCCTTGGCGCGCACGCGCGTGCATCGGCAGGCGTGTGATGTCTTGGTTGTCGAGTTCGATCACGCCACTATCGGCCGGAACGAGGCCAACAACCATGTAGAACGAGGTGGTTTTGCCAGCGCCGTTAGGGCCGAGCAGGCCGACGATTTCGCCGGCACTAACGGTCAGGGAAACGTCATTGACCACCGTCCGCTTGCGGTAGCGCTTAACCAAATTACGCGCCCGCAACACTGAGCCGCCGCGTTTTACGGCTGAATCTGGCGCCGCCGTCACGGCTTTTTCTCAGCGGGCGGCGCTGCAGGCGTGCTATTACTCGGCGTGGCTGCGGGCGTTTCTGGCGCCGGATCAGCCTGCTGGATGATGACCGTGACTTGGCCGTTATTACCGCCGCCAGCGGCTTTCACCCGGTGCTCGTTGACGTCGTACAGAATAGTTTCGCCGGTGAGTTCGTCTTCGCCGCGCATGACGTAAGCGTCACCGACCAAATCGAGCTGGCCGGTCCGGCTGTCGTAGTTCAGGGTGTTGGCGCGAGCAATCACGGTGGGATTATCAACGCCGGTTCCGCTGTGATTCATATGCGCAGGGCCGCCAGTGACTTTCGCTTCGTATTGGCCGCCTGGGTATTGCTTGATTTCGACGCGATCGCCGTCCAGCTTCAGCGTATTCGACGTCAGCACCACATTGCCGGTGTAAACGGCCGAGCTGCCTTGAACCAATTCCGCGGTTTTCGCGGTGACCGTCACCGCCCCCGTCGGCTTTAAATTGCTTCCGCGCGGCACACTGCTCAGCGAGGCTTTGGAGCGCTCGGTGACTTTGCCGTTCGAAGGCGCCGGTTTCACAGTTTGGCCAAACGCCAACGCCGCGCTGAGTAGTGCGGCGACCGCAAACAATCCTTGTATCGGCCTAGCGCTGCGCTTCATAGTGCATCTTCACGTCGTCCAGCAATTGCATGTTTTTTTCGATCCAGTCACCGCGAAATCCGGTTGCGCTGCCGTTGCGCGTGGCGCTCGTCAGCGTTACCGCGCGGTCCGTGTGCAGTAGATGTTGATCCGGATCGACCCAGAGCTGCTCGGTACGCACCGTCAGCGCCTCGTTATTGTCCGGCCAGTTGCCGTCGGCGACGACGTCGCCTTCGAGCAAAAAGATATGGCTATGCGCTTGCAGCGTGCCGCTCGGCGCTGCGATGTGCCACGGCATGGTAACGCCGGAAAGCACAGCCAGCTGTAGTTTTTCTGCATGAGCCGATTCATCGTCGAAATAATCCAACGTGTCGGCGTGCCCACGCAACGACGGCGTACCGGTGGCATCAAAGCGCGTCAGCACAGCATTGGTTAGCGTATACCGTGGCAGCTTGGTTACTTCGGCTGCCGGCGCGATGCTGACGTCATTGGCTTTTTGCAGCGTAAAAAAGAGCCCAGCCAGCGCCAACAATAGCGTAACGATTAAGGCGTAGCGAATCACGGCGCCGACTCCACTGCTGGCGCTTGCGCGGCGAGAATCAAGTCCGCCGCCTCGCGCACCGCGCCGTTGCCACCAGTTAGGCGACTGGCCCAATGCGCGGCGGCGAGGACTTGCGGGTGCGCGTCAGCAACCGTCAACGCCAGACCGGCTAAGCGCATCAGCGGCAGGTCGGGGGTATCGTCGCCCATCATCGCCATCTCCTCATTGCGCAAACCCAGACGCACGCGCAGCGTTTCCCAGGCTGGGATTTTTTCGTCTACGTTTAACCAGATATGGCGTACGCCCAAATATTCGAGCCGGGTTTGCATCGCTGCCGACGGCCGGCCGGAAATCACCGCGACTTCGATGCCGGCCTGCAACAACAACTTCAATCCGAGACCGTCCCGCACGTTCACCGCTTTCCACTCGCTGCCGTCCGGGCCGAGATAGAGCTTGCAGTCGGTCATGACGCCATCGATATCGAAAACCGCGCAGCGGATCGCGCGCGCGCGTTCGGCAATGGTCCGCATCAGACCACGCCCGCGCGCAGTAAATCGTGCATATGCAGCACGCCGACGACATGCTGTGCGGCGTCGAGCACTAACAACACCGTGATGCGGTGTTTTTCCATTCGATGCACCGCTTCGGCGGCCAGCTGTGCGGCGTCGATGTGTTTACCGCCGTGGGTCATCACATCAGCGATTTTGGCGCTGCGAATATCGGTGCCGGCGTCGAGCACGCGGCGCAAATCACCGTCAGTGAAGATGCCTAGTGCACGGCCGTCATCGTCGACCACCGCCGTCATGCCCAGGCCCTTGTGCGTCATCTCCAGCAACGCCGCGGACAGGCCAACGTTGACGCCGACTTTTGGAATCCGCTCGCCGGTGGCCATCAAATCGCTGACTTTCAGCAGCAGGCGGCGGCCGAGCGTCCCGCCCGGATGCGACAATGCAAAATCTTCTGGCGTAAAGCCACGCGCCTCAAGCAAGGCAACGGCCAGCGCGTCGCCCATCGCCAGCGTCGCCGTGGTGCTCGCGGTCGGCGCGAGATTCATCGGGCAGGCTTCCTGCGCCACCGAAACATCGAGGTGAACGTCTGCCGTCGTTGCCAACGTCGAACCGGGCCGGCCGGTCATCGAAATCAGCGGGATACCCATGCGTTTGATCAGCGGCAGGATCGTCAGCACTTCATTGGTTTCGCCGGAATTGCTGATTGCAATCACGGCGTCATCACGGGTGATCATGCCGAGGTCGCCGTGGCTGGCTTCACCTGGATGCACGTAAAACGACGGCGTGCCGGTGGACGCTAGGGTTGCCGCGATTTTGCCGCCGATATGGCCACTCTTACCCATACCCGTGACGACAACGCGCCCCCGGCATGCGAGCAATAGCGCGCAAGCGCGCGCAAACGCGGCGTCAACGCGCGGCAACAGCGCGGTCAGCGCGTCACGCTCGATTTCCAACACACGGCGGGCGCTGGCTTGCAGCGCGGCGGGATCGGTCACAGGTACAGAATCGGCCATCGGGCGGTTATGGTAACCCAGCCAGATCCTGCCGCGTGTGGCGCCTAGGCTGCGACAGCGTATGTCGCGACCATTGTCCAATAAACCGGCCGCGCGCTGACTATTGCCGCCTACGCCGCCACGCAATCAGCGTTGGCGACGCCGTCGATCGATCTGGCGGTCCGCTGCGCAGCCGTTTAGCTATGCGCCGCGCCTTGCTCGCGCGTATCGAGGAAACGCACGTCCGGATGCCGTTCTTTTGTCATTTGCAAATTAACGTTGCTGCTCGCCAGATACACGAGATAGCCAGCGTGGTCGATCGCCAACCGGGCTTCGTTTTTATCGCGGAATTCTTTTAGCTTTTTCGGATCATCACAAGCGACCCAGCGCGCGGTCGAAACCGATACGGCATCGAAGACCGATTCAACGCTGTATTCGTCGCGCAGGCGGTACTGCACCACTTCGAACTGCAGCACGCCAACTGCGCCGAGAATGACGTCGTTATTGGTAATCGGGCGATAAACCTGCGTCGCGCCTTCTTCGCAGAGTTGGTCCAGACCCTTGTTCAACTGCTTCGATTTCAGCGGGTCTTTCAGGACCACGCGCCGGAACAAATCGGGTGCGAAATTCGGGATGCCCGAAAACGTCAGCGTTTCACCTTCGGAGAACGAGTCGCCAATCGCAATCGTGCCGTGGTTATGCAGGCCGATGATGTCGCCGGGGAACGCTTCTTCAACCGCTTCGCGGTCCGAGGCCATGAACGTCAGCGCGCTATTAACCCGTACCGGTCCGTTCAAGCGCACCGAATGCAGCGGCATGCCTTTGCGATAAACACCCGAGCAAACGCGCATGAACGCGACACGGTCACGGTGCTTCGGATCCATGTTTGCCTGAATTTTGAACACGAAACCGGTGAATTTGCGGTGTTCGGGATAAACCTCGTGCTCCGCACCATTAAACATGGCGGTACGCGGCTGCGGCCCCGGCGCCCAGTCGACAAAACCGTTCAACAGTTCGCGGACGCCGAAGTTGTTGATGGCGCTGCCGCAGAACACCGGCGTCAGCTTGGCCGCGCGGTAAGTCTCAAGATCAAACGCGGCGCCAGCCATTTGCAGCAGATCAATTTCGTCTAGCAGCGTTTGATACGGCGCGCCGAAGCGCTCGGCCAACCCCGGCGCTCGCAAACCGTCGATTGTTTCAATCTCGGAAATACGGTGCTTATCGCCGGTGTAGAGATAAAACCGATCTTCCAGCAAATGATAAACGCCGCGGAAATCGCGCCCCATGCCCAACGGCCAGGTGATCGGCGTACATTGCAGACCCAGCACTTTTTCAACTTCGTCGAGCAGATCCAGCGGCGGCCGGCCGTCGCGGTCGAACTTGTTGATGAAGGTAATGATCGGCGTATCGCGCAAGCGGCAGACTTCCATCAGCTTGATCGTGCGCGGCTCTACGCCTTTCGCGGCGTCGATGACCATCAGCGCCGAGTCCACCGCGGTCAGCGTACGGTAGGTGTCTTCCGAGAAGTCTTCGTGGCCCGGCGTATCGAGCAAGTTGACGATCTTGCCGTTGTACGGGAACTGCATCACCGAGGTGGTGATCGAGATACCGCGCTGCTGTTCCAGCGCCATCCAGTCCGACGTCGCATGGCGGCTGGCTTTGCGGCCTTTCACGGTGCCGGCAAGCTGGATCGCGCCACCGAACAACAACAGCTTTTCGGTGAGCGTGGTTTTACCGGCGTCCGGATGCGAAATAATCGCAAAGGTGCGGCGCAGGGCTGCGGCTTCGGCAAGCGAAGATTCGGCGTGGGTTGCGGCGGAAGTCATGGGGCGGGTAACGGCGTGGGGCAGGTAGTTTATCGCTACCCAGCGCAGAGCACGAACCGGCAGGGTAGGCGCGGCGCGCTGTTGTCGGCGTCACCGATAGAGATAATCCCGCGTCAGCGGCAGGCGATCGCGCCCGTGCGCCATTTGAAAATGGAACACCACCAGCGAATCGGCACGAAAACTCGCTTCCGAAGCCAACAAGTAGAACTCCCACATTCGGCAGAACCGTTCGCCGAAGCGCTGCGCGCACTGCCCGCGCACGCGCTGGAAACGGCGATTCCACTCGGCCAGGGTTTCCGCGTAGTGCAGGCGCCAAACCTCTAAGTCATTCAGCTCCAAGCCGCTGTTCTCGATTGCCGGCAGCACCTCCGACGGCGCCGGGATGTAGCCGCCCGGGAAGATGTGTTTGGTAATCCAAGGATTTGTCCGGCCGGGCGGTGATAAACGGCCGATGGTGTGCATTAACGCTGTTCCGTCCGGCGCTAGCCGAGCGTTGATTTGATCAAAATAAGTTTGGTACTGCGGCCGGCCGACATGCTCAAACATGCCGACGCTGACGATGGCATCAAACTCGCCCGGCGTATCGCGGTAGTCCTGCAGGCGAAATTCGACTTGTTTATCCAAGCCCTCCGCCTTCGCCCGTTGCAGCGCCAACGCATGCTGCGCAACGGATAAGGTCACGCCAGTGACGCGAGCGTTGAAATGGCGCGCCAAGTACAAACTGAGCCCGCCCCAGCCGCAGCCGATGTCGAGCACACGGGCGCCGCATTTTAGGTTCAGCTTGCGGGCGATCATCGCGCACTTGGCCTGCTGCGCCTGCTCCAACGTCATCTCGGGCTTTTCGAAATACGCGCAGGAATAGTGCATTTCGGCATCGAGAAAGAGTTTGTAAAACTCGTTGTCGAGGTCGTAGTGATGGGCAACATTGCGCCGCGACAAATGCGGCGTATTGCGTTCAGCGAAAGCGGCCAAGCTGCGCCGTAGCCGCCGAAATGGCGTAAGGCGCTCACGGTGCGCAGAAATATTCAGGCCGACTTGCAGCACCTTCAGCAAATCGCCATTTTCCGGCGTCCAATCGCCGTCCATATAGGCTTCGCCAAACTGCATTTCCGGGTTTTTCAACAGCCGCCGTAAAACACTGGCCTCGCGCATCTGTACCTGCGCCCCAACCGGCCCGGTACCCATCCGCCAGCGGCGACTACCGGGCGCAACAAATTCCAAGCTGCTTTGATCGAAACCTCGGCTCACCCAATCGAGAATTTTCTGCATAGTGCGATCATCACAATTCCATAACACCGGGCAATTCCGGCAGGCATCCGTTTATTTTGGTTGTGTTCCAGCATTAAAACGCAAAAAGTCCGCCGAAGCGGACTTTTACACGCCACAAGTCCGGCTTCAGACGCCGAGATAGTCGAGAATCCCTTCCGCTGCTTGACGGCCTTCGTAAACTGCCGTGACCACGAGATCGCTGCCGCGAACCATATCCCCGCCCGCGAATACTTTCGGATTCGTGGTCTGGAAATGCGCCGCTTCCGGCGCTTTCACACGGCCGTCGGCATGCAGCTCAACCCCGTACTGGCTGATCCAATCCGCCGGCGACGGCTGAAAGCCGAACGCAATCACCACTTTATCCGCCGGGATGATTTCTTCTGAGCCCGGCACAATCTCGGGCTTGCGCCGACCGCGCACATCAGCTGGTCCCAGCCTGGTCTCGACGACCTTAACGCCTTCAACCTTGCCATCGCCGACAATTTCCACCGGCTGGCGGTTGAACATGAAGCGTACACCCTCTTCCTTGGCGTTTGCCACTTCGCGACGCGAGCCGGGCATGTTGGCCTCGTCCCGGCGATAAACGCAGCTGACGCGCGCCGCCTGCTGCCGTACGCTGGTGCGGTTGCAGTCCATCGCGGTATCGCCGCCGCCGAGCACGATGACGCGCTGGCCCTTCATATCAATGAAATCGTCTGGGGCTTTTTCCAAGCCGAGCACGCGATTCACGTTTGAAATCAAGAACGGCAGGGCTTGCACTACGCCAGGAAGATCTTCGCCGGGAAAGCCGCCACGCATCGCGGTATAGGTGCCCATGCCGAGGAAAACGGCATCGTAGTCTGCCAGCAGCGTGTCAAACGGCACATCGCGGCCAATTTCGGTATTCAGGCGGAATTCCACGCCCATGCCTTCGAGGATGTCACGCCGCGTTCTGACAACGCTCTTTTCGAGTTTGAACGGCGGGATGCCAAAGGTCAGTAACCCGCCGATTTCGGCGTAGCGGTCGAACACAATCGCCTTGACGCCGTTGCGAGTCAGGATATCGGCCGCGCCGAGGCCGGCCGGGCCGGCGCCGACAATCGCCACTTTTTTGCCCGTCGCCACGACTTTCGACATATCAGGCCGCCAGCCCTGCTTAAAGGCTTCGTCCGAAATGTATTTTTCGATGCTGCCGATAGTCACCGCGCCGAAGCCATCGTTCAGCGTGCAGGCGCCTTCACAGAGGCGATCTTGCGGGCAGACACGGCCACAGATTTCCGGCAGCGAATTGGTTTGATGGGAAAGCTCGGCGGCGGCGAATAAATTGCCTTCCTGCACCAGCTTCAGCCAATTCGGAATGTAGTTATGTACCGGGCATTTCCATTCACAGTACGGATTACCGCAGTCTAGGCAGCGACCAGCTTGGCTGCCCGCGGCATCGGCGTTGAACTGGCCGTAGATCTCACGGAAATCATGCAGCCGAATTTCTACCGGTGCCTTTTTCGGGTCGGAGCGCGGGGTATCGAGAAACTGAAGAGCGTTCTTGGCGGCCATTGCTTAACGGAAGGCTGAGGCGGGAAACAGGATTCCGACGGCGGCGGCGGACGCATTGAGCGTACCGACCGACCGCCATCGGAGCGTCATCATGCGGCGGCGCGGATCGTAACCAGCAGCGACGCGATATCGGCCGCTTTCGGTTTAACCAGCCAGAATTTACCGACGTAATCTCGGAAGTTCTCAATGATCTCGCGGCCCCAATCGCTGCCGGTGGCCTCGACGTACTCGCGCAACTGGCCGACGAGGAAGTGGCGATGCCCTTCCATCGCTTCGGCGACGATGCGATGGATATCGATCAACTCGTGGTTGTAGCGGTCGACAAAATTGCGCCGCTCGTCCAGCACGTAGGCAAAGCCGCCGGTCATACCGGCGCCGAAGTTGACCCCGACGCGGCCGAGGACAATGGCAACGCCGCCGGTCATGTACTCGCAGCCATGATCGCCGCAGCCTTCAACCACCGCGAGTGCGCCGGAATTACGGACCCCAAAACGTTCACCGGCGATGCCAGCCGCATACAAAGTACCGCCGGTAGCGCCGTACAGGCAGGTGTTACCGATGATCACCGTTTGATTGGATTTGAAACGGCTGGCGCGCGGCGGGCGAATCACGATACGACCGCCGGCCATGCCTTTGCCGACGTAATCGTTGGCCTCGCCTTCGAGTTCCATGTTCAAACCGCCCGCGTTCCAGACGCCGAAGCTCTGGCCCGCAGCGCCTTTGAGTTGGATCGTTACCGGCGCATCAGACATCCCGAGATTGCCGTGGCGCTTGGCAATTTCGCCGCTCAGGCGGGCGCCGATTGAGCGATTCATATTGTTGATATCGAACGCGAACGTGCCGCCGCTCTTGGCTTCGATCGCCGGCAATACCGCCGCAACCATTTGTTCGGCAAGCAGACCGCGATCATGCGGCGGGTTGCTGCTGGTGCAGAACTGGCCGCTGGTCGAGACCAAACCAGCTGCCGATAGGATCGGCTGCAGATCTAATGACGCCTGTTTTGACGTTGTGCCGGCGGCGGCTTCGAGCAAGTCGCTGCGGCCGATCAATTCTTCCAGCGAACGCACGCCGAGGCGCGCCAGCCAGTGCCGGGTTTCTTCCGCCACGAACTTGAAGTAGTTCATGACCATTTCCGGCAAGCCGATGAAATGGTTACTGCGCAGCACGTTATTTTGCGTCGCAACGCCGGTTGCGCAGTTGTTCAGATGACAGATACGCAGGTATTTGCAGCCCAGCGCGATCATCGGCGCGGTGCCGAAACCAAAGCTCTCAGCGCCGAGGATCGCCGCTTTGACGACATCTAGCCCGGTCTTCAAGCCACCGTCGGTCTGTACACGCACTTTGTCGCGCAGGCCGTTCCGGCGCAGGGTCTGGTGCGTTTCGGCTAAGCCCAGTTCCCACGGCGTGCCGGCGTACTTAACGCTGGTGACCGGACTCGCGCCTGTGCCGCCGTCGTAGCCAGAGATCGTGATGAAGTCCGCGTAGGCTTTGGCGACGCCAGCGGCAATTGTGCCGACGCCGGGGCCGGACACCAGCTTGACCGAAACCATCGCCTGCGGATTGACCTGCTTTAAGTCGAAGATCAGCTGCGCCAAATCCTCAATCGAATAGATATCGTGATGCGGCGGTGGCGAAATCAGCGCAACACCCGGCCGCGCGTAACGCAACGCGGCGATCTGCTCGTTCACCTTATCGCCCGGCAGCTGACCGCCTTCGCCGGGCTTGGCGCCTTGCGCCACCTTGATCTGCAGCACTTCCGCGCTCATCAGATACGCCGGCGTAACGCCGAAACGGCCGCTCGCGACCTGCTTGATCTTCGAGTTCTTGATCGTGCCGTAGCGCGCCGGGTCTTCGCCGCCTTCGCCGGAATTGCTGCGGCCGCCGAGGCGGTTCATCGCCGTCGCCAGGGCTTCGTGCGCTTCTGGGCTCAGCGCGCCGAGCGACATGCCGGCGGAGTCGAAGCGCTTCAAGATCGACTCGACCGGCTCAACTTCATCGAGCGGAATCGGCGTGATGTCGGCCTTGATCTGCAGCAAATCACGGAACGTCGTCACCGGTCGACCGTTGACCAGATTGGCGTAGACCTCGTAATCGCCGTATTCACCGGAGCGCACTGCTTTGTGCAGCGTGTTGATGATGTCCGGGTTATAGGCGTGGTATTCGCCGCCGACGACATATTTGTACAAACCGCCCTGCGGCACTGTCTTCCTCGGCGTCCACGCTAACAGCGCCAACTGGGTTTGTTCGGCTTCGAGATCCGCAAACCGCGCGCCCTGAATGCGGCTGACGGTATCGTTGAAACAGGCGTCGACGATTTCGTCGTGCAGGCCGACGATCTCAAACAACTGCGCACCACGGTAGCTGGAGATCGTCGAAATGCCCATCTTCGACATGATCTTGTACAGACCCTTGTTGATGCCTTTGCGGTAGCTCGCCGCCAGGTCTTGCGGGCTCTTGCCTTTGATTTCGCCGGAGCGCGCCATGTCGTACAGGCTGGCGTAGGCGAGATACGGATAAACGCAGGACGCGCCGTAACCGATCAAGCAGGCGAAATGATGCGGGTCGCGCGCCGTTGCGGTTTCGATGACGAGATTGCAATCGCAGCGCAGGCCTTCGCGAATCAGGCGTTGCTGGACTGCACCGGTCGCGAGCAGTGCATGAACCGGCAGCGTGTTGCGCTCGATGTTGCGATCAGACAGCACGATGACCACGGTGCCATTCCGCACCGCCTCAACGGCTTGATCGCAAATCGCCTCAACCGCAGCGTTCAGGCCTAGCGATGGTGCGTAATTCAGGTCAATCGTGATATTGCTGTAGGCCGGATCGTCAAGCGCGAGCAGCGTGCGGAATTTCGTTTCCGACAGCACCGGCGATTCCACCAGCAAGCGCGCCGCGCGCTCCGGCGTTTCCTCGAACATACCGCGTTCGGCGCCGAGCGAGCACTCCAGCGACATCACAATCTGTTCGCGCAGCGGATCAATCGGCGGATTCGTGACCTGCGCGAATTGCTGGCGGAAATAGTCGTAAAGCGAACGTGGACCGGCCGACAGCACGGCGAACGGCGTGTCATCGCCCATCGAGCCGATCGTTTCCTGACCGCTCTCGGCGAGTATGCGCAGAATTTCGGTGCGCTCTTCGTTACTCAGCCCGTAAAGCTTCTGGTAAACCGGCACGCTTTCCGGGTGCAGGCGATCAAGCGCGGTGGGGTCATCGCTCAACGACGACTCCAAGCGCTTGATATTGCGCTTCAGCCACTGCTTATACGGCTGCCGCGCGGCGAGCATACGGTCGATGTCCATCGGTCGCAGCAAACTGCCGGATTCGGTATCGACAGCCAGCATTTGGCCCGGACGTAAGCGACCTTTTTCGACGACATCTTCCGGCGGCACTTCGTTTACGCCGATTTCCGACGCCAACGTGATCGTTCGGTCTTTCGTGATCACGTACCGCGTTGGCCGCAGTCCGTTGCGATCGGTCGCGCAGACCGCGTAGCGGCCGTCGGTCAGCACGATGCCGGCTGGGCCGTCCCAGGGCTCCATTTGCAGCGAGTTGTATTCGTAAAACGCACGCAAATCGGCGTCGAGGTTCTCGACGTTCTGCCACGCCGGCGGCACTAAGGCGCGCATCGCGGCGAACAAATCCATACCGCCAGCGAGCAACACTTCAAGCATGTTGTCGAGGCTTTGCGAGTCGGACCCGGTCATGCCCACCAGCGGCGCGATCTCGTTGATGTCCGGCAGGTCTTTACACTGAAACTTGTAGCGTCGCGCTTCGGCCCAAGCACGGTTGCCGGAAATCGTGTTGATTTCGCCGTTGTGCGCGAGGAAACGGAACGGATGCGCCAGACGCCACTTCGGCAGCGTATTAGTCGAAAACCGTTGGTGGAACACGCAGATCGACGCTTCCAGGCGCGGATCGTTCAGGTCCGGATACAGAACCGGCAGATACTCCGGCATCACCAAACCTTTGTAGACAATGACGCGGCACGACAGCGAGGTGATGTAGAAATCACTATCGCTTTCGACGCTGATCAGCTTCTCAACTTGGCGCCGGGCGCGGAACAGCTTTAGCTCAAACGCAAATTTATGCGTACCCGCTGGCGCCGAAATAAACACTTGTTCAATCTGCGGCAGCGTGCGCAGGGCTTCTTCACCGCAGGCGCTGTGATCCGTCGGCAACGGCCGCCAGCCAAGTAATTTCAACCCATGCTTGGCGCAGGCCTCGGCTAGCGCCGTGCGGGCGTAGGCGGCTTTTTCGGCGTCTTGGGAAAGGAAAATATTCGCGGCGCAGTAATGCTCGCCGAGTTTGAAGCCGAGTTCCGCGGCCTTGGCGCGCAGGAAGCGATCAGGCTTCTTCATCAATAGACCGCAACCGTCGCCGGTTTTGCCATCGGCGGCGATTGCACCGCGGTGCGTCATGCGCTCCAGCGCACGGATCGCAGTTTTAATCAGTTTGTGGCTGGCTTGATCGTCCATTTGGGCGATCATTCCGAATCCGCAGCTATCCCGCTCGAACGCCTCCCGATACAACCCCTGCTGCAACGTGTTTTCTACTTCGCGGCTCATAGCGCAAACCCATTAGTCGATGGGGGCAAACCATCCTGCCGCTGTCGCGACCACAGAGTGATCTGGGGGCCATCTTCAGACGCAGAATGAGCGAGTGGTTGCGTGGACTGTTAGCCTGCAGCGCAACATTTTGATTATAAGGATGTTGACGCCAACGTCAATAATTTAGTTTTTCTCGACCATTTTCCTGCATTGCATCAAATACCTGCTTCAGGTTTTATTTTTCGCCACGCCGGATACCTGCGCGGCCGAAACAACCGCTTTAGCGCAGCACGTGCAAATCGAATAGGCGCTGATGTTCTTCGAGTGCAAAGCGGTCGGTCATCCCGGCGATGTAATCGGCGACCACGCGTGCACGGCCCGTGCGGCCACTCAGCTGCTCGGCGCGCATAGCGTGATCGTAGAACTCGGGCGGCATCAAGCGCGGGTCGTCATTCAGGGCACTAAACAACTCACGCACAATGCGTCTTGCTTTGCTCATCACGCGGTAAACCTGATGGTGGCCGTACAGGTTTTCGTGCAAAAAATGCTTGAGCGCGCGGTTTTCCTGCTGCATCACGGGACCGAACTCAACCAGCGGCGCTGGCAGCGCGCGGACCGCGTCGATGCTCTGTCCGGCATAGGGCAGCAAATTGTCCGCAGTCTGAGTGCCGAGATCGACGACCAGCGCGTTAATCATCCGTCGGATGGTTTCGAAACGCAGTTGTTGCGGCGTCAGTGCCGCGTAGGTTGCGCGAACTTCGGCCAAGTGCCGCGCGAACAACGGCACCGCTTGTAGTTGTTCGATCGTCAGCAGGCCGGCGCGCAAGCCGTCATCGACATCGTGATTGTTGTAGGCGATTTGATCGGCGACGTTGGTAAGCTGCGCCTCCAAACCGCCTTGCTGCTTGTTCAGGAAGCGCTCGCCGACATCGCCGAGCGTCCGCGCACGGGTTTGCGAGCAGTGCTTGAGGATGCCTTCGCGCGTTTCGAACGTTAGATTAAGGCCGCGAAACGCCGCATATTTGTCTTCCAATTCATCGACGACACGCAGGCTTTGAGCGTTATGTTCGAAGCCGCCGTAGTCGCGCATGCAATCGTTGAGCGCGTCCTGACCGGCGTGCCCAAACGGGGTGTGGCCGAGGTCGTGCGCGAGCGCAATGGCCTCGCTGAGGTCTTCGTTCAGCGCCAATGTGCGCGCGAGGCTGCGGGTAATCTGCGCAACTTCCAATGAATGCGTTAGTCGATTCCGAAATAAGTCGCCTTCGTGGCTAATGAAGACCTGGGTTTTATATTCGAGACGCCGAAACGCCACGCTGTGAATAATGCGATCGCGGTCACGCTGATAGTCGCTACGCGTGGTTGGCGCCGGTTCCGCGTAGCGCCGGCCGCGCGACGTGTCCGCACAGGCCGCATAAGACGCGAGCTTCATATCGCGGCCGCGGGCCCACAGAACGCGGCAAGCGTCTGGGCAAAGGCCGCCTCGTCGAAATCGGCAGTCGTCACCGCGTCGCCCAAACCGCGCAACAGCACCAGCCGCAGCTTACCCGCAGCAACTTTTTTATCGAGTTGCATCAGCTGCCGGAAGTCCTCGACGCGCATTTCAACCGGCGGCCGCACCGGCAGACCCGCTCGGGCAACAAGCGCCGTGCAACGCGCCAGGGCGTCGGCGTCGATCCAGGCCAAGCGCGCCGATAAATCAGCCGCCATGCAGAGCCCAAGGCCAACCGCTTCGCCGTGCAGCCACGTTTGGTAACGGGTGAATGTTTCAACCGCGTGGCCGAAGGTGTGGCCAAGATTCAATAGCGCACGCGGCCCACCGGCGATGCTTTCCCGCTCGTCGCGCGCGACGATCTGCGCTTTCAGGCGGCAGCAGCGTTCAATTGCAGTGCCGAGCCGCTCGCCGTCGAGCGCGCGCAGTGCATCGATATGCTGTTCCAGCCACGCAAAGAATTCAGCGTCGGCGAGCAGGCCGCATTTGATTATTTCAGCGAGCCCGGCCGACAACTCGCGCGGTGGCAGGCTGCGCAGCGTGTCGGTATCGGCGATCACCGCACAAGGCTGGTGGAACGCGCCGATCATATTTTTGCCGCGCGCATGGTTGACGCCGGTTTTGCCGCCAACGCTAGAGTCGACCTGCGCGAGCAAGGTTGTTGGCAGCTGCAAAAAGTCGACGCCACGCTGGTAGATCGAAGCAACGAAGCCGGTGAGATCGCCGATAACGCCGCCGCCGAGCGCAATCAACACGCCATCGCGCGGAAACCGGTTTGCGAGCAGCCAATCCAGCACCGCTTCGGCGTTGCCTAAGGTCTTTTGCGTTTCGCCGGCCGGCAAGATAAACGCGCGCTCTGCCGCTAAACCGAGGGTTTGCCGCAGTTGTTCGAGATATAGCGGGGCAACATTGGCATCGCTGACAACGCGGCAATTCCGACCGCGAAAATCATCGAACCGGCTGGGGTCGGCCAATAAGCCTGGGCCAATTTGCAGCGCGTAGCTGCGCGCACCGAGTTCGACGCGTAATTCGCGCAGGCGGGGTTCAGCGGACGCCAGCGGCACGGACGAGCTTATCCTCGATTTCGCGTGCGAGTGTTCGGGCGTTGCGGCCGTCGGTATTGATGACGAGGTCGGCGATTTCACGATAAAGCGGGTCGCGGATCAAAAAAAGGCGCTGCAGAGTGTCACGGCGATCCCCGCCCTGCAACAGGGGGCGGTTGTCAGTGCGCTCGGTTCGGGCGATCTGCTGCTCAACCCCGGCGTAGAGATAGACCACGAAACCGCGCTCGGACAACCAGCGGCGATTATCCGGATCCAAGATTGCGCCGCCGCCGGTCGAGAGCACGAGATTTTCACGCTCGGTGAGATTGGCGATCGCCGACCGCTCGCGGCGACGAAACCCGGCTTCGCCTTCTTTCTCGAAAATAAACGTGATGTTGACGCCGGTGCGCGCCTCGACATCTTGATCACTGTCGATGAATTCCATGCCGCGCGCGTCCGCCAATCGGCGGCCGACCGTGGTTTTCCCGGCGCCCATCGGGCCGATCAAGAAGATATTGTTTTGCTTACTCACAAGGCGTCATCACGGCAGGCATAAAAAAATCAGTGCCAGACTTTCGACCGACACTGATTTTGTACGCGTTTGCCGACGTCAGTTGACCTTAAGCCCTTCGCTGAGGATTTTCGGCGTGATGAAAATCAGCAGCTCGGTTTTATTCGACACTTTGGTCTTGGTCCGGAACAGCGCGCCAAGAATCGGCACATCGCCAAGCAACGGTACTTTCGTGATCGTGTCGTTATTCGTCTGCTCGTAAATGCCGCCCAGTACGACCGTCTGACCATTGTCGACGAGAACTTGTGTCGTCACTTTGCGGGTATCGATACTTGGCGCCTGGGCGCCACCGATACCGGTATTGATGTCCTGGCCGCGGCTATCGTTGTTAACAGCGAGGTCCATGATCACCCGGTTGTCCGGCGTAATTTGTGGCGTCACATTCAAGCTCAGCACCGCCTTTTTGAACTGAATCGCGGTGGCGCCGCTGCTGGTCGAGTTCTGATAGGGAATTTCAACACCCTGCTCAATCGATGCCTGCTTGCCGTTTGCCGTAATCACGCGCGGGCTCGAAATAACTTCGCCCTTGCCCTCAGTCTGCACTGCCGACAATTCCAAATCGACCAGTGAGTTCTTGCCGAGAATGGCCAACGCGACGCTACCTGCTGGGCTGGCGAGCGGCAGGTTGACGTTGTAACGGCTAGGAATGGTTCCGACTTGCAGCGGCGAACCGGCCGTACGGCTGGCATTCGTCGCGTCAGCAACCGTGGTATTGGTCGCAGCGCCGGTACCGGATGTGGTGATCAAGCCGCCTTCACCGCCGTTGCGCGTCCGAATCCCCGAGAAACCAAAGCGGGCGCCGAACTCACGATCGAAATTGCTGCGGGCAACGACAATGCGCGATTCAATCAGCACCTGCCGCACCGGAATATCCAAGCGCTGCACCAGTGTCCGAATTTCATTGAGCTTGTCGCGGGTTTCGAGCACCAACAACGTATTGGTGCGATCGTCGACCGAGACGCTACCGCGCTCAGACAGCACCGAGTTTTCTTTCGTCTTGATCAGCGTCGCCAGTTCGCTGGCCTTGGCGTAGTTGACCTGGATGATTTCGGAACGCAGCGGTGCCAGCTGCACTTTCTGCTTATCGGCTTCCAGTTCCGCTTTTTCGCGCTGCGCCAATTCATCGAGCGGCGCGACCAAAATCACGTTCCCCTGGCGGCGCTGGCCGAGACCCTTCGTGCGCAGAATGATATCCAGAGCCTGATCCCAGGGCACATTTTGCAAACGCATCGCAATCTGGCCGTTGACCGAATCGCTAACCACCATATTGGTTTGGGCGACGTCGGCGATGATCTGCAGCAGCGAGCGCACATCGACGCTCTGGAACGACAAGCTAATCCGCTCGCCGGTGTATTGCGGTTCTGCGCGGCGACGCTCTTCTTGTTTGTCGCGCGTCAGCGGCTGCAATTCGAGTGTGAACTGATTCCCCGCTTGATAGGCCACCTGCTCGAAATCACCGGCGGTGATCGGCGTAATCGCAATCTGCGTATTGGCGCCATCGCGGCTGGCATCGATGAACTTAACCGGCGTCGCGAAATCGAGCACATCAAGGCGCTTAATTAAGCGCTCCGGCAGGTTTGAGTTCTTGAAGCGGGCAATGATCTTACCGCCCTCTTCCCGCACGTCGACCGCGCTATGGGTATCGGCCATCGTCACGATGATTCGGCCTTCGCCTTTTTCGCCGCGACGAAAATCGATGTTGTTGATCAAGCCCGGGGCTTGCGACTGTGTCGGCGCTGAAACCGTGCTTGCAGTGGTCGATCCGCCCGATGTTCCAACGTTGGCGCCGGCCAGTTCGAGGTAAACCTTATTGCCGTCGATACGCAGGGTGTGCGGCGTCAATTGCGATAGCTCGACGACAATACGCGAGCGGCCCTTGGCTTCTGCTGCGGCAATTGAACGAACTTGCCCAACATTAACTTTGCGATAACGCTCGCTCAACGCCAGCGTCGTGTCTGGCAAATCCAACGACAACCGCGCCGGTTTATCGATCGTGAAGATCGCGGGTTCCGGCGCTGGCGACGAAAGCGTCAGCGTCAGTAGCACGCGATCGCCGTCGAGCGCGACGAAATCCATCGCCTGCAGTGTATTGCCCTGCTGCGCACGCGCCGGCAGCGTCGCTGCGAACAGCGCCGCAACGGCCAATGCCGAGAGTTGAAAAATGCGACCCATCGCGGCGAACGCCGACCCGGTTGCCGCCCGCTTGATGGTGTAAGTGAACATCGTTGCGCTCCGGTTTTCTTATTCGGCTGCTTATTCGTTGGCGGCCAACGCGGCCGGTCGTTCGATGAACCCGCCGAATCCGTCGGGAATGATTTCGGATAGCGAGACTTCGGCCTCGGTAACCTTGGTGATCTTGCCGTAGTTCTGGCCCAGGTGATCGCCGTTCGTAACGCGATGAATCACGCCGTCTGGCGCTTTCACCATCGCGTAAATTCGGCTGTTGAACGTCACGATGCCAACGAGCCGGAGCGCATCGATCGGGTACTCCTCGAGCGGCTCTTTGTTACGCGCCAGATCAGGGCGAATCGCACTCGACGCAGCAGTACCTGCGCCACCGCTGCGTTCCGGCAGCGCGGCGACGAATGGATCCCGGCGCTCATCGGCAACGTACGGCACCGCTTCATACTGCTTCATCTGCGGTATCGGTTCGATTTGCGTCGTCTTACGCGCTTTGACTTCGTCCGCGTAGTGCTGCAAGTCATCCATGTCGTGCGAACACGCCGCCAGCGCTGCTGCCGCAATCAATACGCCACCGCGAACCATTGGGCGCAAAAGTCTGGGTAGGTTGCGCATCACTTCTTCGCTCCAGCCTTCGGCTTCTTCGCGTCGTTCGCCGCGGCGATCTCGTTGGCGTCCAGATAGCGGTAGGTCTTGGCCAATGCGCTCATCCGCAACGCCCCTTTGCCACGATTAATCTGGGCGCCGGGTCCGGTCGCAACCGGCTTGATCTCAACTTCGTCGATGGTCACGATGCGCGGCAGCGCAGCAACGCCAGCGACGAAAGCGCCCATTTCGTGGTACTGCCCGGTGACGATAATTTTGTGCGGAACCTCGGCGTAGAACTCTTTCGGGATTTCCGGCTGCGGCTGGAATAGCTCTTCTTCGAGGCTGGAGGCAACGCGCGTCTGCGAAATATCATTCAGCAGATTTTCGACTTCGGTCTTGCTCGGCAACTGCCGCAGCATCGCGCCGAAGTCGTGCTCCATTGTTTCCAGCTGCGCCTTGTACGCGTCAAGCGCCGCAACTTTTTTCTGTTTCTTTTCGAAATCGCCGCGCAACGTCTGCTCTTTTTGCTGCTCAGCGTCGAGCGCTTCGTATTCCGGCTTGATCAGCGTATAGCTGCCGGCAACCAAGATTGCGACCGCGGCAAACGCAGTAATGACGAAGTGCGCCCAACGCGGCATCGTGCCTGGGTTTTGCAGATCCAGCGTCTGCAGCTCGGCAAAAAACTGCTTGGCGTTCACTGCACGACCTCCCCTTTTGCCGCTTGCGGCGCATCGTCGGCCACGGCCCGGGTCAAATTGGTGACCTGCAGCGTGAATTCGCTATTGCGCTGTTTGTTCTTTTCGGCCGTCTTAATGACAACCAGCTTCGGATCCTTAAACCACGGCGAGCCGTCGAGATTCTTCAAGTAGGCCGAGATGCGCCCGCTAGACTCGGCGATGCCGTCGATCGTCACGCTTTGGCCGTTTTGTTTGACCGCTGTTAGATACACGCCTTCAGGTATCGTATTCACGATTTCGTCGAAGAAATGCACGCTCGCGGCGCGGCTCTGTTGCAACTGCTCGATGACGTGCATGCGCGCGACCAAGTTCGCTCGAACTTTCTCCAGCTCCTGGATTTCCTTGATCTGCTTATCCATTTCCGCAATCTGAGCGGTCATGAATTGGTTGCGCGCTTGTTGTGTCTCAATCGAATGTTCGACCGTGACGTAACCAAGGCCGATCAACGCGGCGCTGGCGCCAAGACCGAGCACCAACAGCGAGAGAAACTCTTTCTTCCGCCGAGCGCGCCGGGCGGCACGCCAGTCGAGTAGGTTTATGCGGGTTGCCATGGGGCTCAGGCCTCCTCGTCGAAGGCACGGAAGGCGAGGCCCGCCGCGATTAGCAACGATGCTTCATCGTTAGCGAGTTGTGCCGGACGGGCACGGGAGGCAACCGACATTTTCGCGAACGGTTGTGCGATCACACAGGGGATCTGCAACCGCTCCTGAATCGCGGTATCAACGCCCGGAATGTGCGCACAGCCACCGGCCAGAATCATCTGATCGATGCTGTTATGGCGCGAAGCGGCAGCAAAGAAAAACTGCAGCGAGCGGTCAATCTGCTGCGCCATGTCGGCGATGAAATGGCCAAGGACTTCGGTTTCATAGTTATCCGGCAGCTTGCCGAAGCGCTTCGCCTTACCAGCCTCCTCAAAACTCATGCCGTAGAACCGCATGATGTCTTCTGTCAGCTGTTTACCGCCGAACGCCTGATCGCGCGTGTAAGCCGTTTGCAGATCGTGCAGAACCAGTAGCGACGTCGTCGATGCGCCCATATCGACCACCGCAATCGTCTTGCCAACGCCGTTCGCCGGCATTTGATGGCTCAAGAATTGACAGGCATTTTCCAGCGCATAAGCCTCGATATCGACGACCGTTGCTTTCAATCCCGCCACTTCCAGCGCCGCGACGCGCTGATCGACCTGCTCACGACGACATGCAGCCAGCAGCACATCGGAGGTATCCTTTTCCCGCGCGGACGGACCGAGCACCTGGAAATCGAGGCTGACTTCGTCGATCGGGTAAGGAATGTACTGATCGGCTTCAGCTTTAATCTGCTCTTCCATGTCGTTTTCCTTCAACGACGATGGCAGGCTGATAATTTTGGTGATCACCGAGGAGCCGGAGACGGCGACTGCTGCATTTTTGGTGCGCGTGCCTGCGCGGCTTACCGCGCGGGCAATCACCTCACCTACGGCGCGCGGATCAGTGATCTGCTTGTCGTTAACCACATTTGGGGGTAGCGGCTCTACGGCATAGGCTTCGACGACAAAGCGTCCGCCACGGCGACTCAGCTCAAGCACTTTTACGGCACTGGACGAAATATCCAGACCGACCAGTTCACGGCTCCCTCCGCCGAACAACGACTGTTTTATCGACATAGCCCCTATTCACCCTAATTTTCGAGCCCCCGATGGCTCTGTACTGCTCGCCATTCAACGATGGTAGTCGGGTTTAATGACTCGCCCTCGAGCAAGACTTAATATAGCTCATGTTTTTTACGACGCAACTACAAGTTGTTTCTTTAAGTGCCTGATAGAAGTCCTAAAGCGGGTGATGAGTGGCGCAGCTAACGATGCTAGAGGGTCCTGCTTGAATTCTTATCTTCGTGTCGCATCTATCGTAACCGGCATAATTTTGGCCATTGCCGTACTTGGCGGGCTCACGTATGTCGGGGCCAGAACCTACTATTCACCGCAGTTGCCGTCAGTTGCCGACCTTCACGAAATCAAGCTTGGTGTTCCGCTAAGGGTATATACCCATGACGGCAAGTTGATTGGCGAATTTGGTGCCGAGCGCCGCGAGCCACTGCGTTTCGAAGAAATTCCGCAACCGTTGGTGCAAGCGTTTCTTTCCGCAGAAGACGACCGCTTTTTCGAGCATTCCGGCGTCGATTTGCAGGGACTTTTGCGCGCCGCGCTGGTACTCGCCACCACCGGCGAGAAGCGCCAGGGCGGCAGTACGATCACGATGCAGCTGGCGCGAAACATCTTTTTAACCAACGAACGCAGCTTTTCGCGCAAATTCAAAGAAATTTTCCTGGCGCAGAAAATTGAGCACGAGCTCAGCAAACAGGAAATCCTTGAGCTTTATCTGAATCGCATTTTTCTCGGTAACCGCGCTTACGGTGTACAAGCCGCCGCGCACGTGTATTTCGGCAAAGATGCTGCTGAACTGACACTCGGCGAAATGGCGACGCTGGCCGGTCTGCCGAAAGCGCCGTCGCGCGATAATCCACTGAATAATCCCGCTCGCGCACACGGCCGGCGCGACTACGTGCTGCGCCGCATGCGCGAACTCGGCTACATCACGCCGAGCGCTTACGACCTCGCGCTGGCGGAACCGGTAACCGCCTACGAACACCCTGCGACGGTCGAAGTTGAAGCGCGCTACGTCGCAGAAATGGTCCGCGCTGAGCTGTATGCAAAATATGGCGAAAACACCTATAGCGACGGTTATAGCGTGGTCACAACGCTCGATGCCGCGCGACAACAAGCGGCGACGGACGCACTGCGCGGGGGCCTGCTCGCGTACGAAGAACGACATGGTTTCAATGGCGCCGAAGCAAAATTACCAGACGAGTTGTTGCCAACGCTGGCCAGCGATCCTGCCAATCCAGCAATTCGTAGCCACCTCGAAGCGCGACCGCCCGTCGTCGGCTTGGAGTCCGCCGTGGTCGTGCATTTCAGCCCAGAAAAACTCAGCCTGCGCGCGCTCGAAGGCCCGATTGAACTCGCGAAAACTGCGTTTTCTTGGGCAGGGTTATCGGACAAAAAACCGCTACATCCCGGCGATATCGTCCGTATTACGCGGGCCAGCGGCAACTGGCGTCTGGCGCAAATCCCCGACGTTCAGGGGGCATTCGTCGCGCTGAATCCTACTGACGGTGCAATTCAGGCGTTGGTGGGCGGCTACGATTTCTTCCTGGGCAACTTCAACCGCGTCACCCAGGCGCGGCGCCAGGTCGGCAGCGGCTTTAAGCCCTTTCTGTATACGGCTGCGCTTTCCAAAGGCTATACACCCGCTTCAGTATTTCTTGATGCGCCGGTGGTGTTTACCAGCGTTAATCCAGACGACGACTGGCGGCCGGGGAACTACGAAGGGAAATTCAAAGGCCCGATGCGCTTGCGGGACGCGCTGGCGCAATCACGTAATCTGGTTTCAGTCCGCGTCGCGCAGGCCATCGGAGTCGACTACGCGCGCGATTTCGCCAGCCAGTTCGGAATTGCCAAGGACCGCATCCCGGCCGATTTGACCATGGCGCTCGGCAGCGCCGCGCTGACACCGCTGGAGCAGGCCCGCGCCTATTCAGTGTTCGCGAATGGCGGTTATCTGGTTGATCCGTACTTCATTGAAAGCATCCGCGACGGCAGCGGCGCGGAAATCTTTCACGCCGACCCGAAACAAGCCTGCAGCGCCTGTGATCGCCCGATTGAAGCCGTGGCCACAGAAGCGGCAGTCGCTGCGCCTGCGGGCGCCGCTGACGCCACCAGTGACGCCCCTGCGGCCAGCGCGCTGGTTGCCTTGCCAGCCAATCCGGCGCCACGCGTACTCGACGCCGATCTCGACTACCTGATCACCAGCATGATGCACGATGTCGTTACGCGCGGAACCGCAGCACAGGTTAAGCAACTCGGGCGCGACGACCTCGCCGGCAAAACCGGCACCAGCAACGATGAAACCGACGCCTGGTTCAACGGCTTCTCCACCGCACTCGTCGCCGTGACCTGGGTTGGCTTTGATCAACCCAAGCCACTAGGGCGCGGCGAAGTGGGTGGCCGTGCCGCGCTACCGATTTGGATGGATTTCATGAAAACGGCGCTGAAGGGGCTTCCCCAACGCATCTTGCCAATGCCAGCGGGGATCGTGCAGGTGCCGATTAATCCCAACAACGGCAAGCTGGTTAGCGCCGATACGCCTGGCGCACTCTATGAAATGGTGCAGACTGCACACGTACCGCCGCCGGACGACGGTAAAAGCGAGTTCGGCAATACCGATAGCAGCACCGACATTTACTGATGCGTCGCTCAACCGCACCTGGCGGCGGCGCCGACGAATTACTGGCGTTGTGCGCGCGCATCATTTGCGAAGAGGACGTGCTCGACTATCGCAGCGCCAAGCTGAAAGCGCTACAGCGGCTGGGCTTAGGCCCTAAAACTGCGCTGCCGGACGGCGCCCAAATTCAGGCGGCGGTGATCGAATACCAGCGTCTGTTTGGTGGTCAGGACTACGCCAAACATCTGCAGCAAATGCGGCAAGCGGCGGTGCAGGCGCTGCGATTGCTGCAGCCGTTTGAGCCGCGCTTGGTTGGCGCTGTTGTCAGCGGCGCGCTGACCCAGGCGCATCGCGTGCAAATTCACGTGTTTGCCGATCAGGCGGAAACGCTGGATGTGTTTCTGGAAAGCCGCAGCATCGAATTTGAGCAGGGCGACCGCGACTACCGATACCCCGACGGCGGCACCGATACGATTCCGCTGGCGCGGTTCGAGGCGGGCGAGATTGGGGTCGATCTGGCGATCTTCCCACTCGATGATCAACGGCGGGCGCCGCTATCACCGCTCGATGGCCTACCGATGAAACGACTAACGCTGGCGCAAGCCGAAGTGTTAGCGAAACAAGATACAGCGAGCATTCTCGCCGTACCTGTTCCGGATCCTAAATAAAGCGCGCTGCCGCTGGGTTTCAGCGGGCGCCAATCGCCGTGTAATCGCGCGTCGGGGCGCCGGTATAAACCTGCCGCGGGCGGCCGATTTTGAGGCCTGCCGGATCGGCGACCATTTCCGTCCAATGCGCAACCCAACCGACGGTGCGGGCAATCGCGAACATCGGCGTGAACATATTTACCGGGATGCCGAGCGCTTTGTAGATGATGCCCGAGTAAAAATCGACGTTCGGGTACAGCTTGCGTTCCTTGAAGTAATCATCCGACAGCGCGATGTCTTCTAACTTCATCGCCAATTCCAGCTGCGGATCATTTTCAAGGCCAAAGTGCTTCAGCACTTTGTGGCACTGTTCGCGGATGATTTTGGCGCGCGGGTCGAAGTTCTTGTAAACGCGGTGGCCGAAGCCCATCAAGCGCACGCCGCTGTTCTTGTCCTTCACTTTGTCGAGGAAGGCCGGGACGTTTTTCGCCGTACCGATGTCCTCCAGCATCTTCAGAACCGCCTCATTGGCGCCGCCGTGCGCCGGGCCCCACAGCGCCGCGATGCCGGAAGCGATCGCCGCGTACGGGTTACAGCCGGTGGAGCCGGCTAAGCGCACCGTCGAGGTGCTGGCGTTCTGTTCATGGTCCGCGTGCAGAATGAACAGCACGTCAAGCGCTTTCGCGGCGACTGGATCAACGTGGTAAGGCTCGGCCGGAACCGCGAACATCATGTGCAGCAGATTGCTGCAGTAGTCCAGGTTGTTCTGCGGATACATGAACGGCTGACCGAAGTACTTCTTGTACGCCGCCGCAGCGATCGTCGGAATCTTCGCGATCATGCGATGCGCAAAAATTTCGCGGTGCCGCGCATCTTTGCTGTTGGTGGCGTCGTGATAAAACGCTGACAACGAGCCGACGACGCCAGTCAGCATCGCCATCGGATGCGCGTCGTAGTTGAAGCCGTCGAAGAAGCGCTTCAACGACTCGTTGATCATCGTGTGTTTACGGATCGAGTTCTCGAAACCCTCAAGCTGGCCTTTATTCGGCAGCTCGCCGTTCAGCACGAGATACGCCACTTCAAGGAATGTCGAGTTTTCGGCCAACTGATCGACCGGGTAGCCGCGATACAACAACACGCCAGCGTCGCCATCGATGTAGGTGATGGCGCTCTTGCACGAACAGGTCGACGTGAAGCCCGGATCGTAGGTGAACAGATCCATCTTGCCGTAAACCTTGCCGACATCGGCACCCGCCGGCCCCATATTGCCCGTTACCAGCGGCAGATCGACTTTCTCGCCCGTTTCATTATTGACCAAGCTGTAGCTTGAATTCGTCATAGCATGCTCTCCGTCAGGCTGCGTAAAGACCTAAAAATGTGGCACTGCGGCATCGAACCGACACGCAAATAGCAGCACGGTGCGGTTAAGCAGAACCGTCAGAACTCTGCGGGGAAATGATGCGTCGCGCCAAGCATAACGAGTTTCACTACTCAACCGCCAGAGTTGCGTCTTGGGCCAAAAAAGCCTAGGTCGCTAAAACCTACCGGTCAACAGAAACAAATCGACCGCCCGTAGGCGGTCGATTGTGCAACAAAACAGCGCTTTACGAAGCGTAGCGCTTGCGGAACTTGTCGACGCGACCGCCGACATCCGCAACTTTCTGCTTGCCCGTGTAAAACGGGTGGCATTTCGAACAAACTTCGATCTGCAGATCGCGCCCGACAGTCGAGCGCGTCATGAACTTATTGCCGCAGCTGCAGGCAACGGTGATTTCCGCGTAATTCGGATGGATATCGGCTTTCATTGCTACGCTCTTGAGTCGGGGCCCGGCCGGACGCGACAGGGCGAAAGGGGGCAGATTCTAATGAAATGCGAGGCAAACAGCAAGTGCCGCACATTTCCTCACGTTTAGTCGCTCTCTGATTCAACCTCAACATCGAATTCGGCGAGGTCGTCCGATACCGTTAGCCGCACCGTCATCGGGCGGCAGCAAACGCTGCAATCTTCGCTATAAATCTGATTCCCAGCGCTAAGATCGAGCGTTAGCTCAATAGTTTCCCAGCACGCGGGGCAGGTGACTTCGGCGGTTTCGAGCATGACGAGGTTCGTGTCGGTGCGGCGTTATTCAAGGAATTCGGCGAGCAGTGTATTCAAGTGGGCGCGGCCGAGCGCGGTCGCGACGACCTGCGCATCACCGCATTCGAGCAGCCCGCGCTGCTGCAGACGCGCCACCGTTGCGGCGATTGCAGACGCCGGCAACCGTGTCCGTTCGACGAATTGATCGAGGCTGAATCCCTCGTTCAAGCGTAGCGCATTCATGGCGAATTCAAACGGCAGCTCGACGCTGCCAACGCTCCGAACTTCTTGCAGAACCGAGGCATTACCCGCTCGTTCCAGATAGATTCGCGGCAGCTTGTGGCGCGCGCGGCGGACGATACCGTTGGCGAAGCTGCGCTTGCCGTGGGCGCCAGCGCCGAGACCGAGATAATCACCGAACTGCCAATAATTGCGGTTGTGGCGGCTTTGGTAGCCAGCCTGCGCGTAGGCCGAAACCTCATATTGCACATAGCCTTGGGCTGCAAGCAGGTCTTGGCCGGCGAGTTGCATCGCCCAAGCGCTATCGTCGTCCGGGAGCTTGGGTGGCCGCGCGGCGAATTCGGTGTTCGGCTCCAGCGTCAGTTGGTAATACGACAGGTGCTCAGGCGCCAGCGCCAGTGCGGCGCGTAGATCGGCTTCAGCCTCCGCCGGCGTTTGCTGCGGCAACGCAAACATGAGATCGAGATTGATGTTGTCAAAACCGGCCGCGCGCGCGATCGCGACGGCGTCTACTGCATCGTCGCGGCTGTGTATCCGACCTAATCGCCGCAACTGGCCGGGATCGAAGCTTTGCACGCCGATCGATAGGCGATTAATGCCCGCCGCCCGATACGCGCGAAAATTCCCAGCGTCGACCGTGCCCGGATTGGCCTCCAAGGTGATTTCGATATCTGGCGCAAAATTCAGCCGCGCCGCCAGCGCTTCCAATAAACGCCCGAGCGCAGCACCGCTAAATAAACTCGGCGTGCCGCCGCCCATGAAGATGCTGGTTAACGGCCGGCTTTCGGGTTCGCGCAGCTCGAAGTCGAGATCGCGTAGTAGGGCGTCGATATAGGCGGCTTCGGGAATTTCGCCCTGTGCCGCGTGCGAATTGAAATCGCAATACGGGCATTTGCGCACACACCACGGGAAATGCAGATAAAGACTGAGCGGGATTTCAGCCACGAAGCTTTTCGAGTAGCTGCTGCATCGCTTTAGCGCGGTGGCTGCGCGCGTTCTTTTGTTCGGACGACAACTCGGCCGCGCTCAGCCCCGATTCTGGATCGAGGAACACGGGGTTATAGCCGAAACCCTCCGTCCCGCGCGGCGCGTGCAGAATCCGACCGCGCCATTCCCCTTGCGCCAACAGCGGCACCGGATCATTGACGTGGCGCAATAGCGCCAACACGCAGATGAAACGGGCGCCGCGGCGGGCCTCTGGCACGCCGGCCAGCGCAGCGAGCAGCTTATCGTTATTGGCGGCATCGTCGCCTTGCGCGCCGGCATAGCGCGCCGAATAGACGCCGGGCGCGCCGGCCAGCGCATCGACTTCGAAGCCCGAGTCATCCGCCAGCGCCGGCAAGCCGGAAACGCGGGTTGCATGCCGCGCTTTCAGCAGCGCGTTTTCGACAAACGTCGATGCGGTTTCTTCAGGCGCCTCGCGATCAAACTCTGCAACCGACCGCAACCGCCAGCCCAACGGCGCGAGCAACGCCTGTAATTCACTGAGCTTTTTGGCGTTATGGCTGGCGAGAACGAGATCGCTCATAGCGCGTTTTACGCCAAGGCTTGATCGAGTGCGCGACGCTGCGCTTCTAGTAGCTCGCTGATACCCTTTCCGGCCAACGCCAGCATTTCGTCGAGCTCGCTGCGGCGGAAAGCGTGGCCTTCGGCCGTGCCTTGCACTTCGATAAAGCCGCCGGCTTCGTTCATAACGACGTTCATGTCAGTTTCGCAGCCGGAGTCTTCAACATAGTCGAGATCCAGCACCGGCACGCCGCTGCAAATGCCGACCGACACCGCCGCAACTTGGCCGTGAATCGGATTGGTTTTGATCTTGCCCCGCTTGCGCAGCGCCGCGACTGCATCGACCAGCGCGACATAGGCGCCGGTAATGCTCGCAGTGCGGGTGCCGCCATCGGCCTGCAACACGTCGCAATCGAGCGTGATCGTCACCCCGGCGATTGCGTCGAGATCGAGCACCGCGCGCAGACTGCGGCCGATCAAGCGCTGGATTTCTTGCGTGCGGCCGCTCTGTTTGCCTTGGCTCGCTTCGCGCTTTCCGCGCGTATGCGTGGCGCGCGGCAGCATGCCGTATTCGGCGGTGAGCCAGCCGCCGTCCTTCTTCCATGCTGGCGAACGCTCTTCAACGCTCGCGGTGCACAGCACCTGGGTGTCGCCGAACGCGATCAATACCGAGCCTTCGGCGTGCTTGGTGAAGCGGCGTTGTATCGTAATCGGGCGGAGCTGATCGGCGCTGCGGCCGGAGACGCGGGTGAGACTCATCGGCCTACTCCCGATGGCGTGATCGATACCAAAATTACCTGCGTATTGAGGACGATACAGCGGGGCGTAGCGGCGCGGAATCTCGCCATAGAGCGCGGTCAGGTCGTTGCGTGGGGGCGGAGTATAGCTCGCTTAAGCTGTGGCCACGGCCAACGCAAGGCCAATAAAGCAATCAGCACCGCCAAATACAGCAGCGGCTCGCTGACATCTTTTTTCACCAACCAGACGAAATGCAGCGCGCCGAGCAGCGTCGCCGGGTAAACCAAGCGGTGCAGCTTCTTCCAATTGCGCTTGAGCCGGCGCTGCCAGCCGTCGGTTGAGGTCACCGCTAGCGGCAGCAACAACAGCCAGCCGACAAAACCCAGCGTGATGTAAGTGCGCTTAACCAAGTCCTCGCCGAGCTGCGCCGCGGCGTGCGCTGGTTGGAGGATGTTGAGATCGAACACGATATACACGGCGAAATGCAGGCAGAGATAGGCATATGCCCAAAGCCCGAGCGTGCGTCGCAGCTTGATCGGCTCCGCCCAGCCGGTGAGCTGGCGTAATGGCGTCATCGCCAGCGTCACCAGCAGCAAGCGCAGACTCCAAATACCAAGGTAATGCTCGATGAACTCAATCGGATTCGCGGTTAAATCCCCCTGCATGAAGCGCTGGCCGAGCAGCCCCAGCGGAGTCAGCGCCAAGGCCCAGGCTGCGAGCCGCCAGAGCCAAAGTCGGGCTTGGGGCGACATCAGAAGTTCTTGCGTAGATCCATGCCGGTATACAACGAAGCCACTTCCGGGTAGCCGTTGAACGGCAACGTCGGTCGGCGGAACAGTTCGCCAAGGCGGCGTTCGCTAGCTTGACTCCAGCGCGGATGATCGACTTCCGGATTCACGTTGGCGTAGAAACCATATTCGCTGGCGCCGACATAATTCCAGGTCGTATCCGGCTGGGTTTCAACAAACTTGATGCGGACAATCGATTTGCCGCTCTTGAAGCCGTATTTCCACGGCACAGTCAGACGAATTGGCGCGCCGTTCTGATTCGGCAGCACGCGGCCATAAAGGCCAACCGTCATGAACGCCAGCGGATGCATCGCTTCGTCGATACGCAAACCTTCGCGGTACGGATACGGCAGCACCTGACGCTTGATCATCGGCATCTGTTTGTCGTCGGCGAGCGTGTAAAACACGACGTACTTGGCTTTCGAATTCGGTTTGAACTGCTTCAGCAACTCGCCGAGCGGAATACCGACCCACGGCACAACGATGCTCCAGGCTTCGACACAGCGGTGCCGATAAATGCGCTCTTCCAACATATGCGCTTTGATCAGATCGTCGACGTCATACGTGCCGGGGGCATCGCATTCGCCGTCGATTGTGACTTTCCACGGCCGCGGAATCAGCGTTTTCGCGTAGTGCGAGGGCTCGGCTTTACCGGTGCCGAATTCGTAGAAATTGTTGTAGGTGCTAACGTCTTCGAAGGTTGAGGCTTTCTCGCCCATCGCGTAGTCCACCTTCTTCGCGACGTTCAACTCGGCGAGACCCGATTTCTGCGGGCCGTCGTCAACTGCGGCGGCAGCACCAGCCGCGGCGGGTTTTTTTGGGTCTTCAGCTTTGCCACAACCCGCAACGACCAAGCCAGCGGCTGCCATGCCCATTTGCGACAGAAAACGCCGACGGTCGTGATACACCGATTCTGGTGTGATCTCGGAAGGTAGGATGGCGTTGTCCGGCTTGACTCGAATCAGCATGAAATTAAAGCTCCAGCTTGGCGTCGGAAATAAAGTGGTTAGTAAAGAGTATCAGCCCAGGACGCTGCAGCGTACAGAGCGCGCAGGCCTTAACATAGTTCCGGAACTTTCGAACATAAATTTGCGCGGTTATCAGGACAAGCATTGAACGAATCACTGCAGGAACTCATTGAGACCTTCGAATTACTCGGCGATTGGGAAGAACGCTACCGCCATTTGATCGAACTCGGACGCAAACTTCCGGCCATGCCAGACACCGAACACAGCGAAGCCAATAAGGTTCGCGGCTGCATGAGCCAAGTCTGGCTGGCCGGCGAACTCAGTGAAACCAACCCGCCGCGCTTGCAACTGCGTGGTGATTCCGACGCGCACATTGTTAAAGGCTTGATTGCGTTAATCTTGTTACTGACCAATAACCGCACACCGCGAGAAGTGTTGGATACCGACATCGACGACGCTTTTACCCGATTGGGTCTGGAAAGCCACCTGAGCATGAACCGCCGCAATGGCTTTTATGCGATGGTTGAGCGCATCAAGCAGATGGCCAAGGACGCCTGCCCGGCCTAGGCACTGTTATCCCCTAGCGCAATCAAGGCGATGCCGTAGGCGGCGTAGAATCCCGGCATTGTTTTTACGGAGCCGCACCGATGCCCTATTTCGCTATCGCCGTACTCATCTTCGTGCTGGTGACGCTTTATAAAGGCGTCGTAACCGTACCGCAGGGCATGGAGTACACCGTCGAGCGTTTCGGAAAATACCGGGATACGTTCCAACCCGGCCTGCACTGGCTGGTGCCGTACGTTGATCGGGTCAGCCGCCGCATCTCGATGCAGGAACAAGTGCTGGACGTGCCGAGCCAGGAAGTGATCACAAAAGACAACGCGATGGTTGGCGTTGATGGTGTGGTGTTCTACCAAGTGTTGGACGCCGCCCGCGCCGCCTACGAGGTGCAAAACCTCGAATACGCGATTCTGAATCTGACGATGACCAACCTCCGCACCGTGATGGGTTCGATGGACTTAGACGAACTGCTAAGCCAGCGCGATCACATCAACACCCGGCTACTCAGCGTGGTGGATCAAGCAACCAACCCCTGGGGCGTGAAAGTCACGCGTATCGAAATCAAAGACATCCGCCCGCCAGCACAGCTGGTTGAAAGCATGGGCCGACAGATGAAGGCCGAACGTGAAAAGCGCGCGTCGATTCTTGAAGCTGAAGGCCAGCGGCAATCGGCCATTCTAAAAGCCGAAGGTGCGCGGCAAGCGCAGATCCTGTCTGCCGAAGGCATGAAACAACAGGCGATACTCGACGCCGAAGGGCGCAAAGAAGCCGCGTTTCGTGATGCCGAGGCGCGCGAGCGGCAGGCCGAAGCGGAAGCCAAGGCCACGGCACGGGTTTCGGCGGCGATTGCGATGGGCGATATCCAAGCGATCAACTACTTTGTCGCCACCAAATACATCGAAGCCCTGCAGGCTTTTGCCGCCAGCCCGAACGAAAAGCTGGTGTTCATGCCGCTGGAGGCGAGCAGCGTGATCGGTGCAATCGGCGGCATCGCCGACCTAGCCAAAAAAGCGGCAGGGCAGAGCACCGCAGGCATCAATAAGGTTTGAGCGGACGAGGCAGGTTATGGACGCATTGCTAAACGGCGGCTTCCTGTTCTGGCACTGGTGGGTGCTCGGCTTTTTACTGCTGGCGCTGGAAGTGTTGACGCCGGGCACATTCTGCATGTGGATCGGTTTTGCCGCGATCGCAACCGGTGGCCTCGCCTGGCTGGTACCAACGCTGAGCCTCGCGGTCGAAGTCGTGCTGTTCGCCTTGTTGTCGTTGATTTCGGTCGGGCTCTGGTTCAAATACCGGCCGCTCAACCGCAACGAGCCAGAAACGGGCTTGAATCAGCGCGGCCGCGGCTATATCGGCCGAGTGCTGACGCTGAATAAAGCCATCGTCAACGGCATCGGCCAGGCGCGGCTCGAAGATTCCGTTTGGCGCGTATCCGGGCCCGAGCTACCGAGCGGTTGTCACGTCCGCGTGATCGCGGTCGACGGCACGACACTGCACGTGGAGAAAGTCGATTAACGATAATCCTTCAGCGCCGCGGCCCCTTATCGCTGCGGACGAAGTCAGCCCCGGCGTCGAGCGCGCCAAATACGTCGTCAAGCACGCGCAGCACAATCTTTATACATTCGGCGAAGAGCTTGCGCACGGTCTGAGCCACGGCATCGGCGCGGTATTGGCGATCGTCGGCCTTTGCGTGATGGTCGCGCGTTCGGCCTTATACGGGGACACCCGTCATATCGTCGCCAGCAGCATTTTTGGCGCGGCGCTAATTCTGATGTACGCGGCCAGCACGTTATTCCATAGCATTCCACTACAGCGGACCAAGCATGTGTTTCGCGTTATCGATCACTGTTTGATCTATGTGTTGATCGCCGGCACCTATACGCCGTTTACGGTGATCACGCTGCAGCACACCGCCTACGGCACGCCGCTAACGTGGTTTGTCTGGAGCCTTGCCGCCGTCGGCATTATTTTTAAAATCTTCACCACCGGTCGCTTTGAAGTGTTATCGCTCGGGGTTTATCTGCTGATGGGCTGGTGCGGCGTGGTTGCCGCCAAGCCGCTGATCCATTTGATCGATAACGACGGCCTTTGGCTCCTGTTAGCTGGCGGTCTTGCCTACACCCTCGGCACCGTCTTTTACGCGTGGCAGCGCATGCGCTATCACCACGCAATCTGGCACGGCTTCGTGCTAATCGGCAGTTTCTGCCATTTCTTCTGCATTCTGCTCTACGTACTACCCGGCGCTGCCGCAGCCGAAATTGGGGGCCACTGATGAGCAAATCAGAAAAAAAGAAGTCCGATAGACCAAGCAAACCGTCGGCGGTTACGGCGAAAAGCAGATATGAAGTCCCGGATGACGGTAGCTTTCGCGTGAAGTCAGCGCCGACACTGCCGCCAAAAAAAGCGCGGAACGACGAAGCCAACGAAGCAGCGCTACAGAAACACATCGAGAAACTCGACCGCCTGCAGCACATCCTCTACGCCCACGATAGCCACGCCATTCTGCTGGTATTTCAAGCGATGGACGCCGCCGGCAAGGATTCGACAATTCGCGCGGTGCTCTCCGGCGTCAATCCAGCCGGGTGTGTCGTGCATGCGTTCAAGCGCCCCAGCCAGGGCGAGCTCGACCATGATTTTCTCTGGCGCAGCGCCTGTAGGCTGCCGGAACGCGGTCACATCGGTGTCTTTAACCGCAGCTATTACGAGGAAGTGCTGGCGGTCAAAGTGCACCCAGAATTCCTTGCCGCACAGCGCCTACCACCGATCGATAATCCAGAACGGTTTTGGGCCGCGCGCTATGAATCAATTCGTGATCACGAAAAACATCTCGCACGCAACGGCACCGTCATCCTGAAATTCTGGCTTAACGTCTCGAAAGAAGAACAACGGCAACGTTTCCTCGCGCGCCTAAACGAGCCCGAGAAGAACTGGAAATTCGAAACCGCCGATGTTGCCGAGCGCGCGCATTGGCCCGAGTACATGGCGGCCTACGAGCAAGCATTGAATGAAACCTCGCGCCCGTGGGCGCCGTGGTACGCGATCCCGGCGGACGATAAATCTTATATGCGGCAAATGATTGCCGACATCATCGTGCAGACTTTGGAAAGCCTGAAGCTCGATTATCCAGTGCCGGGTAAAGCCGAAAAAGCGCAGTTTGGTGTGCTGCGCAAGCAGCTGGAAGACGAAGGGCGCTAAAGAAATTGCGCTAAAACGGCACGCATCCCGTCGTTATTAGCGTCAAAAGCTTTACGTTCCGCGAGGATTTGTTCCGGCGTCTGCACATACCGCGCCGGGCTGATGCGCTCATGCCGAAACCACGCCACAGCGTTGTCGTAGGTCACTTCCAAATGGAACTGCAGGCCGAGCACGCGGTTGCCGTCCCAAGCGAATGCTTGCTGTGCACAGGCTTCGCTTTCGGCCAACCGCACCGCGCCGGGCGGCGGCGCATAGGTATCGCCATGCCAGTGAAAAGCGAGGAAGGTTTCCGCCAATCCTGCCATTAATGGATGCCTGCCGCCTTCCGCCGTCTTCCTGAGCGGAAACCAGCCGATTTCGCTTTCGGCGCTGGGCCGCACCGGACCGCCCAGGACATCCGCGATCAGCTGCGCACCGAGACAGATCCCGAGCGCCTGACGACCTTGCGCAATTGCGGCGCGGATCAGGGCTTTTTCTGCACGCAACCAGGGGTGGGCCGCGTATTCGTAGATATTCATCGGCCCGCCCATGACGATCAATACGTCGAAGTCGTCAGGCGTGGGCAGTTGTTCGCCGGCATAAAGGCGGGTACTGGAAATCACGGTGTCACGTGCGGCGAGCCAGGGACCGATACAGCCGAGATCTTCGAAATCCGCGTGTTGTAGCCAGTGAACCCGCATCGAAAACTCCGTTGATTGGCCCGCCAGCATAGCCAGAATCACCCATCAGGCAAGCTGATTCCATCATTTGGTGAGAGTTGGCAGGCATATTGCTTTAGCAGAACTGTCTCTCCTCGATAACTTGCCCGGCTCTGCCGGGCTTTTTCTTTAGCGCGACTGACACTTATCGTTAAGGCAATTGCGTTAATGTTGGCCGCTCCGCGCCCGAATGCCGTGTCGCCCGCCGCTATGAAATCGCGTTTCGTGCTGAGTTTGACCGTTTTCGCCTGCGCCCTGCTAAGCGCTTGCGCGTTGTTTGCACAGCCGAATGCGCCGCATATCAGCAATTCCGCGCTCGATGAACTCAGCGGCCTTGCCGTATCCCACGCCGACCCAACATTGCTTTGGGGTCATAACGACAGCGGCGATGGCCCCAATCTGTTCCGCATCGGTTTAGCTGGCGAAGACCTGGGCATGATCACGGTCGACGGCGCAAACGCCATCGACTGGGAAGACATCGCCGCGTTTGACTGGCATGGCCAGCCCGCCTTGCTGATCGCCGATACCGGCGATAACAGCGCGAAACGAGACCACCTGACGCTCTACGCCGTCACTGACCCGGGTGTGAACGGGCCAGTGAAATTACTGTGGAAGCTCGACTTCCGCTATCCCGATGGTCCACGTGACTGCGAAGCGGTGGCGGTTGATCCGATTGAGCATTCGATCCTGCTGCTGTCAAAACGGGAATTCCCGCAGCATTTGTACCGCCTGCCGTTGCCGGACACGCAGCCAGCGCCCGGCTTAGCGATTGCCGAAAGCTTGAATAACGCAGTGAAAATCCAGCGGCCGACGCTCGTTGATCTGGTCGAAAATCCTGGCTTTGGTCAATACAGCGGCATGCCTACGGCGATGGATATCGCCCGTGATGGCAGTTTTGCCGTCGTCGTCACCTATAAAAATGCCTATCGATTCCGCCGGGCGCCGGGCGAAAGTTGGGGTGCGGCATTTGCGGCGGCGCCAGAAACAATCGTCCAGCCGCGGCTGCGTCAAACCGAAGCGGGTGCAATCAGCGCCGACGGCCGGCATTTATTCATTTCTAGCGAGGGCCATTCCGCGCCGCTGGTGCGCCTGCCGCTGGCCCCGTAAGCGGTATTCAAACCCCACGCAGTCGCTCGGCATCCAAAGGCTTGAGTTATCGAATGCGCCGCAGCGTTAGAATCCACGCCAGATACTTTTATTTATAGGTCACGCCCACTCATGAGCCGTACTAATAACCGATATTTACTTACAGCCGTCGGCGTGATGTTCCTCGCCGCCTGCTCAAAGCCGGCTGAGCCGCCGAAAACCGAGGCCGCCGCTGCGCCCGCGCTAGTCTCCGGCGTTGAAACCGAGTACACCGACGACGCCACCCGTGCGCAAGACGATTTCTATCGTCACCAGAACGGCAAGTGGCTCGATACCTTCGAGATGCCGGCCGATAAAGCCCGTTACGGCTCATTCACCAAGCTCAGCGACGATTCCGAAGCGCATCTGCGCGAATTGATTGAAGCCGCCGCCAAGGCCGATGGCAAAACCGACGGCTCGGAAGCGCAGAAGATCGGCGATCTCTACAACAGCTTTATGGATGAAGCCAAGATCGAAGAACTGGGCTTGGAACCGCTGGCGGATAAGCTAGCCGCGATTGATGCGATCAAAGACAAGAAAGAAATCCCAGCGTTGATGGCGCAGCTCACCGAAATCGGCGTCGGCCTGCCGTTCGTACCGGGCGTGCACCAGGACAACAAAGACTCAACGAAGTATGTGGTCGATCTGTTTCAGGCCGGCCTCGGCCTGCCGGACCGCGACTACTATCTGAAAGACACCGATAAATACAAGGCCACGCGCGCTGGCTACGTCAGCTACGCCGAGAAAGTGCTCGGTTTGGCCGGCGACAAAGCCGCTGCCAAGACCGCGAAGGACATCTTCGGCCTCGAAACCGAACTCGCGAAAGTGCAGTGGGATAAGGTTTCCAACCGTGATCCGGTCAAGACCTACAACAAAGTCGAACTCGATAAGCTTGCCGCGTTGGCACCGGGCTACGACTTCAAGTCATACTTCGAAGCCGGCGATATCGCTGGCAAGATCGACTACGTCATCGTCAGCCAGCCGACGTATTTGACCGGCTTCGCCAAACTGCTGACGAAAACACCTCTGCCGGTTTGGAAGGCGTATTTCAAGTGGCGCTTGCTGAACGAATACGCGCCGTACCTGCCGAAAGCCTACGTCGATGAAAACTTCGCGTTCTTCGGCACCACAATTCGCGGCATTCCGGAAATCCGCCCGCGCTGGAAGCGGGGCGTGGAAGTGGTCGAAGCCTCGCTTGGCGAAGGCGTTGGCAAGTTGTACGTCGAAAAGTACTTCCCGCCGGAAAACAAAGCGCGGATGGAAGCATTGGTCGGCAATCTGCTTGAAGCCTATAAGCAGAGCGTTGATACGCTCGATTGGATGAGCCCGGAAACGAAGAAACAAGCATTGGAGAAACTCGCCAAGTTCTCGCCGAAAATCGGTTATCCGAAAAATTGGCGTGACTACTCGGCACTGACCGTCACCGCCGGTGATTTGATCGGCAACGTCGCCCGTGCGAATACGTTTGAGTACAAGCGCAACATCGACAAACTCGGCAAGCCGATCGATCGCGATGAATGGGGCATGACGCCGCAAACCGTCAACGCCTACTACAACCCGGAACTGAACGAAATCGTGTTTCCGGCCGCAATTCTGCAGCCGCCGTTCTTCAATGTCGCCGCTGACGACGCCGTTAACTACGGCGGCATCGGCGCTGTAATTGGCCACGAAATCAGCCACGGCTTCGACGACCAAGGCAGCCAGTACGACGGCGACGGCAACCTGCGCCAGTGGTTCACCGAAGACGATCTGAAGAACTTCAAGGCCAAAACCAAAGCCCTGGTCGAACAGTACGCGGCCTACGAGCCGGTTCCGGGCTATCACGTTAACGGCGAGCTAACGCTCGGCGAAAACGTTGCCGACCAATCCGGCATTGCCATCGCCTACAAGGCGTACAAGCTGGCGCTGGGCGGAAAAGAAGCGCCGGTAATCGACGGCTTGACCGGGGATCAGCGCTTCTACGCCGGCTGGGCGCAGGTCTGGCGCGGCAAGAGCCGCGAATCAGAAGCGATTCGCCTGCTGACGGTCGATCCGCATTCGCCGCAAAGCGTGCGCGGCAACGCAACGCTGGTGAATCAAGAAGGCTTCTACAAAGCTTTTGACGTCAAAGAAGGCGACAAGATGTATCTGCCGCCGGAAAAGCGCGTCACGATTTGGTAACTGCTTTTTCGTTATGAAAAAGGCCGGTGCAAACCGGCCTTTTTTGTTGCCGCGTGTTTCCGTTGCGCAGTAAAAATCAGCAGCGAACTTTTAATCCAGCAGCGGGCTGCTATCGCCGGTCTGCCAGCCGTAACGGCGCAAGCTAATGCGGCCACCGCGCTCGAAGACCACGCCTTCGGCGCGCAAGCGCGCTTTCTGTTCGCGGTGTATCGGGCTGAATTTCGGCAACGCGATTTCGCCTTTGGCGTTGATTACGCGATGCCAGGGCGTTTGCTCAGCTTCAAGATTGCTCGCCAGAATCCGCCCAACTAGGCGCGCCCGCCCCGGCAAACCCGCGGCCCACGCAACTTGCCCGTAGCTTGCAACATGGCCTGGTGGAATACGCGCGATCACAGCCAATATCGCCGCACGGGCGATATCCGCTTCGACGCGTATCGGCGCCGCGGCCGGCTGCGGCCGGCTCATCGCCGCCCGCTCCCGCAATCGGTCAAACCGCCGGGTTTATTCGTGCAGCTCCGCATACACCGTCGCCCGTAGCGGCCCGGATGCCCACTGAACCAACGCCGTCGGGCAATGTTCGCTGGGCTTGAAGCCGATCGAAATCCGGAATAGATCGGCGATCATGCGTTCGATTGCGCGGTGGTATTCGCGGAACGGTATCGCGGTATTCGAATGCATCGTTTTCATTGTGCTGAAGAACAGCCTGACCGGCACATACGGCACTAGACGATCAAGAATCTTTTCGACCAGGAGCGCGTCTTTGTCTTTCACGCCTTCGTCGAGCAACACGCTGACCAGCTTGCTATTGCCGCCGGTTTGATCGGCCGAAGCTTTCCGCAGCTTGGCGTCACGCGCGTAGTACAACGCGGCGGCGAGGATGACGAAAAGCTCGTCGTAGGAATCCTCGCCGAAATTGGTATCGTCCGGAATCAGGCCCTTCAGCGCTGGCTGCAGCGCGGCAAGTAGGCCTGGGAATTCTTCGTCCATGCGCGCAATACGCCGGTACGAATCGGTCATCGTTGTTCTCCGAAATTTGTCAGTGCAGCCGCGCGCGATGCGTGGCCATTGCATGGAAGTATAGCGGCGCCTCGCACCGGCAACTGCCGGTCAGCGATAAAGAATCCCCTCCGATACGGGTACGGCGTGGCCACCGACGCGCACCGCAGTTACCGTGCCAGCCTGCTTTTCGGCCTGCAGATCGAGATAGCTCGGGCGACCCATTTCCAGACCCTGTGCCAGCGTCCAATGTAGGCGGCCGTTTTGGGTTTCCGCTTCCAACGCCAGCGCGCCGGCCAAAGCCGCAGCGGCGGAGCCGGTGGCGGGGTCTTCGAAGATGCCGAGATCGGGCGCAAACATGCGCGCTTGCCAGTCTTGTTCGTAGGCACGGGCATAAACATAAACCTCGGTTGCCCAGCCGTTCAGCGGTGCCGCAGTGAGCGCGTTGTGCAGCAACGCAATATCAAGCTGGATGCCGGCTAACACCTCCGGCGCGCGCACCGGCACCAGTAGGAATGGGACGCCGCAACTGGCGGTGCGCGGGCGATCGCCGACCGTCACGATGTCTTTTTCGGCGATGCCCAACAGCCGCGCGAGCACCGCCGGTGGCGGCGCTTCCGGACCGTAACTGGGCGCCTGCGCCGCGGTTAGCTGCGCAAACGTTGGCGCACCTGTTGTGCGCTGCACGTGAATCGGCACTAGGCCGACATTCTCTTCGAAGACGAAATTCACCGCGTCGCCGGCCGGCGCCAAACCCAGGTCCGCCAGCAAGCAGGCGGTACCGACGGTCGGATGCCCCGCGAACGGCATTTCCTTCCCCGGCGTAAAGATGCGCAGCTTGGCCAGCGTGTCGTCACGCGTCGGCTTCAATACGAACACGGTTTCGGAGAGGTTGAATTCACGGGCAATTCTCTGCATTTGCCCGGTGTTCAAACCGTCAGCTTCGAGCACCACCGCCAACGGGTTGCCGCCGTAGCGCACCGTCGTGAAAACATCGAGCGTGTGAAAGCGCAGCCCAGACATCGTCATTAATGGCCTCTTAGCAAAATAAAAACGCGGTTTGAGCGCCGCAAGATAACGCCCTGCATGTATCTTGCAAATATATTGGGGGCGTAATAGAACTGTAATGTGACTTGCAGCCGGCGGCGCGCCGAGCGCATGCAAGCGTCAGGGCGGGGAATCATTGGGTGCTTACAACGGGTTATGAGGCCCTGGCGATGCTAAAGCCAGCGGTCGCCAATCACAGCCGTTCCGCACGCGGTGCTTTTATCGATATGAGCTTTAGGGAGATCAATTATGAAGTTGCGTAATCGCAAGAGCGGCGCCGCGAGCGCCGTGCTGTTGGCGGGCGTATTCGCCGCCGTGGCGCTGCCCGCCGCGGCACAGGAACAAAATACTAAAGATACCAGCACGACGAAGCTGAATACGGTCGAAGTGACCGGCTCGCGCATCAAGAAATCGGCGAGCGCAGGGGATAACCCGGTGTTGACGATTTCTGGCGCCGACTTGCAAGCCAGCGGTATCGCCTCGATCGGCGATATTCTGCAGCGGCTGTCGGTTAGCGGCTCGTCGTTAAACACGAAGTTCAACTCGGCCGGCAACTTCGGCTTTCCGGCGGACGGCGGTGGTGTCGGCTCCGGTTCGACAACGATCTCGCTGCGCAATCTCGGTGCAAACCGCACGCTGATCTTGGTCGACGGTCTGCGCTGGGTCAATGAATCCTCGGCGTCCGGCGTCTCCGGCGCGGTCGACTTAAACACAATTCCAGCCAGCGCGATTGAGCGCATTGAAATCCTGACCGACGGCGCCTCGTCGCTGTACGGCTCGGACGCCATCGGCGGCGTCGTCAACATCATCACCAAGAAGAGCCAAGACGGTGCGCTGCTGCACTACTACTACGGCGACTACCAAGTCGGCGATGGTAAAACCTACAACGGCAATATTTCGCTTGGCTTCAAAGATAAGAAGATCGAGTTCTTCCTCGATCTCAGCCACTATCAGCAGCAGGCGGTCAGCTCCAACGACGCTGAGCAAGCGCGCTTCCCGGTACCCGGCGGCGGCTTGGCATTCGGCAGCTCGGCAACGCCGACCGGGCGCTTCATCTTCAACCCGCCGAACGGCAATACCTACGGCGGCTTGTGCCCGATTGATGACAGCGGCGCGCCGTTCTGCAACATCACGCCGAACGGTGTCGGTTCCGCGTTTCCGGATGGCTACCACGGATTCACCAGCGCGGATCGTTTTAACTTCGCGCCGTTCAACTACCTGATAACACCATCGCGGCGTAACGCGGTGTTCGGCCAAGGCCGCTACAAATTCAACGACAACATCCGCTTCTCGGCAAAGGCGCTGTATCAATCGCGCACTTCGGTCAACCAAGCGGCACCGGAACCGATTTTCCTCGGCGCTGGCGCCGGCACGGGCGGCCTCGCTGATACCGTCGGCGTTGACGTCAGTAATCCGTACAACCCGTTCGGCTTCACGCTCGATCCGAACACCAATCTGGCGTTGATTGGCCGCCGACCGGTCGAAGGTGGCCCGCGCATCTTCACGCAGAACGTCGATACGTTTTATTTTGCGACCGGTTTGGACGGCACTTTCGAGCTGGCAGATCGCTATTTCTCGTGGGACGTAAACTACGTCAATAGCTTCAACGATGCCGAGCAGTCCGTTTCAGGCACCTACAATATCCGCAACATCAAGAACGCGCTGGGCCCAGTCGCAAACTGCGTCGCACCGTGCGTACCGTTGAACATTTTTGGCGGGCCGGGTTCGATCACACAGGACCAACTCAACTACATCCTGTTTGACGAATACGACACCAGCCGGCAAAACCTGGATACGTTCTCAGCCAATCTCTCGGGCGATATCCTGCCGCTACCAGCCGGTCTCCTGCAATTTGCCACCGGTTACGAGCATCGCAGACTGCAAGGCGCCTATACGCCAGACGCAGTGATTGTCGCGGGCGATAGCAACGGCGTGCCTTCGTTGCCGACGCGCGGCGGCTACGGCGTCGATGAGCTTTATGTCGAATTGCAGGTGCCGGTGCTGTCGAATCTGCCGCTCGTCCACAAGCTCGATATCAACGCCGCAACCCGTTATTCGGACTACTCGACGTTCGGCAGCACGATCAAAAGCAAATACGGCGTGCGCTGGCAGCCATTCGCAGACTTAACCTTGCGCGGCAACTTCGCCCAGGGCTTCCGCGCGCCGTCGGTTGGCGAAGCGTTCGGTTCGCCGGCGCGTTTCGACGCTACGCTATCCGATCCGTGCTCGAATGCGACCGACGATCGGATCATCGCCAACTGCAACGCGCTCGGCGTCCCCGGCGGCTTCGAACAGGCGAATACGCAGATCGCCGTTCGTACCGGCGGCAGCCGCGCGCTGTCGCCGGAAAACTCGAAGAGCTATACGGCTGGCTTCGTGTACAGCCCGTCGTGGGCGGAAAAATCCCTGCTCGCCGATCGCTTGGACTTCGAAGCAACGTTCTATAAGCACAAAGTCGAAAACGCGATTCAAGCGCCGGATGCACAGACCCAGCTTGATCGTTGCGTCGATACGCTGCAGTCAGCATTCTGCGACGGCATTACGCGCGCTCGTACCGGCGACATCAACGGCTTCAATAACACCTTGCGCAACATCGGTACGTTGAACACCCAGGGTTACGACTTTGGCATCAACTGGACCGGCCCGCGCTTGCCGGTTGGTCGTTTCAGCGTCAATTGGCAGACGACGTACATCGAGAACTTCTCGACGGTTGCCACCGATACCGGCTTAGCCGAGCCGCGCGGCGTCGGCGTTGAAGTCCGTGATAGCGGCATTCCGCGTTGGAAGTCGACGTTCCGTACCAACTGGGCGCTGCAGCCGTTCACCGCAACTTGGGCCGTGCGTTACGTCTCGGCGCTGACCGAGCAATGCGGCGACGCCACCGGTTTGGCAACCTGCAGCAACTCAGCGCAGGGCACCAACAAGCTCGCCAGCGTCGTCTATAACGACTTCCAAGCATCCTACACGCTGCCAACGGTGTTGAAGTTGAAGTCGACGTTAAGCCTCGGCGTTAACAATATCTTTAACGTTGATCCGCCGGTTTGCGTGAGCTGCTCGCTGAACGGCTATGACGCTTCGAACTACGATATTTACGGCCGCTTTGCCTATATCGAAGCGACGATCAAGTTCTAATCGCTGAAGGGTCAAACGCTGCGCAATAAAAAGGGGTCGGTTGCCGACCCCTTTTTTGTTGTGCCGCCGTCGCCAGACGTGACGGCTTATACATCGGCTAGCGGATTACTAGCGCAAGCAGTCACTATGCTGCCGCAGCGCGCGTCGCGCGTAGTAGGCAAATGTCGCCTGATCGCGTTTCCGAGTCGAAATCCAATCGTGCGCTTCACGGCCAAGCACTTCTGGAATCGCTTGGATCGCGCCAGCCGCCATCGCCATTAGCTGAATTTTCGCAGCGCGTTCAATCAATACCGCGAGATTGCAGGCTTCTTCAACCGTCGCGCCGGTCACGAGTTGGCCGTGATGGGCGAGCAGCACCGCACGCTTATCACCGAGCGCAGCGGAGATGATCGCGCCCTCTTCGTTGCCGACCGGAATGCCCGGCCATTTGGCGAGGAACGCACAATCCTCAAACAGCGGGCAGGTATCCATATGCGATATCACCAGCGGCGCTTCGAGCATCGACAACGCCGAAACGTGCAACGGATGGGTGTGAATGATGCAGTTCACATCCGGCCGCGCCCGGTAAATCCAGCTATGGAAGCGGTTCGCCGGATTCGGCATGCCTTCGCCACCCAGCACGTTTAAATCCTCATCGACGTGGACCAGATTCGACGCGGTGATTTCGTCGAAACCCAACCCAAACCGCTGCGTGTAATAGCTGCCCGGCGTTTCGGCCCGAGCGGTGATTTGCCCGGAAAGGCCAGAATCGTGGCCGTTGTCGAACAGAATGCGGCAGCTCAGCGCGAGCTTTTCGCGTGTCGTCCACGACAACTCCGGTAGCGTCTGCTGCATTCGCGCATGGGCGAGCGCAACGAGCTCCGTCTTGCCGGTGGTTAGCGTTTCGGCCATGTCGGGCGTCTCCTTATGCTCGATACGCCATCAAAGATGACGTGTGTTAAACCTATGCGGCGTGTATTTGCGCGCGCTTCAGCCGCGATCACGCGCACTCGCGGCGTGTGCCGCGAGACCTTCGGCATCAGCAACGATACCTGCCACCGGCGCCAATACCTTCGCGCCTTCCGGCGTGCATTCGATCAAGCTCGTGCGCTTCTGGAATTCGTAAACACCGAGCGGGTTGGAAAAGCGCGCAGCGCGCGACGTCGGCAGCACATGATTCGGGCCGGCGCAGTAATCGCCGAACGCCTCCGGCGTGTGCCGGCCGAGAAACACCGCACCGGCGTGGCGAATGCTTTCCAGCAGCACACGCGGCTCGGCCACCGATAATTCCAAATGTTCTGGCGCAATACGATTCGCAACGTCGGCCGCTTCGGCGAGATCACGCACCGCGATCAACGCCCCGCGGCCGGCCAGCGCTTTACGAACGATCTCCGCACGCGGCAATTCGGCGAGTCGGCGCTGCATCGCCTCATAAACGGCTTCGAGGTAGGCGGCGTCGGGCGAGATCAAAATGCTCTGCGCCACTTCGTCGTGCTCCGCTTGGCTGAATAAGTCCATCGCAATCCAGGCCGGATCAGTCAAACCATCGCAGATCACGACGATCTCCGACGGCCCAGCGATGGAGTCGATGCCGACACGGCCGAATACCAAGCGCTTTGCCGCGGCGACATATGCGTTGCCCGGCCCGACGATTTTATCGACCGCCGGCACGCTTTCAGTGCCGTAGGCGAGCGCCGCAACAGCTTGCGCGCCGCCGATCGTAAACACGCGGTCAACGCCAGCCAGATGCGCAGCGCCGAGCACGGCCGGGCTCAGCTCGCCACCCGGCGCCGGCACCACCATCACCAATTCGCCGACGCCAGCAACTTTCGCCGGAATCGCGTTCATCAATACGCTGGACGGATACGCCGCTTTGCCGCCCGGCACGTAAAGGCCGACACGGTCCATCGCGGTGACGCGCTGGCCAAGGCGATTACCGTGGGCATCGCCGAATTCCCAACCTTCGAGCTTTTGCCGCAGAGCGTAGGTGCGGATGCGGGCAGCCGAAGTTTCGAGCGCGCTGCGCAGTTCCGGCGATAACGCCTGCCAGGCCTCGACCCACGCGCCGGCCGGCACTTCCAACTCGCTCGCGTGCTGAATTTCGCGGCGGTCAAACCGATTGCTGTAATCGATCAGCGCTGCATCGCCTTGCGCCCGCACCGTGGCGATGATTTCGGCGACGGCGGCGGTGACCGTTGGATCGGCCTCCGGCGCGCGGTCAAGCAAGGCGTCTAACGCGCGGTCGAAATCCGCGGCGGCGCTGTTAAGTCGGGTGATTTCAAGCATGCGTTACCGCCTCGTTGAAGCGATCCAGCAGGGCACGGATCGCGACGTGCTTCATCTTCATCGCGGCCTTATTCACCACAAGCCGGGCGCTGGACTCAAAAATCGTCTCGATTTCGACCAAGCCGTTGGCGCGCAACGTGTTGCCAGTCGCCACCAAATCGACGATGACGTCGGCCAAGCCGACCAGCGGCGCCAATTCCATCGAACCATAAAGCTTGATGATTTCAACTTGCTCGCCGCGCGCCGCGTAGTGCCGACGGGTAATTTCCGGGTACTTCGTTGCAACCCGTAAACGCCGCCCAAGCCCTGCCGCGGGTTGTGTGACCAGCGGCGATTGCCGGGTGGTCGCAACGCTCAACCGGCAAACAGCGATACCAAGATCCACCGGCTCATACAGCGCGCTGCTGCCGTGTTCGAGCAAGATATCTTTGCCGACGATGCCGAGATCGGCAGCGCCGTACTCGACGTAGGTCGGCACATCCGTCGGCCGGATTTCAAGCATCTCGACGTTCGGGTCCTGCGTGGGAATACGGAGTAAGCGCCCGGTATCGCCAACCGGCGCGATGCCGACAGCAGTGAGCAACGGCAGGCAATCTTCAAGAATGCGGCCCTTCGACAGGGCGAGCGTTAAAGCGGTCATCAGGCGACGGCGTAAGGCGGGTGAAATCCCAAAGGAGTTGAATTCTACCGGCCGCGGCCTATCGGCGCTTGGTTGCCGGCTGAAATCGGGCGCGGCGGTTGCTTGCCGCCACGCCGCCAGTATCACGGCTATCCTTTGGTCATCACGATCCCAGCCGACCTGGAGCCGCTCATGTTGCGACCGCTGTTCGCCGTGCTCGGCGCCGTGGCGCTGGCGCTATTAGCGCTGACGCTGAGCTTGCGTCCGGCACAGCCGACCTCGAGCCAGCCTGATGCGCTGTCACCGGCGACCGAAGCCGCCTACACGCGCCAAGCCTACCGCGTGCCGATGCGCGACGGCACGCGCTTGTTCACGCTCGTCTACACCCCGAAAGATCTCAGCACGCGCTATCCATTTCTGCTCGAACGCACCCCTTACGGCGCCGGGCCCGGACGCCACCTCGGCCCAGCGCCAGCGTTCGACCGTGCCGGTTATATTTTTGTTTATCAGGATGTTCGCGGCCGCTACCGTTCTGAAGGGCATTGGCAGGAAATGACGCCACAGCGCGCGCATAAACGCAGCGTGCACGATGTCGATGAAAGCACCGATATGTACGACACCGTCGACTGGCTATTAAAAAACATCCCGAATAACAACGACCGCGTCGGGGTTTGGGGCATTTCTTACCCCGGCTTTTACGCCGCGGCGGGGATGATTGACTCGCACCCGGCGATCAAAGCGGTGTCGCCGCAGGCGCCGACGATTGACCTCTACATGGGCGACGATGCTTACCATGGCGGCGCGTTTATGTTGGCCGCCAATTTCGGCTTTTATAGCGGTTTCGATCCGCAGCCGAACGACGAAAGCGACGAAGACAGCGGCGATGAATCCGAAGATACCTCGGACGACGACCGCGACCGCTACGCGTTTTTTCTCCAGCACCCAACTTTAGCCAGCCTGGCAACGCTGTTTACGCCGGCCCAACGCGCGCTCTGGGACGATCAGATCCAGCACGACACTTACGACAGCTACTGGCAGGCGCGCAGCCTGGCGCCGCAGTTGAAGCATGTGCATTGCGCGGTGCTCACCGTTGGCGGTTGGTTCGACGCCGAAGATCTGCAAGGCCCGTTCACAACGTTCCACAGCTTGCAACACAATAACCCCGGGATCGACAGCAGCTTAGTGATCGGCCCCTGGGCGCACGGCGGCTGGGGCCGCGGCGCTGGGCGCCGCTTGGGTGCGGTGGATTTCGGCAGCAACACGGCCGAATACTATCGCCGCGAACTGTTGTTTCCGTTTTTTGAACAGCACTTAAAAAACGTCATTGCACCGCGGTTGCCAGTGATGACGGCGTTTGAGACCGGCGCCAACGTCTGGCGCCAGTATGATCGCTGGCCGCCGCAACAGGCACAGCCGGTAACGCTCTATTTTCAGGCCGACGGCGGCCTTTCGTGGGCACCGCCGGATAACGATGACGCCGTGGCCGTCGGTGCCGGCGCATTCGATGCCTACATCAGCGATCCAGCCAAACCGGTACCATATATCGGCTTCGCCGCCGCCGACGTTCCGGCCGCGTATATGGTCGCCGATCAGCGTTTTGCGTCGGCGCGGCCGGATGTGCTGATTTATCAAACCGAGCCGCTGAGCGAAGATATAACGCTGGCGGGTCCGGTCGAGCCGCATCTGTTTGTTTCGACCAGCGGCACCGACGCCGATTGGATCGTCAAACTGATCGACGTCTATCCGAGCGAGGGCAACGGCGCCACGCGCGGTGGCGATAGCCGACCGAATGCAGCGCGTTCGGGTTACCAGCAGCTCATTCGCGGCGAACCCTTACGCGGCAAATTCCGCCACGGCTTCAAGAAACCGGAACCGTTTGCGCCGGGTCGGGTTGAGGCGGTGACGTTCACGATGCCCGATATCAACCACCGGTTTCTGCGCGGGCACCGGATTATGGTGCAAGTACAAAGCAGCTGGTTTCCGCTGATCGACCGCAACCCGCAGGTGTTCGAGAATATCCCCGATGCCCAAGCCGAAGACTTTCAGGCCGCCACGCAGCGCGTTTATCGCAGCGTGGCGGAACCTTCTGGCCTACGGGTTTGGCGCCTCGGCGCCGCCATACCGGGCGCGCGCGACGCGCTTAGTGCTGCCGATTCGGATCCCAACCCAGGCCCAGCGCCAGCACCATCGCCTTAAATACGTCGGTGTTTTCCATAAAGCCGTGAAACTGCTCAGCGCCAGGGCCGGTTGCGGACAAGACGCCATCGTCAACAGCGTGTACGCCGCTACTATCGCCATGCGGCAAATTACCGACCCGTAGCTGCGCCCGCGGTTGCTTCGCGTACTTGGAATTGGCGCCGTAGACGAGGCAGCGGCTATCGTCTTTCGGGTCTTTCTTCGTGCACTCGGTAGGGTCGTTCGGACCATCGAGCTTCGGCAAATAGGTTTCGTAGTAGTCCGGGTGCGCGCCGTAAACGATATCGAGATGGCGCGACGCCAGCACGTTCTGCGGGTAACCGTCGGCATCCGGCGCCGGATAAGTCGGGTACTTGGCTTTAGCGTAAGTGCCGACTTGGTCGCGTGCCTCATCACTGCCGACGTTTTCGTCGATATCGCCGATCAACGACATCGGATGGGTGTGGTCCGGCGTAACGATAATCAACGTGTCGTTCCGATCCGCGGCCCAGTCGGTTGCCACTTTCACCGCGTTCGAGAGCTGGATCGTGTCGTAAACCGAGCGCTCACCATCGAGTCGATGGCTGAATTTATCGATCAAACCGCCTTCAACCATCAGCACAAAGCCGTCTGGATCATGCGATAGGACATTGATCGCATCGCGCGTCATTTGCGTCAGATCCGGCTGATTCGGAAACTGCTTCACCGTGCCTTCATGCAGCACGTGGCGGTCTAGTGCGCCATCGAGATTTCCCTCATGAAACAAGCCGAGCAGCTTGCGCGTCTTCGGCGCGCTCGCCGCCGCCTTTAATTCGTCGGCAGTGCGTACGGTGGTGTAGCCGCGCGCCGCGAATTCGCTGATCACGTTGCGCTCGTCCGGGCGCCGTTTGTAAGCATCAGCCGGATTTAACGGCAGCACCAGCGGTGTCGATTTCGGCAGGAACGCGACGCTGCCGCCGCCCATTAAAACATCGACGCCCGATGCCAGAAACTGATCGACGATCGCCATGTACTCGCGCCGGTGCCGGGTGTGCACAAACATGCCAGCGGGTGTTGCGTCTTCAACTTCGGCATCGGTCACCACGCCGACGGCTTTACGCGACAAGCGCTTCACCAACTCGCCAATCGTCTCCACTTTCGGGTGGTCGAGCGGATCAATCGAATGCGACGAATAAACCCCCAGCGAATTAACGCTGCCCTTATGGCCTGTGGTGTACGCGCTCATCGAGTTCGCGGAATCGGTGGCAATGGAGTCGACGCTCGATGTGCCAATCAACGCTGTGTTCGGGAAGTCGTCGAACGACAGATGCCCGAGATATTTACCTTCTTTAATGCCCTTCGACAAAATGCGCGCTGCCGTGCGGTTGGCAATCGTCATCCCGTCACCGATGAACAAAATCACGTTCTTCGCTTTCGGCTTCACCGGCGCGTAAACGTTCCAGGTCGCGGTGGCTTTGTCGCCATCCGGGCCTTCGGCGACGATTGTGTACTCACCGGGTTCCAACGTTAGATTAGCGATGCGCAGCGAGGAAAATTTATTGGCTTTTTCCGGATCGGGATTATCCAACTCGCCTTCAACAAAGCTACGGTCGCCGATCAACCGCTTGGTGTACGTGCGGCCGTTGACGGTGACATAAACCTCGGTCACCGCAACCGGCTTGGCAAAATCGACGCGAAAATCAAAGTGCGCGCCGGCCAGAATCTGGGCGCGATCAATCGGGTAGATCGTCGCCGCTTGGCTAACACAAGCGGTGCAAAACAACGCGAAGCCGACAGCGCGGCGGGCAAAACGGACAAGCATGGCGGAGGTCCAGTTCAAGAACATCGGCGAAGAATAGGGAATGATTGGTGGTGGGTATTACAACACGATGAATAGATTGCAGGCTCGATGCCGAAAAGTGATGCGCTACCCAGCTTTGACCGTCTCGCAAATCGCGTGCTAAAAGCGCTGGCTTAAGGCCTGTTATTCGTTATCTGATCGCTGCGTTGGACGTTAAAAATCCCCCCGTTTCAGGGTGTTGACCATCAGCCTCGGTGATTCCGAGGCCAAACGCTGCAACAACGGCCAGCGGGTTAGGGGATACCGTCAAGCAACGGTCAACAACGAAGCCGTATATGGTTTAACAGGCCCGAGTACCCTACTCGAAATTTGGGCTAAATCAGCACCCTACCGGAGCAAGCGATGCGTATCCTGGCGGCAGATATCGGTTTTGGCTACACAAAAGCCTGTGATGGCAAGCAAATGCAGGTATTCAAGAGCATCGTTGGCGAAGCCAATCCGGTGCAGTTTGCCGAAGCGCTGCTCCCTGGGCAGGGTCCGCTGCCGCGCCATTTTCAGATCGGCGACGAGGCCATTTACGTCGGCGAACTGGCGGAAACACAGAGCCGTGGCCGCGGTTTTACCCTCGACCCGGCGTTATTTATCGCCAAGTACGCAAAAACGCTCGGCCTCGCCGCACTCGCGCCGTACGCCGAACACGGCGATCCGGTCCGCTTGGTCACCGGCTTGCCGGTCAGCTTCTTCCGCAAATACAAAGATGCGTTGACGACAACGCTGCAGAATCGCCATGTCATCACGGTGTTTAACCCGAACGGCGAGCGCGAAGAAAAAACCATCTACATCGAAAAAGTGCGGGTGATTCCGCAGCCGTTCGGCTCGCTGTTCAATTTGATGCTGAACGACCAAGGCAAACTGGCGCAGCAGCGCTTTATCTCGGAAAAAATCGGCGTGATCGACGTCGGCTTCCGCACCACCGATTTCACCGTCGCCGATAAAACCCGCTATTCCGAGCGCGGCAGCTTATCGACCGATTCCGGCATCTCCGTCGCCTATAACGCCATCGCCGGGGTGTTGCAGGAAAAAAGCGGCACGCAGATCGAGCTCTACCGCCTCTACGAAGCGGTGGCGCGCGGCACGATCAAGATTAAAGGCCAGCGGTTTGATCTCACCGGGCTGGTGCAGCAGGCGTTCTCGCAGCTCGCCAGCCGCATCGCCGCCGAAGCCAACCGGCTCTGGGCCGACGATTGGGACATCGACTGCATCATCCTCACCGGCGGCGGCGGCGCAGCGCTGGCGCAACATCTGCAACCTTTGGTGCAAGGCGAAGTTTTGGCGATGCCAGCCGATCAAGACGCGCGTTTCAATAACGTCGTCGGCTATTGGAAGTACGGCATGAATCTGTGGGGCGGCTGAGTTAAATCGAGGCGTGATACGCCGCTAAGCGCGCCCATTGTGTCAGCTTCGCAGCGACGGTTAAGCCAGCGTTTGCGGGGCTGGTGGACGGCAGCAGAAGCAATTCCAAATGCTGGAACTGCGCGCCGTGCGGCTTCAGCACATGGCGCTGAAACGCCGCCTGTGCCGCGCGGCCATTCAGTGCGATGGCGCGCAAACCGGGATGGCGGCGCAGAAACGCGAGGAAGTCATTCGCCGTTTCGCTGCTGCGGACAATGGCCGAATCCAGGCTGCCGGGCCGTTCGCAGTGCTGAAGCACATCCCAAACCGCGATGTTTCGCGCCAACAACTGTTGCACCCGCTGCGGGTACGGCTGCTCAGGCGCCAGCCCGAATACCGCTGCCATAAACGGCCAAAACAGATTGCGCGGATGGGCGTAGTACTGCTGCGCATGCAGCGAGGCCGCGCCGGGCATCGAACCGAGTATCAGCAGTTGGGCTGAAGCGGGCTCCAGTGGCGGCAAGCCGGTTAATGGCGCTGCCGACACGGAGATCCGATCAGCGCAGCGCCGATACCGCTAAACCCGTTGGCGTATACGGCGCCGATAACAACTCGGTGAACGCCTGCCATTGTTTGTCCGAGCCTGGTATGGAATCGCCGGTGGCTTCGACGTAATCCCGGACGATTTTCTCGCCCCAGCTGTAATTGATGACGTACGCGCGGTATTTATCGAAGAACGCGATGCGTTGCTTGGCGCGCTCGGGCGACGCCAGTGTGTACTGCTGCAACCACGCCACGGTTTGTTCGAGTGAAGTAGCACCATCGAGATAACGCCGCGCCGCTTCGATACCGGCCGGCGCTAGTTCATGCGTCGCGCCGATGATTTTCAGATAAGTATCGGCCTGCTTCGGGTCGAAACCGGCAAGTTTGAAAATGCTGCGCGTAAGCGCCAGTTTCTCTGCCGCTGGGAACGCCAGTCCGACGCCGTAGTCCGCCGAACCTTCGGCGATCAGCGATTGTGGCGAAAACAACGCATAAACCTGAAATTCCGGCCACTGCAGCTCGTTGACCAAGCGCGCTTCGAGCAAGCTGTTATAGACGTGATGACCCGGGTAGCCTTCGTGCGCGGCGAGATCAAGCACGCGGCTAGCCGCTACCGGCAAGGCTGTGTTCACTTCGATCCGGCTGATGAATTTGCCCTGATACCAGTTGTAAGCGCTCCAGGGTTTATCGCTAACCAGGCTCAACTCAAAATTTTCACCGTCTGGCAGTTTCAAATGGCGGCCGGTGCTAGCGCGCGCGGCGCCGATCGCGGTTTGCATCACTTCGGCGAGTTTCGCCTGCGGGATCGAATAGCGTTCGAGGTAGCGGTTATAGCGGTCTGCCAGCGTTCCCCTGCCGCGCGGCAATAACTTATCGAGGCGCTTCAGCACCAACTCGAACTGCGCGTCGGTGTAATGCGGGGCATCGGTGTTGTAGAGCGCCCGCGCTTCTTCGTCGAACGTAAACTTCTTGCCTTGCAAGAGCTGCGCGCGGGCGATTAGCGAGGTCAGCTGCGTTTTTAAATATTGTTTGCGCAGCGAAAGCAGCGCCGGCGTGGCGCCGCCCGGCGGAGTTGCGACTTCGTCGATGACGTCCAGCAAATTCAGTGCTTCGATCTGAATCTGCATCGGCGTCAGCGGATGCTGTTTGACTTCGTCGCGCCACGCTTCCGGACCGTAATAAGCGTCGACGTAATCGAGATCAGTAAGGCCGAGCGCCAACACCAGCTTGACGTAGCCGATGCCGATGTCGTTCATCGTCTGTGGCGTTTTCACGGCAGCAACCTCAGCGGCAGGCGCCGCTGTGCTGACTGCAACCGCCACAGTTGCCGGCGCAGCTGCGGTGGCATCGACGGGCTGCAGCGTATCGCAGCCGGCTAGAAACGACAGCGCAGCCGTCGCGAACATCGTTTTCAATACTTTCATCAGCGATCCCTGCGCGCAGCAAAAAAGAAATGAGCGGTCGCAATTAATGCACTTTGCGCGACTTACCGCTCAGCCGTTCGGCGTCCTTGCTCGGCCTGCCGCCGCCCATTTGCGGCCGTAGTTTTGGCACGTTTCGGCCGGCGCCGGCCTTTTTAGCGGCCAGCGCCTCTTTCAATACATCGGCGGTTTTTTTCTTGTTTGCTGCGTCGGTCATGGGTCCACTCGTAGCGTTGCTCTATAGCGCCAACCTCCGTACATCCGACAGCAGGCGCACCAGCTGGACGATGAAACGGGCGGCGTAGGCGCCGTCGATCACGCGGTGATCGTAAGACAGCGACAACGGCACCATTAAACGCGGTTGAAAGGCTTTGCCATCCCAAACCGGTTTGATCGTTGATCGCGAGACGCCAAGGATACCAACTTCCGGCGCGTTGACGATCGGTGTGAAGTGGCTGCCACCGATGCCACCCAGGCTCGATACCGAAAAACAGCCGCCTTTCATTTCATCAGGCTTGAGTTTGCCGTCGCGCGCTTTTTTCGCCAGCTCCGCGGTTTCCAGCGCTAATTGGTTGATGCCTTTCTTGTCGACATCGCGCACCACCGGCACCACGAGCCCATTCGGCGTGTCGGCAGCGAAGCCCAAATGCAGGTACTGCTTCATGATCAAACTTTCGCCGTCCGGCGCCAACGAGGCGTTAAATTCCGGGTACGCCGCCATCGATTTCGCAATTGCTTTCAGGATGAACGGCAGTAGCGTCAGCTTGACGCCCTCCTTGCCCGCTTCGTCGTTCTGAGCTTTGCGGAACGCTTCGAGTTCGGTGATATCGGCTTCGTCGGTCTGCGTGACGTGCGGAATATTGACCCAAGCCCGGTGCAAATGCGCCGCCGACAGCTTACGGATGCGGGCCAGCGGCTTGCTTTCAATCGGCCCGAACTGCGAGAAATCGACCGCCGGAATCGGCGGGATGCCGCCACCGGCAACCGGCGCGGCGGCTGGCGGCGCCGCCAGCGTTTTCTTAACGAAAGCCTGCACGTCGTCGAGCGTGATCCGGCCTTTAATACCGCTGCCGGACACTTTTCCGAGGTCAACGCCCAGTTCACGGGCGAATTTCCGAATCGATGGGCTCGCATACGGCACCGCGCCATCAGCGCTCGGTACCGCAGCCGGCGGCGGACTGGCGACGGCAACCGCTACCGGCGCAGCAACTGCCGTGGGCGCGGCCGCAGCTGCCGCGACAACCGGCGCTGGCGCCGTCGTGGCAGCCGCTGGCGGCGTCGTCTGCAGCGTGCAAACCGCAGCACCTTTTGAAACTTTGTCGCCGATCTTCAGCAGGAAACCGACGACCGTGCCTGCGGCTGGCGCCGGCACATCAAGCGTGGCTTTGTCGGATTCCAGCGTCATCAACGTCGCGTCTTTTTCGACAACATCGCCGTCTTTGACCAAAATATCGATCACCGGCACGTCTTTGTAATCGCCGATATCCGGTACCAGCACGTTGACCACCGCGCTCGCCGCCGCAACCGGCGGGGCAACAGCGGCGCTCGCAGCCGGCGCAGCCGCTGATGCCGGGCTTACCTCGGCCGGCGCCGCGGGCGCGCTTTCGGCAGCACCTTCAAGTTCGAGCACCAATACGGCATCGCCCTGCGAAACTTTATCGCCGATTTTCAGGCCGATACGCTTAATCACACCCGCGGCTGGCGCCGGCACATCGAGCGTCGCCTTGTCCGATTCCAGCGTCATCAAGGCGTCGTCTTTCGCCACGACATCTCCGGGCTTGACCAGGATTTCGATCACCGGCACGCCTTTGTAGTCGCCGATATCCGGCACCGTTACTTGTAGTTCTTTGGCCATGTCTTACTCCTTGGCCGGATTGGGTTTATCAGCGTTAATGCCGTACTTCGCAATCGCCTCAGCGACTTTTTCGCGCGGCAGCTCGCCGTCCTCAGCCAGCGCGTACAGCGCCTTGATCACGACCCAACGGCGGTCGACTTCAAAGAAATCGCGCAGCTGTTCGCGCGTATCCGAACGGCCGAAACCGTCGGTGCCGAGCACATGGTAGGGCATCGGCACGAATGGCCGGATTTGTTCGGCGTAGGCTTTGACGTAATCGGTCGCGACGATCGCCGGACCGGCCATACCAGCCAAACATTCCTCGACATAACTCTTGCGCGGCGTCTCGGCCGGGTGCAGCAAATTCCAACGCTCGACGGCTTGGCCATCGCGCGTCAGTTCGTTGAAGCTCGGCGCGCTCCAGATATCAGCCGTGACATCCCAGTCCTGCTTCAGCAGCTCGGCGGCGGCGATGACTTCACGCAGAATCGAACCGGAACCGAGCAACTGCACGTGTAGCGTGCTCGGCTTTTCGCACGGCGTCAGTAGATACAGACCGCGCATGATGCCGCTCTCAACACCCGCCGGCATCGCCGGGTGCGTGTAGTTCTCGTTTTGCAGCGTGATGTAGTAGTACTCGTCGTGCTGCTGGCCGGTTTCTTCGGTGTACATGCGGCGCATGCCTTCGTGCACGATCACGGCGATTTCGTAGGCGAACGCCGGGTCGTACGCGCGGCAATTCGGCACCGTGCCGGCAAACAGATGGCTGTGGCCGTCTTGATGCTGCAGGCCTTCGCCGTTCAGCGTGGTGCGGCCGGCGGTGCCGCCGAGCAGGAAGCCGCGCGCGCGCATATCGCCAGCGGCCCAGGCCAAGTCGGCGATGCGCTGGAAGCCAAACATCGAATAGAAGATGTAGAACGGCAACAACGAAACGCCGTGGCTGGAATAGCTGGTGGCAGCCGCGATCCAACTCGACATCGCACCAGATTCGGTAATGCCTTCTTCGAGGATTTGACCTTTGACGTCTTCCTTGTAGAACGCCAGCTGGTCGGAATCGTGCGGGGTGTATTTCTGCCCGACGACCGAGTAAATCCCGAGTTGCCGGAACATCCCTTCCATACCAAACGTGCGCGCTTCGTCCGGCACGATCGGCACCACACGCGGGCCAACTTTCTTATCGCGCAGCAAGGCTTGCAGCAATTGTACGAACGCCATCGTCGTGCTGATTTCGCGTTCGCCAGTGGCTTGCAACAGGCGGTCGAAAATCGTCAGCGGTGGAATTTCCAGCGTTTCGCGCGGTGGGCAGCGCTGCGGCAAATAACCGCCGAGCGCTTTACGGCGCGCTTGCAGATATTGGATTTCCGGCGAATCGTCGGCCGGTTTGTAGAACGGCGTGTCCTTAATTTGTTCGTCGGAAATCGGGATTTGGAAGCGGTCACGGAACGCTTTTAGCGCGTCCTCGCCCATTTTCTTCTGCTGGTGCGTAATGTTCTGGCCTTCGCCGGCTTCGCCCATGCCGTAGCCTTTGACCGTCTTGGCCAAAATTACCGTCGGACTGCCGACGTGTTTGCTCGCAGCGGCGTAGGCAGCGTAAACCTTGTGCGGATCGTGACCGCCGCGGTTCAAGCGGCCGATGTCTTCGTCGCTCATCGTCGCAACCAGCTTCAACAACTCCGGGTATTTGCCGAAGAAGTTTTCCCGCGTGTACTTGCCGCCTTTGGCTTTGTAATTCTGGTATTCGCCGTCAACCGAGTCGTTAAAGATTTTGATCAACAGGCCGGTTTTATCTTGTGCCAGCAACGAATCCCAGAGCCCGCCCCACAATACTTTGATGACGTTCCAACCGCCGCCACGGAACACGCCTTCGAGCTCTTGCACAATCTTGCCGTTGCCGCGCACCGGGCCATCGAGACGCTGCAAGTTGCAGTTGACGACGAATACCAAGTTATCGAGCTTCTCGCGCGCGGCGATGTCGATCGCGCCCAAGGATTCCGGCTCGTCCATTTCGCCGTCACCGCAGAAGCACCACACTTTGCGGCCTTCGGTATTGGCCAAACCGCGGTGGTGCAAATACTTCATCAGGCGTGCTTGATAAATCGCCTGGATCGGGCCGAGGCCCATCGACACCGTTGCGAATTGCCAGAACTCCGGCATCAGCCAGGAGTGCGGATAGCTCGATAAACCTTCGCCACGCACGGCTTCCTTACGGAAGCCGCGCAGCTGCGCCTCGCTGATCCGGCCTTCGAGAAACGCGCGGGCGTAAACGCCAGGCGTGCTGTGGCCTTGGATATAGATTAAATCCTGGCCCTGCGAATGGTCCGGGCCTTTCCAGAAATGGTTGAAGCCAACGTCGTAAAGCGTGGCCGCCGACGCAAAGCTGGCGATATGGCCGCCAACGCCGGAATGATCACGATTGGCGTTGATCACCATCGCCATCGCGTTCCAGCGGATGATCGAACGGATTTTCCACTCCAGTTGATGATCGCCCGGCGAGCGTTCTTCAAGATGCGGCGGAATCGTGTTGATGTACGCCGTATTCGGCGAGAACGGAATATAGGCGCCGCTCAAGCGCGCCTTTTCCTGCAAGGCTTCGAGCAGGTAATGCGCGCGCTCGGGGCCTTGCTGGTCTAAGACTGCGGCGAGGGCCTCCAGCCATTCGCGGGTTTCCTGCGGATCAAGATCGGTGACTGCGTGTTCGCTCATGGTCGCATCCTTGTTTCAAATGCCGGAGCCAGCCTGCGGCTTAGGCTACAACGATTTAATGATGGCGCCACGCATGCTCGAATCTGCCGCGTAACTGCCGTTTTTGTTTGGCGCCACATTAGACGCGGGCGTTTGATACGTCCAATATATGAAACATTTGTTTATCAGACTTTATAAGTATCAATCGTGGAATTGCGCCATCTCCGCTACTTCGTTGCAGTTGCCGAAGAACTGCATTTCACCCGCGCCGCCAAACGGCTCGGCATGGAACAGCCGCCGCTAAGCCAGCAAATACGCGCGCTGGAACAAGAACTTGGCACTGCGTTATTCCGGCGCCAGGCACGCGCAGTAACGCTGACCGATGCCGGCCGGGTGTTCTTTGACGACGCACAGCAAATTCTGGCGTCGGTACAGCGCGCCAGCGATCACGCCCGGCGCGTAGCGCGCGGTGATCTCGGCCGTATCCGTATCGGCATGATCAATTCGGCGCCGTTTCATCCGTTTGTGCCGCGGGTGCTGCGCGAATTTGGCCAGCAGTATCCCGATGTCGCGCTATCGCTGGACGAAAACAGCACGCCAGCGCTGGCCAACGGCGTGCTCGGCGAAACCGTCGATGTTGCGTTTATCCGTCCGTTGCTCGGCGAGGAGCCGGGCCTAGTCACGGAAGCCTTGTTCGATGAAGACGTGCTCGCGGCGCTGCCGCAGGGACACCGGTTGGCGCGGGAAAAAGCACTGCGCTTGACGCAGCTGCGCGCTGAGCCGTTCGTGCTGTTTTCACGGCCGTTCGGCTCCGGCCTCTATGACGACATCATCGCCGCCTGTCAGCGCGCCGGCTTCAGCCCGCGTATCGGGCAAGAGGCTTCGCAGATCACGTCAATCGTCAACTTGGTCGCCGCTGGGCTCGGCGTCTCGCTGGTGCCAGCGTCGATGCAGCAGGTGCATTCGGTGGGTGTGGCGTATCGGCCGTTGCTCGGCGACGCACCCAAAGCCCGGATGAGCTTGGCATATCGACCAGACGATACCTCGGCCACCGTGCGCAATATGCTGCAGCTCGCACACGCCGTGGTCGCCGCCATGGCGTTATTGATTCGGCCACAAAATAGTTGAACGCGGTGCTACGCGGCAATTTGAGATCGCACTTTTTCGAGACGGCGTGAGTGGCTGAATTAATAATAAAATCAAATTGCTTTGTTATTGATCCGGCCATTTCTCGCTTGCTCGGAAGTGCGGCATCCGCTTTGGCATTGCACTGTCTTTATTCAAGTACTTAATGGCCGGATCAATAACTCGGCACAAAAGCTAGAGGGCTGCAGGTGAGGCCGTCGTCAACCGCGGCGGCGCGGCGCCGTTATCAAGGCTACATCCGCCGCTGCTTGCGAGTTTGCCGCCATGCGTACAGCCACCATCGTCTCTGCCGTCCTGCTGCTCTGTTGCAGTGTCGTCGCCACCGCCGATGATGGCAGCGCATTCCGCCTTCTGAACCGGCTCGCTTACGGGCCACGGCCGGGCGATGTTGCGCGCGTGCAGCAATTCGGCACCGAGCGGTATATCGAACAACAACTGCAGCCGGTTGCCGAGCCCGTGGTGTTGCAACAACAACTCGCCGCGCTTAAAACGACGACGCTGAGCGCCGCTGAACTGTTCGCAACCTACGGCCCGCAGCTGCGGAAACTGGCGAAAGCTGACGACGCCGCAAAAGCCGAGTATCGCGACAGCATTCGCGAAGTTGTCGAGCAGGCCGAAGACGCGCGAATGCTGCGTGCGCTCTACAGCCCCAACCAACTACAAGAAGTGATGGTGGACTTCTGGTTCAACCACTTTAACGTCTATGACGGCAAAGGCTTGCAGGGCCGGCTGCTGGTCGGGCCTTACGAGCGCGAGGCGATACGGCCTTACGTGTTCGGTAAGTTTCGCGACCTGCTCGGCGCCACCGCCAAGCATCCAGCGATGCTGTTTTATCTCGACAATTGGCGCAGCACCGCTGAGGGATTTAAGCCGGCCGCCGGGCCGAATAAAGACAAACCCGCGGGTTTGAACGAGAACTACGCCCGGGAAGTGATGGAGCTGCACACCCTCGGCGTCGACGGCGGCTATAGCCAGACCGATGTCACCGAACTCGCGCGAATCTTGACCGGCTGGACCTACGACCCACGCGCGATGGCGCGCGGCGGCGGCGACTCTGGTTTTGTTTTCGTCGCGCGGCGGCACGATCACGGCCCAAAAAAGTTTCTCGGCACGACGTTCGACGACAGCGGTCAAGCCGAAGGCGAGTGGGCGTTGGATCTACTCGCGCACAGCCCGGCGACGGCGCAGCACATCGCTTACCAGCTCGTGCAGTATTTTGTCGCCGACGTGCCGCCGCCGGCCTTGGTGCAACGCGTCGCGGCGCGCTTCCGCAGCAGCGACGGCGACCTGCGCGAAACCCTGCGCGCGTTATTGCTAAGCCCGGAATTTCTCGACCCCAACAGTAAGAAATTCAAAACACCGTACCAGTATTTGCTATCGGCCTTACGCGCCAGCGCCGTCGAACTCAGCAACTTACGGCCGGTGCTCGTCGCACTGCGGTCGATGGGCCAGCCGATTTACGGCTGCCCGACGCCGGACGGTTGGATGAACACCCAGGACGCCTGGCTCAATCCGGCCGCGCTAACCCAGCGGGTGAATTTTGCCACCGCGCTCGGCGCCGGTCGTTTGCCGACGCTGGCGACCGTGCTCGCGAAACTAGACTTGAAAGCCAACGCGGAAGCGGTCGAAAACGATACCCGTGCAGCGATGAACGCCGTTGAACGCGAACCGCAGAATTCACCTACAGCCGGCCATTTCTTAGCGGTCTCAGATTTACAAATCACGCTGCGCGGCTTGGTGCTTTCAGATGCGACGCAGGCAACGATTGCGCAATCGCCGCCGCCGCTGCAAGCCGCGCTGCTGCTCGGCAGCCCCGAATTCATGTATCGCTGAACACGCCCGGAGCCCGTTATGGATCGTCGCCAGCTACTTAAATCTCTTGCACTCGGCGGGACCGCCGGCCTATTACCACTCAGCCGGGGCTGGGCCATCGAATCCGGCCGCAGCGCTGCGCCGCGTTTGATCGTCGTCATGTTGCGCGGCGCCATCGACGGTTTAAACGTCGTGGTGCCCTACCGCGAAAGCAACTACTACCAACTCCGCGGCAGCATCGCCATTCCTAAACCCGGTACGGATGGCGGCGCGTTCGATCTCGATGGGCGCTTCGGCCTACACCCAGCTTTATCCAGCCTGATGCCGCTGTGGCAAAGCCAGCAGCTGGCATTCGTGCACGCCGCCGGATCGCCGGATCCGACACGCTCACATTTCGACGCCCAGGATTATCTAGAATCCGGCACGCCCGGCGTTAAAAACACGGCGGACGGCTGGATGAACCGCTTACTCGGCGCGCTGCCAACACGCGGCGGCGCCTTGCGCGCAGTCAGCTTAGGGCCAGTGCTGCCGCGCATCGTCAGCGGTACGAATACCGTGGCCAGCGTGCCGCTCGGTCGCAGCGCAGCGCGCAAGACCGCGCTCGACAGGCCCGGCGTCGGCGCCGCGTTTGATCGCTTATACGCAGAAAACAGCGCGCTCGGTGCCGCCTATCGAGAAGGCCGCGATGCCCACCAACAGGTGCTTGCGGATCTGAATAGCGCTGATATTTCGCCGGAAGCGAACGTTGCTGATAACGGTGCGCCGCCGCCGCGCGGCTTTGCGCTCGACGCCGCACAACTCGCGACGCTGATTTTGCGTAATCCAGGCCTGCAGCTAGCCTTCATGCAAATCGGCGGCTGGGATACGCACGTGAATCAAGGCGGAAGCCAAGGGCAATTGGCGAACCGCTTAACCGCGCTCGGCAACGGCCTACAAACCTTGACCACGCAACTCGGCCCGGAATTGGCGAATACGATGATTGTCGTGCTGTCGGAATTCGGCCGCACCGCTAAACAAAACGGCAACGGTGGTACGGACCACGGTCACGGCAACGTTATCTGGCTACTCGGCGGCGGCTTGCACGGCGGCAAAGTCCACGGCGACTGGCCAGGCTTGGACGACAGCGCGCTGCACGAGCAACGCGATCTCGCCGTCACCAGCGATTACCGCAGCGTGTTAGCCCAGGTCAGCGAGCGTCATCTCCGCCTTAACGACCGTCAACTCGCTACGGTATTCCCGCAAGCACCGGCGTCGACAACTGGAATCTCAACGCTATTACGCAGCTAGTTTTTCGTGCACAAAGTAGCTGACTTCAGTGCTGTCTGGCGTCAGCTGCAAGCGGCGCTGAAAACGAAGGCCGATCTTCTCCAGTAAGCGAATCGAGCTATCGTTATCCTGCGAGGCGATGGCAACGACGCGTGGCAGGTTAAAGTCCCGTAAGCCGTGTGTGAGCACCGCTGCTGCGGCTTCCAATGCGTAACCACAATTCCAATAATCGGGATGAAATGCGAAGCCGATATCGACGTCATCCAAGGTATCGCGCTTGATCAAGCCACATAACCCAATCGGTGCGCCGCCTTCTTTCAGCACCGTCAGATAAAGCCCAAAACCGTTCCGCTGATACATCGCCATCGGCCCATTCACGATGTAATTCCGGGCATCGTCCAAAGTCCGAATGCCTTTATCGCCGATGTAGCGCAGCCACGAAGGCTGATTCAATAAGTCGAAAATAAACGGTGCGTCATCGACGACAAGACGGCGCAATTGCAAGCGTTCGGTTTCCAGTACGTTCATCCGAGAAAACTCAATCGTTTTGTTTCAATGGAAGGGCCTTAAGTTTAAACACTGGCCCCACAGATGACGGCCATACCGCTGTTGAGGACCTTTAAGAACGCAGACAATGGCGCCGGTGAACGCAAACACATCAGCCAATTGACGTGCCTATTTCATGCCGCTGATCTTTAAAAAGAAACCTGAACGCTGCCGTTAACCCCATAAACCCCAAAACCGTCGCGACAATAGAAAAGGCTTGATCGAGCTGGCCGGTCATACTGCTCAGTCCGTAATTATTTTCCAAATATATGGCGGAAATTGACGAAGAGACTATTACATATAACCCAAAAATAAGAAGCCCAGAAAGCACACTTCTCATTATTTTTAACTTATACGCGATAACCGCCATCAGGAAATATAGCGGAAAAAAAACAGCCAGCTGACCAAAGAATGAGTTGGCCAAATAGCTCGAATAATCACCTTTTGCTAATTGAGAAAGCAATCTCGGCGAGGGCGTGCTCCACTGGGCTTGCTGCCACTGACAATAGAACAGCCCTATGGCCCAAAGGAAGGCTGAAAGCGCTGTTATGGATACCTTTGATATCCACGATCTTATTGCGATTTTACGCATGCGTCCTTGCCCCCAAAAAAACAAAATGAACCCGCTGTCACTCTAAAAGATACTATCTTTGGTGGTCGGTTAAGTAAATCAAAATTGAACATGCGCCATCGACGACACATCGATCACATCAGGCGCGCTCATAGTTACGCTGACAACGCCTCGATATACGCCAACCACTGCGCTTCCGGCGTCCAAACTGCACCGAGGTCCTGCTCGGCCTCCGTTTTCGACAAGCCTAAACGCAGGACACGGTAAAGGTAGAGGAAGCTCGACACGCGCTTGTTTTCGGCGCAGTGGATAAACACGGTGCGACCTTTGGCGGCGTCCATCGCGGCACAGAACTGTTCGAAGTCGGCGAGCGTCGGCGTTTCCCAAATTACCGGGATATGGACGTAATTCATGCCCAGCGCTTCGACAACCGCGCGCTCATCCGGCAACGCATATTCAGAGGTACTGAGCGCGAGGTTGATCACGGTTTCAACGCCAATCGCGTGCAGCGAGCGCAGCTCTTCGGCGCTAGGTTGGCCGCCAGTCAGGACGAAATCGTCGATGGCGTGCCAGTTACGCGGTTTGCGCATCATGCCGCGGTCGAACGGTAACGGCGCTACGCCCTTACGCAGCAACCAGTCGCGCACCGCGTAGCCGGTACCCGCCGGCCACGGCCGAATTTGTTCAGCTGGCAGTTTTTTGTATTCAACCAGTTCTTCGTTCAACCGAATCGTGCCTTCGGCAACGACGTGATACGCGATGATGATCTGGTTCATCCGTTCGAATGGATAAAAGCCGATAAATTCGGCAATTCGGCCGCGTAATCCAAGTTCTTCCTCGACCTCGCGCAGCACGCCGGCAGCGGGGTCTGGATCGTGCTTTTCGAGAAAGCCGGTGATCAGCGCAAACATATGCGGCGGCCACAGCGCGTTACGCGCCAGCACGATTTCACCTTCGTGTTCGACGATTGCCGCGACCACCGGCACCGGATTATCCCAGTGCACGTAGCCGCAATTCGGGTCCGGGCACGCCAGCCGGTGCACATCGCCGTGCGACGCCGACATCAACGGGCTCGCACATTGCGGGCAGTATTTGAAACGACTCATGCACACTCCTCAGCTATACAAATCAGCGATTGCAACAAAAGTACCGTGATGACTGACGACAAACCGACCATCGGCGCGGATCTGCGTATCAACCGTGATTCGCGCCCGACCGCGCTTGGCCAGCATCACTAAAAAGCGCGCCCACGTCGGAGCGGACAAGGTAGTAACCGCGGTGAAATCTGCCGTCGCGGGCTCGAAGAATTCGCAGTCGCTACGCTGCACGACGATGCGCGCGTTCAAACCCTGATTTTGCAACGCTTGATTCAGCAGCGCCCAACCGCCGAGGATCGCCAAGGTCGCGAGGCTGCCGCCGAAACCAGTGCCGCGGTGGTTCAAGTTTGGCGTCAACGGCGCGGTGATTTCCAAACTTTCGTTGTCAAACGCGAGCACCTGCGCTTGCAGAGCTGCGGACAACGGAATGTTGCGGTGTAGGTATTCGGTCAGCGCTTCGGGTGTCATCGCCGTTTCCTAACGGTGGACCCATCACATTACGCGAACCCTCGGCGGCGGTCATGCGCCACTGTAAATGTTGCAGTGCGGCGCTGGCGCACCGGCTACACGCGTGTTGGCGTTATTTACCGAGGCAAAAGCGGCTGAAAATACGCCCGAGCAAGTCGTCTGAATTAAAGCGGCCAGTAATTTCATCAAGTGCTTGTTGCGCTAAGCGCAGTTCTTCAGCAACCAGTTCCGGCGCCGCGTTAACCTGCTTCATTGCCGCATCAACATGATTTTGCGCCAGCCGTAGCGCGTCGAGGTGCCGGGCACGCGCGGTAAATGCATCAGCGCCGACATCGGCGATGCCGGCACGCGTGCGAATCTCAGCTGCCAGTTCGGTGAACCCAAGGTCCTCCGCCGCAGAAACACGAAGCGCCGACCATTGATCAACGTCGCCGCAGCGACCCGCGGTTTGCCCGCTGAGATCGCATTTATTGAACAACAGCAGTACCGGTAAGTCGGCCGGCAGTTGCGCCAGCAGCACGCGGTCTTCGGCCGTCAAACCCTGATTATCGTCGGCGACGAACAGCGCAAGTTCTGCTTGCGCGAGTGCCGCCCAGGCGCGGCGAATACCTTCGCGCTCAATCGCATCGTCGGTGTCGCGCAAACCGGCGGTATCAAGCACGGTGAGCGCTAAGCCGGCGAACACGAGATGTTCGCGCAGCACGTCGCGCGTCGTGCCGGCCTGCGGCGAAACGATTGCGGCTTCAGTGCCGGAAAGGTGATTCAGTAAGGTTGATTTGCCGACGTTTGGCCGACCGGCGATGGCCACCGTCAAGCCTTCGCGTAGTCGCCGCCCTTGCGTGGCGCGTTGCAGCACGTCGGTAAGTGCGGCTGTGAGTTGTCGCAGCCGATCGCCCAGCTGCGTACCGTTTAGCCAAGGGACATCTTCATCGGCGAAATCAAGCGCGGCTTCGAGATCGGCACGCAAGCTGATCAAGGTTTCGACCATTGCGGCGACGTGCCGGGAAAATTCGCCGTGCAGGGAGCGGCTGGCGGCGCGTACCGCGGCGGCGCTGCCGGCATCGATCAAATCGGCAATCGCTTCAGCTTGGGCGAGGTCGAGCTTGCCGTTGATAAACGCGCGTTCGGAAAATTCGCCGGGCCGGGCCGGGCGAGCGCCGGCGGCGCAGGCGGATTGCAGCAATAAATCGAGTACGAACGGCCCGCCGTGACCTTGCAGTTCGATAACTGCTTCGCCGGTAAACGAATTCGGTGCCGGGAAGTACAGCACCAGGCCGCTGTCGATGACATTGCCATCGCCATCCCGAAAATCACGCAAGCCGGCTTTACGCGGCTGCGGCAACGTCCCGGCTAATTGCTCGGCAATTGCTGCCGCTTGCGGCCCGGAAATACGCAACATGCCCACGGCGCCGCGCCCAGACGCCGTCGCGATCGCGGCGATGGTGTCGGTACGGGCGCTCATCGCGGCATTAGGACGCGTTACTTGGCGGCAACCGCCTTGCCCGTCATCTGCCAAGTGATCAGCTTCTGTTGCAAGATGCCGACGACATTGCTGACGAACCAATAGACGACCAGACCGGCCGGGAAGAACAGGAACATGCCGGTAAAGGCGATCGGCATCACGTTCATGACCTTGGCCTGGGTTGGGTCCATCGTCGCCGTCTGACCCGACATGCGCTGCTGCAACCACATCGATGCGCCGTACAGAATCGGCAGGATGTAAAGCGGATCGGCGGCGGAAAGATCGTTCACCCAAAGCATGAACGGCGCTTGCCGCAGTTCGACGCTTTCAACCAGCACCCAGTACAGCGAGAAAAATACCGGCATCTGCACCAGCATCGGCCAGCAGCCAGCGAGCGGGTTGAAGCCTTCTTTCTTGTACAAATCCATCATCGCCTTGTTCAGGCGTTCGCGGTCGTCAGCGTGACGCTCGCGTAATTCGGCGATGCGCGGCGTGAATTTCTTCATCTTCGCCATCGAGCGATACTGGGCTGCGGATAGCGGATAGAACAGCAACTTAACCAGCAGCGTCAGCAGGATAATCGACCAACCCCAGTTACCGGTCAGCGTGTGGAAGAAACTCAACACTTTGAACAGCGGCTTGGCGATCGGCGCGAGGATGCCGTAGTCCTCGGTCAGTTCCAGGCCTTTGGCGACGGTGTCGAGTTTGTCCTGTGCTTTCGGGCCGATGTACAGCGTCAGCGGGTAATCCTGCTCGGCGCCATCGGCTACCGGATTGGTCGCACCCTGATACAAACTGTAGTAGTTACCGTTTCCTGCCGGCTTGGCGGTAAATGTCAGCGCTTCATCTGCTGGTGGCACGATCACCGCAACGAAATAATGTTGCAACATCGCCAGCCAGCCGCCAGTTTGCTTAGACGTGTACGGTTCTTTGTCGAGCGAATCGAGTTTGTGTTTCTTAAACAAGTATTCGCTAGTGCCCGGCTTTTGCTGATAAACACCGAGCCCTGAGAATGTGCGGATGAACGGTGCCTCCTTTTCTTGCGTATGCGTATTGCGCAGCCAGCGCGCATACGGGCTCGCACTCAAAGCTGCACCGGTGTGATTGATCAGCGTTTGTTTGAGCTGAATCTGATAGCTGCCGCGCTTGAACGTATAGGTTTTACGCAACGTGTAGCCATTGGCATCGACGTATTCAAACGGTACTTCCAGCGTATCGGCACCTTCAGCGAGCGAATATTCGGTTTGCGCCGTTGTAAACGGTGTTTGGCTATTCGCGAGTTGTTTATCGCCGGCAAGCAAAGCTAAGCCGCTTTGCAACGTAAACAAGCGGCCGTCTCGATCATCGAGTAACGCCAGCTTCCGCTCAGGGTCTTTCTTTTCTTTCGGATAAGCGCTGAGCTCAACGTGGCGCAATTCGGCGCCGGTCGTTAGCAACTCGGCGACAAATAAATCGGTGACGACATGAATGCGTTGCGCGCTCGCCGCGGCAGCGCCATCTTTGCTCGGCGTATCGACCGTCGCAACAACATCAGCAGCGCTAGGCGCACCCGGCACCGCTGCTGGCGCATCGGCGCTCGTTGCAGTCGTCGAGGCGACGACGGGAATTTTCGGGTAGTCAGTTTCCCAGGCCTGATAAATCAGATACAGGATGACACCCAGCAGCGCGATCAGCGCCATGCGGCGGCTTTCCATGGAATTCAGCGCTCCGGTACAGGATCAAAACCGCCCGCGTTCAACGGGTGGCAGCGGGCGATGCGTTTTGCCGCCAGCAGGCTGCCGCGCGCGGCACCGTGGCGTTCGATCGCTTCGACCGCATAATGGGAACAACTCGGATAGAAACGGCAGCGCGGCCCGAGTATCGGGCTTAGCGTGTTTTGATAGATGCGGATGGTGGCGACGAGTAGCGAGCGCATCGTTCGATCACTTTAGTCCAAATCTCGGCGAGCACGTCGCGAAGTAGCGTATTGCTCAAATCCGCCACACCAGGCTGCACGTAGAACACAAAATCAACGGCCGGCAAGCGGTTGCGATTTTGGCGAAAATTTTCACGTATCAACCGTTTGATGCGATTTCGTGCACAAGCAGAGGCAACCGCTTTTTTTGCGATTGCCAGCCCTAATCGGGCTTGTTCCCCTTGATTCGGCCGGAAACTCGCTGCCAACAACTGGCGCTTTACACGTTGGCCTTCAGTGAAGACCAGCTTGAATTCCGCAGGTTTACGAAGTCGGGCGCTGGGCTCAAAGCGCGCGCCTGATGCCACGGGATGCGTTACGGAATCAGACGTGCACGGCCTTTCGCGCGACGACGCGCTAATACCAGACGGCCGCCCTTGGTGGCCATACGGGCACGGAAACCGTGGGTGCGCTTACGGCGCAGGCTGTGCGGCTGGAAAGTACGTTTCATGACACTGGATCTCGATAGCGGACGCGGAGTTTATCGGCAAACCACTGCGACCGGCAAGCGGCACGCACTATGGATCGTCTCGCGACCGCAGGTATAGACTGATCTCTGTCCCAGACTTTCAAAGATATTGAAACCCGCACTATGCTGAACCATGACCTCTGGGATCGCTGCCTTGCCCGTTTAGAAGCGGATCTGCCCGACAAGGATATCAACACCTGGATACGGCCATTGCGCGTGGTGCTCGCTGAAGATCAGATCACGTTGCTGGCGCCAAACCGCATCGTCATGGATCGCGTCCGCAGTGATTATCTCGGCCGTATTCAACGCGCAGTCTCCGGCCTTGCCGGCTACGATTTGATGGTTAATCTCGCCGTTGGCGGAGTCGCGGCCGACAGCCCGCGCAATGGCGACAGCGCCACTGGCGCGATGCACGAAGACCCCATGCCGTATGGCCGCGGCAAGCTCGACCCGCGTTACACGCTGGAATCGTTTATCGAAGGTAAATCGAACTCACAAGCGCGCGCAGCCGGTTTGCACGTAGCGAGTAGCCCTGGCGCGGTTTACAACCCGCTGCTGATTTACGGTGAATCCGGCCTCGGCAAAACGCACTTGATGCACGGTGTTGGCAACGCCATTTTGTCGAATAAAGCCAACGCCAGAATCATTTACGTCGGCGCCGAACAATGGTTTAACCAAATGGTTTCGGCGATTCGTTTCGGCCGGCAGGTGGAGTTCAAAAATTTCTACCGCAGCGTCGATGCCCTGTTGATCGACGACATTCACTTTCTCGCCGGGAAAGAGCATTCACAGGAAGAATTTTTCCATACTTTCAATGCGTTGATCGATGGCCGCAAGCAGATCGTACTGACTTGCGACCGTTACCCGCGCGAGTTGGATGCGCTCGATGACCGCTTGAAATCGCGCTTCACCTGGGGCTTATCAGTGCCGATTGAGCCCCCGGAATTCGAAACCCGAATGGCAATTTTGTTGAGCAAGGCCGATGCCCTCGGCGTGCGCCTGCCGGAAGATGTGGCGGTACTCGTTGCCCAGCGCATCCGCTCCAACGTCCGAGAGCTCGAAGGTGCGCTGCACCGCTTGAGCGCCTCGGCGCGTTTAACTGGCGCGCCGATTACCGTCGATTTTGCGCGGGTTTGCTTGAAAGATATGCTGGCCTCGTATGATCGGGCAGTAACGCTGGAAAATATCAAGCGTACCGTTGCGACGTATTACAACATCCGACTCGCCGATCTCACTTCTGCACGCCGTACGCGAACGTTGGCAAGACCGCGGCAAATTGCGATGTCGCTCGCCAAGGAGCTAACTCGGCACAGTTATCCTGAGATTGGCGACGCCTTCGGTAAAGATCACACGACGGTCTTGCACGCTTACCGCAAAATCGCCGAGCTGCGTTTGGAAGATGATCGGCTGAAGGAAGATTACGAAAATCTAATGCGGCAGTTGACCAACTGAATAAGTCGTTTTGCGCTGTGTAAAACTGCCCATAGAGGGCAGAACAAGCTGTGTATAATCTTGGGTCGAACGCTGGATCGGTTTTTATCCACAGCTTTATGAGTGCTTATACCCTCGGCAATACAGCGTGAAGCAAATCGAAAAAAATATATAAGTCATTATTTAATAAGGTAATTTATGAGTTGTCCAAGCTTTACGCGGTCGACTATTAATTACTATCTTTTAAATGACTCACAACCTGTATTAATTGGCTCGCCATGAATATTCAGATCTCACGCGGTGAACTGCTTTCGGCACTGCAGTCGGTGATCGGTGTTGTCGAACGACGCCAGTCGCTTCCGATCCTCAGCAATCTTTTGCTTGAAGCAAAAGATGATCAGCTTTCGATTGTCGGAACCGATCTTGAACTGCAAGTTGAACGGCGCGTGCAAGTACAAAACTTGACGCCAGGCCGCATCACCGCGCCTGCGCGCAAGCTGCACGATATTTGTCGCGGCTTGCCAGAAGGCGCGATGCTTAGCCTGGAAACCAGCGACGGCAAACTTTTACTGCGCTCGGGTCGTAGCCGCTTCTCGCTGGCGACATTGCCGGCAGAAGAATTTCCGATGTTCACGACAGACGGCGTCGAAACCGAGCTCACACTTAGTAATCGCGAGTTAAAGGATTTGCTGGCGCGCACACAGTTCGCGATGGCGCAGCAGGACGTGCGCTACTACTTGAACGGTCTGTTGCTGGAAATACGGCCGTCACGGCTGCGCACCGTCGCAACCGATGGTCATCGTTTGGCAATGGCTGAGTTACAGCGTGAACTCAACGCGCAGAAAGAAGCGCAGGTCATCCTGCCGCGGAAAACCGTGCTTGAGCTGCAACGCTTGCTCGATAATACGGACGCCGAAGTAAAGCTGTCGTTGACGTCGAACCAGATTCAGGTGGATCTCGAAGACCTGCGTTTAACGTCGAAATTGATTGAAGGTCGCTTCCCGGATTACGAGCGCGTGATTCCGGACGATTCCGACAAAATTCTGCGCTGCGGCCGCCTGAAAGTACGGGCGGCGTTATCGCGTGCGGCAATTTTGTCGAATGAGAAATTCCGCGGTGTGCGGCTGCAAATCTCAAATGAGATTTTGCGCATACAAACCCAGAATCCTGAGCAAGAAGAAGCCGAGGAAGAAGTTGAGATCGACTACAAGGGCAGCCCGCTCGAAATCGGTTTTAACGTCAGCTATTTGCTCGACGCGTTGGACGCGATCGAAGGTGACGAATTTATCTTCAAACTGCGTAGCCCCGACGCCAGTGGTTTGATTCATGACGCAGCGCAGGCCAGCGGCAAGTTTGTTGTCATGCCGATGCGCCTCTAATCGACTCATGCATTTTCGCCAGGCGAAAGCACGTAATTTTCGCTTGTTGAAAGATTTGAAGCTGGACCTGCACCCGAAGCTGAATTACGTGGTTGGCGATAACGGTGCGGGGAAAAGCACGATTCTTGAAGCCTTGTTCGTGCTCGGTCGTGCGCATAGTCACCGCGGGTCTTCACAACGGCTCGTTTCTGACCAGGAAACCGCGTGGTCGCTGGAAGCCAACCTCCAACCCGAACAATCTGCGGCACCCGACAACACGATTCGGGTGCGCTGGAGCGAGCGGCGTCTGTCTCTGCAGATCGACGACCGTACGGTTGGGCTTGCAGAGCTTGTGCGCACGGTGCCGGTTTTGTTGCTGGATCCGCTTTCACATCGGTTGATGGAAGAGGGCCCAGGTATACGCCGCCGCTACATCGATTGGGGTGTGTTCCACATGGAACACGATTTTCACGCGATCTGGGCGCGGATGAATCAAGCGTTGCGGCAGCGCAATGCGGCTCTCCGAGCCTTCGCGAAGCCGGCAGAATTAAAACCTTGGAATTTGCAGCTCGCACAGTCGGCGGAGTTGCTGACTCAGATGCGCCGTCGGTACGTCGATTTACTGCAAGAAACGATCAGTCCGTACTGGCAGTGCTTGCTCGGAGAAACGGCTTGGACGCTGCGGTTTCATCCCGGCTGGCGCAGTGAATTTGATTACGCCGCGCTGCTTGAGAGCAATTATGAAACAGAGCGTAAACTGGGCTACACGAAGGAGGGCCCGCATCGGGCAGAACTTCAGATTCTGAGCGACAATTCCGCGCTTGAAGACCGTATTAGTCGCGGCCAGCAGAAGTTATTGATCGCGGCGATGGTCTTGGCGCAGTGTGAGCTGTATCGGGTGCGTCACGGTGTAGCGCCGATATTGCTGGTCGATGATTTTTCGGCTGAGCTATCGCAGACCTCACAAGCTCGGCTTTTACAGCAGCTTGAAGCGTATTCCGGGCAGAAAATCGTAACCGCACTGGAATACGGCGACTTATTTAAAAGTAGCACGAATCACTCTGTGTTCCACGTGGAACATGGACAGCTAACAACAACACAGTAGACGACGTGATGGATAGCGAAAAATCGACAAACGAAACCAGTGGCAGCTACGACGCCAGCGCAATTAAAGTGCTGAAAGGGCTCGACGCGGTTCGGCAACGACCCGGCATGTACATCGGCGATACCGATGACGGCACAGGCTTACACCACATGGTGTTCGAAGTCGTCGACAACTCGGTCGATGAAGCGCTTGCCGGCCACTGCGACGAAATCACCGTCACGTTAATGATGGACGGTGGCGTGCTGGTTAGTGATAACGGCCGCGGCATTCCGGTCGATATCCATGAAGAAGAAGGCCGCTCCGCAGCCGAAGTCATCATGACGATATTGCACGCTGGCGGTAAGTTTGGCGGCAGCGGCTATAAAGTGTCGGGTGGTTTGCACGGCGTCGGTGTTTCCGTCGTCAACGCGCTATCGGAAGTGTTATTGCTCGATATTTATCGCAATAACAAGCACTACCATCAGGAATATCGGATGGGTGTGCCGCAGGCGCCGCTGGCAGAAGTCGGTCCTTCGGACAAACGCGGCACTACTGTGCGCTTTTATCCAAGCAGCGCGGTCTTTACCCATATTCAGTTTCACTACGAAATTCTGGCGAAGCGTCTGCGTGAGCTTTCGTTCCTGAATTCCGGCCTGCGCATCGTTTTGAAGGAAGAAGCGACCAATCGCGGCGATGTTTTTGAATACATCGGCGGTATTCGGGCCTTCGTCGAATACTTGAATCGCAGTAAAACCGCGCTGCACGATGCTGTGCTGTACGTAAACGCTGAGCTGGATGGCATTCAGGTCGAAGCAGCGTTGCAGTGGAACGATTCCTATCAGGAAAACGTGTTCTGCTTCACCAACAATATTCCGCAGAAAGACGGTGGCACGCATTTAACCGGTTTTCGAAACGCGTTAACGCGAACGCTGAACGATTATGTTGAGCGCCAAGGCGTGGCGAAGAAGGAAAAAGTCGAGCCGGTAGGCGACGACACCCGCGAAGGGCTGACGGCGGTGTTGTCGGTCAAACTGCGCGATCCTAAGTTTTCGTCGCAGACCAAAGAAAAATTGGTGTCGTCGGAAGCCAAAGCCGCTGTCGAAAGCGTGATGACCGCGAAAGTGGGCGAGTTCTTACTCGAACATCCGCGTGATGCAAAAGCCATCGCAGCCAAAATCGTCGAAGCGGCGCGGGCGCGCGAAGCCGCGCGTAAAGCACGCGATCTTAATCGCCGTAAAAGTGTGCTCGATATCGCCGGCTTACCGGGAAAACTCGCGGACTGCCAAGAGAAAGATCCGGCGTTATCAGAACTGTTCTTAGTCGAAGGCGATTCCGCCGGCGGTTCGGCGAAGCAGGGCCGCGACCGACGATTCCAGGCGATTCTGCCGCTAAAGGGCAAAATCCTGAACGTCGAGAAAGCGCGGCTGGAAAAAATGCTGTCGTCGGCGGAAGTCGGCACCCTGATCACCGCGCTGGGGTGCGGTATCGGCCGCGACGAGATGAAGCCGGAAAATCTGCGCTATCACCGCATCATCATCATGACCGATGCCGATGTCGACGGCGCGCATATCCGGACCTTGTTGCTGACGTTCTTCTACCGCCACATGTATAGCTTGGTCGAGCGCGGCCACGTTTATATCGCACAGCCACCGCTGTACAAGCTGAAAAGCGGCAAGCAAGAAAATTACGTTAAAGACAACCACGAATTCGAAGACTGGTTGCTGAAGTCGGCGCTCGATGACGCGGTGTTTAAGCCGGCAGCTGAAGCGATGCCGGTCGCCACCGAGAAATTGCAACTGTTGGTACGCGATTACGCGCGAATTCAGAGCTCAATCGAACGGCTATCGCGTCATTATGATCGCCACGTATTGGCGACACTGTTCGAATTGGCGCCGATTCCCTCCGCAGACGCCGCACGCCAAGAATGGCTGGATCGCTACAGCGCCGCGCTGAATGTCGGTAATGCACTGCAGCGCTATACCTTGGAGTTTGTCGCCGACGCCAGCGGCGAGAAGCCGGCGGCACTGGTCGTCAACCAGCTCATCCACGGCCTGCTGCATCGCTACGCGTTTACCGAAGACTTCTTTAATTCTTTTGATTATCAATTGGTTGTTAGATTTAACCAAGATGCCCAGGCGCTGATTCAAAGCGGTGCCCAGATCCGCCGCGGTGAGCGCAGCCGCTCCGTCAACAACTTCCGCGAAGCCTATAACTGGCTGCTCGCCGAAGCCCGCCGTGGCTTGCATGTGCAGCGCTACAAAGGCCTGGGCGAAATGAACCCGGAACAACTCTGGGAAACCACGCTGGATCCAGTAAACCGCCGCCTCGTACAAGTTCGCGTTGAGGACATCATCGCCGCCGATTTGATGTTCACGACGTTGATGGGCGAAGACGTTGAACCGCGGCGCGAATTCATCGAGCGGCACGCGCTATTGGTTGGCAATCTCGACGTCTAACGCTGCCTGTGCGCCGCTCGGAATCGCAATCGGTTCCGAGCGGCTCCTTGTTTCGTACTACGCCAAGGAAGGCGTGCTGAGCTAGGTGTAGGCGCGCTATGCTGGTGCACGTAGCATGCGAACGCATCAAAAGGATCGAACCCAGCCGCTTTAACAGCCGAGGCTTCGACGACATTGCGAGTCCACAGGATTGGAGAAACGGAATTCATGAACACCAGCAGCCACGAACTCCCGCGCGACACCACCATCGTTAAAGCCGGTATTTATCCGGCGATCGGCATCGCCCGCGTCGGCAATAGTCCGGATGCTTTTTACTTCGGCCCGGAAGTGCCGGACCCGCGGCCCGAAGCCCCCGGGTTTTATCGCGACGCCAACGGCGCAATCAAACGCGAAGCCGCGCGCTTTCGGATTTACGGCTATAACGCCGCAGGCGATGTCGTCGCCGAGCTGACGGCGGATAACGCTGATATTCAGTGGGCGGTGACGCTGGCGAATACCAAGGCGGCTTGGTATCAATTTCAGATCGCGCTTGATATTCCAGAAGCAGCTGCTACGCAGCCGTCATTTTTGCGCAACCTGGCCGTCGCGGATCGCACCGTGCTCAGCATTGCGCCCGGCGAACGGACGATTGCAGGTCGCGATCAACAAGGCCCCGCGTACGCATTCGCGAACGGGCGCTTCATGGGAACCGAGGTTTATCTTGGCGAATTGCGCACCGACGAAAACGGTCGCCTATTCGTGCTCGGCGGTCACGGCAAGTCGGCATCGTGGAACGGTGCGGCGGCGATCACCTTCGCCAACAACGAAGGCTGGTACGACGACGTCGCGGACGGTCCGGTAAATGCTGTCATTCAATATCAAGGGGTTACGCTGCCGGTAGACCCGGCGTGGGTGGTCGTTGCGCCACCGAACTACGGGCCGCAGCAGAAGTCTGTGCGCACGATGTGGGATTTGATGCGCGATCTGTTCGTTGGCCAGGGCAGCTTGATGGCGCCGGCACGGCCTTCGTTCCAAAGTGACATCCGGCCGATCTTCGAACGCCTGTCGCGCTTGCAGTGGGTAAATGCCGGCTTTGCCGCGGCGTTTGGCTGGGGCGGTAGTACGCCGTTCAGCGACGCCGATTGGATGGGCCGGCTCGCCAGCCCGTCTGACATCACGCGGGAATGGCGTCGCACGCTATTCAATCAGTTCCGGGAATTTACCCGCGACGCCTGGGCGCCGTCGCCTTGGCCGTGGCTGTACGGCGATGCGATGAGCATTCCACCGGCGGAAACCCCGCGCCAGAACGCCGCGCTAAGCGATTTGCAATTGCGCTTTTTGAAGCAATGGGCGGACGGTGATTTCATCGCCGATTACGATCCGACGGCAGTCTCGCCGCAAACCTTGGATGAAGTTCCGCTGGCCGAGCAGCCGCAAACGCTGATTCGCGCAGCGATGGAATTCTGCCTCGCCGACGCCTTCCATCCCGGCTGTGAAATGACTTGGCCGATGCGCCAAATCACAATGTATATGGCGCCGTACCGGCTCGCACACCAGCCCAAAAATTGGGTCGAACCCAACTATGGTGCGGTGCTAACGCCGGACAACATCAACGGTCCGTGCAGCGCGCAAATCGCGGGCGGGATTACGCGTTGGATGGCAGTGCCGTGGCAGACGGACACCGCGAGTTGCCGTTCCGGCTACCAGAAAGCCTACGACCCTTACGTGCCGACATTTTGGCCGGCGCGGGTGCCGAATCAGGTGCTGAGTCAAGCCGATTACGCGATCGTAATGGACGAGAGTCTGCCGGAAGAAGACCGCCTGCGGGCATTCGCACGGCGCGCTGCTTGGATACGCCCGCTCGGCAATATCAGCTATCAAGACCAGATCAACAATATGGTCGCTGACATCGCCCAGGTGGGCATCGTTGAAGTGCGCGAAGGCCCGAAAGACGGTCTGTTTCCAGCGGTGATCGAAGTCGAGCAGCTGCCGCCGATTGTTGCGGGCGGCCATTTACGCGCTGCTGCTGAGCCGCTATCCGCAGAATTTATCGACGTCGATTTGAGCCGAGTCGAAAAAGTTCGCCATCCGAGTCGGCGCCCGAGCTAGCATCGAGCTTGGCGCTCATCGCAACGACATCGGCCCGCAGCCTGCCGCGGGCCGATGTCTTAATTCTCGGCGCCGGCCCGGCCGGCACCATCGCTGCGTTGAACCTCGCAGCGCAATATCGGGTTTTGTTGGTGGATCGTGTTGCAGTTCCGGCGAATCGCATCGGCGAATCGCTGCCACCAGCTTGTCGGCGTCTGCTCGCCGATATGGGTTTATTCGAGGAATTTCTCGAACAAGCGCATAGCCCGTGTTACGGCAATCGCGCCATCTGGGGCGGGCCGCTGACCGAACACGATTTCTTGAGCGATCCCGATGGCAATGGCTGGCATTTAGACCGCGCACGTTTTGAATCCTGGCTACGCTGCAAAGCCGTAGAACGCGGCGCGGCATTGATCGCACCGACAGACGTGGCGGACGTTGCCGCCACCGAATCCGGTTGGCGCGCTGTGCTCGTCATCGGCGGCCAAACGCATAGCGTTGACAGCACGGTCGTCATTGACGCCAGTGGCCGCAATGCCGTGTTCGCGAAAAAACACGGCGCGCGCCGGCAGCGACAAGACCGCTTGATCAGCATCTGGTGCTATGGCGCGGATCAAGCCGCGCTTAGCGACGGTCGCTCGTTTATCGAAGCCTGCGCCGAGGGTTGGTGGTACAGCGCGGTGTTGCCCGAGCAGCGGCGTGTGCTCGCATTCCATACCGATTCCGACCTGCCAGCGGCGAAAGCACTGCGCCAGCCCGGCGCTTTATTGCGCGCGGCCTCGCAACTGCCGGCCTTAGGGCCGCTGCTCGCTGAGGCCGGATTTAGCCAAGACAGCGCAATTAAGCTCGCTGCGGCGCATTCCGCAGTGCTGAACCCCGGCGCTGGCATCAATTGGTTTGCCGTCGGGGACGCAGCGTTGAGTTTCGATCCCTTATCCGCGCAAGGCTTGTTCAATGCGCTCTACACCGGCCTCGCCGCCGCCGAAGCCAGCGATCGTGCGCTGCGCGGCGACGCGCGCGCCAGCGCGGACTACAACGCCGAGCTGCACCGCATCGCACAGGCTTACCGCCATCACCTCCGCTACTGGTACGGCCAAGAGCGGCGCTGGCCCGAGGCGCCGTTCTGGCGTCGTCGGCAAGAACGGGTGTCGGGATAAAACAGAGTCGGAGATGCGGGCGATCAGCGGAGCAGCGGGTAGCGTGCATAGCTCATTCACTGGTCAGCCAGCGCCGGATCTGCGCATAAACCTCAGGCCGATAAAGCACATCAAGGTGATTCACGCCGTAGGCAATGAATTGCTGAGGGTCTGGAAACGCCAGCGTGCGCGCCGGGTCAGGGTGACGGCCGAGGGCGCTGTTGAGGTAGACGATGCCGTCGCCGAGCAGGCGCTCATTGAGGTCGCCCGCCTGTTTGCCGGTGTTTGCGGCGATGGTGCAGCACTGTACGCCGACGGGCAGCGGCACCGGCTGTGGCCGGTCGTCCGAGCGCTCAAAGCGATCGCGGCCTTGCCAATCTTCATCGAGCAGGCTGCCGTGGCGCAGATCGGTAATCGCGGCGCTGCGAATTTTGCCGAGACGCGCGAACGGCGCGGTGTACGGGTTGCTACCGAGAATCAGATCCACCCAATTGCCGCCGCGTTCCAGCGGCGCGCCGTGGTGTGGCGTGCCGATGAAAATAAGTGTTTTTAGATGCTTCCGCCATTTCACCTTTTTTTGTTTCTCGGCGTAGTGGCAGGCGCTGCGCGCGAGCAAGCCGCCCATGCTATGACCGATGATCACCAGCGATTCCACCGGAACCGGCCAGTGCCGCACCAGCATTTCCAGCTGTTGAGAAAAGGCCTGGCCGTTACTGGAAATATGGCAGCCGCTGTTGTAACGGAGAAAAACCGGTGTGTAGCCGAGTTCGTGCGCGAGCAGACTGCCGTAGTCGTGGCCTTGGCGTATCCATTGCCGGTCGTTCATGCAGAGGCCGTGGACGAACACCACGATTTTGCCGGTTGCCTGCGGAATTGCGTCGCTGTGGCGCAGGTTCGGTAGATCCAGCGGTGCGCCTTCGTAGCGCAGCGACATCGGCATCGCCAGCGAATTGCCGGCGGCAGCGAGGTAGTCGCCAAGCACGCCATTCACCGCCGCCAGCAACGCGTCCCGTCCCGGCCAACGGCTGTTCTGGCCTAACCACGGCGCGAGGCGCGCCAATGCGGCGTCGATCGCGGTTCCAACAAAGCGCGTAATGCCACGGACATTGCGATAAGCCAGCGCGCGGATGCCGCGGACCGGTGCGTGGATCGGCGGCAGCACCGCGAACGGCCGCTCGGCGTTGCGGTGTACGGCTTCGACGAGATTGGTCATCGCTAACGTTGCGTCGATTACCACTTGCAACGCGCCACGTAGATCAGACCCCGTGTTGGTATCGCTGGCCATCTTGGGTGCTCGCGCGCCCGTCACCGGGCATCTTGATCATGGCAGAGTCGGCGCTGGCGCGCCGTTTTGCCGGTTTCAGTGCCGCAACCGCACGGCCTGCAGCTTCACCACGGCAACGGTGCACGGTCGCGGAAAAAGCCGCCCGTCGGGCCGTTGTCTGCGAGCAGCGCGCCCCAAACGATGCCGGCGGCGCCCTCCGGTATCGGCCGGCCGCCTTCGCCACCCATGTCGGTTGCGACCCAGCCAGGGCAGATCGAATTCACCAGAATGCCGGTGCCCGTGAGTTCAGAGGCCAGTATTCGGGTCAGCGCGTTCAACGCCGATTTTGCCGTGCGGTAGCCGGCGGCGGCGCAGCCCATTGTCGCCAGTGAGGCGCAGCCGCTGGAAACGTTGACGATACGGCCGTAGCAGCGCTTGCGCATCAGCGGCAATACGGCTTCGGTAACGCGCCAGACGCCGAAGAAGTTGGTATCGAAATCACGCCGGACGCGTTCAACATCAGCGTTTTGCGCGTATTCGGTTTCGTCGTAACCGAGGCCGGCATTGTTGATTAAGATGTCGAGCCGGCCGTAATCCCGTTCCAGTTTCACGACCAGACTCGCGATATCGGCGGCGTTGGTAACGTCCAACTGCACGACTTCGACCGTTCCCGGCAAGCGCCCGAGTTGCGTTAGTGCCGCCGTGCCTTTTTCCAGATCGCGCGAGCCGAGCAGCACATCAACGCCGGCCTGCGCCAGTTGCCGTGCCGATTCCAAACCCAGGCCGCGGTTGCCGCCGGTGATCAGCGCCAGTCGGCGCCGATTCCGGGCGACGTGATCAAACGGAATACCGGCCGCTTCCGGCGCGGTTGCCGCACCATCCTTGGCGCGCGAGGTCCGGGGTTTCTTCCCTGTGCTCATCACATGGTCTCAGTTCGTTGCCGCGGGCGCCGCTGCCTGGGCCAGCGCCGTGCACGCGAGATCGCCGCAGGCCTGCCAACCGCCGCCGAGCGCTTTGTAGACGGCGATGGCCGAAGTATTGATCGCCGCCTCGCCCTGCGCCAGTAGATCGTCCGCGGCCAGCGCAGTGCGTTGGGTGTCGAGCAAGGTCAGAAAGTCCGTTGCGCCTTCCTTGTAACGAACCGTCGCGTAGTCCGCGGCCTTGCGGCTTTGCTGCGCCTGTTCACGCAGATAAACGAGGCGTTTGCGCTGCTCGTCAAAGTGCGCGAGCGCGGCTTCAGTGTCTTCCAGTGCCAACAACACCGTTTGCTGGTAGTCGGCGAGTTGCGCTTCCGCCGCGGCTTTGCGGCCGACGACGCGCGAATGCACGCGCTGCACGTTTAAGCCGGTCCAGGTGATCGAAGGCGCAATCGAAAACGCTTGCGACTGCAGGCTGCCCAGATCGGCACTCGCACCAGAGAAAAAGCCGATGAAGCCGCCCACCTGCACGTGTGGATAGTAGTCCGATACGGCAACGCCGATATCTGCCGTTGCCGCCGCCAAGCGCCGCTCTGCTGCTTGCACGTCGGGCCGGCGTTCGAGGAAGTCGGTGGCGTTGCCGATGTTCAGCACGGCCGCTAGCGGCGGCGCAGTTTCCGGGGGCGGCGCCAGATCGACATCGATCTCGCCCGGTCGCTGCCCGAGTAATACCGCCAAGCGGTAGCTGGCGATCCGTGCGGCGCCTTCCAAGCTCGGAATTTCGGCTTCGGTTGTCGCGACCCGTGCCGCGGCGCTGGCCACGTCTTGATCGATGCCGCGCCCGAGTTCACGCCGCACCGTGGTCAGTTTCAGCGTCTCCTGCTGGGTTGCCAGGTTGTCGCGGGCGATTTGCAGACGCCGCTGGGCGCCGCGCAGATCGAAGTAATTGCGCGCCACTTCGCCGAGCACCGACACCTGCGCGGCGTGCAAATCATCGACCGCCGCTTCGGCCGATGCCCGGGCCGATTCCACGGCCCGCCGCGTGCCGCCGAATACGTCCAGTTCCCACGAGGCGTCGAAGCCGCCGCGGTATTGATTCACGCCAACGCGATGGCGCGTGAAGCTCGGCTGCACTTCATACGTGCGGGTGTAGCTGGCGCCAACATCGACTGTCGGCAACTGATTCGACTGCGTTTCGCCAATCACCGCGCGTGCCGCTTTGATCCGCGCGCTGGCGATCTGCAGATCAAGATTGCCGCCCGCCGATTTTGCGATCAGTTGGTTTAACGTTGCATCGCCGAATTGTGTCCACCAGCGCGCGTCGAAATCGCCGTTCGCCACTTCCGATGTCTGAACTTGATTCAGCGTCACCGGCGCGATTACCGGCTTTTTATAGTCGGGGCCAACCGACGCACAGGCACTGAGCAGTAGTGCCGTAAAAATAGCTGTAGGTTTCAACATGAAACGTTCCTCGAATGGCGCCATCTTAGAGTTCTTCATGGCGACCTCAAATGTGTTCCGGCAGTGCATCAGTTGCCGGTAGCGAAGCTGCTTTGCGCGCAGCGCGCCGTTCTGTCCAACCTTGAATTACGACGTAGAACACGGGCGTCAGCAGCAAGCCGTAGAACGTTACGCCGAGCATGCCGGAGAACACCGCAACGCCCATTGCATGGCGCATTTCAGCGCCGGCACCGGTCGAAGTTACCAGCGGGAAGACGCCCATGATGAACGCGAACGAAGTCATTAGAATCGGACGTAAACGCAAGCGTGCCGCTTGCTTCACCGCAGCGACTAAGCCCATGCCTTCATGTTGCCGCTCGCGGGCAAACTCGACAATTAGAATCGCGTTCTTACAGGCCAGACCGACAATTACAATCAAGCCAATCTGGGTGAAGATGTTGTTATCGCCACCGGCGATCCAAACGCCACCGATTGCAGAGAGCAGACCCATCGGCACGATAAGAATTACCACCAACGGCAGCGACCAACTTTCGTATTGCGCGGCCAGAACCAAGAACACCAGCAACACGCACAACATGAACACGAGGTTGGTCGTGTTGCCGGACAGCTGCTGCTGATAGGTCAGCTCGGTCCACTCGTACGACATTCCATTCGGCAAATTTTCGCGCAGCAATTTCTCCATTTCCGCCTTTGCTTCGCCCGAGCTAAAACCGGGCGCCGCGCCGCCGTTGATTTCGGCGGTGACGTAAGTGTTGTAGTGACTGACGCGGTCCGGGCCGTTAGCCTGGGCGACGGTGACGAACGAGCCGAGTGGAATGGTCTGGCCGCGAACGTTCCGCGTTTTCAATTGCAGAATATCTTCGGGCTCGCGGCGGAACTTCGGCTCGGCCGAGAGATTCACCTGATAGGTGCGGCCGAAGCGGTTGAAGTCGTTCACGTACAGGCTGCCGAGATAGGCTTGCATGGTTTGGAACACATCGGCCAATTCCACACCTTCGGCTTTGGCTTTCTCGCGATTCACGTGAGCATCGATCTGCGGCACGGCGACCTGGAAGCTTGAGAACAAACCGGCCAGCTTGCCGCTTTCATAGCCTTTCTTGATCACGTTTTGCGTATTCTCGAACAAGGCTTTGAAACCAAGCCCGCTGCGGTCCTCGATTTGTAGGCGGAAGCCGCCGATCGTGCCGAGCCCCTGTACCGGCGGCGGCGGGAAGGTTGCGATAAACGCCTGCTGTATGCCGCCGAACTTCTGATTCAACGATGCCGCGATGGCCCCGGCGGATAGGTTCTTGCCTTTCCGTTCCTCGAACGGCGCCAGCGTTTCGAACACGATGCCGGAGTTCGGGCTATTGGTGAAGCCGTTGATCGACAAGCCAGGGAACGCGACGGCGTTTTGTACGCCCGGCTCTTTCAGCGCGATGTCGGACATCTTGCGAATCACGTCTTCGGTGCGTTCCAGCGACGCTGCGTCCGGCAACTGCGCGAACGACACCAGATACTGCTTGTCTTGCTGCGGCACGAAGCCAGTCGGCACCGCATTGAAGCCGAGGTAGGCCAAGCCGATCAGGCCGACATAGAACACCAAAGCCAGTGACGACGAGCGTGTGACGCGACCGACGACGCCAACATAGCGCTCTGAGGCGGCACCGAACACGCGGTTGAACGGCCGGAACAGCCAGCCGAGCAAGCGGTCCATCACCACGGTCAGGCGGTCTTTCGGCGCTGTGTGGTCTTTCAACAGAATCGCGGCTAGGGCCGGGCTCAGCGTTAGCGAGTTGAACGCGGAAATGACGGTCGAGATTGCAATCGTTAGCGCGAACTGGCGATAAAACTGCCCGGTTAGGCCACTGATGAACGCCGTCGGCACGAACACCGCACAGAGCACGAGCGCGGTTGCGACGATTGGCCCGGTGACTTCGCGCATTGCCTGCCGCGTTGCATCCTTCGGTGACTTACCGAGCGCGATATTACGCTCAACGTTTTCGACGACGACGATTGCGTCATCGACGACAATACCAATCGCCAACACTAAGCCGAACAAAGACAAAGCATTCAGCGAAAAGCCGGCGATCTTCATGATCGCGAAGGTACCGATCAACGACACCGGTACGGCGACTAATGGAATGATCGAAGCGCGCCAAGTTTGCAGGAATAGAATAACGACCAACACCACTAATAGAATCGCTTCAAACAGCGTATGAACCACCGCTTCGATCGAGCCGCGCACGAATACAGTTGGGTCATAGACGATGCTGTAGTCGATATCTTCAGGGAAGTCTTTCTTCAGCTCGGCCATCGTTTTCCGCACGTCGTCGGAAATCTTGATTGCGTTCGAGCCTGGGCGTTGGAAAATCGGAATCGCGACGGCGGGTTTGTTATCGAGCAAGCTGCGTAGCGCGTATTGATTGGCGCCGAGTTCGATCCGGGCAACATCGCGCAAGTGGATAACGGCACCGCTGGCATCGGTGCGAACGACGATATTCTGGAATTCCTCTTCGGTTTCCAGACGGCCTTCGGTATTGATGTTTAACTGGAAATTGGAGTCATTGGGTCCCGGCGGTGCGTTCAGCGCGCCCGCGGCAACTTCAACATTCTGTTCGCGAATGGCATGGACGACGTCGCTAGTCGTCAGGCGTAGCGATGCCAGCTTTTCTGGATCCAGCCAGACGCGCATACTGTATTCGCCGAGGCCGAAAATCTGCACGTCGCCGACGCCATCGAGCCGCGCTAATTGGTCTTTCACACGCAGCCGCGCGTAGTTCGACAAATAGAGCATGTCGTAACGATTATTCGGCGACACCAAGTGAACAACCATCGTTAGGTCGGGCGAGCTCTTATCGGTACGCACGCCGAGCCGTTGCACCTCTTGCGGCAGTTTCGGCAGCGCCTGAGCAACGCGGTTCTGCACCTGCACCTGGGCTTTGTCGAGATCAGTTTCGAGCGAGAACGTTACTGTTAGCGTCAGCTGGCCGTCGCTAGTCGCCTGCGACGACATATACAACATGCCTTCGACGCCATTGATCTGCTCTTCCAGCGGCGTGGCCACGGTTTCGGCGATAGTTTTTGGATTGGCGCCGGGGTAATTGGTGCGAACAACGACCGTTGGCGGTACCACTTCTGGATATTCGCTGATCGGTAGATTCGGCAGCGCGAGCGCGCCGCCGATCAAAATCAGCATCGACAACACGGCGGCAAAAATCGGCCGGTTAATGAAAAATTGCGAGAGATTCATAGTAATTCCCCGAGCGGCGGGCAGACCTTAGCCGCCGCTCTTCTTGTTTTCTGTGGCGGCAGCTTGTTGCAGGTCTGCGGCTTGCGCGGCTTCCCGTTCTTGCTGCCGGGTGCTCATCGCGACCTGTTTCGCATCAACCTGAGCGCCCGGGCGGACCCGCTGCAAACCATCGACAACAATGACATCGCCTGCCGCTAGGCCGCTTTTAATTACACGCAAGCCATTGACTAAGCTTCCGATTTCAATTTTTCGATAGGCAATTTTCGACTCGCCATCGACAACGTAGACAAATTTGTTGCCGAGATCGGTGCCGACGGCACGGTCGTCGATTAGCGTCGCCGTGTGGCTGGCGCCGACGTTCAAGCTCAGGCGCACGAACAAACCCGGCCGCAGCTTGCCGTCGCCGTTATCGAAGACGGCGCGGACGCGGATCGTGCCGGACTCAGGGCTGACTTGGTTATCGACAAAATCAACTTTGCCGTTATGCGGGTAGCCGTCTTCGTTGATCAAACCCATCGTCACCGAATTGCCGTGGCCGGCTTTGTCGGTGTTGCCGGCGTACTTCAAATAGCTCTGTTCGTCGACATCGAAATAGGCGTACACCGGATTGACGCTGACGACGGTTGTTAGCACGTCGGCGTTCGTTACCAAGTTGCCGGTCGTCAGTAGCGCATTGCTGACGCGGCCGCTGATCGGCGCGGTGACATGGCTGTATTCCAGATTCAAGCGCGCTGCGGCCAGCGCTGCGGTAACCGAAGCCAGCTGCGCGCGGGCGGTTTCGGCTTCGGTGAGGTTGCGCTCGGCTTCTTCGTGCGCGATAGCGTTGGCATCGAGCAGGCGCTGCGCGCGCGCAGCGTTGCCTTGCGCCAGCGTGAGCTGCGCTTTGGCCTGCACTTGCATCGCGTTGAGGCGCTCTACTTCAGCTTGAAACGGCCGCGGATCGATCTGGAATAACAGCTGGCCCTTATGAACGAGCGCGCCTTCGGTGAAGCCAGTGGATTCGATATAACCGCTGACGCGCGGTCGAATTTCGACGGTATCAACGGCGCGCAGGCGGCCAGTGAATGTGTCGCTGTCAGTAATATCCTCGACCAGAACCTGGGCCACCGTCACTTGCGGCGCCGGCGGCGCAGCGGCAGCTGGTTTGTCGGACGAGCCCCCGAGGACTTTGGCGACGGCGGCCGTCGCAAACAGGGCAATGGCTGCTACAGTGATGATTTTCTTGTTCATTTCAACTCCGGATAGACCCTATACACGACCAACGCGGTTGCTGCGTCGCGATTGTTAGCACTCTAATGATCAGCCAGACATAGAAAAAGCGGCTTACACTCAGTGCACTCGTGACTGGGCGGCACGAATCGGAAATTCATGGATAACCTGACGGGGATTGCAGCGTTTGTTCGCGTGGTCGAAGCCAAGAGCTTTGCCGCGGCGGCGGATCAACTCGGCATGACGTCTTCTGGCGTCAGCCGCGCAGTCTCGCGGCTGGAGGAAAGTCTTGGCGCCCGGCTGTTATTTCGCACCACGCGCAGCCTGCGGCTGACCGAGGACGGTGCCGCGTTTTACGAACGCTGCACGCAAATCCTGACCGATCTCACCGATCTCGCCGAGTCGATCGGCGACTCCGGCAAGCGCCCGCAAGGTCGCATTCGTATTGAGATGCCGGCGTCGTTGGGGCGCATGTTTATCGTGCCGAATCTGGCCAATTTCCAGGCGCGGTATCCGGATCTAAAAGTGCAGCTGGGGATGAGCGACCGCACCGCAGATTTGGTCGAAGACGGTATCGACTGCGCGATCCGCGTCGGCGAATTGCAAGACTCGAACATGATCGCGCGTCGGATCGGCGTGATCCGTATGGTCACCGCTGCGGCGCCGTCGTATCTCGCCAAGCACGGCGCGCCGAAATCGATCGACGACCTCAAAAATCATCAGTGCGTGAACTATTTCTACGCCCGTAACGGCCGTGCTTATGAGTGGCAGTTCGATACCCCCGGCGGCCGCATTCAAGTGCCGATCGATGCCGCGCTGATGATGAACGATGTCGATGCCCTTATCGCAAGCGCTGAAATCGGCTTAGGTATTGTGCAGCTCGGCAGCTTCACGCTGGACCGCGCGCTGCGCGCCGGGACCTTGGTAAAAGTGCTGGAGCACGGCGAGGCGATCGGCCCGCCAATCTCGATCATCTACCCGCAGAAGCGCCATTTACCGGCGCGTGTGCGGGTGTTTATCGACTGGGTGATCGAACTCTTCGAAGGCCAGTATCCGAAGTTTGTCTAACGTGTGAAATACGCACTTTGAGCGCAAGCGGTTTACTTGAGCAGCGCCTGCAAAAAAAACGCTGTTAGGCGTTGCTGATACGCGATCAGCGCGGCGGACGCATACCCGCCGTGGCCAGCACGCGGGATCAGCCACAGCGCTTTCGGCGCCGCGGCGTCGTTAAAAAGGCGCTGAGCCATGAACGGCGGTACGATCGGGTCGGCGTCGCCAGCCAGAATCAGCACCGGCCGCGGGGCGATCCGGGCAACGGCTTGTTGTGGCTGAATTTGCTGGCTCTGCGGCCAGAACTGGCGCAGGAGCAAGGCGACCGGTCCTTCGCTGATCGGGCCCCAGCGCCGCACCTGCCAGCGCGCGTAGTCGACATAATCCGGGGGCGTTGCGGCGAGCACAACCGCGCGCAGCCGTTGGTCCTGCGCGGCAACTTGTGCCAGCGTGTAGCCGCCCATCGAAAAACCAAAGCCACCGATGCGTTGCGGATCAATATCGTGCTGCATCGTCAGCCAGCCGAGCGCGGCACGGAGTGCGTCTTGTTCTTCCTGACCCCATTCGATGTGGCCGGTGCTTTCGCCGTCGCCGGGCCAGTCGAACGCCAGCACGCCGAAGCCGGCGGTGGCCAGTATTCGCAGTTCCGGCAGCAGCGCGCTGCGGTCGGCGTTAGTGCCGTGCGCGAGAACGACCGCGGCGCGATTTTTTGACGGTACATACCAAGCCGCCAGCTTGGCGCCGCCGCTGCTGACGAACGAAACCGGCGTAAGTCCGGCGACGCCAATTTCCTCCGGGTGCTTTAGGATTGCCGAACCCGGCCACGGTTCGAAGTCGTGGCTGGCGATGCGGTAGCTACTGCGCGCAACCCAAGCCAGACCGAGCAAGCCGAGCCCGGCAAGCATTATGATTCCGCGCCGCAATAAAGCCGTCGCTGGGCCAGTTGGATAGGTGCTGCACTTCGGGTCCACCGATATTCTCTCAGGCGCGATTAAAGGGTGCAGCGAATTTTGCTGCCGGTTTCAGCCGGTAGCGCAAACGCTGCGACGCCAACGCTATTCCATTGTAGTAACCGACTTCGCGATGAAGATACTAAAAGACTTCTCGTTTCCCGCCATCGTTGCCGGTTTTGTCACCGTGCTGGTTGGTTTCACCAGTTCGGCTGTCATCGTATTCCAGAGCGCGCAGACTTTGGGCGCTTCCCCGGCTGAAATCGCATCGTGGATCTGGGCGCTCGGCTGGGGCATGGGGCTAACCTGCATCGGCTTATCGCTGCGTTATCGCGTGCCGGTGGTTACCGCCTGGTCGACGCCGGGCGCGGCGATGCTGATTACCAGCGCGGCTGGCGTGCCGCTGGATCAAGCCATCGGTGCGTTCCTAATTTCCGCCGTGTTAATCGCTGCCGCCGGCTTCTCGGGCCTGTTTGAGCGCACGCTGAGCCGGCTGCCGGTGTCGCTGGCGTCCGGCATGCTCGCCGGCGTGCTGCTGCGCTTCGGCATGGATGTTTTCCTGGCGATGAAGACGCAGTTGGCGCTGGTGCTGGCAATGTTTGCGAGCTACCTCACATTGCGCCGCGTATCGCCGCGCTACGCGGTTGTTGTGACCTTGCTCGTCGGCATCGCGATTGTCGCCGCCCAAGGCAGCTTAAAAACTGAAGGTCTGCACTTGGCTTGGGCGCAGCCGATTTGGGTGACGCCGGCATTCTCCTTCGGCGCGTTTATCGGCGTCGCGTTGCCGTTGTTTGTCGTGACCATGGCGTCGCAGAATATTCCCGGTATCGCAGTGATCCGAGCCTCGGGCTACCAAGTACCGTTATCGCCGGTGATCGGCTGGACCGGCGTGGTCAATTTCCTGCTGGCGCCATTCGGTGCCTTCGCGCTCAATCTCGCCGCGATCACCGCCGCGATCTGCATGGGTCGAGAGGCGCATGAAGATGCGGCTAAGCGCTATACAGCATCAGTTGCTGCCGGCATTTTTTATTGCTTGATCGGCATCTTCGGCGCCAGTGTCGCGGCGCTGTTCGCGGCGTTCCCGAAAGCCTTGGTCGCCGCCATCGCCGGTTTGGCACTGCTCGGCACGATCGGCAACGGGCTGGCGGCCGCGCTATCAGCGGAAACCGAGCGTGAGCCGGCGCTGATCACTTTTTTGGTAACCGCCTCGGGCGTGACCCTGTTCGGCATCGGCTCATCGTTTTGGGGCTTGGTCGCAGGTATCGCCGCGCTGTTAATTCTTCGGTGGCGGAAATGAAATTTATTGCCAGTTCTACGGTCTGATCCGGGCATCATTTACGCAGCCGTTTTACCTCACACCGCGATCACTGAAGATCACCGCGTGTATCTATCAATAAGGAGCGAAGCCGCATGAGTCTTGAGAAGGAATTGAACGCTGTTACCGAAAATGTTCGTCAACACGCGCCGGCTGAAGTTTTTTCAGTTATGGCGAGTGATACCGAAAAGCTGGCGGCGAGCGGTATCAGCGAGCGCGCATTAAAGCCCGGTCAGCGCATGCCGAGTTTTTCGTTACCGGATGCCACAGGTAAAGCCGTTACCAGTGCCGAGCTGTTGGCAAACGGGCCGCTGGTGATCTCGTTCTACCGCGGTAATTGGTGCCCGTACTGCAATCTTGAGCTGCGTGCGCTGCAGGCGCAGCTGGCCGACATCGAAGCCGTCGGCGCAACCTTGGTCGCGATTTCGCCAGAGCTGCCGGATCAATCGCTATCGACGCAAGAAAAGCACGACCTGAAGTTCCCGGTGTTGTCCGACATCGGCAACGCGGTTGCGCGCCAGTTCGGCTTGGTATTTGAACTCGATGCCAGCGTCCGGCCGATTTATGCCGCGTTCGGCGTCGATCTGCAAAGCCACAATGGTGATGGCTCGTTCGAGTTGCCGCTGCCGGCAACCTACGTTGTTGATCGCGACGGCACGGTTTTGAATCGCTTCGTTAACGCCAATTACCGCGAGCGACTGGAGCCGGCGACGTTATTGAGCTGGCTCGATAACACTGAGACCGCGTAATTCCATCCGGCAGGTTGAGCTCAGTGGGGAATGGCTCAGCCAGGTATTCAGCCACCAAGCCCGCTTAGTGCGGGTTTGGTGAGTGCATAACGCGGTGCTGTGGTCTCGCCAGCGCAGTTCCGACACGTCGCACAGTCGCAGCATCATGCTGGCTAATAACGCAAGGACGGGTTTAGAACAATGACGCTAAATTCAAATTATCAATCGGCATTGATTGTCGGCGCGGGCGATGGCTTAAGCGCTTCGTTGGCGCGGAAGCTGGCGCATGCCGGCGTTAAAGTTGGCTTGGTCGCACGCAATATCGCGAAGCTGGATGCGCTGTGCGAAGAAACCGGCGCACGGGCGTTTGCGGCGGACGTTACCAATGAAGACGAGGTGACGCAGGCGTTTTCTGCGGCGGCGGCCTTGATCGGTGGGCCGGATATCGTGGTTTATAACCCGAGCGCGCGGTTGCGTGGTTCGATTGCCGAGCTGAATCCGGCTGAGGTGCAGCGGGTAATCGCCGTCACCGCGTTCGGCGGTTTTCTGGTCGCGCAGCAGGCGGCGCGGCGCATGTTGGTACAGGGGCGCGGCGCCATTCTGTTCACTGGCGCTTCGGCCAGCGTTAAGGGTTATCCGTTATCGGCGCCGTTTGCGATGGGGAAATTCGCGCTGCGCGGTCTCGCTGAAAGCATGGCGCGCGAACTCGGGCCGCTCGGCATCCACGTCGCACATGTGTTGATCGACGGCGCGATCCGCAGCACGCGGAACGTGGAAGCGCCCGACAAACCGGATAGCCTGTTACATCCGGACGCGATTGCTGAAGGCTACCTGCAGCTGCTACGGCAACCGCGTAGCGCCTGGACATTCGAATTGGACCTGCGGCCCTGGGTCGAGAAATTCTAAGTCGTCAATTGCTTTAACCCAGAGCCGCTTGCGCGCGCATTCGGCTCTTGTTAGGCAGCTGCGTTTCGCAAGGAACAAGCCCTGCAGGGAATAAAAGAATCCCAGTGCGGGTGTTTCTACGGGGCTTCTCAAACAGCGAACACAGGCCACCGAATGACGCGCAAACTCAGACTATTCGCCCTACTGCTGGTATTCGCCGCGATCGCCCCGGCGCAAGCCGATACTCCAGCGTTTGATCGGCCCGGCATTTCTTTCGCGACAACGACGGTTCCGATCGGCGGCGTGGCGTTGGAACTCGGCGTGCCGGATTTTCAGCGCGATACCGGCGCTGACGGCCGCAGTACCTTCCACGGCCTCAGTGGGATCGCGCGCATCGGCATTGCCGATCAGGCCGAAGTGCAAGTCGGCAGCGCGTTGTTCAACCACAGCGCGACAAAAATCGATGGCGTAAGCGAGCGCCACAGCGGCTACGGCGATACCAGCCTCGCGCTCAAATACGCGTTGCCGTCGCGCGTCGAAGCCTTCACTTGGGCCGTACTCGGTGGGGTTACGTTCCCGACCGGCGCCAAGGCATTCAGCGCCGGCACGCCGCAGTACGATTTCGGCACGACGCTGAAATACGACCTTAACGAAACCTATTCAGCTGTGCTTTACGGCAATTACACGCGGCTCGATGGCCACAACATTTACACCGTTTCGCCGAGTGTTTTGTTTGCGTTAACCAAGACCTTCGGGGCGTTTACCGAGGCCGGAGTTAGTTATGTTGAACGCGGCGCGGATAGTGTCGTCGCTGGCGGCGGTATAACCTGGATGCCATTCTCGATCGTGCAGCTGGATCTGTTTGCCGATTTCGGTGTCACGTCGGCCAGTCCGGACGTACAGGCGGGGTTTGGGGTTTCGATCTATTTCGAATAACGGGTGTTGGGATGAAGACGCTGGCGGTGTACAACGTCAAAGGGGGCGTCGGCAAAACCGCTGCGGCGATCAATCTCGCCAGTCTTGCTGCGGCGTCTGGCTTGCCGACGATACTTTGGGATCTCGATCCGCAGGGTGGCGCCAGTTGGTATCTGCACGCGGACCGCGCAAAAAGCCCGGCAAAAAGCCCCGACAAAGCGATATGGCGCGGCGATAAACCGCTGGGGCCGCGCATACTCGAAACCCCGCAAGCTAACCTACATTTGATTCCAGCCGACCTCGATAGCCGCCATCTCGACACTTGGCTGCGCAAAAGCGAGGACGATCCGCAGGCGCTGAAACGCTTGGCGCAGCCGCTCTCTGAGCAGTACGCGCTGCTGGTGTTGGATTGTCCGCCGAGTTTGTCTTACCTCGCCGACAACATTTTTGCCGCGGCCGACCGCGTGCTGGTGCCGGTGGTGCCAACGCACCTTTCGCTGCGCGCACTGATGACGCTGATCGACTACTTCAAAAGTCATGATTTACCGCGCAGCCGGCTGCAGCCGTTTTGGTCAATGGCGGACCGCCGCCGTCTGCTGCACCGGATGTTGATCGAGCAACCGCCGAAACCGATGCGCGATGTCTGCCGCGCGGTGATTCCATACGCCGCCGCTGTCGAGCGTATGGGCGAACACCGCGCACCGGTTGAAAGCTTCGACCCAACGAGCGCGGCCGCCGAAGCCTACCGAGCACTGTGGCAGGAATTGGCGCCGGTTTTGAAGCAGCCCTAGGGTCTAGTTACGGCGCGGGTAATAACGCCAGCAAGGTGGCGAGGCGCGTTTCAAATTCTGCCGCGGTTTCGGCCGTGACCGTGGCGTGGCCAACTTTGCGCAAAGGCTTTGCCGTCTTGCCGTAGTCGTGGACATGAACGCCGGGCAGTGCTGCCAGCGCTGGTAATGGCGGCAGCGTGCCGATGAAGTTCAGCATCGCCGAAGCACCACGCAGCGCCGTGGAACCGAGCGGCAGCCCGGCGATGGCGCGCAGGTGATTCTCGAACTGCGACGTTTCTGCGCCTTCGATGCTCCAATGCCCGGAGTTATGCACGCGTGGCGCGATTTCATTTGCGATCAACTGACCGTCGGCGACAAAGAATTCGAACGCGAGTACGCCGCAGTAATCCAGATGCGTGGCAACCCGGCGTGCGTAATCTTCCGCCTGCGTTTGCAGCGGATCGGCCGGTTGCGGGATCGACAGATGCAAAATACCGCTGCGATGGACGTTCTGAACCAGCGGATAGCAAACCGATGCGCCCGGCCGGTCGCGGACCAGCAGACAAGACACTTCGCGCTGAAACGGTATGAACGCTTCGAGAATCGACGGTTGGCCGCCAACGGCGCGCCAAGCGTCGGTAAAATCAGCTGGGCTGCGCAACACCGCTTGGCCTTTGCCGTCGTAGCCCATGCGGCGGGTTTTTAGGATTGCCGGCAAGCTGGTGGTTGCCGCCGCGGTGGCGAGATCATCCAGCGTATCGACAGCGGCGTGGCGCGGCACTGGAATACCGAGTGCGGTAAACAGCGCTTTTTCCGAAAGCCGATCTTGCCCCGCCGTCAGCGCTCTGGCGCTGGGCCATAACGGCACGCGCGCGGCGACAAACTCCGCTGCGTGCTGCGGCACGTTTTCGAATTCGAACGTCGCGACATCAATGTCGGCGCAGAACTCGGCGAGCGCGGCTTCGTTGGTGTAATCCGCACGCAAATGTTTGCCCAACGGCGCGGCGCAGGCTTCCTCGGCGGGGTCGAGGAAGATAAATTCCAAACCGAGTGGATAGCCCGCCAAGGCGAGCATCCGACCGAGCTGGCCGGCACCAAGTATTCCGATTTTCACGTCAGGCAATTTCCGAAACAGCAAAAAACGGACGCTCAGACCTCAGGCAATGCGCTGTCTTCGAGCACTTTGGCCGTTTGAGCGGCACGGTAGGCGTCCAGCCGCGCGGCCAGCGCCGGGTCGTTCAGCGCCAGAATTGCCGCGGCGAGCAAACCAGCGTTGGTGGCACCGGCGGTACCGATGGCCAGCGTTGCGACCGGAATGCCGGCCGGCATTTGTACGATCGACAGCAACGAATCAAGCCCGCTGAGTGCGCGCGACTGTACCGGCACGCCGAGCACCGGCAAACGCGTTTTCGCCGCGACCATCCCTGGCAGATGCGCCGCGCCACCGGCGCCAGCGATGATCACCTGTAAGCCACGCGCAGCGGCGGTACCGGCGTATTCAAACAGCAGGTCCGGCGTGCGATGGGCAGAAACGACTTGGGTTTCGAACGCGACGCCGAGCGCTTTGAGCACGCGCACGGCCTGCGCCATCGTCTCCCAATCGGAGCGAGAGCCCATGATTACACCGACGCGCGGCGTCGACGACAGCTTGGTTTCGGTCACAGCACTCCCCAACTTCAATGGCCGAACAGCCTCGGAAAGGCGCGGATTATTTCATCGCCGGCTGAAAATCGCACTTTTCCCGTTCGATCGGGCGTCGCTTGATTACGGTGCGGTCAGGTCGAAGTCGGCGTTGATCGTCGCGGCAAACTTGATTTGGCCGGCAGCAAAGCCGATTTCGTCGTTGCCGCTAACCTCCGGCGCTGCGGCGGCCAGCGTCTTGAAGCGGCCGGTTTGAACCAACGGCGGCGGTGTGTATTCGGTGTTCGCGTTCAGCGTATGAATCGGCCCGAGCTTCACGCCGAGCGTGTCGGCGAGCACTTTAGCCTTCACGCGGGCGTCATCAGCCGCTTTGGCCAAGGCTTGCCGCTGCAACTCGTCGGCTTTCGACGATTCTAGCGCCGGGTCGGAAACGTTATTGATGCCGGCATCGGTAGCGCGCAGCAGCACGTCGCCGATTTTATCCAGCTCGCGGATAACGATCTCGATCCCGCGGGAAATGTGATAGCCGACAAACTTGCGGCTGCCGGTTTTCGGCGAGTAGTCGTACTCGGCGCGAATACTGAGCCCGGCTGTTGAAAGGTCGTCATCTTTGATACCGAGCGCTTTCAGCTGCGTCAGATAGTCGCGGACGATGCGATTCACTTCCGCTTGCGCTGCCCGCAAGTCGGGTTTAGTGATTTCGACGCTCATCGATAGCCGGGCGCGGTCCGGGGTCGCGGAAACTTCGCCGCGGCCGCTAACGTTGACGGAACGGCGGTCCGGCGGCGTAGCTTCAGCGGCTTGGCTGGCGCCAGCAGCGAGTAGTAGCAGAATACCGGCGAGTTTGAGCTTCATATTCATTCGGCGTTGTCCTGGGGCGCGAGTGCCCGGCGTGCGTTCGTCGCATCGTAACGAAATTATTGAATCAGCACGAAGTTTTGAGCAGATAGGCTTTTCGCGTTGAAGGCCGTTGGCAAGGCGCCGCACCGGGCCCGCCGCAATAACAAAAACAATTTGATTTTGTTATCGATTCGGGCAGTCCGGTGCGGTACATTGAAAAAGCAGCACGCGGCCTGCAATCTCGGCGGGTTAGAACGGGTGAAGTCGAATCAATATTTTGATCTCATTCGGTGCCGACATCGACTACGGATGCAGCGCCAGACGCCGGTGTTTGCTATGGTGTTCGTCCAAACTGTTTAATCGGGCGCCATTGCCCTTAAAGTTTCCCGAATGTCGTACACCCACGAAACCGTAACTCTGACCCGCGACGTCATCGGCGTGCTGATACCGGCGGGCACACGCGTCGAGCTGCCAGAAGGCGCCGATGCCACCATCACGCAGGCGCTTGGCGGCAGTTACACGCTAGAAGTGCAAGGCCATTTATTTCGGCTCGACGGCAAAGACGCCGATGCGATCGGCAAAACGCCGGATAGCGCGCCAACCTTGGCCGAAGGCGCAGGCGAGGAAGAAGTCGCGGCGGCAATCCGCGCGCAGCTCGAAACGGTCTACGATCCGGAAATCCCGATCAACATCGTCGAACTCGGCCTAATTTACGACTGCCGGCTTGAGCCAACCGACGATCACGGCTGGAATCTGAAAGTTGAGATGACGCTCACCGCGCCCGGCTGCGGCATGGGCGATATTCTGGTCGCCGACGTCAAGACCAAAGTTCAGCAAGTGCCAACCCTGCGTTCAGCGGAGGTGGAACTGGTATTCGATCCGCCGTGGACGAAGGACATGATGAGCGACGCAGCCAAATTGCAGGCGGGGTTTCTCTAATGAGCGAGACCGTTACGCGTGGCGTACGCGTGCTTGTGCAGCCGCGCTATATGCCCGAGCAATCGGAACCGAGCAAGTCGCATTTCCTCTTCGCGTATCACGTGACGATCCGCAACGAGAGCGAAATCACCGTGCAGTTGCTCTCGCGGCACTGGGTGATCACTGACGGCGAAGGCAAAGTCGAAGAAGTGCGCGGCCCCGGCGTTGTCGGCTACCAGCCAGTGCTGAAACCGGGCGAGCAATTCCAGTACACCAGCGGCTGCCCGCTCGGTACGCCGGTCGGTACGATGCACGGCAGCTATCAGATGGAAGCCGAAGACGGCAGCCAATTCGATGCTCAGATCGACCCGTTTCGCCTTGCCGTGCCGCGGATGCTGAACTAAACCCGTTTCTCGGCGCTGGCAGACGATTCGATTTCGCCGGCCGGCATCTAAATGCGGAAACAGGTTCGACGCAACGCTGAAGAGCTTAGTTTTCGTTAGCGAATACTGGGATCGAGCAGGCGCAGAGCATCGGCCGTTTGGTTTCTGCCGGTGCTTTCAAGCTCCTCACGTGAATAAACTCGGCCTGCGAAGGGGACACAGCCTTTCCCACTGCGTCGGATTCGACTCCCGGTTTCTTGTAGGCAGTTCGGCTTCTTCTCTGCCTCGGCGGCCTTGCTTGTGGTGTCGCTGCCTTCGGGTGTCGGGTCTACCGCGAAAGCCGACGGCGCGGCAGAGAGCAGGGCTGCTGTGGCGATGAAAAGATAGATTGGGCGCATGATGTAAACCTCGTGCAAACACTCGTGATCGAAGCTACTCCTTAAGCCTAGACCTCGGCAAGCACCGGAAAATTCAATGTTGGCAGCGCGGGCAATAGCAACTGGCACGGTTTCCGAGTCGTAAGCCCTTGATGATGCTGCCGCAAATGCGGCAAGGTTGATCTTCGCGGCCGTAGACGTAGAGATCTTGCTGAAAATAACCGGCTTCACCGTGCGCGCCGGCAAAATCGCGCAATGTCGTGCCGCCTTGTTGAATCGCATCGCCCAGCACTTCGCGCACCGTTTGCGCCAGCCGTGCGTATTCGGCGCGGGTGGTTTTACCAGCGGCGCGCGTTGGCCGTAAGCCGGCCCGGAACAGCGCTTCGGCGGCGTAGATATTGCCGGCGCCGACGACGATATGGCCGTCCATAATGAAATTCTTCAGCGGCGAGCGGCGCCCACGCGAGCGTTGAAACAGATAGTCGCCGTTGAATTCCGGCGCAAACGGCTCCGGCCCGAGTTCGTCGAGTAAGACGTGGCCTGGCGCGTCTGCCGACCACGGCAATACGGCGCCAAAGCGGCGTGGGTCGTGATAGCGCAGCCGCAAACCGCCACTCAATTCAATTTCAATATGATCGTGCTTGCGCAGCGGCGGTTGATCGTCCAGCACGTTTAGACGGCCGGACATGCCGAGATGAACGATGATCCGGCCGCCGCTGGCATCCGTGCCGAGCGCCAGCAGCAAATACTTGCCGCGCCGGCTCACTTCGGTGATGCGCTTGCCGAGCGCGAACGCGGCGAAGTCTGGCGGCACCGGCCAGCGCAATCGGGCGTCGTGCACGTGCACGGCGGTGATTGTGCGACCGACGACGTGCGGCTCTATGCCGCGCCGCACCGTTTCGACTTCGGGTAATTCCGGCATTCGGCGCGCTCGGCGTCTAATTTATGGCTTCGTTTCAGCGGGCGCTGGCGTAGCCGGCTCGGCCGGTTTTTCAGCGGCTTTCGGCTTCGGTAATTGCAGCATAGTTTCTACGGCGGTTGGCGGGAAACGATAGCGGATGTTTAGCGCTGGGGCGTCGAGCAGCAGCTGGCCGTCGCGATTGGCGATTCGGTAGTGATACGTGCCGCCATCGGCGAGCGTGATTGTGATCGCTTGGCTATCGTCTTTCGCGGCGTCGGCGGGGAGCACCCCATTGCCGATCGAACGTGCCTGCCGCCAGCGATCGACAAACATCTGCAGTTCGTCCTGCCCCAATCCGGTAGCGGCTGGCTCGGCTTCCCAAGCACCGCTGGCGTTTCGCTTGATGTGCAGCGTCGGTAAATCGATCGCGGCGATGTCGGCGTTCATCGGCAGCAGATTTTTCGCCACCAGCTCGCTGTAGTCAGCGTCGAAAATACGATCGCCGGGATCGTCGACCAGTACGATGTGATCACTGGCGCCACCGGCATCAACCTCCAGATAGCGGGTGAATTTCAGCGGTTCCAGGCCGCCGACCGTGATCGTCGTATCGTTCAAGCGCAGCGTTGCCGCTGGCGGATCCAGCCCGAGCTCGCCGCGTTTGATCGCTGCGGTATCGAGCGTGGCGCGAGTCGGGCTGGTGGCGATGCGCAGCAGCGCGTCGACCTCGACGGCATCGGCATCGGCCGCCACCGGCGCGGTCAGGCGCCAGTGTTGCGCCTGCTTTTCCAGCAGGATGTCGGGCGCGCCGTTGTGGTGCAGCGCAATGTGGTCGATCGCCGCTGTCGCCAGCGTTGTTATCGGCGGGCCATTGCGCTCGGCGTCCACTTTCGCGTCCTGCTGCTTTTTATGCAGCACGGCAACGGCAACGAGCCCCAGGGCAACGGCGCCGAGTACGAGGTTTAGCGTTTTCTGTTTCATGCTGAAGTTCCGCGCCGGCCTATTGCCGCCGCCGCACGTGCCAGCGCAGGACGCCGAAAAGCAGCAGCAGCAGCGGCAGCAGCGCGGTATAGCCGACGCCGATGACCCAGAACGCCCAGCCCGGCAAGCGCAGCACGGTATCGGGCGCTTTCGGCACGTCAATATTTAGCTGATTGTCGCGTTCCGCCAGCCACTGCACGATGTTCAAGCCGAGCTGGCGGTTGCCGAGCACGTTGAGATTGGCGTCGGCGAGGAAATCGGAATCGCCGAAGACGACGACGCGCTGCATCGACGCCGGCTTGCCGTCTTCGCTTTTACGCGGCCGCGTTAACGACAGCCCCAGCGTCAGCGGCCCGGCGACGTCGCCAGCCTTGGTATCGAGTTCGACCGGGCCATCGAGCTTGCCGGTTTCGAGCCAGCTTTGGGCGTCGGTCTGAACCAGCGGCTGCGCAGTCCAACCGACGGTTTGGGCGTCTGCGTCACTGGTCACCGAGCGCACCAGCGGGAACGCTGTGGCGTCGCGGAAATCGCGGGTGATCGGGTTCGGCGGATAGTCGGTCGCGAAATACACCGCCGGACTCGGCGAGCCGAGCAGCGCGTAGTTCGGGAAAATCACTGCGCCATTCTGCCAACGGATGCCGAGCTTCTTGGCGACGGCTTCGATGTCCGGTGCGTCTGGATCAGTCAACCACAGCAGGTTGCCGCCGCGGTCGAGGTAGTCGTTGATCAGCTTTACTTCGCCTTCGAGCAAGGTCTGCGTTGGGCTGGCGATGACTAAAACCGACGTGTTGTCCGGCACGCTCGGTGTTTTTACCAGATTCAGCGGCTGCACTTTTAAGCCTTTGCCGGTCAGCGCTTCGGCGAACAAGGCCATGTCGTTCTGAGTTGTGCCGGGGCCGGCGAGCATGTTGCGTTCACCGTGGCCGTCCAAGAACAGCACGTTGTATTCGCCGCTATCGGTCAGCCGTTGCAGCGCGCCCGTGATCGCTTGTTCGGAAAGCTGTTGCAGGTTTTCATGCCGGCCCTGGTATTCCAGCACCACCTCGCCGGCGCTGCCGATGTTGAATTCCTTCGCCCGCGCCGGTTGCGCGCTGGGGTCAACGAACGCCAGTTTGAAATCGGCCTTGAAGCGCTGGTAGCGTGCCGCCCAAGCGGTTGCCGTCTGCCGATTCGCCGAGCTGGGGTAGTCGAACACTAGCATCGTGATCGGGTCTTCCAGCGTCTGCATCAGTTTTTGGCTCGATGCGGTCAACGTATTGCTGTTGCCGTACGTCCAGTCGGATTCGAATTTGTATTGCGTCGATAGCCAGCCGGCGACGATCACGACGATCACAATCAGCAGCCCGTTAATCAGCTGCTGCACGCGTTTATTAGAGTTCTGTTTCATGGCGGCGTCTCAGGCGCGTTCCGAGTCCAGCCGCAACACGGCCAGCCATAGGAAGAGCGCGGTGAATAGCAGGTAATAGGCGACGTCTGCGGAGTTGAAGATGCCGCGGCGCAGATTGTCGAAATGACCGATCAACGATAAATACGTGAATAACTGACCGATCGCGCCCGGCTGATTGCCGATGATTTGTAGCAACCAGATCACCAGTAGCAGGCCAAAGCTGAGCACTGCGGCAATCGTCGGCTCGCGAGTCAGCGTTGAAACGAATAGGCCGGCGGCGCCGAATGCTGACATCAGCAAACCGAGACCGAGCAGCCCGGAAGCAATACGGCCGAGATCCAGCGGTGTGCCGACTAACAACGTCAGCGGCATCAACGCCATCAGCGCCAGCGCTGCTAGCATGAACGCGCCGAGGCCGAGGAATTTGCCGAGCACGATTTCGATCAGGCTAGCGGGTGACGACAGCAGCAATACCAAGCTGCCGGTCTTCCGCTCCTCGGCGAATAGCCGCATCGTCAGCAGCGGCATGATTAGCAGAAGCAAAATCGTCGCGAAGCCGAACAAATTGCCGCCGATGTAGTCGGCCATGCCGGTGAACTGGCCGGCGCCGGCGGGGTTGGCGGCGTACTCCAGCAGCAGCGATAAAAAGACGAAGCCGACGATGCCCTGCAGCACCGCCAACACGGCCCAGGCCAGCGGCGAAACAAAAATGCGCCGAGCTTCGGTGCCGGCGATTGAAAGAACGGTGCTCATCAGGCGGCTTCCTTCAGGTTGTCTGGCTGGTCGCCCGACGTGAGTTCAACGAAGATCTCTTCCAGTGTATGGCGCTCGGCGCGCAGTTCCTGCAAACCCCAGCCGCCGTGCACGGCGGCCGAGGCGATGGCTTCGCGGGGGTCCGCGGCGCCAGCGATCTGCAGCCGCCATAAATCGCCGTCGAGTTTTTCAACGTGATCAACGCCTGGGATTACGTGCAAAGCCTCTGGCGATGGCGGATAGCGGAATGCCGCGAGCACGTTGCTGAAGCTTTCGCTGCCGCTGGCTTGCAGTGGCTCGGCGTACACCAAACGGCCGCGGTTAATGATCATCACGCGGCTACAAACGGCCTGGATCTCCGGCAGGATGTGGCTCGAAATAATGACGCTGTACTGCTCGCCGAGCTCTTTAATCAGCGCGCGAATTTCGCGAATCTGGATCGGATCGAGGCCGACCGTCGGCTCGTCGAGAATCACCACCGCCGGCCGATGGATGATGGCCTGCGCAATGCCCACCCGCTGCTGATAGCCCTTCGACAGATTGCCGATCAGCCGCTGTGCGACATCGTTCAAGCCGCAAGACTGCTTCACTCGCGCCATCGCTGCCGCGCGTTCGCCGCGGGCCACGCCGTGCAGGCCGGCGCAATAGCGCAGGTATTCGTCAACCGTTAGTTCCGGATAAACCGGCGGTTGCTCGGGCAAATAGCCGAGATTTTGCTTTGCCCGCTTGGCGTCTTCGGCGAGCGCCACGCCTTTGATGCGCACGCCGCCTTCGCTCGGCGCCAGCACGCCGGCGAGCATCTTCATCGTCGTTGATTTCCCCGCGCCGTTCGGGCCGAGCAGCCCCAGAATTTCGCCTTTGCGTAGCGTCAGGTTTAGCCCGCTAACGGCCGAACGCTCGCCATAGCGCCGCGACAAATCGCGGGCCTCGATCAAAATGTCGTTGTCCATAGATCCGCCAAAGAATTTTTCGATTGCTGATTAGATACGAGTCCCGCAATGCGGGTCACAATCTTGCGCGTGGCTGTGACTCGGCCGCGTCGGGCAAGTTCCACGGTGCCGCATTCTATGCCGTCGGCCTGTCGTTTCAAGCCCGCTGTGGCGTTTACTGCGATGCAATCAAAGCGTAAGGATGGAGGCCTTAAGCCGCAGCTATAGCCCAGCGTAGAAATCCGGCGCGCCCGGCGGTTGACGGCGATAGCGGCGATAACTCCACCAATACTGTTCGGGCCATTCGCGGATGCAGGCTTCGACCCCGGCATTTAGCGCGGCAGGGCCGTGCACAGGATCGGCAATACCGGCCGGCGCCGGACGTAAATGGATACGGAACCCACGCCCCCAAGGCAAGCGCTCGGCAGCGATGAACCAAACCGGTGCGCCAGACCGCGCGGCCAGTTTTGCCACCAACTCCATCGTGTTTGCCGGCATGCCAAACAGCGGTGCGAACGCCGTGCCGGAATCCTCTGGTGGATCGTGATCCGGTAGCAGGCCGATCAGCTCGCCACGTTTTAGCGCTGCGAGCGTGGCTTTGACGCCGCCGCCGCTGGTCGGCACCGGCCGTACAGTCGGCCACCGATCACGGCCCGCGCGGATAACGGCGTCTGACGCGCCTTTTTGGGGTTTGTAGAGCACGGTGATCGGCGCGATCTGGCTGCAGAAAAAGCTGGTCAGCTCCCAGGCGCCGAGGTGCGGTGTCAGCATGATCACGCCGTGGCCGCCAGCATGCGCTTGGCGCAGCACCGCAAGCGCTGCGGGATCGGCGAGCCAACGCTGCAACCGCCGCGCCGACCCAAACCAAATCGCCGGGGCCTCGCACAGCGCTTTCGCGCTTTCGATCAAGCTGCGGCGCGCGATTCGACGCTGGCTGCCCGCATCCAACGCAGGGAGACAGCGCTGAACATGCCATTGCGTCAGCGCCCGAAACCGATTCGGCAGCAGCCACAATACGTTGCCGAGCAACCAGCCGGCGCCGTGCAGCAGCGGCAACGGCAATTTGCCCATCAGGCCCAGCATTGCACGCAGTAGCATTCGCATATTGGGGTTATTTTCGTCCGAAGCGCCGAGCGCCGCCCGAGCCCGGCCGACCGGCTCGATTATCGGGTGCCAGTGATGCAGCGTCGAGCATGAACGCGGTTGCTGCCGATCATTGCCAAAGCGCCTGAGGCCTCCAATTTGGCTGGCGCGCGATCACGGCGGCTCTGCCTGTGTGGTGAGGCGCTAGGATTGTGATTCGCGCCCGCTCGTTTTATCCAGCGGCGGCAAGAAATGGATAGGAATCAATGATTGGCTTATTGCAGCGGGTACAACGCGCTTCGGTGCTGGTTGGCGGCGAAACCGTCGCCGAAATTGGCGTCGGCCTATTGGTATTCGTTGGGATTGAGCGGAACGACAGCGAGGCACAAGCACGGCGCTTATTGGAGCGCCTGCTCGGCTATCGGATATTTGCCGACGCCGCCGGGCGGATGAACCGCAGCTTGCGTGACCTCGGGCCGGCACACGGTGGCCTATTGCTGGTTTCGCAGTTCACGTTGGCGGCAGATACCCGCAGTGGCGCGCGGCCGAGCTTTACAAGCGCGATGGCGCCGGACGCGGCCAAGAACCTATACGACTTCTTATTGCGCGAAGCGGCTACGGCCTGGCCCAGCGTAGCGAGCGGCGTTTTCGGCGCCGACATGCAGGTGAGTTTGATCAACGATGGCCCGGTGACGTTTTCGCTGCGCGTCGAATAATAAAGGCTACTCGAATCAGCCCGCTTCGAAAATTCTGCGCGCTAGCCGGACTTTCGCCGTAATTGGGACCCCCTTCACCGCAAAACTCAGCATAAATCGAGCCGATTTTGTCGAAAAATCGACCGTTCACCCGGTTAATAGGTGCGATTTCATCTTCATATGCGTACAATCCGCGGTCCTTTGCGGCTGGCTGGTAGCGGGAGCCTGGCGGCCGATGTCGGATCGCGCGGCTTTTGCCGACGCTTTTGACGGAGTTTCGACGCAGTTTATCGATTGCATTCGTCAGGGGTTTCGTAGACGCGACCCGCCCGGGCGTTTTCGGCCCGAATTTCGCTTCACTCTCTCTTATTGGTCCCGCGACACAACCGGAAGCATTCTGTGAGCCTTCAAAATCTTCGTAATATCGCCATTATCGCGCACGTCGATCATGGTAAGACCACTCTCGTGGACAAGCTGCTGCGGCAGTCCCAGACGCTGGACGCGCGAGAAAATCTCGGCGAACGCGTGATGGACTCCAACGATCTGGAACGCGAACGCGGCATTACGATTCTTTCGAAGAACACCGCGATCCGCTGGCTGGATAAGCGCACCAATACTGAATTCCGCATCAACATCGTCGACACCCCAGGCCACGCCGACTTCGGTGGCGAAGTTGAGCGCGTGCTATCGATGGTCGACTGCGTCTGCTTGCTCGTCGACGCCGCAGACGGCCCGATGCCGCAGACCCGTTTCGTGACACAGAAAGCGTTCGCGATGGGCCTGAACCCGATCGTCGTCGTCAATAAGATCGACCGTCCCGGCGCCCGTGCGCACTGGGTGATCGATCAAGTATTCGACCTGTTCGATCGCCTCGGCGCCACCGACAAACAGCTCGATTTCCCGATCGTTTATGCCTCGGCGCTGCACGGCTACGCTGGCGATAATCCAGACATCCGCGAAGGCAACATGGACGCGCTGTTCGAAGCGATCGTCGACAACGTTGCGCCGCCGAAAGTGAACTCGGAAGGCCCGTTCCAGATGCAGGTAACGTCGCTGGCCTATTCGTCGTACGTCGGCGTTATCGGCACCGGCCGTATCACGCGCGGCCGGGTTAAGCCGAACATGGCGGTCGCCGTTGTTGGCCGTGATGGCGAAGTGCGCACCGGCAAAGTGCTGCAGGTTCTGGGTTTCATGGGCCTCGACAAAATCGAAGTACAGGAAGCGGAAGCCGGCGACATCGTCGCGATCACCGGTATCGCCGACCTCGGCATTTCCGAGACGATCTGCGATGCCAAGAATCCGGAACAGATGGCAACGCTGCAGGTCGATGAACCGACCATGAGCATGATGTTCGAAGTGAACAAGTCGCCGTTCGCGGGCAAAGAAGGCAAGTTCGTCACCAGCCGCCAGATCAGCGATCGCCTGCAGCGCGAGCTGAAAACCAACGTCGCACTGCGCGTTGAGCAAGGCATCGCTGGCGACCAATTCAAGGTTTCCGGCCGTGGCTTGCTGCATCTCGGCATCCTGCTCGAAAACATGCGCCGCGAAGGCTATGAAATCGCCGTTGCCCGTCCGGAAGTGATCACCAAGGAAATCGACGGCGTGATGTGCGAGCCGTTCGAAACCTTGGTTGCCGACGTCGAAGAAATGCACCAGGGCGGCACGATTCAAGGCCTTGCAGAGCGCGGCGGCAAGATGACTAACATGGTGCCGGACGGCAAAGGCCGCGTCCGTCTCGAATACACGATTCCGTCGCGTGGCCTGATCGGCTTCCAGACCGAATTCATGTCGATGACTTCGGGCACCGGTTTGCTGTTCCACAACTTTGATCACTTCGGTCCGAAGTCGGACAGCGCCGGCATCGGCCAGCGCCGTAACGGCGTGCTGATCTCGAACGAAATGGGCAAGACCGCGCCGTACGCGCTGTTCAACCTGCAAGAGCGTGGCCGCATGATGGTGGACGCCGCGGTTGACGTTTACGAAGGCCAAATCGTCGGCATTCACTCGCGCGACAACGATCTCGTCGTCAACGTGCTCAAGGGTAAGAAGCTGACGAATATGCGTGCGTCGGGCTCCGACGAAAACGTGCTGCTGACGCCGCCGGTGAAGCATTCGCTGGAACAGGCTTTGGAATTCATCAACGAAGACGAACTGGTGGAACTGACCCCGACGTCGATCCGCGTGCGCAAGAAATTCCTCAAGGAACACGAGCGTAAACGCGGTCGCAGCGAAGCGGCTTAATCCGCTTAGGAACACGGCAAATGGCGACTGAGATGTCTGAAGCAGAAAGTCTGATGCAGTTGGCGATTGCGAAATGCCGTGAAGGCATTGCCAATGGCCAAAGTCCGTTCGGATGTGCGATCAAGCTAGGCGATCGCGTGATCGCCGTGGCCCACAACCGGGTCCGGCTGCACACGGATATCACCGCGCACGCCGAGATTTCGGCGCTGCGCGATGCCTGCACGGCGAGCGGTGAAATTCTGCTCGATGGCGCCATCGTCGCGACCACCTGCGAGCCGTGCCCGATGTGTATGGCGGCATTGCATTGGGCGCGGGTCGATACCGTTTACTACGGCGCGACGATCGCCGATGCCGAAACCGCCGGTTTCAACGAGCTGACGTTGTCGGCGGCGGATTTGCTGAAAATCGGCGGCAGCGCGGTAAAGCTGGTATCGGGCGTCTGCGAAGACGATTGTCGCGCATTGTTTACTGAATGGAAGACGCTGGCGAAAGCCGGTACGTACTGAGCCGGCAGTGGCGCTGCCGCTTTCCGCACTCGGTCAGGGTTTTGGTCTCGGCGGTTCGCTAATCGTCGCGATTGGCGCGCAGAACGCTTATCTCCTGCGCCAAGGTTTGAAGCGGCAGTACGTACTGCCGTTGGCGACGATCTGCTTTTTATCGGATGCCCTGCTGATCGCGCTTGGCGCTGGCGGCTTCGGCACGTTGGTGCAGAGCAATCCCGGCTTTGTCACCGCGGCGACCTGGATCGGCGCGCTATTTCTGCTCGTCTACGGCGGCAAAAGCGCTTACGCGGCGCTGAAGCCCGGCACGCTGGATGTCGACGCGGCCCCGGCAACCCCGCCAACCCGTACGCAGGCGATGCTGACCTGCCTCGCGGTTACTTGGCTGAACCCTCACGTTTATCTCGATACCGTGCTGCTGCTCGGCGGCATAGCCGGCAAGTACGCGCTGCCGGAGCGGGCGAGTTTTGCCGTCGGCGCGATGCTCGCGTCGTGTTGCTGGTTTTACAGTCTCGGTTATGGCGCGGCCAAGCTCGCGCCGTTATTTCGCAAGCCGATGACCTGGCGGGTGTTGGACGCTGTGATCGCCATCATCATGTGGGCTATTGCTGCATCGCTATTGCGCAGCGCACCGGGCGTGTAAGAAAAAGCCCGATTCATCGGCGCGCTTGCTGAATCGCCTGACATCCGGCATAAAACATCACGCCGTGCAGGGATGCGCGACAGGCGACGAGCGTAGTGCTCGCCGGTGCGATGGACGCCACTTTCGAACTGCCATGACCCGTGAAACGTATTCCGCCAGCAAGCTGCTGTTATTGCTCTTGTCCGCGTGCACGCTTAGTGCGTGCAGTTATTTTCACGGCGCCAGACCGGTGACTGCGCCAGTGCCCGCCGATACGCCCGCGTCTGCGCCGCAGGTGCTGGCGTTGCCGATCGACGAGGCCACGGTTGCCCAGCTGCAAGCTTGGATGGCGGACGGCCAGCTCAGCGCCCACGCGCTAACGCAGCATTATCTGGCGCGGATCGAAGCGCTGGATCGCAACGGCCCGAAACTCAATTCGGTCATTGAGTTGAACCCTGATGCGTTGAGCATCGCCAACAGCCTCGACGCCGAACGCAAAGCCGGCACCGTGCGCGGCCCGCTGCACGGCATTCCGGTGCTGTTAAAAGACAATATCGCGACTGCTGACGCGATGCAGACCACGGCTGGCTCGTTGGCGCTGGTCGGACATAAGCCGCCGCGCGATGCCTTTATCGTTGAGCGCCTGCGCGCCGCTGGCGCGGTCATTCTCGGCAAGACTAATCTCAGCGAATGGGCGAACTGGCGCTCCACGCATTCCAGCAGCGGTTGGAGCGGGCGCGGTGGCCAGACCAAAAATCCCTATGTGCTAGACCGTAATCCCTGCGGTTCCAGCGCTGGTTCCGGTGCCGCGATCGCCGCCAATCTCGCCGCGATTGCCGTTGGCACCGAAACCGACGGCTCGATCGTCTGCCCGAGCAGCGTCAGCGGGCTGGTCGGCATCAAGCCGACGGTCGGCCGCGTTTCGCGCAGCGGCATCATTCCGATTTCCGCCAGCCAAGACACCGCCGGGCCGATGGCGCGTACCGTTGCCGATGCGGTGATTTTGCTTGAAGCACTGGCCGCGCCAGATCAAAACGATGCCGCGACTGCTGCGAGCCGCAAGCACGCCGACGCATGCTTCCACTGCGCGTTGGACGATGCCAGCGTGCGCGGCGTGCGGATCGGTGTGTTGCGTGCATCCGCCGGCTTCCATCCGGAAGTCGATGCTGCGTTTGAGCAGGCGCTAGCGACGCTAAAAGCCAGTGGCGCGGTCATCATCGACAAGCTGGCGCTGCCGAACGACGGTAAATATGGCGACGATGAAACCACCGTGCTGAAGTACGAGTTCAAAGACGGCATTAATCGCTATCTCGCGACGCTTGGCGAAGACGCACCGAAAACCTTGGCGGACTTAATCGAATTCAATCTGCGCGAAGCCGGATTGGAATTGCCCTATTTCGGCCAGGAGCTATTCGAGCAATCCCAAGCCAGCGGGCCATTGACGACCCCGGCGTACCGCAAAGCGCGGGCGCGCAGCCGCCGGCTTGCCGGGCGCGCCGGAATTGATGCGCTGCTGCGCGCTGAGAAGTTAGACGTGCTGATCGCGCCGACGCTGGGCCCGAGTTGGCCGACGGATCACGTCAATGGTGATCACGTGCTCGGTGGCTCGATCTCCACCGCGCCGGCCGTCGCCGGGTATCCGCACATCACGGTGCCGATGGGATATGTCCGTGGTTTGCCGGTCGGCTTATCGTTTGTCGGCCCGGCGTGGAGCGAGCGCCGGTTAATCGCCTACGCCTACGCTTACGAGCAAGCCTCGAAAGTACGGCGTCCGCCCGAGTTTCGGCCCAGTATTCCGTAATTCACACTGCGCGCGGCCAAAATCGGATGGCGCGCGTCTGCTGCCGCCTGGGTAAAAACAACCGAACCCCACGAGCGAACTGAGCACGGACGTGGCGGTCTGACGGGAACTGGATCGGTTGCGATATTGGGACGAAATTGGCAAAGGCTTTGCTGCCATATCACGCACGGATGCGGTATAAAAAGCCGTGTTCCAGCAATACGTTATCGGCTAAAAATAGCCGGTTTCCCGTCTAATTATTCTGGAGGAGATTGTCTTGTTTAAGCGTTTACCCCTCGCCGTCGCCGCCCTTGCATTCGTGCCGGCGCTGGCATTTGCCCACGGTCCAAGCCGGCAAAAAGTCATCGAAACTATTGAGATCAACGCTCCAGCGGAAAAGGTCTGGGCCCGCGTTGGAAACTTCAACGATATGAGTTGGCACCCGGCGGTTGCAAAAACGGACGCTAAAGGCGGCAATGAAGTCGGCGCCACGCGCGCCCTAACGCTGAAAGGCGACAAAAAAGGCCCGATCGAAGAGGAACTGCTGAAGTACGACGCGGCCGGCTTCACCTACGCATACAAAATCAGCCAAGTTGACGTAAAAGTTTTGCCGGTCAACAACTACTCCTCGCACATCACGGTAACGCCGGAAGATGGCGGCAAGAGCAAGGTTGAATGGTGGGGCGCGTTCTACCGTGGCTTCCCGAACAACGATCCGCCGCCGGAATTGAACGACGAAGCGGCGTTTGCCGCTGTTACTGCAGTTTATAAGACGGGCTTGGACGGTCTGAAGAAAGCGGTCGAAGGCGGCAAGTAAGCGAGCCGCCCGCGTGCGTAAATTTGCGCTGGTCGGGTTGCTGTGCGCCGGCATCTCAGCGGCTTCGGCGGCGAATCTGGCCTACGTGCCAGCGCAGCTGGCAGACGCCGTTTCGGTGCTCGATCTCGATCGCATGAAAAGCATCGCGACGCTGTCAGTCGGTGGGAAGCCGGCGGGCGTCGCGATTGCACAACAAGCAGGACGGGCTTATGTCACAAGCCCGGAAGGTAAGCAGCTCACGATCATCGACACCGCGACACAAACCGTGATCGGCAGCGTTGCACTGGCGGGCGGGCCGCTCGGCATCACGGTGCCGCTGTCCGGGGCCCCGGTTTATGTTGCCGATTGGTACACGCACCAGATCTACGTCGTCGATCCGGTTTTGCGCCGAATTACCGGCGCGGTGCCGGTTGGGCATTCGCCGTCGGGGCTCGCCGTTAGCGCTGACGGCAAGCTGTTGATCAGCGCGGATCGGGACGACGATCAGATTTCGTTGATCGACACGCAGACGCTGACCGTGGTCGGGACAATCAAAGTCGGCGCCCGACCGTTCGGCGTCACGTTGTCGGCCGATGGCCGCTACGCCTACACCGCGAACGTCATGAGCAACGATGTTTCGGTGGTTGACCTCACAACGCGTACGTTAAAAACCAGCGTCAAAGTCGGCGAGCGGCCATACGCCGTGGCGCTGATCGACGGTAAAGCATTCGTGACCAACCAATACGCCGGTACGGTTTCGGTGTTCGATACCGCCGATTTCAAACCGCTGGCGACGATTTCGGTCGGTGACTATCCAGAAGGGATCGAAGCGCTGCCGGACCGCCACGCGGTGTATGTCGTCAACTGGGGAAGCAATAGCGTGTCGCGTATCGATACGCGCAGTTTAAAAGTCGTCGCAACCGCCGCCACGGCTGACGGGCCGCGCGGCTTCGGCATGTTCATTTGGCACCAGCCGTTTTGATTCGCGAATCCGCAGTTTTTACGGATTCGGACACCGATGACGCGCTGGGTTTGCGGCGCTCCGCGCTGCCGATGCCGGCGTTAACGGACGTTCGCGGTATCGAAATGCGGGTTCTCGATAATCGAGAAGACATTCCCGAATGGATCAAGCACCGCAGCCACTTTGATCCCGCCGCCGACATCTTTAACCGCTTCGTGAGGCCGCGCGCCGAGCGTGAGCAAGCGGCTGTATTCAGCGTCAGCGTCTGGCACGCCCCATAACGCGGCAGCGCCATTCGCGTTGGGCGCGCCATCTGGAATCAGGCCGAGTTCAAAACCGCCAACGCTGTAGCCAACGTAAAACGGTTCATCGAAATACGGCTCGGCGCCAAGTATTGCTGAGTAAAATGCCTTGCCTTTGGCAAGATCGGGCGCCGGATAAATGGCCGTTCGTAATCCTAAAATCATGGCGCCTCCAGTAATTGTCGGGTGGTCAGTTTAAGGCTTGCGGGCCGCTGTGTGATTGCGATAGTTGGACAGCGGTTTGCGCGCGACGACCCTAGCAGGGCAAAGCGGTGCCCGTAGGGTTCGAGCTAATCGAATGGCGAGTGCGCGGCTACGCTTATCGCTCAGCAGGGCACCACCGAAACGCGCGGCCATCGCTTGGTGTACTGCTTTTGCGCCACTCTCTGGCGATAGGTTTCGATGCTTACCCGAACCGGATTCCGCCGTACTTGGAGGGCGAAAAGATCTTCCAGGCCGTGCGGCGCGATGACAACGATTCGTCCCTGCGGCGTGAGGAATACGCCAACTGAGGTCGCGTATTCCGGCCAGGACGCAACTGCTTCTTCGATGGATCCGAGCGGCGGTACGGGATGAACGAAGTAACGTTCGAACCACGTGTGGACAAACGCCTGGTTGGTCACTTCCTAAGGAATGCTTGGTTCCAAGGTGCGCAGCTTTTCTTGAATCTCGGCGTCCTTCCCCGGACCAGGAATTTCTGGATCAAAGTACGCAACGTCGACATCGGAGAGCGCCGAAGGTGTGCCGTATCCGTGGAGATGATCCCAAACGGTGGTGCGAATGGCGCCGGCACCGATACACCACGACCTTAGGTTCAGCGACCGGACCGCAAGCGGTGCCGACCCGAACCATGACGACGCTTGAAGGATGCGCACCAATTCGTCGTGGCGTGGTGCCTCAGCTGGTGCGTGCGCGACTTTGCGTAGGTTTTGCACGCACCAGCATCTAAATAGGCACTAATCGCTTGCTTCAGCTTGTTCGAGCTGCTTCTGCTGACGGCTGCGGAACGCGGCGACTTTCATGCGGTTGCCGCACAGAGCCATCGAGCACCAGCGCCGCTTATGGCTTTTGGTTCGGTCGAAGAACCACAGCGAGCAGCCTGGGTTTTCGCATTTGCGAATCAGCGTGAAGGTTTCGGTGGTCAGTAGGTTTGCCATCGCTTCGGCAACCGGTACCAAAAGATCGGCCGGAGCCGTTACATAGCGGCGAGATACCCGTTCCGGCACCCGCTCTGGGTCTGACCAATACAACACAGAATAGGCATTGCTGCGCGCCAGCAGCGTGTTCAGGGCGCTGATGTCAGCGATATCGCCTTTCTTGCGCGCGGCCACGGCAATGCGGAACGCTTCGCGTAGCGCACGTGCCTGCGTCACCAACTCATTGGGCGGATTTTCAGCAACAGCGGCAGCACCGCCCTCCGTTGGAAAGCCAGCTTTTTCTAACCAGCGCAGCACTGCGGCGTCGTCGGTTAGGAATTCCAGCGTGTACTCTTTCGGCGAGACAAGGCTATTGATGAAATCCAAAGCCTGATGGTCCGCCAGAAAGAGCGGCGGCATCGTCGGGTTGGCGTTGATGGTTTGCGCGCCTGCAGTTTCGATATTCATTAGGTTTTCACGGTAACTATCGATTGCGTCTTTGGTAAGTTACAAAGACGATACAACCTTTGTGCGATTAAGTCTTTCCGGCGATTCACGACGGTTGCAAATTGCAGCTATATAAATGTGATATCGCGCTAGTCAGACTGCTATACCGGCAAAAGCCGGTTACTGGGTTACTGATTACATCGGTTTCGACCCATCCGGCGTATGACCGGTAAGTAAATTCAGCTGTACGGTGGTGCTCAAGCCTTGCTCTGAGTGATAACAAATCACTCGGCTTTTACCGTCGTTCATTTGTTGCCATACAAGATCGTAGGCAATGCGCGTGCCTTCGCAAATGGCGTTTGCAGAAATGCCGTGATTGCTTCCCTGCTTCGCGGCGCTTAACGGACGATGCTGCGGTGCTTGAATCAGATACCGACACGGTTGCCGAAAGCGCGATTTAGGCTTCGTGAAGCCGCGTTATTGGCGCGCCGACAGCAAAAAAAAAGAACGGTCAGGCCGTCGGAATGAATTTGTAAGGTCATCATTTAAATACTAAATTCCGTTTAAAACCGGCCAGAGCGGTGTTGCTCGCTGCTGCGTCGCATCGGTTCTGGAGGATGAAAGGCCGCAGATTTCCGTCCGCCAACGTAGGTCCGCCGACGGCGTAACCAGCCTGCCGCAGCGGCGATTTCGGCGCACTAAAAAAAACCGGTGTTAAGCCGCAATACGACCGAGGAAAAGGGCCAGTAGCGGCAAATTTCTGGCGGCACCTGTCGCCAAGCCGCCAGCAAATGGCGTATTTCCGCTCCGCTTTCGGAACAATGAGCGACACGTGTAGGCACTGGGATACGCTGACGACGAAGCGCCTTACAGGAACTAGCAAAGAAGCGCCTCAATACGGTGCATTGCCATGCTAGCATTTGCGCTCCACCCAGCGACGATCTGGGATCCAGCCGCCCGAGCCCTGTATCGCCGATGCCAGAAGAATCTACGGACGATTCGCAGCCACTACCGCGCCAGCGAGGCTGTGAATCGACATGAGTGGTCTTGTCGTTGTTGATCAATTAACCGATTGGCCGGTGGAAATTCCCGGCGTAGAAGTGGTTACCGCGTGGAATTACCTGACGCAGGATGTGTTTACGCGTATCCGCGGGGCGCGTGTCTACAACTTATGCCGTACGTTTAGTTACCAAACCACGGGTTATTACGTGTCCTTGCTTGCGGGCGCGCGCGGCCATCGCATCCTGCCGGACATCACCACCGTACAAGACCTCAAGCTCGCCGAAAGCCCGAGCGTGCTGAACGATGAAATTGAGGAGCTGATGCAGCGCAGCCTGGCGCGGCTGGGTTCTTCGGAATACCTGCTGAACGTCTATTTCGGCGATAGCCCATACATCCGCCACGAAAAATTGGCGCGCGCGCTGTTTAATCTTTTCCCTGCGCCGTTGCTGCAAGCCAAGTTCGTCTGGCGTGGCGATGAATGGCGCGTCGATACGCTGGGCCCGATTGCGCTCGGCGAAGTGCCCGCTTCACATCACGAGTTTCTGTATCAAACGGCGCGCGATTACTTCACCCGGCGCCGGCCGCCGCGCAAAAAGCGTGATTCGACGCGCTACGACCTCGCAATTCTGATCAACGAGGACGAAAAAGAGCCGCCGTCCAACCCGCGCGCGTTGAAGGCGTTCGAAAAAGCGGCGGAGGATCTCGGCTTCTCGGTCGATTTTCTCGACAAGGGCGACTACGGCCACGTCGCCGAGTACGACGCCTTATTCATTCGCGAAACCACCGCCGTGAATCATCACACCTACCGGTTTAGCCGCCGTGCTGCGCGCGAAGGTTTGGTGGTGGTGGACGCGCCGGAATCGATTTTGCGCGCGGCGAACAAAGTTTTCCTCGCGCAGCTGATGGACCGCCACCGCATTCCGCAGCCGAAAACGCTGATGGTGCATCGGGGCAACCTCAGCGAAGTAGTGCGCGAGCTCGGTTTTCCGATGGTGCTGAAGCAGCCCGATTCGCAGTTCTCCAAAGGCGTGATCAAAGTCGAGAACGCGGCGCAGTTCAAACGCGAAACGCGGGAGTTTTTAGAGCGCTCGGATCTGATCGTCGCGCAAGCGTTTGAGCCTACCGAATACGACTGGCGCGTTGGCGTGCTCGATGGCCAGCCGCTATACGCCTGCCGCTATTTCATGGCGAAAGAGCATTGGCAGGTGGTGAAGCGGGATAAGAACGGCGGCAAGCGCGAGGGCGATCACGAAACACTCGCCGTCGCTGACGTGCCGAAGCAGGTGATTAGCGTTGCCGTACAGGCGGCGCGCGCGGTTGGCGACGGTCTTTACGGCGTCGACCTCAAACAATTCGGCAACATCGTCAAAGTCATCGAAGTCAACGACAATCCCAATGTCGATTGGGGCGTCGAAGATCTCGTTTTAAAAGAAGAAATCTACCGCCGCATCATGGCGTACTTCGTCAAGAAGCTCGACGTGCAAACGCGAATGCGCGAACCGGACCCGCGGTAGCCGTCGGTTCTCACCGGCCGACTACCGCGAGCCCGCAGTTCTATTTGCCGATACGCCGACCGAGGCTGATCGCGTACGCTGCCGGGCGTGCAAGCAACACCGGATCCGCCGATGGCGCGATGCCGCCGGTTAGCCGCAACGGGCTGAACGCGAGCTGTTTCTCAATCGTTGCGCTATTGGCCAGCACCTTGGTCAGCGTCAGCGTGCCGAGTGCAACTTCTTTATGGTCATCGCCCCAGGCGATGCTGCCGTCGGTGATCGCATCACCGTCCTGCGCTAGCTGCACGGAGATCTTGAATTTCACCGGCCCTTTCGCGAGACGCTGCGGCAGTTCGTCCATCAAATAGTTCGGCGTGGCTTTTTCGACTTCCGCGGGGCTGAGCCGATGATCGCCCGCCACCGGAATAATCCGATAACGGCCGTAGTGCGACTCGCCTTTGGCGTTCGTGAAGCTGAACGAGTTCACGCCATAGAACGGCAGCGTCGCGAAACTGACTGGCGCTGGCTTCGGATCGGTGGCAAAGGCTTTCGCTGCTGGGTGACTCGCGAGGAAGGTTTCGACCGGCGTCGGTTTCGGCGCATCGGCACGGCTCGCGGCTACGGCGTTCAAAAAGGTCAGAAAATCCTCTGGTGTGGCGACCGGAAAGCCGTTGTAGGAAATGCTGACGATGTCCGTAGACTCGTTGTCGGCCAGCTGAAAGCGAATTGCGATGCCGTGCGGGCTGGCGTTCGGGTTGGCATCCGGCAAATTCGGTACGCCGGTGGTATCGGAAAAGCGCACCAGTACTGGCACTTTCGGCCCCTGGAAGTGCTCAGCTTTGCTCAAACCGCGCGCGGCTGGCGTTGGTGTGAACGAACCGGTAACGACGATGCCCTTGGCGTGGTTCGCGCGATAGCCGGCGTGCGGGCCGCCAGCGAGCTGCTCCAAAGTGTCCACCAACTGCTCCGGAACGCTTTTCGCCGGGGTCGGATCGGCCGCCTGCGCCGTAGCAACGGACAACAGCGCCAACGCGGAAACGGTGATCCGCAGCGCGTCGCGTTGACGCTGAATCATTTTAAGAATGGGCATGTGCAAGCTCGCAGAAGAGGATAGGCGAACCGGGTGTTCGCCTTTTGGACAGCATAGCGGGCACGTGTGAGAGGGCAAGCACTATTTGCGGTATGCGCTGCAGCGGGCGTTTCCGAATCTGTCGTCATATTGAAGGCGGGAGAAACGCTTATGCGGCGGCGGTTCGCCGCCATAAAAACGTGATCGCAAAAAGGCATAGCGCGCCGAATAGGTCGCCGATCCAGGCGTATAGCGTCGTGCCACCGGTTAGCGGTATTGGCGCAATTGCGGCGTTACCCGGCAGCACGGCGCTGCTGTAATCGGCGATAAAACGACCGTAGCGATCAGTGACGCTGAGCCGGCCTTCGCGCGCCACGCGGACGATGCCGTAGCCGCCCTCAACCCCGCGCAGCGCGGCAATTCCTGCGGCCATTGCGCCGTCACGACCGAAATCCCAGGCCGGGGCAAAAACCGCGGCGACCGATTGCCGGCCATAGCTGCGGCCGAGTGCCGGGAACATTAGATCGGCGCAAACGGCGAGCCCGATACCACCGCCATCGACAGTGCGGACGATAGAATGCCGTGCTGCTGCGCTATCTGCCCGAGGTGGCGGCGTATGGCGTCGGCGTCTGCAGCGTTCAAGGTGTCGATCTTTTCTGGCAGCGCGACAACGCGCGCACCTCGTGCTGTGAGCGCGGCGATTTGCAGCACCGGCGGAAATGCCAATTGGGTGTAGGCGAGGCTGCCCCAGGACCCGTGCGGCGATAGGGTATTGATCATCATGTCCAGCGCTGCCCAGGTGGTTGGGTAAATCAGCGGCGCGGTCCAATGCCAAGCGGTGATAACCGTGGCCCGTGTGCGACGAATGACGGCGTTCCGGGCCAAGCTCTGTAGCCCGATGATCAGAAATGGCACCAGCACGCCGTGGCTGGTGGTGGCGTAATAACTGAAGTTGCCGCTGACACCAACGACGCCCGCCAGCAATGCTAGGCCGCGCGTCTCGGCTGCCGAGGCGCAAAACGCAGCGACCAATAACGGTGGCGGCGCGAGCCACATCAGCCCCGCGATCGGTTGGAGCCTGAGCGTGAAGTGCAACATCGCACCGGTGGCCAGCGCGGCGCCAATGCGCGCAGTGCGCGCAAGCGACGGCCGACGATGTGATGTGTGGGCGCGCCGAGCCCGAGCGCCTCGTAGCGTTGGATCGACGATTGGACGATTCGCCGGCGCGCTCACGCCGCGACGCCGCGGTTATCGATAGCGCCCGCCCGTGGCGCAAACCAGCGCCGGTGGCGGCGTTCAAGCACGACGCGGACGATCAGCGCTACCGTCAGCGGTCCAAACCACGTCAGGTTTTGCACTGTACTGCTGGAAGCGGCTGGCAGTAACCGCGTTAAACCGATACTGAAAAAAACAATATGGGTGCCGACGCCGTTGCCGATCATCGCTCCCGAATGTTCACGCAGCCACAAACCCGCCGGGGCCTGCGGCTGGCGTAGCGTGCGGATCATGTCAGCCCCGACCAACAGGCCGACGAACGCAAACCCCCAGAGCAACGGTGCGTGCTTGACGATGCCGACCATCAGCGTTGCGCCCGCTACCAGGGGCAAACCGAACGCGAACAACGGGTAGGCCCCGCGCCGGAACGCGGCGAAATCGTGTTTTAAGTGTACCGCCCGCGGCGCGATGTAAACCGTGGTCGCGACCAAGACCACGAGATAGCTCAGAAATGCCCCGGTGACCGGCTTGCCGCGGACAAATGCGGTGAGCGCCATCGGCAGGCCGGTGACGATGATCGCCCGCATCGCCCAAAGATAAACCCGACCGACGCGGGCGTGGGCGCCACGGCCCTTGCGCGCGAGGCCGGCGATCCAGAACGTCAGCAAGGCGACGCTGCCGGCGGCAATATGCAACTGCGTGATCAGGCGGTACAGCATTTCGGCGAGTGGCGACATGGCGGGCTCCAGTAAGTGCCGCCATTGTTGGTTTTCGAGCGCAGCCACGGCAGGTGAGAAAAGGCACGCACGGGGGGTGACAAAACTCACCTCGGCGGCCGCAGGTGTGCCGCCTGCGGCTGATGTAGCCGCTCCGGGCGCTGCGCCGTACAATGCGCGCCTGAGCGCTAGGTCGGTACTGTGGGGCGCTGACGGCTCAAAACCAGCGGCAGCGAGGCTTAAACTCACCGCCGAGTGCAGTAGGCGCTAGGTGAGGTCGATGATCCCAAGGCGCACGCCACGGTTGGCTCGCAAATTCGATTACGTTTCGGTCGGCGGACCGGCCGCGATTGATGCCCCAGCCGCAACCGCTGAATTGCCGATTTCCTGCCCCGGCGCAATCGATTTTTGCTAATTGGAACCCGATGAATCCCATTCCTACTGCAGAGCGCTTAATCGTCGCGCTTGATTTGCCCGAAGTGCCCGCCGCGCAGGCCCTGGTTAATGGCCTGGGCGATGCCGTCAGCTTCTACAAAATCGGTATGGAGCTGTGCATGGCGCCGGGCTTTTTCGACCTGCTCGACTGGCTGCGCAGCCGCGACAAAAAAGTGTTTGTCGATCTCAAATTCTTCGACATCCCGGAAACCGTTGCCCGTGCGGTCGCGCGCTTATCCGAACGCGGCGCGCAGTTTTGTACCGTGCACGGCAATCAGGCGATCATGCAGGCGGCGGCGCGCGCCAAGGGCAACGGCATGAAAGTGCTGGCCGTAACCGCGCTGACCAGCCTCGACCGTGGTGATCTCGACGATCTCGGCTTCCAATGTGATGTCGAGGCGCTGGTGTTATCGCGCGCCCGGCGTGCGCTCGCCGCTGGCTGCGACGGTGTGGTGTCGTCCGGTCTTGAAGTTGAACGCCTGCGCCAGGAAGCGCCGCGCGAGCTTATCGTTGTCACCCCGGGAATACGGCCGGTGGATAACGATGTCGTATCAGAGGGCGGTGGCGACCAGAAGCGCGTGATGACGCCGAGCCGCGCGCTCGGCGCCGGAGCCGATTATCTGGTGGTCGGCCGCCCGATCCGCGACGCCGCTGACCCGCGTGCCGCCGCCCTTACCATCCAAACCGAAATTGCCCTGGCCTGCGCCTGATGATCACAACAACCGATAAAACCGCGCTACTCAACGATCGTTTCCTGCGCGCGCTGGCGCGCCAGCCGGTCGACCGCACGCCGCTGTGGCTGATGCGCCAAGCCGGCCGCTATTTGCCGGAATACCGGGCAACGCGGGCCAAAGCCGGCGACTTCCTGACGCTGTGCAAAACGCCGGAATTGGCGGCAGAAGTAACACTGCAGCCGATCGACCGTTACCGCTTCGACGCCGCGATTCTGTTCTCCGACATCCTGACTATTCCCGATGCGATGGGCTTAGGTTTGCACTTCACTGAAGGCGAAGGCCCGGCGTTCCGCAACCCGGTGCGCACCGCCGATGACATCGCGCAGCTGCCGATCCCCGATCCGGAAGTTGAACTGCGTTACGTCATCGATGGGGTTCGTGCCTGTAAATCCGCGCTCGCCAACCGCGTGCCGCTGATCGGCTTTGCCGGCAGCCCGTGGACTTTGGCCACCTACATGATCGAAGGCGCAGGTTCTAAAGACTTCCGCCATTCCAAAGCCCTGCGCTACGGCGCGCCAGCGCTGCTGAAAGCGCTGCTCGACAAACTCACCGAAAGCGTCGCGCTGTATTTAGCAGCGCAGGCCGCCGCTGGCGCCGACGCGCTGATGATTTTCGATACCTGGGGCGGCGCGCTGGATCAAGACGGCTACCGCTACTTCTCGCTGGCCTCGATGGGCCGTCTGGTCGATCGCCTCGCGGTACTCGCGCCCGGCGTGCCGGTGATCCTGTTCAGCAAAGGTTGCGGCCAATTCCTGCTGGAGCTTTCCGGCACCGGCTGCGCCGGCCTCGGCGTGGACTGGACCACCAACATCGGCGATGCCCGCCATATGGTCGGCGGCAGCGTTGCACTGCAAGGCAATTTCGACCCCGCCGCGCTGTTCGCGCCACCGGCGACGATACGCGAGCTGGTGGCAAAAACGCTCGACGACTACGGCGCCGCGCCCGGCCACATTTTTAACCTCGGTCACGGCATTCTCACCAATACCCCGGTCGAAAATGTCGCGGCTTTAGTCGAAGCCGTGCACGAACTTAGCCCGGCGTATCACGCTGCGGCAGCGGACGAAGCGGCGTGATCTGATCACCGCGCCAGAGCGCCCGGCGTTCTGGCGCGATTCGGGAAAGGCTAAATTCAGCGCGCTTTTTCCGATCAAACCGCCCGATGCCAGCGTAAACCGGTTGGCGGAGCGCCCGGCGCAAACACAAAATGCAGTACGCGTCGCGGCGTAGCGTCTAGGGATTTCGACGACGCGTGCAGCAGGAGCGGCCGCAGCACCAGGGCGCCGCCACATGGCACCGTGCAGAGTACGGCCTCGGACGTGCTGACGTACTTCGCCGTGTCAGCGGCCGCGATGCGGCCGTGCCGATGGCTGCCGGGGATAACGCGCAGCGAGCCGTTGGTCGCCGTGCTCGGGTCGAGATGCACGCGTACGGCGAGCAGTTGGCGCAGAACCTCAGCTGGCGGTTGCACGTAGATGACGCCTTCTTTTTCCGCGCAGCGCCAGGCGATACTTGTTTCAGGGCGTTGTATCGGCGCGCTCAAGTCTTGATGCCAGGCCACGCGCCAGTTGCGGTCGGGGCTTTTATCGAAATATGTGCATTGAATGGCGACCGCTGCGACCGGCAGCATCGGCTGCAATACACACATGGTTTTTAAGCGGATCGCGAGGCTGCGCGCCCAGGCAACGTCGAGTAGATTGCGGCTGCCGGCACGATCTGAAGCAAGATCATCGATTGCTTCGGCAATTGCGGCACATTCTGAATCGTCGATCAACGGCGGCGTGATTAGAAAGCCCGATGCAGTAAAGTCGGTCTGTATCGCAATCGGCGCCGTAGCAACCGCCGCATTGCTGCTCACGGCCATTGATTGGCGCTGTCGGTCAGCCGTCCGTCCTTGGCTTTGACGATACAAAAGCGTTGGCCGGTCGGCGCTTCCATGACCACCCAGGTGTGAACCCGCTGTACCGCCTTTGCGCCGAGGTGTTCGAGCCGGCGAACTTCGGCTTCGATATCGTCAGTTTCGATGTCGAGATGGACCCGGCTGGGATGCTGCACGGCTTGCACTTCGATGTGTAGGCGCGCGCTGGGATCGATCAAGCGTACGTATTTTTCGCCTTCGGCCTCTGGCAACTGCCGAGTCACCATCCCGAGCGCGCCGCCCCAGAACGTTGCGGCGCTTGATAAGTCCTCGGTTTCACAGTCGATGATAAAGCCGGCGAGTTGGCTGCGGTGCATAACACGACTCCGTTTGAAAGGCTTGCCGCAGCATAAACCGCGCGCCGACGCGACTCACGGCTTATCGTGCTGCTCAGTCCATCTCGGCCCGCAGTGGCCGGTCGCCGAGGCGTTGCACGGCTTCGACGGCGGATACTTTGCCGGCGATAACGGCGGCGGCCATTTCCAGCAGCGGCAGTTGCACGCCAAGGCGGTGCGCAAGGCGTAGCACTTCCGGCGCGGCGCGCACGCCTTCAACCACGCCTTCGATGCTGGCTTGCGCTTGTTCGCTGCTGGCGCCGCGGCCAAGCTGGATGCCATAGCGGCGGTTTCGGGATTGATCGTCGGTGCAGGTGAGCACGAGATCGCCGAGGCCGGAAAGGCCCATCAGCGTATCTGGCTTGGCGCCGAGCTTATTGGCTAGGCGCGCCATTTCGTTCAGACCGCGGGTGATCATTGCGGCGCGGGTATTGGCGCCGAGGCCGAGGCCATCGGCGATACCGACGGCGATTGCCAGCACGTTTTTGGTCGCGCCGCCGATTTCGACGCCGGTCATGTCATCCGAGGTGTAGGCGCGGAAACCGTCACCGTGCAAGGCCACCGCCATACGTTCCGCAAACGCCGGATTATTGGCCGCGACCGTGACTGCCGTGGGCAGACCGATGCCGAGTTCTTTGGCGAAGGTGGGGCCGGAGATGATGGCGATGTCGCGCCCGGTGCCGAGCACTTCAGTGATGACCTCATGCGCAAACAACCCGCTGCCCGGTTCCAAACCTTTGGCGGCGCAGGCCACCCCTTGCTCGGGCCGCAGTAGCGGCGCGAGTCGGGTGCAGGTTTCTCGCAAGCTCGGGCTCGGTGTTGCTATCAAGACATCGCCGCATTCGGCGATTGCGGCGGCGAGGTCCGCAGTTGCCATCAAGCCCGCAGGGAAGGCGCAGCCGCGTAGGTAGCGGGGATTTTCCCGGCTTTCCTGCATCGTTGCCATCGCCGTCGCGTCGCGGCCCCAGAGAAAAGCTGGGGCGCCGCGACGCGAAAGCTGGATCGCCAACGCCGTGCCAAACGCACCGGCACCGAGCACGGCGATGGGGAGCTGCGTATTCAAAAGCGGGTGTGCGCAGCGTTGGCCGGTTGCCCGGCCAAGGGCTTACTGCACCGTTGCCATCGCCGGCGCGCCGCCGTTGGCGGCATCGGCCTGCATCCGGGACATGTGTTCGGCGTAAACCGCGTCGAAGTTGATCGGCTGCAGCATGACCGGCGGGTAGCCGGTGCGCTGAACGAAGCTGGCTACGGCTTCGCGCGCAAACGGCAGCAGCACGCTCGGGCAGTAAGCGGCCAGAACGCCCTGGGTTTCGACCGGGTTGTCGAAATTATTCAGTTGGAAAATGCCGGCCTGATGGACTTCGACCAAGAACGCAACTTCATCAGCAAATTTGGCCGTTACGGTGACTTGCAAGACCACCTGATACAGGTTGTTTTCAAGGCCTTCGACCGAGGTTCCAACCTGAACTTCGATTTGCGGTTGCGGCTCTTTGGTAAAGATTTGCGGCGCGTTGGGCATTTCCAGCGAGGCATCTTTTAAATAGATGCGCTGCAGGAAGACCTGACGGTTGGCGGAATTTGCGGACGGAACGGGATCGGGCGTGCTCATTGAAATGGCTTAGAGTGATGTAAGTAGAAAAACGAAAAGGTTGCAGCGCGTTTAAGCGTCTTGCAACAGGCTGTCCAACTTGCCCGCGCGTTCGAGCGCGGCGAGATCGTCAAAACCGCCGACATGATGCTCGCCGATAAAAATCTGCGGCACGGTGCGGCGGCCGGTACGTTGCATCATTTCGACGCGCAGCGTGTCATCGCGGTCGACCATGACTTCATCGTAAGTAACGCCCTTAGCGCCAAGCAGGCGCTTGGCCAGCATGCAATAAGGGCAAATCCTTGTCGAATAAACGAGCACCGGCTTCATGACAAAACACGACCTCTATTTTGCGGTAACGGGCAAATTGGCCCCAAGCCAGCCATTAATGCCCCCGCGGAGCGGATAAACCTCGGTGAACCCGAGTTTACGCAACTTCACGGCGGCTTCGACGGCTGCGCCACCGAGCGCATCGTAAACGATGATCGGCTTGCTTTTATCCTTGCCGATTTCGCCGTGGCGCTCGTCGAGCTTAGGCAGCGGTACATTCAGTGCGTTCAATAAATGACTTTTCTTAAAGTCTGGCGCGGCGCGAACGTCGACGACCAGCGGGTCGCGGTCGTTGATCAAGCGTACGGCTTCCATCGGCCCTAGCTTTTTGCCGCCGGTGATCGCACCGTGCACTTCGTTGCCGATCAGCGCCAGCAGCGCCACGATCAGCGCGATAAACAGCGCCGTATGTGCGTGAAAAAACGTCAGCAGTTGGTCAGTCAAGAGCGGGGGATCGTTGTGTCGGAATCGAGTGTTTGGGATTATCGCACCTGCTGCCCTCAGCCGGAAACTTTAAAGCCGCCGATGCCCCCAAGGTCTTTGCTGCAAACCCCACCATTATTACGCGCGCTGGCACTGGCGCTGGCGTTGTTTGTCAGCCCAGGTCATGCGGCGGAAAGCGCCGGCAAGCAACTTAAGCAAAGTACGGAAGCGTTAAACCGCGTGCGGGCGCGGATCGAAGCAGCCAATAAGCACATCGAACGCGACCGCGGCGAACAAAGCGAGCAGCGTAGCGCCGTTGAGGCGGCCGAGAAGAAAATTGCCGAAACCCAGGCGCAGCTGCGCAAGCTGGCGGCGGAAGTGGAAGCGCAAGATGTTCGCGTGCGCGCCGCGCAAGCCAGCCAAGCGGCGGCCGAGCGTCGCCTGGATCAAGAAAAAGATCTGCTCGCGCGACAGCTGCGCTCGGCGTATGTGATCGGCCAGACCGGCCGCGCCGAGCTGTTGCTGAGCCAGGATGAACCTGATCGCGTCGACCGCTTGCTGACGTACTTCGACTATATGAACCGTGCGAGCGCCGGGCATATCAGCCGCATTGATGAGGAAATTGCCCAGGTTCAGGCCGAGCAGCAAAAACACCAGCAGGAATTGAAAGCGCAGCGCGAGTTGCAGGCGCAGCGCAAACGGGTACTGGTGGAGTTGCAGGCGGATCGTGACGCGCGCGCGCGCGCCGTCGCGGCGTTGGAGCAGCGGATCAGCGGCGAGACGCAAGAACTGAAGCAGCTGCAGGACAGCGAAAAAGCGCTGCAGGGCTTGTTGCAGCAGCTGCGAGAAAGCCTCGCTGACGTGCCGGTCAAGCCCAGCGGGCCGCAAAAAGCGTTTCCAGAAATGCGCGGCAAGTTGGCGTGGCCGCTGCGCGGCGACATCCTCGCTCGGTACGGTGATCCGAAAGCTGACAGCCGCCTGCAATGGAAAGGTTTATGGATCGGCACCGCCGAAGGCGCGGCCGTCCACGCCAGTGCCCACGGCCGTGTGGCCTACGTCGGCTGGCTTTCGAGCTATGGCTTGATTGTCGTCATCGAACACGAAAAAGGTTTCTTCACGCTGTACGGCCATAACGCGACGGTGAGCAAGAACACCGGCGATATGGTAAGTGCCGGCGATGTCATTGCAACAGTGGGCAATACCGGCGGTTATGAGCAGACCGGCCTCTATTTTGAAGTTCGCAAAGGCACCGAACCGCTCAACCCTACCGACTGGCTTGCACGGTAGTTGCTGTGTAAGCGACGTTACGACCGGCGGTGTTGCTGAGCTGTGGACGCGGCGCGCTGGCGGCCCTGCTCGCCATTCGCACTGTGCTACATTCTTTACAGGCGGATGTTCTTAGCCCTTATTCCCTCTATTCAAGAAGCGCCCAATGCCATCTTCGATTCGTGTTCCCCTCGCACTTGCGGCCGGCGTCATTTTCGGTGTCAGCGCAACGTTGACGCACACTGTTCTGGCCGAAAAACGCGCCCCTGCCGACACGCTGCCGCTGAAGGATTTGCAAACCTTTGTTGAAATCCTCAATCGCGTAAAAAGTGATTATGTTGAACCGGTTAAGGACGAAACCCTGCTTGAGAACGCCGTCCGCGGCATGATCGCCGGGCTCGATCCGCACTCGGCCTATCTCGACAAGGACGAATACAAAGAACTGAATACAACAACCACCGGCAAGTTCGGCGGTCTCGGTATCGAAGTTCAGCTGCAAAATGGCTTGGTCCGCGTTGTTTCGCCGATCGACGACACCCCGGCTTCGAAAGCGGGCGTTAAGGCCGGCGACTTCATCGTCAAAATCGACGATACCCCGGTTAAAGGCCTGAGCTTGCAGGATGCGGTGCAGAAAATGCGCGGCGATCCGGGTACCAAGATTGTGCTGACGTTGGTCCGTGAAAATACGCCAGCACCGCTGATTCTTGAAATGAAGCGCGATGTGATCAAAGTCGCCAGCGTTCGCGGCCGCATGATCGAACCCGGCTACGGCTATATCCGTATTTCGCAGTTCACCGGCACCACCGGCAAGAGCCTCGAAGACGAGCTGGCGAAGCTGAAGAAAGAGAGCAAGCTGAAAGGCTTGGTGCTGGATCTCCGCAACAATCCGGGTGGCTTGCTAACCGCGGCGATCGACGTCTCCGACGATTTCCTGCAAAAAGGCCCGATCGTTAGCATTAAAGGTCGCGACGCCGATTCCAATCGCGAGTTCGATGCCAACCCAGGTGACTTGCTCGACGGCAAGCCGCTGATTGTGCTTGTGAACGGCGGCTCAGCCTCGGCGGCGGAAATTGTTGCCGGTGCCTTGCAAGATCAGAAACGCGGTATTTTGGTCGGCTCGAAGACGTTCGGCAAAGGCTCGGTGCAAACCATCCTGCCGCTGCAAAACGACTCGGCGATCAAGATCACTACGGCGCGCTATTACACGCCAAGCGGCCGCTCGATCCAGGCCGAAGGTATCGTCCCGGATGTTGCGATTCAGCCGGTGAAAGTCAGCAAGCTCGATCCGTCGGAAGCCGCAGAAGGCATACACGAAGCCGATCTAAAAGGCCGTCTCGACAATCCGAACGCAAAGCCGGCTGACGCCAAGGACGGTAAAGACGCGAAGGACGCCAAAGACAAGGCCGCGCCCGCCGCCGCACCGGGACCGGATGCCGCGAAGGACGCAAAAAACCAAGCGGATCAGCTGGCGATCAACGATTATGAATTGTTTGAAGCGCTGAACCTATTGAAGGGCTTGAGCATCGCGCAAGGAAATTAAGCGCCGTAAAAAAGCCGCCGCCGGACATCACACCGGCGGCGGCTTTTTTGTGCGGGCGATTGGTGCTTAAGGCCGACCTCAGGCCGACCTCAAGTCGTCGGTGAGGCTGCGGCTAGCGCTTCCAATTCGTCGAGCGCCTCGCCAGTGTAGACCGCTAGGCGCTGCATATGCGGTAGCGCGTCGCGGCTGCCGGTGAAGCCGAAGTTCAGCGTGCCAGCGTAACTGACGCAGGTGATGTTCAGCGCTTGGCCGTGTTGCAGCACCGAAACCGGATACAAGGCTTCGAGCTTGGCGCCGCCAAAATAAAGCGTCTTACTCGGGCCGGGGACGTTTGAAATCGCCAGATTAAACATCGGCCGGGTACGGCCGGCGGTGCCGATCAGCATGCCGACGATATACGGCGCCATGAACAGCATCGTGTAGTTGTTCAGTGCCGACTTCGGCATGCCCATTAAATGCTGCTTGGCGCGCACGGTCGAGGCATGGATCTGGCGCAGACGTTTGAGCGGGTCGGCGGTCGTCGTACCGAGATCGGCGAGGATAAAACTGATTGCGGTGCCGAGCTGTTCGTCGCCTTTCCCGCGCAGCGATACCGGCAGCCCCGCAGTCATCGTGTCGCGCGGTAGCGCGCCGTGCTCTTTCAGAAACCGACGCAATGCGCCAGCGCAGATCGCAAGTACGACATCGTTCATCGTCACCAGCGTCTGTTCGGCGATTTTACGCAGCCGCTCCAACGGATAGTGTTGTGTTGCAAAGCGGCGCTGACTGGTAATGCGCTCATTGAACACCGAAACCGGTGCTGCAAATGGCGCGACCAAGGCATCGTCGTTGTCGCTGGCGCGCCACACTTCAGCCAGCGCATTGCCGACTGGCGCCAGCAGCGCCGCCTGCGCTTTGAATTGATCGAACAGCCCGCTTACCGACGGCGCCACACCCGGCTTGGATTTACGCGCCTGCGCGCCGATGGTCCACGGCGGGGTTAGCTTGTGCGAAGACGGCGAGGTCGACATCGAGCGCGCCGTCATGCGGACGCTGCCGACGCCGTCGATCAACGAGTGGTGGATTTTGATGTACAGCGCGAAGCGGCGATTTTCCAAGCCTTCGATGACGTGGCATTCCCACAGCGGCCGCGAAAAATCCAGCGGATGGCTGTGCAGACGCGAGACCAAAATCCCCAGCTCGCGTTCGCCGCCGGGCAACGGCAGCGCCGAATGACGCACGTGATAGTCGAGATCGAGATGATCATCGCGCTGCCATTCCGGCAAGATCGCGCTAAGCAGGCCCGGCGCCAAGCGCAGATTCCACGGTGCTTCGAACGTCCGCACCGCCTTCATTTTCGCGACTAAATTTCGCAGAAAATCGGTTTTGGCGCCTTTCGGCAGCGAGAAGATATAAAGCCCTGCGACATGCATCGGTGTGTTACGTGATTCCACGTACAACCATGAGGCATCGAGCGGTTTCAGCCTGGCCATCGGCACTCCGGCATCTTGTTATCAAGACGCAGACTTTACGCCGTTGGTCGGCGCTGCGGGAAACCCGCGCGCAGTTTCAGGTGCCTAGGGTTACGCCTGGGTCGGCGCGGCGTCGGCGGCGCGCGCGTTTCGGCTTTTCCGCGGTGCTGAGTTCGACGATGTAGCGCTGCAGTGTCGCAATGGCTTCGGCGCGGCCATCGCCAGCGTGTTCGGCCATATTGCTGCGGTAGTAGTCGTAGTTGCCCATAAAGCGATCGATGTCGCTGGGCGTCAGGCGCTGCCGATCGGCGCGCATGCCGACGCCCATGCGTTCGATCAAATAGGCGTTCAAGCGCTGTTCAAAGGCGTCTTCGGGCAGCGCCAGAATGGGTTTTCCGAAGTGAATGGCTTCGCCAATCATCTGATTGCCGGCAGTGCCGATCACGGCTTTGCAATGCGCCAAATCGTGCACAAACCATTCGTTGCTCGGCGCACGGAAGTCCAAATTTTCGGATTTACCGCGAAATGGTGTGCCGTAAATAACCACCGGGCGATCGATCAAACGCAGCGCCTGATCGATATGCGGCAAATACTGGTGCTCGCCCTTGTTGAAGTAGGCAAGCAGGAACTCGCCCAGCTGCGGCTGCGCGCGCAGCACCGCGTCGCGCAGCATCGGGCCGACGATCTTGACGCCGGGATAGGCTGGATCTGCTTTGTAGAAGCTGGAGATTAGGATGCGTTCAGGAATGCCCATCAACGCCCGATAGGCGATTGCGTCGCGCAAGCCGAGCAGCCAAAGATCCGCTGGGAAATGCGGTTTGCAGTAAGCGATGATGCCGACGTGGTCGAAACTGATCCGCGGCAACTTCAACTTGCGCGCTGCGCGATGTGTCCAAGCCTCGGAATCAGAGATCACGAGTTCGATGCCACGGCTTTTCAAATCGCGCTCGACGCTATCGGAGCCGTGGCCACCAAAGACCAGATCGGCCATTGGGGCGACGTTATTGATTAAGGTTTTCGGCAGCGAATGCCCGCCGCGGCCGTCGTAGACGTAACCTATCGTTGGGATGCGCACGGTCGGAAACTGCGGCGCCAACACCTCGTAAGCATCACCGCCGGCGTAGACCGTAACTTCGTGCTCGGCCATCAGCGCAGGCAATACCGCCGCCGTGCGCATGGCATGGCCGCGACCGTAACCCATAACGCCGTATCCGATTCGCATCGGTCCCAGTCTCCTATTTTCCCGTAGGAAATTTATCAAACGTAGATAAAGCGACGATGACGTGCGTATTACATTCACATGAAAGCTTGTTATTTTTTCGGATCGAGCTGAACCCAGGCTTACGCTCGACTTTATCGTTGCTTTTCTGCGCGCGGTGCTCGTCCCGGCCTGCGCCTCGCGCTTTGCGTCATAATGACCCTACCCCACGATCGTGATCCCGATGAGCGCCTTGTTTGACGTTGAAATTATCGTTGCCTTCCTGACGCTTTCCGCGCTTGAGATCGTATTGGGGATCGATAACATCATTTTCTTGTCGATCATGGCGGCGAAATTGCCGCTGGCACAGCAAGCGCGCGCGCGTACGCTGGGTCTAGCAGGCGCAATGCTGACGCGGATCGCGCTGCTGGTATCCGTATCGTGGCTGGCGCGTCTGACGCAGCCGCTGTTCAGCATCGCAGGCAACGAAATTTCCGGCCGTGATTTGATCCTCATCGGCGGCGGCATTTTCCTGATTTACAAGAGCGGCAAAGAGCTGCTGCTGATGGGCGACGAAGCCGCACATGATGGCCCTACCGGCGGCAGGGTGGCTAAATTCGTTTCCATCGTCCTGCAGATCATGGTGCTGGATATCGTCTTTTCGCTCGATTCGGTGATCACCGCCGTCGGCATGACAACGACGCTGCCGCAGGATCTGGCGTTGCCGGTGATGATCTCGGCGATCGTTGTGGCGATCATCGTGATGATGTTCTTCTCCGGCCCAGTTTCCCGTTTCGTCGATCAAAATCCGACGATCAAGACCCTGGCACTGGCCTTCCTGGTGCTGATCGGCGCGGTATTGGTCGTCGAAGGTTTCGACATCCACATTGAAAAAGCCTACGTCTACTTTGCAATGGGGTTTTCGTTGGCCGTCGAGTTGCTCAACATGTGGATCCGCAAACGAAGCTTCAGGGCGTAATCGCGGGCGGCGGACAACGGCGGCGTCACGAGCCGCCCCGTTGCAGCGGATGCCGCCGGACTTATCCGGCGGCCCGTTTCTCCAACACGATGCTATTGTCGTCCGGAGTACGGTCAATCAGCTTGTTTAGCGGGTCGATCCCCGCTTTTGCCGGCTGGCCGGTGACAACCACTTTCAGCGTGTGTTCGCCGCTGGTTACGTTCTGCTTCTGCAGGTACAGCGGCAGATTTTTATCGTCGAACACGCCGATATCAATGTCTTGATCCAATGCGGCTTCCGTTTCGGCGCCGCCGCCGTCGGCGCGCAGCTTGCGCGCTTTGATCATCAGCGTAACTTCATACTGGCCATCGGCTAATTCGCGGTAACTGCCCGCGGTTGCGCGGTTGTCGTACAGCGTGATGGTCTCAAACCAATCTTCGATCAGCGGTTGTTGCGCAGCGGGCGTCACGGCACGGAACTCGGCCAGCAGATCGCGCGAGGTCGCGTACGGTGGGCCGGCAAAGCGCCATTTCGCAACAAACGCTGCCAGCGCGCGGTTCACTGCGTCTTCACCGATCGCATCCTGCAGCGCGTACAGCGCTAAGCAGCCCTTGCGGTAGTGCACATAGGCCACGCCATCGGTGCGGTACAGCGGCAGTTCCTGTTTGCTTTCCATGCCGCGGCCGCTCAAATAGCGGTCCAGCTCGTATTTGAAGAAGCGCTTCATCTTCGCGTCACCGTACTTATGCTTGAGCACCATCAGCGCCGAGTATTCGGCCAAGCTCTCGGTGATAAACGCGCCGCCTTCAACGTCCGCCGGCATAACTTGATGTGCCCACCATTGATGGGCAACCTCGTGCGCGGTGACGAAATACGGATAATCAACGTCCTTCGGATCGGCGTCATTTACTTTCGCAGTAAAACCAATGGCTTCATTAAATGGAATCGTATTCGGAAACGATTCGGCAAACGCCGTGGTGTGGGAGAACCTCGGAAATTCGAGAATCCGAACCAAGTGATGTTGGTACGGGCCGAAGTTATTGCTGAAATAGTCCAGTGAATCCTTTACGCCGGCGACCATGCGGTCAAGATTCCATTCATGGCCGGGTTGATAATCGATTTCGATTGCAACCGGCTTGCCATCGGCGCCGGTCCAGCGATCACGTTTCACCGCATAACGCGCCGACTGTAGTGAATAGACATTGGCCATGTCGGTATCCATTTTGTAATGGAAATAACGGCGACCTTTTTCAGTCCATTCTCGATCAAGATCGCCGGATGTCATTGCCATTTGGTCGGCATCGGTGCTCAGCGTTGCCGAATAGTGGATCCAGTCGCCATCGCTGGTCAGGCCGCTTTGCTGGGCGTGGGCATCGTCGAGATCGTGCGCGCGCGGCTTCGGCGCCAAGCCAAATTTCTTCCGCTCACGGTCGGCACTTAGCTCTGTGCTTTCGCGGTAGCCCAAGCTCGGCAGCACGGTGGTTTCGGGGCTTAGCGCGGCATTTAAAAACGTGCCGTTATCGAGTATCTGCGGCGAGGCACCGTCGTTGCCAAAACCACGTGTTGCATATTCGAGATCGAAGTGCAGCGGCATCGTTGCGCCCGGCGCCAACGCCGTCGCCAATTGGTAATGACGCCAGTACAAGGCCGGCTCGGCGTCGGCCAGCGTCAGTGGACTATCGGCGGCAAAGGTCTTTACCGTCACCGTCGTCGGCAGGTTGATGTAAAGATCACGTACTGGCTCAGTGGTTTTATTAGCCAGCGTATACGTGCCGACGATGTGCGCACGGTGGTCGTGCGGGTAGAAATCGACATTCAGTGTTACCGCAGTGATCCGCGGCTGCGGCGCTAGCGCCAGCGCCTTATAACGCTTCTCGTACTCGGCGCGCTGCTGTTGCCGATCGTACTGACTTAAAAATGGATTCAGTTGGTGCGTATTGTGGAAAATCCAAACGCCGCTGCCGATGAACGTCAGCCCTGCAACGCTTGCAGCCACTAGCGAAGCAGGCCCGGCACGGTGTCGCAAATCGTGCACGCGCGCCGTCAATGCCGTGTCCTTGCCGCGCGGCCAAAGCAGGTTCGCAAGCAGCAGCAGCAACACCGCCGCCGCACCCCAGTAGAGTTGGAACCAGCGAATGGCCGGGAGGAAATGGCCGTAGCCGTTCATGTCGGAATAGACGACATCCGGCACGCTGCCATACAGATACAAGCGATCTTCGAAACCGTAGTCCGGCAGCTTCAGCACCGCGACGAAAAACAGCACGACGAGGAAATGGCCGAGATATTTCTGATTGATGAACACATGGATCGCGACAGCCATCGCCGCGAGTATCAGATAGCCCGGCCATTGCAGCAGGTAAAGGTCGAATAAGTAGTGGCCGATTTCGAGACGGGTGTAGCCGTGGCCCAGCTGAATCGCGATGCTGCAGAGCATGACGACGGCTAGTAATAGCGCCTGAATCGCGAATAAGGTCAGTAACTTTGCGCTGAACGGCAGCCATGCGGGCACCGGGCAGCTATCGGTGATTTCGTCACAGCGGGCGTCGCGCTCGCGCCAGATCAACTCGCCAGCATTGATCGCCGTGATCACCAAGATGAACAGCGCGAATAAGCCAGAGGTCGCCTCCAACACTTTGTAGGTCAGCGCATAGGTATTGGTGCCGTAAATGTTATCGAGATTGCTAGCGCTGACGGTGATAAAGACCACCGCCGCGAGCACGACGATATAAAACCGGGGCCGCTTGATCGTTTCGGTCAGATAGAGCCGAACCATCGACGGCAACATGCGCAGATAGACGCCGGCACGGCGATCCAAACGTAGCGGCGTAGCGGCGCTGACCGCGCCCGTCGAAGCTGGCTTCGGGGCGCTACCGTTACGCGATTTCTTCTCCGATTTAACGCTGCCGACCGAAGCCACAACCATCTGGAAGCGGCGGTAACCGATGGTGATAACCACGACGCCGAACGCCAGCCAGATCGCACGATTCCACAGCAACAAACCGGTGAGCGGCAGTTGCTGCGTATTTTTTTCGGCGACGCTCCAATAGCGGGTTAAGATACTGATCGGCACCGAGCCAATTGGATCGATTAATCCGGCCAGCGTTTTGTTTTCGATGTCTTGCAGCAAGTTGAAGCCCAGCAAATAGCCGACGAGCACAACAACACCGGAGATATAGACCGGCGCAATCTGCCGCGTCAGCGCCGCCAACACAAAAAACACACCGCCGAGCCAGAGCAGGTTCGGCATCAAGATGAACAGATAAGGCTTCAGTAGCGCGACGGCCGAAAACGGCGCGACGTGCGCGGTATCAACGCCGGGCCAGTGCGAACCGACGACGAGCCCGAGCGCGATGCCGATAAACACCACGCATAGCGTTAAATAAGCACCGATAAAGCGGCCGAAGAAGTAGTCGCGTTTTTTGATCGGCGCGGTGAAAAAGAAATGGAATGTGCCGTGCTCAAAGTCTTGTTGCACGGCACGGCCCATCATCGCCGCGACGATTGTTACGCCCATGAAGCCAAGAATCGTGATCGCCTGCGCTAACGCGAATGGGCTGTTGATGAAAACTTTCTCGCTGCCGAACGAAACCGATGCGCCGGCAATAGCACCGCCCGCAGCGGCCATCCAAAGCCCGGCGAGCAGGCCATAAAGGCTGAAATAGAGCCAAGTCGAAAGCAGACCCAGGCGCGCGCGTAGTTCAAATAATGCAATGGTCCACATGGCGCGCGCTCAGGCGGCCGCAGCCAGCGGCTGAGCGCCACCGATATGGCCGTGGATCGCGCAAAAATAGACGTCTTCAAGATCTGCGGTGATCGGCTCGAAGCCGGTATCGGGCGCCGTTTCGGCGTAGACGCGCAGGATCGTGCGCCCGGTTTGCAGCCGCGTTGAGATCACCGGCAAGCGGGTTTTGATCGCCGCAACGTCGTTTTTTGCCACGACTTTGCGCCAGATCCGGCCCTCGACGCTGGCCACCAGCGTTGCCGGCTCGCCGTGTAACAACACACGGCCTTTGTTGATCACCGCGAGGCTGGCGCAGAGATCGGCGACATCGCCGACGATGTGCGTTGACAGAATCACGATCACGTCCTCACCGATGTCGGCCAGCAGATTGTGAAAGCGCACGCGTTCTTCCGGATCGAGGCCGGCCGTCGGCTCGTCGACGATGATGAGCTTCGGCGCGCCGAGCAACGCCTGGGCGATGCCAAAGCGCTGCCGCATGCCGCCGGAAAAGCCGCCGAGCGCTTGTTTGCGCACCTCGTAAAGGTTGGTCCGCTGCAGCAGCGAGGCCACAACTTCGCGCCGCTGCGCGCTATCGACCAAGCCTTTGAGGCGCGCGAGATGATCAAGTAGATCGACTGCCGATACTTTCGGATACAGGCCGAAATCCTGCGGCAAGTAGCCGAGAATTTCCCGCACTTGTTGCGGCTGTTGCAGCACGTCCAGCGTGCCGAGCATCGCGCTGCCACTGTCGGCCTGCTGCAGCGTCGCCAGCGTGCGCATCAACGTTGATTTACCGGCGCCGTTCGGGCCGAGCAAGCCGAACATGCCGGGCTTGATCGTCAGCGAAACCCGGTCCAATGCCTGTACGCCGTTCGGGTATTTCTTTGATAAATCGCGAATCTGCAATTGCATGGTCATGCCGCGTCGTTCCTGGGCCGGTTTCGTAGGCATTGGATGCCCAGCCTCGGCATTTCGGATGCAGCCGGGCTGCGCCCGCTAAAATGGGCGATGTCTAAATCCACCGATTTTCCCGCCGCGTACGCCGGCTATGTTCCTGATGCCGCCGATCCGGCGGTTGTCCGGCTGGTGTCGATGCTGAACCCGGCGCAGCGCGAAGCGGTTACCGCGCCGCCCGAACACCGGTTGGTATTGGCCGGCGCTGGCTCCGGCAAAACCCGCGTGCTGACGCACCGCATCGCTTGGCTGGTCGCGGTGGAGCATGTTTCGCCGCACTCGATACTCGCGGTGACCTTTACCAATAAGGCGGCTGCGGAAATGCGCGGCCGGATTGAGCAGCTGATCGACGTTCCAGTGCGGACAATGTGGGTCGGCACGTTTCATGGCATCGCCCATCGCATGTTGCGCCTGCATTGGAAAGAGGCGCGGCTGGCGCAGAACTTCCAGATCATCGATGCCGACGATCAGCAGCGCTTGGTTAAGCGCGTAATTCGCGCGCTAGACCTGAACGAAGAGCAGTGGCAGCCGAAAATCGTCACCGGCTGGATCAACGGCCAAAAAGAAGAAGGCCGGCGTCCAGGCGATCTCTCCGACTTCGGCGACTTTGCGCAACGCCAGCTGGTGCGAATTTACAGCGCATATCAGGCGCAATGCGAAAGCAATGGTGTGGTCGACTTCGCCGAGCTGCTGCTGCGCGCGCACGAGCTGTGCCGCGACAACCTCGAAATTCAAACCCATTATCGCAACCGCTTCCGGCACGTCCTGGTCGACGAATTCCAGGATACCAATACACTGCAATACGCGTGGCTGCGCGTGCTTGCCGGCAATAGCGGCACGCTGTTCGCGGTGGGTGACGACGATCAGTCGATTTATAGCTGGCGCGGCGCAAAAGTTGAAAACATGCTGAAGCTGGCGAAGGACTTTCCCGGCGCCGAAACCGTGCGCCTGGAGCAAAACTATCGCTCAACCGGCACGATCCTAAAAGCCGCCAACGGCTTGATCGCCCGTAACAGCGGCCGCCTCGGCAAGAATTTGTGGACCGAAGATGGCGACGGCGAGCCGATCCAGCTCTACGCCGCGTTCAACGAGTACGACGAAGCCGAGTTCGTCGTCAACCGTATGAAAGCGCACCTCGACGGCCGCTGCCGCCACGCCGATTTGGCGATTTTGTATCGCTCGAACGCCCAGTCGCGCGTGCTCGAAGAAACCTTGATCCGGCACCGCGTGCCGTACCGCATCTACGGCGGCCTGCGCTTTTTCGAGCGCATGGAAGTGAAAGACGCACTGGCGTATCTGCGCTTGGTCGCGATGCGCGACGACGACGCCAGCTTCGAGCGCGCCGTGAACACGCCCGCGCGCGGCATCGGCGCGACGACAATCGAACGCCTGCGCCAGATCGCCCGCGAGGCCGGCACTTCACTGTGGCAGGCGGCGAACAACGCTGGCGCCAGCCTCGGCCGCAGCGCGGGCAATCTGAAGCTGTTCGTCGGCTTGGTCGATGCGCTGGCGGCGGATACCGCGACCCAAACGTTGGCGCAGACAATCGAAACCGCGATTGAACGCTCCGGCTTGCGCGAGCATTACAAGAAAGAGAAGGGCGAGCAGGCCGAAGCGCGGCTGGAAAACCTTGATGAATTGGTCAACGCCGCGCGCGGCTTTGAGCGCCTGCCGGAAGACGAAAACCTATCGCCATTGAATGCCTTCCTCGCCCACGCCGCGCTCGAAGCCGGCGAGCGCCAAGCCGGCGAAGGCGAAGATTGCGTGCAGCTGATGACGCTGCACGCGGCCAAAGGCTTGGAGTTTCCCGTCGTGTTCCTAGTCGGCATGGAAAACGGTTTGTTCCCGCACCAGCGGGCGGTAGACGACGGCAGCCTCGAAGAAGAACGCCGTTTGGCCTATGTCGGCATCACCCGTGCACGGCAGCAGCTGTACCTGAGTTACGCCGAAGTGCGGCGCATTCACGGCCAGGAACATCTCGGCGCACCGTCCGTTTTCTTGAAAGATATTCCGGCCGAAACGCTGGTCGAAACCCGGCCGCGGGCCGGCTTGCAGCGGCCGATGTTTGATCCCGCGTCGCGCAGCGGCGGCTATTCCGGCGCCAGCTACGGCGGCGGTGGACCGAACGCCTACGCCAGCGGCCGCTACGGGCGCAGCAGCGATGCGCCGCCCGCCCGCACGACGATGAGCGCCGCAACTACTGGCATCGGCCCGGGCGGCTTCCGGCTTGGCGACCGCGTACAACACGCTAAATTCGGCGAAGGCACGGTTTTGAGTTTTGACGGCGACGGCGAGCGCACGCGCATCGAAGTGAAATTCCGCGAGGCCGGCACCAAATGGTTGATGTTGGCGTACGCCAATCTGCAAGCCTTATGAACGGCACGCTGATCGGCGTTCTGATTCTGGTCGTCGCGTTGATCGTCGGCCCGTTCGCAACGCTGCGCGCGGTCTCGCACTACCGCGCCCGGCGCGCCAATACGAAAGCGCGCGACGAGAAGCAAGCGCCGAAGGCGCCGGACGATGAAGACCCTGACGACAAAAGCAGTTACTGGTAACCGCACCGGCGCTGCTGTTGGCACGCCGCGGCGATCAAACGCAGCGGGGTCTTGATCTTTATCGGCACCGCACCCATGACGGTTGCTGATCCTCAATCTCTTTCCCGATGACGCTCGCCGCTAACGCCAGCGATTTTCTTGTCGCGCTAATCGCCGCCATTCTCGCCGTGTGGTTTCTGCGCGGCCGCTATTTGAAGCGGCGCCGAGAGCGACTGCCGTTTCCGAATGAATGGCGCAGCCTCATGCGCGCCCGCATGCCGTTGTTGGCCTTGCTAAAGCCGGAGCAGCGCGTGCTACACGAGCGGCGCACGCGCGAGTTCCTGGCCGATGTTCGTTTCATCGGCTGCAACGGCCTCAGCGTGACCGACGAAATGCGCGTACTGATCGCCGGCCTCGCCTGTCTGCTCGTGCTGCGTCCTGATGCCCACGTATTCCGCAGCTTGCACGCCGTGTTGGTTTATCCCAGCGCGTTTTGGGTCCGGCACCAACAGCCGGACGAGCTGGGTTTGGTCAGCGATAGTCCGCAGTTGCGCATGGGCGAATCCTGGAATGGCCAGCGCGTTGTGCTGTCTTGGGAAGACGTGCAAGCGGCACTAAATGGCGCGCCACATAACGTTGTCGTCCATGAATTCGCACATCAGCTTGACGACGAAAACCCCGGCTCGCCGGGCGCACCTAAGCTTGCCGACTACGGCCAATGGTCGAAAGTGATGCGCGCGGAATTCGACCGTTTGCACGAGCATCCGTCTGTCGTCCTCGACGACTATGGCCTCGAAGGTCCGCAAGAATTTTTCGCCGTCGCTACCGAAGCCTATTTCCAAAGCGGCGCCGAACTACAGCGCGAACATCCGCGGTTGTATGCGCTATTACGCGATTACTACGGCGTTGAAACCGCGCGTTTGTTGGTATAGCGGAACCGGGCGGGATGTTTTCGCTGAGGTTACCCGCCGCACGGTGAATTCGGAGTTGCTTCCATGCGCCTAGGAATGGCACGCTGAAGCGAAGGCGCTGTTATCGGGGGCGTCCGCAGTGCGTTGCATCCGAGTTCAGCAGACAGGGAGGCGTTCTACTCGGCTGAGATGGTTTCTTGCTGCCGGAAGACTGCCACAGCAAGCAGTGCGGCGCTGTCAGCCGTTGGCTGGCCAAACCACACCAGCAAATTTCTTTTCTGCCGTTGATCTCACCGCCAACTACGTTAGCAAGCTTTAACGATGCGTGGCGCCAGCGTGTTCTAGCGGCAAAAATTTTGTTATCGAAAAATTTTAGGAGTTGTCACTATGCGTACTAGATTGGTACATCGTTATTTTTATCTGGCTGTAATTTTTCTCGCCGGCTGCGCCATTGTCCCCAAGCCGCAAGACAATAGTCCGGTTGGGATCGACGGTCAGGTTTGTGCCGGCGCCATCCTCACGCCGCCGAAAGGCCTCGTGCCGACGGACGACCCGGCGTTGCTGCAGGCCGCGCAGGGGCCGTCTGGGCAGGGCAAGCTCTGCGCCGGCCGTGTGTTTGCGGCTGAACAACCTGTGACGGTTTATCGAGTCTGGGATAGCACCCGGGCGTACACCGTTTACGGCAGCTGGTGGTCGCTGGATCAGCCGCACGGCCCGCGCGAGCGCTATCAGAAAGAAGAAGATATTTGCCCGGAATGGAGCGGCTTGGATCGCGTCACCGTGTGCACGATCAAGCCCGGTTCGCACGTCGTAATCGGCCCCGGCCAGAGTGCTGACTGTAAGGATGGCCTGACGCTGCCGAAATCATCGGCGAATCAAGTCTACATTCCGAACGATAGCCGCAATAACCAGCTGTTTGTCGAAAACTGCACCGCCGGTGCCGAATGGCCGAGCGCTGCACAGTAAACGAAACGAGCAAGGCCGGCGTTACTGTTCAGTAACGCTGGCCTGCGGTGGATTGGAATGGCGCAATCACGCGTGCAGGCCGGCAGCGCTAAACTTTCTGTAGTCGCCTAGAAAATACTGGTTTATGAGCGCCCGAGAACTGCGAAAATATCGTGGCAGTTGCCACTGCGGGGCAATTCGCTTTGAGATTGAAACTGATTTCCCCGAACTCACAACCTGCGATTGCTCAATTTGTCGTCGAAAAAATGCACTGATGGTGAAAGTGTCGGAGCGCCAGTTCACGCTATTGGCGGGGGCGGCGCAGTTAAGCGAGTATCAGTTTCACAGCCACGCGGCGCGCCACTATTTCTGCAAGGTCTGCGGCATTTATCCGTTTCATCGAAAACGGGTAACGCCGGATACCTTCGGAATCAACGTATTTTGCTTGGATGATTTCGACCCTACGGGCATCCCGGTGCGGCAGACTGTCGGCGCCGGAATGCCTTAGAAGGGCGTGGCGCCTGCAACGCCGCCTACGGCGGGCAATCGTAGGGCGGAAGCAGGGCAGCGAATTCCGCCATTTCCCACAACCGGCGCACCTCACGTGTCGCTTCGCGACAGGCGGATTGTCATCAGCCCACGTCGATGCTCGCGCTAGTCCTGTTATTCCACCGTACGCGCGGTCCGAATTGCCGAAGCCCCGACCACCTACCCGTCCGCACGAGCGCCTTGTTAGGCAATAACTTGCAATGCGCCGACGAGTAAAACAAGGGTAGTTCCTCAAATAACCGGGGTTACCAATCCGGCCTGTTTGATCAGCGCATCAATTAATTTCGTGAGCTTAGAGACATCGTAGCTACCGTTTCGCAGCAGATCGTCGGCCTGATTGTAGAAATGTTTTGAATAGGATTCTTTGAAATCCAACACTCCATGCCACGCGTCGATGTCCTTTTTAAAGTTGCTCCATGTGACCTGAGATACGGGATATTGATCTAAACGAAGGTCAAGATAGCACTCAATCGCAGCGGCTCGTCCATTGATATCCGAAACGCTTACGCCCTCCGGGCCGCGAGTGGAAAACGCCCTAAATTCCTCAAGATCAGGTAAGAGCATCGCTCGCATATTTGCAGGTAATTCCAGTTTCTCAAGCTTGCGAAAAGCGTCAACGCCCTCTGCGTCGTTGTCGAAAACGAATAAGACCTGATTGAGAACCTCAATTCGCAAAAGCCCCTCTGCAAATTTAACGAGATTGCCGGTTCCCCAGAAATGATGGCGTTCATCGACATCAACGAAATTGAAAAAATCTGCCACGTCCGGGCGTAGAACATCGAGTGACCGCCGAATGATGCGTGCGTCGGATGCGCCCTCGGTTGCGATCAGAATTTTTTGCCTTTGCCGCGCACCTGGCCGGAATGCTTCACGTTGAACCCAACCTGCATGGACGATAGGGCCAAACTCCCAAGTGACCTCAACTTCAGAATTGGCCGCATTCAGGGCAAACACCTGAAGCATAGATTCCGCACTCAGAATGCAAACTCTCGCGGAAAGGAAGCTACTTTCAGACCAATAAGAATCAGCATTATCGGTCCATGGAATTCGCTCAAATTCGTCGATATCAGCGGCAAACCGCCCCTGAGCAATCTTGTCTCGGTCTGGCGTATCGTACTCGATAGAACCACTTTTCAAATCGCCCAGCGGGTAGCGGCAAGCCAAACTGCAGAATTCTTCAAAGGAGAGATAGTCTTCTCTTGACGCCTCTAGCTCACTAGAGCTCAACATCTCGGCTGCCTCCGCGACCACCGCTTGATATTCAGCGCGTGCAGCTTCGAGTGTGAATCCGAGTATCTCAAGACGAGGCAAGATGCGAGAGAGCGTCCTTGCAAAAAGCTCCTCAGCTTCGGCAAGCTCCTCCTTTTCATCCGGATGTTCTTCGTAATAGTCGTAATCTATTGAGTCCGTCTTGCGGCGAAACAGATCACCTTCCTGAAACAAGAACCCGTAATCCTCTCCCATGAAGTTCTTTGAGTACGATAGGGACACATTACCAATGCACAGCTCTATAGAAGTTCCCATTTATATGCCTTCCTACCAACATTCAAATCCTGCAGTCCATATTTTCTATATTTTGCAATGCCTAACGAGTCTGTAGAAAAAGCCCACCAGCGCTTTCACCAAAACGCGCGAAAGCGGCAATCGGCTCTAACGCCGAGTTGTTTGATCGGATTACGATCATCTGACGATTCCATTGTCTGGCCGGCCTCGGCGGTGGCAGGGCCGTGTTGGACGATATCCTACCGTTTCCAGCTTTGCTAGGTGCTTCATGGCGCCTTGCCTTGTAGCTTTTGTACGTTGTGTACCAAGGCAAAACAGCTTCCACTGTGCATCCACCTTGCGTCGGGTTCTGAGCGTGAAGCGGCGTAGGTGGTGATTGTGGAGATTACCGAAGATGGGTTCGACGATCCCAAGGCGCCGGCTGTACAGTAATCGCCCTTTACGGCTGTCGATCCGGGTTTTCATCGGGGCGGTTTGCGGGTGCAGGTCTCTGGCGTTGCTGCCGTCGAAGAAAGGCGTCGCCCGCACGTCATCGAGCACGCGCGGTTACAGGGTGTTCTTGTGTTGGGCCGAAGAGGCGGGCCTTGCTCACGGACTTTGGATTTTGCGTAAGCAGCCGCTACGCCTTGGACCATACCATGCCTGGTTTTTATTACTGCCGACCCAGGATCGCTGAGGTTGACTTTCAGTTCGTCGCCTTTGCAATTCAGCGTGGTTTGAAGCGTGCTAGTGCGATGTAAATATCCCGGCTGTGATGGGCAAGCATTTCGACTCAACCCGTTTGTAACGCGCGATTGGAGTCATCCGTTCTTTCCATTCAGCGGCGTGCCTCATGCAAGTGCAGAGATTTTTCCACAGCTCAAATAGGCGCCACTAAGCAATCACGTCGGCAATTCGCGCGCTGGCCCGGCGGCACGCGGCTTCTAGCGCCGGAATCTGTGCAATCGCTTCGTCCAAGCGGCCGGCTCGGGCGCTGGCTTCAACGGGCTCGGAGCGCTGAATGAGCAAGGTGGCGCCCATCGTCCGTGCGGCGCCGTTGATGCGATGCGCTTGCCGCGCGATGGCGCTGAGATCTCGCGCATCGGCCGCAGCTTTTAGCGCGATGATATCCGCCGTACAAGCAGCCGAGAATTGCGCTAGCAAATCGCGCGCGGTGTCGGGATCGCCATCCGATAACGACAACAACACCGCTGGATCAACCCATTCGCCGGTCTCTCGGAGATTGCCAGCGGCGCTCGTTTCAACCAGCGCCGCTGCGCCAAAAGGATCGACGTCGGGCAGCCATTTGCGCAGCTTGGTGAGCAGCGCGGCGATGGTCGCGGGCTTGGCTAGGTAGTCGTCCATGCCGGCTGCGAGGCAGCGCTCCGGCTCGCCCTGCAGCACATTGGCCGTGAGCGCGATGATTGGCAGGCGCGCTTGCCCGTTGGCCGCTTCGCGCGCGCGTAAGCACTGCGCCAACGCGTAGCCGTCCTTATTCGGCATATGGACATCGGTTAGCAGCAAGGCGTAACCGCCCTCGGCGAGCATGTCTAAGGCTTGGTCGCCGTCTTCGGCCGCTTCGGCGCGATAACCGGCCAGCGCCAGTTGTTTGATCAATACGTGGCGATTTGTTGGGTGATCTTCCGCCAACAGAATCAGGCTGCCTTCGGCCAAGGCCTGCGCCCGTGTGGGAATGATGGTTCGCGTGCGGCGCTCGTCGCTCCAATCCGGATTCATGCCAACGCGGGCTGGATCGCCGAGCGGTAACGTCAGCGCGAGTGTCATCGCCGTGCCGACGCCGTAGCTGCTGTGCATGCGGATTTCGCCGTCCATCAGCGCTGCTAACCGCCGGCAAATAACAAGACCGAGGCCGCTGCCGCCGTAGCGCCGCGTGGTGCTGGTTTCGGCCTGTGAAAACGGCTGAAACAGCCGCTGCTGCTGGGCTTCGGAAATACCGATGCCGGTATCGGCAACGGTGATCTCTAGTTGTTGGCCCCCGGTGGTCTCGCGGACATTTGTGATCGTCAGATCGACCCTACCGTGATCCGTGAATTTCACCGCGTTCGACAAAAAGTTGCTCAGAATTTGCCGGACGCGAACCGGGTCGAAGCGATGCGCCGCGGCCACATCAGGTGCAATGTGGTAGTTCAGCAAAACACCTTTTTGCGAGGCTGCGCTGGCGAATGCGTGTGTAACACTATCGACGATGGCGTTGAGCGAGGCGTCGACCGGCGCGATATCGAGCTTGTGCGCTTCGATTTTAGAGAAGTCGAGAATATCGCCGATGATCTGCAGCAAAGTCGCCGACGATTGTTGGACGACGCTGATCATCTGTTGCTGCTCGTCGTCCAGCGGCGTGTGTTCAAGTACCTCAAGCATGCCGGCTAGGCCGATCATCGGCGTTCGGATTTCATGGCTCATCGCGGCTAAGAACGAGGACTTCGCGTGATTCGCGTCTTCGGCTTCGGCGCGCGCGCGGGCTAGTTCTTGGGTTCGGCTGGCAACGCGCGATTCCAGCGTAGCGTTGAGTTCGCGCAGTGATTGCTCGGCCTGCGTACGCGCCGCGGCGTTCATTGCCCGGCCGGCGAGGTCGGCCAATGCTGAGGCAAAAAAGCTTTCTTCATCGGTCCAGGTGCGTTCGAGGCCGATATGTTCGCAGCACACCACGCCGATCAGCTTGCCGTGCTGCCGGATGCTGACGTCGAGCATCGAGGTGATGCCTAACTGGCTGAGATAGGATTCGGCGAATTCGCAGGTGCGCGGATCGGTCATCGCGGTGTGCGCCATCATCGCGCGGCCGGTATCAAGTTCGGTGAAATAGGCTGGGTACTGCGCGCGCAGCAATGTTGTTGGTGCGTCGGAAAAGCCTTCTACTTCGTCCAGCAATAGCTGCGAGACGAGCGAGGTGTGGGTTTCGTCGAGCAGCCAAATACTCGTGCGCCGTACTTGTAAGCCGGCGCAGGCGGCGCTGACGATGGTACGGAAGCTCTCCGGTAAATTGCCTTCGTCGATCGCCGCGCTACGCGAAATGCGCAATAACTGCCGCTCACGCTGCGAAAGGTTTTTATTGCGCTGCACGAGCGCCTGCTGCAGCCGCGTTTGCTCGCCGATATCAACGCAAACCCCGGCGGCGGCGTACGCCACGCCGCGTTCGTCGAAAATTGGAAATTTGACCGTCAGTACTGTTTGACTGTCATTCGGACCGAATTCGATGGTTTCGGAGAATTGTTCGATGCGGTGGTCATGCAGCACCGCTTGGTCGCTGGCGCGGTAGCGGGCGGCATCCGCGGCGGGAAAAAATAGTTCGTCACGCTCGCCGATGATGTTGCGCGTGCCGATGCGGAATAAGGTGCGGAAGCCGCTGCTGGCGAATAGATAGCGGCCTTCACCATCGCGAGCCCAGATGCCGATCGGAGCGTGGTCGAGTATCGCCTGAAACTGGGCCGACATGCGTTGCAACTGCACATTGAGCGCCGCACCGCGTGCTTGCTCGGCCAGAATTGCGTTCTGAATCCGGCGTACGCCTTCGGCGACAGCGCCAAGCTCGCCGGCTGGGGGTTGTTTCGGCTGGAAGCGCCAATCGCGGAATTCGATCGCGCGCGCCATCTCGATCAATGTGTTGCAGCTGCGCTCGAATTCGCGCGATAGCTGGCGGCCCATATGCCATAGCAAGACGCCGATAGCGGTAAACAATATCCAGCGCAAATAGCGGCGCAGCGAACGGAAGTCGATTTCATCGTCGATCAACGCCCCGGTCGAGTGCATTTGTGTCGTCGAAAGCAGGCGTAAATCAGCCGCCAGAGGCGCAACGCTGGGATGCAGTTGGCGACTTAAAAAATGCTCAAGACCGACCGTGTCGTGTGCCTGCAGGTAGGCGGCAAACGCGTCCAGCGACGCATCTGCGGCCACGCGGTGCATAACGGCCTGGGCCATTGTTACCTGTTGGGCGTCCGTGAGCGTGGCTTGCTTGAGGCGCTGCCAGTCTTGATCCAGGCTGCTGCGGATGGCGTCGAAGCGCACCATTGCCTCGGGCCAATCGAGCGTGTGTTCGTTTAAATGCTCGACAACATCAGCCGGATCGAGCAGATAATTTTCCAGAATGCGCGACGATAAATTGACGGGCACCAGCGCGGCGCGGATGGCACGGTCACCGGCCTGACCTTCAAAAATCCCCCATTCATCGAACGTGAGTACGGTAAGCGCGGCGAGCAATACCAGCATCGCCATCCAGCGTAACTGGCGGGTGATTGATCCGGAATGTGCCGTATTGGCCATGCGCGGTTTAGCGCTTCGTTAGCGCGGCGGCGGCCGCCAAAGCCGGGCCCATTCCGGCACCGCGTCGGCGGGCATCGCTTTGGCAATGAACCAACCTTGCACCTGGTGACAGCCGAGGGCGATGAGGAGATCCCACTCGGCCGCCGTCTCGGCGCCTTCGGCCACTGTTTTCAACGTCAGCTGCCTGGCGAGATCAAGTGCGGTTTCGATCATCGTCCGTTTTCGTGGGTCTTCGGTGGCGCCGTGGACATAAGAGCCGTCGATTTTGAGTTCGGTGAACGGAAGTGTTTTCACTAACTGCATCGAAGAATAGCCGGTGCCGTAGTCGTCGACGGCGAGGCTAAAGCCTTTTAGGCGTAGCCGGGTCAGGATGTCGAGTACCTGCGCGGGGTCTTTCATCACCGAGCTTTCGGTAACTTCGAAGGTGATTTTGTGCGGGTCGCCGCCGGCGGCAATGACCAGATCGTGATAGCGGTCGGCGTTGCTGACATCGGCCAGACTCAGCATTGAAATATTGACCGAAACCGTGAGGTCCAGGCCGCAGCGCGCCCAGGCGGTTTGCGCACGGCAGGCGCGATCAAGTATCAGTTCGGTCAGCGGGTCGATCAAGCCGTAGGCTTCCATCGCCGGGACAAATAAGGTCGGCGATATCGACTCATTGTCGTTTTGCGGGCACCAGCGGGCTAGCGCCTCAACGCCGATGACTGCACCGCTGCATAAGTCGATTTTCGGCTGAAAGTAAGGACGTATTCGGTCGCGCACCAATGCGTCGCGCAGTTGATCCGCCGAAAGATCCGATGGTGACATCTGACGATAGCGTTCCAGCAGCGCCATGCGGCCGTGATAGTGCCCGAGCATTTCGGTCAGCCGCTTGGTGGTCAGCGGCTTTTCAATCGCGCCAAGCACTTGCAGGCCATAGGCGGTTGCCATCGCGCTGACCGAACGTAGCATCGCGGCATCAAGCCCGCTGGTGATGGCGATGGCCGTCGCCAACCGCTTCTGTGCGACGTGGCGGATGAATTCGATGCCGTCCATGCCGGGCATGTCGAGGTCGCTGATGACGATATCCGGCTTCACTTCCAGCGCCTCGAGTATCGCTAGGGCTTCATTGCCGTCACCCGCTTCACTGGCGTGGACAACGCCAAGGCCTTTCAACATTCGCATCGCAATGCCGCGCTGAAATTCATGGTCTTCGACGACCATGACATTGAGGCGGCTAAAGTCCATGCTGTCCCTCCGTCAGAACTGCCTATCTCGCTGCGACTGCAGCGCACCCTTTCTGGGTTTGCAGCTTACTTATCGGTCCCGCCTGCCGTTTGCAAAACACCACCACCTAAAACGCAATGACGGCGATGTCCTCAGCATACGTGCACGGCTACCTTATAGGGTTTCTTCGGCAGCGACACACTACGAACATTTATTTTGCGCGCGAGCCAATAAACGAGTTTGACTATAGACAGGAAATTTAAAACCGGCAAACGCAAACGTACAAAACCGAGTTCGCCGGTGATCGCGTGTTGAGCAAAGAAATTACACGCGTCAAAATTAGAATGATTGCGGCGCTAGCGATTTGCGTACGGCAAACAGAAACGGTGCGCACGGCGGCGTGTTTTAGGAATTCACGCGGAAGGCTTGGGCTCAACTTTATCGATCTTAGCCGCTAAGCGCTTAGCGGCGTTCGCTTTACCCGGCGAGAGCAGAATTCTATTTAGATTTTTCTGTATTAGGGTTTGCGCGTTTTGTGCTGCAGCAAACGATTATCGGGTGCTCATGAGAAACGCCGGCAGCGTTTGAAAGTAGCGCGTGATCTCGCCTACGGCGGCGTCCGATTCTAATCCGGCCTTGCGAATGCTGGAGTCTAATCTGCAATCCCGCTTTGTGGCTTGCCACCAATTAGCACGACGTAATGTAGGGGGCTATATCCGGACTGGCCATATGCCGCTACGGTTTTAAGCGTGCTGGAGTCTCGGCCGCGTTACCAGCGGCACGTCAGGCGCGATGATAGGGATGATTGTTCAGCAGGCTCCACGCCCGATAGAGCTGTTCGGCGACGAGAACGCGCACCAGCGCGTGCGGAAACGTGAGCTTGGAGAGTGACCACCGCGCTTCGGCACGCGCGAAGATTGCGGGCGCGTGGCCGTCCGGCCCACCGATCAGGAGTGCGATGTCGCGGCCGTCTTGCATCCAGTTTTTCAGCGCTTTCGACCACGCCAGCGTATCCGGTTGGCTGCCGTGTTCGTCGAAGGCGATGATCCGGGCATCGCCCGCGGCTTTCAGCAAGCGCTCGCCTTCAGCATCGCGCAGACGGGCGATGTCGGCATTTTTGCCGCGATGCTCGACGGCAGTTTCGATCAGTTCGAGCTTTAGCTCGCGCGGCAAGCGACCGGCGTAGTCGGCGAAGCCGGTTTCGATCCAATCCGGCATGCGCGTGCCGACGGCAATGAGGCGCAAGCGCATGCGAAGGCGTTTCTATGTAGCGCTTTACGCGCTACGCGCGATCGGTTCCCGCTGCTGGAAATCCCAAAGCTTTTCCAGTTGATAGAACGCGCGCGTCTGCGCCTGCATGACGTGGACGATGACGCCGCCGAGGTTCACCAGCACCCATTCGCCTTCGGTCAGGCCTTCGACGCCAACCGCACGGTGGCCGTGCTCGCGGGCTTTGTCGATCACGCTGTGGGCCAGGGCCGCGGCGTGGCGGTTCGAGGTTCCGGTGGCGATCAGCATGACGTCAGTGATCGTGGTCAGCCGGCTGACATCGAGTGTTTTGATATCGACCGCTTTCAGGTCTTCGAGCGCATTACGGGCCAATTCGGCCAGTTCGGCGGAGGCTACATCGAGAGTATCAGTCATAGGCGGGATCTTCATCGTGGGTGAGGGCAAGAACGTCCTGGGGCGTGAGTGAATGAATAACGGCGTCGGGGACGAGGCCGCGGATGCTGCGGCCTGCTTTTAACAGTCTGCGGATGCGGGTGGAGGAAATTGCTAGCGGTGGCACGCTAAGCGGTAGCCATAGGCCGCCCGGCTGCGCCCGCAGGGCTTCCGCTGACTGCGCTTTACGGCCGCGCAGAAAAGCGTTGAGCTCAGCTGGCGGCGCAGGCGGTTCGAAGGGCCTTTCGACGAAGATCAGGTGCGCGAGATCAAACAGTTCGCGCCACTGGTGCCACGTGTGTAAGTTGTTCGCGGCGTCATCGCCGAGTAGCAAGTATAGCGGGGCGTCGCCGAGTTCGTGGCGCAGCTCGACTAAGGTGTCGTAGGTGTACGACGGTTCGCTGCGGCTGAGTGCGCGACGGACCTCGCGGTCGTCGACAAATAAGCCGGGTTCGTCGCCCACCGCCAGCCGTGCCCATTCTAGGCGCCGCTGCGGGGGTACTTCGGGAATTGCGCGATGCGGCGGCCGCGCGTTCGGAATAATGTGCACGCGCTCCAGTTGCAGTCGCTCTTTTAGCTCAATGGCGAGCCGCAGGTGGCCGCTGTGGATCGGCGCGAACGTGCCGCCGAAAACGCCAAGCGACTTCATTCAGCGCGCCGCATGCGCGGAATTACCACAACAGTAGCGCTTGGTGGCGCGGCATAGGGGACTGCGTGTGACGTGCGTATCGGATCTCCGGAGTCGTTGCCGACTGCCGGCGCCGCCGGAAAATTATTCCGGACAGGTGACCGCAGTCTACGCATGACGTTGCAGGTTTCGGGCCGTTTGCGCCCTTCACGCGGCGCGCCTCACGGGCGATTCACCGTTTTAGCGCACATGGCCATCGCCGAGCACGACCCATTTGATCGACGTCAAGCCTTCCAACCCCACCGGGCCGCGGGCGTGGAATTTATCGGTGCTGATGCCGATTTCAGCGCCGAGGCCGTATTCGTAGCCGTCGGCAAACCGCGTTGAGGCATTAACCATCACCGAACTGGAATCGACTTCGCGGAGAAAACGCCGCGCTTTCGTGTAGTTTTCGGTGACGATGGCATCGGTATGCGCCGAGCCGTGGCGGGCGATGTGGTCCATCGCTGCGTCCATGCCGTCAACGATTTTCACCGCGAGGATCGGGGCAAGGTATTCGGTGTCCCAGTCTTCCGCTTTCGCCGGCCGCGCCTGCGGCAGAATCAGCCGTGTGCGCTCGCAGCCGCGCAATTCAACGCCGTGCCCGGCATAAATATCGGCCAATTGCGGCAATAGCTGTTCGGCAATCGGCGCGTCGACCAGCAGCGTTTCCATCGTATTGCAGGTGCCGTAACGCTGGGTTTTAGCGTTGACGGCGATCGCAATCGCTTTTTCGGTATCGGCTTCGGCGTCGATGTAAACGTGGCAGTTGCCGTCCAGGTGCTTGATCACCGGCACCCGCGCGTGCTCGGAGACGAATGCGACCAAGCCCTTGCCGCCGCGCGGAATGACGACGTCAACGTACTCCGGCATCGTCAGCAGCGCGCCAACCGCAGCGCGGTCGGTGGTATCGACCACCTGCACCAAATCCGGCGGTAGGCCGGCATCTTTTAGTGCGCGGGTGATGCAACGGGCGATCGCCTGATTGCTGCGCACCGCTTCCGAGCCGCCGCGCAGGATGCAGGCATTGCCCGATTTCAAACTGAGGCTGGCGGCATCGGCGGTGACGTTCGGGCGTGATTCGTAAATGATGCCGATGACGCCAAGCGGCACGCGCATGCGCCCGACTTGGATTCCGGACGGCCGCATTTTCAGATCGAACATTTCGCCAACAGGGTCTGCCAGCGCGGCGATTTGGCGGACGCCATCGGCCATCGCAGCAATCCGCGCTGGGGTAAGCTCCAGACGCTCGACCAAGGCTTCGTCGAGCTTGGCGTCGTGCGCAGCGCGCAGATCGGCGCTGTTGGCGTCCAGTATCGATTGGGCTTCGTTTTCGATAATCGCAGCGAGGGCAAACAACGCGGCGTTTTTGTCGCCCGTTGTTGCCCCAGCGGCAGCGCGTGCAGCGGCGCGCGCGCGGCGACCGATCTCGCGCATCTGGCTGATTACCGCTTCGTTGCCACTCTTGCTCGGCTTTGAATCTTTCAGGCTTGCCGCCGTCATCGTCGCGTCACCGCTTCGGTTGCCAATTTATCCTGCCCCAATCGCAGCTACTCGGTGCGACTTAAATAATCTATCGTGCGGGTTAGCGCCATTACGTCGTTCATTAGCACGATTTAACCGTGTTCGACTCAGCGTTAAGTATTTCTAGCCCGGTTAGGGCTGCCGCGTCCGCCGTTGCCGGAGGCCGCCAGCACCAATGTTAGCAACTCTTCCCAAGCCTGGGCCTGGCCGCCGGTGGATTTCGCGTAGCGGTCAATCTGGCCGCAGCGGCGCAGCCAGCCTAACACTTGATTCGGACTGCTGCGCTCGGTGGCGCGGGCGTAAGCCGGCTGGCTGGACTTGATGATGCGTAGGCCTTCTACGGCGCTGCTGGCATTTCGGCTCCGCGCGTATTGCACCGTTGCCTTGGCCAATTCGCGTAGCGCGAATGCCAGGCTGCCGAGTATCGCCAGCGGCTCCACGCCTTCGCCGCGCATGCCGGCGAGGCCGCGTACGGCGCCGCGGGTATCGCCAGCCATGATTTTATTGATCCAGGCGAACACTTCAAAGTGTGCAGAATCGGCGACGGCGGCATCGACATCCGTGACACTGAGGCGCGCGCCTTGACCGTGCAGCAACGCTAATTTCTGCACTTCTTGTTGCGCAGCGAGCAAATTTCCCTCGGTGCGCTCAACGATCAGCCGGACTGCGTCGGTATCGGCATCAAGCCCGGCGGCGCGCAGCCGCGCGCCCAGCCAGCCGGAAAATTCCTGTGGTTTCATCGCTTCGGCGTAAATCGCGGCGCCGGCATTTTCCAGCGCCGCGTACCAGCCGCCGTTGCGTGCACGCCAGTCGATCTTGCCGGCGCTGACCATCAGCAGCACGTCACTCGGCGGCGCTTTGGCCAGATGCGTTAACACTTGCGCGCCAGCGGTGTCAGGCGCGGCGTTCAGGCGCAGCTCGACGATACGCAGGCTGGCGAATAGCGACATCGAATTACAGGTATCCGCCAGTCGCTGCCAGTCGAAGCCGCGTTCAACATCCAGCACTTCGCGTTCGCTATAGCCTTTGGCGCGGGCGGCGGCGCGAATGGCGTCGAGCGCTTCCTGCTGCAGCAACGGCTCTTCGCCGGCAACGAGGTAGAGCGGTGCGAGGCCGCGTTGCAGCGCGGCGGCGAGTTGGGGCGGGTTCAGGCGCATGGGCGCCAGTTTACCGGTTCAGGAACGCGGTGATCGCGGCAGCGGTTGCGAGCGGCGCATCGAAATGCAGCATATGCCCGGCGTCTGGGACGACCACTTCGCGACGATTCCGAAAGCACGCGCGGCGGCGCGCCCGCTCGCCCGCAGACACGGCATCGCCGATTTTTGAATGTTCGCCATCGAGAAACAGCGTTGGCGCGATGATTTCACGCCAAATGGCCTCGCTTTCGGCGCTGCGATAGAGCGCCGGTCCGCGTTGCCAGTGGCGCGGATCGGCGCGCAGGGAAACGGTGCCGTCGCCGTCGATACGGCCCCAGCAGTGGGCGATGAACTGAGCTTGTTCGGGGCCTAGTTTCGCGTGCTGGTAGCGGATCCGCTGCGCCAGATCGTCGTATGAGCCGTAGGTGTTTGGCGACGGCGGCGCGCGCAGGTGATCAAGCCAACTCCGGTAGCGTTTTGGCGCGCGCTCTGGCGCCATGTCCGGTAATGCTGGCGGGTCGAGCAAAATCAGCCGCGACACCCGCTCGGGACGCAAGCCGGCGTAGAGACTCGCGATTTGTGCGCCCATGCTATGGCCGACCAAGACCACCGGCTCGTTCGGCACGTAGTGATCGAGTAACCCATCGAGATCACCGAGGTAGTCTTGAAACCAATATCCTTCTTGCGGCCATTCGGTATAGCCAAAGCCGCGCAGATCGGGCGCCAAGACCTGCCAGCTTTGCGTTTGGCCGCCGATCAGCGCGGCAACCAACTCCTGAAAGCTGGCGGAAACATCGAGCCAACCATGCAGCAGAACAAGTTTCGCGCCATCGGCGTCGCCCCAACGCCGAACGTGGTGACGTAAATCGCGAACGCGGAGAAATTCGGAGCGGCTTTTAAGGCAGGCTTTCGACATAAAACGGAATGCGGTTGCGATGTTAGGATTCTAAAAATGAATGTTGGATCAGGGACTAGGACGCGTAAAGCATGACAATACCAGGGTGTATGGTTGTCGTTTTTTTAGCCTTATTTTTGCCGCGCGCGTTCGCGGTGGACGCTGACGACTACAGCCAGTTTGCGCAGTATTCGCAGGTCAAAATCTCACCAAACGGCGAGTACGTTGCCGTTAGCGCCCAAATTCATGACGAGCAGGGCGTGTTGGTTATCCGCCTTGCCGATAAACAAATACTGAGCCGCTTTACGCTCGGCCCAGGCGGCGCGATCGATGACTATTGGTGGGTGGGCCCGGAGCGGATCGTGGTCAGCAGTGCGCTTCAATCTGGCGCATTGGAAGCGCCGCGGCGGATCGGCGAATTGATCAGCGTTGACGTAGACGGTAAAAACCGCACCTACCTCGCCGGCTACCGCGCGCCAATCGGCCGCATCAGCACGCTGAGTCACAGCGGGGTGGACGTGAGCGATAGCGTCAACATCGCGGTGATGGTCGACCCGCGGCCGAGCGATCCTCAGCACGCGATTGTCGCGTTTTATCGCATCGGCGACAGTTCCGAGCTTGGGCGCGCGCGGGCCTTTAGTGTTGATGTTTACACCGGGGCGCGATCCCTCGTGGCCACCGCGCCGATTGCCGGATACACCGATTTCCTCGCCGATCAAAACGGCAAAATTCGCTACGCGCTAACGGATAGTGAAAAAGACGGCGATCTCACGTATGCGCGCACGCAGGCTGATGGCGATTGGCAATTGCTGAACGGCGGGGTAAATGTCGGCACGCGGATTGCGCCGATCCGTTTCGGAGACGGCGATACGGTTTATTTGCAGTCCGACGAAATTGACGGCCGGTACTGCCTGCTGCAACAGAATTTAGCCAGCGGTGAAAAAAAGGCGCTGAGCTGTGACGCTGAAGCGGATTTAACCGGCGTCATCCCGTCGTTCGATGGTCATGAAGTTATTGCCGCGGCGTACGAAAACGGACGCCCGCATTTTGAGTACCTTGAGACGGCCAACCCGGATCGCGCCCTGCTCGAAAAAATTCAAAATAGTTTCCCCGGCGAGATTGTGGTGCCGACCTCGACGACAACCGATGGCAAGCAAACCATTCTGCTTGTCTATAGCGACCGCGACCCTGGACGCTATTTTCTATTTGATCGCACCACCGAGCACGCGAAATTTCTATTAGCGCGCCAGCCCTGGGCAGACCCTGCGCAAATGCCAGAGCGGCGGCCGATCACCTACAAAGCGCGGGATGGCCAGACGCTCCATGGCTTTCTAACGATCCCGCTCGGCAAAGATCTAAAGACACTGCCGATGATCGTGCTCCCGCACGGAGGGCCATTTTTTACCGCCGATGCGTGGGCCTGGAATGCCGAGGCCGCGTGGCTGGCCGCAAACGGGTATCTCGTGTTGCAGCCGAATTTTCGGGGGTCCAGCGGCTATGGCCGTGCATTTGTCGACGCCGGGCGCTACCACTGGCACAGCGTGATGATCGACGACATCACCGACGCGACGCGCTGGGTGATTGATCAGGGCTACGCCGATGGCGAACGCGTTGGCATTTACGGCGCCAGCTATGGCGGCTATGCGGCGCTGATGAGCGTAATTCGGGAGCCGGGGCTTTACCGCGGTGCGGCCGACTTCGCTGGAATCACCGACTTGTCGCGCTGGCGTGAGGATTCTGATGTCGGTCAACGCAGCTCGGGCCGCACCTACATCAAAAATTATCTCGGGGCCGAGGAAGCCGGGCTGGCGGCCGCTTCGCCGTTGAAGCAAGTCGAAAAACTGCAAACGCCGTTGCTGCTCGTGCATGGCAAGGCCGATACACGCGTGCCGTACGCGCAATTGACCGCCTTACGCAAGGCGCTGGACGCGCGTCACCTGCCGTATGAAGCGCTGGTGAAGGATGGCGAAGGCCACGGCTTCTTCAAGCCAGAAAATCGCAGCGAGTTTTTGACGCGGCTCGTGGCCTTCTTTGATCAACACCTGCGGCCGGTTGAATCTAGCGCGGCGCAGCCCGCCGCCAGCGCGGCGGCAGGCCACTAGCGGCAGCGATTATTTCGCGGCTTTCGGCTTCACGAACTTCAACGTCATTCGATCTGATTCGCCGATCGCGAGATATTTTTCGCGGTCGGTCTCTTTCAAAAACAGCGTTGGCGGCAGCGTCCAGACGCCTTCAGCGTAGTCCTTCGTATCTTTCGGATTGTCGTTGACGTGCGACTCGCCCGCGAACGTAAAGCCTGCCGCGTGCGCCAGCGCTTTGACGTATCCAGCGCTGGTATAGCCGCTCTTCTTGGTGCCGGCGAGGTCCATCCCCTCTGGCGCGCGATGCTCAACAACGCCGAGTACGCCGCCGGGCTTGAGCGCGGCGTAAAACGCTTTGAACGCGTCTTGTTCGTAGCCGCCGACGATCCAGTTATGAACGTTGCGGAACGTCAGCACGACATCAGCCGTGCCGGCCGGCGCAATTTCCGTCCGTAGCGGCGGGCGGAACTCGGTGAACGTTACTTTGTCGTAAGCGGTTGGTGCAGCGTCGAACTTCGCGTGCAGCATTGCAACTGCGTTCTTCGTTCCGGGGCTGGCGTCCGGTAGGCTCGCCGCTGGCGTAGCGACGTAATATTTTCCGTGATCGCGCAGATACGGCGCCAGAATTTCCGAATACCAGCCGCTGCCCGGCCAGATTTCGACCACCGCCATGTTCGGCTTGACGCCGAAGAAGCTCAGCGTTTCCTCAGGGTGGCGATAACGATCGCGTTGGGCGTAGTCCGGCGTGCGTTGTGGGCCTTTGATGGCCTCCTCCAGCGTTGCAGCCGACGCGGTGCTGGTCGCCATAACGCCAGACAGCAGCGCCAATGCCAGCGCGGGCGCAACAAAGTGATTCGACATCGAAATTCTCCCGATAATATATAAGAAGTGTGATCCAGGTCGTAGCTGATCTTGCCCCAGTCTTTTTACACTATATAAAGCGACCCGGCGCACGCCCGCCTTCTGACTGGACAACGGAGTATTTAGGATGTTCAACTTCTCGCGCGACGTTATGCGCGGCACTGCAGCACTAGTTTTCTCTCTTGGCGTCGTAAATTTCGTTCAAGCCACACCACTACCGGCAATTGATTTCGCCAAGCCGTCGCCGTTTACGGCACCGAAGCTTTCGCCGGACGGCACATACATTGCGGCGATGGTCTCGAACGAGGCGCACAATGCAGTCGCAGTATTTCGCACTGCGGACGCCAAGCTCATAGGCCATCTAAGGCTGGATGCAGACAATCATATTGCGAGTTTTGTTTGGGCGAGCAATACCCGACTCGTGGCGTCATTGGCACATCAGGATGGTCCTTTCGACGTCCTGGGGCTCACAGGTGAGCTCGTCGCAATCGACTATGACGGCTCGAATTTCAAATATTTGTACGGGCAACGAGGCGCAAACCGACAGCTAGGATCGCGGCTAAACGTCAATAAGCGAGATTACGGCAGCGCCTATGTTATCGATCCGCTACTCGATGACGAGAAGCATGTGCTGATCGCCACGCAGTCATTATTGAAAGATGGCGATGACGATGCCGTTAGCGTATTCAAGCTGGATATCGGCAACGGTCGTAAGTCGCACGTTGACACCGCGCCAGCGGTGGGTGGTGCGGGGTTTGTCGTTGACCGCGACGGCGTACCGCGCTACGTAGAAATCGGCGATTTGACATTGACTAACTACCGGACGTTTCAGAAGGTGCCGGGCGATGACAAGTGGGTCCCGTATACGATCCCGGGCGAAAAAAGTGGCACCCATGTTTTTCCGCGTGCAATATCGCGAGATAACCGTTCGGTATACCTATTGTCGAATGAATTCGGGCCGCAGTATTGCCTGGTTCAGCACGATTTGGAGACCGGCGCGCGGACCAAGCTCGCCTGTGACGACCGCGCCAATATCGATGACATAATTTGGTCATTCGACGGCAGTCGGGTGCCGATAGCGGTCACCGTCGCGCCGGGTAAGCCGGAGTTGCGCTACCTAAACGAAGATCACCCAGACGCGAAACTGCTAAAAATGCTACAGGTAGCCTTCCCGGGTCGCATTGCCGTGCCGAGTAGTCGGACGCGAGACGGCAAAACGTTGTTGGTTTATGTGTCTTCAGATCGGAATCCGGGCGACTACTATTTGTTCAATACCGAGACGCATAACGCCAGCTTCGTGCTGGGCCTCTATGACTGGCTCGACCCCGACCAGTTGTCGGAGCGGCGGCCTATCCAGCTGATGTCGCGTGACGGTTTGCCGCTGTGGGGATACTTGACGTTGCCGAAAGGGCGCAAAGCGGAGAAGCTGCCGTTGGTCGTACACCCTCACGGTGGGCCGTTTGGTATTCGTGACGAATGGTATTTCGAGCCAGATGTTCAAATGCTGGCCAATCATGGTTACGCGGTGCTGCAAGTCAACTTCCGCGGCTCGGGCGGATACGGGGACGCGTTCCTGGCGGCTGGTACCAAGGCTTGGGGGACGTCGATGATCGATGACCTGACTGATGCGGTGCAGTGGACGCTGGCCCAGGGCTATGCCGATCCCAAGCGGATCTGCATCTACGGCGCCAGCTACGGCGGTTATGCGACGATGATGAGCGCAGTGCGCGAGCCCGATCTTTACCGTTGCGCGGTCGCTTACGCCGGCATTTATGATCTAAAATCGTTTAAAAAAGACACGGACTTTACGGCTTTGAGTTCCGGTCGGACTTATTTCAGCGAGGCTGTAGCGGGCACCGACGAAGAAATGACCGCACAATCGCCGATTACCTATCTCGATCGGTTAAAGGCTAAGGTTTTGATCGTTCATGGCGAAGATGATCGCCGCGTGCCGTTCTCGCAGGCGAAAGAGCTACGCGCCGCGATGCAGGAGAAAAAGCTGCCGTACGAATGGTTGTCAAAACCGGGTGAAGGCCACGGATTCGCGCAAATGGCGAATGTCGAAGCCTTTTACACGACCCTACTAGATTTTCTCGACCGAAATATCGGCGACGCCGGGAAAGTTGCCGAGCAGGCGCAGCCCGCGAAACCTTGAAGTAAGGACCCTCGACCGCCATCGCATGGCGGCGGTCGAGGCTTCATCGTAGCCGGTAGCTCGGCTATGTCGGGCAGCTTGTCCGAACGCAATACTTGTTAGCGCATCGTGACTGCCGCGGCGCTGCGGCCGCTTAGTGGTGATGCCCGCCCGCGCCGTGGACGTGGCCGTGCAGCACTTCTTCAACGCTGGCTTCGCGCACTTCGGTGATTTCGACAACGAAATGCAGGGTTTCGCCGGCCAACGGGTGGTTGCCGTCGATCGTCACGTTCTCGCCGTCGACCTTGGTGACGACGACAGAGACCGGGCCAGCGTTGCTTTCGGCGTGGAACTGCATGCCGGGTTCGAGATCGTCAACGCCTTTGAAAGCGGCTTTTGGCACAACCTGAACCAGCGCATCGTTGCGCACGCCGTAGCCCTCTTCCGGGCTGACGTCGACATTCAGCTTGTCGCCAGCTTTCTTGCCGGACAGTGCTTTTTCCAAGCCGACGACGATATTCCCGACGCCGTGCAGGTAGGGTAGCGGCTCACGGCCTTCGGAAGAATCCAGGACTTCGCCGGCATCGTTGGTCAGCGTGTAGTGGAAGTAAGCGACGCAACGTTCAGCGATCTGCATGACTAAGGTCTCGGAAAAATGAGGGCATATGCTAACGGAATAGACCGCGTTCGGCGCAGCACCGCCGTTATCCGGCGATCAACGTCGAGTAGGATGCCGCTTTGCAACCGAATGTAACGAGGGGCCTCAATGAACGCAGTAAACCCAGCGCGCGGCAGTGCGCTGCGCGGCGGTGCCTGGATGGTGGTGATTTCCATCGTATTGTTCTGGTTGCCCGGCATCGGCGGATTCGTCGGCGGGCTCGTTGGCGGTAAAACGGCCGGCGGCGTTGGCGCGGCGTTACTGGCTTGGCTGCTGTCGTCGATTTTATTTGCCGTGCTGTTTGCCGCGCTGGGCACGGCGCTGACTGGCCTCGTCGTGATCGGCGCCCTCGCCGGTGTCGGTGGCTTGGTGATCGCGACAGTCGATTCCGGTGCCCGCCTGCTCGGCGCGATCATCGGCGGCATGCTGGCCTGAGCGCTTGAGATTGAAAGCGGCTTAACGCGGGTTTTCGAAGAAAACGTAGTTTGTTGAGTAGTCGCTGATTTCGAAATAGACCTTTTTCTCGCCGGGGTCTTTCAGCAGATTTAAATTTTCGTCGAGGACGCCGTAGCCGTAGCGATACGGGCGGGTTTTGCTGTCGTCGGTGCCGTAGGCGGTGCTGAGTTTGTCGATGTTGATGAATCGGCGCACGAGCTTATCGCCCGCGTAGATTTCCAGCACGCCGTCGGTGCCGGTCCAGTTTTGAATGCTGCGGCTGATTTCGTTTTGCCGCTCTTTGGTGCAGGCGGCGACCGCGAGCAACAGCGCCAGCGTGGTAGCCGCGTGAATGCGCGATCGTTGCATCGAAAGTGCTCCGTAGTGGGCGAGAACCGGAATTGGATTTTTGCGCAGAACATGACACGTCTTACGATCAAAGTCAGTCCCAAGGCTTCGCGTAACGCTGTAACCGGCTGGCTCGGCGAAACCTTGAAAATCGCGGTGACGACGGCGCCGGAGCGCGGCAAAGCCAATGCCGCGGTCGAAGCACTGTTGGCCGAAGCGTTGGATTTACCGAAATCAGCGGTCAGCGTGGCCGCAGGCCATACCTCGAAAACCAAGCAAGTTGAAATCATCGGGCTGACGCGGGCAGAAATCGAAATCCGGCTTAGAATCCCGCCCGGATGAATGCCGCGCAGGACCAGTGTATGCTTTCACTGTAATCAACAACGCTCTAGGTTGAATGTCTCCGCGCAGTGCCACCGTTCGCCGCGATACGCGCGAAACCCAGATCGCGGTCGAGATTAATCTCGACGGCAATGGCGATAGCCGATTCGATACCGGCATCCCGTTCTTGGACCACATGATGGAACAAATCGCCCGCCACGGGCTGATCGACCTCGTGGTTGAAGCCAAGGGCGACGTCCACATCGACCACCACCACACCGTCGAAGACATTGGCATTACGCTCGGTCAGGCGTTTGATAAAGCGCTGGGCGATAAGCGCGGCATCGTTCGCTACGGGCACGCCTATGTGCCGCTCGACGAAGCGCTGTCGCGTGTCGTGCTCGACTGCTCCGGTCGCCCCGGTTTGGAATGGTTCGTGGAATTTCCGCGCGCGCGCATCGCTGACTTCGATGTCGACCTGTTTCGTGAATTTTTTCAAGGCTTTGTCAATCACGCCAAAGTCACGCTGCATGTCGATGCGCTGCGCGGCCGTAACGCCCACCACATCGCCGAAACGATTTTCAAGGCGTTTGGCCGGGCTTTGCGCATGAGTTCGACCCTCGATCCCCGTGTCGGCGACGCGATGCCGTCGACCAAGGGCGTGCTCTAAGAGCCAGCTGCCGAAGCGCTGCACACCACGATGCATACCCGCCCGTTCGTTTCGAATTCCCCACCGCGTTGTATCGTCTGATGGAAAAGATCGGCATCATCGATTACGGCATGGGCAACCTGCATTCGCTTGGCAAATCGCTAGAGCGGGTCGCGGCAGACCAGCGCGTGATTATCAGCTACGACCCCGAAACCCTGCTCGATTGCGACCGTCTGGTGTTGCCCGGCGTCGGCGGTGTTCGCGCTTGCATGGACGAGCTCCGGCGCCTAGAACTGAACGATCTGGTGATCGAAGCGGCGCGCAAACGGCCGTTGCTCGGCGTTTGCCTGGGCATGCAGGTGCTTTTGGAACGCAGCGAAGAAAATGGCGGCGTGCCAGCGCTCGGGCTGATTCAGGGCGATGTTCTGCGCTTCCCCGATCCGCCGGCCGATACCGAAGGCGAGCGCTTGAAAGTACCGCATATGGGTTGGAACCGCGTGCATCAAACTCAGGCGCATCCGGTTTGGAACGGCGTGCCGGACGATAGCTGGTTCTATTTCGTCCACAGCTATTACGCCAGCCCGCAAAACCCGGCGCACGTGCTCGGCAGCACTGAATATGTCACAACGTTTGCCGCCGCCGTCGCGCGCGATAACGTGGTTGGCTTCCAATTTCACCCAGAAAAGAGCCAAGCAGTCGGTTTGCAGCTGCTCGCGAATTTTGCTGCCTGGGATGGAGAAACCCCGTGAAAAACCGTTTGTTCCGTGCCGGCGCTCGAGGCTTGCCTCATTATTCGCTTTCCGGCACAGTTTGAACGGCCCCGGAAACAACAGCACCCAACCTGCCGCCGCAGTGCAGCCCCTTTTGACCCGCCTGCCGGGCTAACGACCGATCTAATCCCATGTTGCTGATCCCCGCGATTGATCTCAAGAACGGCCAGTGCGTGCGTCTACGCCAGGGCCGTATGGACGATGTCACCGTCTTTTCTTCCGACCCGGTTAGCGTCGCGAAGCGCTGGGTCGATGAGGGCGCCAGCCGCATCCACGTCGTCGATCTCGATGGCGCGCTGAAAGGCTCGCCAGTGAATCTGAAAATCGTCGAAAAAATCGCCGTGGCCTGCGGCAACGTACCGGTGCAAGCCGGCGGCGGCGTGCGTGACGAAGAAACGGTGCAGGCGTATTTAGATGCCGGCGTCAGCTTCATCATCATCGGCACTAAGGCGGTCAACGCGCCGCATTTTTTACGCGATCTCTGCCTCGAATACCCACGCCATATCCTGGTCGGACTTGATGCCAAAGGCGATCGCGTTGCCGTTGACGGCTGGAGTAAGCTCTCGCACCACGGCGTTATCGACATGGCCAAGCAATGCGAGCACGACGGTGTCGAAGCCATCGTTTACACCGACATCGGCCGTGACGGCATGATGAACGGCTTCAATGTCGAATCGACACGGGCGCTGGCACAAGCCGTGAATACGTCGGTTATCGCCTCCGGCGGCGTTTCGACGCTGGAAGACCTGCACATGCTGAAAACCTTGGAAGAAGACGGCGTCATTGGCGCCATCATCGGCCGCGCGCTGTACGAAGGCGGCCTGCAATTTAAAGACTGCCTAAAAGCAGTCGCGACCGCCTAAGCCTCCGATCCGGTAGATACGAGCATGTTGGCCAAACGCGTCATTCCCTGTCTCGATATCAATGCCGGTCGCGTCGTTAAAGGCGTGAAGTTTGAGGACTTGCGCGACGCCGGTGATCCGGTGGAAGTCGCCCGCCGCTACGACCTGCAAGGCGCCGACGAACTGGTGTTTCTCGATATCACCGCGAGCAGCGACGACCGCCCGACGCTGTTCAAGACCGTTGAAGCGGTTGCCGAAGCGATCTACATCCCGCTGACCGTCGGCGGCGGCGTACGCAGCTGCGCCGACGTTCGCGCGCTGCTGTCGGCCGGCGCCGACAAAGTCTCGATCAACACCGCAGCCGTGCTGCGGCCGGATCTGGTCACCGAAGCTGGCGATCGCTACGGGGTGCAGTGCATCGTCGTCGCGATCGACGCCAAGCGCGTCAGCAAGAAATCGCAGCCGCCGCGCTGGGAAATTTTCACCCACGGCGGCCGTAAGCCAACTGGCCTCGATGCCATCGAATGGGCGGCGCTAATGGTTCAGAAAGGTGCCGGCGAACTGCTGGTCACCAGCATGGACCGTGACGGCACTAAAGCTGGCTACGACGTCGAGCTGCTGCACGCGATCAGCCGCTCGGTGCCGGTGCCGGTGATCGCCAGCGGCGGCGTCGGCACGTTGGAACATTTGGCTCAGGGTTTCAGCCAAGGCGGCGCGGATGCCGTACTCGCCGCGAGTATTTTCCATGGCGGCACCTACACCGTCGGCGAAGCAAAGCAGTATTTATCCAGCCAGGGCGTACACGTTCGCCTGTAGCGTCGGCTGCGTCCGCGCGCTTTTTTGCGGTCCTTCGCACGCCGGTTAGCATACGGCTACCGCCACGAAAGCGCCCTTTGAGCGTTAATCAACGGCCGCCGCTGAAGTGATACCGTAAGCTATTTCGACAGTGGTAACCGCGGTAGCCAAAGTACACTAAACAAATGTCACAGATTCCCGGAGAGGTACTGGATCAGTTATACGCGACGCTGCGTTCCCGGCGTGGTGCGGATCCAGCGCAAAGTTATGTCGCCAGCCTGTACGCCAAGGGCGTCGACGGTATTTTGAAAAAAATTGGCGAAGAAGCGGCAGAAACAATAATTGCCGCCAAAACGGTCGATAATGGCGACGGGAACGAGACACAACGGGCGGCGTTGATCCATGAAATCGCCGATCTTTGGTTTCACACGCTGGTATTACTGGCCGCGTATGATCTCCCTCTCACTGCCTTGACGGACGAACTGGCCCGACGCCAGGGACGCTCCGGGCACGATGAGAAAGCGGCCAGATCCAAGTAATCTTATTTTGATTTAGCAGGAGTACGACGATGGGTAGTTTCAGTCTTTGGCATTGGTTGATCGTTCTCGCGATCGTGGTTTTGGTGTTTGGCACCAAACGTCTGCGCGGCGCTGGCGGCGACATCGGCGCGGCGGTGAAAAATTTCAAAAGCGCGATGAAAGAGGGCGAAACCGAAGGCGACAAGCCAAACGCAGCGCTAGGCGGCGACGCCAAGACCGCGGCGAGCGACAAGCCGAACGAAAAAGTTTAGGTCGGGTTGATCCACGACTATGCTTGACATCGGTTTTTCTGAGCTGCTGCTGTGCTTCATCGTTGCGCTGATCGTGCTCGGCCCTGAGCGCTTGCCGGCGGCTGCGCGCGGGATTGGCCGCTGGACCGGAAAAGCACGGTCTTACATGCGCAACCTCACTGCAGAACTTGAGCGGGAGTCGCACGTCGCCGAATTCAAGCAGCAAGTTTCGGATGCTAAGCGCATTCTCGACGACGAATCTTCGGAGATGAAGAAATCGTTTGATCAAACGGCGAGCCAGATCGAAACCGAAACCCGCGCGGTAGCGGCTGAGGTTCAGCAGCAGGTGGCCGAAGTTACGCAGCCGGAAGCTGCGCCAAATTTGCCGGGCGAAGCTGCTACGGCGGCAACGCCTGTGCCGGAGCTGCCCACGACCTCGGCAGAACACGAAACCCCAGTAGCGGTAGCCGGCATTCAGGCACCAGTTGCCGCCGCGCTCGAGACCAAGCCCCCCGATCCGCATGTCTGAATCCATTACGCCGAGCCCGACTGAACAGCCGCTGCTCGCGCATCTTGTCGAATTACGGAGCTGCATCGTCCGTGCACTGATCGGCGTCGCCATCGTTTTGGTGCCGTTGCTGTTCTACGCCCGCGAGCTGTATCACTACCTCGCGCGGCCGCTGCTCAAGCTGCTGCCGGCCGGTAGCAGCATGATCGCCACGGAAGTGGCCTCGCCGTTCTTCACGCCGTTCAAGCTTGCGGCGATGCTGGCATTCGCTATCGCGCTGCCGTGGGTGCTGTACCAAATCTGGGCGTTTGTCGCGCCAGGGCTTTATCGCAACGAACGCAAGCTCGTCGTGCCGCTGTTGGTCAGCAGCACCTCGCTGTTTTACCTCGGCGTTGCGTTTGCCTATTACCTGGTGCTGCCGACGGTATTTAAATTCTTCGTCAGCAGCGCGCCGGAAGGCGTGGCGGTGATGACGGACGTCTCGAAATATCTCGATTTCGTACTCAAGCTCTTTCTCGCATTCGGCGTGGCGTTTGAAACCCCAGTTGCGATTGTGCTGCTGGTGCTGACTGGGTTCATCACGCCACAGCAGCTCTCAGCACGGCGCGATTACGTACTGGTCGGCGTTTTTGTCGTCGCCGCCATATTGACGCCGCCGGATGTGATGTCGCAAACCATGCTCGCCGTGCCGTCTTATCTGCTGTTTGAGGTCGGCGTTCTGGCCTCGCGCTGGTTGGTTCGCAAGCGCAAGCCTGCCGAGGCAGACGCTGAGGCGCAGCCGCCAGCTTAGTGGCTCGACGGCGCCCGCACTTAAAACGGATTGATGCCATGCACGTATTGCTTGTAGAAGACCACCCCGATCTAGCGGCCAATCTTGGCGACTACCTCGGCGCGCACGGGCATAGTGTCGATTTCGCCGCCGATGGCCCGAGCGGGCTACGGCTCGCGCAGAGCCAGCGTTTCGACGCCATCGTGCTCGACCGCCTGCTGCCCGGTTTGGACGGTGCCAGCATCTGCCGCCGCCTGCGTGACGGCGGCGCAACGCAAGTGCCGATCTTGATGCTAACGGCGCTTGATACGATTGATGATCGTGTCGAAGGGCTGAAAGTGGGCGCCGACGACTACCTCGTCAAACCGTTTGCGATGGCCGAATTGCTTGCACGCTTGGAGGCGCTGCACCGCCGTGCCGGCAATCCCAGCGGCCGCAAAGGGCAACAGCTGACGGTGGCTGATCTCAGCTTTAATCTCGACACGCTCGAAGCCCAGCGTGCCGGCAAGGCGCTGACGCTGACCCCGGCGCTGCGCAAGCTGCTCGAACTCTTGATGCGCGAAACGCACCGCGTTGTCACGCGCGAAGAGCTCGAACATAAACTCTGGGGCAAAGTGCCGCCAGAAGGTGACGTGTTGCGCGCGCACATGTACGCACTGCGGGTCGCCGTTGATAAGCCCTTCGAGCGCAAATTGCTTCATACCGTGCACGGTTCGGGCTACCGGCTCGCTGATTTCGGCGATGACTGAGCGGTCGCCCGGCCATCTGCGCCGGCGCCTCGCAATTGCACTCGTCAGTCTGACTGTCGCCGCGGCCGGGGTGCAGGGCATCAGTTATTGGGTGGCCGAGCAATGGGTGGAGCGCACCAGCCTAGAGCGTCTGCTCGAAGACGAAATGGCGCATCTTGTGGTCACCGAAGCCGCGCCCGGCGAAAAAGCCGCGACCGACCGCGCACTGCGTTACTACCGCACCAGCCGCGGTAGCACCATTCCAGCGGCCTTGGAGGGACTCGACGGCGGCTGGCATTCTGATGTCGAGCTCGACAATAAAATCTACCAAGTCTTAGTCAGCGAGCTGCCGAATCAAGACCGGGTCTTCCTGCTCTACGACAAAACGCTGTCGCAGGGCCGCGAGCGTCAGCTGCTGCTGCTGTTTGCCGGCGGCGTTGTTGTTGTCGCGCTACTCGGCTTCTGGGCGTCGCAACAACTTGCGCGGCGTGCTTTGGCGCCGCTGGAGATCTTGGTCGGCGAGATTCGGCGGCTGGATCCGGAAATGCCCGGTACTCGATTAAGGCTGGGCGGTGATCGCGAACTACGCGTAATCGCGGAAGCCTTGAACGTGCACATGATCAAGCTCGAAGCGCTGGTTGAGCGTGAGCGCGCGTTCGCCGCTGCGGCTAGTCACGAATTGCGCACGCCGCTGGCGGTGATCTCTGGTGCGGCAGAGCTGCTGTCAGCACAGCTGCCTGAAACCAGCGCCCCACCGCTGCGGCGGATTGAGCGCGCGGTAACCCAGGCGCGACGCGATCTCGATGCGCTGTTGGCGCTTTCGCGCGTGCGCGAGCCGCCGCCCGCCAGCGATCTAGTGTTGGAGCAGCTGTTGCCGGAATGGGCCGAACCCTACATCGCGGGCGTCAGCACCCAAATTGTTTGGCAACTACAACCCCGGCTGCTGCTGGCGCCGTCCGGCAGTTTGAACATCGTTTTCACCAATGTGCTGCGCAATGCGCTCCGCGCCGCCGGTCCGAACGGCGAAGTCACGGTGTTGCTCGATGCGCAGCGCATCAGCGTTGAAGACAATGGTCCTGGCATCCCGGCAGCTGAACTTCCGCGTGTGTTCGAGCCGCATTTCCGCGGCCGCGACGGCGGTACGGGCATCGGCTTATACGTTGCCCAAGCGTTGGCGCATCGCCACGGCTGGCGCTTGACGCTCGCCAACCGTGAAGCGAGCGGCGCGCGCGCCGAACTGTGGTTCGACGGCGAAACCGCTTGAAACACCGTCGCGGCTAAGCCGATCAGACGCGGCAACGCGCCAGCGGCGATGCTGGGCCGTCGACATCCGTTCAATGCCCGCTCTTCCCGGCTTGCGCCGCGAACGATGGGATGCGGTAATCGCAGTCCAAATACCCGATTGATGCCGCTATGAACCGACTCCTGCTGTCTCCAAACGAAGCGCGCGTGCTCGCGGCGCTGATCGAAAAGTCGATCACAACCCCGCAGTATTATCCGCTGACCGTAAACGGCGCCATGCTTGCTGCGAATCAAAAGAACGCGCGCAGCCCGGTTATGAATTTGAACGAGGGCGATGTCGGCGCGGCGCTCAATCAGCTTGAAGCGGAGAAGCTAGCAACGCGCGACGACCTCGCCGGACGCGTGCCGAAATGGCGCCATCGTTTTCACCACCAGCTGCTGTTGAAGCCGCACACGATGGCGCTGTTGGCAACGCTGATGCTGCGCGGTCCACAAACCGCCGCCGAACTACGCAGCAATGCCCAAGGTCTGGGCGGCCCGGCTGACGCTGAAGGCATTAGCGCCGCGTTGGCGGATCTCAGTGACCGCGCCCAACCGCTGATCGCGCTGCTGCCGCGCATGCCGGGTCAGGCCGCGCCGCGCTACGCCCATTTGCTGAGCGGCGAACCCGCGGTGCCAGCGGCGGACGAAGCCGAAGCGCCGCGCGCCAGCGCCCGTGGCGGCGCGCAACTGGCGGATTTGGAAGCGCGCATCGCCGAACTCGAAGCGCGGGTCGCAGAGTTGGAGCGGCTACTGCCCGCCGCATAACAACGAGTAGGCCTTAGCGCTTCTCGTCCGCAGATGGCAGCGGTACGGTTAGCCAACGCGCGGCGACCAAAATCGCCGCTGCCGCCAAATAGGCGCCGACGTACCGCCACGCCGGTTGTAGACGCAACACGGTATCCGCGCCGGTAAATTCGAAGCTGTGCATCAAGCCAACGGCCGATAGCGCGGCGCCGATTGCCATCCACACCGCTGCGCGCAGAAAATTGCGCTCGATGATCGCAACGGTCGCTGCCGATAGCAGCATCGCGCTGAACACCACACCTTGCTCCAGTGCGAATGCGCCCTCGGCCCAAACATCCGCGGCGTGGAACGCTGGCAGCAACTCAGCGGTGATCGGCGTGCCGCCAGCGCGCAAACCGGCTTTTAGCATCAGCGCGCCCCAGCAGCCGAGGCCGGCCAACATGCCAACGACAACGGCCGGCGAGTGGCGGCTCGGCGTCGCGTCGAACGCTTGCGCCGCCATGACGATGCCAATCCACAGCAGAATCGCGATGCCTGCATCCACCGGCACCGCCCAGGCAACATGGGCGATCGTGCCGGTGCAGACCAGCAGTGTCAGCACCGCGCCGGATGCCACCGAATAGCCTGAACGCGCGCCCATCGCCTTCCAACCGGGATGACCGATATACAGCGTCGTCGGGAAGCAGGAGCCAAACGCCGCCGCAGCCAAGGTGCCAAGGCCGTTGACAGCCAGCGAGCTACGCGTGTCGTAACGGTCGCCGGCAGCTTCCGCCGATTCCAAGTTCTGCATCGAGCCAGCAACCGCGAACAGCCCCATCGGCACGATTACCGAGAGATAGGCTAGAAACTGCGAAGGCTGCAGCGAAGCCCATAAATCGCCAAGCGCCAACACCGGTAATGCCAGCTGCGGCGCGGGTGGCGTCGGGCCGTTCGGCGCCAAGCCAGTAGCCCACGCCAGCGCCGTGCCGAGTAGCACGACGATCAAACCAGTCGGCAAGCCGCCGCGAAACCGCACGCCGCCAAAGTAACCGAGCAGCACCACGGTCAGCGTCGTGATGCCGATCAACGGATGCGCGTAAGCGCGGAAGAGAAAGCCGAGCGCGATAAACGCCAGCGCCAAGCCGGCCAGCGTCGATAACAGTGCCGCGCGCGGCGTGTGACGGCGGATCGCCGCTGCGACAAAAGCACCGGCGAATTCGATAACACCAGCGCCGAAGCAGGCGAGCAGACCGGCGTGCCACGCGGTTAGCGCCGGGTCGGCGGCACCCGCCGCCTGCGCCGCAAGCTTGGCCGGCAGCATCACCAGAAACACGAACGCGAATACCGTAACGGTGTTCAGACCGTAGGGCAGGGCGCAAACATCGTCCCGATGCTCGCGCCGCGCCAGTTGCCGCGCGGCCCAGGCGTAGTAGAGATTGCCGACCAACAACGAAACCGCCGCACCGGGGAGCACGCGGCCGTAAATCAGCGCATCGGGAAACGCCAGCACGCCGCGGCAGAGGCCGCTGATCAACAGCAGTAGCACGAGGTTATCGAGCGCGAGGCTGAAAAAGCCGTCGATATCGCCGCGAACGAATCCGCGCAGCCCGGCCGGCGTCGCGCTCAAAACGACACCGCCGCGGGCGTGATCGTCAGCAGCACCGATTGATCGCCGCTGCGGCGCTTCCACTCGGCGCGGATCGCATCCAAATCCGCCCGGTGCTTCGCGCCCCGATACAGAATCACCAGCACTTTTGAGTTCAGCCGCTCCGGCTCGCTGCGATCGCGCCGCTGCCACTGGCCGTAGCCATCGAGCACGGTGAAGCCGTCAGGAAAACGCACCGTCACCACCTCATCGAGAAATGCACGCCAGCGCCGCTCCGCCGCCGTTGTGTCGTACTCGCCGACGCGGCCAAGCCCGAAATACAGCTCCGCCCGCTGCCAATGCGCCGATACGGCAGGCCGCGCTGGGTCGCCGCGTAAAGCCGGATCAGCACCGTAAGCGGGCACGCCGGCAAGAATCAGAAGGAAGCTAGTCAGCAGCAGGCGGATCGTCGTAGACATTGGCGGGGGCAGAGCGGGTGGCGTGGACCTTCGGGCATTGGCTAGCAATGATTGCACCGCGGCTCTTGTGATGATCGCGTCCAGTATCAGGCCGCGAGCGGTAGGCGGGATGCTTCGCCGCACCGGGCATGACGCCGGTACTGCCTCGGGCAGCGAACCGCTGAACGGGTGCGGTTCATCAGAGCCCCGTTCTCGCGCACAACAAAACCGAGTACGCCGCTGGTTTAACCGGGTCGGGCGCTCGCTACAATTAGCAAGAGCCCCAAAGGACGCGCCGAATGCTCACCATTCCCACCCGCCTGCAAAACAGCCCGCTGCACGGCATTGGCGTATTCGCGACGGAGCCGGTCGCACAAGGCACGCTGGTGTGGACGTTTCATCCGGGTTTCGATATCGAGTGGGAGGAAGTCGAAGCCGCAAAACTCCCACCGGTGGCGCAACGCTTTTTAAAGATGCACGCCTACCACGCATTGGAAACCGGCCGCCTGACGCTGAACACCGACTACGCCAAACACATGAACCATTCCGATACGCCGAATCTCGTGTCGGACGCCGCCTCGAACTACTACGCCGCCCGCGACATCGCCGCCGGTGAAGAACTGCTATGTGACTACCGCGCGTTCGTCGCCGAAGGCTGGATAGACGATATGCCGGATCTGCATCGCAAAGCGGATTAATACACTCAGCGTGCCGCACTACGAATACCAGCTGACTTCAAGCAGCGCGCCGTTGACATCGAAAAAGTTAGGCGATTGCTGGGCAGGAAGGTGCCATTGCTATTGCTGCTGGTGATTTGGTTTTTGTGGTAGCTGCCGCCGATCGCCAGATAGGCGTAGGTGTGGCACTGCCACCGAGCGCGCTGGTAAAGCTGTCGCTGATCCGGACTTGATACGCGTGCGCCGTCGGCGATGCCGGCGAATGAAACCGCGTAGGCCGTGCCGGACTAAAGTCGCGTGCGTCGCCGTCGCTAGAAAGCGCCTTACTATCCTCAAGGATAATCCCAGTTTGAACCTTATTTCTCCATTCCAGTTCAGTCTTGGGTGCCCTGCGCATGGCCATCACCGCACGCCGGCCGCCAGCTGGACTAATCCACCACACCGACCGTGGTCGGCTCTACGCCGCTGATGCCTACCGCGAGGTCATGGCGCGTCACCGCATGGTGCCGAGCATGAGCCGCAAGCGCGACTGTTGGGACAACGCCGTGGCCGAAAGCTTCTTCGCCACGATCAAGCATGAACTGATCTGGGGCCGGGATTTCAAGACCCGCGATCAGGCACGACAGGCAATCTTCGAATACATCGAGGTCTTCTATAACCGACAACGCAGCCATCAGACGCTCGACTATCGCTCTCCAGTGGATTTCGAAGCGCTGATGAATGTAGCCTAATTTCAGTGTCCGTCAGAATTGGACCAGTTCAGTTCGACCCCTATTTCTCAGCGGAGTTATCCCGCCTCACCTCACTGGACCGACATCACGCGGAATCGTGGACGGGCATGCGGCGGAATCCTGGACCGACATGCAGCGGAATCGCGGACCGGCTTCGCGCGGAATACGCACGTGCGCTTATTTGACTCCGACCCCGGTTTTTCCCGCGCTTTGACACGAGGCATCCGGGCTCAGCGCCTGTGCCATGAACAGCGACAAGGTATCCGTCGGCGTGTACAGCCGCTCCCGGTGGGGCGGCAACAGCTGATCCACCCGGTCCAGCAACTCAGGCCCGGTCAGCAGATTGAAGAAATCGTAGGAATGAATCGAGCGGGACCGCTGACGAATCCGCACCGCTTGATGTCGGCTTGAACGACGATTATTGTGCATGGCAGCTGACGGCCACAAAGGGCCACTGTTAGGGTCGGACCTGCAGTTTGCCCGGCCGTCAGCTACCCTCACAACATCAACCGGTTATAAGACGCTTAGAACGTCAGATGGCTTAAGTAAGTGCCATTCGACTCCGACCCCGGTTTACCACTACGGCCCTTACTGCGCCTTACCGGGTTTATAATTGGGGTTCGGCAGAAACTCGCCAGTTAATTTACCATCAGCAGAGACTTTCCAAGCTCCGACAACAGCCTCCGGCGGAACGTACTCAGTTGGGCCAAATGAACCCTCTATTTTGTAAACCCAACCGTTAGGATTCTCACGGGCAGCCTTTACCACTTCATCAGTGATCTCATGTTCTGACTTGGCGTTACTCATTTTAAACTCATAAACCATGCTTCATATGCGGCCTGTTGCTCCGCCACAGTGCAGACTTGCTCGATAGATGCCTCCTCAAAGGCATCGACCAAATCCTCCTGCTTAGCCTGCTTACCATGCTTCAGCAAATAGACCTTCCGGCCGCCACCCATTTGCAATGCCATCCTCGAGGGATATGCATCCTTGCGGGCCACGTTGCAGAGTAGCATGTACCCCTCCCACTCAATTCGACGGCGAAATTCCAATAACGCGGAAAACAAGTTATCGGTAACGAATGATAGAGACCCAAAATGCTGACTCCTGACAGTCATTTCAAGGGGCACACCTTGCTTAATTTCAATCTCACAACGCTCCCTCTCACCATGCAAGGAGGAAATCTGCACACTGATCTTTATCACGGTCCTTTCCTAATATATCTTGGATTCTTAATAAACGGCCCGACAAAATTTCCATCAGGTCCAACTTGCCGAGATCCCAAAACGTCCGCAGCGTCAATGCCACGAGGAACGGCGATCTCAAATTCTTGTGGAAATGGGCTCTGACTGCCAAGAATTGCATTTACATCTAACCCTTGTGGCTGACCACGAATAGTATAGACATAACCATTGCCTTGATTCGCGGCGAAATCGCGAGCGACGTTTGGAGTTTGTGAAGTTGAAATGAAATTGCTCGGCTCGTTGTTGAAAACGAGCCTTCGTAGATCTGTGTTTGCACCGCGAGGTTGGAATCCTTCGTTAAATATTACGTCTGGCGTGCGACCATCACCGCGAAAAAGAAACCTCGCGTCACTATTTGTCGCCGTCACTGCTGTAGCCCGCAACGCTGGACTGGCCCCAACGAACCGAGAAGTGCTCCGCGTCGCACCTGCAGCCCCAGCCAAGCTGGCCCCGATGCCGAATAGCGCAACGCCAGCATCCTGAGCCGCCAGTTGCTGTTGCGGACTACCACCCAAGGCAATGGTGGTGGCCAAGGGCAATCCGGCGATTGGCCCACCGACAAAGGCCGCAAACAGTGAGAATGCCGGATTGAACGGTGGAGGCCCCGGCACCGGCCCGACCACCGCGCCGCCGGTCAAGTTCTGTAGATACGCCGCTCGATCGGCCGGTGCGAGCGCCGGCACGACATCACGCAAGAGCGCGCCGCTGTTGATCTGATCAGCCAGAAATCCGCCAGGATCGGACGGCCCCTGCACGAATGAGGGGCCGGAATTGCGGTTCAGATAGAACGGCACGTCGCTGCTAGCGTCGATATCCGACGTTTGCTGTGCCGTTGCGGCTTCCTGCGCCGCCCTAATCTGCGCCAGCCGGTTATTGTCGGCCACCAGCGTAGCCTGTCCGCCATTGGTTTCTTCGGCGCTGAAGTCGGTCAGATTGGTCGGAACGCGGTAGGTCTGGCCGGCGAAGATCGTCGAGCTGCTGCCGGTAATGCCATTCAAGTCCTTGAAGCGCTGGATCGCACCTGGATTGCTGGTGCCCAGTAGCCGGGAGATGCTATCGCCGCGCTGAGCGGTGATGCTGGTGAAACCCGGCGCGCTGGCAGGACCGGCATCGGGGCTTGCGATGCTATCGGAACCGATGTTCAGAGCGAGTGCGTTTGAAACGCTGTCGGGCAGCTGGGCGATATCGCCACCGACCAGCGGGCCGGTATAGCGTGCGGTGCTAGTGAAGCCGTTTCGCGGATTACGCCGTTCTCCGCTCGGTCGCTGAATCTCCCCAACAATGGCATTGCCAAGTGCATTGCCAAGTGCATTGCCAAAGCCATCGGCGGCGATATTGGCCAAATCGATCCGGCCGCGTCCTTCCAGCAGCACGGTCAAGCCACGATTGAGCACGCCATAGGCGTCGTTGCGGACGGTGGCGCGGGCGAGGCCGGCAAAGTCCAGGCCCGTTGGCTGGGCGTTAACCGGGTTCAGCGGCGGATTCGGATCGCCTAGGCTGGCGCCGAGGCCGCCGGTGATGGCGCCGGCCGCCACGGCAGCGAAGGAGAAGCGCTGCTGCTGGCCGAGGGCGATGTTGATGCCCTGGCCACTGGCGACGCTGAGCGCGCCCTGCAGGGCGCCTTGGGCAAAGCGCACGCCTGAGGGTACGGCGCGGGCGAGGGTCGCGGCATTGCTCGCGAGTTGGGTGCCGGCGCCAGCGCCCTGGGCGGCAACGGCGGCGTTCTGTGCGGCCTGGGCCTGGCTGCCGAAGAAGCCGGCCTGACTCAGCTGCCCAATGCCATAGCCGGCGCCGGCGACTGCGGCGGCCGCTAAGCCGCCGATGGCGACCTGGGTAAACGAGAAACGGTTCTGTTGGCCTAGCCCGATAGCCACCCCTTGGCCAAGAGCCGATCCAACGACGCCACCGACAGCTGCGGCCGCGATCCCTAGTGCACTGCCGCCGGATACTGCAGCGATGCCGGCGGCAAACGTTGACCCTACAGTTGCGGCGCTCGCTCCTGCGACACCAAACGCCGCCGCCGCCGCGCCGGCGGTAAATACGGAAGCCACTACAACCACCGCCACAATCAAAATCGTCGCAAAAATATTGCTGCTATGGCGTGGCGGCGGTGGCGCCTGCGGAGTGGGGGTGGCATCGCTGATGATCTGGCTGGGATCAAAAGGCCGGAAGGTATCGGCGGTGTTGCGCAGGTTGCTGACCTGATTGGGCAGAATCAGGGTCTGGCCGGGCGTCAGCGAATCGCTGATGGACAAACCGTTGGCGTCGGCGATCAGGTACCAGAGATTTTCGTCGCCGAATACCGTCAGCGCGATGCTTTGCAAGGTCTCGGTGCTGCTCTGCACCACGTACTGACCTGGGTTTAGGGCCGGGTAGCGGTCGGAGATCGGCGTGTAGTTGTAGTCCAGCACCGGGCTGTCGGCGGTGCCGGAGCTGCCGATGGGATTGCCGCCAGCGTAGTAATAGTCTTCGGTGGCCGGCGTATTACTGCCGCTGCGGGTGACGGTTTTATGCAGAATCCGGCCGCTGGCGTCGTTAACAAAGTCTTGCTGCGTCGGGTTCCCAGTCGGGTTGTTGATGCTTAAGGTATTGCCGTGCGTATCGTAGGCGGTGTTCGTGGTCCCGGCGAACAAAACCGTGTAGGCGGTGCCCGACTAAAGTCGCGCGCGTCGCCGTCGCTAGAAAGCGCCTTACTATCTCAAGGATAATCGCAGTCTGACCCTGAGGTTTCCCCTCATTTTCATCTCCACTGGGATGCTGGTGGGTCATTCCATTGTGGCGGTTGCTCTGACAGCAATCGCAGGGCTTCGGTGAGTTCACGGTGAGCCAATTTGATAG
>JALNYU010000024.1 GCA_023229645.1 Nevskia sp. | reverse complement strand
GCTATCAACGCGCCCACCCCGCGCGCTCACCTGCCGCTGCAGCTCCGCTACTTCGCTCTTCGTCAGTTTCATCTCACCCTCCATAGGGGTGATAATACTATCGAATCAATTGTTACAGTCCACTAGCTGCTTAAGACTTTGAGATCTCAAAGCAACGTCGAAATTTCCAAGCCGTTTTGGAGCCAGATGCTAGATTCGGCTGACTCGATGAATTACGACAGGTCGCAATCGCCTAATATGTGAAGCCTATCTTCTGCTTCTGCGCACGGAATAGAGTTATGAAGGGCTGAAAAGTACTCGACGGGCAAGTGCCCGCCGAGTAGTTGAAGAAACTCCCTACGAAGCCGCTCGCGATAGGAAGCCGATTAAGCTGCGCTACGATGCAGCGTAAAATCTCACCCGCTATGAAGGTAAAATGTCGGATTCAGCTCAATTTCAGCATACTAGAATGCTGGAGTCCCATTTGGGCCATTTAGCGAGATGCGGGAGGTTCGTATGCCGGGTGCCTGCGTTGACCGGTTTAAAGTGGTCACGTAGTACCCATCTCGCTCTCCCGCTACAAGAGATCTGATGAATGTACACGTTCCGGAGCTATTTGTAGTGCAGGATTCGCTTAAGAGGTAGTCAGTTTTTACGCCAACAAGAACGCCGCTTAGCGGTGTGTTGCCGTTCGCCCCGTCCACCACAGTGGCAGTCATTGTATAACGATTAAAGTTCGAACTAAGATACGAATTTGAAATAAAAAATCGTGAAAGTTTGGGAGTCACTGTAGATATAACTGAAGCAGATCTTCGAGCAATAATTGGGCAGTTGACTACTGGCTCTTGGTCGCCCGTTGTGCCGGTGAGTGGAACTGCAGTAACTGCCGAAGTTCTGGCTACGTTCAGGTCTTGCAATCGCTTCACTACAGATCCCGCGTTCCAGCGTAAAGGATTGACTCCCCAAAGCGGACTGTATTCGGAGGGCTGAGCGGGATTTGCCGCCAAGATATTTAGCGGGTCTAAGCCATCAAGAACTGCGGAATCAAAACCTTGACGCTCAACATTATCGAACCCACGCTGACCGTCGTCGATAAGCGCTAGGTCCGCATGTACGGCCGCCAGTGAGATTGGGTCTGCCTGTAGCTTGGGGGCAAACGTTGAGTTCTCTGCGGCCGCTAAAAAGGCGGTTGAGGCATCAGTAGAAATATAACGAACGGGTTGCCCACCCTGGAAGCCATTTGTTTCGATAAGCGTCGCGCGGCCAGAGGTGGCGGTATCGAATGAAACCAGCTTGGGATGACGGCCAGAGCTATTCTGGATGTGGGGAGCATTCAGAACTATCCCGTTTGCCAGTTGAACCAACGGGCTGTACGCCGCTCCGCCTTGTGCTGGCGCCACGCCAGTCGGCGTCGGAGACAATACTCCGGTGGCGGGGCTTATGCTGCGAGCCCCCGAGTTAAAAGTTACCGTGCCCGGAAAATTATACGGAGGGGAATTGCTGGAAACGCTCTGAACGAGGTTCGTTCCCGCCGCAAGCTTAAGTTTCGGCGCATAGTTGACTCCCAGCTGGGCGGCCATAGCCGCATCTGACGCCTCAGTAACGATATAGTAAACGACCTGCCCACCACTGATTCCTGAATACGCCGGGAAAGTTACCGTTCCATCTAAATTCTCAACCGCATTGGAGATAAATTTAGTGTCAGCGGGAAGCTGCGCGCTTGCGGCGCCGACGTGGAGCAGAAAACCGACAGCTGCCGCGCGAAGAGCATCACTGGCTCCATATTCCCGGCGTCGCCGGCTATCCGCAGTCGGCCTTTGCAGTGCCAAAAATTCCATTTCAGCGTTATTGCGTACTTTATTCATATATACCTAATAGTTGAAGATAGTTCTGAGCATGCAGTCCCAAGAGCAATTGACGAGGAATACCTATGCGGCCCTACTGGGCGTGGGCGCGCCGTGACGCGCTAAGCTAGATTTTTTCACCCGTCAGCCTGACTTAGCGGCAATCTCGGCGGAAACTAAAAGACGTTTATGGGCACGCCGAATAAGTTGCCGAACGGATGCTGAAACAATAGATTCAAGCGGCTTAGTGGGCTGAAGCATTTTGGAAACGACGCGAAGTAGCCTCGACCCATTGCAGCGCAGTTCGCACTGGCTGGGTTTTGCCCAGATGACTCGAGAGTGCTCACCGCATGTCAGCAATGGGGCTTGCGAACACACGACAGTCATAGTGGAATTGGATAGAGTCGTATTGCGCGTGGCGGTCGTACAAGCGGCGCAGCGCCGCTAGTACTACAGCGCGCGCCGGATCGCCTTCCTTCGGCGTATATGATGACGACAGCAACCGTGCCTTAAGCATTTCATAGTTGAACGTTTGCTGATAGTCGAAGCTGTGCGCGACTGGAATAGCTGGCGCAAAGAACGCGGCAATTTCTTCCGGTGCGGCTTGATGCGGCTGACCTTCGACATATGCCGGGCAATGCGTCATCAACAATTCTTCATAATCCTTGCCAAAGCCTGCATCAACGCGTCGGACATTCCAGATCAGCGCTGCGAAACCCCCCGGCGCCAAGATACGGCGTGCTTCGCGATACGTCGGTTCCGGTTCAAACCAATGGTAGGCTTGTGCGGCGGTGACGAGTTTGACGCTGCCGGTGGCTAAAGTCGTGGCTTCAGCACGACCATCGACGCTAATAAAATTGGGACGTTCGGCGAACGCACGCTCGGCCGCGCCACGCATTACGGCGTTGGGCTCGACGCCGTAAACCTGCAATTCAGCAGCGAGGAGATCACGCGTGAATAAGCCCGTGCCGGCGCCGAGATCGGCAACGGGATCGCCGGGAACGAGGGTTGCCTGTTCGATTAACCAAGGCACGAGCGCGGCAGGGTAGCCGGGGCGGGCGCGTTCGTAATCTTTAACGCGGTCGGTAAATCGGGTTGTGGGTTGGTAGCGAGTTGGATCGTGCATGGGGCGTGAGAATGCGCTGACGGCGGCGATGGTTCATCGTACCCTGATCAGATCCGAGCTAGCGGTGCGTGGTGTTTTGCGTTGAAGCATTAGTTTCCTGGAGCCGCACATGGAAGCGGTATTGATACTGGTACAGTGCCGGCTTTTTGCCGGCCTCGGTCGTGAGGCGTTGGAGCGCCTTGCGCAACTGTGCGCGACACTTGAGCTGGCTGGCGGCGACCCCTTATTCAATCTCGGCGATCCTGCGGAGTACCTCTATATCGTCGTCACCGGTCGTTTGCGCGCACTACGCGGCAACGGCACGGTTGCTGGCGATATTAGTCGGTTCGAGTTGATCGGCGAGATCAGTATTCTGACCGGCGAGCCACGCAGCGGCGCTGTTTATGCGCTGCGCGACAGCGTATTGCTGCGCATTCACCGTGAGCGCTTTCTCGAATTCATTACTCTGCATCCAAGCGCTTTGCTGGAAATTACGCGGACGTTGATTGGCCGCATGCGCCAAAATCAGCAGCCGGCGGCGCTCGCAGCAGTGCGGGCTACGCAGAACTTAGCCCTGCTGCCTGCAGATCCAACCGGCGATATCCGTGCATTTGCAGCGCGGCTCGCCGAGGCCTTGGCGACGCCCGTCGTGTTGATCACTGCGGCTGATGTCGACGCGGCGCTCGGCCCGGGGACTTCGCAGACCGCGTTTGACCGTAGCCCTGCTAACCGCCGACTGGTGAACTGGCTGGGCGAGCGCGAGGCAAGCGGCCATCGGCTGTTGTATTGCGCGTCCGGGGCACAAGATGCCTGGACCGAACGCTGTTTGCGGCAGGCCGATCGGATTTTGTTGGTAGCGAGCGACCGCCTCAATCCGAATGACAGCGCAGCGCCCTCGCTATTGCGGCGTTTGCAATCGCGGGTGCCGGTCGAATTAATCTTACAGCAGCGCTCGGTGGGCGTATCCGGGCCGTTGGCGTTGTGGCGCGGCAGTTGCACGCTGGCTGCGCATCATTATTTGGCCGGCGAGGTGGCCGCCGATTACGCGCGGCTGGCGCGCCAACTCAATGGCGAGAGTTTGGGGTTAGTGCTCGGCGGCGGTGGCGCACGCGGCTTTGCGCACATCGGGCTGATTCGCGCTTTGGAGGAATTATCACTACCGATCGACATTGTTGGCGGGAGCAGTATGGGCGCGTTTTTTTCCGCGCTACTGGCTCGCGGGGCTGACAGCCGAGAACTGCGCCGTATCGCCCGGGATACGTTTGTCGAGCACAACTACTTAAATGATTTTGTCCTGCCGCGCGTATCATTGATTCGCGGGCGCCGCTTTCTCGCCCAGCTGAAGGCCATCTTCGGTGACGATCAGATTGAAGCGCTGCGTACGCCATTTTTTTGTGTGAGCACCAATCTCACGCGCGGCATTACGGTGGTCCATGAGCATGGCCCGCTGGCGACCTGGGTTGCAACTAGCATGGCGGTGCCAGGGATTGCCCCGCCGATGGTTTGGCAAAGCGAGTTATTAGTAGACGGCGCGTTGATCAATAGTTTGCCGATCGACGTAATGCGCAACTACGCGCGCGGCCCAATCATCGCCTCCGATGTCAGCACCGCAGGGAGTTTGAATGTGCCTGGGATAGACGGGCCCGACCCCGAGGCGCTGCTGAAGCGTAAACGTAGCGGCGCCAACGTGACGCTGACTGACATCTTATTTCGCAGCGCGATGTTGACGAGTGAAGCGGAGGTTCGTGATCGCGGCGCGCTGGCTGACGTGTACTTACGCATGCCGGTTTCTGGCATCGGCTTATTCGATTGGAAGCGGATCGACGACGCGATTGAGCGCGGTTATCGCCATGCTTTGCAGGGCTTAGCAGAATTTAGAGGTGCTTAACCAACGCCGGCTGGGCGGCGTGCGGCAACAACGGTGGTCGATAGGCGTCTGATCTCCGCACATAAAAAAACGGCGCCGGACTTTGAGCCCGGCGCCGCCGTGTACTTCAGGTGTTCTAAATTACTTGCCGCTGCGCGGCTTCGTGGAAGTAGAACCCTTCTTGATGATTTTCACCGTCAGCGGCTTGTTCAGAACCTGGAACTCGACGCGACGGTTTTCAGCGCGGCCGGCTTCATCAGCATTGCTGGCGATCGGCTTGCTTTCGCCATAGCCTTCGGCCTGCAGGCGATCTGCAGCGACGCCCTTGCCAATCATGTAGGCACGAACAGCTTCGGCACGCTTCTGCGATAACTTCTGGTTGTAAGCATCGGCGCCGACGGAGTCGGTATGGCCGGCGATGATAACCGTCAGCTTCGACTGCGAGGCCATACCGGCGGAGACGAGGTCAAGGGTGTCCTTGGCTTCGGTCGTCAGCGTGTCCTTGTTGAACTCGAAGTTCACCGTGCGCAGCACAACGGTCTGCTCGATGATGCAACCGACGCTATCGACTTTGAAGCCTTTCGGCGTGCCTGGGCATTGGTCGAGGTAGTCGGGAACGCCATCACCGTCGGTATCCAGCGGGCAACCGCGGGCGTCAACCTTCACGCCAGCCGGCGTGTTCGGGCATTCGTCGCGTGAATCCGGCACGCCGTCACCATCGGCATCAGCCGGCGGCGGCGGGGGCGGCGGCGCAACCGGAGCCGGCGGCGGCGGGGGCGGCGGCGCTACGACGGGTGCCGGCGCTGGTTTCGGCTTAAAGAACGCATACTGCAAACCGAGGCTGAAGCGGCCGTCGCCGGTGCGCGTATCAAATGGCTTATACGAGGAATCGTTGAAGTCGATGAAATAGGTCGCTTCGGCACGCGCCGACAGGTTGTCGGTCAGCTTAACGAGGAGGCCCACGCCCGCGTTGATGTAGGGGGCCAGTGAGTTTTTGTCAGCCGAGTTGCCAAGCTGCTCATAAACACCGCCAAATCCACCGAGCAGGAACGGGCGAACAGGACCCTTGCCAAACGGCGTGATCACATCGATGCCAAGCCCATACTGGTTGTCAACACCCGGCGATGCATTGCGGAATAGGATATTTCCGAAAGCATTCAATTCCAGATTGAAGGTTTCGTTTAACGGAATACCGTAAAGAATTTTGCCACCGACTCCGTCACTCGAGTCACGGAGCGTATCCGGAAGAACATACGTTCCCAGGATCGCGCCATATGGGGCATCATTAGAAGTCTCAGCGGCAACCGATGCGGTGGCAACGCCAAGCCCAAGCAAAAGCGCAAGAGCAGAATTTCTCATTGCGAACACTCCTTATTTTTGTTTCGGGGGGTAAAACGGGGGTAACTAGCCGCTAATGATAGCGTGAATTGGATATTCTGGGACCGCGATAGAAATGCCTATGTTTAGAGCTAAGAAAATTGATTCGTGCTGTAGTGGCGTCCATCCTCAGCATCGTTTCCTGATCTTGGCGACTTGTTGAAGACCATAAAAAGCGGCAAGAGTTCCAATAATTCCATAGTACGCAATTGAGTTTATAAATACACTGATCAGAAACGTTGTTCAGTCGGCTGGAAATGGGCCGTAGTGGCAGCGGAAACACTCGATTCAATGCCGGATGACGAAGTTGATTGGGGCTCGGCAAGCAGCCAATCACGGAACGAAATTGCTGCGGCTGTGTGCGTCGCTAATTCAATCTGATCAAGAAATTCAAAAATCCGGTATTCGTCGCCTGCCCGGCCGTTGCGATGGGGCGCATCGCCTCGGCACCACTGCCAGAGTTCGGCCAGCGTATAAGAAGCGGGGTCCCGCGCCAGTAACAGCTGCCGTCCGGGCTGGGTTTCGGTGATCACACCGCAGCGGGTCAGCTTAGTCAGTGCGCGTTCCAACTCGGCATCGCTGGTGCCGAGTCCGCGCCGCAATGCATCCAAGCTCAAGGCCGGCTCGCCGTTCAAAAAACGCCGCGCAACCTGTGCGGTAAGTTGCAACGCGAGGAATTCTGCAGCGCGTGATCCGGGCGGCGCAGCTTCCGCAGTGCCCGCCAAATAGCGCGGATGTTGGATATAAAACGCAAGACGGCAGCCGAACAAAATGATCAGCCAGCCGAGGTAGAGCCAGATCAGCAGGATGATAATGATCGCGAAGCCAGAATAGATCGCGCTGTAACTCCCCGCACTCCCGACAAAACGGGCAAAGCCGATGCTCGCGCTTTGCCACGCAATCCCGGCGAAAAGGCCGCCCGCTGCGGCGCTGCGCCAGCGCACGCGAACGTTTGGGATGAAGCCGTACATAAACGTGAAGGCGCCGACGATCAACGCATAGGGCGCTAGTTCGGTCAGCGCGAGAATGGCCGTGCCGAATGGCTCGATCTCCGCTAGCCGCGTTACCACCGTGCTGCTGCGCACTGATGCGGTGATGCCGAGCGCTGAAAACACCAGCACCGGGCCGACGATCAATACCGATAAATACTCGCCGAAACGCTGGGTAAAACCGCGGGTTTGGTCGATTTTCCAGATGAAGTTGAAGCTGCTTTCGATCTTCGAAATCATCGATAGCGCCGTGTACAACAGCATGCCGACACCGATCGAGCCGAGCACGCCGACTTTGATGTTATTGACGAAGCCGATGATGCTGCTCGTGATAACGGTGGCTTGATCGCCCAGCGGCTCCAGTAGTTTCAGCAGAATCGGTTGCAGCGAGTTATGCACACCGAGTGCTTTCAACACCGAGAACGCCAATGCCAAGAACGGCACTAGCGACAGCAGCGTGGTGTAGACCAAGCTCATCGCGCGCAGGCTGATCTCGCCTTCGATCAAATCGCGTAGCAGCGCCAGCGCATAGCGGGCGAGGTGCAGCGCGCGCCGCTCGAGTGGCGACGACGGTTCCCGCGCCCAGAGCCAAGCGTGAATGCTTTGATACGGATTCGGCAGCATGTGGGCGATTCGGGTGGGAGCGGCGCCCCGATTGTCGCGGCGCCCGCTCGCGCTGTCTACGTCTCAACAGCCCCTAGGTTAGGGGTCAACTTGCACTTGGAACGTCACCGTTCCAGCGGCGCCCGGTTGCAGGCTGCCGCTGAACTGCCAGCTCAATGCGCCGCGTCCGCCTGCCGCCTGCGCCGCCGTGCAGTCCACCGGCCCGCCGGCGGGCGTGGTTTTACTGCACGCGCTCAGGCTGGCCGGCAAGGCGCCGACATCGGCAGAGACGAAGCGCGTGTACGGCGGCGTGGCATCGTTGACGACGATATTCGATAACGGCAGCGTGCTGCGGTTGCTGTAGGTCACCGTATACGTCAGCACCGTGCCCGGCACTGCGGTGCCGCTGCTGACGATTTTGACCAGATCCAACGCCGCACCCGTAGCGTCGCCGATGATCGTTGTATCGCCATGGCTCAGCGTGCTGGCGAGCGCCGGGTTGGCGTTGGTGTAGGCGAACGTTGCGCTGATCGTGACGACGTTCTGCGCACCTTGCGGCGCGTTGGCCGGCACGAATTCGCGGTCAACGATACAGATTTGCTGGCCAGCGCTGAGCGGCAGCGGCCCGGTGATTGGGGTATCGCTGGGGTCGATAGCACCGTTGCAGTCGGCGTCGAGGTAAACGGTTTCAACCCAACCGGTTACACCTGGGCTGGATACGGCAGCGGTGCCGAACGTAACGGCGCCGCCACTTTGCGCGGTGTAGGTGTGCGGATAGGCGAGCGTGCTGCCGGCTAGCGCGGTGCGCTTGTTGTCGGTGGTGAACGCGTTTGGCGGTACGTCGCCGAAGTTTAGATTTGAGTAGTTGCGGACGGTCGTCGAATAGGCGAATTGAATTCGATCGGGCGTGCTATTGCGGCTATAGAGATAGCTGGTGCTAGCGACGGTCGTCGCCGCACCGCTGGTCAGTGCGGTACCAGCGACGTTCGCGCCGGTCGATAGATCGCCGCTGGGGTTGATTTCATCAACGCAAACCAATGTGCCGTTGGCGACGGTGTTCGGCAGGTACAACACGTAGTCGCCGTTGCCGTCGGTACGGCTGTTGCCGTAAATCGTTGCGCCGCAGTCGCTCAGTCGCAGGCTGACACCGCTGAGGCCAGGCTCGCTGGCGGCGTTGTCTTGCACGCCGTTATTGGCATTCGGGCCGTTGTCGCGGAACACGCGGCCGCTGATGACGCCGCCGTCGATGAGTCCGAAGTTATACGGCGGCGCGACGGTGCTGCCGACGGTAATCACCTGCACGCCGTCGCTCGGCGTTACGAACTGGAAGCCGCCGGGTGCCACGGCGCCGACGCTGGTGCCGTTGTCGCCGATGACAATGCGGTAATCGCCAGCGACAACATTCGCGAACTGATAGCTGCCGCCGCCGGCCGGTACAGTGATCGTCACGACGACAACGCCGTTTTGTACGAGATTGACGAACACCGGCGCACCGGCGCTCCAATCTTCGGCGCCGTCCAGCGTGCCGTTGACGTTGGCATCGCGATACACGTTGCCGCCGACCGCGATTCCGATCGGCGTCGCGGTAACGTCCAGCACTGCGCTAGCGCCCGCTACGCTACTGCCGCCGTTGCTGGACGTCGCTAGGCCGGTGGTGTTGACGTAATGGCCGATGACGTTGGCGGTGACATCAACGCTAACCGTGCAGCTGCTGTTCGGCGGGATCGTGCCGTCATTGATTCGCAGGCCGAGCGCGCCGCCGGCCAACGCGGCGTTGGCGGCGTCGTTAACGGTGGCGCCGGTGCAAGTGCTGACCAAATTCGGCGCCGCCGCGACGCTGAGCTGGCCCGGCGTGGTCGGGAACAGATCGATCAAACCTGGGTCGGCGAGCGTCAGCGCGGTCGCGTTTGGATTGCTCAGCGTAAGCGTCAGACGGCTGTTGCTGCCGGTCACAATCGAAGCCGGCGCAAATGCTTTTGCGACCGTCGGTGGCGCCTGCACCGTGAGGTTTGCGGTGTTGCTCGGCGGTCCCGGCGTTGTCGTCTGTGTCGCTGAAACGCCGCTGGTGGTGTTCGGATAGACGCCGGCAGCGCTGGCCGTGACTACGACGGTGACGGTGCAGCTACCGGCCGCCGGAATCGATAAGCCGGTGAACGATAGCGCCGTCTGCCCGGCGTTAAACGTGTTGCCGGCGGCGCCAGCGCAACTGCCGCCCGCAGCACCGTTGGCGGCGATGGCCATGCCGCTGAGGCTGTCGCTGAACGTCGCGTTGGTAAAGCCGCCTGCGAGCTGCGCATTGCTATTGGCGTTGCTCAGCGTGAAGGTGATTGTGCTGCTGCCGCCGGTGGCGATCGTGCTCGGGCTGAATGCTTTCGCGATCGCGGGCGCGGCGAGATTGCTCAGCGTGCCGGTCGCCGGATCGGCGTTACTGCTGCCTTCGGTCGTCGTCAACGTATTGGCCGGAACGGTGTTGGTATAAACGCCCGCTGTAGGCGCTGTGACCGGCACGCTGATGACACAGCTGCTGCTCGGCGCAAAGAAGATGTTGGTGATCCGGATCGCATTAGCGCCGGCGCCTAGCGGCGCACCGCTGCCGTCGCTGATGATTGCGCCGGAGCAGGTGTTCTGCGTTGCAGCGCCAGCGGTGAATAGACCGGGCGGGAAGTTATCGATCAACGCGCCGTTGGTACGCGTTACCGACTGCGCGTTGACGAAGCGCAGCGTCAGCGTAGACGTATTGCCGGCGACCACCGTGCTCGGCGTAAAAGACTTCGTGATGTTGATATTGCGCAGCACGGTCAGCGTCGCCGCGGGCGCATTGCCGTTGGTCGCGCCTTGGTTTGAGCTCAGCGCGCCAACATCGATGCGGTTGGTGAGGTTGCCTTCGATCAGGCCGGTCACCGTTACTTGCAGCGTGCACAGCGCGCCAGCGGCGATTGTCGCACCGCTGAGTTGGACGCTGGTGTCGAGCGGATTGGCGCTGATCGTGCCGCCGCCGCAGCCGGCGCCGCTGAAGCTGGCGTCTGGCGTATCGAAAACCACCATGCCGGCGGGCAGGGTGTCGGTTAGCGCCACGCCGTCGAGATCAATCGCGCCGGACTGGCTGTTGTTCAGCAGAATCGCCAATACCGACGGCCGGCCGCCGTTGATGCTCGACGGTACGAACGACTTGTTCAAGGTCAGCGCGTTCGGGATTGCGATCCGGGTCAGGGTTGCGCTGGCCGCCGTATCATTCTGCTGGCCTTCGTTTGTTGTCAGCGCGCCGGCTGGGATGGTATTGGTGCCGCTGCCGATCGTCGCGGGCGTCTGAATCCGAACGGTGATCGTGCAGCTCGTCGCGCCGAGGGCAAGCCGGCCGCCGACCAAACTGATTGCGGTATCGCCTGGGTTTGCGGTGACAGTGCCGCCGCAATCGTTGGTAATGTTCGGTGATGTCGCGACAACATGGCCGGCGCCGAGGGTGGTCAGATCGTCGCTAAGATTCATCCCAGTGAACGCGGGCGCGCCAGCAGCGTGATCGATTTTGATTTCGAGCTGGGTGCCGAGACCGGCGCCGACCGTCGCTGGCACGAAACGCTTGCTGATCGACACCGAAGGATTGACCGTTAGCGGCGCCGTAATATCGGCGGTATTCGGGCCGAGCGTGCTCTGAATATTGCCGGCCTGAATCGTGTTGGTCAGCGTGCCGCTCGGCGCGCTGCCGCTCGGGACGATCGCAACGCTAATCTGGCAATTGCCGGCGCTGGCGATCGTGCCGCCACTGAGCGTTAGCGTCGTCGCACCGGGCGCCGCGGTCACCGTGCCACCACAAGTCGAGGTCAGCGCCGGAGTCGGTGCGACGGTAAAGCTGCCGTTGGCGTCGAGCGTGGTCAGCGCATCGGTTAGCGAGACGCTGGTCGCGGCGCTTTGACTGGCATTGTTCAGGCGGATCGTCAGCGTCGTGTTCTGGCCGCGGACGATGGTCAGCGGGTTGAAGTCCTTCGTGGCGGTGATCGCGCTGCCAGCGTTCAGCGGCGTGCTGATCGGATTGGAATTGGCGCCGATCGAAGTCTGGATATCGTTCGGCAGAATCGTATTGGTAAACGTACCGAGCGGTGCGCCGGGCAACACCAGCACCGGTACCGTGATCGTGCAGCTGCCGTTCGCCGGGATGGCGCCGTCGGTCTTGGTAATTGAGATCCCGCCGGCCGGCGCCACCACGGTGCCACCGCAGGTTGTCGCCGGCGCTGGCGAAGCGGCTACGACAAAATGATCGCCGGTGTCCAACGTGCGCAGACTGTCGAACACGCGGCTGATCGTTGCCGGCGTCGGCCCGCCGTTGTTCAGCGTAATCGTCAACGTGGTTTGCGAGCCTACCGGCACCGTGTCCGGCGTGAAGAGCTTGAACGCCGAGAGATCAGTCGGAACGACCAATTGGCCGAACGCTGCGCCGTTGTTGCTGCCGCGGTTGGTCTGCAGCTGGTTGTTATCGAGGACGTTGGTATAGGTGCCGGGCGCGACCGTGCTGCTGACCAGGATCGGCACCGTCACCGTGCAACTGCCGCCGGCCGGGATCGTGCCGTCGTGTTTGTGGATGGTCGTCGTTCCTGGCACGGCGTCAACCGTGCCGCCGCAAGTTGTGCTCGCCGCTGGGCTTGCAGCGACGACGATGCCGCCGGCCGGATCGGCGCTAGTTAGATCATCGGTCAGGCTGCTGATTTGTGCGGGCGCCGCGCTCGCGTTGCTTAGCGTTAGCGTCAGTGTCGTGGTGTTGCCAGCGAGCAGTGTGCCGGGGTTGAAGGCCTTGTCGACGTTGATTGCAAAATTATTGCCGAGCAGCGTGGCGCTGGCGCCGCTGTAGTTCGGCAGCCCGGCGCCGTAAGAACCGTCCGCGATGGTGTTGACGCTGGGGCCGGAGACGGTAGTGACGACATCGACGTTGACGAGACACTCGCCGATGGCATCAAGCGCGTTCGCCGCCGCCGGAATCGCAGCGTTGCTGACGACGATTTGGCTGGCGCCGGCGGCAGCGTTGACGCTGGCCGCGCCACAGTTATTGGTGGTGATATTCGGCGCAGCGGCGACCGTCACGCCGGGCGGCAGATTATCGGTCAGCGAGGCGCCGCTGATCGGCGTCAGATTGCGATTGCCGAGTCGCAGCGTCAGCGTTGCCGGCTGCGCGCCGTCGTTGAACACCGCGAAGTCGAACGATTTGCCGATGCGCCCACCGCTCTGCACGACGAGGCTGGCCGCAATGTCGACATTATTCGTAGCGGCTTCGTTGGTGGTGACAGCGCCGGCCGTAATCGTGTTGGTTTGCGTCGCATCAAACGCGGTGTTTGGGTTTGCCGCACGCACCAAGACCGTAACTGCGCAGCTGCCGTTTGCGGCCAGTGCGCCGCCGGTCAACGCGAAGCCGCTCGCGCCGTCGGCCAGCGCGCCACCGCCGCTGGCGCCAATACTGCCGCCGCAGCTATTTGCCGATGGTGTGGCGCTGGCAATTTTTAGCTGCGCCGGGAACGCGTCGGTATACGCCAGCCCGGTCAGCGGCACGGCGTTCGGGTTGTTGATTGTCACCGTCAACGACACCGTGCCATCGCCTTTGACGACATTGCTGCTGAAACTTTTGTTGCCGGTCAGCGGTGCGTAGGGGCTGACGGTTAGCGTCGCACTCGCCGGCTGCGGGTTCGGTTGCAGGCCGAGGCCGCCATCCGGGCCGCTGTCGCCGCTGGCGCCGCCGGCTGGAATGGTGTTGATCCGCGTGCCGGGGATTGCTGCGTTTACCCAGAACTGCACCGAACACGTGCCGGAAGCGCCGTTGAACGCGCGTCCCGGCACGGTGCCGCCGCTGAGCGTGACCACGGTATCGCCCGGCGTGGCGACTAGCGTGCCGCCGCAGGAATTGGTTGGCGCTGGGCTGGCGGCAACGGTCAGGCCGCTCGGTAGGTTATCGCTGAGCTGCGTGCTTGAGAGCGCTGCCAGCTCGTCGTTGAACAGGTCGATTTTGACTTTCGCCGTGCCGCCGGGCGCAACGTTGATCGGCTGGAACGACTTATTCAGATCCAGCGTCGCCAGCGCCACCCCGGGCACAAGCACGCTGCCGAGCAGCAACGCGCGCAGCAGCGGTGCTAGCCGGCGGTTGGCGTGGCGTTGCAGTATCGGGGCGGGGCGGTTCGGCATTCCTAAGCTTCCGTGCGTTAGCGATCGGCCTGCAGATCGCGCAGCTGTTGTTCCGTTTCGAGATCCGGCAAGTGGTCGAAGACGAAATCGACGCGCCGCGCACGGGCATATGCCTCACGCTGCGACAGGCCGGCGTCGGTCGGCACGTGCAGCGCGCCGGCGCCATGTGCGCTTAGCCGCGCGGCGGCGATGCCGAGCGCGATCAGATGCGCACGCACCGCTTCGGCGCGGCCGCTCGCCAAGCGCGCGTTCTGCTTGGCATTGCCGCGGGTGTCGGCGTGGCCGACCAAGCTTAGCGTCGTCTGCGGATGCGCTTGAAGCACTTGCGCGATCGTCGCCAAAATCGACATCGACTCCGGCGCGATGGCGGTTTTGCCGAAGGCGAAGTGGACCAGAATCGGCACTTTTACCGCGTTATGCACCGCCGGTTCGGGCACTAGCGGTGCTTTCGGCTCGGTGACCGTGGGGCAGCGCAGCGGCGGGCAGTCGTGCGCGGCTTCCACCGGCGGGGCAGGTGGCGGCGTGGGCGGCAGCGCACAGCGCGCGGCGGCAGCATCAACGTCGTTACGATAGCGCTCGGCGGCGCGGATTGCGGAATCCGCGTGACGCCAGCCGAGGTCTTTGTATTCATTGCCGATCCAGATCAGCTGCACTTCGAGTTTGGCCAGCGCGCAGGCAGCGCAGCCGGGTTTGCCGTCGGTCGCAATTGGGTTGGCGGCCTTGGTTTCGGCGACGAAGCGCCACAAGTCTTCGCGGAGCCGCAGACTATCGGCCAACACCGGTGTTTCCGAATAGTCGCCACCGCCGCCGGCTTCCATCGTTTCGATCAAGCTGCGCGCTTGCAGCAGCGCTTGTTCGACGATGCCGCCGCGGTCGTTATCGGTGTATTCGCTGAACGCGAAGTCGATCCAAGCGCCGGCTTTGCACAGGCTGTAGTCGGCCAGCGGCCGGCCGGCATCGTTGAGTTTTTTCAGACGGGCGCGCAGCGACTGAATATAGGCGCGGTCGGCTGCGATGGCTTGATCGCTGATCCGATCGCGGACTTTGTTGACGCCATCCGGCGGCAGCGGTTCTGGAATCACCGTGGTTTGCGCGCAGGCGGCCAGCGACAACGCGGCGGCAGCGAGCAGCAGCCGAGCGCTGCGGCGCGGGCGGGCGATCAAGCGAGTGGTTCGACGGAACATAGGCGTATCACTCCAGGAACTTGAACAGGTCTTCGTCGAACTTGAAGCGCAGGCGAATAAACGGCCCTTGTCGGGTGTAGTCCTCGCCTTCCAGATCGGTATCGTGAAACCCGTAGAGGTTGTAGCCGGCCGAGAACCAGAGGTTGGTCGTCAGCAGGTAGCCGGCTTCGGCGCCGACGCCGTATTGGTGGCTGGCGAAGCTGCCGCTGAATAAATTGCTGGCGATCAGGCCGAGGTCGATTTTCTCGGTAACGTCGTAAGTCACCCGACCCGAAACCAAGTGCGCGCTGTTGCTGGTATTCAGTTCGGTGAAGTTTTCATCGACGAACTTCGACGCCCAGCGGCCGCTCCAGATCCACGGCTTCGACGGTTGATAGTTGACATTGGTCGAGATCACGTGCGCCAGCCGGCGCGTGTCTTGGCCTTCGTCGCGATCGAGCCGCGCTTCGTAACGGCCGAGCCAGAGCCAGCGGTTGGTGTCGGTATCGCGGTAGGCGAAGCCGAGGCGGGCGCGGTCGCGCACCAGCAGGCCTTGGCTGCCGCGGTCGCTCCAGGAAATCGTGTTTTTGGCCAGCACTGTCCAATCCAAATCCAGCTTGTGCGCTAACGCCAGCGTGTTGAGTACGCTGTCTTCGCTACGGCTGGTGCGGTATTCGAGGCGCGCCGCGGCCTTAGTCAGCGGATTAATGCGGTACTCGGCGCCGACAGTCGCGGCGACCGTTTCCTGGGCCTCGGCGCTGAGCGGTTGGATGCGCTCGAACGTCGTCGACAGGCGCAGATCTTTCAGCAATGACCAGGTATTGCGCAGGCCCAGTGCAGCCTCGGCGTCGCTGCCGCTCAAGGCGTCGCGGACTCGGTATTCGCTGAACACGCTGCCGTTATCGGTGTAGTCATAGTCGAGCCCGAATACGGTGCTGTTCTGATCGCGGCCGTTCTCGCTCAGGTTGTAAATGCCGTTTAAGCTGGAGATGAACTCGTGCCGGGCGTAAATGCGGCTGCGGCTGCTGATTTGATAATCGCCGCCGAGCGCTGCTTCGCGCAGCGATTTCGTCAGGTCCTGCTCGTATTCGCCGAAGAGGCTGGCCTTGCTGAGGAAATCCGGCGTGTAGGTCAGCTTGCCGCGCGCCGAGGTGGTGTTGATTTCGCGCGTCGTGGCAACGCCGCCCACGGTGCCGCTTTCTTCGCCGACGGCGCGGCGCAAGCCACCTTCAACAACGAACTGCGCGCCGAGTTGGTACTGCAAATAACCGAGCACGCCTTTGCGCGCCGAGAGCTGGGCGCTGCGGTCGTTGGAATAAATCCCTTCGCCGCCTAAACGCAGCGTGTCGCTGAGTTTATAAATGCCTTTGAAGCCGGCTTCCTGGCGGCCGGCGGTGAGTGCCGCGTTCGGGTTCTCAAATGCGGCATCGGTTTGGCCATAGAACACCCGCGCTTCGGCGCGGCTGCTCTTATGTACCACTTCGCCGCGGTAAGCATTGCCGGTGCCGCGCAGGGCGTCGTCGGAACGGGCGGCTTCAGCGGTGGCGTAGGTGTTGTCGTCGAGTTTGATGTTGGCGTTAACGCCGTACAGGCGATAGTGATTGCCGGGGTCGTCATCGCGGGCGACGGCGGCGCCGACTTCGAGGAAATCGGTGAGTTTGTACTGGCCGTCCGCACCGTAAACCCAGAAGCGGTCGCCGCCGGTATCGAGTTCAAACGTGATGCGAACAAAGATCGGGTTCAGATTTTCGTCAACGCTCGGCACCGGCCGCCGGAACAGGATCGTGCCATCGAGTTCGTTGATCGAGTAATCGCTGAAGCGGGTCAGGGCAACGGTGTTGATGATCGTCGAGGTCTGCACGCGGTCGCGAGTCAAAATCTCGATTTTTTCGCTGTTGCGGACAAAGCCGGTGACGTGCAGCGGGTACGGCCCGGAAATGCCTTCGCCGCGGAATTCGCTGACTTGCTGACGGCGGCGGTCGTAGCTGGCGAATAAGTTGATGCTGCCGTGTTCGTTTTCGCCGTGATAGCGGGCGCCAGTCAGACTGCGGCTGTAGTTGCTCAGGCGCCGCTCCAGCGCCTGGCCATCGCCGTGTGCAGAATCGTAACCGTTGCCGCCGGTCAGATAATTGCCGTTGCTGTTGAAGTCGCCGTAGAGCAGGTAAGAGCGGCCTTTATCGACGCGGACATAAAGCTTGCTAGTCGATTGCGCGTCGAAGCCCTTGATGCCGGAATCGCCGTAAACCGGGTAGAACGCTTCTGGATCGATGTCGCGGAACAGACGATCTTTGGTGTTTTTGTCGGAATCGTAGGCCAGCGTCAGCAGCAAATCGCCCTTGACCTTGCCTTTCAAGAACACCGAGCCCCGCACGCCGCCTTGCGACGAGCCGCCGCCGAAATTGATTTCTTTGATGTCCTGCTCAAAGCCATCTTGGCTCGTGACCGGCTGCAGACTATCGGCTTTGAGCTTCTGGAACGCGAACGCACCTTCGACGATACCGGACGCAATCAACGGCCGCAGATACGGCAGGAACGGTACTTTCTGCTCGTCTTTGAGCCGGCCGCTGCTGACACGGACGCGCGCTTCGCCCGGTTCGGCGAGCGGAATCAGATCGAACAGCGCTTCGCCGCCTTCGATGAAGGTTTGGATGCCGGCCTGTTGCGCGTCGAGATCCTCGACATCCCAACGGCCGAGGTTGGTCTCCAGTGTCACCGGCGTGCGCGCCGTCACTTTCACGCCGTGTTCGTCGAGCAAGCGCACCACGATATGCCCCGGCGTTTGGCCGTCGGCAACCACACCGCTCGGCGGCACAACCAGTTGCAGCTTGCCGAGATCGCCAGGTGCGATGACGGTGATTTCGGCAACGCCGCGCGGATTGCCGAAGCCATCCACCGCTTCGGCACGCAATTTATTGGCGCCCGGCTGTAGCCGCACGGAGATGTATTCCCAAGCCTGCAGATCGCGCGCTTGCAGAATCGCTTTCTGGCCGACGCGGCTGTTCGGCACTGCGTCACCGTTGACGAATAACTTGAACTCGGCGCCGACGCGGCCGACCAGCCGCACCGAAACATCGCGCGTGGCCAGCGTATCGCCGTCATGTAAATCCATGAACGCGAATTGGTTGTCGTCCAACTTCGGCAGCAGATTTTCCAGACTCAGCGACGGCGCGTTGCGGCTGTTCGCGCGCGGGCCAAGTTCTAGCGTGCTCGCCGGTTTGTCGTAGAGCAGCGGGCTGTACGCCGAGGCGCGGCCGTTTTCGTCGATGATGCCGGCCGCCGGTTGGGCGCGCGCGTCGAGCTGCAGCGTGTCGAGATTCAGCGGTAGATCCAGCCGCTTATTGATCTCGCCGCCGAAGACTTCGCCCTTCGCGCGGCGCTGTTTGACCTGCTCGACGATGTCAGCGGAGCACGAACCTTCGGCGAAATCCGCCCGATGCAGTTCGCCTTTTTTCAGATCGATGAACAGGCTGTGCGGGTCGCCGCCGTTGCGGTTCTGCGTGGTTTCCAGCTCAGCGCCTTTCGGCAGCGTCAGCGCGTCCACTTTCAACACGTGACTGCGCGGCGAGATGCCGTAAAAACTGTACTTGCCTTCGGCGTCGGTGATCGCAAACGTACCGTCATCCAAATACAAACGCACACCCGGTATGCCGAGTTCTTCCGGATCTTGCTGGCGGCTGCGGTCGCAGTCGACGAAGACTTTGCCGAGAATCAGCGCTTCGTCGCGGAATACGCCGGGGTCGATATCGACGGCGGCGGTCGCGGTATTGGTCGCGGCCTGATCGCTGAACGCCTGCGCGGTGTTGATGCTCTTGCCGGCAGCGCCGACGTCAGCCGTTGCCAAGTAAGTGATCTCAAAAACTTGTGCCGGCGCCACGTTGCCGACGACAAACGTCAGTGCCGGCCCCGGCGCGCCGCTGGGTTCGGCTGCCGCGCCGCGGTTGTAGCGGACGCTGCCTTTGACATAGCGGAAGCCGCGCGGCAGCACGTCTTGCACCCGGACCTGGCTGAGCGCAAACGCGTTGTTATTGCGCAGCCGCAGCGTGTAGCGCAGCGTTTCGCCGAGTTCAATCGATGACTCTGACGCCGTTTTCTCAAGCGCGAAGCTGCCGGCCGCCGCGTGCGGATCGAGCGGGAGATCGAGCGTGACGGCGCCATTGCCGGCGCTGAGCGTGAAATCTCGGCCGTAGGAGCCGTCGCCGATGCGCCGGCCGAGCGGTTGTTGTGCCGGCGGGAATTCGGACGGAAAGCGATAGCCGCCCGGTGGCGTGACGACGATGCGATACGTTCCCGGCGCCAATTGTGGGAACTCGTAACGGCCGTCCTGGCCGGTGACGACTGGGTTCGGCGAGAGATCGCCATTGAGGTCGTGCACCGTTGCCAAGACCGAGCCCTGGCCGGCGCCGACCGCGAAGATTTCGACAGTGGCACCGCCGACCGGAACGTTCGTGCGCGAGTCGTAAACGATGCCGGACGGCGCCACGACGATGCGCGTGCTCAGCCTGTTGCCGTTGCAGACCAGCGCCGCCGTGACGATATCGTTCTCGCCGGCCTGCACGATGCGATCGTTGCTGACTTGCGCGTTCTGCGGCCAGAGCTGGGTCGGCACGCCGGTTAGCACAAAGATGCCGCTATTCGGCGCAGTTTCAGTCGCCTGGAAGCCAGTCTCGGTATCGCCGGACAGCTGCGTGCTTAACGTGATTGGATAGCTTTCAGCGACACCCGGGTTCGTGTTGCAGACCGCCGCAAACGCGCCGATGAACAGCGGCGCGCCGGCACGGGTGGCGCCGATGACGGTGCCGAGATTGTCGTTGTTGTAGTAATTGATCTCGCCCGGCGGCAGCGGCAAGTCGATTGAAACCGGATTCGACGGCCGTACGATTTCAGTGCCGGTGGGGTCGCTTGCGTACGCTTCGGCGATGTTCGTGATGCGGCCGCCAGCGATGTCGCTGATTTTTACTGAGAACGCCGGTTCCAACTGGGCGCCGGCGGCAACGCCGGGGTAGCCGAAGGCGATCGCGTCGACTTGGCCGAAATCGCTGGGCGCGACGGTGCTGTAAATCTGCAGCGCTTGGCCGAACACGTGGTAGAGCGCCGTACCACCCGCGGTTTGCGCCACGCCAGCAAATACGGTGTTGGCCGGGATTGTGTCGCGAATCAGCACCAACGGTCGCAGTGTGCCATCGACCGTCACGGTGGTCGGCGGTACCGGGGTGCCGCCGGTATTGGTCGCCGTCAGCGTGTAGCGCACGGTGTCGCCGGCTTGCGCCAGCGGGTTGTCGATGCGCTTGCTGAGCTGCAATGCGCCGTTGACGCGCGTAATCGCGGTATCGGTGATCGCGGCGCGGGCACCACCGATGGTGCTGGCGCTCAGCGTTTGCACCGCGCGGATGTCGTTAGCAACGACCGCTGGCGCGCTGCCGACCAGCACCAGCGCCACACTTTGCCCGACCGTCAGGCTCAGCGTTTCGCCGTTGGCGAGTTCGCGTTCGCCAGCATCGATGCGGCCATTGTTGTTGCTATCGACGAACAAGCGCAGCGCACCGAGATCGAAATCGTCGTCGGCGGTCGGCTGGAAGTTCAGCGCAATCACTTCGGCGACATTGCCGGTATTGCTCAGCGTATGCGCAAACGCGGCTTGGTCACCGGGTGCGACGAAAACGCTGAGATCTGGCACCAGCGCAATCCCTTCGACCGGTGCGACGGTAACGGTGACGGTATTCGAGGTGATGGTTTCGTCGGCGCCAACACGTTCGTCGTGGTACGTCGCCGTCGCCGTGTTGCTGATGATCGCGCCAGCCGGGGTTGCCGCCTGCGCTGCGCCGAGCAGGCCCAAGCCGAGCCCGAGCAGCGCAGCGGCGCGCAGCCAGCTCCCGCGCCAGCGTAGGCGCGATAAGTGCGGCAAAGGTTGCGTCGTGGTCATCGAGCGAGCAGTGAGGTCAGCGCCGATCGGGCGGGGAAGGGCAGTTACGCCCTTCCACCGGCCTTAGGGGTTGATCCGAACCGTGAACGTCAGCGTCGCCGTCGCATTAGGCGCCAGCGTGCCGACGGTATTCACCACGGTGCCGCTGCTGCCGTTGGCTGGCGCCGTCACCACGCCGCTGCTGCCCGTGGCGGCGCATAACCCGCCGCAGCTGTTGTAGGTGGTCAGCGGCGGCGTGGCGTCCGAGATCACGAGGCTGGTGACGGCGGACGTGCCGTCATTGGTCGCAACTACGCGATACACCAAGCAGGCGCCTGGAATCGCGTTCGCCAGCGGTACAGTGCCGAATGCGGTGTCCGGGGTGCCATCGCAGGTGAGATCCAGCGCCTGCGTTTTCTGCAAGCGAACGTCGCCGGTAACGACGGTGGTGACGTCAGTCGCAACGTTATTCGAGACGTTAACTTCACCGGTGAGCGTGCCGACGGTGATCGTCGTCGTGTTGCTGACACCGGGGTTCGCGCCGGAGGGCACAAACACGCGGACCAGCAGCGGGTAGCTGCTGCCCGGCGCCAAGCCGGTCCCTGGCACGAGTGCATCGATATCGGAAAGATTGCTGACCACAGGGTCGGTCGCGTCGATCTGGCCGTTGCCGTTGGCATCGTAGTAAATGACCGAGGTCCAACCCGGCTGTGCGTTGCTGCTGGTCAACACCGCGGTGGTTTCGGCGACATTGCTGTTGATCGTCAGCGTATGCGAATACTGCACTGCGCCGCCGGGGAAGCCCTGGCCGGCGTTGTTCGGCGTGACGGCGAGATCGCGTAGCTGCGCCACGATCACGGCATCGTTCTTAACGTCCAGCGCGCCGCTGGCCGGCGATACCGCGCGGAAGTAAATGCTCTGGCCCGGCGCCGCAACCGGCGCGCTGGCCGCCGGTACGGTGACTTGCGCGGTGACTTGCAGATTGCCGCCCGCGGCAATCGAACCGGTGTTGGTGATAACGCCGTTCGCGGCGTTGCGGAACGTCACCGTCCAGCCGGTTGGCAAGCTCAGCGCTGCGAACGTGCTATCGGTACTGGCGCTGAGGTTGTAGCTATCCGGCACGCTGCTGGTGTTGTTGACGAACAGCGTGAACGTCGCCGTCGCACCCGGCTGCACGGTAACCGTGGTCACCGGCGCCGCCTCGGGGCCGACCCCAGCGCCCGGCGCAGCCGGTCCGGCGCTGTTGTTGGTTAGATCGACGGTGCTATTGGTGATCGCCGTCAGGCGGTCGATGGTTGAATCGGAAACCGCCGGATTCGTTGTCGATGTTGCGGTCTTGGTGACGTCATACGGGCCGACACCCGTCGCGCCGGACGGCAGTACCACGCGCAGGAAGACGCTGGTCGTGGCACCGGCGGCGAGCGGCCCGGTATCCGGAATGCCATCGCGATTGGTATCGGTCAGCGGCGTTACGCCATCGGCCTGTAGCAACTGGAAGCTGGTGCCGGCGGGGAAACTGACGTTGGCGTAGATGACGTTGAACGTATCGGTGGCGTTGCCAGCGTTGGTCAAGCGGTTGTCGAAACGCAGCACCGCGCCTTGCGTAGCCGGGCCTTGTTGGACGATGTCGTTATTCGCGCCATCGTTATCCGTCGTCGAACCGTTATCACGTAACACCACGGCGACGTTCGGCGTGACTTGGAAGTTCACGGTATTGGTGTTGTTGTTAACGGTGTTGCCGCCGCCATCGAGATAGCTAAACGTCGCGGTATTCGGCAGCAGGCCGGCCGCTGCGTTGGCATCGACGCCGGCCTGGAAGCGGACGAAACCGGACACGCCGGGTCCGACGCTGGCGACGGTCGCGGTGATGGTGTTGCCAACTGAGACGTAATTAATGCCGGATTCGTTGCCGTCCGAAGCGTCGGTCAACGCCGTCGGCGTGGTCACGCTCCAGCGGCCGGAATTGGCGATGTAGCGCATGCCAGCCGGCAGCGCGTCGGTGATCGCGACACTGGTCGCAACGCTATTGCCGGTGTTGGTGTAGGTCAGTGTGATCGTCACCGGCGTTGTGCCCGGCGGGCCGCTGGTCAAATCTTCGGCTTTGGTGATCGCGATGACGGCGTTATTGGTGATGTTGACGATGTCGGTGTTGGCATCGGTTACCGTGCCGGTGAATTGGCTGGTCGAGGTGATCGTGAGGTTGTCGCTTTGGCCGGCCGTTGCGGTGCCGGGGACGACAACGGCGACGACGATGTTGTAGGTCTGGCCCGGCGCCAAGTTAGGCGTGACGGTAATGGGCGTGAAATTGTCCGGAATGCCGTCGGCATTGGCGTCGGCGTAGATCAAGATGGTGCTGAAATCGAAGCTGCCGGCGTTGTTCGTCGTGCTCAGGTTATAGCGATCATCGCCGTTACCGGTATTGGTGATCGTATGCGGGAAATACGCCGTTGCACCGGGCGCCGAGGTCTTGGTTTGATTGGCTTCGATGTCGACCCCGGCCACTTGGGCGACCAAGGTTTCGACCAGATTCGAAGTCGTTGTTCGCGTCACGCCGGTGCCGTCGACAAAACTCGCGGTCGCTTGATTGCCGATCACCGAGCCGGCACGCGGGGCGGCCCAGGCTACGGCGCCGAAGCCAACCAACAACACGCCGATAGTCAATAACCCGCTGCGAACGCCACGTGGGGTGGCATCGATACCCAAAATCCGCATTGCTAATCCCTATCCCTAATTCGATACGGCGGCGCGCAATTGCAATGCGCTGACACCGATTTGAGCCGCCGAAAATGGTTTGATGCGGCTCGGCTTACACGTCCCTATCTTGTTGTCCTTTTACGGCTGTGCAGCGGTCACCCGAACGCGATATCGATAGGTTTGCGCCGCGCCTGCCGGCAGCGGCTCCTGCGCAAGCCATTCGACATTGGTGATTTCTTCTGTTGGCGCGGGTACTTCCCGAACTTTGCCGTCGGCGCCGCGCACGGCGCGCAGCGGCGGCGTTGCAGCCCAGGATTGGCCGCCGTCATAGCTGAATTTGAGGCTGTGTTTGACCGCGCTCGTCGCCGAACCCACGACGTAGACCGTGCCTTTCGGAATCGGGCCGTTGACCGTGAACTGCGATACGCGAGCGGTGCCGGTGTTTTCGTAAATCAGCCGGTATTCGATCAAATCGCCCGGCTTAACCGCCGCCGCATCAGCATAGTGCTCTTGGCCGTTGGCGTCGGCCGTAACGTTTACCGCCTCAAGGCGGCTGCTGACATCGGCCCGCGCGGTTGCGGCGGCCACGCAAAGCGCAGTCGTCACCGCCAATTGGGCGGCGAAGTGCCAAGACCCTTTCATTAAAACATTCCCTGAAGCCGTTGCCAGCATGTGCCGGCCCGATTGAGCGTCGCGATAAAATCGCGCGCCCGATTAATTTTCCACTGAAACAAACGCAGCGCACGCTAGCGGTGCTAGTGCTGGCTGACCGCTGCAATGCTGCGGTCAGCAGGCACAACATCGTACGCATGACAACAACACGTCATTATATTGGCGCGTCGAAATTGCGTCGCTTCCGATTTCGGCGGACTTTAACGCAGCAACTGTTTGCGCGCTATAGATTTCTCATTATTTTGCGTGGCCGTCTGTAGACAACACTTACTCAGCCAATTTATTGACATTTGCAGGCTCCGCTTGACGATCCAAAAACCTGTAAAATTCTTTACTAATCATGAAATTTTGCTTACCCAATTGGCAGTTTGAGCGGCGCTTGATAATTCTTATTAGAGTCAATAATCAGTGCTAGCGCCGAAGCCGGCAGCGTCGGTGGCGACGGAGGATCCGGTACGCGTCACGCTGAAATCCTGGTTTGGTTTTGACAGCTTCCGGCCGGGTCAGGAAGCGGTGGTCCGAGACGCGCTGGCCGGTCGCGACGTGCTCGCGATCATGCCGACCGGCGGCGGAAAATCGCTGTGTTTTCAACTGCCCGCGCTGTTGCGGCCGGGGGTGATGATCGTCGTCTCGCCGCTGATCGCGCTGATGCAGGATCAAGTTCGCCTGCTGCGTGATAGCGGCATTTCCGCTTCGTTCCTCAATTCCAGTTTGAGCGCACGCGAGGCCGGTGAAACCAGCGCAGCGCTGCTGCGCGGCGAGTACAAGCTGCTTTATTTGGCGCCGGAACGGCTGCTAATGCCGGAGTTTTTGCAGGGTTTTCTGCCGCGTCTGCGCGAAGCCCAGGGGATATCGGGGTTTACGATCGACGAAGCGCACTGCGTTTCGGAGTGGGGTCATGATTTTCGACCCGAATATCGGCAGATGCACATTTTGCGCGCGCATTTTCCAGAAATCCCGGTATTCGCGTTTACCGCAACCGCGACCGGCCGGGTTCGAGACGACATCGCTGCACAACTCGGATTGCGCGAAACCGCCTGCCACGTCGCCAGCTTTAATCGTCCGAATCTGCACTACGAAGTGCGGCCGAAAACCGATAAGAGTTACGCCGAGTTGCTGGCTCGCGTGCGCGGCCGCAGCGGCGCCAACAACGGCTCCGGCATTGTTTATTGCTTGTCGCGCAAACGTGTCGATGAACTCGCCGGCAAGCTTGCCGCAGATGGCGTCCGCGCGCTGCCGTATCACGCCGGTCTGGACGCCGAAACACGGCGTAGCAACCAAGACGCCTTCATCCGCGACGATGTTCAAGTGATTGTCGCGACAATCGCGTTCGGCATGGGCATCAATAAACCGGACGTGCGTTGGGTGGTCCATTACGACCTACCGAAGACGATGGAAGGTTATTACCAAGAAGCCGGCCGCGCCGGCCGCGACGGTGAACCCGCCGACTGTTTGCTCTACTTCGGCGTCGGCGATATCCGCACTGCCGAGTTTTTGATCGCGCAAAAAATAGACCCGAGCAGCGGCGAGCCGATGGCGGCCGAACAACGGCTGGCGCGGCAGCAACTAAGGAAAGTGTTGGACTACGCGCAATCGTTGGAATGTCGGCGCGTGATCCAGTTGCGCTATTTCGGCGAGGAATATCGGGCGCCGTGCGCCGCCTGTGACAACTGCAAGAACCCGCGGCCGGTGGAAGATTGGACGTTGGAAGCGCGGCAGTTTTTATCGGCGGTTGCGCGTTTGGCGCAGCGCGGGCAGCGTTATGGCGCGGCGTACGTGATCGACCTGCTGCGCGGCGCCGAGACACAGAAAATCATCGACCGCGGCCACCAGCAGCTCAGTGTTTACGGCATCGGCAAGCAACGCAGCCAGGACGAATGGCGGCAGTTGGTGCGCGCGCTGCTGCATCAGGGCATCGTCGATGAAACCGAAGACGCTTACCCGGTGTTGCGGCTGAACGTGGCCAGTTTAGAGGTGATGAAAGCGCAGCGGCAGGTCTTGCTCGCGCCGCAACCAAAGCCCAACCGCAGCGCGCGCAGTCGCGATGAAGCGCCGACGCTGGCAACCGGCGCTGAAGCCTTGTTCGAGCGCTTGCGCGCGTTACGCAAGCAACTCGCCGACCAGCAGGGCGTGCCGCCTTATGTTGTATTCAACGACGTCAGCCTGCGGCAGATGGCGGAGTCGCAGCCGGTCGACGAAGCTGCGTTCATGACCATTTCTGGCGTCGGCGGCCGCAAGCTGGCGCAATACGGGGCGGTGTTTACCGCGGCGATTCGTAGTTATCGTGGAGAACTTGGTCTGCCGGCGTAATGCCATCGCGGCCGCCCAGGGCTAATCGCGTAGCGTGTGCAGCGCGAGGCCGATCAACGCGCAACCGAGCAGCGTTTTAAGCAGGCTGAGGTGGAAGCGCAGCATTGCCAGCATCGCGCCGGCACCGAGCGCTAAAGCAGCGGCATCAAGGCTGGCGAGATTGGGCAGCGGCAGCGAAACGCCGTAGCCCTGCCATTGCGGCACGTCTTTGAAGATGACGTGCAACGCAAACCAGACCGAGAGATTCAGAATCACGCCGACGACGGCTGCTGTGATCGCCGTAAGCGCTGCGGATAACCAGCGGTTTCCGCGCAGGCGCTCGATATACGGCGCGCCGAGGAAGATCCACAGAAAGCACGGCACGAATGTTACCCAGGTTGAAATCGCCGCACCGAGCACGCCGGCGAGCACCGGGTCTAGCCCGCCGGGCGCGCGGTAGGCGCCCAGAAAGCCGACGTAGACCAAAACCAGAATCAACGGCCCCGGCGTGGTTTCGGCCAACGCCAAGCCCTGCACCATCTCGCGCGGTGCGAGCCAGCCGTAGTGATCCACCGCTTGCTGCGTCATGTACGCGAGTACCGCGTAGGCGCCGCCGAATGTAACGACCGCCATCTTGCTGAAGAAAGTCGCTTCTTGGGTGTAGACGTTAGCCGGGCCGGCATAAAGCCAGAGCAGCAAGACCGGCACGCCCCAGAGTGCAAGCCCGATGATCAGCACCCGCAGCAGCCACGTCAGACGCGGATGCGCGTGCGCGGGAATCGGCTCGTTGGCGTCGTCGGCCGCTGCAAGTTTCCCGGATTGAAACAGACCGGGGCGGTATTTCGCGCCAGCCAGGCCGAGCAGGCCGGCGGTTAATACGATCAGCGGGTAAGGCGCGTTAAACGCAAAGATGGCGATGAACGCGGCGCCGGCAACGCCGTACAACGCACGGTTTTTTAGCGCGCGGCGGCCGACGCGGAGTACCGCCTCGATAACAATGGCTAAGGTCGCGGCCTGCATGCCGAACAATAAACCCTGCATCCAAGCCAGCTCACCGAAGCTGACGTAGAGTGCCGCGATGGCGGTCATCAGCACAAAACCGGGCAGGATAAACAGCAAGCCGGCGACCAATCCACCCCAGGTTTTGTGCAGCAGCCAGCCGACATAAACCGCGAGCTGCTGTGCTTCAGGCCCCGGTAGCAACATGCAGTAGTTCAACGCATGCAAAAATCGGGTTTCGCTGATCCAGTGCCGTTCTTCAACCAACATTTTGTGCATCAGCGCGATCTGCCCGGCGGGGCCGCCAAAGCTCAGAAAGCCGATCTTGAGCCAGACCCAGAACGCGTCGCGAAACGACGGCGGCTCGGCGAGCCGGCTGTTTTTGCCTTCGAGATCTTGCGCCATGCTAGGCCTCTCAACACCCTAAGCAAATGCTCGGGTTGCGTAAACGCCGAGCCCGCGCGCAACGCTAGCAAAGGCGTCACCTGCGATCGCTTCGCTGTTCGAGAACGCCGCGCCAATGGCGTGCCGCAGCGCGCGCAGCTGGGTTGAGCCGCCGGTGAAGTAAACGGCATCGATATCGGCAGCTGTGAGCCCAGCGTCTTGCACGGTAGCAAGCGCGGTCGCGGTAATTTTTTCGACGCTGGCTTGCACCGCGAGATCGAGCTTGGCGGTATCGACGGCGACTGTGAGCGTGTCTTCGACAAAGCTGAGGTCCAGCGTCGTCGTGCCATTTTCCGAAACCGCTACTTTCGCCGCCTCGACGAGACCGGCGATGCGGTGCCCTTCACGATTGCGCAGCACTTTCATCAGCCGGCGGTGCAAGGCGCGGTCGAGATAAAACGGCTGCAGCGTTTCGGCTTCGGCCAGCGCCCGCGGCGCATACAGGAAATTGATCTTGTGCCAAGTCGCAAGCTCGAAATAAATATAGGCCGGGATCGGCTTGCCGCCAATGCCTGCAGTGCCGAGCCCTAGGCTGGGCATGACCGAGGCTAGGCTGAGCTGGCGATCAAAGTCGGTGCCGGCGATGTGGACGCCACCGTTAGCCAGCACGTCGGCGCTGCGGTCGAGTTTGCTGGCGCGCGCCGGCCCGAGCCGGATCAGCGAGAAATCTGACGTACCGCCGCCGATGTCGACAACCAGAACCAGCGCTTCGCGCGTCAACTGCGATTCGTAGTCCAGCGCGGCAGCGATCGGCTCGTATTGAAAGCGAATGTCTTCGAAACCCACGTCGCGCGCGATGCGCTCCAGCGTGTCCTGTGCCAAGGCATCGCGTTCTGGATTGCCATCGACGAAATAAACCGGGCGGCCAAGAACAACGCGGCTTAACGGTTGGTCGGTTTGCAACTCTGCGGTGGTTTTGAGATGCGTAAGAAAGCTGGCGATGATGCTCTGGTACGCCACGGCTTTGCCGTTGATGAGCGTTGTCTCATTTAGCAACTCGCTGCCTAACAGGCTTTTTAGGGAGCGCATCAGGCGCCCGCCATACCCCGCTTGATATTCGGCAATGGCTTGGCGGCCGAATGCAATTGAGTTTTCGTCGGCATTGAAGAACACCGCCGTTGGCAGCGTCGTACGCCCGTCTTCGAGGGCAATCAAGCGGTGCTGCGCTCCGGAACCGATGCAAACGGCCGAGTTGGAGGTTCCGAAGTCGATAGCGGCGTGAGTATTCATTCTGGCGTTTTGCCGTTGGTTCGACTGCTGAGGGCTGGCGCGCGCACCTGAACGAGGCCCGAACACCAGCATTTTCCGGCTGCCGAGCGCCTATTGGCAGGGCGAGGGGCCGCGTCAGCGGGCGCGTATTGTGCGGCCTCACCTGCGCTTGATCAATGACCCGTTGTGATTTTGACAGGCGGCGCAGCAAAAAAAGCACAAAAACCCCCAGACAAAAAACCATTTCAAAGCGCCCAATTTATTGATTCGGCCATTAAGTACTTGAATAAAGACGGTGCAACGCCAAACCGGATGCCGCACTTCCGAGCAAGCGAGAAATGGCCGGATCAATAACAAAGCAATTTGATTTTATTATTAATTCGGCCACTCACGCCGTCTCGAAAAAGTGCGATCTCAAATTGCCGTGTAGCACCTTGTTCAACTATTTTGTGGCCGAATCAATAATTTTGATAACGAACAAATCAACGGCAGCATTAGCTCTTAATAGGCCAACGCTGCGGAGACTAAAGCGCGGCAGAATTCTATTGATTGCGATCAACGAATATAGTCTTTTAATTTTCCCTATTAGATAATACCTGTGCTGCATAATAAAAAAGATCGAGCTCACGAGCGAAAGCGGCGCAATCGAAGTCATTTAATAAAAACAACTATTCTTGATTGTCATCAATAGCGTGCTCCAGCGGGTATTTCTAGGCGATGCATTATCGATAGTGGACTAATTCCGTCCGTGATGTAGATCTTTTATAGGGTGGAGCGCTTTGCCATGGGCGGTATGGAGTAAACAAGCGGCAGGCTTCGACCATGGCGCAAACTTGGACTGCCGCGATAACTAAATTAAGGTGAAATATGGAAATCAAGAAGCTGCGCAATAAAGTCCTGGCTGTCGCGGGAATCTGTGCGTTAAGCAGTGCGGCAATGGCGGACGGTCGCCATATTTACGCGATGTCGAATAGCCCGAGTGGCAACGTGGTTTCGGTCGTACAGCGCGGTGAAGGCGGCAGTCTGAAGTTGGTCGGCACGTATCCGACCGGCGGCATTGGTAGCGGCGTAGGCTTGTCGGTTCCGCCGGATCCGCTCGGTTCGCAGAACGCGATGGTGTTGAGCGAAAACAACCGCTGGCTGTTTGTGGCGAATCCGGCCAGCAACCAAATCTCGGTATTCCGCGCCTACGAAAACACACTAGTTCTGACGAGCGTAGCCGGGTCTGGCGGCGACTATCCGGTAAGTATCGCGATGCGCGGCGACGTTGTCTATGTGTTGAATGCCCGGAATCAGCCGAGCATTACTGGCTTCCGTTTGACGTCGAACGGCAAGTTGATTCCGATCCCAGGCTCGACGCGGCAATTGGCAACGGTCTCTCAGAGCGCAGGCGCGCAGCCGCACGTGCTGGACAGCCCGGCGCAGGTTCAGTTTTCGCCGGACGGCCGTTGGTTGGTCGTGAATGACAAAAACCTGACCGGACCCGGCACGTTGTCGTTGTACGCGGTCGGTGAAGATGGCCGCCTCGGCGCCAGCGCAGTAACAACGGTATCGCCGGATCCAGCACCGTTTGGTTATATCTTCGATGCCCGCGGCCACCTGCTGGTTACTGAAGCCATCAGTGGCGCCGTTAGCAGCTATCAGATCAACCGCAACGGCAGCTTGACCAGCATCAGCCGCGTGCTGACCGGTCAGTTGGCCGTTTGCTGGATCGACACCAAAGGTCGTTTTGCCTATAGCAGCAACACGCGTTCGAGCACGCTGACGGGTTATCGCATCGGCCGCGACGGTAGCTTGACGTTGCTAAATGCCGATGGCATCACGGCTGCTGTTGGCGCCGGAACTGCGCCGGTTGAATTGCGTCTTTCCGGTGACGGCGAATATCTCTACACAGTGGCCGCGGGTCTCGGCTCGATCGAAGCCTATCGGATTGATCGTCGCACAGGCGCACTAACTAAGAGCGGCGAATTAAATCTGAATCCCGGCTTTTCCGGCATGGTTGGTCTCGCGGTTGAATAGCGCGTTGAATTGCACGTAGTCGAGCGCGCCCCGATGCGGACAACTGCATTTGGGCGCGTTAGAGCGCTGGCATGCCGGTGAAATTTCCATTGATATTGTTCGATAGGCTATCCGTTTTTAGCGATTTCTGCATTGACAAAAGTTTTATGTAGAAAGTTGTGTGGAATCAAAAAATGGAAGTTATCTAATCCATGATTATGTGGAGACTGATGCAATAACGAGGAGTGTTATATGGAAATTAAGAAGATGCGTAATAAGATCCTCGCCGTTGCTGGCGCTTGTGTTCTAAGCGCAGCGGCGAATGCCGATGGCCGCAATATTTATACAATTTCCAACAGCCCTGATGGCAATGTTGTTGCCGTGGTGAAGCGCGACGACCATGGCGGGCTGAAATTAAAAGGAACCTATCCCACTGGCGGCGTTGGAACGGGCGTTGGTCTGGTCATTCCACCGGACCCGCTAGGGACGCAAAACGCGCTGGTGTTGAGCGACGATCAGCGCTGGCTATTCGTGCCGAGCGCCGCTAGCAACCAGATCTCCGTGTTTCGCGTCTACGAAGACACCTTGGTTCTGGCCAGCGTTACGCCGTCTGGTGGTGATTATCCGGCCGGTATCGCGGTGCGTGGCAACGTCGTTTACGTGCTCCATGCCACCAACAAGCCAAGCGTTACTGGATTCCGGCTCACTGGCAACGGTCGTTTGATCCCAATTCCAGGTTCCAAGCGCACATTGTCAACGGTCACTGCAAGCGCTGGCCCACAGCCGGATGTGCTTGACAGTCCGGGACAAATTCAATTTTCGCCGGATGGCCGTTGGCTCGTCGCAACCGATAAAAACGTCACGTTGGCCCAGCCCGGCACAATCGAATTATTCGCTGTTGGCAAAGATGGGCGTCTCGGCACTGCTGCGGTGACGACGGTATCAACGGATCCGGCGCCGTTTGGCTTTACATTCGATGCCCGCGGCCACTTGTTGGTTACTGAGGCGATCAACGGCGCGCTCAGTAATTATCAGATCAATCGGGACGGCACGTTGACGAGTTTGAGCCGCGTTGTTTCCGGCCAGCAAACGGTATGCTGGATCGACAGCCGTGGTCGCTACGCGTATACCAGCAATACGCTCTCCGATTCGCTGAGCGCGTATCGAGTCGATGATAACGGTACGCTGACGATCCTGAATCCAGACGGCGTGGCCGTGGCGATCGGTGCGGGCGCGTTGCCAATCGAAGTCAAGATTTCGGGCGATGGCAAATATCTCTATGCGGTGGCTGCAGGGCTGGGAACGATAGAATCGTATCGGATTAATAGCCGCACCGGCGGCTTGACTAAGGCCGGGGAGCTGCATCTGTATCCTGGGCTTTCCGGCATGAGCAGCCTCGCCGTGGAATAAAGGCTAATCAGGGGCTATTAATCGGCCCTCGCTTCGGCTTGTAGCCGTAAACCCCCGGAATAGCAAGCCTTTCCGGGGGTTTTGTTTTTTGGAATTATCTATTCTGATAGTAGAGTAATGGGCGTGTATTTTCGACAGTGTAGAGCGGGCGCTGTTTAGTCTTATGCCGCTTTTCTGATTGGCCTATTGTCCAATGGGCGCGCGTGAATTGTTGTCTGCCTACAAGCGCGACAAGTATTGCCAGCCGGCATTTTTTCATTGACATAATATTCAGAATTTGGAATCTTGCGACTGAGACTTGAACTAAGGGCCATCCTACGGCGCTGACTGCGCGCTTGCTAAGCTGTAAGCTCGTAGCAATCGCAGTCGTATCTTTTTCGCCAACGGCCGTCGCCCGGCTATAGTAGCGACGGAACACAAGGATATGGTTTGATCCCCAATGCTGGACTCGGTTTTTAAAGCGCCCCCTAGTGCGCAGCGTTTCCGTGTGGTTGTCGATGCCGGCAGCCGGGAGATCGGTGTCGATGCGGTACTGGCCTTGATCGAAGACGCCGCGGCAGGTTTGGTTGCCGAAGGTATTGCGCCGGGGCAGCGTGTGCTGTTTTGCGGCGAGCAGGGGTTGCCAGCGTTCGTCGCATTTTGGGCGGCGATGGCGGTCGGCGCTGTGTTTGTTCCGGTTGATCCGGCGTGGCCCGAGTTCATGTGCCGTAAAGCGATCAACAAGATTCGGCCGCATTTGGCGGTGATCGAAGCCTTGGATGAAAACAGGCTTTGGCGGCACTTGGCAGCTGAATTGCCGACGCGCGCGATCAAGCCTGACGGCGGGCTAGTCACGAATATGGCCAGGTCAAGTTTTCAGGTGGCTGCGGTCGCAGAGGCTTCGCCAGCCGCATGCTTGTTTACATCGGGTTCGACCGGCGATCCCAAAGCGGTTGTCTTAAGCCGGCAGGCCTTGCTAAGCAGCGCGGCGCTGGTCGTTCAGACCTTTGCTTGGCAAGCCGGCGAGCGTTTGTTGAATTTGCCCGATCCGCACACGATGAGCGGCTTGCGGAACGCATTATTGGCCGCACCGATGGCGGGCATGACCTGGGTTTGCGCGCCCAAGCCAGCGCGCGCGAATGTCTTCAGCTTGCTCGGCGTGCTTGATTCGGCGCAAGCGCAGCGGGTGGTCGCCGCGCCATTACTGCTACGGCATATTAATCTTTTAGGGGATCGGGTCGATAAAGAAGTTTTGGCGGCGACGCAGGCGTTTTATTGCACCGGAACAGACTTGAGCCGGGCCGAAGTGCTTGCGTTCTATCAAAGATTTTCGATTCCGGTCGTTAACTATTACGGATTGACCGAAACGGTTGGGCTTTGCTTAAGCCAAAAGCTTGAGAATTGGTCGCCAGAGGATGCCAGCATCGGTTGGCCGGTCGGCTGTCAGATGCGGCTGCTTGATGAGCAAGGGCAGCCAGCGGCGGATGGCGAAGTAGGAGAATTGCAGGTGCGCTTGCAGTATCCAATGAGCCGTTACTTTGAGGACGCGGCTGCAACTGCAGAACGGTTCGATGGCGACTGGCTGCGCACTGAGGATTTGGTACGGTGTGATGCCGAGGGCCGGGTGATAATCGTCGGGCGACGCAGCAACTTCATCAAGACCACGAGCACCGAGAAAGTTCAGCCACAGGAAATTGAAGCGGTGATCGAGCAGTACGCAGGCGTTGCCGAAGCGGCGGTTTGCGGGCTGCCGGATCCGGTCGGCGCAGAGCGTATCGCTGCGTTATTAGTCGCCAGTGCCGAATGCACTGAAGCAGCACGGAAAGGAAGCACCTTGGCCGAATTCGTCAGTGAGCGATTGGGCCAGGCCAGAACGCCGTCGGTATTTCGCTGGGTGAACGCCATTCCCCGCAATGCCAGCGGCAAAATTTTACGGAAGCAGTTGAGAAATTATTTCGATGGCCCAGACGAGCGCTAAAGTCACCGCAGCAGCCTGTTATCAGAGCATCGCCAATCGTGGGCTCGTGGCGCAGCCTTGGTTGGTAACCGAGTCAGGCACGGTTACGTTTGGTCAGTTGCGGGCCCGTATCGACGCCGTCACCGCGTTGTTGCAAGGGCAGGGCATCGCTGTCGGCGATCGCGTGGTCATCGCAACGCGCGACGACGCCGAAGCGGCGCAGCTGTTCATCGCACTGATTTGCAATGGCGTAACGGCGGTTAATTTGGATCCCGACGCCGGACCGGACCGCGCCCAAAGCTTGATCGCGAAAGCCACGCCGCGCTTGATCATCATTGACCGTGACTTGCTCGCGCGCTGGCCGGGTGTGCGCGCGGCGGGCCCGGTGGTCGAAATCGTGCCGGCGGCGCGTAGCACGGGCGTGTTCGGCAAATTGATGACGCAGAAGCCGAAGCGCGAAGGCCTGCACGCGCTGCTTGAACATCAAACGCCGCAAGCGCCGCCAGCGGACATCGATCCGGAAACGCTGGCCTATATCTTGTTCACGTCTGGCACGACGGATCAACCGAAAGGCGTCAGCATCAGTCATCGCGCGCTGTTCGCGCATTTGGCGACGCTCAGCCGGCGCTACAACTACACGCCGACCAGCCGCATTCTGAACACGTTGATGCTGTCGCACGCGGACGGCATGATCCAAGGGCCGGTGATCGCATTCTTTAACGCCATTCCGGTGTACCGGCCGCTGCGTTTTGAAGTAACGACGATCAATCTGTTGCTCGATTCGATCTATCAACTGCGGATCACGCATTTAATCGCGGTGCCGACGATGCTGAGCTTGATTCTGCGGCTGGGCCTGGATCAGCGCGACGCTTTCCAAGGCGGTGACTTCAAGCTCCTTGTGTCCTGTGGCGCGCAGCTCGAACCGAAGCTATGGGAAGACTTCGAGCGCACGTTCCAAGTGCCGTTGGTCAACGTCTACGGCCTGACCGAGACGGTGGTCGGCGGCGTGTTTTCGGGACCGGATGCGATGAGCCGGGAGCCCGGCAGCATCGGCGTGCCGGAAGACTGCGAACTGCGCTTGGCAGACCGTGACGGCAAGACGGTCGCCGATGGCGAGCACGGAGAATTGCTCATGCGCGGCGAATTGCTGATGTCAGGCTACTTTGACGCGCCGCAGATGACCGCTGAAGTGCTGAACGAGGGTTGGTTCCGCACCGGTGACATCGCCCGGCGCGATGAGGCCGGACGATTCTGGATTACCGGCCGCGCCAAAAACATCATCATTCGTGGCGGCTACAACATTCACCCGGAAGAAATCACCGAAGTTTTACAGCGCCATCCTGCGGTCACTGAGGCCGTAACGCTGGGCGTGAAAGACCTCGACTGGGGCGAGACGGTGGTCGCCGTGGTTGCGGCCGATGCCGCCGTCAGCGATACCGAACTGCTGACGCACTGCGCCGCGAATCTCGAGCCGCGCAAAGTGCCGAGTCGCATTCAGCGCGTCGCCGCGTTGCCGCGCGGGCGTTCCGGCAAGGTCGTGCTGGAACAGGTGCGTGCGCTGCTGGCGCAGGCGCCTTCAGCGCGCGCCGAAGCGAATGGCCCATCTGCGGACGATTCCGAACGTCTGCTAAAGCTTGCGGCGAGCTGCTTCAAGACCTCGGTCGACACGATCACTTTGGCCAGCCGGCCGCGCGACGTTCCGGGTTGGGATTCGCTCGCGCATCTGGAGCTGGTGTGTGCGCTGGAAAAGGAATTCGATTTGCGGCTCAGCTCGCGCGACATCATGTCGCTCGACCGCCTCGATAAGGCGCTCGGTTTGATCCAGAAGACGTGACCGATCCTGCAGCGCCCCCGCTCCGCGTTTGGGGCTACGCCTGCCTGTTGTCGGTGCTGGTGTTTGCTGTGCTGGCCGTATCCGGCCCGCCGCTTGTGGCGCTGGCCGTGCGCTTGCGGGCCACGCACGACGACATGAATCTCGCCCGATTGGCCCAGTCGACCGAGGGCCGGCCGCGTGTTGTTGCGCTCGGCGCTTCAAAGCTGTTCTTCGCGACCGACTACGACGAGCGCCTGGTCGATGGCCGCTATGGCGTGTCGCCCGATGCGCTGGTATTCAACCGCCTGACCTGGCTGGACGCGCGCTACGCCGATGTCGAACCGGCGCTGCGGCAGTTGCAGTTGCATCCGCCGCGCCTGCTGCTATTCGAAACGGACTTATTACTGCTTGATCGCGAGGCCCGTGTGCCGGTGCGCGATAACATCCGCCGCCTGCTGAATTTGTTGCCGGCACCGGCGCCAGCGAGCGGTAGCGTGGCGGCTGACGACAATGCCGACGACAATAACGTCGAGCAGAATCGCGGTCATGATGTTTTCAAATCGCCCGAGTACTGCCTGCGCAGCAAAGGTGCCGAGATGGTCCAACGCTACGCGTCGTTGGCGGCAACGTGGCACATCAACAGCGCGGCGCGGCAGGCGGCTTATCTGCAGTATCTCCGGGCGCTGCGGGCCGCCGGCACGCAAGTCGTATTACTGCAACTACCGCGTTCGGCGGCGGCTGAGGCGGTGTTTCCTGCGCGCCTGAAGCAGCAATGGCAGTCCGCACTGAGCCAAATCGCTGAGACTGAGCAGTTCCAGCTCTGGCAGCCGCCAAGGCCGCCGGAAGACGAATACTGCGACCAAGGCCATCTGACTCAGGATGGCCGTGCGCGTTTCAGTCGTTGGCTGGCGCAGCAGCTCGCAGCCGAACTGCAGGCGGTGCGATGACCGAAAAACAAGTCTTGCTGGCGGTGCTGTTCTCGTCCGCCACCGCGGTGCTCGCGGCTTGGTTGCCGCCGCCGCGCTGGCAGCCGCGGTTAATTGCGGCGGTCGGCGCAGCGCTGCTGTTGCTGCTGTCTCCACTTTCCGCGTGTTTGCTTGGTGTCGGCGCTGGGCTGAGTTATCTGCTGCATCGCCGTACCGGTAATAGCCGAGCGGCCTTGGTCGCGGCGGTCGTCGTGATCGCAGCGACACTGATCAGCTTCATGCTCGCCGCAGCGCCCGCTGCAAAAGGGATCGGCGGCCACGTCGTGCTGCCGTTTGGCCTCGCGTTTTACGCGCTGCGCCTCATCCACTATCAATTCGAAGGCTACAAAGGCAATTTGCGCGGCCATTCGTTTGATGAATATCTCGGCTATCTGTTCATGCCGAGCTTGCTCTCAACCGGCCCGATCCACCGCTTCGACGAATATCTGCGCGATCTCCGCCGCAAGCGCTGGGACCCAGCGCTGTTCTCGGCTGGCTGCGCGCGCGTGCTGTACGGCTTAGTCAAGATTGTCGTGCTCGGCAACTACCTGCTCGCCGAAGTTTTGCCGGCGCAATTCGAAGCGCTGGCGGGCGCGGGCATCGGCCATTTCTACAGCGATGCGCTGCAGTTTTGGCTGAAGCTCTACATCTTGTTCAGCGGTTATAGCGACGTCGCCGTCGGCTTCGCAGCGCTGGCCGGCTTCCGCGTCCGCGAGAATTTCGACCAGCCGTTTATCGCTAGAAATATCAGCGATTTCTGGCAGCGCTGGCACCGCTCGTTATCATCCTGGTGCCGGGACTACGTGTTCACGCCGGTGTTGTCGCTGACGCGCAGCCAAGGCGCCGCCGTGGTGTCGTCGATGGTCGTACTCGGGCTCTGGCACGAGCTATCCTTACGCTACGTGCTGTGGGGCGCGTACCACGGCGCCGGCATCGTGATCTTTCGCGCCTTCGATGCCCGCTACGGCGCCAGCCTCGACGCACTGACCGGCGTCACAGCCGCACTCTGGCGTACATTGGCAACGGCGCTGACGCTGCATTTCGTGCTGTTCAGTTTTTATGTCACCACCGCCGTACAACACTGGCTCACTGGAGGCTGACGGTGTACACCTTGCTTTGCGCACATTTACCGCGGCCACTGGTGCACGCGCTTTATGCGGTTTGGTACGCGGCTTTGCTGCTACTGGTCTACTACTTCTTCGATCGTCAGCCGGCCGGCTTTTACTACATGCACCGATGACGCCGCATGCATAAATCGACGCTAAACCTGCTGGCCTGCCCGAGCTGCCGCTGCAGTTACGAGGCGGTTAGTCATGCCGAATTGGACGACCGCATTCTGAGCGGATTTCTGCGCTGCCCGAGCTGCGCGGTCGTGATTCCCATCATCGAGAGTTTCGTGCTGTTCACCGAGCCGCTGCTCGACGCCGCGCTGGCGACGCCGGAGGCTTTGCGGGAACTCGCCGCGGCGCTCTACGGCAGCACTGAGAGCTTTGATAGCTATCGACACGAAAAGCGCGCCCGGGATGTGCTCGAACCCTACGCCGCGTTTCATCCGTTCAACGAATCGACGCGCGTGCTGTTGCCGCTGCTGCCGCATGTCACACCGTTGCTACGCGATGGTGACTACGTGCTCGATACCTGGGCGCGCACCGGCTGGAGCGGCGAGTGGCTGGCCGGCCTGCTGCCGGCGCAGCGCATTGTGTCGATCTGGGAAGGCAATTCCAGCGTCATGGCCTACCGCGGCTATCGGCATCTGTTGGGCACGGGGCAGCGGGCGCCGAATCTCGATGTGATCTTTAGCCATCCCGAACGGCCGCTGCCGTTCCGGGATAACGCCTTCGCCTTGCTCTACGCCTTGGACTCGCTGCACCGCTACAGCCTGTATCCGTTTGCCAGCGAATGCCAACGCGTGACCCGTAAAGACGGCGCGCTGATTCACGCCCATCTGCATTTGAGCAATAGCGAACCGGAACCCTTTTTCGAGCGCGGCTGCCATCAGGCGCACGGCCGGTATTACCGCGCCTGGCTCGACCGCATTTGCGCCGACGGCACACGGCATGGCTATGTGTTCAGCGAAGCCACGCTGTTCGATGGCCCTGAGATCGCCGTGCTCGCCGACGACTGCGAAACCGCGCATTACAACGCGCTCGCGGCCATCTTGCCGCCCGTTGCGGCGCCGATTCCGCTTGCGCCGCCAGGGCCGGCGTGGCGCTATGTGGTCAACCCGTTGTTCAAGTTCAATCTCGGCCGCCACAACGCCAAAGTGGTGCCGGCTTTGCACGGCGGCGCGGTTGAGCACCTGCTCCTGCGCCATCCGGTTTATGCCGCGCGCCTGCCGCACGGCGCCTATCCGTTGGACGATGCCAAGCTGCTGCTGATCCTGCTGAGCTTGGCCGGCGCCACGCAGGCGGAACTGCTGGCTGCGGCGCCGAGCCAAGCTGCTGTGCTGGCCGCGACGCTGGCTGAGTTGTGCGAACACGAGTTATTGTTTGCCGCGCCGATCAGCGCCGCGGCGCACGCGCTGCAGCGCTTTCACGCGAACCAGTTTTCCGATGACGATGACACCGCGTTATCGATGCTGGCGCTCCGGCTGCAGGGCAACGACAACGCGATTCTGATACTCGACGACGGTACGGCGCTGAGCGGCGCCGATCTCGCCGACTTTGCCCGTCGTATTCCGGCATTTTTGCGCGCTCGGGGCGTCGGCGCCGACGACTGGATCGCCATCGCCGCCAGCACCGAACCCTTGCTGTGGCTCGCCGGATTTGCCGCCGCCGCGGCCGGCGTCAATGTTCATTTCGGCGCCGAAAACTCAGCGCAGCTGTTCAAACTCCATGTGCAAAACGATTCCGCGCCGCCGCAGCCGGGCCACCTCGCGCTCGGCTTGGCCGGCGGCGAAGGCGACGACACGCTGCTCGCCGCGCTCGCGACGTTGGCCTACAACGCCGAAAGTGATGACGCCAACGGCGTAACCGGCCACTTCGAATTCCCGCTCGGCGAGGGCTGCGCCCGCTGCAATGCCGGCGCATTTTTTGCCGCCTGCGCCGGGCTCGGCGCGCAGCTGGAGTCACAGACTTGGATCCTCAGCGGCAACGGTGGCCTGCCGGATTTGCTGGCGGCGGCGATTGCGCTATTGCGCGGCGAGCGCCTGCACTTCACCCATCACACGCGGGTGGACTGAAGCCCAGCGCTTGCGGTGCGGCCGGCCGCGTACGATGCTGGGACGAATTCACAGTCGTGAGGCTGCCGCAATGCGCGTCATAAAGCTGGTGCTGTTTCTTGTCCTCGTATTGGCTGCGGTGCTTGCGTACAACACTGCCCAGCTACAGCGTAAAAAAACGGCACCGAGTGCAGCGGCGCTGGCGCCGGTTGATGAAGCTGCGGCGGCGCAGCGCTTGGCTGGCGCGGTGCAGATTCCAACGATCTCGTACAGCGACCGCAGTGCGATCGATCTCACGCGCCTTGAGGCATTGGCCGACTATCTGCAGATCCAGTTCCCGCGGCTGCACGCGACTTTGCAGCGCGAAGTCGTGAACGAACACAGCCTGCTGTACACCTGGCCGGGCCGCGATCTGGCCGCGCCGCCGCTGCTGTTTCTGGCGCATTTAGACGTGGTGCCGATCGAGCCGGGCAGCGAAGGGCTGTGGACGCACGCGCCGTTTTCCGGCGACATCGCCGATGGTTATGTCTGGGGCCGCGGCACGATCGACGACAAAGCCAGCGTACTTGCGTGGCAGGAAGCGCTGGAGATTCTCGTCGCAAGCGGCTTTCAACCGCAGCGCACGCTGTATTTCGCGTTCGGTCACGACGAAGAAATCGGCGGCGAGCAAGGCGCGGCGAAAATCGCAGCGCTGTTGAAAGAACGCGGCGTTAAAGCCGAATTCGCGCTCGATGAGGGCGGCGTGATCACCAACGGCGTGTTCCCCGGCATCAGCCGGCCGGTGGCCTCGATCATGGCGGCGGAAAAAGGCTATGCCTCGTTCCGGCTCACGGCGCGCGCTAGTGGCGGGCACTCCTCGATGCCGCCGCGGACCACCGCCGTTGGCGCAGTCGCCCGTGCCGTCGCGCGCTTGCAGGAACAGCCGATGCCGGCGCGGTTGGCGCCGCCGACCACCGATATGCTCGATCGCCTCGCGCCGGAAATGCCGTTGCTGCTGAAAGTGGCGGTGGCCAACCGCTGGCTATTCGCGCCGCTGCTGATCCACGAGCTGGGCAAGGCGCCGGTCAGCGATGCGCTGCTGCGTACGACGACAGCGCCGACGATGCTGCGCGCCGGCATCAAAGACAACGTGCTGCCGAGCGAAGCGTCGGCGGTTGTTAATTTCCGACTGTTGCCCGGCGATACCTTGGCGGCGGTTGAACACCATATTCGCGATGTCGTCGCCGACCCGCAGATCGAAATCGCCCATGAAGGCGAGGCCGGCAACGAGGCGTCACCAGTTTCCGACACCCGCTCGGCAGCGTTTGCGCTGCTAGAGCGCAGCGTAAACGAGGTCTTCCCGAACGCCGTGGTGTCGTCCGGCATCGTCATCGGCACCACCGATCTGCGTAACTACAACGGCGTTTTCGAGCGCCGCTATAACTTCGTGCCGACGCCGCTGACGCCGGAAGATTTGCCACGCATACACGGCAGTAACGAGCGCATCGCAATCGCCGATTACGCCAATATCGTCCGGTTTTACGTGCGCTTGCTGCAAAACCTGAATAGCTGAGCCGGCGCAGCCGATACACTATTGCCCCTGTCGATAGACCGTAGAGATGCAATGACTCCATCTGCCAGCGTGCTCGCGCGCCTCGGGCCCCATTGTTATGTCGATCCCGAACGGCTGAAGCGTTACGAAATTCCCGAACGCGGCGAGCCCGGCCGCGCCAGCGCTTTGCTGCTGCCGCAGGACGAAGCGGAAGTCGGTGAATTGCTGCAGCTGTGCAGTGCCAACGCGGTTCCGGTCGTCATCAGCGCCGGCCGCACCGGCTTGGTCGAAGCGCAGCGGCCGGAAGGCGAGGTGGTGTTGTCGCTGGAGCGGCTCGATCAACCCATGGCGTTTACGCTCGCCGATGGCCGCAGCTTTACGTTTGCCGCGCGCAGCACGGCGGACGTTCACGCCGCGTGTTTGGCCGCTTGGTGGCAGGGGCAGGGCGCACCCGCGTGCGAGGGCGCCGCGCTGACGGTGCAGGCCGGCATGGCGGTGGACGCCGTCAATCAAATTCTCGAACCGCTGGCGCTGATGTGGCCGATGGAAATGGGCTCCAGCAGCGCGGCGACAGTCGGCGGTTGCGTCGCCAACGCCTCGGCCGGTGCCAATGCGGTGTGCTACGGCACGGCGGCGCATCTGGCGCTACACGCGTATGGCTACAGCGCTAGCGGCGTGCCGATGGATAGCGCAGCACCAACGTGGCAAGCCGTTGCGCCGGATCAACTGGCGATCAACTCCGCAGCGCCGCAGCCGGACTGGGGTTTGATCGGCACGCAGGGCGTGCTCGGCGTCATTACGCACGTCGAGCTGCGGGTTTATCCCATTCCGGCGCAACGCGAAGCGGTGCTGATTCCGGTCGCGGACATGCCGGCGGCAATGCGCATACTCGGCGCCGCACGCGCCGAATTCGGCGGCAATGTCGAAGAATTCGAATTCATTTCGCTGGCAGCGCTGCAATTGGTGCGGCAGCTGCGTGGCGAAGCGTTCCGCTCGCCGCTCGCCGAGCACAACGCGCCGTATTACCTGCTGTTGCAAGTGAAAGCGCGCGATGCCGATAGCGACCTCGCCGGTCGCCTCTACGAATTCTTGGCGGAAGGCCTCGCGCTGCCCGAAGCCGAGATCGGCTACGCGCCGTTGAAGGCGTTGAAGGAAATCCGCCATTCGATTACCGAAGCCAGCAACGCCCGCATGCGCGCGCTTGGCGGCGGCCGCTTGAGTTTTGATACCGCAACGCCGGTCGCCGTGTTTGGCGACTACCTCGCCGAGCTTGAGGCCGACCTTAACCGCGCGTTCCCTGGTGTGGCGCTGGTTGCGTTCGGACATGCCGGCGTCGGTGGTGCGCATTTGCACATACTCGGTAGCGCCGAGCAGCCGGTAGCGCCGCAGGCCAAAGCCTTGGTCAAGCGGGTGTTCGATGTCACGCAGAATTTCGGCGGCACATTCAGCGCCGAGCACGGCGTCGGCACCAAATGGGGCGAGGAATTTCAGCAGCGCGCGCCGGCCGCAGTACGCGCCGCGCTGGATGCCGCTAAGCACCAGCACGACCCGCACGGCGTGCTGAACCCGCGGAGTTTCGGCTTGGTTCTAGCGCCGGAGAATTAAGCCGTTGTTGCGCGATAAAGCCAACGGCGGCCTGACTTTTAGCGGCAGGCCCTGGGCCTGCGCCAACTGGGCGCGGATCGGCTCGTAACGCCGCAGCTGCCCGCGTAGCCAACGCTGTAGCTGCGGGCCAAACAGGGCTTCGAACTTCCGCTCCGGCGTTTTTGGCGTGCCGCTCACCGCATCAGTTTTCCAGGGCTCGATCTCGGTATTGCTGACCGCTAAAGCCGCTTGGTGGCCGCGAGCTGTGGGATCTAGCCCCAAAAAGCGCTGCAGGCGGCGGTTTTCGTCGCGGAAATTCTCGACCAGATCTTCCTGACAAACAAAACAATGCCGCGCCCGGCCGGCATGCTTTAAGTGCGTGTCCATCGCGCGATTCCAATAATTTACCCAATGTGGAATCCATTGATTAAAGCCCCGGGCGCGGTCAAACGCGTTGTAACGCAGGCCGGCGTCAACAATCGACGCGATCACATCCTCACCGTTGCGTAGCACGTGTACGAATAGCGCGTCAGGCACGTGCCGCTCGATGGTATCGATGAACGCAATATGGATCGGCGATTTCTCAATCCACGCGCTGCGCCCGTGCGCCGCCGCACCCGCGTCCAGCAGCGTGACAAAATGGTCAACGTAGCCGCGAATACTCCAATGCCAAAGGCGCTGCGGCACCGGGACGCCCAGTTGTTCAGCCAACTCGCGCAGCGCCCCAGGTGCACAGCGATGGGTGCGGCCACGGGCAAAGCCAAACGGCCGCGGCGTCGGGGCGGTATCGTCACCGGCGATCCAACGGCCGGCGTTATTCAGGATACGGTCAAAATAGGTGGTTTCCGGTAGCGACAGCACCGCCGGGTGCGCCGCTAGCGAATTTTGCAGAAAGGTTGTCCCCGAGCGCGGACAACCGACGATAAACACACGCCGCGGCGCGGGTCGCGATTGCTGGCCCATAGTCTCGATACTCCGTTTGCCGTGTCGAAATAAACAACAGTTCGTCGCTTATTTGGTTGACAGCAATCCGTAAGCTGCAATTCGCCCACGCCTTGTAAAGATTTGTAATGCCGAGCGCCCGGCGGCGGCCGGTGCAAAGCGCGATACAATACAAATTCCCTCGCTTCCTACTGGAGACGGCCCGCCGGGCCGCCGCACCTCGCGATGAGCGCAATCCTCCTGCTGGCCTTGTGTCTTGGGCTCGGCGTCGCTATGGCGCGCAATCCGCGCCTGCCCGCCGGCACGCCGGCCGCGCTGAATTTCTGGGTGATCGAAGTGGCGCTGCCGGCGCTGGTTCTGGTCGAAATCCCGAAGCTGAAATTCAGTTCGGATTTGCTCTACCTCGCCGTCGCGCCCTGGCTGGTCTTTCTCGGCGCCGTACCACTGTTTTCGCTACTCGGCCGCGCGTTCGGCTGGAGCCGCGGCAGCATCGGCGCGCTGATTCTTACCTGCGGCCTCGGCAATACCTCGTTCATGGGTTTGGCGATGGTTGAAGCGCTGCGCGGCCGAGAGGCCTTGGGCGCCGCCGTGGTCGCCGATCAAATCGGCACGTTCAGCGCGTTGTCCGTTGGCGGGGTTATCGTCGCCGCGGTTTGGTCCGGCGAATCACCGCACCCGCGCCTCATCGTCAAACGCTTATTCTCGTTTGCGCCATTTCTGGCGTTTCTCGCCGCGCTGCTGCTACGCCAAATTGGCACGCTGCCAGAAGAAATCAACGCGGTATTGCACCGCCTCGGCCAAACCGTAACGCCGCTGGCCTTGTTCTCCGTCGGCCTGCAACTGCGCCTGCGTGGCTTCGGCGACCACATCACGCGCCTCGCCACCGGCCTCGCCTGGAAAATGGCGCTGGCCCCGCTGGTGGTCGCGGGCGTCGCCGCCATTCTCGGCCTACACGGCAGCGCCGTGGCCATCGGCATCCTGCAATGCGCCATGGCGCCGATGGTCACCGCCGGCATCATCGCCGAACAACACAACCTCGACCCGCCGCTGGCCAACCTCGTCGTCAGCGTTGGCACCTTGCTCTCAATGATTACCGTGCCGCTGGTGTCTTGGTTGTTGTAGAAAAGTCTTCAAGCCAGAGACCGCACATAGAAGCTGGTGTCATCCGCGCCGATCACCCCCGATCGCTCAACCGCCCGCATGGATCCGAAAATGGAGCGGACTGCGATGCCTTACAAGGCGATGGCGCGCGGCCTGCCCGATAAAAACCCCGCATTCTGCATACAACTGTGATGAACATCACGGACGCGAGCATGATGGATCGTTCAGAATGCCGCCCGACGAATTGATCTCATTCCAGCAGCTGGATCGTGTGTCGAAGCGAGGCACGTATCCAATAAGGGGGCACCGAGATTTTGTGGAGCAAAACGCACATGCTGTCATTAGTTCCTTATATCGGTAGCGCGTAAAAATTTTCCATATTGGTTTAATAGTGTGCTGAATGCGGCAAGAAAAATGTGGCGGAAGAACGTCTAATTTGATTCCAACAGTGGAAAAAATCTAATGGTTGCCGCGAATTAATGCATATGTGGCGCTATTAAATAACATTTATACGCTATACCCAAGCGATGCTGTTCTAAGCACAAGGATGAGGCATTTATAGTAATGATATTTCATAGATTCGCATGTCAAATAATTACAGCGATTTTTATTTTAATTATTCTTATTGCAAATGCGTCAGCGCAAATACAATACGATCCTGCTTCTATAGCTCCCTCGCTGGTTTTTAATGCGGCGTGCCCAAATGGGCGAGCACTTTTAGGGTACGGGGTAACACAAAGTATCTACGGAAATACCCAGGCATGCCACGGCCTTATACAATTTCCGTACGATAATCCTCCTCCGACAGTATTTTCTGATATCAATCAGGCAACCACATCCTGTGCGGCGGCTAATAGAGCAGATTTTATTGACTATAAAACGGCTACTATTAGTACCGGCTGGAACTTGACTGCAGATGTTAATCCTAAGCCGTATCCTGGATTCGGCAGAACCGTTGTCGCGAACGGCGCCTTAGTATGCGATCTACCTCAGTTTTTTTTACGCGCCGAGCCAACAAATTTGCCTGGAGAAAGAGACCTTGGCAGAAGCTGTCCAACCTGCGCTATCCCCGGCGACCCGGTAACTCCATCAAATGGATCAGAGTACCTAAGCGAGGTTGATTTAAATATAAAGAGCACTATAAATTTCGGTCGACACTATAATAGTACCGATCAACGGGCCACCGTATTAGGCCCGAGCTGGCGCAGCACATTTGATAGGCGCTTAGTAATTGTTGGGGTGACACCTGCTTATGTGCCTACGCCAGGGTATACGTCCAGTCTATATCAGAATGCGGCTGCAGCTTGCGCGCAAGGATGGAACGAAGTCAAAAAAAGCCTATTTGGCCTTTCCGGAGCCAGCGCTACTTATATAAATAACCAGTGCATCGTCTCTTATAAGGCAACGTCTATAGTCATTCCCGTTTATGAGAAACACACCTACCTTCCTTCATCATTAGGCGCTGTGCTCATCCACGCCACGCGCGACGACGGCCACATTGACACCTTCAGCGTCAGTGGTGGGACCTACACAGCAGAGGCGGGCGTCGCCAGCACGTTAATTGCCGTCGCGGGCGGCTACCAGCTGACGGACGCTTCGGATACCGTTGAAACCTACGACAGCAGCGGCAAGCTGCTGACGATCAAAGACCGCGCTGGCACTGTACAAACGCTGACCTACGCCGGTCCGGGCGGGCGCTTATCGGCGGTGGCCGATGCCGTCGGCCACACGCTCAGCCTCGGTTACGACGCCAGCAACCGCCTGCACACCGTTACCGGTCCGGAGGGCGTGGTGCAGTACGACTACGACAGCGCCGGCCATTTGTGGAAAGTCACCAACGCTGACGGCAGCGCCCACCAATTTCTCTATCAAGACCCGAATTGGCCGACCGGCATTTCCAGCCGGATCGACGAAAACGGCCAAACCAATTTACTGTGGCATTACGACACGCAGGGTCGGGTGACTTCAGCCCAGCTCGGCGGCGTCAGCGCCGCGATGACACTGCGCTACAACGCCGACGGCAGCACCACCGAAACCGACCCGCTGGGCGCGGTGCACACGTTTACCGCACAACGGATCGGCAACCACCTGCTGAATACCGGCGTCAGCGGTGATCCCTGCGTATCCTGCGGTTTCGATAAGACCATCGGCTACGACGCCGCCGGCTTCCCGGCGAGCCGGACCGACTACAACGGCAACACCACCCGCTACACCTACAACCCGGCCCGCGGCCTGGAAAGCCAGCGCACCGAAGCCAGCGGCACCGCCGAAGCGCGGACCCTCGCCACCACCTGGCACGCCAGCTACCGGCTGCCGCTCAGGGTTGACGAATACGCCGGCGAAGCGGCCAGCGGCACCGCGCTGCGCAGCACCGTCTTCAGCTACGACGCCGCCGGCAACCGCCTCAGCGCCCAGGTCATCGACGGCGCAACCGGCCGCAGCCGCAGCACCCTGTACGCCAACTACACCGCGCAAGGTCAGCCGCAGACCCTCGACGGCCCGCGCAGCGATCTCGCCGATATCACGCAACTGGCGTACTACCCGGTTGTGGTCAACGATCCGAAATCCGGCCAACTTGCCACCGTCACTGACGCCCTCGGCCACGTCACCCGCGTCAGCGCCTACAGCCCCGGCGGCCGGCCGCTGCAAATCACCGACGGCAACGGCACGGTCACCCAGCTCGCCTACGACGCCCGTGGCCGGCTGACGCAACTCACCGTCGGCAGCGAAACCACCGCGCTCAGCTACTGGCCCACCGGCCTGCTGCAAGACATCCGCTTCCCGAGCGGCGCCCGCCTGAGCTACCGCTACAACGCCGCGCACCAACTCACCGACGTCACCGACGCCGCCGGCAACCACATCCACTACACCAACGACGCCGCCGGCAACGCCACCCAAACCGACGTCTACGACGCCAGCAACACGCTCAGCCAAACCCACGCCCGCATCTACACCGCCCTGAACCGCCTAGCCTGGGACCTCGGCGCCTACCCGAACGAAGCCACCGCCTACGCCTACGACAACAACGACAACCCAACCGCCATCACCGACCCGCTGACGCAGCAGACCCGCAACCAGTACGACGCCCTCGACCGGCTGCGCCAGACCACCGACCCCAGCCAAAACGCCACCGGCTTCACGCTCGACGCACTGGACCAACTGAAAACCGTCAGCGATCCGAGAAACCTCGCCACCGCCTACAGCCCAGACGCACTCGGCAACCTCAGCCAAAGCCAAAGCCCGGACGCCGGCAGCCGCCAACAAAGCCCAATCGACGACGCCGGCAACGTCCTCAGCCGCAGCGACGCCAAAGGCCAGACCACGCACTACGCCTACGACGCCCTGAACCGCGTCACCACAATCACCCGGAATGACGGCAGCCAAGTCCAATTCCGCTACGACCAGACCGACGCCGCACACGGCGCCGGCATCGGCCGACTGACGCAAATGACCGATCCCAGCGGCAGCACCGACTGGACCTACGACGGCAACGGCCGCGTCACACAGAAAATCGCAACCGTCGGCAGCCAAAGCTTCGCCACCCGATACAGCTACGAAGCCAACACCGGCAACCTCATCCGCCAGACCCTGCCGTCCGGCAAAGTCATCACACTGACCTGGACGAACGGCCAGATCACCGCGATCACCGTCGACGGCATCCCGCAGGTCACCAACATCGGCTACCAAGCCTTCGGTGGACCCAAAACCTGGACCTTTGCCAACGGCGAAACCGTCGGCCGCAGCTACGATCTCGATGGCAGAATCACCAGCGACCCGGTCGATGCCCAGATCACGTATGACTTAGCGTCCCGAATCACCGGCTGGAGCCACGGCAACCGCAGCATCCTCAGCGGCAGCCACACGGCAAGCTACGACGCCAGCGACCGCCTCACCGGCTACACCGGCGCCGACGGCAGCACATTCAGCTATCGCTACGACGCCACCGGCAACCGCACCCAGCAAACGGCCAACGGCACCACGATTGCCTACACCATCGACCCGGCCAGCAACCGGGTCACCCAAGCCGGCAGCGCCCCTTACAGCTATGACGCCAACGGCAGCCGGACTGCATTCGGCACCACGCGGATTTACACCTACGATGCCGCCGGACGGCTGATGACCTACACCGGCAACGGCCACAACGCCCGCTACCAATACAACGGCCTCGGCGAGCGGGCCGCCAAAACCGTCGATGGCGTCATCACCTATTTCGTCTACGACGAAACCGGCCACCTGATCGGCGAATACGATGCCGCCGGCACCGTAGCGAGAGAAACCGTTTATCTCGGCGACCTGCCGATGCTCGTGCTCAGCGGCAGCACGCCGTACTACGTCCACGCCGACTGGCGCAATACACCAAGACAGCTCGACAACGCCCAACAGCAAGCCATCTGGGCCTGGGACCCGCCGCCGTTTGGCGGCAGTACGCCGAACAGCAACCCGCAGAATCTCGGCACCAGCTTCACCTGGAATGCCCGATTCCCCGGCCAGTACTGGGACGACGAGTCCCGGCTTTTCTATAACTACCAGCGGACTTATGATCCGACACTGGGGCGGTATTTGGAGAGTGATCCGATTGGTTTGGATGGGGGAATCAACACGTATGCTTACGTCGGGGGGAATCCGGTAAATTTTGTTGATCCATATGGCTTGGCAGGCGAAGCAACGGCAGGAACTCTAGCGTTGCGGGCGATAGGCTTAGGCGCACTGACCATCCCCGGAGCAGAGCCCTTTGGAGTTGTGATGCTCGCGCTTTCTTTGACTGGCGATACGCCGCAAACGAGGGATCGCACTATCCCTCAGCCGGATAAGCCGAAGCGAGGTGTTACGTGTACTTGTAGAGCTGCGTCGAACGGCCTTCAGGAAGGAAATTGTCCAAATGACGAGTATGCATTTGGTACCGCAACTGCTTCAACAAAACGAGAGGCGAGGGCGGAAGCTGAGAGAATTGCCAGAAGAAACCTTGGCAAACAAGCAAAGCACACTCAATGCAAATGTACTGATTACAAGGGCAATATAGTCTATTAGGTGGCAATAATGTCGCGAAGAAGTGAAGATATTTTCCTTGATGAGTTAGATAAAGGCATTGCTTCCGTAATTAAAAATGCTCTTAACGAAATCGACGAGGGTAATTGTGATAGGGCGTGGGAATTGCTAAAGCCACTGGTTAATAAAAAGGATAAAGCCGCGATTTTTTACGCGTCAAGTTTTGGTATTACAGGGGAACAGATTGCGGCTTTTGAAGGTCGGAGAATTAATCAGCTACAACAATCGGCGGGATATGGATATGCTCCAGCTATACATGAACTGGCAGTTTATTATGACAATGGAGATCTGGTTCCTAGAGACGCCGAGAAGGCGGCGCAGCTATTTAAGCATGCTGCAGAAAAAGGTCATCCGCATTCGCAATGGATATATGGATTAGACTTGCTATACGGGAAAAACGGAATCGACAGGAATGAAGAGCTGGGCTTGGATTATATAAAAAAATCGGCATCGGCCAAATTTGAAGGTGCTTTGGAGAGTATGTCGGAATTTTATGAAACAGGACAATTCGGTCTTCAGATTGATGTTGATAAAGCGCGCTATTTTAAAAATCAACTAAATGATGAAGACATATTAGGTTATTGATTTTCTTAGGTTGCGGTGACACGTTACTCATTAACCAATATTCAGGCCACATCCAGGCTTGGGAGGGGACCGTGGCATGCACCGGACGGATTGTAGTTCCTGGTGTTCCGTACCATGTCACGCAGCGGGGGAATCGCCGAGCGCCAATCGTCTTCGGGGACGCCGATTAGGCGTTGTATCGCGATCTGCTTGCCGATAGCTGCCGCAATGCCGGTGTATCCGTCTGGCGCTACTGCCTGATGCCCAATCATGTGCATCTGGTGCGGGTCCCGGAAGACATGATCGGACTGGCCCGGGCGTTGGCGGCGACGCGCCGCCGATACACGGGCTTTGTCAATGCGCGCAATCGCGTGACGGGACACCTGTTCCAATTCCGCTACGACCAGACTGACGCCGCACACGGCGCCGGCATCGGCCGACTGACGCAAATGACCGATCCCAGCGGCAGCACCGACTGGACCTACGACGGCAACGGCCGCGTCACGCAGAAAATCGCAACCGTCGGCAGCCAAAGCTTCGCCACCCGATACAGCTACGAAGCCAACACCGGCAACCTCATCCGCCAGACCCTGCCGTCCGGCAAAGTCATCACACTGACCTGGACGAACGGCCAGATCACCGCGATCACCGCCGACGGCATCCCGCAGGTCACCAACATCGGCTACCAAGCCTTCGGCGGCCCTAAGACCTGGACCTTCGCCAACGGCGAAACCGTCGGTCGCAGCTACGATCTCGATGGCAGAATCACCAGCGACCCGGTCGATGCCCAGATCAGCTACGACCTCGCCTCAAGAATCACCGGCTGGACGCACGGCAACCGCAGCATCCTCAGCGGCAGCCATACGGCAAGCTACGACACCAGCGACCGCCTCACCGGCTACACCGGCGCCGACGGCAGCACATTCAGCTACCGCTACGACGCCACCGGCAACCGCACCCAGCAAACGGCCAACGGCACCACGATCACCTACACCATCGACCCGGCCAGCAATCGGGTCACCAGCGCCGGCAGCGCCCCTTACAGCTACGACGCCAACGGCAGCCGGACTGCATTCGGCACCACACGGATTTACACCTACGATGCCGCCGGACGGCTGGCCAGCTATAGCGGCAACGGCCACAACGCCCGCTACCAATACAACGGCCTCGGCGAGCGGGTCGCCAAAACCGTCGATGGCGTCATCACCTCTTTCGTCTACGACGAACAAGGCCACCTGATCGGCGAATACGACGCCGCCGGCACCGTAGCGAGAGAAACCGTTTATCTCGGCGACCTGCCGATGCTCGTGCTCAGCGGCAGCACGCCGTACTATGTCCACGCCGACTGGCGCAACACGCCAAGACAGCTCGACAACGCCCAACAGCAAGCCGTCTGGGCCTGGGACCCGCCGCCGTTTGGCGGCAGTACGCCGAACAGCAACCCGCAGAATCTCGGCACCAGCTTTACCTGGAATGCCCGATTCCCCGGCCAGTACTGGGACGACGAGTCCCGGCTTTTCTATAACTACCAGCGGACTTATGATCCGACACTGGGGCGGTATTTGGAGAGTGATCCGATTGGTTTGGATGGGGGAATCAACACGTATGGATATGCTGAGGGCAATCCACTCAATTTTACCGATCCATCGGGGCTGCAAGCCATTCCCTTCCCGCCGAGCGTGGTGCCTATTCCGGGCGCGCCCGCCACGCAAGCTTCCGCTTCGGCACAGCAAGATTTGGCAAACCGAGTTTCCCGCATTATCGACGATGCTCTGGACGACTTCCTACGGCAGAAGACCTATCAGACCTATACTCGGTACAACCCGACTACGGGGCAATGCTATAGCGGAAGAACGTCAGGGTACGGCAACCCGTTGACGAATATCAGAAACCCGGACGATCGCATATCTGTTAGCAGGCGCTAGCTCGCCGTCGTCGTCACCCCATCGGGGGTGAAAATCCACGCCGAAAAACTGATCCCGAACAAGGCCGCCCGTCCAGGCATTGGCGTCCGGCTATCCGGAGACAAGGAATACCTGCGTCTGCATGTCGAACAAATGGCAATGGCTATGACAATTGGCATGCGCGTCCCGCGGCGACGACCGGCGGCAGCTTTTCTACGCGCTCAATCATGCTGGTTGATCGATGCGGCAATGCGCGAGATGTCTTGTTTGCGCGTCATCGATGGATGCCGCGGATAAAAAATCCCGAGTTTGGTCGCCAACTGTGACCGACATCACGGACACGGACATAACGGATTGTCCAGAATCCGGCGTGAATGGAATGGTTTTTCTTGCGTTGGAATCGTGCTGAAATGGCGCCGCTGTTAGTTGAGGCATGAGGAGGCTGAGTGTAATGATCGCAGGGCGTGTAAAGCACGAGACTCAGATTGGAATCATGATCGGCGATATAAATTCAGTGAGCTGTGGCGTGCATCGGATCGCAGCGCGCTTGTGCCCTTTTGCACGGGCATGCGCTGTCAACCCGGTTTTAATGCCAAGAGGAGGCCGAGTCGCTGACGATTTGTGTGATGGAGCCCTTGGCTTATCCGGGGGGATCTTTCTTGAATGCCCGTGCTTCAATCAAATTTCTCTCAGGGTGAATAAGCGTAAATGGCGGCTATCTGTGTCTGGCGCTGGGCTAGTGGCCTGTAACAATTAATTAGGTAGTGATTCGGCGTGACGTATTGAAGTATTTCCACTTTACGGGTTTGGCTTGTTTGTTGTAGTGCCGGATGTACTTCATGAGTTTCCTTTTCAGGTCGGT
>JALNYU010000038.1 GCA_023229645.1 Nevskia sp. | reverse complement strand
GTGAAAACTGTTCGACGCGGGTCATTTTGCCGTCGTCGAGGTAGTAGCGAATGCCGAAGGTGTAGCGGGTGCTCGCGTTGTCTGGCTGGGTCAGCGTCGCGGTCTTGGTCGTCGGGCAGTTCGGGCACTTCCGTAGAGCGCCCGGTGACTGTCCAGCGGCGCCCGAGTGCGACTGCCAAACCGTTATTGCCGGGCAGGCTGACGTCGGTGGTCGCGAACGTCACCTCGCCCGTGCTCATGTTAACCGTATCGCCAAACAGATTCGGCCCCAGCGGGCCGAGCGTTTGCGCCATCTTGATCCGCGCCGCCGCTTCGTCGGCCTCGCTCATCGCTTGCGCTTGGGCCACGCCAGACAGCGTCACACTGCAAACCCCGACCAGCACCGCCAATAGGCGCAGTACGCGCATCGAGAACAGACTAAACGCAGCAAAGCCGCCACGCGGCACGGCGAATTCAGATAACAACATCTTGGACGGCTCCCTATCCTGGTTTTATGCCAAGCGCCGGCTGGCCGAACGCCCCTGAGATCAAGCGCCCAAATTAGAGCTGAGCCAGCCGTCATTTGTCCCGGACCTGCGTCACAGTTTCAACGCAATGTCGAAAATAATTTTGGAATGCACTTGAGAGGTGGAGCCGAAAGGCTACGTAAACGCGGTGATACAAACACGATACCCATAAAAATCCCCCGGCTGCGGGTCGCTGCCGAGGGATTTTTTTCAACGCGCTACACCGGCGAAGCCGGTGATGGCTAGCGCAAGTCGTACGATAGATTGACCAGCACCGTGCGCGCCGGGAGCCGGTAGTACGAGCCTTCGCCAAATTCGCTTTCGGCGACCGGGTTGCGGGCGTTGTGGTGATTGGACCACCCGGCTTCAGCCTCGCCGTCGAGATAAATATTCATCTCAGCATTGGGCATGGCTCAGCCAGCGCCTTCTTCAAATCGCCGATCAGGCCGCCTGAATCGAGAATCGCCTTCGGATCATGCCCCGCCAGCAGCGAATCCAAAAGCCCGGCCGTAAACGGCCCCGCGCCTTTCCTTGCCATACGTCCTGCAACGAGGTGCCCTCATCAAAAACGCGGAAACCCGTTGGATCAAAAAAGGTAACGTACGCACTTTATCTGCGGCATTTGCCTACGCCGCTAAGCGTTAGACGCGCAGCGCAGACATTATCAGTGATATCAGCGTCTAGAGCGTCGGTTTTGCTTGCTCGACAAACTGGCCTCATTAAATTTGGCGCGCTGGCCCCCGTTCAAACCCGATACGCCCCAAACTTCATAATTTTCGCCACACCGCGCATCAAGCCGCGCACCGGCGCCGGCAGCGGCAGCGCGCCAGCGGCGGCGGCTTCGTTGCCGTGGCGGGTTTCGTCTTGTTTCATTTGATTGATGATCGCGCGGCTGCGGCGATCTTGGCGCGGTAGTTGGCCGAGGTGCTGGTCGAGATGCTCGACCACTTGCCGTTCAGTTTCCTCGACAAACCCGAGGCTGACGCGATCACCGACCAAACCGGCGGCGGCGCCGATCACAAACGAGCCGGCGTACCACAGCGGGCTCAGCCGGCTCGGTTGCTCGCCCAGTTCGCGCAGCCGGGCATCGCACCACTGCAGATGCGCGCGTTCTTCGTCTGCCGCTTTCAACAGGTGACTGCGCAAATGAGTATTGCGCGCCACCAAGGCTTGGCCGTGATAAAGCGCCTGCGCGGAAACCTCGCCAGCGTGGTTGACGCGCATCAAACCGGCAACTTGCCGCCGCTCGGTAGCCGCCATCGGCGCTTCGGCGATGCGCGCGGCGGGGTAGTCTTCGGCGCGCGGCGACGGCGCCAGCGGCCCTTGCGAGAGACGGCTCAAACCGCGGCCGAGGCGCAGCAGCGCTTGATCAAACGGCGAGTAATCGCGATTTGAGTGCGGATCAGAAGGCGTTGGCATTTGTCGTGCTCCGGGGTTTTTCCTATTCTGCGGTGTAGTCTGCTCGACGGCTACCGCCGCGCCCCCTGAATTCTCTGGAAGCCTGTACATGATCTCAAGACGTTTCCGCCTCGCCGCCTTCGCCGCCGTGCTCGGTGCGGGTTCGGCGCTGGCTGACTCCACCCCCGATTACGGCCTGCCGCCGACCCAAGCGGCGGCCGCGCAAAGCATTGATGCCGAGCGCATTCGCGCCCACGTGCGCTTTCTGGCGCACGATTTGCTCGAAGGCCGCGGCACGGGCACACGCGGCGGCGATATCGCCGCGCAATACATCGCCACGCAATTCGCATTGCTTGGCCTGAAGCCGGCCGGCGACGACGGCAGCTTTATGCAAAAAGTGCGGTTTATCGGCTCGCATACCGAATCCGGCACCACATTGAGCTTCGTACCGAACGGCGGCGAAGCGATTCCGCTGAAGCTGTTTGAGGATTTTGTCGCTGGCAATCAAACGCCGAGCGAGCGCGCCGACATCGATGCGCCGATCATCTTCGTCGGCTACGGCATCGAAGCGCCGGAATACCAGTGGGATGACTACAAAGGCGTTGATGTTAAGGGCAAAGTTGCGTTGATCATCGTTAACGAGCCACCCTCGAAAGACGCCAAGTTCTTCAACGGCGACGCCCTGACTTACTACGGCCGCTGGATCTACAAGTACGAGCAAGCGGCGCGCAAAGGCGCGGCCGGCGTGCTGTTGATTCATCGCGATGATCTGGCCAGCTATCCGTGGCAGGTCGTACGCAGCTCATGGACCAACGAGCAGGTGACGCTGGCCGACGACCCACGGCCGAAGCTGAAAGAAGCCGGCTGGATTCAGCTCGAAGTTGCGCGCTTGCTCTTCAGCGTCGCCGGCAAGGGGCTCGATCAGATGATCGACCTCGCCGGTACGCGCGATTTCAAAGCCTTTGAACTGCCGGTGCGGCTGCAGGCGCACATGGAAAGCAAAGTGCGGCGTTTTGAATCGAATAATGTCGTTGCGATGCTGCCCGGCGTCGACAAAAACGCCAAGCAAGCGGTGCTCTACAGCGCCCATTACGATCACCTCGGCATCGCGCCGGAAGTGCCCGGCACGGCGGAAAGCGACCGTATTTACAACGGCGCCGTCGACAACGCCACCGGCTGCGGCGTGCTGTTGGAACTGGCGCACGCCTACGCGACGATGAAAGAACGGCCGCCGCATCCAGTGCTGTTCGCCTCCGTCACCGCCGAAGAAAAAGGCCTGCTCGGCTCGAAGTATCTCGGCGAACACCCGCCGCTGCCGACCTCTCACATCGCGCTGAATTTGAATTACGACAGCATCGCCCCGCTCGGCACGCCAGAAGGCGTTGAAGTGGTCGGCGCTGAACGCCTGAGCTTCTACTCGGAAGTCGAAAAAACGGCGAAGACGTTCAAGCTGACGATCGAGCCCGACGCCACCCCGACCGCCGGCCACTACTACCGCTCCGATCACTTCAGCATGGCCCGCGTCGGCGTGCCGGCGTTCTCCATCGGCTCTGGCAGCAAATACGCCGGCCACAACCGTGAATGGGGCTTGGAGCAAGGTAAGGACTACGTCAGCAACCGCTATCACCGCCCGAGCGACGAGTACCGGCCGGAGATGGATTTCACCGCCGACGCCGACCTCGCCCGCTTCGGTTTTGCGCTCGGCTGGCACGCGCTGACTGAAAAAGAGGCCATCGCCTGGTTGCCCGGCGATGAATTTGAAGCCGCGCGCTTGAAGAGCGAAAAACAGCCGTGAGCCGGCCGCCGCGGCACTGACCGGAGCCCGACCTGATGGCCTATTGGCTACTGTTCTTCGCGCTGGCAGGGCTGGTGCTGGCGTATTTCCGCGCCGGCATTCGCACCACCAGCCTCGTGCTGGCGGCGGCAACGCTGTTTTTCGGTTTCTTCGGCGGCGCGTGGCAGATCTTCCTGCTGCTGGCGCTGCTTTGCGTCGTCGTGCTGGTGCCGTTGAATCTGACGGTGCTGCGCCAGGAATGGCTATCTCGGCCGCTGTTCGCGAACTTCAAACGGGCGCTATCGCGGCTCGACGAAGACCAACTTGCGGTCATCGCCGTCGGCGGCTCCGGCTGGGAAGCCGAGCTGTTCGGCGGCTATGCCGACTGGCAGCGCTTTCATGTCGACTACAGCAGCCGCTTAACGCCAGACGAGCGCGCACTGCTCAGCGGCCCGGTGGCCGAGTTTTGCGCCCGCTTCGCGCGCGATCCGGCGACACCGACCGCAACCGCGCGCATGCGTGCCTACGGCCTGTACGGCTTCGGCATCAGCAGCGCCCACGGCGGTACTGAGATTTCGGCGCTGGCGCAGGCCGCAGCGTTCGGCTGGCTCAGTGCAGGCGTCGGCAGCGAGGTTGCGCTGCGCCCCGGTAACAGCGCCCGCCTCGGCTGGATCGAGCTGATCAAGCGCCACGGCAGCGCCGCGCAGCAAAGCCGCTGGTTGCCGCGCCTGGCAACCGGCGCGATCTGCCAAGGCAGCCTGACTGACGTCGCCGGCAGCGCTGAAATCGATAGCAGCGCCGAAGGTCTGGTGTTGAAGCTGGCGTCGAATGTCATCGTCGATGCCGACGCCGAACTGCTCGGGCTCTGCGTTGATATCAGCGACCCGCATCGCAAACTACCGCAGGGCGAACGCTGCGGCCTCAGTTATTTGCTGATCGAAGCCGCATTGCTGCGCGCTGCCGTCGGTCGGCAATTGCTTCAGCTCGACTTCGAGAGCCTGATCGGCGGCCGCGAACGCCTCGGCGCCGCCGCCAGCGATGGCGCCGAATGCCGCGCCGTTGCCGATGCCGTGGCGCCGGCCGCCATCCACGCCGGAGCGGTTACCGCGCTGGCGCTCGGCGCGAGCAGCGCCGGCAAGTTACGCACGCCGTTCGGCCTCGGTGGCAGCGAAACTGCCCTCGCGCAAGGCGCACTGGCGACGCTCGCAGCACAGGCCTACGCCGCACAAGCGCTCGCCGCAGCAACGGCGCGCTCGGTGGATCTCGGCGGCGTACCGCTGGCGCCAGCGGCATTTGCGCGCACGCTGGCGCTGCAGCAGGCGCGCCGCTGCGCCGCGGCGGCGGAAGATCTGGGCTTGCACCGCAGCTGTTTGTCGAAAGCTGTTCTGGCGCTGGATGCGGTCGGCCAAGACGCTGCCGAGCCGCCGCAATTAGCGCGCTCGCAGTCCTATAGCATCGCCGTGCTGCGCAGCCATCGCGCATTTGTGGAATCGCTGGCGGCAGCGAATCTGGCCAATCCAGCCGAGGCGTTGGAGCGCTTCGACGGCGCGCTGTGGTCGCACATCGGCCACCTGTTCAGCAGCTCGGCGCAGGCCTTGGTGCTCGGCTTGATCGACCGCAGCACCTTGTTCGCCGACCGCGCGCCAGAGCATCTCTACCAGCGCCGAATCAACCGCTACAGCGCCGCGCTGGCGTTCTGTGGCGATGTCTCGCTGAGCCTGCTCGGCGCCGAACTGGCGTCCCGCAAGCCGCTCACCGCGCTGCGCGCCGTGCGCGAGGTTTCGCGGCGCAGCCTCACCACCTGGCTTGGTGATGCACTTGCCCAGCTTTATCTCGCCAGCGCTGCGCTGCGGCAATTCGACCAAGGCGGCGCCAACCCGGCCGAGCGCGCAGTGTTAGAGCTGATCTGCACTGAGGCGTTCAGCGCAGTTGAAGAAGCGCTAGACCGCCTGCTGCGGCATTTGTCGTCGCCAACACTGGCATGGCTGACGCGTTGGATCGTCATGCCACTCGGCCGCAGCCGCCGCGCCGCGAGTGAAGCCACGCAGCGCGCCGCCGTTAGCCAATTGCAGGGCGATAGCATGCTGCGCACGCGGCTCAGCACCCGCAGCGGCCTGCCGACCGACGCCGCGCACTGGCCGCTGCTGGACACCGCCTTGGCGGCAATGCGCGGCAACGAGGCGCTGGAACAGCGCGCAGCAGCGGCAACGCAGGCGAAGCCGAATCGCCACGTGCCGTCGCGCATCGCACAAGCGCAAGCCGGCGGGGCGATCGACGCCGACGAAGCCCGGCAGCTGCACCGCTGGTACGAAGCGGTTTGCGCCGCGCGGCAATGCCAGCTGCCAGTCGTCTAGCGTCGTTCGCAAGAACGCGCCTAGTCCTCGCGATCCGCGCATGACGGGCGCCGCGTTTCCGCTGCGGCGCAACGTTGCCGCGTTAAACGGCCCAGCCTACGACTTGCTGGTCATCGGCGGCGGCATTTACGGCGCCTGGACCGCTTACGACGCCGCGCTGCGCGGCCTGAAAGTCGCGCTGATCGAGAAAACCGACTGGGGCAGCGGCACGTCACAGGCGTCGAGCAAGCTGATTCACGGCGGCCTGCGCTATCTCGAACACTACGAATTCAGCTTGGTCCGCCACGCGCTAAACGAGCGCCGCACGCTGGCGCAGTTAGCGCCGCATCTAGTGCGGCCGATGAATTTCGTGATTCCGGTCTGGCGCGGCGCGCGCGTCGGCCGCCTGAAATGGTTTGCGGGGCTTACGCTGTACGATCTCCTCGCCACCGGCCAGCAGCCAGTCGCGCGTTTCCGCTCGCTATCGCGCAAGCAGCTCAGCGCGGCGCATCCGTATTTGCTGCATACCGGGCTACGCGGCGGCCTGCGCTATGGCGATTGCCAGGAAGACGATGCCCGGATGACGCTGTTTGTCGTCGCTGCTGCACAAGCCGCCGGCGCGGTTTGCGCCAACGCCGTCAGCGCAACGGCGCTGCTGCGCGAGAACGGCCGCTGTGTTGGCGCCGAACTCTGCGATCAAGAAACCGGCGCCCGCTTTGCGCTGCGCGCCGCCTGCGTGGTCAACGCCGCCGGACCGTGGGCGCGGCCGCTGGCGGCGACGATTATCGATAACACCGATCTGCCGCCGGTAAAGCTGATTCGCGGCCTACACCTCGTGCTACCGACGATCCCCGGCCTCGATCACGCCTTTCTGCTGACCGCGCCCGACGATGGCCGCGTGTTTTTCGTCATTCCCTGGTATGGCCGCACGTTGATCGGCACCACCGAAACCGCCGTGCCCGCAGCCGATGCCATCGTCGACGACGAGCCCGAAACCCACTACTTGCTCAATGCCGTCAACGCCTTGTTGCCCGGCCTCGGGTGGCGGCGCGAACATGTGATTAGCCGCTTTGCCGGCGTCCGCAGCTTGCTCGATACCGCCAGCAGTAATTTGTCCGCCACCAGCCGCGAATTCAGCGTGCACCGCCCACTGCCGGGGCTGATTCTGCCGCTCGGCGGCAAGTACACCACGGCCCGGCTCGACGCTGCGCAGTTGGTCGAGCAGGTTTTCGCTGATCTCAACCGGCCGCTGCCGCCGTGCCGCAGCGCAGACCAACCACTGCCCGGCGCGCCCACGGACTTCCGGCATTGGCAGGCAGACGCCATTGCCGCGCTACACAGCCAAGGCGTCGATGCCCTTTGCGCCGCGCAACTGACGCAGCGGCACGGCACTGGCATCGCACGCATCACCGAATTGCTGCGCGAAAACCCCGCATGGCGGCAACGCCTGCACCCGGCCGCGCCATTCATCGCCGCCGAAGCGGTGCTCGCCGTCCGTGACGAGATGGCGCGCACCGTAGAAGACGTTATCCGCCGACGCATGCCGCTACGCCTCGTTGCGGGTACGCCCGGGCTAGAAATGGATTTTCTCCACTCACTACTCCCCAACAAGGGTTGAGTAAAATTTGCGGTCTTGATCGGGGTCGATATCGCGCAATCAGGGAACGCCCTCGCGCTCATCAGCAACAAACACAATCCATAACCTGCACTTGACGGTTACCAAGTTGAGTGTCGATGCGGGCGCAAAAGCCGTTTGCCGCCTGCCGCGTCACGCCTAGCGGCAAAGCCGCGCGATGTAACACATGACGACGACGCGCATGAAACAATTTCGTCATTCAAACGTCATCTCTCGGTGTTAGCGATGCCTCAAGCCACGGCCAACGGTCTCAGTCTCGAATACGAAACCTTCGGCAAACCGGAAAACCCGGCCATCTTGTTGATCATGGGGCTCGGCGCTCAGTTGACGCTATGGCCGGAAAATTTCTGCCGCGCGCTGGCCAAGGCCGGCTATTACGTGATCCGTTACGACAACCGCGATGTCGGCCTGTCGAGCAAACTCGATAGTCATCACAAGCCGCGCCTGGTACGCGCCGGCCTTGCCTACAAACTCGGCCTGCGCGTTCGCGCCAGCTATACGCTGGACGACATGGCGCAAGACGCCGTTGGCCTGCTGGATGCGCTCGGCATCCGCCGCGCACACGTCATCGGTGCCTCAATGGGCGGCATGATCGGGCAAATCCTCGGCGCGAAATACGGTGAACGGCTGCGCAGCCTCGTGCTAGTGATGACCAATAGCGGCCACCCGCGCCTGCCCGGCCCGTCGTTAAAAATCAGCCTGCGGCTGGTCAAAAGGCCGAAGCGCCATGACCGCGAAACCCTGATCCAGCACGCCTTCGAAACTTGGCAACTGATCGCCAGCCCAGGCTATCCGGTACCGGATGCCGAACGCCTGGAACGCATCAGCCAGCATTTCGACCGCGCCCACCATCCACGCGGCCTCGCACGGCAAACGCTGGCGATCTTCGCCTCCGGCGACCGCTCGGCCCTACTGCCCAGCATCACTGCGCCAACGCTGATCATCCACGGCGAAGACGATCTGCTGGTCCCCGTCGCCGCCGCCTACGACCTCGCCAAGCGCATCCCGCAGTCAACGCTGAACGTCATCCCCGGCATGGGCCACGACCTCCCCAACCCGCTGATTCCAACAATCGCCGCCTCGGTGTTACGCCACATCCGCGCCGCCGAACGCACACACAAAACGCGCGCACAGCGCAACGAACGCAGGCCGCAGCCCAGCCCCGCGCCGAACGAAACCGGCCGACTAAGCGCACCGTAACCGTTCGTCGCAGTTTCATCGGCCTTCGAAAATGGGCGGCACTTAGAACTTATCCGTAAATAATATAAACTATCCCTCCGAGCCGTCCAACACACGATATCGGAGTACAAGCCTTGGCGAAACGAGTAGCCTCCTGGGAGGTGTCGGACGCATTCTGGGAGCGAGTAG
>JALNYU010000004.1 GCA_023229645.1 Nevskia sp. | reverse complement strand
AGGCAAGGCGCCATGAAGCACCTAGCAACGACAGAAACGGTAGGGTATCGTTCAACGAGGCCGTGCTGCCGCAGCCGGCCAGACAATGGAGTCGTCAGATGATCGTAATCCGATCAAACAACGCGGCGTTAGAGCCGATCACCGCATTTGCGCGTTTGGGTGAAAGCGCTGGTGGGCATTTTCTACGGCCTCGTTAGCAGTCAGAGGAATCACCGTGAGCATTTTGAAGAACGCCATCGATTCAATAGCTGTCGGACTTGAAGACTATTCCTCACCCGATCAGCGTCGAGTGATTTCATGCACGAGAAATGTGTTCGCCGGCATTCTGCTGTTGTTTAAGCACAAGCTTAGCCTCCTAAGCTTGCCAGGTTCCGACGAGGCCCTAATCAAACAGCGAGTGCTGCCTGTTCTTGATGCGAGCGCCCGCGTGGAATGGAAAGGGAAAGGCAGCAAGACCGTTGACGTTCAGGGCATCAGGGAGCGATTTGAGTCGCTCATCATTGACGTCGATTGGAAACGAATCGAAAAGATCAACAGTTTCCGGAACGACATTGAACACTACTTCAGCAATCTGAAACATGAGGCAATTCGATCACTGATTTCAGACTCCTTCGTAATCATCAACGACTTCATCCGAAAGCACCTCAATGAAGATCCGAAGGAATTGTTAGGGGACGCGGCGTGGGCCGTATTGATCGAGGTAAATGAGGTCTATGAGAAAGAAAAAGCAGAATGCCTTGCGAAGAAAACAATTAGGCTTCGCGCTACGGGCAAAGTCGCTTGGGCCATCGCAGCCGCAGCAATTGGGCTGGCGGTTTATGCAGCCCTCGGTGCGCCTGCAACAGGCGGCACATCATTAGCTCTAGAAAGTTTTGCTGCTCCCGCCGCAATTGGAATTTTAGGTTTCGAGGTAACGTTTTTAGCTATTGCTGTGGCAGTCGCCGCGGGCGGGATCGGCGCACTGACATCTCTCAGGCGTTACAAAGAAATATCCAGAACCTCCGACACCTTAGTCTTGAGTCGCAGGTAATGGCCCAACAAGGAGCTCCATCCGACGTAGGGACTTGACCCGAAATAGTTGACACTCTGACCCAACAAGGTTGGAGAGAATAATGGCAAGGATTACGGGACCGCGAAAGGTTTATCGGTATACGAATGATTTCAAGCTAAAGGCGGTGAAGTTGACCGAGATCGGAGGCATCCAGGTCAAACAAGTTGCAGCGGCTTTGGAGATTCATCCGTGGATGTTGACACGCTGGAGGAAGCACAAGCGTGAGGGGCTGCTGAAGGGGCGCGCCGACGTCGCAATTGATAAGCGAAAGCTTCGCGATATCGAGGAAGTTGCCAAGCTGAAGTTGGAACTAGCCCTGCTCAAGGAGGAGCATGAGCTATTAAAAAAAGCCATACGGTTCTGTTCCGTTCGAAGGATGAAATCTTCGGCTTCATCCAAGAAGCACAGGACCGTTTTGGCGTGAGCGTATTGTGCGCCCGGCATGGCGTCACACGGAGCGGCTATTACGCCTGGAGGCGGCGCCAGGCAAGTGCGCACGCGCATGAAGACAAAAGGTTGACCGGACGGATACAGGCAATCTTTGATGCGAGCCAAGGAACCTATGGCAGCCCACGGATTCACGCCGCACTACAGCAGGCAGGCATCCCCGTGTCGTGCAAGCGGGTTGCGCGTTTAATGCGGGAAAGCAATCTAAAGGCCAAGGCGAGCCGGCTGCACAAGAACACGCCTGGGAATCACCAATTTTTCCTTGCGATCTCGAACAAACTTCTGGGGCGTATGACCGAATCCATCGATGAAGTCTGGGTTGGTGATGTAACGTACCTGAAGGTTTCCGGCCAATGGCGATACCTGGCGGTCGTGATGGATCGACACTCGCGCCGGGTATTGAGCTGGGGTCTGGCACCGCGTCGCGACATGAGGCTGACGCTTTCGACATTTAACCTTGCATTGATGCGGCGAAGGCCAAAAGCGGGGCTAATCTTTCACTCCGATCGCGGCATTGAATAGGGTGCTTATGGCTATCGTGCCCGGCTGGCGTCGCTGGGCATCATCCAGAGCATGAATCGGCCTAGGCAGATGAACGACAATGCTTACATGGAATCTTTTTTTCACTCTTTAAAAACCGACGTTATCCATGGCCTTATGTTCGACGACGAGGGAACATTGTCAGATATAATTCGGGACTATATTCGACGCTACAACCGCTCCCGTTTACACTCGTCGCTGGGCTACAGATCACCGATCGACTATGAAAAGGCTGCTGCCTGAAATGCAACGGATAGGGTGTCAACTAAATCGGGTCAAGATCCCGTATTTGCCTCCGCTTCGCTGCGGCAAATCCGCGGCTGAGCTTCGGCGTTGAGGCCGTAGAAAAACCCCCAAACTGGCATGAATCACGCTGCTAAACAAAAAATTAGGGTCAGACTGGAAATATCCACTATTTATCTTGCATAATCTCAGTCTGCGCCTATTAATGAGCATTCGACGGCAGCAAAACCAAAGACCTGCACCTGCAAACCACCGCGATGAAAGCCCGAATCGACAGCCGTGAAGGGCGATTCCTGTACAGCCGGCGCCTCGGCATCGTGGCCCCCGTCTTCGGCAATCTCCACAATCACCACCTGCGACGATTCACGCTCAGAACCCGACGCAAGGTGGATACACAGTGGAAGCTGTTTGCCTTGGTGCACAACGTACAAAAGCTACAAGGCAAGGCGCCATGAAGCACCTAGCAAAGACAGAAACGGTAGAATATCGTCCAACGCGGCCATGCTACCGCCGAGGCTGGCCACAGAATGGAATCGTCAGATGATCGCAATCCGATCAAATAACGTGGCGTCAGAGCCGATCACCGCTTTCGCGCATTTTGGTGAAAGCGCTGGTGGGCATTTTCTACGGCCTCGTTAGGCCGCACATTAATCAAAACCCGCAAGCACCAACACCACAAAAATCTATGTGGAATAAGTCCATAGAGAAAATATCAGTTCCTGGACTTTCCAAAAGAGGAAATTCCTTGCTGCTGCGCTTTATTAATCTTTCTGACCGCTCCTTATCGCATCCATTGTCCTGGAGGCGTTTCCACGGTTTCGTCTGCTATGCACACGCGCATCGAGCGCGCCTGCAAGCAGTAGATCTTCAATTAGTACTTGAGAAGAGCGGTTTTTCCGCGTTTGACTCTCAACGCCTTTCACTCATCTACGAGCATGGGAGAGCCATACTGAAGAAAAGCACGCCGGTCTTCCGTGACAACAGGTTCTGGGGTGATAGATGAGTTGGTGCTTACCTTACTATTGTGGACACTCACCCCAAAGCAGATGGAGTGAACTTGCTAAACCTTGCCTACGCGCCCCAGCCTAACTGTCGGTTCAACGCGGACGCGACGGTTCCTGCGGTTTCGTGGACACCCTGAACTAATCCTTGGACTTCCCTCCGTACAGTTGGCATTCTGGCTCTATACACCGCTTCAGTTTGACGCTGAGAATTAGTCGCTAAGTCGACCAGTTTTGTCTGTTGTCGATTAGCGTGTTCAGGCGAGAGTATTCAGGTGATCGCGCCTTCGCTGCGTAGTTTGGCGAGATGACTGGTGATGTTCATGCGCGCTAGCGGTAGCAGGCGTGGATCGACGTTTTTGTAGATCTTTGTGAGCATTTCTTCCAGGGAATTCCCGGCGTCGCAGAGCGCGAGGATTTGTGCTTCGCGCTCGCGGCGGTGTTTCAGCGCCTGCTGCAAATAGAACACACCGCCGAGCGCGGGGCCGTGTGATGGATAAATCACGCGCGGGTTGAGCGCGATGATGCTTTCCAGGGTTGAGAAGTAGCGGCTCATATCGCCTTCCGGGGCTGCGATAACAACGGTGCCGATGCCCTGAATCAAGTCCCCGACAATGCAGAATTCGCGGCCGTCGGGCATTAATGCGAGTTGGCCCTCGTCGTGCCCCGGTACTGCGTGCAAGCGTAGCGCTTGGCTGTGCCAGTATGTGATGACGTCATTGCCGGCGTAATTTTTGATGCAGAGGCCATCGAGAAAACGCGGTTCCCGGGCGTTGATGCGCGATTCGGTATCGGCGCTCATGCCGATCGGCACATTGAAACGACGCGCAATCTCGTTCGCGTATTGCCGATGGTCGTGATGATGATGGGTTAGAAAGACTTCGTCGAAGCCGATGGCACCGGCCTGCTGGCAGAGACGCTCTAGTTCTTCGCGGCCGTTTGGTGAGGGATCGACGAGGATGCGTTTTTGATCGTCGTCTCCGAGCAGGAAGCAGTTTGTGCGGTCGGCTGGCGGCAGCGTATTCGAGCGCACGAAGAAATGCCGTACGCCGTGGACGGCTTCAAACTGCGGGATGCGTTCAGGATCACGTAGTTGCGGAAAGGAAAGATCGGGCCGGCAGTCAACGCCTTGGGCTAATGCTTGCAGTACGGCCAATGTCGGCGGCGCTAGTAATAAATCGCCGTTTTCGTAGGCTTGGAGCCAGTATGCCGGCTTCCGCCAACGACTTTGCTCGATCTCGTTTTCGTCCAGTACAAACGCCGGCTGACGACGAAGTTCGATCTGAAAAAAGTGGGTGTTGAATCGCTTCGGTACGAAGGCCGGTGATTGCGCGGCGCCGAGCGCGGTGATCGCAATGACGTCGTCGACGTCTAGCGCGGCGTGTAGATCAAAGCTTAGCTCTTCCCACAGTTCGCGGATTAACGCGTGCAGAAACTGCGGCGGTACGCACTGCAGCAACGGCTCTGAATGCGGTTGTTCGGATTCACCGGGTTCAACCTTGCCGCCGGGAAAGGCATCGTAGCCGGGAAAAGCGGCGAGATAGGGCTGTCGGCGGAGCAAAAAAACGTCGCCGTCACAGACCAATACGGCGGTGACGGCGTCAACGATATCAGCGGGCATCCGGTGCTCGTAGGTTTAGGGCTTGGCGGATGACTTATCCGGCAGATCAATCGATTTTAATACCATCGCGTCGTTGGTATAGGTGACGGTGATCGTCTGGCTGCGACCACGCCACGTTTCTTTCAGCAGCGAAAGAACGTTGCCGATGTCGTCGCCAGTTGCTTGATCAGGCTTACCAAGTATTGCGTGGACCTGATCCTTGCTCATGCCGGATTCAAGTTTTTCGTAATTTTCTGGCGTGATTCTGGAGCCGATTGCAGAATTGCAGCCGGTTAGCGCGCAGGCCAACAGCAACGGCGCCAAGCCGTAACGTAAAGTCATCCCAAGTCTCGCGTCGGCGGTGCGCTTGCGCACTTAGTGATGATGATGCCCGCCGTGACGACGCTCGCCGTAATAGCCGTAAGGACGCGCATAGCCGCGATAGCCGTAATGCGGACGGTAGTACGGGGCGTATACCACCGGCGGCGCGTAATAAACCGGTGCCGGCCTGTAGTAATACGGGTAATTGGCGTTGCCGTAGTAATACGGCGCTCCGAGATTAATGCCGACGCCCACGGAAACGTGGGCGGCGTGTGCTGAAACAGGTGCGGCGAGCGCAGCAACGGTGAGGCAGGCGAGAGCGGCAAGTTTTTTCATCGGCGTACTCCGGATGTGTCGTTCCATGCGTTGTAAGCTATCGCCTTACAACTGAACCGAGCCTGAACGTTATGCAGGATTACGCAGCAACGTTGCGGTCTTGCGTCGATCCAAGCCGATAAGCAGCGCGCCGCAGCCGACGAAGGCAGGGAGCATCAAACCGGCATTTAGGAGCACTTCACCGTAGCCGACTTGGGCGACGTTGAAGAACGGGTAGGGGTAGTGCCTGGTAATTAAGCCCAGCAACAGCATGTAAACGAAGTAGCCTAACGGGTAGGCGAGCCAGCGCCATAGTTCGCGCCAAGCAAATTGGCCGCGCGGCAAAAACAGCCACCAGTAGAGCAGGAACAGGGGCGGAACTAAGTCATGCAGCAAGATATCCGCAACTTGCTGTGCCGGCGTGGGCTGCCAGAGATGGCGTAGCAACAGGCTGTAAAACGCGTCGACCAAAACAATATTGACAGCGATCCCGGTATTGACCGAGTTCTGGGTAAAAAATGGCGTGATGGCGGTACGATGCCGCCATAGCGGCAGAAAAAGTGCGAGCCCAGCCAGAATATTGGTCAGGATTGTGAAATAGCTAAAAAACTCGATAAAGGCGCCGATTACGCGGCGGCCGGCACCGATACGCGCCGCAACCAACACATATAACTGCAGCGTGAGGCCGATCGCGATCAATGTCGCGGTGCCGATGGCATACGCACGCGCGAGCGGCTGCGTGGACGTTGCCCGTACGGTGCCGATCATTTGTTTCGCTATCGACGGCTGCATTCTGTCGTTGATCCCCACTGACACCATTCCCACGCGCTATTTTGATTGTGCGATGTCCTAGGGCTTGTTAACACTTATGCGGTCGCAGTGATCGCATACGTGTTAACAGGCCCTAACTGACCGGCTAGCGCGATGCGCCGCAGTAGATCGAGTAAGACACCTGCGCCGTTCTTACGCTTTAGATCGACGCGTGCTCAGCGTAGCGCATCCTGGCTTGCGGGTAGCCCGTGTTGCTGACGCTGGGGATAAAATATCTAATCGTGATCGCTGCTTAGCGGAAATGCCGGCGCCGGCGAAGGATTGATTCTCTTCGCGGCCTCCGGTCGCGGCTTTAGGCCGAACAGCAGCCGGAGCACCGCGCTACGGCGAATTAAATATTCGTACAGCAGCGCGCAGCCGGCGATTGTTCCAGCGATGACTGCCAGCGGCTCCAACATCGGGCCGACGCGCAGCGGCACCAAGACAAAAGCAATTGCCACGATCAAGCTCTGATGCAGGATATACCACGGTAGTACGGCTTCGTTGGCATAAGGCAGCCAGCGGAATGGGCGGTTCAGCAATGCGGCGGACCAACCCAGAACTGTCGCGATCCATAGCCAAGTGTTGAGCCCGGACAAAAAGCGTGTGCCGAGCAGCGCCCAACCAGCGCTATCGTTGTTTAGTAAATGTTTGATTATAAGAACGTAAGCAAGCCAGTTCAGCACTGCGAGCGCCAATGCCCGATGGCGTAATGCGCGCAGTGCTTGCCAAATTCCGTCATCCGTCGCGATCCAATAGCCGAGCAGGAAATAGCTGAAATAAAGCGCGTGTTGGTACCAATCGTGGATCAAGTCGTTGGTGCCTGGGTAGCGATCACCGAGCAGGCTCAGCGCCAGAAATTTCGGCAGCGCGGGTAAGAGCAGCAACCAGCCGCCGCGCAGGCCGATCACTGCGCGCCGTATCGTGCGCCCGGCAGGTGATTCCAGCGCCGGCAGCAGCGCCACCAATACCAGTGTGTAAACCCACAGGTAGACGAGATACCACAGGTGGTTCCAGGTGAAGCCGTACTGCCAGCCGTCGAACGCGTCTTTCGGCCACGGCTGGAAGCTGTAATAGCGCAATAAGAAGGCGCCGAAGCCTGGTTCGACGAGGTGATTCGTCACGCCCTGGCAATACGGCTGAATCGGCACGATGGCGAGAACACCCAACACCAGCGGCAGCAGAACACGGCGGCTACGGCTGCGGATTAAGGTCCATGCGGTGCAGTCTCGGCGCAGAAAATTGAAGGCGAGCCCGGAGATCAAAAATAGCAGCGGCATCCGCCAGCGGTTTACGAGCAACATCAGATATTGCAGGCCTTCGCTTTGGTAGCTGCTCTTGATGTGCCAGTTCCATTCGGCCGCGTAAAGCATGCCGACGTGATAAAGGATGAGCAGAGCAAAGAGTAGGACGCGCAGCGCGTCGATGTCATGGCGGCGAGCGTTGTGCATGCGAAGGTCGTTTTGCAGATATGACCGCCAATATCGAGCTACACGACGCATTTGGCCGGTATCAAGGGCTGAATTGCCCGAATTTTGGGACCAGTTGCGGATGCTGATGACGAGTTGCGTTCGGCCATCATCAGCCCAGCGTTAAAATGCGCAATGCCGATGGCAAACCCCTCCCGACTCGAACGCTATTTACGGCATCGCCACGCCTGGGAAATCGGCCTGTGGTCGCTGTTTTACGGCGTGCAGGCCAGTTTCAACACGGGCGTTGTTATTTTGGAACTAGGCCGTAGCCGTGCCGGTGTTGCCGGTTGGCAGCCGATGGTCTGGGAGTTCAGCAGCAACAGTGTATTGCTCGCGTTATTACCGCTGTTGGTTGCGTTTGATCGCCGATACCCGTTGCGCTTTGATTGCTGGCGCGCAAACCTGCCGCTGCATGTGCTCGGAAGTATCGGCTACTCAGTGCTGCATGTTGTTGCGATGGTGCTGATCCGCAAATTGGCTTACGGCGTAGCCGGCAGCACCTATAACTTCGGTAACTGGCCGCGAGAATTGCTGTACGAATATCTGAAAGATGTGCGTGCCTACTTTTACTGTCTGGCGATCCTTTACGCCTACCGATTTGTGCTGCTGCGCTTGCAAGGTGAGGCAAGTTTGCTGATGGCGCCTGATGTCGGCTTGCCGGTAGAGCCGATTGAGCGCCCGGCGCGTTTTTTAGTGCGCAAGCTCGGCAAGGAGTTTCTGGTGGCGGCGGATGACATCGAGTGGCTGGCCGCCGAAGGAAATTACGTGAACTTGCACCTAAAAGGCCGCCTTTATCCGCTGCGTTCAACGATGGCAGCCATCGAGCCCCGGCTCGATCCAGCGCGATTTCTGCGCATCCACCGCAGTTACATTGTCAATCTCGAGCATCTGGCAGAAATTGAGCCGAACGAGACCGGCGACGCCCGGCTTAAGCTGCGCGATGGCACGCAGTTGCCGTGTAGCCGCCGATATCTGCCAGCGCTTCGTGCGCGCGGCACGGTTGAACGCGCACGAAGCTGAAATGGCGATGGTTTACGCGGGACGGTAACGGCGATCTTTTTCTTCGATCTTGACGTCGTTGATGCTCGCGTCGCGGCGCTTCATCAAACCTTCCTCGTTGAACTCCCACTGTTCATTGCCGTGGCTGCGGTACCACTGACCCGCGGCGTCGTGCCACTCGTATTCAAAACGCACGGCGATGCGGTTGTCGGTAAATGCCCACAGCTCCTTCATCAACTGGTAGTCGAGTTCCTTCGCCCATTTCCGCTTTAAGAAGGCTTTGATCGCTTCGCGACCCTTGAAGAATTCGTCGCGGTTACGCCAATCGGAATCTTCGGTATACGCCAGCGCACAACGCTCAGGATCGCGGCTATTCCAGGCATTTTCGGCGGCCTTTACCTTGGCTTTTGCCGTTTCCAGCGTAAACGGCGGTTTGATAACCGGCGGTTTGGCCGGCGGCGTCGTGGTTGTCATTTGTAATCTCCTCAATTACTTGGGTTATTCGCTGCGCCGTTTAAAGCGGCACGCAGCTCGGCGTTTTCGGCTTCCAGCTCGGTAATCCGAGATTTCAGCTGGCCGAGGCTTGCCTCAACCAGTGAGGCGCTGAATTTAACCGGAATGTGCTGATGGCAATTCACATCCCAGGCCGAAAGCGTAAACAAAATGGCCTGTACCGCGCGCGCGCGGTAGTTGCGGGGCATGAGCTGCGCAACCAGCGCTTCGTCGTCTTCGACGACGCGCGCACGGCCCCAGAGTTTGATTCGACGCCGGTTGCCGTAGTCCATCAAAAAAATGAACGCGCGATCGTTTTCGAGCAGATTGCCCGTGGTGATGTATTGCTTATTGCCGCTGAAGTCGGCAAAGGCAATTGTGTGCTCGTCCAACACGCGCAAGAAACCTTTTGGGCCGCCGCGGTGTTGAATATAGGGTTGGCCCTGGCCGTTGGTCGTCGCGAGATAGCAACTATCGCGTTCGGCGAGATACGCCGCCAACTCCGGGGTGACTGTCGTTTTCCAACTGCCGCATTCTTCCATGTAGCGGTAGGTATCACGCGAACCGCGCCGAGTCTGAATTTCCTTGACGATCGGGGTGAAGGCGATATCGCTGCTGTACTCGTCCATGGCGAGGCTCCGTCGGGTCCAATCGAAACCCGCCGGGCTCGCGCCGCGGCGGGTCATTGCTGCGAGTAAAGCTTACGCGGTTGCTGCTTACTTGTTCAGTGCCGGCCAGTTACCGTTGGCCTTGCTGATAAAGCCGGCGCTATCGTGTTCCCACTTGGCTTCGATGTCGCTGTTGAAATTCATGTACAGCTTGCCATCGACAACCTTCCACGCGTGCACCGGATCAACATCAAACAGCTTGCCCTGGCTCACGCCCCAGGAACAGAAGCCGCCGTATTGCGGCGCATACTTTGCCGGTTCGGCTTCAAAGGCTTTGCGGTGTTCTGCCGACGCGAAGCGCCAGGTTACGCCGCTCCAATCGTAAGAAATATCGGCTTTGCCTTCCACTGGCTTGCCATCGGTAAAGTAGGCAACCGGATCGTAGCCTTTGATACCGAGGCCGGCGTATAGCGTGTTGTACTTGCCACCGGTTTGCTCGACAGCGTACGCCGGAGCAACAGTGCCGGCAGTGGCGGCGAGGGCGATGGCAACGAAACCGATTTTACGGGCTGATTTAACGAATAGATTCACAACATCTCTCCTGATTGGTGCACCCAGGGAAGGGGCTATATAAGAATAGTTTGTTGCAGTCTTCGTTAGAATTAGCGCTGAATGCGAAACACTATTTCAATAAAGGAAATTATCGATGGACCGATTTGAAGCAATGACTGCGTTTGTCGCAGTAATCGACGAGCATGGCCTCGCCGCCGCCGCACGCAAGCTCGGGCGCTCACCCGCCGCGATCACGCGGGCGGTGGCTTTTCTGGAGAAACATACCGGTGCGCGCTTACTGCACCGAACGACGCGCAGCCTGCGCTTAACCGAAGCGGGCGAACGCTTCGCAGCGAGTTGTCGGCGCATCCTCGCCGAGATGGATAGCGCCGAGTTACTCGCTGCTGGCGAGCGCTCGGTGCCGCGCGGGGTGCTGATGGTGACCGCGCCGGTGGTGTTCGGGCGGCTAAAAGTACGACGTTACGTTGATGCGCTGCTCGACGAATTCCCCGATCTGCAGGCGCGGCTGCAGTTGGTGGATCGGGTTGTGAACTTGATCGACGAAGGGGTTGATGTCGCCATTCGTCTCGGCGATTTAGCCGATTCAAATCTCGTTGCCGTGCAAGTCGGCGCGGTGCGTAAGGTGGTTTGCGCAAGCCCGGACTATCTTGCCAAGGCCGGCACGCCGGAGGTGCCGACAGATCTGCCCGATCACCGCTGCATCTCGTTTTCTGGCGTTAGCCCGAATGAAACCTGGACGTTTAGCGGCGGCAAGCGCGGCCATACCCAAACCTCGGTCCGAGTCCGGCCACGGTTAACCGTCAACACGGCGGATGCGGCGATTGCCTCGGCCGTCGAAGGCCGCGGTATCGCGCGCGTGTTGTCGTATCAGATCGAAGAAGACCTTAAAGCCGGGCGCCTCGTATTGTTGCTAGAAGCGCATGAACCCGCGCCGCTGCCGGTGCACGTTGTTTACCCCGAAGCACGTCTGGCTGCGGCGAAAACGCGGGCGCTGATCGACCGACTGGTCCCAGGCTTACGCGCCGAGTTGGGCTCGCCTTTGCATCGAAGCGCGGCATAAATCAGCGCAAGGGTAAGCCGGCGGATGAAAAGGGGCGGGGCGATCGTGGATCATGGCGAGATGAACACATCAACCCCGCTTCTTCAGCGTCTGCGCATCGGCATTGATCTTGGCGGGACCAAGATTGAGGGCATCGTGCTGCGCGGCGAATCCGAGATCCTTGTGCGGCGGCGGATTGCAACACCTGCAGGTGATTACGCTGCCACGGTTGCGGCTGTTGTCGCGCTGGTTAAATTACTGGAACAAGAGGCCGGCGCTGTTGGCGTGCCGGTCGGCGTTGGCCATCCGGGGGCGATTTCCCCCGCGACCGGTTTAATCAAGAACGCGAACTCAACCTGTTTGAACGCGCGGCCGCTGCGGCAAGATCTGGAGGCCGCGCTCGGCTGCGTAGTGCGTTTGGCGAATGATGCCGACTGCCTCGCGCTGTCCGAGGCGCAGCCTGACGGTGCAGCGGCTGGCGCCGCTAATGTTTTTGCGGTGATTCTCGGTACCGGCGTCGGGGGCGGCATTGTCATCGGCGGGCGGCTGTTGTCTGGCCCGAACGCCATCGTTGGCGAATGGGGCCATAACCCGCTGCCCTGGCCGAAGCCGGAATGGGGTGAAGTACCGGGCCCGCTTGGCTGGGACGGCCGGCACGGCAGCATCGAAGATTGGTGTTCGGGCGTTGGCCTTGCCAACGATCACGCCCGTGTGAACGGCGAGCGTCTGCGCGGTGAGGACATCGTGGCGCGCGCAGCGGCCGGTGATCTCGCGGCCGAGCAGACGCTGCGCCGTTATGAAGATCGGCTCGCACGCGCCTTGGCGCACGTGATCAATTTGCTCGATCCAGCGGTAATCGTGCTCGGCGGCGGTTTGTCGCGGTTAGATCGCCTTTACGCCGCGGTGCCAGCGCTTTGGCCAAATTGGGTTTTTTCCGATCACGTCGCAACGCGCTTGGTACCGGCACTGCACGGTGATAGCAGCGGTGTGCGAGGTGCCGCCTGGCTGTGGCCTTGATCAAATTAGCTTTCCGCAACGATTCGTAACGAAATCTGCAACCCGCTGCCGGCCAAGTCCCGTTATGATTCGCTATTGCTCGGGCGCCGTAGCGCTAGAAGATTGGATATGGGATTGGACATGCAAAAATTATTGAAAGTCGCCGTTTTCGCCCTCAGCGCCCTGGTACTGGCCGGCTGCCAGCAAGGCCGTGACGCCTATGCGCTTACCACCACAAACACGCTGATCCGGTTCGATACCGACAACGCGAACAATATTACAGCTGAGTCGACGATTACCGGCTTGGCCAGTGGCGAGACCTTGCTACAGATTGCGTTTCGCCCAGCAAACAAGCAGCTTTACGGCATTACCAGCAGCAATTTTTTGGTAACGGTGAACACCGATACCGGCGTGACGACCCGCGTCGGCAGTACGGCGTTTTCGAGCTTGTCGCTCACCGTACCGGTGATTGACTTCAATCCGGTTGGTGATTATTTGCGCGTGATCAATTTTGAAGGTGCAAACAGCGCCAACAACACCAATTTCCGCGTTGATCCCACCACTGGCGCGCAGTTGCAAACCGACGGTAGCGGGACGCTAAGCTTTGTGTCGAACGATATCCACGAAGGTGAAATTCCACGGCTCGCCGCGATTGCGTACAGCAATAGTGTGGACGATGCGACATCGACAACGCTGTATGCGATTGATGTCACCACGCAGACCTTAGAGAGCGCAACGACAGCTGGCGTGCTGACTACGATTGGCGCGGCCAACAACGGCTTCACCGCAAATGCGGGGATCGACATCGTGCCGAACAACGATAAGGCTTATGCCGCCATCGCTGACCGCAACGGTTCGGCGCGTTTCTACCAGCTGGACTTGGGCGACGGTACCACCAGCAGCGGCGACAATATTGGCAGCAGCCGCCAGATTCGTTCGCTTGCGGTAACGCTCGATGAGCCGAAACGGAAAGGTTTTAACTTCTAAGTTAGCGCGCGTCCGAAAGGTTTAACGTTTGGCGTCGGCATCTCGGGCTGCAAGCGAGGCGGGCATTGCAGCCTCCTACCCACCGGCGTTGCTCCGGGTGCGTGGTGTGATTATCGATGGCGTCGTAATGGCTTACAGCGGTATTGGCGCCATTGCGGCGCTGGCTTATGCCGAGATCGGTAGCGGTGGGCAGCGCCTTTTACTCGCGTTATGCGTTGCACTGTTGCTGGATCCGATACTGGTTTGGCGCACCGGCGGCTCGATCGGCCATCACATCGTTGGCATTCGCGTGCGCCGGAAAGCCAGAGACCAGCGTCTTAGGGCCTGTTAACACGTATGCGGTCGCTGCGTTATAAGTCAAAAATCCGCCCGACGAGGCGCGAGCCGCCGGCCTTGGTGATTCCAAGGCCAAGGTTTGCAACGACGACAGGCGGATTTTTGGCCATAACCCTGCGGGACGGGGTCGTGAACCGCCATTGCGGCCTCGGTCGTCGCGCCAAGGGAACCACCCTTGGCTGCGGCCTTCCTCGTTGCACTGGCGGTTCGCGACCGCCGTCGCAGTGATCGCATACGTGTTAACAGGCCCTAGCTTCGGCGCTGCGCTGGCTCGGTTTGGGGTTAAATCGGCAATTGGCTTGCCGGCCTTTTTTTCGATGCTAATTTCGCCGCAGCGACAAGCGCTGCACGATTTTGTCGGCAGTTCTATTGTTGTTCATAAATCAGCGGCTGGCCTACCGCGAAGCCAGGTGCTCGGTGAATTTACTGCGGCAGACGAACATAAGAACTACAACAGCGTTGTTCGTCGTTTGTGGGTGGTCTTGGGCTATTGGTTCTTTGGATTCTTTGTCTGGAACGTAGCGTCTGCGGTTTTCGTTTCCGACAAATGCGCGCGCTTAGGGCTTTGCACGCCGGGCGATCAAATTATTGCGCTCGGTGGTTTGGCGGCGATGTTGACGGTGGTTATCGCGACGTTGATTCTGGCTTGGCGAGGCCATCTTTACGGCTGCCGCAAGCGCATAGCTGCTGCGATTTAACCGATTGCGAGGCGGCCATTCGAACGTTGTTACTCGTCGATATGCGCACGCTCCGAGGCGGCGAGCCAAGCGCTGGGCGGTAGACCAACACGTTTGCTGAAGACGCGCGTTAACGCCGCCAAGCTGGTATAGCCCACTTCGGGTGCGACAACTTTCAACGGTTTGCCGCGTTTCAATAAGGTCTGCGCGACGCCAATCCGCCAATCCGTTAAATAGTCCATTGGCGTACTGCCGACCGTGGCGTGGAAATGGCGGGCGAAACGCGCCCGCGACATCCCCGCGTGACGCGCCATTTCGTCCAGCGTCCAAGGCAATTCTGGCTGTTCGTGCAGCCCGGTTAGCACCTTAGCTAGCCGCGCGTCGGCGAGACCGGCGAGCATGCCGATGTCGAGCGCGTGTGACGTCAGCAAGTGCCGCAACAGCAGGATCAGAAAGTATTCGGTGAGTCGATCTAGCGCGGCTTGCCGGCCGCATTGTTGTTGCGTGGCTTCAGCGATTAATAGTTCGGCAGTCGGCGCGAGTTCAGGTGCCGTGTCCAATGGGATGGCCAAATGCGTGGGTAAAGCCCGCACCAGCGGATTATTAGCGTTGCGGCCGAATTCAACCTCGGCGCAAACCAGGTTCGCTTTCGCGTCTTCATCCGCGAGCAACGTGTGGCTCAAGGCCCGTGGATAGAACAACACGCTGGGTTGCGCGATATGCAGCATCTGGCCTTGCGTGTGGTGCACGCGCAAAGTGCCACTGCGGAGCAGGTGCAGGTGGCCAATGCCGTCGGTCTCTGGGAATGCGACCGCACCGCATAAGGCGCCGGTATGAAAAACGCGAGCGCTCGGCGCAAACCGCGCGAATAATGGGGAGAGTTGATCCATTTCGATACGATCTGCAATTAATTTGAGACGAACAAGCACTAATCGTATCGGATGCTGAGGCAAGATGCGCCCCTGTCACCTCACCCCAAAATCATAAGGAGTTCATCATGGTTCGTATCCCCGCCATTCCGGTTGCTGAAGCCGATGCCGCGACTGCCGCAACCTTCGGCGCGATCAAGGCCAAGCTCGGCGTAGTGCCGAATCTATTTGCGACATTTGCCCAAGCGCCAGCAGTGATGAACGGCTACCTCGGCTTTTCCGAAGCGTTGGGTTCCGGCCGTTTGAGCGCGCGTCAGCGCGAAATCATTGCGCTTGCCGTTGGGCAAGCCAACAGCTGCCAATACTGCTTGTCAGCACATACGCTGATCGGTAAAGGTGCGGGTTTATCCGATGCTGAAGTGCTCGCGGCCCGTGCCGGTAAGGGCGACGACGCGCTGGAAAATGCAATTGCCCAACTCGCGGTGAAAATTGCCGTCCAACGCGGCGTCATCAGCGATGCAGAACTGGCCGCCGCACGTGCAGCCGGCCTCGATAACGGCTTGATTCTGGAAGTGCTCGGCAACGTCACGATTAATTTGCTGACCAACTACGCGAATCACATCGCCGGTACCGAGGTCGATTTCCCGGCCGTAAGCGTCGCGCTGTAATGCAAATGGGGCGGCAGGCCTCGCGTACGGGGGCCTGCCGCGTTACGTTTCCATCGACTAGGGCTGATGGCTTTGTCGGCCTCTGCACAGGCCCCAGGTTCGATCCTTGTTTATGCAATGGTGAATCGCACGTCGATGTTGTTGCGCGTCGCATTCGAGTATGGGCAAACGGCGTGCGCCCGCTCAACCAACTGTTCGGCCTGCGCGTGATCCATGCCGGGCAGGTTGATCGCGAGGTCGACTTCGATCCCGAAGCCGTTCGGAATCGCGCCGATGCCAACCGTACCGGAGACACTCACGTCGGTCGGGATCGGGAATTTGTCGCGCATCGCGACAAACTTCATCGCGCTTAGAAAGCAGGCGCTATAACCGGCAGCGAACAACTGCTCGGGATTGGTGCCCTCACCACCGGCGCCACCGAGTTCACGTGGTGTGCTGAGTTTAACGTCGACGCGGTTGTCGTCACTTACAGCGCGGCCATCGCGGCCACCGGTTGCAGTAGCGTGCGCACGGTAAAGAATTTTCTCAATAGGCATGTATTTTCTCCTGATTAAACAACGGTTAAGATAAAAATTTCGAAGTAAATTTCGCAATGTTAAAATATCGCTACTATTTAAATCGTACGCGATATATTGTGCCGTTTAATATCATTCATTCGCGATTGCAACGGTGCCTCGATAGCGAGATACAAAGTGGGGAACAACGTCTCATTAAGCATTTTTGAATAAATTCGTTCGTAGGGCCACGAGTTGATCACGCAGCGCGCCGATCTCCTCAAACGAGCAATTCATATTGCCTGCGACACAGGCCGGGATTTTCTCCGCCGTTGCGCGCAACGCCTGCCCTTCCTCGGTTAGGGTGACAATTACTTGCCGCTCATCGCTAGCCGAGCGCTGGCGCTTGATCAAACCGCGCACCTCGAGCCGTTTTAGCAGCGGCGTCAATGTCGTCGTCTCCAGAAACAGCCGTTCGCAAATTTCCGAAACATTAAGTTGATCGCCTTCCCACAGCACTAACAACACCAAATATTGCGGATAGGTGATGTTCAGCGCTTGTAGTTCTTTGCGGTAAACCTTGTTGATGCCAAGCAGTGTCGAATACAGCGCAAAGCAAAGCTGCACGTCCAGCTTCAGCAGATTTTTAGTTGCGGGCTGCGAGTTCATGGGCGGAATATTATATCGTGTGCGATATAAATGCAAGCGTTATTAATGACGCCAGGTCGGGACATGTGTCTAGCGCCAGAAATCACCGTTGAAAGACGCGCGATCCAACCCGCCGAGCGCCATTACGTTGAACTGAATCTGGCGTATTTGCTGGACGGGGTGGGCCCTGACTAGGAATCGCCGCGCATCCATCATTTTTATCGCAGCGACCGAGGCAATATTAAGACGGCCATCGGGCGACGCTAAATTGGATTGACGCGTGTTGGAACGGGCGGCTGCGGCGCCAATGCGCTAGCGACCTGGCAGTAAAACCGAAGCGCCGGTGGTTGCGCGGGTTTCGAGTTCGGTGTGCGCGCGGGCGACTTCCGATAAGCCATAGCGCTGGTCGATCTGCGGCGCGACGATGTTGCGGGCGAGGACATCGAACAGGGCGTTTGCTGCAGTGTCGAGTTCTTCGCGGGTGGTTGTGTAGTGGGCGAGTGTTGGACGCGTGATGAATAGCGAGCCTTTTTCTGCGAGCAGCACTGGTTCAAACGGCGGCGCTTTGCCCGAGGCATTGCCGTAGGTCACCAGCATGCCGCGGCGTTTGAGCGCGTCTAACGAGCCGATGAAGGTGTCTTTGCCGACGGAATCGTAAACCACGTCCACCCCGCGGCCTGCGGTTAGGCGTTTTACTTCTGCGGCGAAGTCTTGCTCGCGGTAAAGGATGACCTCATCGCAGCCGGCATCCCGCGCGAGCCGGGCTTTTGCCGCCGAGCCGACGGTGCCGATCACGCGCGCACCGAGGTGCTTCGCCCACGGCACGAGCACGCTACCGACGCCACCCGCTGCCGCATGCACGAGCAAGGCATCGCCGGGCTTTACGGCATACGAAAGATGAAGCAGATAGAACGCCGTCATCCCTTTCAGCATCAAGGCCGCTGCGGCTTCGTCACTGACCGCGGCGGGCAGTTTGACGAGCTTTGCAACCGGCAGTGTTCGAGCTTCGCTGTAGGCGCCGAGCGGGCCGCCAGCGTAGGCAACGCGATCGCCGACTTGAAATTCGCTGACGCCGGGCCCGACCGCCGTGATTTCACCAGCCGCCTCTTGGCCGAGGCCGCTGGGTAGCGGGATCGGGTACAAGCCGCTGCGCTGGTAGGTATCGATGAAGTTCAGGCCGATCGCGGTGTGACGCAGGCGAACCTCGCTAGGCCCCGGCTCGGTGGCTGGAAAATCAACCAGCTGCAGTACTTCTGGGGCACCGTAGCGCTCGATACGGACAGTAAGATTCATGTAATCCTTCCAGGAATGTTCAGGGTTGCAGTTTATACAGTCGCCGCGGCGTTGCGGCACAGCATGCGAGCCGATAATCTGCAGTCCTCGCACGGCCGTTCAGGTCGCTGACCACTTTCATTTTTCGCAATCTCCTATGACGCGTTTTAGTTTCCGCCGCTTGTCGGCACTCGGTTTTTTGGCTTGCGCGTTCGGCTTGCTGTTTGCGCTGTACCTCCAGCATTTCCGCAATCTGGAACCTTGCCCGATGTGCATCTTCCAGCGCGTGGCGATGGTATTCGCCGGCGTGTTCTTCCTGCTCGGCGCCTTGCACGCACCGAAGCGCGGTGGCCGCTGGGTGTATGCGGTATTGGCTGCGCTGGGCGCACTCGCCGGCGCAGGCATCGCGGCGCGGCATGTCTGGCTGCAGTCTTTGCCGCCCGATCAAGTGCCGGCCTGTGGGCCGACGCTGGATTATTTGCTGGGCCTGATGCCGGTGAATGAGGTTGTAACGCTGGTGCTGCGCGGCGACGGCAACTGCGCCAAGATTAACGCCGCTTGGTTCGGTATCAGCTTGCCGGGTTGGACTTTGGCCGCGTTCATCATCATGACGCTCTACGCCTTGCTCGGGCCAGTTCTGGCGCGGCGTCGGCAGCAACTTTTTTCGTAAATATTTTCGAGGATGATGCAGATGACACTGGCAACGACCGATCTTTCCGATCAACACCCCGATGCGCAAGTTGCCGAGCCGATGTTTGGCGATTTCGGCGGCTACGTGTCGTTTCACGGCCCGATCAAGACGCTGAAGGTATTTGAAGACAACGCCCAGGTCCGCGCAGCGCTAGAAACGCCCGGCGAAGGTCGCGTGCTGGTGGTTGACGGCGGCGGCTCGACGCGCTGTGCGCTGGTCGGCGGCAATCTCGGCGCGCTGGCCGTCACCAACGGTTGGGCTGGCATCGTTGTCTACGGCTACGTGCGCGATTCGGAGGAACTGGCTGATCAGAATCTCGGCATCAAGGCGATGGGTACTCACCCGCGCAAAAGCGAAAAAGGCCTGCACTCGGCGCAGATCGATAAGATCGTAATTTTTGCCGGCGTAACGTTTAAGCCCGGTGCTTGGCTGTATGCGGATGCCGACGGCATCGTCGTATCCGACACGCCGATCCACGTGGAAAAGTCTTAGGTTGCTGACTGCTCGGCGTCGGCGCTAGCGAGCATTTCGCCGCCGCCAAGGCATTCGGCATCGTCGTAGAGCACCAGATACTGGCCGCTGGTGACCGCGCGTTGTGCTTGCTCGAAGGCAAACGTGACGCGGTCACCGTCGATGTTCAACACCCGGCAACGCTGCGGTGTTTGCCGATGGCGGATGCGTGCGAGCAAAGTCGCCGGCATCTGGGTTGGCCGCCGGATCCAATGAAACGGCGCAGTGGTGATCATCGTTGACATTAGCTCCGGATGATTCGCCTGTTGCGAAACGCGCAATACGTTGCGCGCCGCGTCTTTGCCAATCACATACCACGGCGATTCCTGCGCACCGCGCCGGCCGCCGATCGCCAAGCCGCGACGCTGGCCGAGCGTGTAGAACATCAGGCCGTTGTGATCGCCGACGACTTCGCCGTTTTCGCTCTCGATTGAGCCAGGGTTCGGCTGCAGATAATTGCCAAGAAAAGCCCGGAATTCGCGTTCGCCGATGAAGCAGATGCCGGTGGAATCTTTACGCGCGTGGTTCGGCAAGCCGGCTTTTTTTGCTAGTTCCCGCACCTGTGGTTTGCTCAGCGCGCCGAGCGGGAATAGCACGCGCTCAAAGTTCGCGCGGTCAACGGCGGCGAGGAAGTAGGTCTGATCCTTGTTGTCGTCCACTGCGCGCAGCAGGCGTGGGCCATCGAGATGTGTTTCGACTCGCGCGTAGTGTCCGGTGGCGACGAAATCAGCGCCCAGGCGCAGTGCGTGTTCGCGGAACGGTTGGAATTTCACCTCGCGATTGCACAGCACATCCGGATTCGGCGTTTTACCGGCCGCGTAATCGGCGAGAAACAGGTCGAACACGCGCTTGCGGTATTCGGCTGAAAAATCGACACGGTGCAGCGGGATTTCGAGTTCGGCGGCAACGGCGCGCGCCGACTGGAAATCTTCGGCAGCGGTGCAGTAGCCGTCTTCGTCTTCGGTCCAATTGACCATGAATAAACCGGAGACGCGGTAACCCTGTTCTTTCAGCAGCCACGCGGCGACTGCGGAATCAACGCCGCCGGACAGGCCGACCACGACATGCGCTGCGTTCACGGCGACGGCGTCAGGTGGGCGATGAGATCGAGCGGAAAGCGGCGGCCAGCACGGTAGTCATCGACTCCGCGCATAACCATCGGGCTACGGTGGCGCGCTGCTGCCGTTTCTAACTCAGTGGGCGTGAGCCAAAGCGCGCGTTCGATGCCGGTATCGAGCGGCCGCTCGGGATAGTGCCGCAACGCGGTTGCGATGAACGCAAAGCGCAAGAAACAGTAGTCGAGCGCTGCTGGCTTGAATTCATAAACGCCGAGCAGCGCCTGAACTTCGACATCCCAGCCGGTTTCTTCTAGCGTTTCGCGGACCGCGCCCTGGATCAGTGTTTCGCCGCGTTCCCAGTGTCCGGACGGCTGGTTGATCACCGAGACGCCGTTAATTTGCTCTTCGACGCAGAGGAATTTCCCGTCGCGTTCAATCACACACGCGACCGTGACATGCGGCACCCAATCCATCTTAAAGTTGCCCGCGAGACTTGATGTGAAAATAGCCCTGCGTGTCGGCCTGACCGAGCGTGTGCAGCAGATTTTGCAAGGTCGCGTCAGCGTTCGGCTTGGCTTTTACCTGCAAATCGACCTCGTAATTGTGGTCGTTGAGTAAGCGGATCTCGCCACCGATATCCAGCGGCCCCGAGGTCGGCTGAAACTTGCCAACGATCTGATCTTTTTCCGTAACGATATCGGCGACGAGATCGCCGAGCGCAAGCGGATTCGGCCCCAGCGTCCAATGCAGGCTATTCAGCTTCAACTGGCCTTTCATCGTTGTCGGATAGCCGCCGTGGAGCTTCAGCGTACTCAGCGCGAGATCGAATTGTCCTTCGATCGGGACTGGTAGCGGCGTAATCAGCGGCAGCGTGGTGGCGATATTGCCGCTGGTTTTAAGGTTATCGGCGCGCGGCCCGAATGGCGTTAGCGCCACAGTGCCATTAACCAAGGTTTCGTGTCCGCCTTCGATGTGAAACGCGAGGCGCCCGAGCAAGAGCGATAACGGCGCAAAGCGCCAGCGCACGCCGCTCAGCAATGCGCGGCCGTTGCTGATCAACTCACCTGCGGAGCCTTCGGAAACCGAGCCCTCTAAGCCAATCAGTTGAACCGCGCCTGGATTATTGCCCGCCAACTTCGAATACAGCAGCGCCGCTGGCGTGCCGAGCACAACCGAGATAATAAAGACGAGAACGCCGATTAAGATCAGGAACTTCGACTTCATGGTGTGCGCGTCAGTGAGAGCCGGGCGTTGACGAGGCCGGAGGTGGGTTGCCGCTCGATGTCCGCGACATCGATGTGCAAGCCATAGTTGTTCTGCAGTTCGTACATCCAGCGCATCAGCACATCAAACTGCACGTCTTCAAGCCAGACCCGGGCTTGATTCTCGCCATCCGGCTGCAGCCGCGCTGGCGCTTTATTCAGCGTGCCGCTTTTGGCCGCTTGATCTACGGCGGTTAATAACGAAACGTCGGCACCGATCACACTGAAATTCTGCCCCGCACCGCTGGCCACTTCGGCTTGTGCCGCGGCTAGAGACTGGGCGACGGCTCGGGCCGCTTCGAGATCAAGCGCATAGCGGACGCGCGCGCGGGCAAACGGCTGCCAAATGATTGCATAGGCCAGCGCGAAGGCGACGACCCCAGCAGCGATCGTCACCAGTACTTGTTCACGGGGTTGCAGCGCTTCATAGCGTGCCCGTAGCGGCGCGGTTTGTTGCAGAAACTGCTGCTCTAACTTTTGACGATAGGCCTTCATGCCACACCCGGTGTCAGTTTTAGGCGGATTTGCACGCCGCTCTCGCCGGCATCGGCGGTTTGTACTTCGAGGCGGGTATTGCGGTGACCGGCGAACCAGCTCCGTAATTGCTCGAGCACCTGTAAATCGGTGCCGGATAAATCGAGATACAAGGCGCCTTCACGGAATTGCGCATTTTTCAACGTTAACCCCGGCGTTTGCGACAAGCCCAGCGCCGCTGATTGCATCAACAAAAACAAGCTGCCGCCGCCGCTGGCGCCGTGCAGCGCGCGCAGTTGCTGATCGATTTGCGCTTGCAAGTCGACGATGCGCGACTCCCGCGGGAACAACGTATGAAACTGCTGCTCATTCTCGGCTTGCTGGGCGGCGACTTGGCGCTTGAGGCGATAGGCATCGACACCGTTGGCGATCACGCCCAGCAGTAGCGCAACTGCAGCTAGCTGCGCTGCGCGCTTCCACGGCAGCCAAAAGCGATCAAGATCTTCGCGCTGCGAATATGCGCCTTGTAGCAACTCAATTGACTGCGCCGGCTGCCAGCTACGAACCAGCACTTCCAGCGGATGCTCAAATCCAGGCATCAGCTCAACCGGCCGCTGTAGGCTGGTGTAGTCGGTGCCGTCGTCCCGCATAACGAACACGCGTAGCGCCTGCTGGGCGTCGCTGTCCGCCATCTGCAAGAACAGGTCGAAGTCCTCAGGCACGCAGCTAAAGCCGGTGTAGGCGCCGTTGCGGACGATCATTTGGCCGGCTTCTGGGAGCACGCTCCACGGTCCGTTTTCTTGCCAGGGGAGCGCCAGTGTTTCCGGAATGAGCGCATCAACGCGGACGTTCTGCGCCAAAAATGGCGCCAGCCATTGATCCATGTGCTGCTTCGCCACGACGGCGATGGCAAACGCGCCGTTGGCTAGGCGTGCGCCTAGCGCGAAGTGCAGGGTTTCAACATCCTCGGCGAGCTGGTCTTCAAGCACGTAAGGCGCTGCGGCAAGGACTTTTGCCGGTTGCCGTACGGGCACCGAAACCTGCGTTAGCCGGACATCGAAGCCGGGCACGAAGATGACGACACGACGCGTGGCGCCAAGGCTGACGACTTCCGACAGCGGCAGCGTCCGCACGAAAACATCGGGCCGACTGCCGTCTACCGGGTGGCTAACAAGGGCATGAGCCGTCGGCGTGTCGGACGCGACATCACTGAGGCGAATATAGAGAGTATCGCGCAAGGGGCGAGGAATAGGGTGATGAAAGTGGGTGGTTCAGTTTGTTTCGGTGCTATGGGCGATTACGATCGGATTGTCGCTGCCGCCAGCCCGCGCGTAAACACTGTACAGCGCGACTCGACTGCTGCCAATCAAGACTTCGGCTTGCAGCTGGAAGAATTGCGATTTCACGTCGATCAGCGTTTCCGGGTGCGTTTCTTTATCCGCCAGTAGGAAACTATTGGCGCCGCCGCCCAAGACTTCTTGCGGGCTCATCGCCGGCTTCTTGATCCGACTTTGAACAAATTCCTCGAGTGCCGCTTTATCGAAATTGGCAGACAACGAACGTAGCACCGGTTCCGGCGCCGTGTTGATATTGATCTTAGTCCCGATCATCGGCAGCACCGTGACGTAAGGCCCTAGCGCAGCGTACAACTCTTTTGTAACTCCCCGAATTTGCAGCAATTCTGAGGTGCTCAACATCGGCCGATTGGCGGCGCGGTAAGCCGGGCTTTGCGACTCGTATTCGTTGTCTTCGGCGCCGTTGACGTCAAAGCGCTCGCTGTCGGCATCGACCCAGTCGCGAATGGCGGAGCCGACGTTAACGTATTTTTCCGCGTCGAAATTCGGTAGGCTCAGCAGTAAGCGCTGAAATTGCGTGAGATAGATTTTCAGCTGCTCGGGGTTTTGCACCGCAAGATTGTTCAAATTGAACCGGCCTTGCAGATCGTCGATATGGCCGCGCAGGCTGCCGTTGTCGATCGGGAGGAAATCGATCGGCTGCGCCCAGGTATCGTTAAAGCTGTCGATCTGGTTATTGCGCGCGTCTTGTTTCAGGATGCCCTTGACCCAAGACTCGACGCCTTCCGCATACCACCACGCCGTTTCGGTTTCGACGAGGTTAGACGCGCGGCGTACAGCGATGTTGCCGCTTTCAAACATCGCCACCGCGGCGATTGTGGCCAGCGCAACGACAAACATCGCCGTTAACAGGGCGATGCCGTCTTGTCGCTTACGCGTCAGCGATTTCATTGGGGGGAACTATTCACAACGGCGTTTTTTTCGGAGACGGCGGGTTGTCGCCGGGCGTGTTTGGATCGGTCGGCGTATTCGGCTGGCCGGGCGTGGCTTGCGGCTGTATTTTGAGCAATTCCGAGACTTTATCGGCATTTTCCGCGCCAACTCTGAACACCAGGCGGAGGTCACCCCAGTCTTGGGTCCGCAATTTGATTTCGATCGCCCTCGGCGGCGGTTGGTCCGGATTCTGGCCGGAAACGCCGCCGCTGCTGCCCGGCCAAGTGTCTTGCCAAGCCGTGCCGGTACCGAGGAAGCGCCAGTTCAATTCCTGGACGTGATCGAGCAGAGTAAGGTCGATTGGTTCGGTGCGCGGTGCGCGGTCCAGCACGAGCCAACTGCGCCGGACGAGATGTTTGTCGGGCGAGCGGCTGCCGCCGCGCGTGCCGTCAGCCTGGGTGTCGTCGAGGAAATAGCTGACACGCTCAAAGTTTGATCGCGGCAGTCCGAGTAGGTTTTGCCAACCGTTGCGGGTGAATTCAACGCGATGGGTGTAAGTGTCAAAGGTAAAAGCAGCCTGCGCCTCGCCGAAATCGTTGCGAACGGCGCGGCTCGAGCTGTTCTGGAAATCGGCACGCATGCGCAGGTAGGCGCGGTCGTAATCTTCAGTTCGCGTTAGCGATTGTTCGATGCGAACGCGTGCCTTCAACACCGTATCGAGCCCGCCGTAGGCCATTGCGGCAAAAATACCAAAAATGCCGATGACGACAATTAGCTCCAGCAGCGTAAAGCCCTGCTCGCGGCGCGTACGCTTCTTCATTGCTCTTGTCGGCCGACGTTGGATACGAAGCTGGTGAGTGTGGCGTAGGCGATTGCACTGCGCTCGCCTTTCTTTTCGACCCGGATGTTGAGACGGCGTAGCGTTGGGTCTTGCGTGGAGATGACCTCAGTCCGCCAAGTCCACTCGATGCCGCCCATTTTGACGTCGTCATTGCTTTTGCCGATGTTCGGCCAATTCGGTAATAGCTCAACTTCGGCCAGATGGTTGCGCGCAACCCAGAGCGCGATCGATTTATCGCGCAGGCTGGCGGCACCACTGGCGTAACGCGCGCCGTTGGTGATGATGGCAGCCATTGCGATCGCCAGCACCGCGACAGCGACCAGCATTTCAAGCAGTGTAAAACCGCGCTGGCGGGTAGGTGAGGTATTCATCGGCGTTGGCGGTCGTTGTCGTTGCGGCGCTCTCGGGTGAAGCGGCCCAGCGCATCGCCTTCGATATGAAAATACGAGGCGTAATTGGGCGCGCGCAAATTCAACTCGAACGGGGTTAGCTGGCTGCCCGGCAGTAATAACACCTGCGGCTGCAGTTTTTTCTTGTCTTTATTTTTGCTGGTATCGACTTTGCCATCCTTCGTGCCTTCCGGCGGTATCAATCGACCTTCGATGCGCAGTTCAGCGTAGAACGGTTGCAGAAAAGGGCGGCTGCGCAGGACGCCGGTCTGCGCGTAGTCAACCCAATTCTGGCTGTTGTCGGTGACGAGGAAGCGATAGCCCTCAGTCGATAAACTCAGCCCGAGCGCAAAACCTTTCAAATCGGCTTCATCTTCGGCGAGCCGGAGCAATTGCTCCAGCTTTTTTGATTCAGATTCCAAGCGATCGTCTAGCGTCCGGTTGCCAATCGACAACGTCGCGAATGTCACGAGAATACCGATGATGAAGATCACCGCGATCAGTTCGAGCAGCGTGAACCCGCCTTCGCGGCGGCTGCGGCGCCTACTGTTCGCGCCGGCGGGCAGCGCCCGCGCAGCGCGATCGATCATTGACCGAGGTTCCAGTTGCCGATGTCGCCGGCTGAGCCGTCGCCGCCGGGCTTGTTATCGGAGCCAAGGCTGAATACGTCGATTTCGCCTTTTACGCCTGGGCTCAGGTATTGGTAGGTGTTGCCCCACGGGTCTTTCGGCACCGTTTTAAGGTAGCCACCCGGCTTCCAATTACGCGCAACCGGCTCGCCCTGCGGCGGCGCGACGAGTGCCTCCAGACCTTGCTGGGTGCTCGGGTAAACAAAATTATCGAGCTTATAAAGGTTTAGCGCCGACTCGACCGCCGCGATGTCTTGCTTGGCTTTGACAATACGCGCGCGGTCCGGCTGGTCGAAAATATTCGGGGCGACGATCGCGGCAAGAATACCGATGATGACGACCACAACCATGATTTCAATAAGCGTGAAACCGCGGGCACGATGAAACTGAGCAGGAAATTTTTTCATTGATGCAGTGGGTCGAGGAAGTCAGCGATAATGGTTAGATACGATGAACTTTATGATAGCAGAGGACTCCCCGAGTTCCGCCCGGGTTTGGCTGCCGCCGGCCGTGCTGGTCGCGATTTCGTTTTTATTGCAATGTGGCGGCGAGCCGCTAGCCGCGTATTTGCGTTATGAACGCAGCGGAATTGATCACGGTCAGCTCTGGCGCCTGATCACAGGGAATCTGGTTCATCTCGGCTATTGGCACCTATTTCTAAATGCGCTTAGTGTCGCGTTGTTGGTCGCGCTGTGCCCCGAGCGCGCATCGCCGGTTGAGTGGCTAAAGCGGGTGGTGCTGATCGGCCTCGGCATGAGCCTGGGGCTTTATTTTTTTGTGCCGACCCTCGACACTTACGTCGGTTTATCGGGCTTGGTGTATGGCTTGTTTGCTTATGGCTTCGCGCGACAAGCACTGCAGCGTGACCGCATTGCGATCGGGGCGCTGATCTTTGTCGCTGCCCGTATTGCTTGGGAACTCATTGTCGGCGCGCCGGACTCAGAACAACGTTTAATTGGCGGCGGGGTGGCCGCCGAATCACACCTCTATGGCGTTATCGCCGCCTTTCTTTATGGTCTCGCTGTCGGCGTGATCAGGCCCGGCGGAGAACCTGCAATTCAGCATGAAGGAGCACGCAAATAATGAAATACGCCCTACTGTTTCCAGGTCAGGGATCGCAGGAAGTCGGCATGCTGAAAGCGCTGGGCGCCGAGCATTCTGTCGTCGACGAGACGTTTCGTGAAGCCTCGGACGTCTTGGGCTGGGATTTATTGCAGCTGGTCAAAGACGGCCCGGCTGAGCAGCTCAACAAAACGCAGCGCACACAACCGGCGCTGCTCGCCGCTGGCGTAGCGGTATGGCGGGCTTGGTCGGCTGCCGGCAATGCTCCAGCACCGTTAGCACTAGCCGGGCATAGCCTCGGCGAATATACGGCGCTCGTCGCCGCGGGCGCTTTAACATTTGCTGATGCGCTGAAGCTGGTCGAGCTGCGTGGCAATTTGATGCAGGCCGCAGTGGCAGAAGGCGTCGGCGCAATGGCTGCTGTCATCGGGCTCGATGACCAAGGCGTTGAAAAAGCCTGCGCCGCTTATGACGGTGACGGTGTGCTGGAAGCCGCCAATTACAACGCACCCGGACAAGTTGTTGTTGCCGGCACGCGCGGCGCCATCGACTGGCTGGTCGCCAACAGCAAGCAGTTTGGTGCGCGCAAAGTGATGCCGATTCCGGTTTCTGTGCCATCGCATTGCTCGTTGATGCGTCCTGCAGCAGACCAACTTGCCGAGCGTCTGCGGGATGTCGATGTCCAGCGCCCGCAGGTGCCCGTTTTGCACAATCTTGACGCGCAAGCGCGGACTGAAGCGGCTGAAATTCGCGAAGCGCTAATCCAACAATTGTACCGTCCGGTGCGTTGGTCACTGACCATCCGAAACCTTCATGAACAGGGTGTTTCCGGGCTTTTTGAATGCGGCCCAGGGAAGGTGCTTACCGGTATCGGTAAGCGCGTACTCGACGTTGCGCCGGAGGCCGCTCGCTTCCTCCCGCTTGGCGAACTGGTAGGATTCGCCGAGGCGCAGTCATTGTTCACGACCCAGACAATGGAGCAGGCATGAATCAGGACCGATTGGGAGCGGCGCCGGTTGCACTCGTAACGGGCGCTAGCCGAGGTATCGGCCGTGCAATCGCCGAACGTTTGGCCCGCGATGGCGCCAAAGTAATCGGCACAGCGACGACGGCGTCTGGCGCCGAAGCGATTGAAGCGTATCTGCAGCCATACGGTGGCGCAGGGCGCGCGCTTGATGTGCGCGATCCAGCGGCAATTGAAGCCGTAGTCGATGAAATCAGTAAAACTTTTGGCGCAGTCGGCGTGCTGATCAATAACGCGGGCGTGACTCGCGATACGCTGCTGCTGCGGATGAAAGATTCCGATTGGTGCGACGTGCTCGAAACCGATCTCAGCGCCATCTTTCGCTTATCTCGGGCGGTGGTACCGGGCATGATGAAAGCGCGCAGCGGCCGCATTATCAGCATCGGCTCAGTGATCGGGACGATGGGGAATGCGGGCCAAGCCAATTACGCCGCCGCCAAAGCCGGCTTGATCGGGTTCTCGAAATCGCTGGCGCGCGAGATCGGTTCGCGCGGAATTACCGTTAATGTTGTTGCGCCGGGCTTCGTTGAAACCGATATGACCCGTATGATGAAAGAAGAACAGTTGGTTGCGCTGCAAGCGCAAGTGCCGGTGAAGCGCTTGGGCTCAGTCAACGACATCGCCGCCGCGGTCGCGTTTCTTGCTTCGCCTGAAGCCGGCTACATTACGGGCGAGACATTGCACGTCAACGGCGGCTTGTACATGGTCTGATGCTGTTGCAGTACTCAATCCTGATTCGCTGGCAGCACACAGAGTGAATCTCTTACACTAGCACCGTTTCGCCCAACATACGTGAGGAAGTCACAGATGAGCAGTCTCGATGAAAAAGTCAAAAAGATCATTGCCGAACAACTCTCCGTCGCTGAAGATCAGATCACCCCGGAGGCCTCGTTCGTTGAAGATCTTGGCGCTGATTCGCTGGATACCGTCGAGCTGGTAATGGCGCTCGAAGAAGAATTCGAGATCGACATTCCGGATGAAGAAGCTGAAAAGATCGTGACCTTCCGTGATGTGCTGAACTACATCAAGTCGCACACCAATCAGGCCGGCTAAACGCCTGAAAATCCATCCATAAAAGTCGAATCAAGGCTTATGACGCGACGTCGAGTGGTCGTTACCGGATTGGGCATTGTCTCGCCGGTAGGTTCCGATTTGGTAACCGCTTGGAACCATTTATTGGCGGGCTATAGTGGCGTAAAAGCCATCACCGCCTACGATTGTTCCAGCTACCCAACCCGTTTTGCCGGGTTGGTTGAAGGTTTCGACGCCGCCCAATGGATGGGGCCGAAAGAAGTACGCCGCAACGACCCGTTTATTCACTACGGTGTTGGTGCAGCAAAGATGGCGGTTATCGATTCCGGACTCGAAATCACCGATGCCAACCGCGAACGCATCACGGTCATGATGGGATCCGGGATCGGCGGCATCGGCACGATCGAAGAGCAGTGCATGCTGCTCAACAATGGCGGCATTAAAAAAGTTTCGCCATTTTTCGTGCCGGGATCGATCATCAATATGATTTCGGGTTCGGTCTCGATTGATTTGGGGCTCAAAGGCCCGAGCTTCGGCGTGGTTTCGGCGTGCACAACGGGAACGCATTCGATCGGCATCGCCCATCGTATGATTGTTTACGGGGATGCCGATGTTGCAATTGCGGGCGGTTCCGAAGCGGGTTCGGCGCCGGCCGGTATTTCCGGCTTTTGTGCATCGCGGGCACTATCAACCCGTAATGACGAACCCCAGCGCGCCAGCCGGCCGTGGGATCGTGACCGCGACGGTTTTGTTTTAGGCGATGGTGCCGGTGCTTTAGTGCTCGAAGAATATGAGCATGCCAAGGCGCGCGGTGCTCGAATTTATGCGGAGCTGGTTGGTTTCGGCATGACCAGCGATGCGCACCATATTACCCAGCCGGTGCCCGGCGGCCCTGAAGTTGCGCGCTGTATGGCGAATGCGCTGCGTGACGCGGGCATCAATCCGGAAGAAGTTGATCACGTCAACGCGCATGCAACGTCGACCCCGCTCGGCGATATTGCCGAGTGCGATGCGATTAAGCATACGTTTGGCGCTCACGCCTACAAGCTTGCGATCAGCGGCACGAAGTCGATGACGGGCCACTTGCTTGGCGCTGCGGGTGGCATTGAAGCCATTTTCTCAGTGCTGGCAATCCGCGATAACGTCGTGCCACCGACGATCAACCTCGAAAACCCGGATGAGGGTTGCGATCTCGACTACGTGCCCAACACGGCACGCGAGCAGAAAGTCGATGTCGTCATTTCCAATTCCTTCGGCTTCGGCGGAACTAACGGTAGCGTCGTTTTCCGGCGTATTTGATCCGGGCCCGATTGGCCGGACTGTCGAACGCAATTTTGCCGACCTTAGCGGTCGGCGCCGACTTCTTTAATTCTGCCCATGTACCACAGTCGGCAATCTGGACGCGTTGATTTGCTCGCGGTGCATCGCTCGCGGCCGGAACGGTATCCGTTTCTGTTGCAGAGCGTGGCGCCGCACCCGTCAGCGGGCCGCTACGATGTCTTATTCGCGTTTCCTGGCGAGGCGATTGAAGTCGATCAGGGGATCGGCAGCACGCTCGATTTCTTCGCTCAGCTTGATGCCGCAGCAACCGCCGCCGGGCCGTTGACCGATGCGGCACTGCAAACGCGCGGCAGCTTGCCGTTTTGCGGCGGCTGGTTTTTATTGTTGGGCTATGAGGCGGCTCGCTATATCGAGCCCAGCTTGCAACTGCCGAGCTCCCCTTATCGCTTACCCGATGCGCTGGCCGTGCGTTGCAATGCTGCGATTATCATCGATCACGTTGAGTCGGTAACGCATTTCATTTCTGAAAGCGCCCCGGCCCAATTGGCGATGCTGGAAGCGGACTGCCGGCACCTTGTCGCTACGTTCTCAGTGCCGTCGCCGCCGTTGTCGTTAGTTCGTGAAGAGCCGGACGCGCGCTTTCTTAACGGCGTTGAGCGTGTGCTTGAGTATCTGAAATCGGGCGATATTTTCCAGGTCAATCTGTCGCGGTTTTGGCAGGCGCAATTTTCCGATGTTATTGATCCCGCCGTGCTCTACGAACGATTGCGGCGCAGCAACCCGGCGCCGTTTGCCGGGCTGGCGCGCTGGCGCGGCAGCACGGTGCTGAGTTCCTCGCCCGAGCGCTTAATGGCGATCGAAAACGGCGTGGCGCAAACGCGGCCGATTGCCGGCACGCATCCGCGATTAGCGAATAGCGAAGATGATTCGCGTCAGCGCCAGCAGTTAATCGGTAGCCTTAAAGAGCGAGCCGAACACATTATGCTGATCGACCTCGAACGCAATGACCTCGGCCGGGTTTGCGCGCCTGGCAGCGTCGAGGTCAGCGAATTGATGACGATCGAAAGCTACGCGCATGTGCATCACATCGTATCGAATGTCTGCGGCCGCTTGCGCGAAGGTATCGGTCCGGGGGCCGCATTGCGAGCCGTATTTCCAGGCGGGACTATTACCGGCGCGCCGAAAGTAAGGGCGATGGAAATTATTGCCGAACTCGAAGCAGTAGGCCGCGGCCCCTATACCGGCGCGATGGGGTATTTGTCGCGCTGCGGCCGCATGGATACCAATATTTTGATCCGCACGCTGATCTGTGAGGATGACCGCGTCTCGTTTCGTGCTGGCGCTGGGATCGTCGCTGACTCGCAAGCGGCGAATGAACTGGCGGAAACGCGGGCGAAAGCGCGCGGTTTATTGTTGGCGCTCGGCGCCGAACTCTAATAATGGCATCGGTGGCGTGGCTGAATGGAAGCCCTGCAGATACGGCGCTCGCGTTCAGTCGCGGTTTGCATTACGGCGACGGCGTATTCAGAACGTTATTGAAATATGATCGCCAAATAATTGATATTGATGGTCAACTCGAAAAATTAGCCGCTGATTCCGCCGTTCTAGATCTACGTTTTGATGGGCTTTCGCCGCTGCGTCAGGAAATATTCGATGCGAGCACGAACCTCGATACTGGCGTTATCAAGGTGCTGTTGCTGCGCGCCGGCGCCGGCCGCGGGTATCGGCCGCCCGCCGAGTCGTCAGCCGACCGATTGGTATTGTGTTACCCGTTGCCAGCGTTTGAAGCGCGCTGCTGGCGTACGGGCATCACGGCTACAAAGTCCGACTTTACGCTCGCTGCACAGCCACAACTGGCCGGGATTAAGCATCTAAATCGCCTAGAGCAGGTTCTTGCGAGCCGAAGTTGGCCGGCTTCATCAGATGAGGTCATTCTCCGCGACGATGGGGGGCGACCGATTTGCGGCAGCCGCAGCAATTTATTTTGGCTGCAGCAGGGCGTGTTGTGTACGCCGCTGCTGAATCGCTGCGGCGTCGCTGGCCGCATGCGCGCGCGCATTCTGACGTTGGCGCAGCAGCTTGGCATCGAAACCCGGATTGAAGCATTTGAATGGCACGCGCTGATGGCGGCGGATGAAGCTTTTGTGAGTAATAGCCTAATCGGCATTTGGCCGCTGCGACAACTGGACGGCCAGGTTTGGTCCGCGCCGGGTCCGATGACCGCCGACTTGATGCGGGGGCTGGCACATCCGACACTGTCATTCCTATGACAGCAGCTAAAACATCGAAAAAAAAGCGTTCGAAGCGGCGGACTCCGTTGTTGTTCGTGTTATTGCTCGCGCTGGTCGGGCTAACAATAGACGTGGTTTGGCAGTTAACTGCACCGCTACCAATTGCCGCCGCGATCACGTTCGATGTTATTCCTGGGAGTCGCTTCGATCGCAATTTATCGAAGTTATATGGCCTCGGTTATTTTCGTTCAGCGCGGCAAGGCCTTTACCTTGCGGCTTACGGGCGCATCGGCGGTGCGGCGGCAGCGATCAAAGCCGGCGAATACGCGCTGCAGCCGGGCCTAACCCCGCTTGGGTTGTTGGCGTTGTGGCAATCCGGCAAGAGCGTGCTTCATGAACTGCGCCTGATCGAGGGGTGGCGTTTTAGCCAAGCGTGGAACGTAATCAATAGCAGTCCTGACTTAACGCATACCTTGGGTTCGGCATCCGCCGAGCAGTTAATGCAAGCGCTGGGTCGCGGTGACATCGCCGCCGAAGGGCGCTTCTTTCCCGATACTTATCGGTTTCCGAAGGGCATGACGGATATCGCGTTTCTGAAGAACGCCAATAGTGCGCTGGAGAAAATTTTACAGAGCGAATGGGCGCAGCGGGCGCCAGATTTACCTTACGAGTCGGCTGATCAAGCACTAATCATGGCATCGATCGTCGAAAAAGAATCGGCCCGCGCTGATGAACGTGAGCAGATCGCTGGCGTGTTTCTGCGTCGATTGAAAATAGGCATGCGGTTGCAGACCGATCCAACCGTTATTTACGGACTGGGTGACGCTTATGACGGCGATATCCGCAGCCGAGACCTAGCCCGCGATACGCCCTACAACACCTATACGCGCGGCGGCTTGCCGCCGACCCCTATATGCTTGCCCAGTCGCGAAGCGATCCACGCCGCTTTACACCCGGCCGATGGCGATACGCTGTACTTTGTCGCGCGTGGCGACGGCAGCCATCAATTCTCGGCAACGCTCGACGAGCACAACGCAGCGGTGCGCCGCTTACTACAAAAAACGGGAGATAAGCGATGACGTCGCCAGGACGGTTTATCGTGCTTGAAGGCGGCGAGGGCGCCGGTAAATCGACCCACGCCCATGCGGTGCAGGCGTGGCTTGAAAGCAAAGGCCGGCAGACGCAATTGACCCGCGAGCCGGGTGGTTCGCCACTAGCCGAAGCGATTCGTGGCGTTGTGCTCGGCGATTGGCACGAAGGCATTGACCCAACGACCGAAGCGCTACTGATTTTTGCGGCACGCGCAGCGCATGTTCGCGCGACAATCCGGCCGGCGTTGCAAGCCGGCACGGATGTGATTTGCGACCGTTTTGTCGATGCGAGCTACGCCTACCAGGGGGCCGGACGCGGTCTGAGTAAGGACTGGCTGGCCGAATTGGAAAGCCACGTGCTCGGCGATTTGAAGCCCGATTTGGTGATTTTGCTCGACGTTGATCCGCAACTAGGCATGCAACGGGCGAAAGCACGTGGCGATTTGAACCGTTTCGATACCGAAGCGCTAGCTTTTATGCACCGCGTTCGGGCGGCTTATTTGCAGCGGGCGTTAGCCGATCCCAAACGCTATGCCGTGATCGACGGTAGCGAGCCGAAAGATGTGGTCAGCCAAAGCATTATTCGTGTACTGGAACAACGTTTGTGAGTGAGGTTTTTCAAACTCTGCCGTGGCAGCGGGCGCTGTGGCAGCCGGTAGCGGCGGCGATACGCCAGAACCGGCTCGGCCATGCGCTGCTGCTGGCCGGGCCGGTGGGAATCGGCAAGCAGCGTTTTGCCTTGAGCATCGCCGCCGCATTGTGGTGCCGAAGCCCCGATGCCGAAGGGCAGGGTTGCGGTGTTTGTGCGGACTGTCGGCAGGTTTTGAGCGAGGCCCATTCTGGCTTTCATCTGCTCCGGGTTGAAGAGGAGCGGCGCGATATTTCGATTGATGCTGTCCGTGCGTTGACCGAAAAATTGCAGATCACGAGCCATGATGGCCGTGCCAAAGTCGCGATTATCGATCCCGCCGATGCGTTGAATACGAGCGGCATCAACGCCCTGCTGAAAACCATTGAAGAGCCTAGTCCAGGCAGTCATTTACTATTAATTTCAGAGCGGCCGCAGGCCTTGCCCGCGACTTTACGCAGCCGCTGTCAGCGCTTGCGCTTTGCGCCCCCACCGCCTGACCAAGCCCACGCTTGGTTGCAACAACAGAATCCAAGTGCCGACGCCGAGCGAATGACGCAAGCGTTGGTCGCTGCGCGCGGTGCACCGCTGCGAGCGCTGGTATTGCTGGAAAATCAGGTACTGCAGCAGCAGGCTGATTGGGCGCGCAGTCTGCTTGATCTCGCTGCAGGCCGCGCGGAGCCGGTACCTGTCGCCGCCAGTATTGGGGATATCAACGCGGCTGCGTTCATTCACTGGCTTTACGGTTGGCTCGCGCAGTTGCTAGCTTTGCGATCAGTTAATGGCGCCGGGCCAGATGACAGCGCGCAGCAAAGTCTCGCGCGCCGGCTTGGTCCAGCACTGCTGGATCGCTACATCGCCGAGGTTCAGGAATCCCTGTACCGGGTGCTAAGCAACGCGAATAAAGTCTTGTTGCTGGAGTCTTTATTGATCGGCTGGGTAGGGCTGCTTGCGCGGTCAGCGCGTAATCCGCAGAATGCGGCATGAACTATTTCGCACCCCGATGAGCACCCCACCGCGCGCTGGCGCCGCTTCACCGGGCATATTGACCTTAAACATTAAGGACAAAAATGCTCTGTACGCCTCGTATATGCCGTACATCAAAAACGGCGGCCTGTTCATTCCAACGAATAAGGAATACCGGCTTGGCGACGAGGTCTTTATCTTGTTGACGATGATGGAAGATGCTGAGCGTATTCCCGTAGCCGGGAAAGTGGTGTGGTTGACGCCACGCGCGGCGCAGGGCAAACGCCTGCAAGGCATCGGTGTTCAGTTCAGCGTGCAAGACAACGGCGAAACGCAGAAGAAGATCGAGTCCTACCTCGCGGGCGTCAATACTGAGCGGCCAACACATACGATGTAACAGACACGCTCAAACCCCGCGTGATCCGCGATCGGGTTTGAGTCGTGCCTCCGGCGCCCTGCCGTTTAAGACCGGCGCCGGAAGAAAGCAGAATGACGTAGCTTAAGCGCGCGTATTCAAACGGCTGCCAACAGCGCTATCGGCCGTTAACGAAGCTGCTTCAACCGCTTCCGAACGGACCGTCGAGGCCGTTTTTGTTCCATTGTTGTCACCATCTGCGTCACGCCGTACCGGTGCGTTAGCGGGCTGCGTGGTCGGCCGGATTTGTACCGCGTTTGCGCTGCTGGACACGCTGCTAATGGCCATGGGGATACTCCTGCCGTTGTGGGTGTATACAGCCAGAAGCCTGGCTATAAGCCAAGTAGCGGCGGGTTTTTAAAAAGCTTGAGTCGGAGCCGATAAACGGCGCCGTTCAGATCGGTACGGCGCCCAGCGTATAATTCCGCGATGACTAAGACGTTTGATTACCCAACCCTTACCGCGCTGCTGTTGCGTATTGGCTACGACGACGACGCTGCGAGCTACCACGGCAGCCTTTGCGGCGCACTGTGCCGGCAGAAGCCTGAAGATGTTGATCCGGTGCAGTTGCTGGACGAAGAGCTTGAGACACCAGACGCGCTCAGCATCCGAGAATTGCAAGCTTTTCGCGACGAAACCATCGCCTCGCTAACCGATTTGCAGTCGGCCTTTATGCCGCTGCTGCCAGACGACGAAATCCTGCTCGCAGATCGCGCCCGCGCGCTTGGCGCTTGGTGCGAAGGGTTTCTGTATGGGCTTGCGGGGCAGATCAAACTCAATCTGCGTGACTGTTCGGAAGAAGTCCGCGAGATCGTCAAAGACTTCACCCAATTTACCCGCGCATCACTTGATACCGGCGATAACGACGACGTTGAAGAAGATGCCTATATCGAGTTAGTCGAGTACATTCGGGTTGGCGCGCAGTTGATTTACATGGAACTGCACCCGCGTACCGGCGCCACCAATAATTCTAAAACGATGCACTGATAGGTCCCTTGATCCATGCCCGCACCCACCAGTCTGGAACTCGCTGAATACGCCGCCCGCCGTGCCCGTCTGATCGAAGCGATCGGCGAAGACGGCGTCGCGATTATTCCGTCGGCGCACGAAGTGATCCGCAATCGCGATAGCCACTATCGCTTCCGCCAAGATTCCGATTTTCTCTACCTCAGCGGCTTTCACGAACCGGATTCGCTGATCGTACTGGCGCCGGGTCGGAAAGAAGGGCCATTTTCGTTATTTGTCCGGCCGCGCGACGCAGCCCGCGAAATCTGGGATGGCCGCCGCGCTGGGCCGGAAGGTGCGGTCAGCCAATATGGCGCTGATCAGGCGTTCGTCATCGGTGAATTTGAAGGTCAGCTGGCGAAATTACTCTCGGGCCGCAGCCGCGTCTTTTACACGTTTGGCGAGCACCCGGAATGGGATCCGAAAATCGCTGCGTGCGTTCGTGAGATTCGCGAGATTTCGCGCCGGGGCGCCGCTGCGCCAACCGACTTTGTGGCGTTGGAAACCACGCTGCACGAACAGCGTTTGATCAAGAGCGAAGCCGAACTCTCGTTGCTGCGCAAAGCCTGCGACGTTAGCGCAGCGGCCCACGTTCGCGCGATGCAGGCGACAAAGCCGGGTAGTTGGGAATGGCAGGTTGCCGCTGAAATTCATCACGAATTCGAACGCAACGGCATGGAATGCGGTTACGGTTCTATCGTCGGTGGCGGCGATAACGCCTGCATTCTGCATTACAAGGAAAATGAATCGCAGCTGCGTAACGGCGACTTATTATTGATCGACGCTGGCGGCGAATACCGCGGTTATACCGCAGACATCACGCGCACTTTCCCCGTTGGCGGCAGTTATAGCGGCGCGCAGAAAGACGTTTATGAAGTGGTGTTGGCGGCGCAGTTGGCGGCGATCGCCGAGCTGCAGCCGGGTAATTCGTCAGCCCGGCCGCATGAAGTTGCAACGCGGGTATTAACGGAAGGGATGGTTGCGCTTGGTTTGCTGAAAGGCGATCCGGAAGAGCTGATCAAAACCGAAAAGCACAAACAGTTTTACATGCACGGCACCGGCCATTGGTTAGGGTTGGATGTGCACGATGTCGGCCGCTACAAGCTCGATGGCAAGCCGCGGCCATTCGTCGCTGGCATGGTTATGACGGTGGAACCGGGCTTGTACATTGCCCCCGGAACGCCGGGCGTTGATCCGCGTTTCCACGGCATTGGCATCCGGATTGAGGATGATGTGCTGGTCGGCGCTGACGGCCCGGACGTGCTCACGCACGGCGTGCCGAAGACGGTGGCAGGCGTTGAAGCGGTCATGCGCGGATAAGCCGCATTTGAGTCGGCCAACGCCGAGCCTCGGGTCACCGGAGCGGGTTTGTCCGAACTGCTTGACGTCGTTTTGTGGCAACTACTGCCCGCATTGCGGCCAAGATGCGCAGATCAAAACGCCAACGGTGCGGAAGTACCTCCATGAGCTCATGGAGAAGTACTTCGGCATCGAAGGCCGCTTACCGCTAACGCTCAAGCAGTTGTTTTTGCATCCTGGCGCGATGACGGCGGACTATCTCGAAGGTCGCCGTCAGCGTTATATCTCACCGCTACGCCTTTATCTCTCGATCAGCGTGCTGTTCTTTCTAGGCTTGATGCAGGTGCCGGGAATCAGCGTGCGCATAGACCGCGCAGGGGTGGAAATCAATACCGAGGCGATGGCCGACTCGCGTGTCGAAGCGCATACCGGCCTCGCGTTTATTGATCAACGCGTGACGGCGTTCGCGCAATTGCCACTTGCCGCGCGTGACCATGTATTACGTGGCGGCATGGTTCGCAATGCGCCGCGCGTGATGTTACTGCTGATCCCGGTGTTTGCCGGCATGTTGATGGTGCTGTATCAACAGCGTTATTACGGTGAGCACTTGCTTACCGCACTGCATTTCCACAGTTTTGCGTTTTTGTTGTTGATGCTGGGGTTGATCCCGTGGCCAGCGCCGGTGCACAACGGCGTGAATAACGCGATTAATCTAGTGTTGGCGGCGTACTTGTTTTTAATGCTGCGCCGTATTTACGGTGGCGGAAAATTTGCGACCGCCTTGCGGCTCGTGGTCATCATCGCGGTTTATGTCTTTGCAATCGCCAGCGCGACGCTGGCTAACGTGGTGCTCGCGCTTGGTTACTGAATCCTCAGCTATTGCCGTTCTGAATACCGAAAACACCGCGCTGCCGGTGGCAGCCAGCTGTGCCGATTGCGGTACCGCGGTATCCGGCAACTATTGCCCCGCCTGCGGCCAGGAAACACGCATTGAAACGCCCACGGTGCGGCATTTCCTGCACGAATTCATCGATCAATACATCGCCCTTGAAGGCAAGCTCGGCCGCACGCTGCGAACGCTGCTGCTGCGGCCGGGCCAGCTCACGCTTGATTACGTCGAAGGCAGGCGGCAGCGCTATGTGCGGCCGCTTAAGTTCTATCTAACGATCAGCGTAATTTTCTTTGGCCTGCTCGGGGTGTTGCCTGATGCTAATAACCCGTTTCTTGATATCGGGTCTGACAACAAGCCAGCGATTGTTATCGAAGCCGGTAAGCCAGCGGCTCAACCGGCGACGGGCAGCACGCCGAGTGAAAAAGGCCCGCTACCAGAGCCGGGCAGCTTCGAGGATAAGCTCGAAAAAAGCGCGGCTGAATTTAACAAGCTCAGCGGTGCTGACCAACGTCGGACGGTTCGGCAAAAGCTCGCCGACGATGCGCCGTACGCGATGTTCTTTCTACTGCCGTATTTTGCGTTGCTGCTGAAATGGTTTTATCGCAAGCAAAAGTTGCGGTACGGCGTACACCTGCTGTTTTCGCTGCACCTACATTCATTTGCGTTTATCGCTCTTGCAGTTGGCTTTATCCCGCTACCGGCGTTATTGCGGCGTGGTCTTGAGATCGTCATCGCCGTCTACGTTTTCATGGCGCTGCGCCGTGTTTACGGAGGCACAGCGAAGCGAACGATTTGGCGTATGTTTTGGCTTTGGCTGTTCTATTTGATCGCGGTTGGCACGTCAGCATTGTCCGGCGTACTGACGACGATGTTAGGGAGTGACGTGGCATGAACGATTACGACATCGCGATCGTCGGTGGTGGCTTGGTCGGCGCAAGTTTGGCGGTAGCGCTCGCCAACACGCCGCTGCGCGTCATCCTGATCGAAGCCTCGGTGCCGCCGGCGATGCTGCCGAGTTGGGATGAGCGTTGCATCGCGTTAAACGACGCTACACAGCGTATTTTTTCGGATTACGGCATTTGGTCGGCACTCGCGGCGGACGCCGAGCCGATCACAGCCACCCATATTTCGGAGCAGGGGCGCTTCGGTACAACCCGCTTTAGCGCCGACGAAGCCGGCTTGCCGGCACTCGGTTATAACGTGCCGCTGCGGGCGATTGGCACGGCGTTGATGAACACGCTTGGCACGTTGCCGAACGTGCGGCGCCTGTGTCCTGGTCGCGTGACGGGCATCGCCACGGATGCCCGCCGCGCGCAGCTAACGGTTGAAATTGATGGCGCAACCCAGGTCATTACCGCGGGTTTAGTCGCCGCCGCTGACGGCGCCCAATCGGCGCTGCGCGGCCTGCTCGGCATCAGCGCCGAAGTACGTGACTACGCCCAGCACGCGATTGTGTCGGCCGTGCAATTGTCACGTCCGCACCAAGGCGTGGCTTACGAGCGCTTCACTCCGGATGGGCCGCTAGCGCTGATCCCGAAGCCTGGCAACAGCGCCTCGTTGGTCTGGACGACACCGGCTGCGGCGGTCGAAACGCGCTTAGCGTGGTCGGATGCCGAATATCTCGCCGCCGCGCAAAGCAGCTTCGGTGGCCGATTGGGGCGCTTCACCGCCTTAGGCGCACGTCGCGCGTATCCGCTGGCGCGCGTCATGAGCGAACAGCTAACTGCACCGCGCACGGTGTTGATTGGCAACGCCGCGCAGAGTTTGCACCCGGTTGCCGCGCAGGGGTTTAACCTCGGCTTGCGCGACGTCGCCGCGCTCGCTGAGGCGCTGACCGGGGGCGCTGATCCAGGCGCCGCCGCTGTGCTAGATCGCTACGAAGCCGCCCGCCAGCGTGACCGCAGCCGGGTTGGCAACCTGACCGATACGATGGTCCGCACGTTTTCCAATCGCATTCCGGGTTTAACGCAACTGCGGCACCTCGGCCTGATTGCGGTGGACCTCCTACCGCCGCTGCGCGCTGCGGTCTTGCGTCAGCATCTCGGCCACCTCGGGTTGCCGAGCCGCCTGCGGCAAACGCAACTCGCGCCTGCGGTGGTTGAGGTGGAGGAATGACGATGGCGGCATCAGAAATAGTCGACATCGCAATTGTCGGTGGCGGTCCTGTTGGCTTGGCCGCAGCACTGGCCTTACAACACGCGGGTTTCCGGGTTGCGGTGCTGGAACGGGGCGGCGTGCCTGCGGCATTTGACGCCGTCGACTACGATCTGCGTGTGTTCGCGGTCACGCCTGAGTCCGCGAATTTGCTCAATCGCCTCGGTGCTTGGCCGGGCATTGCTGCGGCGCGTATCAGCCCGTACACGGCGATGCAGGTGTGGGAGCGCGACCCGGTTCATGCGCTGAGTTTTGACGCGTCGGAAGTCGGCACCGCGCAGCTCGGTTGGATTATTGAGCATCGCTTGATCGTCGCTGCGCTGTGGCAAGCGGCCGAGGCGCGGCAGCTCGATATCCGCCTGAATAGCGTAATTGAATCCGCTGCTTTCGCTGGCGATAACGGCGAACTTGCCGCGCTGCAGTTTGAGGATGGCACGCCACTACGCGCGCGTTTGATCGTTGCTGCTGACGGCGGCCATTCGCCGCTGCGTCGCTGGGCGGGGATCGAAACTACCGGCTGGAGTTATCGTCAACAGGCGCTGGTCTGCCATGTACATACCGAGCAGGCGCACCAGCTAACGGCGTATCAACGCTTTTTATCGAGCGGGCCGCTGGCATTTCTGCCGCTGGCGGACGGCCGCAGCTCCATCGTTTGGTCGGCTGAAAACGGCTTGGCTGAAGAATTATTGGCGCTCGATAACGCCGCATTTTGTCAGCGCCTCGCCGAAGCCAGCCAATGGCGGCTCGGCGACGTATTGGCGACCACGCCGCGCATCGCGTTTCCGTTACGGTTGCAGCACGCGCACGACTACGCGCGCCCCGGCCTAGTCTTGATTGGCGACGCTGCGCATACCGTGCATCCGTTGGCGGGCCAGGGCGTTAATCTCGGCTTTGGCGATGTCGCGCAGCTCGTTGAAACGCTGACCGCCGCCCGTGACGCCCGGCGCGACTGGTCCGCCGAGCGCACGCTCGCCCAATACGCACGGGCGCGCAAAGCTAGCAATCTGGAAATGCTCGCCGTTACTGACGCCCTAGATCGCTCGTTCCGTTCGCCATTGCCCGGCCTACGCACCGCCTTGGGTTTGGGGATGACGGCGGTGGGTCGAGCCGGCCCACTCAAGGCGCTGCTCTTGCACCAGGCAGCGAGCGTTTAGATCAGGCGTTGCCCCAGGCGGCGTCGATTTCGGCGTCGCCCATCGGTTGTTCCGGCCCCAACAGCTGCGCCAAGGTGCTCTTCACCGTTTCCTGCCCCCAACCGCGGGTGATGAACACGATCCGGCTGCGATGATCCTCGCTAGGCCAGCCGCTGAGTTCTTCAACCGGATGAAAAACGTTCTGCACGCCGTGAACAACGCAAGGCGCCGGGTTGCCTTCGATATTGAGAATCCCTTTGACGCGCAGCAAATCGGTACCGCATAACGAGCGCAAGTAGTCGAGCCAGCCGAAGAAGCGCCACGGCGGCAGCGGCTCGTCGATGATCAGGCTGAAGGTCTGAATTGCATAGGCATCCGGCGCGGTGGCGTCGGGATCGTCGCTATCCAGCAGGCTAGCCCCGGCTTCGCCGCTCAGGCGGATCGTGTCGGCTTTCGCGAGCAAGCCGGTAATCCGGAAGCGGCCAGCGCTCGGCCGGTAGCGGGCGCCGGCAAAAAGCTGCGCCGGCAGGGCCAGCCCCTTGCTAACGACATCGATCTCGGCATCGGGGTTGATCTCGGCGAGGCGGGCGCGCAGCGCGGCCAGCTGCGTTTCGCTCACCAGATCGCTTTTGGTAATCAGCAGCCGGTCGGCAGCGGTGATCTGCTTTTGTGCGATATCGATCTGTTCAACCGTCACTTCGCCGTTCACGGCGTCGATCAAGGTCACCACCGTATCGAGCACAAAGCGCTCGTGCACCTGCTCAGAGAGATTGAACTGCTGCAGAATCGGCCCCGGTTCGGCAAGCCCGGTGGTTTCGATGATGACGCGCCGGATCGTCGGAATCTGCTTGCGTTGCGCTTTCGCAAACAAATTCATCAACGCATCCGTCAAGCGGCCGCGCGCCGTGCAACACATGCAGCCGCCAGCGATCAGTTCAACATCATCCGGCTCGGCTTGCTCCACCAGATGATGATCCAGCCCAACCTCACCGTATTCGTTAATGATCACGGCAGTGCCGCTCATATCTGGGCGGTGCAGCAACGCGTTCAGCAGTGTGGTTTTGCCCGCGCCGAGGAAGCCGGTGAGTAACACCACAGGAATTCGAGTATCAGCTTGCAATGCTATCGCTCCCAATAAAACAGCGGAATTCGTCCCCGCGTGCCTAATACGCAGCAGGGTCGATCATCGTCGCACGCGGCTCGGCGTTGCTCAAATGCTGGTGCGGATAGCGGCTTTTAAGCGCCGGTTGTGGCGGTGAGTAGTGTCTGTAAAGGCAGCCGTTGGAAGTGCTGGAAGGCGGCAGGTGAGCAAGTTGATGAGTTCCCCCCGGAACGCCCAACCACTTTGTGGATGTGCAGCACACAACGCGGGGAGCCACGGCGCCTACCGAGGTGCGCTGAATAATCAACACTGACGACGGCTAAAACCGCGCGCTCGGATCAGGCGCTTAAAGCGGCCGATTTCGCTAGAGAAACGGCGCGCGGTGCTTAGGTCGCTGCGGATGCTGACTGCGGGCTGGGTTGGGCTAACGGCTCAACGCCGTCCGGGAACATCACCTGCTCGATCAGCTTCTGGATGTTGGGCGATGGCAGCCAGGCATTGGCGGTATCGCCGGCCTCGAATGAATCGATGGCCCTGTGCGCCTGCACGGTTTCGCGCAATTCGGCATACACCGCATCGAAGGTTTTCGAGCGCGTAGCGTCGAAGACATTTGCGAGCGCCGTTGTGTCAGGTTCGGAGCCATCCACTGCAAATGCGTGCAGCAGTAACTCGCGCCGCCAGTGGTTTTGTCGCGTTAATGCGGCCGCATAGGCGACGATGGCCGGGCTCAATAAGTCTTCGCCACCGGCCGGCGGCGTGCGGCGCCGGGACCATAAACGCCGAATTCGCGCGCCCCAACTCGCCACCGCGGCGTTCTCGCCGCGCTCCAGCATCGCCAGAAAACGCACTTTGTTGACGAAGCGCTTGAAGCTGCGCGGCGTGGTGTGGCGCTCGCTGAGCCAATCCGCCCAAACTTCCAGCGCTTTCTGGAAATTCGGCGAATCCTCACGCAGAAAACGCGGCAGGCGTAGGGCGGCGAGAAAGGCGAGCAGACTCAGGGTGATCACGCTGACGACCACCGTTAGCCACGGGAAGTGGGATTCGTCCGGCCCGGCCGGGATCGCCCAAGATTCGCTTCCTACCGCTTCGGGCTTGTCTTTGTCGTCCGGCTTCCGCGCCAAGCCACAACGCGGATCGGGCGCCGCGCCCGGCCCGCATTGCAGTTCTGGGCTGATCGCCGGTTTGCCGCCATCGGCCACCGTCGGCGGCGGCTGAGTCTCCCCGCCCAAGCCGGTTTTTACGCCCAGCCCGGCGGCGGCCGTGATCAGCAGCAGAATCGCCAGCACTGGCCACGTACCGCGAATAAGGCCCAGCAGTCGGGCGCTATTCCAGCGCGGCGTTTTGTCCGTTTTCGATTTGCGCTGCGCCAGCATCGCCTTTACCACGTTATCGCCGCTGGCCGTTACCGGTACTTCCAGATTCAACAGCTTTTCCAGATAGCGGCGGGCGAATTCCTTGGGGGTATTGCCGTCTTCGTTCGGGCTGTGCTCGCGCACGGTTTGCGCTAAATCTTTATAGGCATTGGCAACCGCCGCCTGCACCCAGCTTTTCTCGGCGCCGAGCACCACGAAGCAATCGCCGGCGCTCATCAAGAAATTCACCAGCCCGAGCACTTCCGGCACCGCGGCGGGCTCGCAGCGGTCGATGTCATCAATGAACACCACCAAGCGGCGCAGGCCATACGCGGCGCAAACCTCGCGAAAATCTTTGGCGAAACGGTAGCGTGCGGCCGGCGGCGAGCCGAGGCTCCCCGGCCGCAGGCTGCCGGCGATGCGCGGCATCAAGCTGCGTGGGCTTACGCCGAATACCGTAAACAGCCGCAGCAGATAAAAAACGAACACGAGCACGGCGGCGGCGGCGCCGCCAAACCTGACCAGCGGCGCCATCGGCATCGCGGCACCGAGGGCGGAAGCAGCGGTATTCGCGGCTGGATCGGTAGCGTCCGCGGTGGCGCCGAGCTTTTCGGCCTTTGTGGCATCAGCGGGCGCGAGCAGCGACATAACGGTTTCAGCCAATGCCGAGAACCGGGCCGGGGAGGTGGTATACACGCCCACCGCAAAACTCAGCGCCAGCAGCATGAGCAGCGGCAAAGCCGGCCGCTGCCGCACACGAACGCCAGCCAGCTTGGCCCGAAACACCCAGCCGCGCAGGGACCACAAACTCGGCACCGCCTGCTCGCGAATATGCGCGAACAACGACGCCAGAATCTGCTCGCTTTGCTGATGGTGCCAAGCGTTGAACCAAACCACCGGAAAGCGCCACGCCGCCAGCTGCCGGCGCAGCAACGCCATGATTGAGCTTTTGCCCTTGCCCCAAGGCCCGGTGATCGAAACCGACAGCGGCGGCGCGGTGCGCGGGTTGGTGATGAAACCGGCCAAACCATCGGCGATGCGGGCGTAGCCGAGCTGGTCTTGATCCGCGTGCGTGATCGGCGCATCCGAAGCCAACGCGCCCTCGATCGACGAGGATTGCTTGACCGTACCCGGATCGATCGCGGCCGCAATACCCGCCAGAATCAACGAAAGCCCAGCGGCCAGCCACCACCACGGCGCGAAATAGCGGCGGTAAGCGCCCACTTCGGTCCAATGGCCGCCGCCGTCATGGGTTTCGTAGCGGGCTTGGCTGCCGATCCAGATGCCATGCACCGAGTCGATGAAGAACCAAGTGCTGTGCGCTCCGATCTTGCCTGCGATCTCGGCGTTGAGGTCCGTGCGCTGCCAGTGCTGGCCGCCATCGGTGGTGACGAGGATTGTGCCGCCTTCGCCGACGGCCCAGCCGTGCTGCGCGTCGGGGAAATGAACGCTTTGGAGATCTTGCGTGGTGTCGCTGGCCTGTGCCCGCCAATGCTGGCCGCCATCGGCGGTGGCGAGAATCGTGCCGCGCCAGCCGACGACCCGGCCGTGCTGCGCGTCGATGAACTGAACGCTGGTGAGCCCTTGCTCAGTGCCGCTGGCCTGTGTCCGCCAATGCTGGCCGCCGTCGGCGGTGGCGAGGATTGTGCCGTCATAGCCGACGGCCCAACCGTGCTGCGCGTCGACGAACTGAACGCTGGTGAGCCCAGGCGTGGGGCCGCTGTCCTGCGCCTGCCAATGCTGGCCGCCGTCGGCGGTGGCGAGAATTGTGCCGCCCCAGCTGACGGCCCAGCCGTGCTGCGCGTCGATGAACTGAACGCTGCTGAGCCATTGCATAGTGCCGCTGGCCTGGGTCTGCCAATGCTGGCCGCCGTCGGTGGTGGCGAGAATCGTGCCGCCGCCTCCAAAGATATTTCCACCGACAGCCCAGCCGTGCTGCGCGTCGATGAACTGAACGCTTTGGAGGTCTTGCGTGGTGCCGCTGGCCTGTGCCTGCCAATGCTGGCCGCCGTCGGTGGTGGCGAGAATTGTGCCGCGCCAGCCGACGGCCCAGCCGTGCTGCGCGTCGACGAACTGAACACTCTTGAGCGCTTGGGTCGTGCCGCTGGCCTGTGCCCGCCAATGCTGGCCGCCATCGGTGGTGGCGAGAATCGTGCCGCGGCTTTCCCCTAATAAGTCGTGGTGGACAGCCCAGCCGTGCTGCGCGTCGATGAACTGAACGCTGTTGAGCCGATTCGTGGTGCCGCTGGTCTGTGCCCGCCAATGCTGGCCGCCATCGGTGGTGGCGAGAATCGTTCCGCCGTTATCCTCCAAGGGGTTGACGCCCACGACCCAGCCGCGCTGCGCGTCGCTGAACTGAACGCTGGTGAGCCGTTGCGTGGTGCCGCTGGCCTGTGCCCGCCAGCGCCGGCCGCCATCGGTGGTGGCGAGAATCGTGCCCTCTCCGCCGACGGCCCAGCCGTGCTGCGCGTCGCTGAACTGAACGCTGTAGAGCGCTTCCGTGGTGCCGCTGGCCTGTGCCCGCCAATGCTGGCCGCCATCGGTGGTGGCGAGAATCGTGCCGCCGCTGCCGACTACCCAGCCGTGCTGCGCGTCGATGAACTGAACGCTGGTGAGCCCTTGCTCAGTGCCGCTGGCCTGTGTCCGCCAATGCTGGCCGCCGTCGGCGGTGGCGAGAATGGCGCCGCCCAAGCCGACGGCCCAACCGTGCTGCGCGTCGCTGAACTGAACGCTGTAGAGCGCTTCCGTGGTGCCGCTGGCCTGTGCCCGCCAATGCTGGCCGCCATCGGTGGTGGCGAGAATCGTGCCGCCGCTGCCGACGGCCCAGCCGTGCTGCGCGTCGATGAACTGAACGCTGTTGAGCGCTTCTGTGGTGCCGCTGGCCTGTGCCCGCCAATGCTGGCCACCATCGGCGGTGGCGAGGATTGTGCCGCTCCAGCCGACGGCCCAGCCGTGCTGCGCGTCGCTGAACTGAACGCTGGTGAGCCCTTGCTCAGTGCCGCTGGCCTGTGCCTGCCAATGCTGGCCGCCGTCGGTGGTGGCGAGAATTGTGTCGCTCCAGCCGACGGCCCAACCGTGTTGGGCGTCGGCTAGGAAGAATATCGAACTAAGCGGCGTGCTTGAAACAAGGTTCACCCGCTGCAGCGCATTCTCCTCAACCGGATTTAACCACCAATCCCAAGTCGTTCTAGCCTGCGGCGGATGCAGCGGATCGGTGCGCGGCACCTGCCGCCACGCGGCCCAACTCGCGCTGACTAGCAACGCCAATGCAGTAAGAATCAGTAGGCCGCGCAGCCCACCGAGCCGGACGCGCTCAGTGGATGTGCCGTTGTTTTCAGATGTCGCCATTGCCGTCCCTTGGTTTTGTTATTTGCTCGGGTCAGACACGTTATTGATCCGGCCATTAAGTACTTGAATAAAGGCAGTGCAATGCCAAAGCGGATGCCGCATGTCCGAGCAAGCGAGAAATGGCCGGATCAGTAACAAAGCAATTTGATTTTATTATTAATTCGGCCACTCACGCCGTCTCGAAAAAGTGCGATCTCAAATTGCCGCGTAGCACCGCGTTCAACTATTTTGTCGCCGAATCAATAAACCACTGCTGCAGAAAATAGATCCGCAGCATCCGCCCTAGACCCATCGGCTTGCGACCGGACCGACCGGTGTAATAGTAATAGTAGGGCTTGATCAACCGGCACAGTTCCGCCCACGGCATGATCTGCTCTTTCTCCGACAGAAACTTCCGACACTTGGCCGTACGCTGGCATTTCTCAAAGCCATTGGCTAGGGTTTGCTGTTTCATCGGTCTCTCCGCTTTTGAGGTGCTGCCAGGATTGACGCAAGCGCCGTGCGAAAATCAGATAATCCCTAACGCACCGATTCGCGCTTCGCCGATGTTATTCTTTAACAATGTCTATAAAAGCAGCTGGCAGATTGAAACGTCCCACGAGCCTGCCTCCAGGCGCGTTGCAACTGGCGGAAAAGCGCTGCGCCGAGGCTGGTGAAAAGCTAACACCCGCGCGGATCAATGCCTATGCAGAACTTTTTGCACAAGCGCGCCCAGTATCTGCCTACGAGCTGCTCGCGCTGCTAGAAACACGAGAAGGGCGCAAGCTCGCGCCGCTGACGGTTTACCGCCAGCTCGATTTCCTCACTCGCGTTGGGCTGGTTCATCGTCTCGCTTCTGCTCAGGCGTTTGTAGCCTGCGCGCACCCTGAGCATGCGCACGAGGGCCTTTACCTGGTCTGCTCATCGTGTGGCAGATCCGACGAACTTGAGTCAAAGCCTCTAGCCGCAGTCATTAGCAAGGCCGCAAGGAGCCGGGGCTTCAAGTCTGAGAAGCAGATCATCGAAGTAAGAGGCTTGTGTCAGGATTGTAACGAGGCGGGGGCTGAATAATTGATCGCCACGGCCAAGTTTGAGCCGTGCGCTGAGCGCTCCGCTTCTTGGACGCATGGCTCGACCACGATGGCCGGGCTCAACCCAGTGGCCCAAGATAGTTAAGGATCATGCTCGGGCAGAAGACCAAACGGTTCTTCGCAGCGAGAAGAAAGCAACTTGACGAAACCTGCCCCTGGCGCTGGAAATCGAAAAAACGGCGACGTATTTAGTGAAAATCGCGGTGAAGCGTGATGGGCCGAGCGGTATCTCAGCCATTTCGCCGTGCTCGGACATCCGGCAGCTGACGGTCTCCAGCACAGGGTATCGTCAGTGGCGGACCAGCGGGCCGTAGGTGTACGCGCGGACTCAAGCGGGGCGCCGCCGGTGCATCGGCGGCGCTATCACAGCACGATTAATTCTGATTATCGGTACCTAAATTCCGCAGACTTCTGGCGCGCGCCCACCCTGGTAGATAGATTGATCTGTCCATCGGAGCGCCCCAAGATCAACGGGTTGTCGCGCAATTTAGCTTCATTGCCGTTTGGCTTTTGTATGCCGGATGAAGGTGGGGTTACGTTGCCCGGCTCAAGCTGTCAGTGCGCTATTTTCATCTGCGTGCCATGTTGGAAAAGGATCGGGCAAACTGTGCCAGCCTGCCTGTCCTAGTCGCATTTCGGCATCAGTGAGTAGGCAGAAATCCAGCCGCCGACGTAGCGCCGCCTCATCCATATCAATGCCTATGAATACCAGTTCCTGACGACGGTCGCCGAACTCGGCGTGCCAGTCTTTCCGGAGATGAGCGACGTGTTCGGGGTCTTCAGGCATTTCTGCCATTTCGCTAGCCCACCAGAAGCCTGCTGCCTGATACTGCAGCGCTGGGCCGGCCATGCTCAATTCGCCCGCCCAGCCCATGCGCGTTGCTAGCCAGAAATAGCCCTTGCTTCGCAGTACCCCATCCCAATCCGTACCAAAGAATTTCATTAACCGCTGCGGATGGAAAGGCCGCCGTGCACGGTAAACGAAGCTCGTAATTCCGTAGGCCTCGGTTTCAGGGCGATGATCGCCAGCCAATTCCTGCGCCCAACGCGGGTTGCGCTCGGCCTGCTCGAAGCTGAAGCGCTTAGTGTCGAGTATCTCCTTAAGCGGCACCATACTGTGACTCGCAGTAAGGATTTTTGCCGCAGGATTCAATGCCCTAACCAGCGCGAGGAGGGTCTGCTGCTTTAACGCATCGACCTCGTCGAATTTGTTGATGATAATGGTATCAACGAACTCGATTTGATCAGCCAGCAAATCCACGACACAGCGGTCATCCCCCGGCCCCATCGATTCACCGCGATCGCGCAGGAAGTCAGCAGAGCAATAATCGCGCAGCAGGTTTAGCGCATCAACCACGGTGACCATGGTATCCAGCCGTGCAACGTCACTCAGGGAGAAGCCGTGCTCATCGCGCACTTCGAACGTAGCAGCAACAGGCATCGGCTCGGAGATGCCTGTGGATTCGATGAGCAGGTAGTCATAGCGGCCTTCTTGCGCCAGTTTCGCTACTTCCTTGAGCAAGTCTTCGCGTAGCGTGCAGCAGATGCAGCCATTACTGAACTCGATGAGTTTTTCTTCGGTGTGAGAAAGCTTTGCGCCATCACGCACCATCGAAGCATCGATGTTAATTTCGCTCATGTCGTTTACGATCACAGCGACACGTAGCCCTTCACGATTGCGAAGCACGTGGTTGAGCAGCGTCGTCTTGCCTGCGCCGAGAAATCCGGAAAGAACGGTAACCGGGAGCTTATGTAAGCTCATATTCAACTCCAAATGTTATGTTATAACAATCATATCAGACATCGGCGCAACGTAAAGCCCGGGGTAAATCTCTGGGTACTCATGTACTTCCTTCTATGCTCAAAGCATAGAGCCGGAATGCCTACTGTATCGGGGGAAGTCCAGCCATCGAATATTTGTGCTGAACCGCCGAAGGCCTTTCGCTAGACCGCGTTTCTAAGCGCTAATTGCATGGCTGGGCTTTTGGGGGCGAAACAACATATCCCACAGATTTCTCCAGATTCGTCTGACTGTCGCCGGACAGTAATGGACGCTGTGTGATATCTCGGGCAATAAAAAAGCCGAAAACCATAGAAGTTTTCGGCTCTATTGGGCGTTGCTGGACGCCAATGCAAAATTTAATGGTGAGGCTCTCTCGAATCGATAGTCCAAGCGCTTTATTTTAAAGATGATGAACAGTCACGACGGGCAATGTTGCCCTTCCTGTTGCCCCGCGAAATCTGTACTGAAAAACCTACCGAACCGCCGACCCGATAAGCGCTTTCTGGTGGACGTGTATGAACGGCTTTGGACGTGTTCGGACGATCGGGCGCTTCAGTTCCTCGGCGCTTGGGTGTTAATCGACAGCCTCTACTCCGACACCTGCGCCAGCAGTTTGCGTTCGTAGTCCTGGCCGCCGTAGAAAATCCGCACGATGACGACTTCTTGCGCCAGGACCTGATACACGATGACCGCACGGCGCTCGAAGTCCAGAGTCCGCAGACCGGGGCGGATGTCATCCCGCGCGTGGCCCCGCGGGGGAAAGGTTTCGAATCCCAGGCAGGCGGCTTCAATCCGCTCGATATAGCCCCCGGCGATGGCAAGCCCGGAGTCTTCGGCGATGTAGCGGTACAGCTCGAATAGGTCATTTTCGGCCCGCGGTCGGAAGCTGACCTTATGCTTCATTCCGCTCGGCTCTCACCTGCTGCGCGTGATGCGCACGCAAGCGCTTGAACACGTCGCCAGCCGGCACGTTCGGACGCGGATCGGCGAACGCCTCGTCCACGCGCTGCCGCAGCCAGTCGTTGACCGCACTTTCCTCGCGGTCGAGGGCGCGGACGGCGGCGCGCAGCACCTCGCTGGTCGAAGCGTAGGCGCCGGACTCAACCCGGGCATCGACGTGCTTTTGCAGCTCGCCCAAGGTCACGGTGACGGGTCGGCTAGTGCGGGCCATTGGCAGTTCTCCACCTAAAAACAGTGTGTGACACTGTCATGCTAAGCGCTCCAATCTCTCGATTCAAGCCTCGCGCAGCTTGAATTGTCGCGAATGAAGACGGGACGTTGGGGCATCTCGGCTCGCAAAATTTAGAACGCACCCCTGGCGGTCGCCGTTTGCGGAAAACCAACACAGCGGCGCGCGCAGCCGGGTCAAGGGCGGGCCGCAGGCCTGTGCATTTCACCCTTGACGCGGCGAGCACGGCGCCGACCCTGTCCCGCAAATGGCGGTCGCCTGCACCCTGCGCCCTTGCAGGCACCCGCATTACACTCCGGGCCGCGCCGTGGCTGCCTTGCCCCGACCTGGCGCATTACATCGCGGGACCGACCTGCATTACATCGCCTAGCCGCAGGGGAAGCGCGGCGACGATCCGGCGGCGCTTCTGAAACAGGGGGTGCGAATACGCTCAAACGCTGATTGGAAGGGCATTTGCGAAGGTCACCGAATACATTGGAAGGTCGATGCGAATACACGGAAAGCCGCTCCCGGCGCGGCTTTCCGGCAATCCAGGGGATTGCGTGCTGTGTCAAGGCTTTTGTGAGCGTAGCGAACGGCGTCACACCCTTCAGCGCGACGGAGTCGCATACCACCTTCGACGCCCCTTCCTGAAAAATGCACTGATCCGACATCGAGCACACCGGCCCCCAATCTTTACGCGGCGCATCGACGCGGATCGGCCCGTTGCAGCTGATCGCGGCAAGCCTCTTCGGCGTCAAATTGACGGCCAGTGGCAGCTAACGGGAAATCGCGTAATGTCTCCGGCGGGCCACAACCGGCCACTGATACCCGAATTCTCGCCGCCTCAAATTGACGCTCCGGACAATCAACCGCCGGACGATTCCCGATAAACGGTTCAATTCGTTGGCAGACAAGAATTGGTATTTAAACGGGCGAGAAACCGCTTCTCGCGCCACTCTGCTACGCACTCGGGCTTGTATTTATCGATGCCGCGTCGTACTGCCAGATGCGCCCATAACTCCACTCCCAGATCCCTAGAAAGATCTTCCGAAAACTCTCGGTCAATCTGCAGAAGAAAGCCACTAGACCTTGGCTCATCAAGCCGTCTACCTTGATCAAATGCCTCTTGCCATTCGATGGAGCGAACCACCGCCTTCCCATTCAGGGACCAACCAAAAGGATCCTGCGCTAAGGGAGTCAACTTGTACCTTTCGACAAGATCAGGCGCAATCGCAGCCAAATCAGGGGTGTGGCGCCCGCGGAATTTCCGCGAGGTACTTTGGAAGATGGGAAGGACCGCAGAAGTTCTCCGCGGTGGCACATCCCGCAGTTCGAATCGATAAAGATTGCGTGTTCTGCGTAGGCAACCCTTATCTATTTCACGAGATACGTGTTCGAGCGTCGGAATCGGCTGCCCAATGATCGCTCCGAAAACATGGATTCTCGCTTTGGTCGCTCGATATTTTAAGCTGCTGCTAATTCCATCCCCCTGCCTCTGTTCGGTGCATTCAAAAACGGTGAGCCATCTTTGCTCATGGCCACTCAGCTTGAGGACGTTGTCTTCTAGGTCAACATGATCCAAAAACGCCTTGTCATCAAGCGTCGGGTCAATCCAAGTGACCTCGGAAGGTCTGGGCATTTTGCGCCACAACATATCTGACGGATCCCGCACTCGTAGGACGTCTTCGTTTTGTCCAAGTGCTTTCACGTCAACTAAGCCGTTCGACATCAATTCATGAAGGGCCTGGTTGATTGAAGCTCTGGCCGCCTGCTCATATGTTCCACTAATTTCTCGATTGTCGAAATTCGTGTTGATGTTATGGCGCATATGCGTTTCCGCCTCTCTATCTCGCCCCGTAGCCGCTTCCGGGTAATTGCGCTCTAACGTTGCACGCACATGCGCTTCGAGCATCTTCGGAGGAGCAACTCTAGACAACACTTCTTCCGCCCAGTCCAGATACCTAGAGTAGTAAACTGCTGGCAGGCGGATAGGCTGTATCCGAGGAATAATCACCGATGGGGCACGTCTCAGCGCCTCAGCTTGGTCAACCACCAGTTGGTCAACGACACCTGGGCCGCGTGACGCAGAGACTATTGCATCAGAAATGGTTGCCCTGATGCCATGGTGGGAGCTGGAGTTGCCCAACAGAAGGAGGGCATTAGCCCGCCGCTTTGCATAAGCGGTATCCGATAGAACGTGCGCAAACATAAGCGCACCAACATATTCCCGCTCTCCATCTTTGAGCGCGGGCCACATGTCAAAGACGAGTTGCTCAACATCAACTCTTTCCGTCGACAATCTAAAGAGTTCGTCCTGAGCGAGCAGGCGAACGTCCACCACTGGGTAGCTCAGCAGCCGCAGCAGATATTGAACCACTGTCCTTTGAAAATCCTCTTCGATCGGCTCGCGCAGCCAGGACAAATCGATCTGCTTGGTGGCTAGGCCCAAGGCAAGCTGGCGATTGTATGCTGCCCACACATCATATAAATGAACCGCGTCGAATGGCTTGAGGAAAGAAGAAAATTCTAAAAGCTTGGGAAGGCGATAGACAATGGAGCCAGGGTATCGCTGAAATTGGTGCCGAAAGCTCGCATACATCAGGTCGGCACCTTTCTTTGCATCTAACTTCAATAGGCAGGCACAAATACTGGAGGACATTTCATCCTCGTAAAAGAACTCGCTATAGCACTTCCATGCCTCTCCAAGCAAGCTGATAGCCTTCGAGGAATCGGCACCCTGGAGGCGTTGAGCTACAGCATGAAGCCCAATTTGTTGGGCTCGGGCACCATGCAACCGGCAAAACGTCGTCCAGGACTCAAGGGAATCAACGGCAGCCTGGGCGATCCAGTCGCCTATATTGTCTTCGACAAATCGCCTAACCTCATACATGCTGGTGGATCCCAAGTAGGAATCTAGCCACCCGTCCAGATCACAGGTCCTATCGAATTCCGGAAAATCCACATGTCCCGACGCCTTTTTCAGGACGTGGCCAATAAATGCAGCCACATACTCCTTTATCTTGGTTCTTATGGCGCCGTCGTTCGATTCCAAAGCGGATTCTAGTTCCTCGCCAAGATGTTCGAAGGATTTGTCAAAATCGCTGGTCAGGTCCTCACTTAATCGCAGCTTAGCCAGCTTCGCCAATGTGTGTAGCCAGTCGCTGTGGACCGATCGTAGCTGGCGGAGACGTTCGCGAACGGCGCTTTTCATGCTGAGTGCATCAAGTAGCGCGTCTATTGCTTCCGGGCCAGCGCCGGCAAAGGCGTCTACATCCGCTTTTTGCGCCATCGAAAGATCGGTCTCCTCCCCAATTGTTTCATGGATGCCCGACTGTTCTTTATCTTTTGGAGGAACAATTAGAGACAGATCAGCTATGACCGAGGCTGGTGCATTTCCATGCTCAGTCCAATAGTGCGCCCACCGCCCAACTTCGCCGGGCTGCTCCTTCTCAACAAGAAGAACGTGACGCGCGAAGTCATATGTGCTTTGTGCGACGTCATAGTCCGCCTGTTTTATAGCGGCCTCGTATACCTCGAACAGCGCGGGACGGGTCTGTTCATCGAAATCGGTATAGTCCCGCCACTTCGACATTGTGGCGACCAAGGAGAGCAGCAAGCGTAGGTCTGCATGGCCAGTGTCAATCAGTGCGCGAATGAGGTCTCGGAGCGCTCGCTCTCTGTAGATGTAGTCCTCCTCTTTCTCGATCATGCGCAACGCCAGACTATGATTGAGGGGGGTCAGCCACTCGGTCAAACCTTCAATTGCGACGGCGGTGGTCTTTCCTTGAGCGGTGCCGATTAACTGGTGGATCAGCTCAAGTTGCTCCTGTAACCGGTCTACGATGTGTTCGGGATCGGCGGCGCTTGCCAATTGCAGCGGATCGATAATTGAATTGAATTGGTAGTCCTTCCGCCATCCAAGTCCGCACGCCACAATTAATAGCTCTTGCCAGAGGCGCTGTGCTTCATCCTGAAAGCCGCTTTGCCCCCACGCTCTGGCACAGGCAAGGAGTTCGGCGGCCAATTCCGATGTTTCCTCATCAGCACGGGCGTTTTGCTCAGCCTGGACCAATATCTGGTGAGTTACACCGGAATGGTAGGGGGCGAGCTTCTGATGTGCTATGGCGGCAAATCGCCGCGTGGCACCTGGATGTCGACGAGCTTTTAGACCCCCTTCCAGGGCTAACCACCATGTTCCAAGGCCTGAAAGGTCCTCCGCATCAAGGATCATGGCCGCCACGCGCCATACTGGTTCAAAGAACTTGGTTGTATGTCGTTTGTAATACAGTTTCGCCAATTCGTCACGGCTGCCAAGCGATTCAAACTGGCTCGATTGCAGATCCAGTGCGAATGCGACTTCCTTGAGTTCTCTTAGGGCCCAGGACGAGACGTTACTCTGCTTCCTAAAGGCGGCCCACAGCCTAGCCACCCGTCCCAGACATCGAATCAATATAGGCAGAGGCCCGTCAAGAGAACCTATGTGTGCTTCAATCCAGGGAAGCGCCAAATCATCCAAGAAGCATAGTGCACGCAACTCGTCAAACAGGATAAAAAGCGCGGGATTGAGTTCGTTTCCTTGTTCATTTAGGAACTGCGCAGGCAGACGTGGCTTCGCAATAGGCAGAGCCGCGGTTGCGTCTGGTGCCGGAATTGACGCTAGCTTCAGCACTGCCCAGCGTTGAAAATACCTGGGAAGTTTGTTGAAATCGGATGCTTGAACCTGAGTGGAGATATCGAAGTTATGGTCGGCCGCTCGATACAGACATGAACTCGCCAGATTGGCACTCTGCCGGATTAAGGGTCGTATAGCCGTATTTCCGGAGATGTTCTGCAAGGCGCTAAGGCGTCGACTCTCGGCCAATTGCTGAATCACAGCTAATTGAATGTCTAGCTTTGGGCCGCGCGCTCCTTCGAGCAATGAGTTGTCATCATCGTTAGAGTCACCAGCCCAATCCGTGTCTTCAATTGAGATAACTAAGTCGACCGGATCGGCGACATAGCTTCGTGCCATTAGCCACGTTCTGAACTCAGCAGGGGAGCCGGAAAATTCTTCCCCTAAACCAGTTCGCAGAATATGTTCAGGCAGCGAATGCCCGGTCGAAGCAACGTAGTGGAGAGAAAATTTGGCAAAATCATGTCGACCGCACTCAGGCCGTTCCCCATCCCATACCCGCCTCAATGCTTCGCCGGAGCGGCCAATATCCAGGATGACTTCTGCAATATGCTCTTCCGAGTCTCCAAGATTTTGAGTCGCTAGCGCAACACGCTGCTTAAGCAGGCCAATGCGGATGAATTCGACGAAATCATGTTCGGATGATGCTGCTTCCCAAGCGATATCGAGGTTGCGTTGTATCTCAGCCATGGGGCGGTAATGCGCCCATGCCTTGTTCACCCATTCGTCGTTACAAGACCGCAATAGCTCTTGCGTTTCTCCAAGTTGACGAAGATGGCGAAAATAGTGCCTCCACGCCTCGTCTGTACCGGGGTTTTCTGTGTACCACGTCACAATCGCCTTGTTTAAATCATCGCGTAGACTTGACGTGCGTTCCGAAACATATTCCTCCAGGCTGCTGTGTCGTATTGCCACGCTCTTTGCGTCCGAAATGCGCAAGACGTGCCTCAGCGCGGCTAAGGAATTGTGAACCGACAAAGTGGTTGCGGTAACGCCAGCGAGCTTTAGGAGTTCGACTAGGATCGCGGGCGATGTGAATTCCTGACGAAGCGCGAGAAAGGCCAGTATGTAGACGGATACATCGTCTTTTGAACACAGCTCCCAAAGGTGTTCGTGGTATCGATCTATCTTGTCATCGCGCAGCGTAGGAAGAGTGCTTAGGTATTTCTTCTGATCAAACTTGGTCTGGCCATTGAGAATGTTTGCAAGATACTCAAGATATATAGGCACGCCACAGGATATTCTCTCGACGTCCTCGATGAGATCGTGTTCAACATGGACATCACGCAATTCAAAAAATCTGATGATCTGCGACTGGCTGAAGCGAGGAACCTGAATATGCCTATCTGCACTGCTCGCTATGTGCTGTCGGAGGGAGGCAGGGAGCGCCTCGGGATAGCGAGAGCTTAGAACAATTAGAACATTCGGGGGGGGGTGTTCCATCCAAAACCGAGGTCAACGGCTGCGCGATGAGCGATTGACGGGCCTTTCTGTCGACGTGATCGAGCCCATCGACAACGAAAACCACGCGGCGTCCAGCTGATGAAAGATAGTGTAACCAACTGTTAAAGAGGCTCTTCGAGAAGGGAGAAAACGGGGTTGGAAACTTAACATCTGGAAATGCATTTGTTAGGCCGATACACATGGATTGGACGAAGGCGTCTTCACCTAGCCTCTCGTTGCCGAGCGTTGTGTCGCCTGGGACGAAGCAGAAATATCCGAAATTAATTTCCGGTCGATTAGAAAGATAAGTTGACAATGCCGTGGATTTGCCGCTGCCTGGCTCCCCTTCGACTAAAATAAATCCGTTGTTTATTGAGTTGATGGACCGATCGAGATTGTCAAATAGCTCCGGCGTCTCAACATATAGCCCCTGGTCCACCGGAAATGAATGGGAGACCCGGTCGATAAATCGATCCAGCAGACCAAGCGCGCGCAAGACGTCCTGTTTGTCGACGACCTTTTTCTCGATGGACCAATTGACCACCTGATCCAGCAACGCCCCGTATTGGAGGCGGTCGATTCCCAGGCCTGCCATGCGTATGCGCAGCTTTTCGCTCATTGCGTCGCGGTCGGGCTGGTTAAGCTCAAACCGTAGGCATTTCAGAAACTGGCTGAATTCAAGAATATCGGTAAATCCCGACGCCGCCATTAAGCTCGTCAGAATTGATTTGTATTCAGAATAATTGGGTGCTACGCGAACATCTATCGAAGAGGTATTGGTAAATGGCGTGTGAAAGTCGACGACAAACTCACTTAGGCTTTTGTCGAAGCCTTTGGCGCTCTGCCGATTCGTGCCAGCCCCTTTAGTGGAAAACAGCACAATCGATTTCGTTCCACCATCGGCCTCAATAGTTCTATAGCCGGCCGCCAATTTGGCGAGCAGTGGGATCGACTCATCGTCGCTGGCGCTGGCCAGGTTATGAAGCGTAAAAACAGCAGAATCGACATCTGACCATTTAATTTGAACAAAGCGTTTGCTATCGCTATAGGTCGCGATAACATCGTCGATATACAGGGCTTGCGATGGATTATCGAACGTCGCTGCACGCAACGGCGTGCCGAACTCAATGAGATCTAGGCAATAGTGCGCAGCGATTACGTTTTGATAATAGAAGCCGGCTTGAGCCTCGGAGCCCGCCATTCCCCCTCCGAAAAGTGTGCGGTCCAAGTGGGACGATGTGATGTACTTTAACCTTACTTTCGTTTGGACGGGGGTCTCAAGATTACATGCAAGGAGACGGCTAAGTATCGCGCCCGGTTTCAGTATTGACCTGCCGCGCGCGCGCTATGAAGCTCGGGCCGCGATCTGCTGCGCCCGAAACGACACCAGGTTTATTGGTTGGGAAGCCGATCTAACGCCATTCGCATTGCGATATTTCATCTGGTCTGAGCTTGGTTCCGGCATTGTCGCCACGGTTTAGGGACGGCATGCGCCTATCGTTGTGCGGTTAGCGCTGGACTCCTCCGAAGCCGCCGCTCGCCAGCCGCAGCTTTGTACGGGGAAGTTGCCGGTTGAACGGCCTAGCCCGCCAGGAGCGTTCATTCGGTTTGCAATAGACCCGACTGTCTCGATTTGGCACAAACCAAGCCTTTTCGACGCTATTTTTGAAAATTTACTGCCACAACTCTACGCTCTTCGCGAAGCACATCCAGATAGTCGGCCCAAGCCTGCATCATTTTTCTTCGTTCCGGTAGGTACTCGGCATAGTTGTAAGCTGCACGCACGTCGTCGCGCTCGCCGTGTGCGAGCTGCCTCTCAATGGCATCACGATTCCAGCCTTGTTCATTCAATAACGTGGATGCGATGCTGCGGAAGCCATGTCCGGTCATCTGGTCCTTGGCGTACCCCATCCGCCGCAATGCCGCGTTGACTGTGTTCTCGCTCATCGGCCGGTCACGGGTGCGTTCACTCGGGAACAGGTAGCGGCCGTGGCCGGTTAGCAGATGCAGTTCGTGCAGGATTGCGATGGTTTGTTTGGAGAGAGGCACGATATGCGGTGCCCCAGCCTTCATCTTTTCGGCCGGGATGCCGCCACTCGCTGGCGTCCAAGTCGAATTCGTTCCATTCGGCGTAGCGGAGTTCGCCAGGCCGGACGAATGTAAGAGCGTCGAGCACCAGAGCGGCGCGGCCTCGATGGTCCCCTGATAGCCCGCAATCGCGCGCATGAGTGCGCCAACCTCCGCCGGCTTCTTCACGGACGGATAGTGGTTCTTCACAACCGGCGCCAGGGCGCCGCGCAGATCGGCGGTCGGGTCGCGCATTGCGCGGCCAGTGGCGACAGCGTACCGGAACACCTGGCCGCAGTTCTGGTGCGCCCTGTGCGCGGTGTCGGTGGTGCCGCGGCTTTCGATCCGGCGCAGGACCGCCAGCAGCTCGGGCGGCTCGATTTCGCCGATCGGGCGGGCGCCGATCCAGGGGAAGATGTCGCGTTCGAGGCGGCGCAATATCTTGTCCGAGTGGGTAGCGGCCCAACTCGGCGAATGCTTGGCAAACCACTCGCGCGCAACGGCCTCGAAGGTGTTGGCCGCGGCGGCGATGTTGCGGGCCTTTTCCAGCTTGCGATGCAGGGAAGGGTTGATGCCATTCGCCAGCAATTTGCGCGCGGCGTCTCGTTTCTCGCGGGCCTCGGCCAGCGACACCTCGGGATACACGCCCAGCGAGATTCGATTCTCTTTGTCGGCAAAGCTGAATTTGAAGCGCCACCACTTGGAACCGCTTGTGGCGACCTCCAGGTAAAGCCCTCGTTCGTCCGTCAGCTTGTACGGCTTTGGACGGGGTTTGGCATTCTTGCAGGCGACATTGGTCAGCGACATGGGGCAACACCTCTCGGTCCTTGAAAGGTTGCCCCGCATGTTGCCCCGTTGCATTGGTGGATGCAAGCGGATGGCTTTGGACGGCTCCGGACTGTCTAACCCCTGGAAATCCCTTTAGTTACTTGGACTTCCCGGACGTGTACGGACGTGGTTGGACGGTCCCGGAATGGTGAAATGGTGGCTAGAGGCGGGATCGAACCGCCGACCTCAGCATTATGAGTGCCGCGCTCTAACCATCTGAGCTACCTAGCCACGCGAGGCGCGGATTGTATTGGGTTCGGGGCGTTGCGTAAACCGCTTTGGCAATAAATTTTGCGTTTTCTGGGTTCGACAACTTAAGCGCGGCTGAAAACACGGCCAGGCAGGCTGGGCTTGTTGATGCCGGTGCGGCCGTAAACTGCCGGTGCTTCGGGTTGCATGGCGGCAAGCGCGCCACGGACTTGTACTTCGCGCGCTTCCACCATGGCGCCGTTGGCGCGATTGGCTTCGCTGCAGCGTGTAGCCAGGGCAGTGAGGTGCCGCCATTGCTCGACAAGCGTTGAGCCGTTCGGGTGACGGGCGAGTAGGGCTTCTACCTCCGCACCCTTCAAGCCTGCCGCGACGAAAATTTTCATCTGCTCGCCGAGCTGGAACAGCCGCTGCGCAGCAGCAGCTTTGGTCTTGCAGACGGTTTCCAGCGCTTCGACATCGCCGCTGACAAGCGCATTGCGCTCGCTTTCCAGAATGCCGATCAGGCTTTCGCTGCAAACAATTTGTTCGCCGAGAATTTCCGATAACGAAGGGTTAGGCGGGGCGCTGGCCATGGTTAGGTCTGACTCAGCTCGCCTTCAAATCGCAGCAGTTTGCTTGCGATTGCTTGCGGGTCAGTTTGGAAGGTGCCGTTCGCTAGCGATTGTCGAATGCTATCGACACGGCTGCGGTCGGTGGAGGGAATCGCGCTTAAGGTCTTTTCGAACTGTTGCAGCTGCACGGCATCGCCTGTTAATTGGACCCGGTCGTTCTGGCTGACGGCGCTGACTGGCGCGCTGCTGCTATTGCCCGTGGCGGCAGTGCTTAGGGTTGTCCGCGTTGGCGCATTCGCGGTGGAAATCGGCCGCGGTACGTTGGCTTGGTAAGCGTCAATCTTGGTCGTCATAGTGCTGTCTCCGGCATCGTGAGCGATGTGCTCGGATGGGTTATACCGCTCCGTAACGGCCGTTTGCAGAAAACCTTTAGCATTTTTGTTGTATTAGTTACAAGCCAACTTCGACGGAACCGCCGTCGCGGACTATGGCGTCGACAACTCGGTGAGAGCTGATGTTCTCAACTGATATCCGTTCGCCGCTGCCGCCGTCGCCGAGCGCTTTGCCCTGGGCGCGGACTTCCAGCGTACCGCTGCGGCCGATAATCGTGACTAGAGCGCCGCGTGAAATTAGCTTCTGCGGCCCAACGGTGTCCGGGGTTAGCGTGGCGCCCTGGGATAGCGGGCGGCGCAGGACCTGACCAATGGCGAGCTTGGTGTCATCCAAATAGCCGAGCGAAAGGCCGGCGATGTCGCGGGGTTCGAGTTTCACTGCGTCGGCGGTAATGACTTGGCCGGGCGCTAGCGGCCGATTCAGTACGACTACTGGCCGCAGGTCAACAACCTTCACCGGCACATAGATTGACCACAGCGGCGTGCTATTGGCGCCGGCGCTGCAGCTGACACTGATACTCCATGAGCCTTGCGCGCCTGTATTCGCGGCGCTGGCGGCAAGCGGACGAGGGCAGGCGGGTAGGCGCAGACGTGAATCCAAAGGGCTGGCCTCGACACGGGCGGTGCTGGCGGACTGCTTTTCAACGAAGCGCGTTGCGGTATCGCGGATGCGTTGCGCCGATTCCCAGTCACGGTTTTCGTCCGTAGCTCGGGCGCTAAAGTTGCAGGCGAACGTGAGTCCGACAAGGAACAGCATGCTGATCCGCATGTTGATTTCCGGGTTCGCGCCAAACGGCGCACCTGGATACGGTTACAAGCCATGTGCCAGTCCTTGTTCTGGCCGGTTTCTAAAGTTTCTTCCTAGCGTGCCGACAAGGCTTAAATCACTCGAGGTAAACACATCATGGCGTCCGGATTGCTTGAAAGCATCGACCGCAGCACTCAACTGGCAGGCTACAACCGGCTCGCATTACTGTTGTTTCGCCTAGATGAGCGTCAAATCTTTGGCATCAATGTGTTCAAAGTACAGGAAGTCATTCCGCGACCGCAGCTTTCGTGGATGCCGTCGTCGCATGAACTGGTGCGCGGCGTGGCTGATATCCGGGGCCGCATGATTCCGGTAATTGATCTGCGTCGGGCGATCGGTGAGCCGAGCGACGAAGCGGCAGCGCATGTCATCGTCACCGAGTACAACTGTTCGATTCAGGGCTTTCTGGTGCGTGCTGTTGAGCGCATCGTGCATGTCAATGTTGATCAGGTTTCGCCGCCGCCGGGTGGCGCGGGCGAGGGCGGCTATCTAACCGCGATTACACGCTTAAATGACGAATTGATCGAGATTATCGATGTTGAAAAAGTGCTCGCTGACGTAATCGGGCCGAGCATGGAATTGTCGCAACACATTATTGAAGATGCCAACGAAAGTCATCGCGGGACGTCGCACCGCCGGGTGTTGGTCGTTGATGACTCTCGCGTTGCGCGGAATCAGATTGAGCGGACGTTGAACCAACTCGGTATCGAATGCACATTGGTCAATGATGGTCGCGAGGCGCTGCGCTATTTGCAGGCGCTAGCGGCGAAAGATGCCCCGGTCAACGATAGTTTGCTGATGGTGATTTCTGACGTCGAGATGCCGGACATGGACGGCTATACGTTAACGACAGAAATCCGTCGCGATCCACGTTTGAAAGACCTGTACGTGATGCTGCACACATCACTTTCGGGTGTGTTTAATAACGCGATGGTAGAGCGCGTTGGCGCAAATCGCTTCATTCCAAAATTCAGTGCAAATGATCTGGCGACGGGCGTTCTGGACCGATTAAAGGCAGTTGCGATGCACTAAGCGGTACTCAAGTTCTGCGGCGGCGGTATGTGCCGCTGCAGACAGTGGCACAGGGCTTGTACTGCACCTTGCGTCTGATAATGCGAGGTGACCCATGGCCGCTCTGGATCCGATTTTCGGCATACACGCCGCGGCTCTGTCTGTACAGAGCAAGCGCTTGCAAGTGTTGGCCGCGAATATTGCGAACGCCGACACCCCGAATTACCAAGCGCGTGAAATCGACTTCGCCAAAGTTTTATCGTCGACACAGAAGCCGATCGGCACACCTTCTGTACAGACGCTCACGACAGATTCCCGGCACATCCCAATTGCCGCGCAGACGATTCCGAATCTGGACGGCCTGAATCTTCCGTATCGCGTTGCGCAGCAGCCGAGCGTTGATAAAAACACGGTTGATGTACAGGTGGAGCAGAGTAAATTCGCTGATGCCGCCCTGCATTATCAAGCGGCACTCGGCTTTGCCAACGGCAGCATTCGCGGTCTGACGACTGCGATCACTGGGCAATAAAGGCCCGCGCCATGTCCTCCTTCCGCGTTTTTGATATCGCCGGTTCCGCACTCAGCGCACAGTCGCTGCGGCTGAATACGGTGGCGAGCAATCTGGCGAATGCCGACGCCGTTGGTAGTGATCCCAATTCTGTTTACAAAGCACGCCTGCCGGTCTTCAAGGCGGTTTACGACCAAGGCAGCCCAGATGCCGCAAGCGTGCAAGTGCTCGGCGTGGTTGAAAGCCAGACGCCCGCCGACCGTCGTTATGAGCCCGGCCACCCGCTGGCCGACGCTGATGGTTATGTCTTCGCGCCGAACGTCAATCCGGTTGAGGAGATGGTGAATTTGATCTCCGCATCTCGCGCCTACCAAGGCAATGTCGAGGTTTTGAATACGGCGAAAGAGCTCGCCCTGCGTACGCTCACGCTTGGCAGCTAACGCTAATCCCCATTATTTGAGGTCCGTATGTCTACAGCAGCCGTTTCCAATAATCCGTTTTCCGACCTTGGCTTAACAAAAAAGGTGCCGGAAAAAACCACCAATTCGCTCGGCCAAGAAGATTTCTTGAAGCTGCTAACGACGCAGCTCACGAATCAAGATCCGACGAAACCATTGGATAGCAATGATTTTCTAGGTCAAATCGCACAGTTTTCGCAGGTGTCGGGCATCCAAGATCTGCAGAAATCATTCGCGTCGCTGGCCGATTCGCTAACAGCCAATCAGTCGGTACAGGCAGCCGGCTTGGTTGGCCACGGGGTGTTATTTCCATCGCAAACCGGAATTCTGGAAAGCGATACCGGTTTGAACGGCGGCGTTGATGTCCCGGCCACGGGGCAGCTGGTTGTACAGATCACCGATAGCAGCGGCCAGGTCGTGCGACGCCTTGATTACGGCGAGCAGCCGGCCGGCACGTCGTATTTCAATTGGGATGGCAAAGACAGTAGCGGTAGGACCTTGCCGAACGGCAGCTACGGCATCCGCGCCACGCTGACCCAGAACGGCGCGAGCCAGGCGGCGACGACTTTAGCGGCAGGTTACGTTCAGAGCGTTTCGCTCGGATCGGGCGGTTTGAATTTGAATCTATCGGGTTTCGGCCAGGTGGCATTCAGCAACGTACGCCAGATCATTTAAGCATCTAACGCTATTCAGCAGGACCAGGAGATAAATCCATGACTTTTAATATCGCATTGACCGGCCTGAATGCGGCATCGGCCGATCTGAACGTTACTGCCAATAACATTGCCAACAGCAATACCGTGGGTTTTAAGGAATCGCGCGCGCAATTTGCCGACTTTTTCTTGTCGAACCCTTACGGTGTTTCAGAAACGGCGGTTGGCGGCGGCGTGCGCGTTTCTAAAGTGGCTCAGCAGTTTTCGCAGGGTGCAATCAACATCACGAATAACTCGCTCGATCTTGCAATTAGCGGTTCTGGGTTTTTTACGCTGAGCCACAACGGCGCGCTCTCGTATACCCGAGCTGGCGCGTTTGGGACTGATCGCGACGGCTTTATCGTCAACGACTCCGGCTCGCGTTTACAGGCATATCCGCCGATTGTCGGCGGCACCGGCTTCAATACGGCGAATCTTTCTGATATTCAGCTTTCAACCTCGGATAACCCGCCGGTGGCGACGACGTCAGTGAGCGTCGGCGTAAATTTGCCGGCTGCGGACGCGGTGCCGGTCACCACGCCGTTCTCGGCCACCGATCCAACCAGCTACAACAACACGACCTCGTTAACGGTCTACGATTCTTTGGGTACGGCGCACGCTGCCAATCTGTTCTTTGTGAAGGGTGCGACGGCGAATACCTGGGATGTCTACACCCAAATTGACGGCAATGCCGTCGGCGGCGCCAATCCGATTACATTCAATAACGATGGTTCGCTGGCGACGCCTGCCGGCAACGGCCAGCTGGTGCTGCCGGCCTATGCCGGTACCAACGGTTCGGCGCCGCTGAACATTACGCTGGGTCTGAGTAATATCACGCAGTTCGGCGACACTTTCTCTGTTAACAGCTTAACCAGCAACGGCTACGCGACAGGGCGCCTGAGCGGTATTGAAGTGACCCAAGAAGGTATCGTCCAGGCGCGTTTCACCAATGGCCAGGCAACGCCGCTAGGGCAGGTTGCAGTGGCGAATTTCGCCAATCCGCAGAGCCTGCAGCAGCTCGGCAACACCGGCTGGGGCGAGACATTTGCGTCGGGCCCGGTGATTCGCGGCGAGGCCAACAGCAGCAATTTTGGTTTTATCCAATCGGGGGCTTTGGAAGGTAGCAACGTGGATATTTCGGCACAGCTAGTGAATTTGATCACCGCTCAGCGCAGCTTCCAGGCAAACGCGCAGGTGATTCAGACCGCTGACCAAATCACCCAAACAATCATTCAGCTCTAAAAGGCTGAGCTGAGCGGAGTACGGCTATGGATCGCGCGCTTTATGTGGCCTTATCGGGTGCGATTGCGACCCAGCGCGCGCAGACCGCCAACGCAAACAATCTCGCCAATGCCAGCAGCACTGGATTCCGCAGTGAATTGGTGACAGCGCAGGCGATTAACGTTGACGGTCCTGGCTTTCAAAGTCGTGTGAATTCCCAGCTCAATGAAACGGGATGGGATTCCGGGCAGGGCGCGATTATTCAAACCGATCGCAACCTCGATGTTGCGCTACGGCCCGACAACTGGCTGGCGGTGCAGGCACCGGACGGTACCGAGGCCTACACGAAGGCCGGCGATTTGCAGATCGACGTGAACGGCCAGTTGCGTACGGCGTCTGGCCTGGCGGTACTCGGCGATGGCGGGCCGCTGACGATCCCGCCGAGCAGCCAGATTTCAATCGGTGGCGACGGCACGGTATCGGTGTTGCCGCAAGGCGCAGCAGGCGCGGCGACGCTCGCCGTTGTCGGCCGCTTAAAAGTCGTCAGCGGCCAGCCGAGCCAATTGCAGCGGCGCGAAGACGGTTTGTTTCGGGCAACGCCGGGACAGACGCTGCAACCGGCGGCGGGCGAGGTACTGAATAGTGGTGCCCTCGAAGGATCGAATGTAAATCTCGCCGGCTCATTGGTGACGATGATTCAATTAGCGCGGCAGTTTGAGCTACAGGTGAAAGTCCTGCGCGCCGTCGAAGACGATGCGACCGCGGCGAATAGCCTCGTGAAAATCAGCTAGTGACGCCCTTGGGGCAATTGGTCTATCGCCGTGGCTATCCCCACCGTCATCGGCAGAACATCGCCTAGGCAGGGGTCTAGTCGCCTATGGCTTAGCGGCGGGTGCGCTCAGCGGTGGCTTTGGTTCGGTTGCTGTTTCGAGATTGAAATCAACCAAAAAATCCATCGCGCAAGGTTTGCCGTTGCACTTTCCGGGTTTGTATTTAGTCTTAAGAAGTATCCAGCTCAGAATCTCTTTTACGCGTTCGTCTGGTAACGCATAAATTGACACCTTGCTTGCGTGGCCATCGGTTTCAACGCGAGCGGCAGCTTGGAAGCGACCATTCGCTAGCACGCGTTTCTGAACTTTCACGACATCTTCTGATATGGCGCGCATGCCATCTAGCGGGTACGGGGGCTCATCGTTTGGGCCTAGGTTTTCATATTTTGACCGGACCAAATTCTTTTCCGCCGCCGTTAATTTTTCATACGGCTTATCAAACGGTAGTTGTGTTTCGTCAGGTACCGGAATTAAGCGCGTGCCGATATGCGGGATAACAAGCCTGCCCGTTTGGTTCTGCGCCGCACTTGCGGCGCCAGAAAAAACAGCTGCGACGACCGCCGCCGCAATAAAAGAGATACTGAAAGAAGGCATTTGTGATGATCGCGCAAGAGGAATGCGTTGATTATCCCGATTTTAGCGGCGATCAGTAGCGCGTGAGGAAATCTCGGGCTGATTCTCGGTGAGCGACCAGATCTGACCAGGCCATTCGCGCGATCTATGCGACGCATTTCTGGCGCGATTTGCTCTGGTCCATAACTTGTACAACGTACTTGTTCGCCAGAATTTCGGCGGGGAGAGCCTACGATGAGTTCAGCACTTTGGGTTGCAAAAACAGGTCTCGATGCGCAACAAACGCGTCTGAGCGTGGTTTCGAATAATCTTGCCAACGTTAATACGACCGGCTTCAAGAAGGGCCGGGCGGCATTCGAGGATTTGCTTTACCAGACGATACGCCAGCCTGGCGGGCAGACGTCGCAACAAACGCAAGCGCCGACTGGCCTTACGCTCGGCACCGGTGTGCGCATTGTCGCGACTGATAAGCAGTTTTCACAAGGCAATATTCAGCAGACCAATAACTCGCTGGATGTTGCGATCAACGGCCGCGGTTTCTTCCAGGTTTTAAGACCAGACGGCACGACCGCGTATACGCGTGACGGCACGTTTCAAGTCGATAACCAAGGGCAGCTCGTTACCGCTAACGGCTATCAGATTCAACCAGCGATTACGCTGCCACAAAATGCGCTTTCGGTGACGATCGGCAACGATGGCACCGTGTCTGTACAGATTCCTGGACAGGCTGCTTCCCAGCAAGTCGGAACTTTGACGCTGTCCGATTTCATTAACCCGGCCGGCTTACAGGCGATCGGCGACAACCTCTATCTCGAAACCTCCGCCAGCGGCACCCCGCAGACCGGAACGGCCGGCCTGAACGGCATCGGCAGCCTGCAGCAGGGCGCACTTGAAGCGTCGAACGTGAACGTCGTCGAGGAGCTGGTCAATCTGATCGAAACGCAGCGCGCTTATGAATTGAATTCCAAAGCGATTGAAACTGCTGATCAAGAACTGCAGTACATCGGACAAAATCTGTGAGTACGCGCATTAAGTACGCGCTCGTGGTGCTGTGCTGCGGTTGGCTCGGCGCCTGTGCCAACGTCTCGCCGCGGTTTACGTTCCGGGATCAGAAGCCGCCGGAGATCCCGATTCCGCTGCCGACTGAGCGTCCAACTGAAGGCTCAATCTACGCGGCTGACTCGGGCTTATCGCTATTTGAAGACCCCAAAGCGCGGAATGTCGGGGATCTATTAACGATTCAGCTCGTCGAGAATACGACGGCGCAGAAAAAAGCCGATACCACAACCAGCAAAGATACCGATATCAACTTGGGCGATATCCGAGTCTTCGGTAAGCCGCTGAATATCGCGACCGGTGCCACGGGATCACGCAGCTTCACCGGTTCTGGTGATACTTCGCAGAGCAATAGCTTGGCGGGTAGTGTCGCCGCAGTCGTCGTTAAACGATTCCCCAACGGTGTTTTGCAGATCCGCGGCGAGAAACAGATTGAGCTCAACCAAGGCTCAGAAGTGGTTTACATCGACGGCGTGCTGAGAGCTTCTGATATTCGTGCTGATAACACGATTACCTCGGATCGCATCGCCAACGCGCGGCTAACGTACAAAGGCCGCGGCGCCGTCGCAGATTCCAATGCGCAGGGCTGGCTATCGCGGTTCTTCAACTCACCCTGGTTCCCATTTTGAGCCGGGAGAACGTCATGCGCATTGTCTTCCATTTCCTGGCCGTGCTGAGCGTCCTCGCTTCAATACTGTTCTTGAACGTCGCGTTGGCTGAGCGCGTTAAAGATCTTGCCAGTATCGCCGGCGTGCGCAGCAATGCCTTGATCGGCTACGGCTTGGTTGTTGGCCTGGACGGCACGGGCGATCAGACGACACAGGCGCCGTTCACCGTACAGAGCTTGCGTGCGATGCTGGCGCAGCTCGGCGTTGCGCTGCCCACCAACGTTAACCCGCAGCTGAAAAACGTGGCTGCAGTTGCGATTCAGGCCGAGTTGCCGCCATTCGTTAAAACCGGGCAGACGATCGACATTACGGTGTCGTCGATTGGCAACGCTGGCAGTCTGCGCGGCGGTAGTTTGTTGCTTTCGCCGCTGCGCGGTGTCGATGGTCAGGTTTACGCGTTGGCGCAGGGCAATGTCGTCGTCGGCGGCCTTGGCATCTCGGCCAAAGACGGTTCGCGGATTTCGATCAACGTGCCGAGTGCGGGGCGCATTCCGAATGGCGCTTCGGTCGAACGCGTCGTGCCGAATACGTTCGGCAGTTCGCCCGATTTGCGTCTGGATTTACATCATTCCGATTTCACGACCGCGACTCGGCTTGCGGGCGGAATCAATTTCGCGCTGGGCCGTAACGCGGCGCAAGCGTTGGATCCGGTGACGGTTAGCGTCATCGCGCCAGACGATGTTTCGCAGCGTGTTGCGTTTATTTCCCAGCTTGAAAATCTGGAAATCGAACCGGGCGACGCCGCGGCGCGCGTCGTGATCAATTCGCGTACCGGCACGATCGTTATTTCCAGCCATGTTCGCGTGATGCCGGCAGCGGTCTCTCACGGCTCGCTGTCGGTCACGATTACCGAGCGGCCGCAGGTGAGCCAGCCCGCGCCGCTATCGAATGGCCAGACGACAGTCGTCCCACGTTCGCAAATCGAGGTTAAATCCGACGCCGGTCCAGCCTTTGTTTTTGCCCCTGGCGCGAGCCTCGACGACATCGTTCGTGCGATCAACCAAGTCGGCGCCGCGCCAGGCGATTTGGTGGCGATACTCGAAGCGCTGCGGGAAGCCGGTGCGCTGCGTGCCGAGTTGGTTGTGATCTGACATGAGCAACACGCCGGTCACCAGCAATGTCAACGACTTCGGGCAATTCGCGAAGTTGCGTGCGAGCGCGCGTGATCACGATCCGGCTGCCTTACAGGCGGCAGCCAAGCAGTTTGAAAGCTTGTTTACCACGATGTTGCTGAAAACGGCACACAGTGGCGACTCCAATGGCGATCTTTTGGGCGGCCCGGAAGCGGATATTTATCGCGACCTTTACGATCAACAATTGGCCGCGCATCTCTCGGCTGGACGCGGCTTGGGCATCGCCGATTTACTGATTAAGCAGTTGCAGTCGGCAAAGGCGCCGGACAAGGGCGGTGCCGCCGCCGATGGCAGCTTTCCGTTAACGGCACCCGCAGCGCCGGCGTTGCCGCTGGACGCATCGCGCCCTGCTGCTACACCGGCATCAGCAGACAGCTTTGTCGACGCTATCCAACCGCACGCGGAAAAAGCGGCAGCCGAACTCGGCGTGCCTTCGCGGGTGCTGGTGGCGCAGGCAGCGCTCGAAACGGGCTGGGGCCAACACGTCATTAAGAATGCGGATGGCAGCCCGAGCTATAACTTTTTTGGCATTAAGGCCGATGCCGGTTGGCAGGGCGCAAAGGTCAGCAAAGCCACTCAGGAATTTAGTAATGGCGTGGCGCACACTGAAACCGCGCAATTCCGTAGTTATTCGTCACCGGCAGAAGCTTTCGGTGATTACGTGAAATTCGTTAAGAGTAATCCGCGCTACGCAGAGGCGCTGCGCCATAACGGTAGCGGCGAGCAATACGTGCAGGGCTTGCAAAAAGCGGGGTATGCAACCGATCCGGCTTATGCCCAGAAGATCGCAAATATCGCTTACGGCCGCACTTTAAAAGCGGCGCTCGCCGAGCCGGCGGCCACCACCACGCGTGTCGCGTAACGGAGTGCAGGAATGAGCAGCGATATTCTCGGCATCGGCATTTCAGCGCTGCTGGCGAACCGAACGGCGCTGGATGTTGCCGGTCACAACATCGCCAACGTCAACACCACCGGCTACAGCCGTCAGCGGGTCGATTTCAGCAACCGCACCGCGGGTGTTTCCAGCGCGGGTTTTTCCGGCGCGGGCGTACAGGTCAGTTCGGTACAGCGTTTAACCAATGGCTTCATCTTTACTCGCGAGATTACCAATACGTCGTCGCTGGCGCGGGTTCAGACATTCAACACCGAAGCCGCGCGAGCGGATACCTTGTTGTCAGATTCCTCAACAGGCTTAGGAACGCCGCTGAATGGTTTCTTCGATGGTCTAGCGACATTGGCAGCTAACCCAACATCGTCGGCAACACGGCAGTCGGTATTGACTTCTGCATCATCGCTGACGAGCCGCTTTCAGGATCTGCAAAACCAGCTTGATTTTGATTCCCGCTCGGTCAACTCCCAGCTGAGTCAGACCGTCGACGAAATCAACGGCTTCGCCCGGTCGATCTCGCAGATTAACAATCGCATCGCACAAGCCATCGGCAGTTCGAACGGCACAGCGCCGAACGATTTGCTCGACCAGCGGGATCAGTTGGTGCGCGATCTTTCGCAGCGGGTTAGCGTCAACGCGGTGCCGCAAGCCGACGGCTCGCTGAATGTGTTCGTCGCCAACGGCCAGTCCCTCGTCGTTGGCACCACGGTGACGCCGCTCGGCGTAACCCGCAACGAATTTGATGCAACACGACTGGAAGTGACCTCGGGCGGGAATACGGGTCCGATTATCAGCAACCAGCTCGGCGGTGGTGCGATCGGCGGGCTGCTCGATACACGGCGCGAAATTCTTGACCCGGCGCGAGAAAAGCTAGGTCGGCTCGCAGTTGCGCTGAGCGAAGCGGTTAACGCGCAGCAAGCGCAGGGTGTCGATCAAGCAGGTAACTTCGGCGGTCCGTTGTTTCAGCCGCTGTCAGGCGTTGCGTTTGCATCGGTCAAAAACGCGGGAACGGGCACGGTTGATGTTGGTTTCGCCGATCCGTCGCAGCTCAATGGCAAAGAATATTTGCTGACCTACGATGGCGCTGCGTATTCGCTGACTGATTCAACGACTGGCGTGGCGGTACCGTTTACCGGTACGGGTACGGCCGCTGATCCCTTTCTGGCCAACGGTCTGTCGCTGACGGTCAGCGGCGCACCGGTGGCTGGGGATCGTTTCCAAATTCAGCCGTCGCGTAGCGCCGCTGGGCAGCTGCGCGTTGCCATTACCGATCCGAGCAAGCTGGCAGCGGCAGCGCCGATCCGTGCCAATGCCTCGGTGGCCAATCTTGGCAACGGCACGATTACGCCAGGCGAGGTGGTGGATGTTACTGATCCGAATCTGCAAACACCGACGGCCATCCAATTCACCAGTGCCACCACGTACTCAGTGAACGGCGCCGGCAGCTTTACCTACACCGCCGGCAGCCCGATCACGCTCAACGGCTTCGAGGTCACGATTGCCGGTAATCCAGCGGTTGGGGACTCTTTCAATGTTCTGCCGACGGGCGCCAACAGCGGCGACGATCGCAACGCGAAATTGCTCAGCGGCATCGCTACGCGAACCTTGCTCGACGGCGGGCTGAATACGATTACCGGCGCTCACGGCCAGCTGGTCGAACAAGTTGGCGCGCAGGCACAGCAGGCACAGTTGCAAGCTGATGCACAGTCATCATTGCTCTCGCAGGTGACGACCGAGCGGAACTCGTTTTCCGGCGTCAATCTCGATGAAGAAGCAGCCAGCTTGGTTCGCTTTCAGCAGGCCTATCAAGCTTCAGCACAAATTATTGCTACCGCCAATAACGTTTTCGATGCGTTGCTGGCGGCGGCACGAGGATAACGAGCCATGCGCGTTTCTACGGCCGATTTCTATCGTCAAAATATCGACGCCATCCAACGCCAGCAGTCCAATGTACTGCGGGTGCAAAATCAACTTTCGTCTGGCAAGAAATTATTGACGGCCTCGGACGACCCTACGGGTGCTGCGCACGGCCTGTCGTTGGATCAGGCGTTAAGCGCGAACGCACGCTATACCGATAACACCCAGTTGGCGACTGAGCGGCTGGGTTTTGAGGAAAATGCGCTGTCGGCGATTAACGACAGCCTGAACAGCGTGCGCGAGCGCGTGCTGCAGGGGAACGGCGGCACACTGGGCGATTCTGATCGGCAAAGCCTTGCCCAAGATTTGCGGCAATCGTTGCTGCAGATCATTAATTATGCGAATACCCCAGACGCTGAGGGGCGCTATATCTTTGCCGGCTCCAACGACAGCGCAGCGCCCTTTTCAGTTGCCGCGTCGGGTACGACATACACCGGCGATGATGTGGTTCGGCACTTACAAATCGGGCCGCAGCGCTTTGTTCAAACCGGCGACTCGGGCAGCGATATTTTTCTTCGTATCAAATCCGGGAACGGCACCTTTAGTTTGGCAGCGAGTGCCGCCAATACCGGAACGGCGACGATCGCTAGCAGCAAGCTTTCAAACGCCGCTGCCTACGATGGCGGCACTTACACCGTGAGTTTCAACGGTGGCAACTATCAAGTGCTCGACGCTGGCAATGCGGTGGTCGGCAGCGGCGCGTATACGGCGGGCGATAGCATCCAATTTCGTGGGATTGACCTCACTGTTACGGGCACGCCGGCAAACGGCGACAGCTTCACCGTTCGGCCGAGCCAGCAGCAGGACTTATTCACGACGATACGAAATCTGGCTGACCTTCTCGATACCCCGACTGCATCGTCGTCAACGTTGCGGGCGCAAGTACAGACCGGCGTGCTTGAAGGTTTGACTTCATTACAAACTGTGCAAGACAAAATTATCGACGCACGCGCCGCACTCGGCGCACGGCTGCAATCAGCGGATGACTCGTCGTCGCAGTTGTCAGCACAAGCGCTGCAGATCAACACGGCGTTGTCGGGATTGCGCGATATCGACTATGCCGAGGCGGCGGGGCGGTTAAACCAGCAGCTCACAGGCCTGCAAGCGGCACAGCAGTCTTTTGCGAAAGTTCAAGGGCTTACGCTGTTTAACTATTTGTAGCCCGCAGGGAGCTGCCGTTAATCGGTCTATCTACACCTTTCATCCTTGTCAGAACAAAGCGGATCAAGTTTTTACCGGCCGTACCGCTAATTACATCAGCAGAGGCAAGCAGTCACAAGACTCTTAAATGACCAGCGAACCTAAGCGTTCTTGACACGGCAAACCACCGGCCGGAACCCAGTTCACCAGGAGATTCGATCATGACTCAAGTTATTAACACCAATGTGGCGTCAATCAACGCTCAGCGCAACCTGAATACGTCGCAGAGCAGCCTCAATACCTCACTCACCCGTTTGTCTTCGGGCTTGCGCATTAACAGCGCACGTGACGACGCGGCCGGCCTCGCGATTTCCGAGCGGTTCACCGCCCAGATCCGTGGCCTTGATGTCGCCTCGCGTAATGCGAACGACGGCATTTCGCTATCGCAGACCGCTGAAGGCGCGCTGGGCGAAGTCACCAACAACTTACAGCGTATTCGTGAGCTGGCGGTTCAGTCGGCCAACGCCACCAACAGCACCACGGATCGTGCAGCGCTGCAGACTGAAGCCGGACAGCTGTTGTCTGAAGTCGATCGCGTTGCTAACCAAACCCAGTTCAACGGTGTCAATCTGATTGATGGCAGCTTCACTTCCGCCGTTTTCCAGGTCGGCGCGAACGCTGGCGAAACGATTACGGTCAGCTCGTTGGTCGACGCCAACACCGCAGCGCTCGGGTCGGTTACCGCTGCAAACGGTCAGTCCAGCGCTGTTGCCGGTATTACGGCGCTCGGCGCGGTTGGCGCGGGTGCGCTGGTCATTAACGGCACCGATGTCGGCGCCAGCATTGGTGCCGCCGGCACGTCGCAGCAGCGTGTTGGCCAGGTTGTCGACGCGATTAACAACTTCGCAACGACCACCGGCGTCAACGCCGCATTCGATAGCTCCACCGGCCGTATTCTTCTGTCATCGGCAGCAGACATCGCTGTAACCGGCACCGACGACGGCACGGCAACCGGCTTCAACGTCGGTGGCGGCGACGGCACCGCGACGGCCGCGACCACAACGGGCCTGACCGGCTTGGATTTGTCCTCGTTCGCTGGTGCTAGTCTCGCGATTCAACAAATCGACAGCGCACTCGGCCAAGTTAACAGTGCCCGTGCAACGCTCGGTGCGATTCAAAACCGGTTCAGCTCCGTTGTTTCGAACATCGCCAGCACGTCCGAGAATCTGTCGGCATCGCGCAGCCGAATTCAGGACGCTGACTTCGCGAAAGAAACCGCCAACCTGACGCGAGGGCAGATTCTGCAGCAGGCCGGTACGGCGATTCTGTCACAGGCAAATTCGGCGCCGCAAAGCGTTCTAAGCCTGCTTCGTTAACGAAAGGCTAGTCCCGGCCTGAGACTCCAGAATGACGCACGATTGAGGAGTCGCAGGTCGGGCCTTACCTGGGAGGGTTGGTCATGACCTCGCAAATATCTGAGATTACCGCGGCGATTCCGGTGCTAAAGCCCGTGGATCGTCGCGGCGTTCCTGTTCCCGCTTCAGCGCCGGCAACTCCGGTGAGTTTGTCCAGTGCCGGCCGCCCGACGCCGCAGCCGCCATTGCCCGGTAGTGCGGCAGCGCCGGATCAAGCGCAGGAAAATCAGCAACTCGCCGATGCGGTTAAGGCGCTAAACGAGCGCTACGCAACCCAGCGCACCGATCTCCGCTTTACCGTCGATAAGGAAAGCGGCAATACCGTTGTCGCGATTGTTGATTCGAAAGACGGAACGGTGCTGCGGCAAATTCCTAGCGAGGAGGCGTTGCGTATTTCGCGTGCGCTTTCGCAGACCCGTGGTTCTCTGATTGAACAGCTGGCTTAGTGAGATAGATCATGTCGACGATTAGCTCCCCTGGGATCGGATCAGGTCTCGATGTCAACAGCATCGTCACGCAGTTGGTTGCGGCAGAGCGCAGCGCGCCGGATCGTCGTTTGGCGACTGCGCAGCAGCGTGCTCAGACCCAAATATCAGCTTTAGGCAACCTACGCTCGGTATTGTCGAACCTGCAGACGGCAGCTAATGCGTTGTCAGGTAGCGGCAATACGGGTCTCGGCGCGTTGTCTGCGGTGTCGTCCAACACGGAGCTGTACACCGCAACTACGACGAGTAAGGCGGTGGCCGGCAACTACAATGTCGAAGTTTTGGCGCTCGCGGCGGCCAGCAAGCGCTCGAGCACCGTGTTTGCGAGCAGTTCTGCGGTTGTTGGCAACGGTGATGTGACGCTAACCACCGGCACCGGAAGCTTCACCGTAAATTTGGCAGACGGCGCGAATACGCTCGCCGACCTCCGCGACAAGATTAACGCAGCAACCGATAACACCGGCGTCGGTGCTGCCATCATTAACGATACCAACGGCGCGCGGTTGTTGTTGACGAGCCGATCCACCGGGCTCGCAAACGCCCTCAGTGTATCGACGACGCTATTTACAACGTCGGAAGTGCAGCCTGCGGCAGATGCGCAGATCAACGTTGATGGTTTTACGATTACCAGCAGCAGCAATCAGGTCAGCAGCGGCGTCGACGGCATCACGTTCAACTTAAATAAAGCAGAGCCTGGTACGGTTACGCAGCTGAACGTTTCCGTTGATAATACGGCGTCTGCCGGCATCGTTCAGTCGTTTGTCAACTCTTACAATAACGTTGTTCGCTACATCAATAGTCAGACTGCGTATAACACCACGACAAGGCAAGCGGGTACCTTGTTAGGCGACGCCGCAACGCGCGCGGCAAGCCAACAGCTGCGTTCTCTGATCGGTGGCAGTGTTAGTGATAATGGTACCTACACTACATTGTCCCAGTTGGGAATTACGACTTCGTTAGACGGTACCTTGCAGTTTGATAGTAGCCAGCTAACGACTGCCCTGAACACCGACTTTGTATCTGTACAGCGCCTGTTTAACGGCGATAACGGCATCGCCACGCGCCTGTCGGCGTTAGCCGATACGCTGCTGAGTGACGATGGTCTAATCAGCGCCGAGACCGGTGGTTTGAATGCGCGTATTACCGATATCGGGAAATCGCAAGATGCGCTGGATCGGCGGATTACTTCGTTCGAAGCACGGACGCGCGCGCAGTTCACCGCACTTGATACCCTGCTCGGACAGCTAAGCTCGACCAGCACCTTTCTTACCCAGGAGTTGGCCCGTTTGGCGAACTCATAATAGGTAGTGTTTTGATCAAAACCCGGCTTCCTGCCGGGTTTTTTTATGTTTGGGCTTAAGTTCACGCGCTTTGTGCCGTTAAAAAATTATCAACAAAGCAGGAGCGTGACGATGGCAAACCACTACATGAATTCGGCTCTAAGTCATTATCGGCAAAACACAATTGCAGGTGCAGCTGTCGAGTCTGATCCGCGTAAGCTAATTGAAATGTTGCTCGGCGGAGCGATTGATCGTTTGGCGCATGCCCGTGGCAGCATGATGCGCGCTGACGTGGCCGCTAAACATCACTACATCAGCTCAACGATCTCAATTATCGAGCATCTGCGAATGATTCTAGATCTTCCCGCTGGCGGCGAGATCGCACACAACTTGATGCGCCTCTACGACTACATGCTGCGCCGTCTGGCGGCCGCAAATGCAGGGGATGACCCCGGCACGCTCGATGAAGTTGCTGGCCTGCTGCGCGAAATCAAGAGCGCTTGGGACGAAATGCCGCTGACGGCGTCAACACAGCACTAAGTTATCGTCGGGTCCAGGTCTTGCAGGGGCTGCATTCGCAACCGACGGAACTGGATATGGCGAACACAACTGCGGGGCTCAAGGATAACGGCGACAGCGGCATCAGCGATGCGTTAAGTTACACCGGTACGTTCTCACTCGACTGGACTCCGCTGTCTGAGCCACTAGACAGCGCGATACTAGACCGCTACAACGAAGATAATCTTCGTGTACTTGCTGCGGTGGCATTGCTAGATGAGCAAAGGACAGCGAATAACAGCAACGACGACGTCGGTGCCCTGGATGGCGAAATTGCGCGTTTGCATCAAAAAATGAACTTGCTCGTCGATTTATTGGCGTTTCTCGTGAGCCAACAAGTTGCCGCTGCACCGATCCGCGTCGCACGGTTATCGTGGCGTGGTGTTGCGTGGCGTGACGACGCTGCGATAACGGGCGACGGGCTTATCAGTCTACGGCTGCACCGGAGCGTTCCACAGCCATTCACTTGGCCTGCGCATGTCGTGCCTGCCAATGGTGGCCAACATTGCGCTTGTTTCGCCCCACTTAGCGAGGCCTGCCAGGCAGCGCTCGAACGTCACATCTTTTTGCATCATCGACGTGCGATCGCTGGGCAACGCAAGCCCGCTCATAACTGATCTTATCGGTTATCTCGCGGGCTCAAAAAATAACTTTTAATAATAGCGATTGAGGCTGTTGCCGGCCTTAAAGTGGATGGATACAACTATGCGTATTGTACTTGCAGACTCCCAACCGATGGTGCGTGCTGGGATTCGTCGTCTTTGTGAAGCGATCCCGAATATTGAAGTCGTCGGCGAAACTGATGATGGACAGCAGCTGATTGAGCTTGTAGCGCTACAACAGCCGGATTTGGCGATCACCGAATTAACCTTACAGACCTTGAATGGCCTGGATGCCTTACAGCAGATCCGTCGACACTATCCGCAGGTGATGGTGATGATCATCTCGGGCCGCTGCGAGGCTTCGCAGGTCCGGGCAGCCTTAAAAGCCGGCGCTTCTGGATATCTTTCCAAGCAGGGTGAGGCGGTCGAGTTAGAGTTGGCGCTGCGTGCGATTGGCAAGCGCCAGACGTATCTCAGTCCGGGTGTTTCCCACAGTATTGTCGGCCAACGCCGTAGTGCGCGAGTCGAAGATAGCGTGGTGCTGCCGCGCCGACAGCGCCAAGTGTTGCAGCTAATCGCCCGCGGGAAATCGACTAAGGAAATCGCGCAGCTGATGGGCATCAGCGGTAAGACCGTCGAGACCCATCGCGCGCGCATGATGGACACCCTCGGCTTGCGCGGAACGAACGCGTTGATGCGTTATGCGATCCGAACCGGCCTCGAAGGGGCTGATGCCGGATAAGCGGAGGCAGCGAAAAGATCAACGGTAACAATATGTTTGGCTTTTGACACATGTGGGTTTATGGCCTACTTTTTGTAAGGAAATGACTGATTGGTGGATTGCTTCGTTTAGTCAAGGATGGCGCTAAGGAACAAGGGGGATACGTTTCATGAAACCAACCGCCAAGATGCATCTTTCGCAAAACGTCACGCTGACGCCGCAGCTGTTGCAGTCGATCCGATTGCTACAGCTTTCGGCGTTGGAACTGGAGCAGGAAGTTCAGGACGCGATCGAAAATAATCCGCTGTTGGAACGTGACGAACCCGAAGCCGAAAGCCACCACGAATCCGAGGCGCTACCGAATACCGATGTTGCGCTCGTCGCAGCGGACAGCACCGAAACACCCGTAAGCGGCTGCGATGCCGAAGCTTTAGAAAAAGTCGACGCCGACTTCGACTGGAGCAGTGCCGAAAGTTGGAGCAGTGGCGAGCCCGTCGAAGACGGTGAGCCGATTGAAGCGCGCCGGGCTGCGGCGCCCACTGAAGACGCCCGCGTCGCCGCGTTGGCGCAGCTGGAACTGGTCATCAATAACTCGCGCGAATCACAGCTCGCGGTGGCGATTATTGAGAACGTTGATGACAACGGCTACTTGGAGCGTTCGTTAGAAGACATTCTCGCTGATCTGCCGCCAGAGTGGGACGTTAGTCTTGCTGAACTAGAATCCGTTTTGGAGACTGTGCAGGGCGTCGAGCCGACAGGCTTTGCCGCGCGCGACCTGCGCGAGTGCCTCCTGCTGCAATTGCAGGCTTTACGCGCCGGCATTCCCGGCAGGAACCTCGCCGAGCGGCTTGTCGGCGACTACTTGGAGCGTGTGGCGGCGCGGGACTTCGCCGCGCTACGTAAGGAATTAATCATCTCCGAGCAGGAACTACACCGTGCGATGGAGCTAATTCGTACGCTCGATCCTAAGCCCGGCGCTTCGCGGGTTGAGCCGGCTCAGGCGGTAGTGCCCGATCTGCTCGTTACCGGCGTCAACGGTGACTGGAAAGTCGAGTTGAACCCAGCCAACTTACCGCGACTACGGATTAATGGCTTGTATGAGCGCATGATGTCCGCGGCATCAACGGCGCATCGCGGTCTGCGTGACCAACTGCAGCAAGCGCGTTGGCTGGTGCGTGGTCTGGAGATGCGCCACGAAACCTTGCTGAAAACGGCGCGCGTTGTTTTTCAACGTCAGCGCGACTTCCTGCGCAATGGCGAGGAAGGCATGATGCCGCTGACGCTACGCGAAGTGGCCGACGCGATTTCGATGCACGAATCGACGGTGTGCCGCGTGACGTCGAATAAGTTTGTCCAAACTCCATGGGGCGTCTACCCGATGAAGACGTTCTTCCCGAGCCAGATCCAAGGCGCAGAGAACGAAACGTCCGGAATTGCAGTCCGGGCGATGATTCGCCGGATCGTCGATGGCGAAAAGGCCAGCGCGCCGCTGTGCGATGGTGCGATCGCGGCTATCCTAGCGCGCAATGGTGTGCTGATAGCCCGTCGCACGATCGCTAAATACCGGGAAGCGATGAAGATTGCGCCGGCTAAGTTGAGACGTCAGCCATCGCAAACGTACCCGGTCATGATCGCGAGTTGATAAAAAGTGCCGCGTTGCGGCCAGGGGTGGCGGTATGAAGACGTTCAGAACGCTTTTAGTTGATGACAACGAAGCTTTCTTGGTGCTCGCGCGGCATTTGCTCGCAACGGTGCCGGAAATCGAAGTCATCGGTCTCGGCCATGATGGCTATGACGCGGTACGACTCGCTGAAGAGTTGCGCCCTGATTTAATTTTGATGGATCTTTCGATGCCCGGCATGAGCGGCCTACAAGCCACCCGCCTGATCAAGGCGCAGGATGCGCCACCGCATATCTTAATTACCAGCCATTACGACGACGCTGAGCATCGAGAGCATACTGCGCAAGCAGGCGCCGACGGCTTCATCAGCAAACACGATTACGAACAACGGATTGCTGATTACGTGCGCGGTTCGATGTCGATGGGGGGATCTCCTAATGGCTGAATCCCGGGTACTGGTAATTGAAGGCGATGAACAGAGCGCAGCAACGCTGAATTCTGTGCTGCAATTCATCGATTTCAGTCCGGTTCACGTTAGCAGCGCAGCTGAGTTAAAGCTCGGCGATCGTCGGCCGCAGGACTGGCTGGCGGTGATTGTTGGCGAGGAAAGCGATCCCGCTGCATTGGGGCGTTTTATCGAATGGTTGAAGCGAGATCGGCACCATCCGCCGTTGCTCGTATCGCCGACCAAACAAGATGCACTGTGTGATACCTATGGTCTGGATCGTAGCGCCTGTTTTGCGCTAGATCATCCCGTGCGCTACGTGCAGTTGAATGATTTGCTGCGGCGTGCCGGCCTTGTTCGCATGGACAATGAAGCGGCGGCAATTCGTTTTGTCGGCCCGACTGGAAACTCTGCTGCAATTCGCCGTGTACGCCGCATGATCGAACAGGTGGCGGCGCACGACACGACCGTATTGGTCACCGGCGAATCGGGCACCGGCAAAGAAGTGGTTGCCCGTGCGGTGCATGAGCAGTCGGCGCGGCGGGATAAACCGTTTGTCGCGGTGAATTGCGGCGCAATCCCGGCTGATTTACTTGAAAGCGAATTATTCGGCCACGAAAAAGGCGCCTTTACTGGCGCGATCACGGCCCGTAAAGGTCGTTTCGAGATGGCCGACGGCGGCACGCTGTTTCTTGATGAAATCGGCGATATGACGTTGCCGATGCAGGTCAAAATTCTGCGCGTTTTGCAGGAGCGCACTTACGAGCGTGTTGGCTCCAGCCGCAGCATACGGTGTGAGGTCAGGATTATCGCCGCCACCCATCGGAACCTTGAAGATTCAATCGTCAAGGGAACGTTCCGCGAAGATTTGTTCTACCGGTTGAATGTATTCCCGATCGAAATGCCGGCGTTGCGGGACCGCTTGGAAGACCTTCCGCTCCTGATTGAAGATCTGATCGAAGCGATGGATCGCAATGGCCACGGTTCAGTGCGCCTAGCACCGGATGCCGTTCATGCGCTGCGGGCGTATCACTGGCCTGGCAACGTTCGTGAATTATCGAATTTGATTGAACGCCTCGCGGTATTACATCCGCATACGCAGGTGGGCGTTGCTGAATTGCCGCAGCGCTATCGGCCGCATATGGCGGTCACGGCTTCGGCGGCGACGGCATCAGCGGCTTCCGCTGTAGCGGAGGACGCGGCCCCGTTTGTCAGCACGCCGGCGCCGGTCGCGACGTCCTCGTTCGCGCAAGCAATCATCCCATTGCCGGCGTCAGCAGCAACCTACTTGAGCGCAACGTCAGCGCAGTTGCCGCCGGACGGCGTCAATCTGAAAGACCATATTGAAACCATTGAGCTGGCGCTAATTCGGCAGGCCTTGCAGCAGTCTTCCGGCGTTGTTGCTCATGCAGCCAAATTGCTCAATACACGGCGGACAACGCTAGTGGAGAAATTACGCAAATATGGTTTGCAGCGCGATGACGGCACCGATCAGGAACAAGCGCAGATCTGAACGGCAACAGCCCCGAGGTTGATACCCTCGGGGCGACTTAGTTGACGTCGAAATTGGCGCTTCAACTGGCGCTACGTTTGGCGCGCTTTTGCTGATACATCAACTCATCGGCTTGGGAGAGCAGGGCGTCTAGGCTGCCACCCAGCGCAGGGTCGCAGCGTAAAACGCCGACGCTGAATTGCAACTGCGCTCTTAAAATCGGATTGGAATCAAGGGTTTCTGCCGCAGCTTGTAGCCTGCCTTGGATTACTTCGACGTCGCCTTGGCTGTCCGGTGCAAAAACAGCAAATTCGTCACCGCCGATGCGGGCAATGATATCGGTCTCACGAAACACTTTTCGTAAGATCAGCGCGGTGAGCTGAATAATAGCGTCGCCCGCCTCGTGGCCAAGGCGATCGTTGACGCTTTTTAGGCCGTCCAGATCAATAAAAATCATTGTGCAGGCCGACCACCGCCGCCGCGCCCGCGTCAGCTCTGGGGCGGCCAGTGCGTCGAAGCCGCGACGGTTGAATAGACCCGTTAGTGGATCGGTGATCGCAAGTTGGCGAATTTCTTCGTCTTGGCGCATGCGTTCGGTGACGTCATAAGCAAAGCCACCAATGAAGCGCTCGCCACTGTCGTTATGAAAAGGGAAGCGAGTAATTTGCCAGCACCGCGCGATCTCATCTCGGCCAGTAGCGGTTTCGATGCCGCGTACGATTTGATGGCCGCCAAGCACTTCGAGATCTTTGGCCCGGAACTGCGCCGCAATCTCGCCAGGAAACAGCTCGAAATCGGTTTTCCCGATTGCGCTGGCTTCGTTCAGCCCAAAGAGCTGTAACCAATTTCGATTGGCGTAAACGATATGCCCACGCGCGTCTTTCAACCACGCTAGAAGATCACCCTGATCCATAAACGCGCGAAGCAAGATGCGATCGCGACGATTGGTTTCGTGCTCCGCTTCCTGTTCTTCGCCGACGCCGACACTCAGTTGCGATCTCAGCCGTGCTACCTCAGCACGTAGTTGCGCAATTGTGGTTTCAGCGTCTGGCACTTGGACATCCATGTCTGTCGGCTCAGTTGAATTCACAAACCTTTTCCAGTTTTATTCTTTGCAGTCTGTGGGAAATACCATGCTGAATCGTATGGCGAAAATAGCCTATCGGTCCCATTCTACGTTGCTGCGTAAAGATTAGGAGGGATTTGCGGAGCGGGCGCCGGATATTTGGCGCCGGGCTACAAAAATGTCGCGTCAATTGCTTGTTCCACCGTGGTCGTCGTCTGGAACAGGACTTGCTCTTTAGGTGGAAACACCTTCTTTAGCGGATGTATTGATGACCGACATCGACATCAATAGCGTGCTGACGCAGATTCGCGCGCTGCAGACCCAGGCGACTAATCGCCCGGCGAGTGGCATCGAAGTGCCTGCGGTCGATGGCAGTGCTGGGCCGGTCGGCGGCTTCAGCGCCGTATTGAAATCAGCGCTAGACAGCGTAAACAGCACGCAGGGCAATGCTCAGCGTCTGCAAAATTCGTTCGAGCTTGGCGATCCGAATACCGATTTAGCAAGTGTGATGCTCGCTACCGGTAAGGCGCAGGTTGCGTTCAAGGGTGTGGTTGAAGTCCGCAATCGTCTGGTGTCTGCGTATCAAGACATCATGAACATGCCGCTATAGGCCGATATTGAATCATGGCAAATGCTGAACTCACGACTGCAGCGCCAACACCGTCTATACGCGATCTTCGATCGCTGAAAGACGTTCCGGGCCTGCGCCAAGTTGCGTTGCTGGTCGGGATTAGCCTCGCGATCGCCGTTGGCATTTCATTGTTTTTTTGGTCGCAAAAGCCGAATTTCGCGCCGCTCTATACCAATCTTGGCGATAAAGACTCTGCGGAAATTGCCAATGCGCTACGGGCGGCGGGCATCGAGTTCCACCAAGACGGCGCCAGCGGCGCAGTAACAGTGCCGGCCGATAAGGTCTACAACGCGCGTTTGCAGCTCGCTTCGCAAGGCCTACCGAAAGGTACGGCGCAGGGCATGGAGCTGATTCAGCAAGAACAGGGTTTTGGCACCAGTCAATTTATCGAAAACGCGCGTTATCAACTGGCTCTAGAAACCGAGCTGGCCCGGACAATCGGCAGCCTGTTGTCGGTAAAAGGGGCGCGCGTGCATCTGGCGTTGCCAAAACCTTCGGCGTTTGCACGGACACGGGACGAGGCCAGCGCCTCCGTGGTGTTGGAGCTATATCCCGGGCGGCAGTTGGAGCCGGGCCAGGTTTCGTCAATCGTCCATGTGGTTGCGTCCAGCGTGCCGAATATGCAGACGTCGGCCGTGACTGTTGTTGACCAATATGGTCATTTGCTGACGCAAGACCAACCGAATAGTGAAGCAGCGCAGAGCACGGAGCAGTTTGTTTATGCCCGGCGTGTGGAATCGGACTATGTCCGCCGAATCGAACAGCTCTTGATGCCAATGATGGGCGCCGGTCGCGTTAGTGCCCAGGTCGCAGCCGATCTCGACTTCAATATCACCGAAGAAGCGCGCGAAGCCTACAACCCTAATCCGCAGGCGATACGCAGCGAGCAAACCACGGAAGAAAGCTCCCGCGGCGCGGCGCCGTTGGCGCAAGGTGTCCCTGGTGCGACTAGCAATCAGCCGCCATCACCCGCGCAGGCGGTGCCGCTGAATAATGTCACCGCCAATGGCGCACCAACGGCTGCGACCACGACAACCGAAGGCCCCAATAGTCAGACGCGTAGCGCGACACGTAATTTCGAGCTTGATAAAACGATCAGCCATACGCGGCAGTCGGTCGGCCGTGTTCGTCGGCTATCAATCGCGGTGTTGGTTGATCACATTCCGAAACCCGATCCCAATGCGAATGGTGCGTTGGCACTCGCCGCGCTGACACCGGAAGAGCTCACACGTGTTGAAGCGCTGGTAAAGGAAGCCGTGGGGTTCGATGAAAAACGCGGAGATACCGTTACGGTACAAAACGCGCCGTTTATCGCTGCGGAAGCACTAGCGCCGCCGCCGCCGTTGCCGCTCTGGCAGCGGGCCGATGTGCGCGATTACGCGCGCCAAGGACTTGGCGCACTGATTCTGGTGCTATTGGGGCTGATGGTCGTCAGGCCGATGCTGAAAAATCTGATCTCGCCAGCGCCGCGGCAGGCACCGGAATCCGTTAACGGGGTTTTGGAGGCGATGGCCAATCGCGACGACGCGATGAAATTGCATGAGGATCGACTGAGCATCAGCGCCGAAGCCGATAGCCAGCCGGAAATGCCAAAGGTTTATGAGCAGAAGCTGGTGGTCGCCCGTGCCGCAGTTGCGCAGGATCCGAAACGGGTCGCGCAGCTCGTTAAGAATTGGATAGGTGCCGAATCATGAGCGCGACGTCGAAATTGGATGTTTCGGGCGCTGAACGCGCAGCAATTTTGCTGATGTCGCTCGGTGAAGTCGAAGCCGCCGAAGTGTTAAAGCACATGGGCGCGAAAGACGTGCAGAAAGTTGGGCAAGCGATGGCGACGATGACCAACGTCTCGCGCGAGTTAGCGACGGATGTCATCGAACGCTTTGTAACCGAACTTGATACGCAAACCTCGTTGGGCGTCGGTGCTGATGATTATGTCCGCCGAGTGTTGGTCGGCGCGCTCGGCGAGGATAAGGCGTCGGGCTTAATCGACCGCATTCTGCTGGGCCGCAACAGCAAGGGCTTGGAAGCGCTGAAGTGGATGGAAACACGGGCTGTTGCTGATCTCGTACGCAACGAACATCCGCAAATTGTTGCCATCGTGTTGGCCTATCTAGATCCCGATCAAGCGGCGGAAGTCGTGCTGCTGCTGCCCGAACGGATGCGCACCGATGTGTTGATGCGTATTGCCAAGCTCGACGGCATTCAACCGGCCGCGTTGAAAGAGTTGGACGAAATTATGGAACGCCAGTTTTCTGGCACCAACAATTTGAAAGCGTCCAGCGTTGGCGGCGTCAAAGTCGCGGCGGGCATTTTGAACTTGATGGACTCGGCGATTGAAAGCGCGATCGTCGGCAAGATTACCGAAGCGGACGGCGAGCTAGGCCAGCGTATCCAAGATCTGATGTTTGTCTTTGACGATCTCGCCGAAGTTGATGACCGCGGCATTCAAACGCTGCTGCGCGAAGTGGCCACCGATCAGCTCGGCTTGGCGCTGAAGGGCGCGGACCCGCGTGTACGCGACAAATTCCTCAAGAACATGTCGAAGCGCGCCTCAGAAATGATGGTCGAAGACATGGAGGCGAAAGGCCCGGTGCGCTTGGCCGATGTTGAGGGCGCACAGAAAGAAATTCTCATCGTTGCGCGTCGCCTTGGCGATGCCGGCGAAATCCAACTTGGCGGTAAGGGTGATGACTTTGTCTAATTTTCTTGCTGCAGAAAAAGTCGGCCAAGCAACGCGCTGGGAACTGCCGTTGCTGCATAGTTTCGAGGAGCCGCTACCGCAATCGCCACCGCCGCCGACTGCGGAAGAAATCGATGACATCGAAAAGGCCGCGTACGACGAAGGTTATGCGCGCGGCCGCGAGGAAGGCATGGCGCAGGGCTACGCCGACGGTGCCGGCGTTGTTCGTGACCAGGCGAGCCGCCTGCGTGGCTTAGTCACGCATATGACGCGACCGCTGCAGGCGCTGGATAGCGAGGTTGAACGCATGTTGATCGCGCTGGCGCTGGATGTCGGCCGCCGGCTCGCGCAGCACGCGCTGCAGCTGGACCCAGGATTGGTTTCGGGCATCGTTGCAGAAGCCGTTGGTGCGCTGGCAGCCCCTGCACGCGATGTTCGCGTGCATCTCCATCCCGACGATGCGCAACTCGTTAAAGACACGCTGACGCTGCCGGGTGAGATTACCGATTGGCGCGTTATCGCGGATCCGGAATTGATGCGCGGTGACTGCCGCATCGTCACCGATACGACGCAAGTCGACGCCAGGCTCGATACCCGCGAAGCGGGCATTGCGAAAGCCTTGCTCGGCGACCCGCAGTAGCCGGCTTAACGCACGACTGCTCACGGATCGCGGCCGATAGAAAAATGGAACCCACCCCCGAAATTATCCTGCGCAATAGCCGGCTTTCGCACGCGCTGGCGAATGCGGCTGAGCGCGTGCCGTTGGCCAACGGCGTCGTCGTAGAAGGCGTTCTAAAACGCGTGGTTGGCTTGACGTTGGAAGCGGTCGGTTGCCAAGCGCAGATCGGCAGCCGTTGCCGGGTTGTTAACGCTGACGGTGGCATGGTGGAAGCGGAAGTGGTCGGATTTTCCGGTGACCGAACCTTTCTAATGCCAACCGGCGAAATGACGGGTCTCTTGCCGAACGCACGGGTTATTCCGATGGCGCGGGTGCCGCGTATTCCAGTCGGCGACGGCTTGCTCGGCCGCGTCCTCGACGGCGAGGGCGAGCCACTCGACAGCCTCGGGCGTCTGAATTGCGAGCGGCGGACGATCTCGAACGCGCCGATTAATCCGCTATCGCGTGCACCGATCACCGAGCCGCTTGATGTCGGGGTTCGGGCCATCAACGCATTGCTGACCGTTGGCCGTGGCCAGCGGCTAGGCTTGTTTGCCGGCACCGGCGTTGGTAAAAGTACCTTGCTTGGCATGATGACGCGCTATACCAAGGCCGACATTATCGTCGTCGGCCTCGTTGGCGAACGTGGCCGCGAAGTGCGCGATTTCATCGACCACGCGCTAGGGCCAGAAGCGCTGGCCCGCGCCGTTGTCGTTGCCACGCCGAGTGATCGCTCGCCGTTAATGCGCGTGCGCGGCGCTTGGCTTGCGACCTCGATTGCGGAAGGCTTTCGTGATCAAGGCAAACACGTATTGCTGCTGATGGATTCGCTATCTCGCTTTGCCCAGGCGCAGCGCGAAATTGGGCTGGCAGTCGGTGAGCCGCCAACGACACGCGGCTATCCACCGTCAGCATTTGCACAGCTGCCGCGCTTGGTTGAGCGCACTGGCAATGGCTTAGAGGGCGGCGGATCGATTACGGCGTTCTACACCGTGCTCGCCGAAGGCGACGATCAAAATGACCCGATCGCCGACGCCGCGCGCGGCATCCTCGATGGCCACATTGTGCTGTCACGCGCGATTGCCGACGCGGGTATTTATCCGGCAATCGATATCGAAGCCTCGATATCACGTGTTGCCAACGACGTCACGGTGATCGAACACCAAAAACAGGTCCGTCAGTTCAAGCAATTATTTTCGGCGTACCAGCGTAACCGCGATCTGATCAACATCGGCGCGTATCAACGTGGCGCCGATGCCCGTATCGACGCAGCCATCGCATTGTGGCCGCGTGTTGAAGCTTTCCTCCGTCAGGGCGTGCTGGAACCGGCTGACTACGCCGCCAGCCGCCAAGCGCTGAATGCCTTGTTTACCGAAGGGTGACCGAAATGACACTGTCCCGTACGCGTTTGGAATTACTGCACCGTATCGCCGAGAAGAAGGAAAAGGATGCCCAGAGCCTGCTCGCAGATGCGCAAAAGAAATTGACCGAGAAACAGAATATGCATCGAGAGCTACAAACCTATTTAGGCGAATACGAACGCCAGAGCCCAACTGCGACCAGCGCGATGCTGCTCGAAAATCAGCGCCAGTTTCTGATGCGCCTGCACAACGCAGGTACATCGCAACTGCAAGCCGTAGCCAACGCGAAGCAAAAGCTGGAATTGGTTCGGCTGGAATGGCTGCAAAAGCGCAAAGATTTGCAAATCGCCGAAACGATGCTCGAACAAGGTCGCCAAGAGGCGTTACGGGTCAGCGAACGTCAATCGCAGCGGGATATGGACGAGTTCGCGACGATGCGTCAGCGGCCAACGGCGCAGTACTCCTAATGGCCGCCGTAACGCTGGTCCAGCCCGCAAACCCGCCGGTTGCGCGTACAAATACGAGCCGCGCAAATGACGCGAGTGCGGCATCGTCCTTTGGTTCTTATCTCGACAAGGAACAGGCGTCGAACGATGCCTCGAAGGCGGCCGACAATGCCGCCGAGACAACATCCACGGCGTCCGCGGAAGCGGCAGATGGTAATCAGAAAGCCGAACGCAAGGATGAGCAGGACGACGGCGGTAAAGTTGACGACACGCAGGCGAACACTACGGATCCGCGTGGCTTGCTGCAGTGGCTGCAGTCGCAATTGCCGCCAACGGCGCCGCCTCCGTTCCCTTCTGGCACGGTGCCGGCACAAGCCGTGCTCACTGATGGCCAGACCGGCGCGCCCCTGGCTACCACAGCCGGTGCAATCTCCGGCGTGCTAGCCAAACTGGCGGTAAAGCCCGGTGACACGCCGCCGACACAGGCGCTACCACCGGCATCTGCGGGCGCAGGTGGCGCTGCAGCAGGCGGTTCCGACGCTGCGCCGTTCCAGTTGCCGGACCTCACCAACGCGGTCGAAGGCCACGATAGCCCGGTGACGCCGGCGCTGGCCGCGGCGCTGGACGCCGTGTTATCGGCCGGGCCGCAGAACGCAACAGATGTCGTTGTCAGCGGCGTGCAGAACTTTCAAGCGCAGCTAAGCCGTGCCGATTTACAACAAACAACACCAGTAACGCCGCTGCCGCCGACGTTGGCGGCGCCGCTCACGTTGGATTCGGCGGAATTGCCGCAACGCTTAGGTGACCAAGTGCAATGGCTGACCAACAGCGGCATTCAGGAGGCGAGACTGCAACTACACCCACGTGATCTCGGCACGATCGACGTGCAGGTTCGGATTGAAGCGCGGGGTGGCGCCAGCGTCTGGTTCGCAGCTGAACACCCTGCAACACGTGCGGCGTTAGAAGCCGCATTGCCTCAATTACGCGAGCGTTTTACGGCGGATGGGCTGGCGCTTGGTCAGGCGCAGGTTTCGGCGCAGACCAGCGGATGGAATTTCGGCTCGTCGTCGCAGAACAATCCCCGCTCTGATGCCTACGTGCCCAATGGAACTTTGGGCGCGGGCGGCTTCACCAGTGAAGACATTGATTTGCCCCCACAGCGACCAATTGTTCACGTCGGCTTAGTCGATAACTACGCTTAATTTCACGATTCTCCTTGTGCCGATCGAGGCCGAAAGCCTCGGTCGGTATTTTTTTTGGCCGCTGGTTTCGGTACGCGAGCCTAGCCGATACCCGGCAGGGAACAACCATTTGGCAATGACGCATTTCCGGCATCGGGGCTGAAAGCAATTTGGAAAAGAGTCAGTCAAATTTCCGACGTTCAATTTAACTATTTGATTTTAAATAATTTATTATTATATTTTGGTGTGGCATACGGCTTGCTCCATGGCCTAGGTAATTCACCTTTTAACGGAGTGCCAACATGTCCGCTGCTGAACGCCCGCCCGCCGATGCCAAAGCCATGGCCAAGCCGCGCGGCTTACTGGTACCCATGCTGGTTTCGGCGGTAGTCGCTGCGGGCATTGCTGCCGGAGCCGTTTACTTCATCACAAAAAAAGCGCCGACTGCTAGCGCGGAAGGCGAGGCGCCTGCGGCCGAACATGGCGCCGAAAAAGCCGAATCTGGTGGCGAACATGGTGAAGGTAAGGGCGGCAAAAAGGGTTCTGCGCTTTATTTTTCCTTGGCGCCGTCGTTTGTCGTCAATCTGAACGATTCTGATGCCAGCCGCTTCTTGCAGACTGATATCGAAGTGCTCACTCATGATCCCGCGACCATAGAAGCGCTCAAGCTGCACACACCGCAAATCCGGAGTGCCTTGCTGCTGCTGCTTGGCCAGCAGAAGTATTTGGAGATGGAAACGCGCGAAGGTAAGGAAGCGTTGCAGAATTCGGTGCTCGGAGAGGTTCAACGGATCATAACGGCGGAAACCGGCAAGCCTGGCGTCGAAGCTGTTTTCTTTACGACCTTCGTAATGCAATAGATCAGGAAAACTTCCGTGCAAGACCTTCTTTCCCAAGACGAGATTGATGCACTCCTTCATGGCGTAGATAGCGGCAAAGTCGAGACCGAGCCGCCGCCTGCTGCACCCGGCGAAGTCCGACCGTTCAACTTCGGCACGCAGGATCGTATTGTTCGCGGTCGCTTGCCGACGTTGGAGATGATCAACGAGCGCTTTGCGCGTTTATTCCGCATCGGCCTGTTCAATATGTTGCGGCGGACGCCAGAGCTCTCAGTGGTTGGCATTGAAATGATGAAGTTCAGCGAATACACCCATTCGCTTTTCGTGCCGACGAGTTTGAATCTGGTGCGCGTTAAACCATTACGCGGCACAGGTCTGTTTATTTTTGAGCCGAAATTGGTTTTCGCCGTCATCGAAAATTTTTTTGGCGGTGATGGCAAATCGGCAACATCAACCAAAATCGAAGGCCGGGAATTTACCCCGACTGAAATGCGCGTTGTCCAATTACTGCTGCGGCAGGCGTTTTCGGACTTGCAGGAAGCCTGGTCGCCAGTCATGCATCTGGATTTCGAATATCTGAATTCAGAAGTTAACCCGCATTTTGCAAACATCGTATCGCCGAGTGAAATTGTGGTTGTCAGCCGTTTCCGCATTGAGTTGGAAGGTGGCGGCGGCGATCTCCATATCACGATGCCCTATTCGATGATCGAGCCGATTCGTGATCAGCTTGATACCGGCATGCAGTCGGATCGGATGGACAAAGACGAACGATGGACGATGGCATTGCGCGAGCAGTTGCAGGATGCCGAGGTTGAAATTGGCAGTCAGTTGACGACGATGACGGTCAGCGTCCGCGAACTGCTGCAGCTGAAGCCCGGCGATATCTTGCCGATTAAATTGCCTCAAACTGTTGATCTTTGCGTCGAAGACATGCCGGTATTTCGCGGTAGCTTCGGTACATCGCAGGGTAAGAATGCGGTCCAGATTACCGAAATGATTCGCCGCGGACCGCGTAGCCTGTTGTTGCACTAAATTATGACCGTCACGCCATCAAGCCCCAAGTTTGACTCCCCCACATCTTCCTCTGAGGATGATTCCATGAGCTCGCCACTTACTGATTCCAGCAACATGAATAAGGATTACGCCAAAGCGAATTTTCAAAATCTTGAAGGCAGCGCTAATGCGGGGTCGCTTGGCAACGAATTTAATCTTGATGTCATTCTCGACGTCGCGGTTACGCTGTCGATGGAAGTAGGCCGGGCCAAGATTCCAATTCGTAATTTATTACAGCTCAACCAGGGCTCCGTTGTAGAGCTCGAACGTACCGCTGGCGAACCACTTGACGTGTACGCCAATGGCACGTTGATCGCACATGGTGAAGTGGTGGTTGTAAATGAGAAATTCGGCGTCCGCCTCACTGATGTCGTGAGCCCGGCCGAACGCATCCGGAAGCTGAAATAAGGACGATGGCCGCCAGCCCCGAACTCCACAGCGCGGTCGCCGAGTTGCCCAGTCTTGGGCAAACGGTGCTGTCGCTGATCGTCGTGCTCGGCGTGATTTTCGCGCTCGCGGCCTTGCTGAAGCGGCTGCAGGGCGTGAAGCGGGGCGGCACTGCGGATCTCCGCATTCACGCTGGTTTGCAGGTCGGGCCTAAGGAACGTGTGTTGTTGATTGAGGCGGGCGGGGCGCATTTGCTGGTCGGCGTCGCGCCGGGGCAAATTCGTACGCTGCATGTTTATGACGAACCGCCAACGCTGGAAAGCGGTAGCAGTAAGGCGCCGGTCTCGTCGGCATTTACCGAAGCCTTGAAGCGGGCGTTGGGGCAGGATACGCAGTCATGAAACGGGGTTGGTTGTTGGGTTTATTGCTACTGGCGCCGGTGGCGGTTGAGGCCGCAGGTTTACCGGCACTCAGTGTTACGCCAGCGCCGGGCGGAGGGCAGAGCTACAGCCTGAGCCTACAGATCGTCATGTTGATGACGGCGCTGACGTTGCTGCCGGCAGGTCTGTTGGTGATGACAGCGTTTACACGCATTGTAGTTGTGCTCGGCATCTTGCGGCAGGCGCTAGGCACGGGCGCAACGCCATCCAATCAAATCCTGATCGGCTTATCGCTTTTTTTAACGCTATTCATCATGGAGCCGGTGTTCGACCGTGTGTATAGCGAAGCGGCTAAACCCTATCTCGACGGTAGCTTGGAATTCGAACCGGCGCTGAAGGCCGCGATGAAACCGATGCGCGGTTTCATGCTGGCACAAACCCGTGAGACCGACTTGACAACGTTCGCCAAGATCGCTGGCCACGCAGGTTATGCCGGTCCGGACGAAGTGCCGTTCCCGGTACTGGCGAGCGCCTTTCTTACGAGCGAGTTAACAACGGCGTTCCAAATTGGATTCTTAATTTTTATTCCATTTGTCGTTATCGATCTCGTTATCGCCAGTGTGCTGATGAGTCTCGGTATGGTGACGTTGTCGCCGGTCATTATCTCGCTGCCGTTTAAGCTGATGTTATTTGTTCTTGTCGACGGTTGGGCGCTCGTGATGAGCACGCTGGCGGCAAGTTTTCAGGCGCCGTTGTAGCGCGCCGTTCAGTTCGGAACCCGTCATGAGCCCCGAAGCCGTATTGAGCGAAGGTAATCAGGCGCTGCAGCTGACCTTGCTGCTCGCCGCGCCGTTGCTGCTGACCGCGCTTGGCGTCGGCATTATCATCGGCGTGTTTCAAGCCGCCACGCAGATCAACGAACAGACCCTGTCGTTTATCCCCAAGCTGATCGCAACGGCGGCGGTGTTGGTGGTCGCAGGGCCGTGGATGCTGCGGTTACTGGTTGAATATACCCGGCGTCTATTCGATACGATTCCAACGTTGATTCACTGACCGGCGATGTCGTTCACCGACGCCCAGTTGCTAGGCTGGATCGAAGCATGGCTTTGGCCATTGATACGAATTGGCGGCATCTTGAGTATTGCGCCGGTCTTGGGTTCGACATCAATCCCCGTTCGTATTCGCGTTGTCTTGGCTGTGCTGCTAACGCTGGCGTTAGCGCCAGTGCTGCCGACGTTGCCGAGTATTCCATTGTTCTCCGCAACATGGTGGCTGGAAACGGCGCGGCAGTTATTAATCGGCGTTGCGATGGGTTTCGTGCTGACGCTGGTTTTCGAGGCGGCGGTCATGGCCGGGGAATTGATCGCCTACGGCATGGGCTTGAGCTTTGCGCAGGTGCTGGATCCGCTGCATGGATCGACGACCCCAGTTATCGGTCAAATTTTAACGATTTCGGCAACGTTGCTTTTTCTTGCCAGCAACGGCCATTTGCGCCTGATCGAAGCGCTGGCCGCCAGCTTTCAGGGTTTGCCGGTTGGTGTCTCCGGCTTGAACGGGCAAGTCATCCACGGCCTCGTGGCGTGGGGCGGCAACATCTTCTCCGGCGGCTTGCAAATTGCGCTGCCGGTCGTAATCGCACTGCTGCTGGTTAATCTCGCGTTTGGCGTGATGAGCCGCAGCGCACCTGCGATCAGCGCGATCTCGGTCGGCTTTCCGCTGGCACTGATCGTCGGCATTGTGTTGCTGCGTTTTAGCTTGCCGGTGCTGAATTCGGTATTGATGGCGCTGCTGGATTCCACGTTCGAATTGATCGAGCAGGTTTTCGGAGGCAACGGTGGCTGAGGCAGGTGCACAGGAGAAAACCGAAGAGGCCACCCCCAAACGAAAGCGGGAGGCGCGTGAGCAAGGTCAGGTGCCGCGCTCGCGCGAATTATCGACGGCGGTCGTCGTCGGCGCTGGCATCGCGGTGCTTTTTTCAAATGGTTCGAGCATTGCGCACGGGGCTGTTGAGCAGATGCGCGCCGCGTTAAGCATTTCCGGCGCGTTATTGCCGGAGCCGAGTCGGCTGCCGATTTTGCTGGAAAAAACGCTGCTAAACGGCATGCTGTTGGTGGCGCCGATATTCGCGGTAACGATGTTCGCTGCGCTGGTTTCGCCGATGCTGCTTGGCGGCTGGAACTTCGCCTTGAAAGCGATTCAGCCGGATTTACAGCGCATAAACCCCATCAGCGGCTTAGGCCGTATGTTTTCGTCAACGGGCCTGGTCGAACTGGCCAAGAGCATCGCCAAATTTCTGCTCGTCGGCACCATTGGCGCGGTTTCGCTGTGGGGATCGCGCGAGCAGGTTATGGGGCTTGGTACCGAATCAGTTGGTCATGGCATCGCCCATGGCTTGACGCTGATTTCCAAGACGATGGTTTGGATGATCGGCGCGTTGGCGTTGATCGCCGCGATCGACGCGCCGTATCAGGTATGGAGTTACGGCAAGAAGCTGCGAATGTCGAAGCAGGAAATTCGCGAGGAATACAAGCAGAGCGAAGGCCGGCCTGAGATAAAAGGCCGTATCCGCCGTATTCAGCAGGAAATCTCTCAGCGTCGGATGATGGAGAAGGTGCCGACGGCCGATGTTATCGTAACCAACCCGACGCACTACGCGGTAGCACTGCAATATACGGCCGATAAAATGCGCGCGCCGCGCGTGGTTGCCAAAGGCGCAGATTTAATCGCCGCGGCAATTCGCGAGTTGGGCAATAAACACAGTATTCCGATTGTTGAGGCGCCGCCGCTGGCCCGTGCGCTTTATCGCGGTTGCGAACTCGAGCAGGAAATTCCAGCAAGCCTTTATGCTGCCGTGGCGCAAGTACTGACCTACGTTTATCAATTGCGAACGTGGCGTGGTGGTGTGCGCCCGCCGCCGCCGCGAGTCGGCGCAGTGCCGGGTGGCGAGCCAGATACCGAAACCGATCAGCCGCCGACTTGATAAAAACACCAGGTCAGCTCATTTTGAGCATGGCACTTGCACTGATAGGAAAATTATATTTATAGAAAGATGGACTGCGGCAAATTTTGATTATTTTTTAATCAATTACAGCTTTTCGTCCGGGCCGTGACGGAAAATTGGCGAATATTATTGATTCGGTCACAAAATAGTTGAACGAGGTGCTAAGCGGCAATTTGAGATCGCACTTTTTCGAGACGGCGTGAGTGGCCGAATTAATAATAAAATCAAATTGCTTTGTTATTGATCCAGCCGCTTCTCGCTTTCTCGGAAGTGCGGCATCCGGTTTGGCATTGCACTGTCTTTATTCAAGTACTTAATGGCCGGATCAATAACGGACCTGCGAGAATTTAGCTCATATTGGGAGCTGGATATCAAGCGATTTCAGCTCTAGGGATAGGGGAAGCTTTGATGAGAGGAACCGGCACTACGCATGAAGCGCCGCCGCTTCACGCGCACGTGTTATCCGATGAACGTCGTCGTGGGCTCTTGATTACGCTGCCGTTGCTCGGCGCGATCTTCCTGCTGTCGACGCGCATGCAGTCTGGTTTGTCGGGGAATCCGTTATTTGGCGAGATCGCGCTGTGGAGCGCCGGCATCGCGCTTTTATTGATCGCAGTAGCCTTATGGTTTCGCTGGATCAGCCACGACCTCGGCGCGACCGTGACGATCACCCTCGTCGCCGGCTTGATGTTGATCCGCACCGTGCTGACGTTTCTTGGAAATCCGGAGGAAAACCCCGGCAGCGCGTTATTTGCGCCTTTTTTTGCCTACCTGCCTGCGTTTTATGTCCTTACGGTGCTATTGCTCCCGTATCCGCAGTCAAAAAATTTCGGCGTTTTCGCATGGCTGCTGATCGCGGCGATCACCGTCGCTGGCGGTAGTCGATATTGGTTTTTGCGGTCGCCGCCGCCGATGCTGTACGGTCTCTTGCTGTACATCACGCTAGGCAATGGGCTTTTTGTTGCGTTGATTTACGGCTGGGCGCGGCAGCAGAAAATTCTGCTCGGGCATTATGCGGACCTGGTGCATTCGGAGCGCACGGCACGCGGCGCCTTGCAAATGACCGAACGCCGATTCCGCAGCGTATTCGAACAGGCCGCGGTTGGCGTTGCCCTCATCGACGACAAAGGAGGGCTTACCGAGGTAAACACGCGGCTATGCGAAATCATCGGCTATTCGCAAAGCGAGTTGTTTGAAATCCAGCTCTCCGAACTGACCTTCCCTGAAGATTTACCCGCGCTGGCCGAGCGGTCGCGCGCACTTGCCGCGAACGAGATAGACAGCTACTCAATCGAGCGGCCGCTGCGTGCTAAAGATGGCAGTGCGGTTTGGGTGCACGTATTCGTTCGCAAAGCGCAGGGAGACGCTTCTCAGCCCGCGCATGTCGTGTTGATCGTCATCGATATCAATGAGCGTAAGCGCGCTGAACAGCAAGTCTTGGAGCACCAACGTGTCCGCGAATTTCATTTCGAGAACACGCCGATGGCTGTTATCGAATGGACGCCCGATTTGCGCGTGAAGCGCTGGTCGGCGCGGGCTGAAACGATGTTTGGTTGGCGTGCCGATGAAGTGATCGGCCGCAGCCCGTTGGAATGGCGGTTTATTTACGACGACGATCGAGACGCGACCGAGCGCGTCATTACCAAGCTTTTCTCAGGCACTGAAACGCTGGTTACCAATCTAAACCGCAATTATCACAAGGACGGTTCCACGGTTTGGTGCCGGTGGTACAACTCGCTGTTACGTGACGAGAACGGGCAGTCGATTTCATTCTTCTCGATAGTCGATGACGTTAGCGACCAACAAACTGCGACCGCAGCGTTGAACGAAAGTGAAACACGCTTCCGCAGTATTTTTGAACAGGCGTCGGTCGGGATTACGATGCTGGATCATGACGGCCGCTGGCTCGCCGTCAACCAGCGCTTCTGTGACATTGTCGGCTATACCAGCGACGAGTTACACCAAAGAACTTGGGAATCGCTATCGCACCCGGCAGACGTTGGTTTGGAGCAGTCGCAGTCGCAACGTATATTCGATGGTGACATTCCACATCATTCATTGGAAAAGCGCTTCCTGCATAAAAGCGGCAACGTTATTTGGGCGATGGTGTTCGTGCGCTGCATCGAGGCCACACGCAGGGCGCCAAAATGCTTTGTGCGTATCGTTGAAGACATTACCGAACGCAAACTTGCCGAAGCGCGGGTTCAACAACTGACCGCGGATTTGGAGAAGACCGTTATCGAACGGACCCAGCAGCTCCAGCGCACGATGCGGAGCTGGGCAGAGCGCAACAACGAGCTCAACCTGCTCGCGGAAATGATGGGCGTGTTGCCAGCCGCGCGCGATACCCGTGAAGGCAGTCAGATCGTCGCGAGGTTTTTGCCACGCCTCTTCTCACGTTGCAGCGGGGCGATCTATCTCGAAGCAGGGACGCCTGATCACTTCCCGTTATTGACGCAGTGGCGGATCGACAAAATTTTGCAGGCCTCGTTGGTCGCTGAAGATTGCTGGGCTTTACGCCGCGGCCAGGTGCTGCGTATTGAAGATCCGGGTGACCCGTTGCTCTGCCCGCATATCAACGCGGTACATGGCGCCCAGGAACCACACGTTTGTGTGCCGGTCATGGCGCTCGGCGATGCTGTTGGCATGATCTACCTGCAATGGTCGGAACGCGTCGGAGCGGAATATCTGCCGCCGGACCCGGTATTGCTGGCGACGGTGGCTGAGCAGATCGGCCTAGCGATTGGCAACGTACGGCTGCGCGAAGAACTACGCCGTCAGGCGATTCTTGATCCGCTCACCAGTCTGTACAACCGCCGCCATTTCGACGAATGCCTTGTGCGGCGGATCGCCAAGCAAAAACAGGCAGACGAGCGCTTTGCGTTGTTGATGATCGATCTCGATCATTTCAAGACAATTAACGATAGCTACGGCCACGACTCCGGCGATGAAGTGTTGCGCGTCGTTGCGGCGTTACTGAAGCGAATCGTCAGCTCCGATGAAACCGTCTTCCGCCTTGGCGGAGAGGAGTTTGTGCTGCTCCTCGACAACGAAGACGGCTCCAATGGTTTGAATCAGGCTGAGCGGATCCGACGCGAAGTTGAGAAGCTGCGCATCGTTCACAAAGGCCATATGTTGAATGAAATTACCGTTTCAATCGGCATTGCCTGTTGTCCCGACGATACCGACGATGCGGTGTCGTTGATGCAACTCGCGGACGCCGCACTTTACGTCGCCAAGCGCGGCGGGCGAAACCGTATCGACTACGCGGGGACCGCATACAAGCTGACCGAATTAAGCGCGCTACCAATTACCGCGGCGCGGCCATTTGAATACCCGCCGATTGAAGATAATTTCTAACAATTAAAATCGCTTAGCGGTGTTTAAGAAAACTAGAACAGATCTTGCAGCCAGTGTCGTAGAGGGCTGAATTTTCGAGCCCTCAAATGCTGGGGGATCGAATGCAGAAACGTCTCAACGAGATAATACGGCGCTTGCGCGGTTTGGGAGGTTTAGGCGCGCCAGCACTGTTGCTGATCATCTTGGCGATGATCGTCATTCCTTTGGCGCCGTTTGTTCTAGATTTGTTATTCACGTTTAACATCGCCCTCGCCATCGTCATTTTACTGGCGGTGGTTTATGTGCTCCGGCCTGTTGAATTCAACGCATTTCCAACCGTCTTGTTGCTCGTAACCTTGTTACGCCTCGCCCTAAACGTGGCCTCAACGCGTGTGGTGCTACTGCACGGACATCAAGGCGCACACGCAGCGGGCAAGGTTATCGAAGCCTTCGGTAATTTCGTCGTCGGCGGCAATTACGCGATCGGCTTCATCGTGTTCGTAATATTGACGTTGATTAACTTCATGGTCGTTACCAAGGGCGCGGAGCGCGTCTCTGAAGTTTCGGCGCGTTTTGTTCTTGACGCGCTGCCCGGCAAACAGCTGGCAATCGATGCAGATTTAAACGCCGGTTTGTTGACGCGCGAAGAATCCAAAGCCCGACGCGAGGAGGTTCGCGAAGAAGCCGATTTCTACGGCTCTATGGACGGCGCTTCGAAGTTTATTCGCGGCGACGCCATCGCCGGAATCATGATTTTGTTCATCAATATCATCGGCGGGCTGTTCATCGGCACGTTGCAGCACGGGTTGCCGATTGCCGAGGCGCTGAAAAATTACACCTTGCTGACGATCGGCGATGGCCTTGTTGCGCAGATCCCGTCGTTACTGATGTCGACCTCGGTGGCGATCCTCGTTACCCGCATGTCGAAGTCGGTCAACATGGGGCAGCAAGTTGTAAAACAGGTTTTTGCCGAACCGAAAGTGCTTGGTGTGACCGCGACCGTATTAGGTTTGGTCGGCGTTATTCCGGGAATGCCCAATGTCGTATTTCTAACTTTGGCGGCTATTTGTGGCGGCGTAGCCTACTTAAGTGCTCAGAAAGTAAAACGTGGCGCAACGCCGGCGCGCGACGCGGCGCCTGCGACACCCGCGGCGCCGCAAGAATTGGGCTGGGACGACGTTCAGCAGGAAGATCCGATCGGTTTAGAAGTTGGTTATCGCTTGATTCCATTAGTCGACGCCAAGCAGGGCGGGGAGTTAATGGCGCGAATCAAGGGCGTGCGCAAGAAGCTGACGCAGGAAATGGGATTCCTAATCCAACCTGTACATATACGCGATAACTTGGAACTTGCGCCAGGCGCTTATCGCCTGACGCTACACGGGGTGCCGATTGCGAGCGGTCAGATTTATCCCGATCGCGATTTGGCGCTCAACCCAGGCCGCGTATTCGGCACGATCGAAGGTATCGCGACAAAAGACCCGACGTTTGGCCTCGATGCGGTCTGGATCGAGCGCGGCGCGCGCGATCACGCCCAGACGCTGGGCTATACCGTGGTTGACCCCAGCACGGTTATCGCGACGCATTTATCGCAGATCGTCAAAGACCATGCGCACGAGCTGTTGGGCTTCGACGAAACGCAGCAGTTATTGAATGCGTTGGCGAAGTCGGCCCCGAAGCTTGTCGAAGATTTGACGCCAAAATTGTTGCCTTTATCGGTAATCGTCAAAGTTTTGCAACTTTTGTTGGGCGAGCGCATTCCGATTCGCAATCTCCGCAGCATCGCCGAGGCCTTGGCGGAGAACGGCGCGCGCAGTCAGGATCCCGTCGCGCTGGCGAGTCAAGTTCGCGTCGCGTTGTCTCGTCAGATCGTTCAAGAAATCAACGGATTGGACCCCGAGCTGCCGGTGCTGACTTTGGCGCCGGCGCTGGAACGCGTGTTGCAAGACAGCCTGCAAGGTGGTGGCGCAGTACTGGAACCGGGGCTCGCAGAGCGCATGCATAAATCGCTGTCAGATCAAGTGCAGAAGCAAGCGAAACAAGGGCAACCGGCGGTGTTACTGGTTCCGTCGCCACTCCGGCCGCTGCTCGCGAAATTCACGCGGCAGTCGCTGCCAGATTTACATGTTTTGGCTTACAACGAAGTCCCGGATTCGAAGCAGATTCGTCTAATCGGAGCGGTCAATTGAACGGATATAGCGAGTTAAGTCGTCAATGAACGGAGCGGCCGGCCAATGAAGATCAAGCGGTTCATGGCTAAAAATATGCGCGAAGCCATCCGCCAAGTGCGCGAGGAACAGGGGCCCGATGCGGTGATCCTGTCGAACCGACGCGTAAATGGCGGTATCGAGGTGGTCGCAGCGGTCGACTATGACGAAGCGCTGATGCAGCAATCCCTGCGGCGTGCGTCGTTACAGATGGCCGCTAGAGCGAAGGTGGCGGAAAGCGGTATTGAGACAATCGCCGACGCAACGGTTGCTGTGGTCGCCGAAAAGATTGTTGAAAAGGCGCCAGAAAAGGCGCCCGAAAAGCCGGCGGAAAAAGTGATTGAAAAAGCGCCGGTTGTGCCGATTGTGGCTGCTACGGTTGGTGCGCCGCTGATTCCACGGCCTAGCGAAGCGATGCAGATTTTATTGGACGAATACGGCTACGAAAAAGAAGTGCCGATTGTGCAGAAGTCTGCGGCGGCGATGGCAGCCGGCGCGTCTGCGGCATTCGCACAGGCGGCTGCGGCGCCGGTTGCTGTACAAACCGCAGGCGTCATGCCGGCTAAGGCGCCATCAGAAGAATTCTTACAGTTGAAGAAAGAACTGGGCGGCATGCGTCGGATGATTGAGCAGCAGCTCGCCGGGCTGGCCTGGAACGACCTCAAGAGCAATCAGCCGCAACGCTACGCCGTGCTGCGTGTGCTTTCTGATCTAGGCTTGGAGCCGGAATTGGCACGCTCCATCGCCGAGGAATTGCCGAGTGCGGTGACGCCGGAGCGCGCGCGGTTCTTGCCGCTCGGTTTGCTTTCACGGCGGATTCCAATTGCTAAGCGCGACGTCGTGCTCGACGGCGGCGTGGTTGCTTTAGTCGGCCCTACCGGTGTTGGAAAAACCACGACTATCGCCAAGCTGGCTGCGCGCTACGCCGAACGGCATGGCCTACGGGACATTGCCTTGGTCGCGATGGATCATTATCGGGTCGGCGCGCAAGAGCAGCTTTACACCTACGGTCGTTTGCTTGGCGTACCGGTTTACACCGTGACGCCGAAGCAATCACTCGCGGACACGTTGGCTAAATTGACCGATCGCAAATTGGTGCTGATCGATACGGTTGGCCTCGGGCCGCGTGATGGCGCGCTCGGCGCCCAGATTCAGATGCTGCGCGAAGCACACCCTAAACTCCGTGCATATTTAACGATGGCTGCGCACTGCCAAGCAGCCGATCAATCAGAAGTCGTCCGCCGCTTTGGCCCTGCTGATCTCGCGGGCTGCATCCTCAGTAAAGTTGATGAAACGAGTCGTATCGGCGGCGCTCTATCGGTCATTATTCGCCACGGTCTGCCCCTTGCGTATGTCGCCGATGGGCAGCGCGTTCCGGAGGATTTGCATGTTGCACGTGCCGACGAGCTGGTGATTAGAGCCATGCGTCTGGCGCGGCAGCTACCGGCGAAAATCGATGATGAAGTACTCGAAATGCAATACGTCGATGCAGTCCAGGATGGAGCCTATCTGCATGTCTAAAACTGCGACAGCGATGAGCGATCAGGCCGCCGGGTTGCGTCGTCTCAAACCCGCCTTGCCGGTCCGTGTCATTGCGGTGACCAGCGGCAAAGGTGGCGTGGGTAAGACAAGTGTATCGGTCAACCTATCGGTCGCGATGGCCTTAACGGGTCGCCAGGTTATGTTGCTCGACGGCGATTTAGGCTTGGCCAATGTTGACGTTATGCTCGGACTCCAACCCAGCTATAACCTCGCCCATGTGTTGGACGGCAAGTGCACGCTCGAAGATACGTTAATGCCGGGGCCCGGTGGCATCATGGTGGTGCCGGCATCGAGTGGCAAGCGCCATATGGCCGAGCTAAGCCCATTGCAGAACGCTGGATTGGTTCAAGCGTTTTCCGAATTGAGTCGCCCGATTGACGTTTTAATCGTCGATACCGCGGCGGGAATTGCGGACTCTGTTATTACATTCAGTCAAGCTTCTCAGGAAGTGATCGTCGTGGTCACTGGCGACCCGACGTCACTGACGGACGCCTATGCACTCATCAAAGTCTTGAACCGTGACAACGGTGTTGAGCGCGTACAAGTGCTCGTCAACATGGTTCGGGATACTGCAGAAGCGCAGAGTATTTACGAGAATCTGCGTCGCGTCGCTGAGCGTTTCCTTGACGTGACGTTAAGCTTCATCGGTGGCGTGCCGCATGACGAGTGGCTAAAGCGCTCGGTACGCCGGCAACGCGCCGTTGTCGAAGCCTATCCGAACTGTGCTTCGTCTGAAGCGTTCCGGCAGTTGGCACGCAAGGCGGAAAGCTGGGGCTTGCCGAAAGGTGCCCGCGGCAACTTGGAATTCTTTGTTGAGCGCTTAGTGAGCAGCGGCAGCCACACACCGCCGGTTGGATTGGTAGGTGCGCTATGAGCGCCATGCCGATGGCAATGGCGGCCTATGGCCGAAATGCGCCTGCCCCCGATACCGCCATCGTGACGCAACACCTTGATCTGGTTAAGCGGATTGCGTATCACTTGGTCGCACGATTACCGGCCAGCGTGGATATCGACGATCTCATTCAAGCCGGCGTGATCGGCTTGATTGAGGCCGCGCGTAATTACAGCGGCGACCGCGGTGCCCGCTTCGAAACCTACGCCAGCATCCGTATTCGCGGCGCGATGGTGGATGAACTGCGGCGCGGAGATTGGGCGCCGCGCTCAGTGCATCGGCGGATGCGCGATGTTTCTGCGGCAATTCGAGAGATTGAGCAAAAAACCGGCCGTGAGGCGCGCGAGTCTGAGATTGTCGAGAAACTCGGCATTTCGGCCGGTGATTATCATGACATCGTTAGCGATGCCGTGCAGTGTCAGATTTTGTCCATGGACACAGCCGGTAGCGATGACGAAGAAGAACACGGCATTGAGGCGATTGCGGCGGACGCCACACCCGCTGATGCCGTTGAACGGGCTGCGTTTCAGAAAGCACTTGCCGAAGCAATCAGCGAGCTGCCGGAACGCGAACGGTTGGTGATGTCTCTGTACTACGACGAAGAACTCAATCTGCGAGAAATCGGTCAGGTACTGGAAGTGACGGAGTCACGCGTTTGCCAATTGCACGGGCAGGCGTTATTGCGGCTTCGTGCACGGCTTGGGGATTGGCGCGACGATCCTGATGCAGCGGTAAAACCGCGTCGCGCCGCTACAAAAAAATCAGCAGTAAAAACCACCAGAATTCCGGCTGCAGCCGGTGCGAACTAACCACTCTATTTGACGAGACAAAACGCATGGACAAAAACATGAAAATCCTGATCGTCGACGATTTCTCGACTATGCGCCGCATCGTCAAGAATTTGCTCGCTGACCTTGGTTTTAGCAACACATCCGAGGCTGACGACGGTAAGACCGCGTGGCCGATGTTGCAGACCGGCGACTTCGATTTTGTCGTCACCGATTGGAATATGCCGGGCATGACGGGTATTGATTTGCTGAAAGCCATTCGTGGCGATGCCAAGCTTAAATCGCTCCCGGTATTGATGGTGACCGCTGAAGCGCAGCGCGATCAAATCGTCGACGCCGCGAAAGCCGGTGTCAACGGCTACATCATCAAGCCATTCACTGCGGCGACGCTGAAAGAGAAACTCGACAAGATCTTCCAGCGGTTCGAAGCGGCAGCGTAAACGCTCGGTTGTTCGCGGGTGGGTCGAAGGCTTGGCGATTGTCGCCGGCCGCGATCGAGAGTGAGGAGAAATCATGAACACAGTAATCGGAGCGGTAGCGTGAGCGCGGTCGTGGTGCAGATGCCTCCGCACGCGACGGAGCACGATCCGGAGAATATTCCTGATCGTGCGGAATATATCGATCGGCTGCGTGAAATTCTGACGGCATTAGAGGCTGATGATCCGACGCTGTTTGAAAGCCGCCTCGGTCACTTGATGCGGCTGCGAGATAACGGCTTGTTTGTAAATCTCGCCAAGCTCACCCGCGAGTTACACGAAGCGGTGCGCGATCTGAATTTTGATGATCGACTAAAGCAGATCGCTGGCAACGAAATTCCTGATGCCTGTAAGCGTCTTGACTATGTCGCCAAGCTTGGCGAAGACGCTGCGCATCGGACGCTTGATCTCGTCGACAACAGCCGCCGCCTCGTCGACTCGCTCAGCGAATGCACGCAAGGTCTTGCCTCGGCCCGGGAGCGTGTGCTGCAGGACGGCAACACGCTCGCCTGGCGCAGTAGCCTGGCGGGCGAAGTTGAAGCCACTGAAAGCAAGATCAAACAGGTGAGCGGCCAGCTCCGAGCGCATTTCTCCGAAATCTCTCAGGCCCAGGAATATCAAGATTTAAGTGGGCAGGTGATTCGGCGCGTAACGACGCTAGTGCATAACATCGAAGGCGCGTTGATCAAGCTGCTCCGCGCCACCAACGATGGCCTTAAGAATCCGACTGCGCCGCCGATACAAACGCAACCGGGCGAACTCGCCGGCCCTGCTGTTCCGGGGTTGTCCGAGTCAGCAAGTCAGCAAGATGCAGATGCCCTGTTGGCCGAACTAGGATTTTGAGGACGCCATGAGCAGCGCAGTTGACGACGATATCCGTGCCGACTTCCTTGTCGAAGCCGGGGAGTTGATGCAGAAGCTGGGTGAGCAACTGGTTGAGTTGGAACAACGGCCGGACGATCGCGAACTGCTCAACTCGGTGTTCCGCGCGTTTCACACCGTAAAAGGCGGCGCTGGCTTCTTGCAAATTGCACCGATGGTTGAACTGTGTCACGCCGCTGAAGAGGTGTTCGGCGTCGTGCGCTCCGGTGCGCGTGCGGTTGATGCCGATTTGATGGACGCGACGATGCAGTCCGTCGATCAACTGCAAACGATGCTAGATCAAATCGGCGCGGGTAACGAGGCGACGTCGGCACCACCGGAGTTGATCGTCGCGCTGCGTCAAGGCGCGCAAGGTCCTGCCGAAGCGAAAGCTGCCGCGCCGGCCCCTGAGGCTGCCAAGCCAAAGGCGAAAGCGAAGAGCAAGGCGAAGTCAAAAGCGGCGGCGGAAAAGGCGCCAACGGCGGCGCAGTCCAATACGATTACTGACGACGAATTTGAAGCGCTGCTTGATCAACTCAACGGTGGTGGCCCGCCGGGCATCGCGGCGCCAGCCGCTGCCGCGGCGCCAGCGCAGTCCAATACGATTACTGACGACGAATTTGAAGCGCTGCTTGATCAGCTCAATGGTGGCGGCCCGCCAGGCGTCGATACCAGCGCGGCAACGCCGCCTGCTGCACCCAAAGCTGCACCCGCTCAGGTAACGCCGCACAAGGTGCCGGCTGCAGCAGCGCCCGCCGCCGCGAGCGCCGCACCGGCAGCGGAAACGACATTACGCGTTGATACGCAGCGGCTGGATCTGATGATGAATCTGATCGGCGAGCTTGTGTTGGTTCGCAATCGCTTGAAGACGCTGCGCGGCTCCGGTGCCCCGCCGGAGGCTTATGCCAAAAGCGTTGGCGAGCTCGATCACATCACGCGGAGTTTGCAATCGGCCGTCATGCGGATTCGCATGCAACCGATTAAGAAAGTATTTTCGCGCTTTCCGAAATTGGCGCGCGATGTCGCACGCGGTCTTGGTAAGCAGGTTGAAGTCGAATTGATTGGTGAAGACACCGATCTCGATAAGAATCTCGTTGAAGCCCTGGCCGATCCGTTGGTGCACATGGTGCGCAACAGCGTCGACCACGGCATCGAAACGCCGGAAGCGCGTGCTGCTGCCGGCAAGCCCGCAGCCGGTAAGCTGGTACTTTCGGCGCAGCAGGAGGGCGACCATATTCTGATCACCGTCCGCGACGACGGCAAAGGCATGGACTCCGAAGTTTTACGGCGCAAAGTGGTCGAAAAAGGTTTGATGGAAGCGGGCGTTGCGGCGCGTCTGACCACTGACGAATGCCTGCAGCTCGTATTCATGGCCGGCTTTTCGACCAAAGACGCGGTTTCCGATTTGTCCGGCCGTGGTGTTGGCATGGATGTCGTGAAGTCTCGCATCACGGGTCTGAACGGCAGCGTCGTCATCGAGTCGAAAGTCGGGCAGGGCAGCTGCGTGCGTCTCCGCGTACCACTAACGCTGGCGATCTTGCCGGCGTTGATGGTCACCGTCGGTGAACGTTTATTGGCGCTGCCGCTGGCTGATGTGTTTGACGTCTTCGCGCTTGACGAAAGCCGTTTGCGCAAGCTCGATCTTTGGCACGCGGTGGTTTATCGCAAGAGCACGCTGCGTTTGATCGATCTCGAACGCTGGAGCGGCGCCCGGCCGCCTTCAGGCGACGCGCCACGGCATGTTGTCGTCGCGGAAGCAAACGGCGAACGCTATGGTTTCATCGTGCATCAAGTGAAAGCGCGTGAAGAGGTTGTGATCAAGCCGCTCGGTATGGGTTTACGTGGACTCGCCGGTTTGGCGGGCGCCACGGTTACGGGCGAGGGGCGCGTCGCGTTGATTTTAGATTTCCCCGGCCTTGTCCGCGCCTATGGCGCTGGATTGAAGAGCTGAGGCGCACTGAATGGACTTACTCAGCATCATCGGTTTCGTGCTGGCGATGATCGCTTTGATCGGCGGCAGCATCCTCAAAGGCAGCGGCGTCGCTGCGCTGTGGGGGCCGGCGGCATTCGTCATCGTGATCCTCGGGACGCTTGCTGCGATCACCATGCATACGCCGATGGGCATTTTTAAACACGGCATGAAATTGGCCAAGTGGGTAATCAAGCCACCGCATTCAGACTCGAAAGAGTTGATCGCCAAAATTGTTGACTGGAGTAATAGCGCGCGTAAGCAAGGCTTGCTCGCACTCGAAGGCGCAGTTGCCGATGAGCCGGATCCATTCATCAAGAAAGGGTTGCAGATGCTGGTAGACGGCGCCGAGCCGGAGGTTATACGTAACACGTTAGAAGTTGCGGTGAGCACGAAGGAGCATTTTGACCTTGCCGGTGCCAAAGTTTGGGAGGGCATGGGGATCTATGCCCCGACGCTTGGCATCATCGGCGCGGTCATGGGTTTGATGGCGGTCATGCAGAATCTAAACGACCCCAGCAAACTCGGTCACGGCATTTCGGCGGCATTTGTCGCGACGATTTACGGTATCGCCTCTGCCAATCTCTTTTTTCTGCCGATGGCTTCAAAGATCAAAGCTGCGGTAGCCGAGCAGACACAAGTGCGGGAAATGATCATCGAAGGTCTGATTTCCATCTCACAAGGCGAAAACCCCCGCAACATCGAGGCTAAGCTCGCCGGCTATTTGCACTAGGGCCAATCGCCATGGCCCGGAAGAAAAAACACGAAGAGCACACCAATCATGAGGCCTGGGCCATTCCCTACGGCGATTTGGTGACATTGTTACTGGCGCTGTTTGTGGTTTTGTATTCGATGTCGTCGGTCAATGAAGGCAAGTATCGCGTGCTATCTGATTCGCTCAATGCAGCGTTTCACGGGAAGCCTCGGGCATCGCAGCCAATACAAATCGGTGAGAAGCCTCAGCAAGGTGCGTCGCAAGAAAAAAAGATTAACCCGATTGCATCAATCGCCACTGCTAGCGGTAGCACCAACGTTAATAGCAACGAACAAGTGGTGATTAATCGTAAGCAGCAGGGGGTCGATTTCGGTCAGATCAAAAGTTTGGTCGACCGCACTGAAACCGGCGGCTCGGTTCCAACGAATCTACAACGCATGGCCGCCGATGTTCGGCGCGCGATGGGAGACTTGATCGATAAGCATCTTGTCAATATCCGCCAAACAGAGTTTTGGCTGGAAATTGAAATTCGCGCCGATATTTTATTTCCAAGTGGCGTCGCACAAATCGCTAATACCGCCAATCCTATTCTCGCGCACCTTGCCGAAATTATGAAACCGTTTCCCAATCCAATACGGATTGAGGGCCACACCGATAACATTCCGATTAGCACGGCGGCGTTTCCATCGAACTGGCAGTTATCTTCGGCGCGCGCCGCCAACGTTGTATCGCTGTTTGTGCAGCAGGGCGTAGACCCGAGCCGTATGAGTGTTGAGGGCTTTGCCGAATATCACCCCGCGGTAGCCAACGATACGGCGGAAGGGCGGAACCGGAACCGGCGTGTGCTAATTGTTGTGCTTGGTGATAACGATGCAAGCCATATCGGACGCGTCAGTGAGGCCTTAGCAGCTGATGCTGAAAATGGCGGCGCGGCGCCGGATACGCAGCAATCGACAACTTCGTCGTCGGGCACAGACAACGAATTGAAGGCGCCAGCGCAAGCCGCGCCGCAGACAACGGCAGCGACACAGCGGCCGATAGTTCAACCGCGAGGTAACGCGCAATGAGCGTACAAATGATGATGAGTGATCGAACCCCGCTGCCGAATCGTCGCGCCGACGACACTACCGCGCGCTGGGTCTGTTTTGAACTTGCTGGCCAGATGTACGGGTTGGAAATTCTAAAAGTGCAAGAAGTGTTGGCGGACGCGGAAATTGAATCGGTTCCCGGCGCGCCGTATCAAATCCTCGGCGTTAGCAATCTGCGCGGCAGTATTGTCACGATCATGGACTTACGGCATCGCTTGGGTCTAGCGAGCCGCCCACTGACAAATCCCATATGCGTCATCGTCGTTGATGCCCAGGGTGGCGAATCGGTGGGGCTACGCGTCGATCGCGTTGCGGACGTTCGTTGTATCCGCGCCAGCACCGTTAAGTCCGTGCCTGAGACCAGTTCTACGGCGTCCGGCGTGCTCGGCGTGGTGACCAATAACACTGAAGTTCTATCGCTGCTCGATACCGATGCGTTGATCGCGCCGCTATTGAATGCAAGGCAAATCGCAGCCTGAGATGTGTCAGGGCGTGCCGGAAAAGCGTCGTAGGGGTACGGGTATGGGACTTGCCTTACTGACTATGAACAGATGTTCGAAAGCCGCAGAAAACGCCTGCATATTCTGGTTGTCGTTGCAGTAGGGAGAACGCGATGGATGAAATAGTTGCCGAAGGGGTTGCTGAAGCGCCGGTTGTGGCGCCGCCGCCGCGTAGCAAGCGTAAGCGAGCGAAAGCGCCGGCAGCGTTAAAGCTTCCGGCCGAGTTGGGTATTGAACAAGCGTCTGCGCTACATGCGGCGCTTGCGGAACGAATTGAGTCACCGCAAACAGTGGTCCTTGATGGCGCCGATGTTCAGCGCGTCCATACCGCCGTTTTGCAGTTGTTTTGCCTATTTTGTCGTGACCGGCGGAGTGCCGGTCGTAAGGTCCAGTGGCAGCAGCCATCTGCAGCGTTGCTTAACGCTGCCGCGCTACTGGGTGTTACCACGCTTTTGCAGATCGCCCAGGAAGAGCCATGAGCCAGCGAGTATTAGCAGTAGATGATTCCGCTTCAATGCGGCAGATGGTGGCATTCACGTTGAAGTCCGCCGGGTATGACGTCGCTGAGGCTGAAGACGGGGCTGTCGCTCTGAAGCTGGCCCAAACCGAGAAATTTCGTTTGGTGCTGGCCGACGTCAACATGCCGAATATGGACGGGTTGACGTTGGTGAAGAATCTTCGCCAGTTGGCTGACTATAAATTCACGCCACTGTTGATGTTAACCACTGAGTCCACGCCCGAAAAGAAAGCGGAAGGGAAAGCAGCGGGCGCGACCGGTTGGTTGGTCAAACCCTTCAACCCGGAGCAGTTGATTTCTACGATTCAGCGCGTTTTGGGGTGACTGTCGCATGAGCAAGGTCATGACCGAGGTTCTGTTTGTTGACGATGATTTATCGACCCTTGAAGGGCTAGAAAGTCGTCTAAAAGTGCTTCGGGACGAGTGGCGTATGCGCTTTGTATCCGGCGCCCAGGCGGCGTTGATTGCGATGCAAGAGCAACCGACCGACGTCGTCGTAACCGACATGAAAATGGCCGATATGGACGGCGCTGAGCTGCTGCGGCAAGTGCGGCTACGCTGGCCGGAAACGGTACGTTTAATCCTGTCAGGCAATACCAGCCAGGACGCAGTGATGCGTAGCTTGCCCGTTGCCCATCAATTTCTCGCCAAGCCTTGCGATCTTACGCAACTGCGTCAGGTCATTGTACGTGCGCGGGCGTTGCAACTCTGCTTGTATAGCCCAGGCGTTACCGCGGCGGTTGGTTCGTTAAAGAGCTTGCCGGCGGTCCCCCGTCTATTCCAAGCATTGAATCAGGAATTAAATTCGGGTCGCGGCACGGCGAAGTCTGTTGCCGAAATCATCGAACAAGATATGGCGATGACACTGCGTTTGCTGCAGCTCGTCAATTCCGCGTTCTTCGGTTTAACGCGTCGGGTTACGCACATTCGAGAAGCTGTTACTTATCTTGGCTTTGAGCCGATTCGCAGCCTAGTCGCCTCGGCCGAGCTATTTCGGGCGATGTCGAAAATGTGTGCGCCGAAAGGTTTTTCCCTGGAAGAGATTCAACAACATGCGTTGCGTGTCGGCAGCTTAACTCAGCAGTTGTTGACCGATCGCGAGCAGCAGCGAACGGCATTTTGCGCCTCGATTCTGCACGACATCGGGCGGGTTGCATTGGCAGTTGCGTTGCCCGAAGACTTCTCGCGCACGCGTGAACTGGCTGAAGCGAAAGGCGTCCCTCTGCATCAAGCCGAGCAAATTGTCTTCAAATGCACGCATGCCGAAATCAGCGCCCATATTCTCGCGCTATGGGGGCTGCCAAACCCCTTGGTTGAAGCGGTCGCGTTTCATCACCGGCCGGCCGATTTGCCAGAACCGCAGTTCGGAATCGCCGGCGCGATTCACGTTGCTGACGCACTAGACCATCTACGCCCGACACCAGGCGTTGCGAAGGCAGATCCCTACGACCGCTTCGATCGCGAATATCTGCGCAGCGTCGGCATGCTCGGCGAACTCCCAAAGTGGATCGCTGCGACGCAAGCACCGGCTGCGGCTTAATCTAAAACGCAACTCCTCAAAAACCGGGCGCCGACCAGCGCTCGGTTTTTTTTGTTTCTGCCTACCTATACGGGTAAGGGTTGGTGACCACATCGGAAGATTTACGACGAATTTCGTCAAGGACCTGTCATCCCGCCCTGGAACACGCCTTGCCTATGTAGTGTCGTGACTCATTACAAAACAAACAAGGCTGTAAAGCCTTTCGACATGATGCCGATAAAGAACGGTCAAGACCTAAACATGCTGCCGACCCAGCTGCGGAGCGAGTGCCCATGAGTATCGATCTGGAAAGATTCCACAAAAGTTTTTTCGAGGAAAGTTTCGAAGGTCTCGATACGATGGAGCAAGCGCTCCTAGAACTCGATCCCAACGCGCCGGACGCGGAAGGCATTAACCTGATTTTCCGCTCCGCCCATTCGATCAAGGGCGGTGCGGCAACATTTGGCTTTGCCGGGGTGGCTGAATACACACACGGTGTCGAAACCTTGCTAGACCAGATGCGCAGTGGTAAGCGCACGATCCAGCAAAACGACGTTGACTTATTTTTGCGTATCGTCGATGTCTTGCGCGGCCTGCTTCGCGCAGCGCGCGATGGTGCCAGCGTCGATGCAAGCGCCGTTGCGTCCACGCAAGCGGAAATTGCTGCTGCATTGGCGAACGGCAGCGGCGCTAAAGCGACAGAAGTTGTGGCGCAGGCGAAGCCCGCAGACGAGGCGAGCAGCGGCTGGCTGATTCAATTCGAACCTAAGCCTGATTTATTCCGTAGCGGGAATGATCCCCTACGAATCTTACGGGGCGTTGGCGCGCTCGGTGAAATGAAAGTCGACGTTGATGTCAGCAAATTGCCGTCTTTCGCTGATGCCGACATTGAGAGCTGCTATTTGGCGTGGACGTTAAAGTTGGAAAGCACCGCGCCGAAGATCGAAGTTGAAGAGCAATTTACGTGGGTGGAGGACGAAAGCTATCTTCGTATTTCTCCGCTACAGCATGCGCCGGTTGTCGCCGCAGCGGCAGTGAGCGAGACGCCATCGGGTAAGCCGGTGTTAACGCTGGTACAAGGCGGGGCGAGCACCGAAGCCGCAGTTCCGGCACCAGTTGCGAGCACGCAAGCCACGGCCAATACGGCAAGAACCGGCGATTCCAGCTCGATTCGCGTCAGCACCGAAAAAATTGATGCGCTCATTAACCTAGTCGGCGAATTGGTGATTACGCAGGCGATGCTAGAACAGCAAGCGTCGACGCTTGATCCGGCAATCAATGAAAAGCTCCTCGCGGGTTTATCGCAGCTCAACCGCAATACGCGGCAGCTGCAAGAAGCCGTAATGAGCACCCGCATGCTGCCGATTGAAAGCGTGTTTAGCCGCTTCCCAAGGGTAGTGCGTGATCTCGCTGCCAAGCTAAACAAGCAAGTTCGCCTGACCACCGTCGGCGAATCTACCGAACTTGATAAGAGCGTGATCGAGAAAATAGCTGATCCGCTGAATCACTTGGTTCGCAATAGCCTCGACCACGGGATTGAAACGCCGGAGCAACGCATCGCCGCAGGCAAAGATCCTTCCGGCACGATTACGCTGAAAGCCTCGCATCAAGGCGGTCATATCATTATCGAAGTGATCGACGACGGCCGCGGACTAGACCGTACACGAATACTCGACAAAGCCCGCGCGAACGGCCTTCCGGTCAGCGATACGATGAGCAACAGCGAGGTCTGGCAACTGATATTCACGCCAGGCTTCTCAACCGCCGAAAAGGTAACCGACGTTTCTGGCCGCGGCGTCGGCATGGACGTTGTCAAAAAGAATATCGCCGCGCTGGGCGGCAGTGTCGAGCTTAACTCCGACACCGGCTCCGGCTCTCGCACCGTTATCCGCTTGCCACTAACGCTCGCGATTTTGGACGGTATGTCGATCGCCGTCGGCACCGAAGTTTTCATTCTTCCTTTGTCGTCCGTGGTTGAGTCATTGCAGCCGACGCAGGAACAGGTGAAATCAGTTGCCGGCAGCGGCCAAGTGGTCCGCGTTCGTAACGAATACGTGCCGCTGCTTGCGCTGTCACAACTGTTCAATATTCACACTGAAGTACGCGACGCACACAACGGAATTCTAGTCTTGCTCGAAGCTGACGGCCGCAAGCTTGCTTTGCAAGTTGATGAACTCGTCGGACAGCAGCAAGTTGTTATTAAGAGCTTAGAAGCGAACTACAAACGAATTCCCTACATTTCAGGGGCGACCATACTCGGCGACGGTCGCGTTGCATTAATCATTGATGTTGCCGATTTAATTCGCGCGAGCAATCGCGCCGTCGCCGCCTGAACAGGAGCTAGTAAAAAAATGAGCACAAATCAATCCCAGCCTTTCGGGACCCAGCGCCTCGACACCTCTGCCGCCAACGAATTTCTAACATTCACGCTCGGCAACGAAGAGTATGGGGTCGATATTCTTAAAGTCCAGGAAATCCGCGGTTACGACACCGTAACCCATATCCCGGATACCCCCGCGTTTATCAAAGGGGTTATCAACCTCCGTGGCACGATCGTGCCGGTGGTTGACCTGCGTATTAAATTTAATCTAGGGCGCGTTGAATACAACGAGCTGACGGTGATGATTGTTCTCAACATCGCTGGACGCGTCGTCGGAGTGGTTGTCGACGGTGTGTCAGATGTTATCACCCTGGAAGACAACCAAATCATGCCACCACCAGAATTCGGCGGGACGCTGGATACGCGTTATCTGGCTGGGCTTGGCACGGTGGATCAGCGGATGCTGATCCTGGTCGACATCGAGAAGTTGATGGGCTCGACCGAAATGAATCTGTTCAACACTGATGCAGCGTTGGCAGCCTAATACTTTCGTACGGATACCCCCGCAACGTAAAAATATACGAGTCCACCATGAAAAATTTTTCTAATTTATCGATAACCGCAAAGTTATTATTTGCGTTTTTAATTACATCTGTTATTACTGCCAGCTTGGGCGCGTTTTCGCTATTTCGGCTCAGCGGATCTAATCAACTAATCGAAGACATAAACGGCAATTGGATGCCGTCGATAGACGCATTACATCAGATGCAAGCGTCGGTTTTATTGTTCAGATTGCACGAAATTCAAGCGATGAAGTCTGAGGATTCTAGCCTTCGCGCCGACCAAATGAAAATGGTGGATAAGGACAAGCAAAAGTTTCTCGACACCGAGGTAATGTACAAGCAGTTTATTACTCCCGGCGACGAAGAAGGTCTGTTTGGCGACATCCAACTGCGCCAAGAAAAGTATTTTGGTCTTCACGACAAAATGGTCGCCGCGGTAAATGAGGGGAGACTAAGTGACGCGATCGCGATATTAGACGGTGAGGCGTTAGATGCGCGGGGTGCCTTCTCCGACGCAATTGACGCGAGCATCGAATTCAATACGAAGGCTGCCGCTGAGACCGTAACAGAGTCGAAATTAGCCTATGGCAAGTCTGTTTCTTTGATCCTAGTGGCGACTGCTGCAGTTGTCATTATTTCATTGTTGCTGGGCTGGCTGCTTGCGCGGATTATTGGAAAGCCTCTAAATGAGGCCGTCAGTGCTGCAAACCGTATCGCCAAAGGCGACTTTGACATCCAGATCGATAGTGCGGCGTCCGATGAAACTGGGCGGCTACTGCAGTCGATGAAAGGTGTTGTCGGGGTTCTGACGCAGTTCACGGCCGCGCAGAAGGAAATGGCGGATCAGCACGAAGCCGGTTGGATCGATCACTATATCGATGCCAAGCAATTCCCAGGGTCGTATGGCGAAATCGCCCGCGGCGGTAATGAATTGGTCGCCGCGCACATCAAAGTAAAAATGCGTCTTGTTGAGCTGATCAAGCGCTACGCAATCGGCGATCTATCGCAAGATATGGAACGCCTGCCCGGCAAGAAGGCCGTACTGACCGAGGCGATGGACGTTGCTAAGAAGAACTTGGTGGGCATGAACAATGAAGTCAAGAAGCTGGTGCAGGCGGCCGTAGAGGGCGACTTTAGCGTCCGTGGCGACGCCGATGCCTATCAGTACGAATTCCGTGTCATGGTCGACGGCCTGAACAAACTAATGGAAATCAACGCCAGTGCGTTGAACGATTTGATGGTAGTGCTAAGTGCCTTGGCTGATGGCGATCTAACGCAGAAGATGGAGGGCGATTTCCGCGGTATCTTCGCCAAGCTACGCGACGATACGAACTCCACTGTTAACCAACTCACCGGGATTGTTACGCAGATCAAACAAGCCACCGATTTGATTGGTACTGCCTCGCGCGAAATTGCTACGGGCAACAGCGACCTATCCGGCCGTACGGAACAGCAGGCGGCATCGCTGGAAGAAACGGCGTCGTCGATGGAAGAACTCACCAGCACGGTTCGGCAGAACGCTGAGAACGCCAAGCAAGCGAATCAACTCGCCATCGGCGCGGCGGACGTAGCATCGAAAGGTGGCCGCGTAGTGGGTGAAGTGGTAACGACAATGGCGTCGATCAACGAATCGTCGAAGAAGATCGTCGACATCATCAGCGTGATTGACGGCATCGCATTCCAAACCAACATCTTGGCGTTGAATGCGGCGGTAGAAGCAGCCCGGGCGGGTGAGCAAGGCCGTGGCTTTGCGGTGGTGGCAGCGGAAGTGCGCAGCCTGGCCCAGCGCTCGGCTGGTGCGGCGAAAGAGATTAAAGGCTTGATCAGCGACTCGGTTGAGAAAGTCGGCAACGGCACATTGTTGGTCGAGCAGGCCGGCAAGACGATGGACGAAATCGTGACCAGCGTGAAGCGGGTGACGGACATCATGTCGGAAATCAGCGCTGCGTCGCAGGAACAAAGTCAGGGGATCGAACAGGTCAACCAGACGATTACGCAGATGGACGAAGTGACGCAGCAGAACGCCGCGCTGGTCGAGCAAGCGTCAGCTGCGGCGCGCTCGCTGGAAGAGCAGGCTGACGGCCTGACCGGCACCGTGGGCCAATTCAAGCTGAATCGCGACGTTGGCCGTAGCCCGGCTAGCCAACCGGCACCCGCGACCTTTAAGGCGACGACGGCACAGGTTCGTGCCAAGCCAGTCGCGGCACGTCCGAAGTCGGTAGTACCCGCTCGGCGGCCTGCGGCGGTCGCGGTAAATGGTTCGGGTAACGCGGCGCTTAAGCAGGACGAACAGTGGTCTGAGTTCTAATGTAGAAAAAATAGAGAGTCGGGGTTAGACCTATAGTGTTTGGCATTCAGGAGTAAAGCCATGTCGATAATGAAATTCTGGAACACGAAAGCCGCGCCCCAATCGGCGGTGTCCAGTCACGCGGAAACTGTTGTCGGTGCTTCGGCGCCGGTGACCGATACGCGGCAGAAACCAGAAGTACATTTCGACATGGCGCCTCGGCCGCGCTTCGACACCAATCCCGGCTCTTTATTGCAGTATTGCTCAGGTAATTTTCTCGCGAAGTCATTCGACGACCTCGATACGATGATTCGTATTGCCGCGAATGACGGTACGGTGGTTTTTGCGAATAAAGCGCTGCTGCGGATGTTGAAGCAGGTTGAAGTCAATATTCAACGTTTCAACCCGACGTTCACCACTGAAACATTTATCGGCGGCAGTATCGGCGCAATTTATCCCGATAGTGATGCGGCGATAAAGCGCATGCAAAGTCTGAACGCAACGAACACCTACCGCGCGCCGTTTTTCGACCGCCTAATCGATTTCGTCGCTAGCCCTATTTTTAGCGAAAGTGGCGAAAAGCTGGGATCAATTGCGCAGTGGATCGATGTAACTGCTCAGGTCAAGATGGAAGAGCAAGTATTGGATATGGTGAAAGCCGCTGCTGGCGGTGATTTTTCAAACGAAATCTCGCTAGAAGGTAAGCAAGGCGTCCTGCGCAATATCGCAGAAGGCGTCAATCAATTAATGAATGTGACCTCGTCAGGCTTGCACGACGTCATTGAAGTTTTGGGCGCGTTGGCTGAAGGTGACCTTACCAAGAAGATGGAAGGTGATTTCCAAGGGGTTTTCGGAAAGCTACGCGACGACGCGAATAGCACCGTTGACCACCTAACAACCATTATCGGGCAGATTAAACAGGCAGCCCATGAAATTCACGTTGGCGCCGGTGAAATTGCGTCTGGCAACAGCGATCTTTCTAGTCGTACTGAGCAACAGGCAGCCTCTCTGGAGGAGACTGCGTCATCGATGGAGCAACTGACGGGAACCGTTAAGCAAAACGCCGAAAACGCGAAGCAGGCAAATCAATTGGCCATTGGCGCTTCGGATATTGCGCAAAAAGGTGGGCAGGTCGTCGGTGAAGTCATCGATACGATGGGCGCTATCAACGGATCGAGCAAAAAAATCGTCGATATCATTAGCGTCATTGATGGCATTGCTTTCCAAACGAATATCTTGGCGTTGAATGCGGCTGTTGAGGCCGCGCGAGCGGGAGAGCAGGGGCGTGGTTTTGCGGTTGTCGCCGCTGAAGTACGCAGCTTAGCGCAGCGATCAGCCGCCGCAGCTAAAGAAATTAAAACCTTGATTGGCGACTCAGTGGAAAAAGTCAGCAACGGTTCAATGCTCGTCACGCAGGCGGGACAGACGATGTCAGAGATCGTGACCAGTGTTAAGCGAGTCACGGACATCATTACGCAAATAGCGGCAGCATCCGCTGAGCAAAGTTCTGGCATCGAACAAGTTAATCGGGCGATTGCGCAGATGGACGAAGTAACCCAACAGAATGCCGCCTTGGTAGAGGAAGCATCTGCCGCGGCCCGGAGTATGGAAGAGCAGGCTGTAGGTCTGGTTAATTCCGTCGACGTCTTCGTTGTAAACGATAATTCGGTCGGATTTGTAAAAGAGCCGCAAGCGAAACCTGCGATTCAGCAGGCGCCAAGTGGGGCACGTGCGATTAACGGAAAGAAGGCAACCATTGCGGCGCCAAAATTAGCAGCTGCAATGGGCGCGCGTCTCGGTGCAGGAAGTGGTAAATCCCGATCTAACGGCGTGCACGTTGAGCGCGCAGGAGATACGTGGACCGAATTCTAATTGTAGTCTTCACATAAGAGGCTGGTCCATGCCCAAAAAAATATGGCCACTTGCTCAGGGTTGTCACGTGCGTATTAAACGGAGTTTGGCACATGAAAACTGTGTTATTGCAAGTCGAAAATTATTTGGGCAAATTGACGTTTGCGCGTAAGTTTTTTCTGCTGACGGGTGTTCTTGGCATCACAGTAGCCTGGTTGGTGACGATCATCGGCAGCGAAGTAGGCGCCAAGATTACATTTTCAAACAAAGAGCGTTCCGGCGTTAGCTACTTGCACGCTGTGCTCGACACCTATGAGGCAGTTGCTGGCTGGCGCCTAGCGCCTGAGCAAGATCGTGAACAAAAGCAGGCTGCCATCGAAAAAGCAGTAGCGAAGTTACGCGAGCAGGCGGCACGTTACGACGCCGTATTTGGTACCGCAAAACTATCGAACAGGATCAAAGCCGACAATCTGGAAGTGATAACGCCTGCGTTGTTATCGCTGATGAGCGACGTCGCAGATGCCTCAAACCTGACACTTGACCCGGAACAAGATACTTATTATTTGATGGACTCTGTTACGCAACGTTTGTTGTCGTATTCAGACGCCGCGTTGCGGCTTTCTGATGCTAACGTCGACTTGCGGCCCTTGCTATCGCATGACATTAAAAATTTTTCGGCGACCATATCAAACAATTATAAGAAGATAGATGTCGTCAATCCCACAATTGCATCGGCATTGAAGACTGTATTGGATAAAGTCGATAGTGCCGGTCAACGTGTTATCAGCGGTGATTATTCTGATGCGGCTATTACAGATGCATCGTCAGCGGCAGTTGTAGCAGCCCAAATGCAGCTGCAGAAGCTCGATTTCTTGTTGAAGTCGCGCATCGATTCCTACACCCGTCATCTTGGCGTGGTTATTGCCTTGACTGTATTCGGAGGACTATTTGTAACGCTGGTGCTCGCCGCATTTTATCGTGGGATGCAACGAAATTTGGTGATGGCGGTGACTGCAGCTGAGCTGGTTGCGCAAGGGAATCTTGACATCCAAATCAACTCCACGGCAACGGATGAAACAGGGCGTCTTTTAAATTCCATTCAAAAGGTTGTTAATTTACTAAATGGTTTTATCGGCGCACAGAAAGAAATTGCCAAGCAGCATGCCGAAGGGTGGGTGGATAAAAAAATTGATGCAGGGAATTACCCAGGAATATTCGGGCAGATCGCGCAGGATAAAAACGATTTAGTCTCATCCCATATCCGAATTAAACAGCGTCTTGCCGAATTGATTCAGCAATATGCCGTAGGTGACCTTTCGCAAGACATGGATCGCCTGCCAGGCAAGGAGGCCAATATTACCGAGGCAATGGATACTGCTAAATGCAACTTGCTCGGTATAAACAATGAAATCAAGAATATGGTTTCCGCTGCCACCGAGGGTAATTTCAGTGTTCGTGGTGACGCATCACGGTATCAGTTTGAATTCCGAGAGATGGTTACTGGGCTAAACCGCCTTATGGAAATTAACTCCACCGGATTAGAAGACGTGATGGCGGTGCTCGCTGCGCTCGCGCGCGGCGATCTTACTCAAAAAATGACGGGAGATTTTCGCGGTATCTTCGGGCGCTTACGTGACGATGCGAACGGTACAGTTGAGCAGCTCACCGATATCGTCAATCAAATTAAATTGGCGTCCGACTCAATAAATGCCGGTGCGCGCGATATCGCTGAAGGTAACCGCGATCTCTCGGGACGTACCAAGCAACAAGCCGTTTCGTTGAAAGAAACAGCGTCATCGATGGAAGAGCTAACCAGCACGGTTCGGCAGAACGCTGAGAACGCCAAGCAGGCGAATCAGCTGGCAATCGGCGCCGGCGATGTCGCCTCGAAGGGCGGCCGCGTGGTGGGTGAAGTGGTAACGACGATGGCGTCGATCAACGAATCGTCGAAGAAGATCGTCGACATCATCAGTGTGATTGACGGCATCGCATTCCAAACCAACATTCTGGCCTTAAATGCTGCTGTAGAAGCAGCCCGGGCGGGTGAGCAAGGCCGTGGCTTTGCGGTGGTGGCAGCGGAAGTGCGCAGCCTAGCGCAGCGCTCGGCTGGCGCGGCGAAAGAGATTAAAGGCTTGATCAGCGATTCGGTTGAGAAAGTCGGCAACGGTACCTTGTTGGTGGAGCAGGCTGGCAAAACGATGGACGAGATTGTGACCAGCGTAAAGCGGGTCACCGACATTATGTCCGAGATCAGTGCGGCCTCGCAGGAACAGAGCCAGGGCATCGAGCAGGTTACGCGGACCATTACGCAGATGGACGAGGTCACGCAGCAAAATGCAGCGCTGGTCGAGGAGGCATCGACATCGGCACACGGTATGGAAGAGCAAGCCAAACAATTAACGAGTTCGGTTTCGATCTTTACACTGCAGACGGCTAAGTCAATTAGAAATTCGCATGAAGCTAGCAGATCGGCCGATGCGTTGTTTCAGCGCGCTCAGGGCGATCTGTCGGCGGAAGCGGCATAACTCTTTTGGATCATAAATATATTGTTTCGGGAGTAATTGCTAAAACTCAAAACACTAAATGATCCTGCAATAGGATGTTCATCACTGCGAATATACGCAGGGTCGTCCCGTACTAAAACGAAGTAAATAGCTGTAGCTGCAAATACTAAATAAGCAAGACATACGCTCAGGGGTTGTAAGAAATGAAAAAGGCATTTTCAAAGCTGGAAGACGTTATTGGCAATTTGTCATTTGCTCGAAAATTTATTCTAGTTGGCTGCATTTTCTTACTGATAACGATTCCCTTGTTAGGTGTTGTGGTCGTTCAAGGTAAGCAAGAGGTGTCGGCGTCGCGGAACGAGCGAGAAGGTGTGGCTTATGTGCGCGCCGTTTTAGACGTCTACGATGTTTTGCAAACGCTTTTATTGGCAGACGAAGGCGACAAGGAAGATTTACGAAAGCAATTACAGGACTCGGTTCAACAGCTAACTCAAATGCGTGAGCAGTACGACCAAAAATTCGGGTTAAAAGAGGCATCTGGGGCTATCGATGTCAATAGCCCCGATACGATGGGCGAAGGCTTGCTCATGCTGCTGGGCGAGATAGCGGATGGGTCCGGCTTAACACTCGATCCTGAAATCGACACTTTTTATCTGATGGATAGCGTTACCCATCGGCTGCCTCAGTACGCCGAGCGCTCGGTTCAAATTTACCTGTCGGAAGTGGATCAACAAGCATTGTTGCTTCGGGATATGAAGTCGCTATCCGGCACAATTATCGGCAACTACGAGAAAGTGCTCAAAAAGAGTCCTGGGTTGGCTGATGTATTGGGTCCGCTGTACGTGGAAAGCGGCGACGCTGATAAGCAGATATTGGTTGGCAATGTTACTGGTACCACCATTAAAACGGCCGCGCTGGCGATGCTGAAAGTCGCGCGAGCGGATCTTGAGCAGTTGGATCTCTTGTTGAAAAAGCGCATCGATAAAGCATTGCTAAATCTTGCGTTGGACGTTGGCGCCACGGCTATCTGCCTAATTCTGTCGAGTTTGCTTTTGTTGTTTATCTACAGAAGTATTCATCGCGGTCTGTCTGTCGCGATCAACGCCACCAACGCGATTGCCGAAGGCCGACTTGATTACGCCGTTGAGATTAACACGCGTGATGAGATCAGCCATGTATTGACTGCCGTTAAGGAAATGCAACGGCGCCTGATTGATAGTAGCAATACACTTAATCGGATGTCGGACGAAGAAAAGCAGCGCGCTGCAGAGTTTTCTGGTCGACTTGAAGCAATCGGAAAGACCCAAGGCGTTGTTGAGTTCGATGCTGACCGCAAGCTCGTTGCTGCTAATAAAAGTTTTCTCGAAACATTCGGCTATCAACTTGAGGAAATATTAAACGCGGACCACGCGAAATTCGTTGATGAGTCCTACTACCGTAGCGGTGATTATGAAGCGCTATGGAAAAAAATGGCTGTTGGCGAATCACACATTGGTCAATACAAGCGTGTCACCAAAACGGGCGACATTATTTGGGTTCAGACATCGTATAGCCCGATTACTGACGAGCACGGGAAGATGTATCGAGCCGTCGCCTGTCTGACCGATATTACCGCTTCAGTGAACGCGAGCACCGTGTTGCAGGAAGCCGTGCATCAAGCACGTGATGTGGTCTCTGCTGCCAAGACCGGCGACCTGACGCATCGAATCAAGTTGGATGAGATGTCCGGGCCGGTGCATGACCTCTGCGAAGGCATTAATGCACTGGTCGAGAGTATGAACAGCGTGTTGAACCAGTTCGGTGAATCCGTCGGCACGATCCGCAGCGCCGCGCGCGAGATCAGCGTTGGCAACAGCGATCTCTCTGGCCGTACGGAACAGCAGGCGGCATCGCTGGAAGAAACGGCGTCGTCGATGGAAGAGCTGACCAGCACGGTTCGGCAGAACGCTGAGAACGCCAAGCAAGCGAATCAGCTTGCCATCGGCGCCGGCGACGTTGCCTCGAAAGGTGGCCGCGTAGTGGGTGAAGTGGTAACGACAATGGCGTCGATCAACGAATCGTCGAAGAAGATTGTCGACATCATCAGCGTGATTGACGGCATCGCATTCCAAACCAACATCTTGGCGTTGAATGCGGCGGTAGAAGCAGCCCGGGCGGGTGAGCAAGGCCGTGGCTTTGCGGTGGTGGCAGCGGAAGTGCGCAGCCTGGCCCAGCGCTCGGCTGGTGCGGCGAAAGAGATTAAAGGCTTGATCAGCGACTCGGTTGAGAAAGTCGGCAACGGCACATTGTTGGTCGAGCAGGCCGGCAAGACGATGGACGAAATCGTGACCAGCGTGAAGCGAGTGACGGACATCATGTCGGAAATCAGCGCTGCGTCGCAGGAACAAAGTCAGGGGATCGAACAGGTCAACCAGACGATTACGCAGATGGACGAAGTGACGCAGCAGAACGCCGCGTTGGTCGAGCAAGCATCGGCTGCGGCACGGAGCATGGAAGAACAGGCCGATAGTCTGGCCGATGCCATTTCTCTTTACACACTGACAAACGATACCAGTGAGAAAGCGATCGTGTTGCCGGCACAGCGCGATACGGCTGCATTTCGGAATTCGAAGGCGAATGACGCGGCGAAATCAGCGTCCAGTCATAAAGATGGAGCTCGGTCATCTGGTTACAGGGCGGGTGATTCACGACCGCTGCGTGTGAATGCGCGTGGGGAGCGATTACAGGAGTTTTGACGCGGCGTAAGCAGTGATATGCCGCGTGTGCAGACGTTTGTCATTGATGCTTTCAACCGGCTCATGACAGACGTCATTTGTATCCACGGTGTAAGTGCTGCTTATGAGGTGTCATATGGAAATGTTAATTGCGCCGCTCGTACGGCTCATGGCGAAGTTCACGTTTAAGCAGAAGTTTTCAGCGTTAATCGCAATTACGTCTGTTGCTGGGGTCGGCTTGCTGGCGGTGGTGGTGCAGCATATTAATAGTTCGATGGCGACGCTTTCGTCAGAGCGCGTCGGCATCGAATATTCAAAAGTAGTGCTAAATGCACTTCAAGATCGGCAGACGACAATATTAGCCGGGCCGGGCGAGCGGGCGGCGTCACAAGGACGGCTTGATGCAGCGCTCAAGGCCGTTGCCGCGTTTGATGCTACCCACGGGAATCTGCTAACCGCATATTCTTCGGCATTCGCAACGCCAGACGCGCCGGCAGATAGCGCAGCACTTGGTTTTACCTTGCTGGCGTCGCTGAGCGCCATTTCAACTCAGTCCCATCTGGCGTTGGATTCGAACGCCGATACGTATTTTCTAGCGCAATCGGCGATACGTACCTTGCCGACCTACGCGAATCAACTCGTGTCGCTGGCGGTAGCTGACGCTACGCAGAAACGTGTACTTGGAGAGCAACTGCAGCGTTCGGCAGACATCGTTCGTGCCGACTTTAATTCGTTGAATACTTTGAACGCTGGCGCGGGAATACCGATAAAGCCTGCATTTACGGAATTCTCTGATACGGCGGCCGAGCTAGACGCAGCGCTAAAAAAAGGGGCTCCGGTCGCTTTGCAAGGCGCTTTTGCCGCCACCTTAAATCTGGCAAGAGTACAGTTGGAAAGCTTAGACCAACTGGTGCAAAACCGTATGGCCAGCTATGCCTGGCAGCGCGGCATTGCCGTCGGCGTAACGGTCTTTGCGCTGTTGACCGCGATTTACTTGGCTGCAGGATTCTATCTGGGGTTGCGTCGGACTCTGTCGGCTGTCCGCGAAGGCGCGGTGGCAGTTGCAAATGACGACCTCGCGCATCGCGTGGTTGCGGGTGCTGCGACAAGCAATGACGAAGCCGGAGAAGTATTGCATGCGATGGATGAAATGCAGGATCGCTTATTTCAGAGGACGATCGCAGAACGGCGCGTTGCAAGCGCTAATAAATATATTCGCGAGGCCTTGGATCAGGCAGAAAGCTGCGTATTGATCTGCGATTCGGATTACAAGATCGTTTATGCAAACGCGGCAGCGCAGAGCCTCTTTGAAAAGGTGGAATCAAATCTAAGACAAGACTTGCCGAGCTTTAACGCGGCGAATATTGTCGGTGCGAGCCTAGACGTTCTAAGTTCGAGCCCCGAGCAGCAACGCGAGTATTTGAGTCGTCTGAAAGGCGTTGATAAAAAAGTCGTGACGATTGGCAAGCGTAGCTTTGGTCAAGTATTCAGCGTTGTTTGTAATGCTGAAAATATTCGCTGTGGCTTCACCGTGGAGTGGGCCGATATTACCGATGATTTGGCATTGGTTGAGCAGCAGAACAAGCATGTTGCTGAGCTTGAAGGACAAATGACGGCAATCAACCGCGTGCAGGCGGTTATTGAATTTGGACTTGATGGCCGTATTTTGCACGCAAATGAAAATTTCCTTAAAACGCTTGGCTACACGCTAGAGGAGCTCAAGGGGCAACATCACAGCTGCCTGGTTGATGCGGCCTATAGCCAAAGCAATGAATATCGACTGTTCTGGGAGAGGCTCGGCCGCGGCGAATATGACGCTGCCCAGTACAAACGCATTGGCAAGGGTGGGCGTGAGGTATGGATTCAAGCCTCTTATAACCCGATTCACGACAGCACAGGGAAGCCTTATAAAGTGGTCAAGTATGCGACTGACGTTACCGAGCAAGTCAAAGGCGTTCAAGCCTTGCAGCACGCGGTGGCGGAGACGCAGCTTGTAGTGACATCGGCGCGCGAAGGCGATTTGACGCGTAGGGTTATGCTTGACGACAAGAGTGGATCGGTGCGCGATCTGTGTGGCGGCGTAAATTCGTTAGTTGAGAGCATGGCTGATGTCGTCGGTAAGATTCGAGCTTCGATCGATACGATTAACGACGCAGCTCGGGAAATATCTACAGGCAACACGGATCTCTCTAGTCGTACCGAACAGCAAGCGGCGTCGCTGGAGCAGACGGCGTCGTCGATGGAGGAGTTGACGAGCACGGTGAAGCAAAATGCCGGCAATGCGATTCAAGCCAATCAGTTGGCCATCAGCGCGGCGGAGGTGGCGGCGAAAGGCGGCCAAGTGGTCGGCGAAGTAGTGCAAACGATGTCGGCAATTAATCAATCGTCGAAGAAGATCGTCGATATCATCAGCGTGATTGATGGCATTGCGTTCCAAACTAATATTTTGGCGTTGAACGCTGCGGTTGAAGCGGCGCGCGCCGGTGAGCAAGGGCGTGGTTTTGCCGTTGTCGCGTCGGAAGTTCGTAGCCTCGCGCAGCGCTCGGCCGGTGCCGCCAAAGAAATCAAGAGTCTGATCGGTGATTCTGTCGAAAAGGTTGGCAATGGGTCTGCTTTGGTTGAGCAGGCGGGCAGCACGATGGCTGAGATTGTCGCCAGCGTAAAGCACGTGACGGACATCATGGCCGAGATCAGTGCAGCGTCACAGGAACAGAGTAAGGGTATTGAGCAAGTCAATCAGACGATTGCTCAGATGGAGGAAGTCACCCAACAGAACGCAGCCTTGGTCGAGGAAGCGTCGGCGTCGGCAACGTCATTGGAGCAGCAGTCAGATAGCCTGACACAGATGGTGAGTCGGTTTAAGGTTGCCGATGGTGATACGAAGAAAAACGTTGAAAGCGCCGAACGGGATGCCGAAAAGCCCGTTTCAAGGCCAGGTTATCCATTACGGCGTTCGTCGGGGCAAGCCCCTAAGTCACCGTTGCGGACGGCAGTAGCCGCCCCTCGGCCAGCAGCCAGTGGCAGGTCATATACGGTTGCGGGGGGCGCGAACGCCGGGCAGAAGTGGACCGAATTCTAAGCTTCGGCCTAGGCGCGCGCATGCCATGTCCTTGAAGATAAATCTCGCTCCCGCGATTAAGGCGCCGCGTGGGCGGTGCCGTTATCGCAGGAGTGCAAGCTTGGTGCGGAGGTCGGTTTCGGCTACGACGGTAGCCGGGTATTTGACGGCAGCAGTCAGGTACAGGTCCTGCAGCTGAAAACCTAAAGGATCAGCCGAAGTTCGATTTCGACGGATAACGATTTGAATTGAATATAAAAATATTATGACTTCGCCAAGTGACCGTGAGTACATCTACACCGATCGTGATTTTGAGCGCGTTAGCGCCATGATCCGTACGCGCGCCGGTATTTCCTTGGCGCGTGGCAAGGAGGACATGGTTTACAGCCGGATTGCGCGCCGACTGCGGGTGCTCGGCATGTCGTCGTTCGCGGAATACCTCGATCAGCTGGAACGCGAGGGTGGCGACGAGTGGGAACACTTCACCAACGCGCTGACTACGAATCTGACGGCATTCTTCCGGGAATCGCATCATTTTCAAATGTTAGATCAGCATTTGGCCGGCTTGCATAACAAGCAGAACATTTTGATTTGGTGCGCCGCAGCTTCAACTGGCGAAGAGCCGTACTCCCTGGCCATTACCGCCTGTGAGCATTTCGGCACCTTACGCCCGCCGGTTTCAATTTTGGCAACGGATATCGATACCAACTGCCTTGAGACGTGTTCAAAAGGTATTTATCCGATGGAGCGTGTCGAAAAATTGTCACAGGAGCGGTTAAAGCGCTTTTTTCGACGCGGCGCCGGGGCGCAGGCAGGGTATTGCAAGGTAATCGACGAATTACGTCAGCTGATCACGTTCCGTCAGTTAAATCTACTGGATCCTTCTTACGGATTGCGTGGGCCGTTTGACGCCGTATTTTGCCGCAACGTAATGATTTACTTTGATAAACCAACGCAATACAGCATTTTAAAGCGGATTACGCCGCTGTTGAGCAGGGACGGGCTCTTCTTTGCTGGGCACTCCGAGAGTTTCTTTCATGCTACGGACTTGATTAAGCCGGTGGGCCGCACGGTTTATCAGCTCTCTGACGCTGCGGCACGTGCAGCGACGCCACCACCACAAAGACAGTCAGGGATGCCATGTCAAGTGCAACAGTAAGAAATGCCGCTGCGCCGGCAGTCAACGCCTGGCACGGCTCCGGTAAAGATGGGATCGCGACATTCCAGTATTTCGAGCGCCAGTTTGGCTTGCCTGGGATCAAGCTATTACCGGGCGAGTATTACGTCAGCGGCGAAAACAATGTTTTGGTGACGGTGCTCGGCTCCTGTGTCGCGGCATGTTTGCGCGACCCTATCGCAGGCGTCGGCGGCATGAATCACTTCATGTTGCCCGATACCGACGGCGACCTGGTTAGTAGTTCTGCACGCTACGGTTCGTTCGCGATGGAGATATTAGTCAACGAGCTGCTGAAACGCGGTGCGCGGCGCTGCAATCTCGAAGCCAAAGTATTTGGCGGTGGTAACGTTTTACGCAGCTTCACGGCCACCAATGTTGGAAGTCGCAACGTGCAATTTGTTCGGCAATATTTAGCCGCTGAGCGCATTGCGATCGCTGCTGAAGACCTGCTCGATGTTTGCCCACGCAAAGTTTATTACTTCCCCAAAACCGGCAAGGTTTTGGTCCGTCGGCTGCCTGCGATGCAGGCGAGCGCAGATCTTGCTGATGAGACTGCATACAGCTCGCGCTTGCGCGCAGTGCCGGTTGCTGGCGATGTTGAACTATTTGATTGAGAAATTGCTATGGCCATCCGCGTTCTTATTGTCGATGACTCCGCGTTGATGCGGCAATTGCTGACGGAATTTTTGTCTGCTGACAAGCAGCTTGAAGTGGTCGGTACAGCGCCAGATCCCTTTGTGGCGCGGGACAAAATCAAGCAGCTGCAGCCGGACGTATTAACGCTCGATGTGGAGATGCCGCGCATGGATGGCCTAACTTTTCTGGAAAACTTAATGCGGCTGCGGCCGATGCCGGTGGTAATGGTTTCGTCGCTGACGGCAAAAGGTGCTGACGTTACGCTGCAGGCCTTGGAACTTGGCGCGATTGACTATGTGACGAAGCCGAAAATTGACCTCGAAGCCGGCATTCGCGCTTACGCCGATGAGCTGATTTCAAAAATCAAAGCGGCCTCGAAAGCGAATGTTCGGCGGTCGACTACTGGCTCGGCACAGGTGAAGCCGATGCCACTGCGCAGCGGACGGCATTTCAGAACCACGGAGCAACTTATTGCGATCGGTGCGTCGACCGGCGGCACCGAAGCAATTAAGGCCGTGCTGGAACGCATGCCGGCGGATGCCCCCGCTATCGTCATTACGCAACACATTCCGGCAGCGTTTTCCGGTCCATTCGCGGCACGCATGGACCGTAGTTCGGCGATGTCGGTTTGTGAGGCGCGAGATGGACAGCAGATTGTGCCGGGCCATGCGTACATCGCGCCGGGTGATCGACATCTCGAGGTCGTTCGCAGCGGCGCTCGCTACGTTTGCCGCCTAACCGACGCCCCGCCGGAAAATCGTCACCGCCCCAGCGTCGATGTTTTGTTTAAGTCGGTCGCGCATTTCGCCGGTGCGAATGCGGTCGGTGCGATCCTGACCGGCATGGGCGACGACGGCGCGCGCGGCCTGCTTGAAATGCGCAAACAGGGTGCCCCAACCTTAGTTCAAGACGAAGCCAGCAGCGTGGTATGGGGGATGCCGGGAGCCGCGGTCAAGATGGGCGCCGCTGATCGAACGTATCCCTTGGACGCCATTGCTGCAGCGCTGTTGGACGCATGTGGATCGGACAGTCGTGCAGCCTGAAATGTTAGAAAAATGAACAATCCCACTGAACTTAAGAAATACGAAGCCGTGCCGCTAGAAGCCTACAGTTATCCGCAACAACGCCCGGACCCGGAGCTACCCATGATGCAGTCAACGATTAAGCCTTATTTTTTGCCTCTCGCGGGCTCCGCAATTTATGTTGCGCTCCAGCTTGCAGGTGCGCCCGGCGGGCTGATTTGGGCCGGCTTGGCGCTGCTCGTAGCATCCTGGGGGTTGTTCTTCTTGCTCAATCTTCGCACTGCCGGCGCCTCGCAGATTGAAGATCACCGGCACAAGACAGCGGTTGCCCGACATCGCCAGATGTTGGAAGAATTTCGCGGCGGTTTGGTCAATGAAACGGTGGGTGTTGAACATGAAGTTGAGCGTGTTCGCGGCCTCGTTCAAGAGGCGGTGCGGACGTTGGGCGGCAGCTTCGATACGATGAACCGCCAAGCCCAAGCACAAGACACGGCGGTATCGAAAATTATCAACCGCGCCGAAGGCAATGGTGATAGTCAGGGCGTGGACGTTCGTCGCTTTGCGACGACGGCCAGTCAATTAATGGAAGGCTTGGTTGAAGTTTTGGTGGGGGCCAGCCGGCAAAGTGCTGACAGCGTGCAGCACATCGACGCGATGGCGCGTCATCTCGATGCCATCTTCGAATTGCTTGGCGATGTTAAGACAATTGCCGATCAAACTAATCTACTTGCACTCAACGCCGCCATTGAGGCCGCACGTGCTGGCGAAGCCGGGCGTGGTTTTGCCGTGGTTGCGGAGGAAGTACGGAATTTGTCGGAGCGTTCGACTAACTTCAACGAGCAAATCCGCAAATTGGTCTTTAGTTCCAAAGACGCGATTGCCAAGGTACGCGGTGCCGTCGGCGAAATGGCGACACGCGATATGAGCGCCAGCGTACAAGCAAAGAACGAGGTCGGCCGTTTGCTCTCGCAGGTTGAGGATATCAACCGGGCGGTGGCGGGCAGCGCTCGTGAAGTCTCTGCGGCAGGTGAGCAGATCAATATGGCCGTGGCCCAGGCGGTGCGCTCGTTACAGTTCGAAGACATTGCAACGCAAGCACTGGGTTCGGCGATCGTTCACGTTCAACGCTTGCGGCAGATTAGCGAAGAGTCGGCTGGTTTGCAGTCGGTGCTGAACGGGGATGCCGCCGAGATTGCGACAACCAAGTTCGCTTCGGTTGAATCGCCGAAGATGGATTGGCGCCAGCCGCAGCACAAACCAGTGGCGCAGATTTCGATGCAGTCAGGGCCGGTTGAATTGTTCTGAGTTTTTGCGCAGTACAAAAAAGCCCCGCATTGCGGGGCTTTTTGCATCGGGCATTAAGCCAAACCGATGCGATTCGGGCTTATTGGGCTTAGCGTTTAAAGAATTTCTTGACATTGACTGCCGAGGATACCGGTGTTGCCGGCAGCGGAAACGCGAGACGCTCGTACTGATCATCTTTAAATTCGAAGCAGCCGCTAACGTGTGGATGCGAAGCTAAGCCGGTATCCCCGCAGTAGCGGAGTGCAAGGCTGGCATCTTCGGCTTCCTTGAATGAAACGCTATTGACGGATTCATAGCATTTATTGGTGAAATTCGGATTTTTAAAAGCCTGATCTTTGAAGATCGGCTTATCATTAACGAATACCGTAACTTGCGAGAACGGGACAGCGTTGCAAGTCCCCGGGTCTGTGCCTGCTGTGTTGCGAATCGTGCCGTGAATTTCATGATTCTTTAGCTTGCAAGAAAACGTTTGGTCGACACCGTAATAGACCGAGCTACCGTCGTCCAAGACGATGATATCGCTCGCCGGATGCTCGTTCAGTAGCAGAAAAGATTCGACTGTGGCGTTGTCTTCTTCGCAGCTCACCTTGATGCCCTGTAGCGCGTAGTCGGCGAAGACGGGCTGGGCGGAGAGGAGGAGGGCGGCACAGAGTAAGGGTTTTGACATAAGGATCTCTAATAGGGTCGCTGATAAATCAGCCGACGGTTTATCGCCTGGATCATTCAATTGGCTAACGTTAAATCGGATCGGCAGCATCTTTAACACTATACCGAACTGCAAAAAGATTAATTCCAGACCGAATTAATGCCAAATTGCTGAAATTAGCTGTTTTTCGGCAACAAATTCTCTGCTAGGCAGCCACTTAAAGCCCCTAACGAGCGCTTTTCAAGCGGTCAGCTAAAGCTCTGTTGGCCTGATATATCTTGCCCTATGCGTGTTAGGCGCGCGAATTTGGTATTAACGTACAGGTGAATCAGGTTTATCTGAATATCGCCGACAATTGATAATCTCAATACACCGAGTGACGTAACCTGCGGAGGGCCAAGCGATGCTACAACTAAGACCTAATTGCGAGTGTTGTAACAAAGATCTGCCGGCCGATAGCAGAGACGCGCGCATTTGCTCGTTTGAGTGCACATTTTGCGCGGGGTGTTCCGATCAAGTGCTAGCGGGGCGTTGCCCCAACTGTGGCGGGGAACTCGTCGCACGGCCGCGGCGACCTGCGGAAAAGCTGGCGCGGTTTCCCGCCTCGGGTGAACGGATCTACAAGCCGTCGGGCTGCGCGGAGGGTAGCGGTAATCGGGACGGAAGCTGAGTGCCTGACTGAGGCCAAGGTAGGCCTTTACGTGCTTAGCAGCTCAACGAATTTTTCCGGCGTCACCGTAGGGTAGAAGAGCCAACCCTGCGCATAATCGACCCCGATGTTTCGTAGCGCACGCAGTTTACGGGGATCGTCGACAAATTCGGCAACCGTCCTTTTTCCCGTGGCGTGGGCAACTTGGTGAATTGCACGGACAATTTCTTGCGAAACACCGCTTTGCGCGACATCCCGGATAAAACGGCCATCGATTTTGACTTCGTCGACTGGCAACGACTGCAGGTACCCGAATGAACACAGGCCGGAGCCGAAATCATCAAGGCTAAATCCACAGCCGAAGCTGCGGAATGCGCCAATGACCTCGGCGGCGATGTCCAGGTGTTCAATCGCCGCCGTTTCGGTAATCTCGAAACATAACTTGCCGTGCGGCAGATGGGCGCTGCGAACGTCGCGCAGCAGCGCGTCCATGAAATTGCCATCGACAATCGAGCGGGCGGACAAGTTGATCGAAACGCTATGCAGGCGATCCAGAGCTGCAGGGTTGTCCGCAAGCCAGTCCAGCATGAAAGTCGACGAAAAGCGATCGAGCTCGTTGACGAGGCCGAAATATTCAAGCGTTTCTATCGTTCCCGCTGGAATCGGCATGAATACGCCATTTTTTTCCATCCGCAATAGAAATTCTGCTTTCCGCAGCAGCGGCTGCTCTGGGCGGATATCCATAATAGGCTGCGGATGTAGCGCCAACTGACCGCTCGCCAGCAAGTGCCGAAAGTTCTCGACATAGCCAGCGTTGACCAACGGCGTTCCAGGCTTAGAGTTGCCCGCTGTGTGACAGTAAATTTGGTTTAGGCCGCGACTTTTACTTAATTCGCAGGCTTCGCCCGCGTCGGCAATCGCTTGCACCCAGTCGGTGTCGGGACGGACGACGGTAACGCCAATCGAAACCGACAGCGCGTTTTCGCCAATCGGCGAGTGATAACGTAATTCCGCTAAACGATCACGAAGTTCGGTCGCATCCTCGACCGCAACCTGCGTGTGATCAATCATTTTGACGGCAACGAACTCGTTACTCCAGAGCCGCCCCGAGATGCCGTAGCGACCGGTCCATGCGCGCAGCAATTCGCTGACGCGGCTGATAACTTCGTCGCCCTCAGAGGCACTGGCGATGCGGTTAATCGAGCGCAAATGGCGGATGTCGATGTAGTACACCGCCGCGCAAGGCTCGTAGGACCAGTCGCGTAATTGTTCGAGCAGACTGCCGTAGCAGGATACCGCCATGGCGATTCACAGAGTGGGAGCAATGAATATTAGCTATCGGCACCGATCCGCTAAAGTTAAGCGCACTTTGCAGGATACTGGTGGGCCGCATCATACCGCGCCGACAGCGGCAATGTTTAGAAATACGGGTTAGTAAGCGCCGCGCTTTTGTTAATGAATTATATTTAAAATCAAAATAATAGGATTTTCGACATCTTCGGCGGCCTGCTGTCGCTGTGCGGAATTGCCCAGCCGATTAAAAACTTAAGGTTTGTTCTAGGTCTAGATCGGTGGCAACAGGTAACTGCGGTAGCAATTTTGCGAATGCATCCGCCGGCAGGGCGGGGCTGCAGAGAAAGCCTTGATAACTGCTGCAGCCTTCAGTCCGCAGAAATGCCGCCTGTGCTTCGGTTTCGACCCCTTCGGCCACAACCTGCAGGCCGAGCCCGCGTGCCAAACTGACGACCGACCGAATGATGGTGGCTGCTATTGGATTGGCTGGGATGTCGCGAACAAAGCTGCGGTCAATCTTGAGACGATCAAACGGAAAGCGGTATAAGTAGGTTAGGCTGGAATAGCCCGTTCCGAAGTCATCGATTGCTAGCCGGAGCTTCATACGATGAAACTGGCCAAGTATTTCGGCAGCGGCCTCGGTGTTATGCGAAATGACACGTTCAGTCAGTTCGAGTTCCAGATATTCGGGGGCAAGGCCGCTGCGGTGTAGCGCTGCCGAAACTTTCTCGATTAGATTGCGCCGTCGGAATTGTATCGGTGAAATATTAACCGCTATCGGCACCCGCGGCAGACCTGCGTCTTGCCAAACCTGATTTTGCGCGCAGGCCTCGTATAAGGCCCATTCGCCGATTTCGTGAATGAGGTCGGAGTCCTCAGCGATGGGCACGAACATATCGGGGAAGCTCAGCCCACGCTGCGGATGGTGCCATCGAACTAAGGCCTCAATACCAACCAGCGCGCCAGTGCTCAGATCGATCTGCGGCTGGTAATACAACTCAAGCCGTTTGTCGCGCAGGCTGTTACGCAGCAGGCTCGCGGTTTCTAGACGTTCGACTAGCGCCGTATTCATCTGCGGCGAGAAGAATTCCAGGGCGTCACGGCCTAAGCCTTTCGCTTGGTACATCGCCGCGTCGGCATTACGGATCAGTACATCGATAGAATCGCCGTCGTCCGGATACATGGCGATCCCAATGCTGCTCGTAATAAACAACTCATGGTTCTCGATCTGAACCGGCGCGCGTAATGCTTCCTGGGCTTTGCTGACGATACGCGCAGCTTCGGTAGCGTCGTGTAGACCCGGTAGCAGCAGGATGAATTCGTCGCCGCTATAGCGGCAAACGGAGTCTGTGCTCCTGACTGTGCCGAGTAGGCGTTGCGCAATCGCCTTTAACAATTCATCGCCGATGTGGTGTCCAAGAAGGTCATTGACTTCCTTGAATTTATCCAAATCAATAAATGCCACTGCTACCTTCCGCCGGTCACGGCGGGCGCTCGACATCGCTTGCCGAAGGCGATCTTGAATTAATGAGCGGTTAGGCAATCCCGTAAGCGCATCGTGATGTGCGAGAAAGCGAGCTCTGGTTTCCGCTTCCTTTTCGGACGTTATATCTTGGGTCAAACATAAAATGCCGTGTGCGGTGCCAGCGTGATCGATGATCGCGTCGCCGCGGCTTCGCAGCCAATGCAGAGAACCATCAGGCCAAATAATGCGGTAATCAAGGTTAAGGTTTGCGTGTCCCGCCAAGCAGTATTTCATGGCGTCGTCAAAGGCAACACGATCATCTTCGTGTAGCCAGGTCCGAAATTGAGCATACGGAAGTTGTGGTGTGCTCGACGACTGCCCTAATAGTTTTAGCTGAATATCAGAACACGTCATGACGCCGGCACGAATATTCCATTCTAAGGTTCCAACATCAGCAAACGTGAGCGCCGTTTTTCCGCGTTCGTGCAAGAACCGCAGTGCTGACTCTCGCTGGATGCGGTCAGTAACGTCGCGGACTAAGAAGCTAAAATGAGTGGCTGCATCGTCAAAATGCGCGGTAGGGCTTGCCGAGACCTCAAGCCAAATCTTTGCGCCATCCCGTAGTTCATGTTCGAGAATGACACGTGCGGCTTGCGCACACCGATAGGCGGCCGCCAATTCGGCGTGGGCTTGGCGATTGGCCGCGGCACCGAATAGCTTTCTGAGGTCGCGGCCGAGAATCTGCTCGGCTTTATATTGCGTAATCTCAGAGAATGCTTGGTTACTGTAGACAATCGGCATATCGAGATGTTGCGCATCGACAATCAACACGCCATCTACACAGGTATCGAGCGCGCCTGCTTGCAAATGTTGACGTTGTTCGTCGTGGCCCGATGGCGTCAAATCGGTGTGCATAATCAGCCAGTATTTCTTACCGTTATTGCTGATCGGATTGACATCGACGCGGAGCCGTACGGCGCCGAATGAACCGGAGCAGCAATATTCCGAAGCCAACGCACGTAGATCTCCGGAAAAAACGTGTTTTAATTGCGTTGACAAGAGCCCTATCGCGCCCGCGCCAGACGCCAACCCGTGGGCGCATGCTGAGAGGTAATTGTCGCCGGCTACACAGGCTCTGCCGCCATCGCCGAAAGTAAAGGGCGCTTTGGCCCAATGGGAATTGATACATAGGATTTTCCCCAATCGGTCGACAACGCACGCGGGGTGCGGCAGCGCATTTATGGTCGGGAGCAATAAATTCCCAAATTCCTCTGAATGCAGGCTGATTGGCTCAAATGATTGAGGACTGGGCTCGTTAGAAACCAAGGCATCAACCATCAAAATAATGCCGCAACTGCCACTCGGGTAACGGCTCGGTAATGTGCGCAGGCGATAAGGTTGCAAGCCCTGGACTCGGCGGTCACACTTTTTCCTTGTTCTCATTGCACGATCAATATCTTGTAACAGACCGGAAAATCTCGCCGCTGGCGCAATAGCATCGACGGGCATACCCAAGCTGCTTTCTGATATCTCAAATAATTGGCAAGCTAGCCTATTAATCATCACGATATTGCGCTTATCGTCGATTGCTAGAATTGCGCTATCAAGGTCGTTCAGCACTTGTTCGAGCGCATCAAGATCCTCGGCCAGTGTTAGGGTATGAGACTCAAGGCTATCGTTCACGCAAGCGAGCGATTCGTTCATTGCATGCAAGTCTTCACTTGCGGCTTCTATCGCTATTTGTGTCGACGCTAGTTCCCGATTGCGCGCCTTTAACCGTGCTACGTCTAGCATTAACGCTCGATTGGCTAGCGCCAAGCTATTGGTGGGACGCTGATCCAATCTTCCAATGCCTTCTGCCTGCTCCTGCTGCTGATCTTCTCCTGCATCGATAAAAGAAATTAGGAAAAATGGATTGCGTAGTTCTTCTTTTTCTAGCGCCAAGATCGATATTTTTGTAGAAAATCCGGTATTAGTTCGGCGGGCGCTACGTTCTGCAAAGTCGAGTTCACCCTGCTGTACCCTGCCCAATAGCTTCCGTAAAGCAGGGCGCAATGCGGGATTGGCTATCTCGATTAGATCTGGCGACGTTTTGCCTGCACCCAGGCGAAGATAAGCGGAAACATCACCAAATACCTGCCTAACCGTTGCGCGCCCATCGATAACGACTGAAGGCGGCATAATCCGGCCAGGCATCATACGGAGCAGGTGCTCATACAATGACGGAGGACTTTGTTCATGCGACGTGACGACTGGCGGGAGCGCTACGTTGAGCGCTGAGGTGGGAAACGTCGATCCATACGTGGCATCTGGAACGTGCCGTCGATAGAGATGAAGACGTTTGTCGGCACAGGGTAAAAAGAGCTGCGGGGCGCGTTGTACGGTTCCGGATTTTCCGAGGAAGAGCAGGCCATCGGCAATTAACGCGCGGTGAAACATTGTTAGGAGTTTAAGTTGTAGGTCGGCTCGGAAATTAATCAGGGTATTGCGGCAGCTAATGAGATCAAGGCGTAAATACGGCGGGTCGTTGATCAGGTTATTGGCCGAAAATGTAATGCATTGACGCAAGATTTTTCGCGCGCGATACGCCGTGCCGTCGCTTTCGAAATAACGCTCAATTAACCCCGGGGAGAGCCCGGAGATTGCTCTTTTTGCGATGCGTCCACGGCGTCCACGCGCCGCGGCAAGCTCATCAAGGCCGGTCGCAAAAATGCGTAAGCGGCAAGGCTTTGAAGCAGCGGTAAGCGCTTCATTCAGCAGCATCGCAATAACATAGGCTTCGTCGCTACCACCGCAGCCGATAACCCATACGCGAATTTCATCGCTATCGTGTTTCGCACTAACCAAGCGAACGAGCGCGGGCGAAAGGTCGTTAAGGATTTCGTTGTCGTGGAAGAAGTGTAGCGCTGACGTCCGCATCGCCTGCGCGAGCAGCACCGCTTCGTTTGGGTGCTGTTCTAGGTAATGCGCGTAGCCGGGAAGATCGGGCGCGGCGGTTGCAACCATTCGACGCTTTAAGCCGCGATGCACGGCATTGTCTTTATAAAAGCGAATGTCTATTCCAGCGTTTTTCGATAGCTGACCTCGGATATTATCTAGCACGCCATGCGGCGTGACTGCCAGCCGACGATCTTGCGCGGCAACTTCTAACTGCAAGGACTCGAGGATCTCTTGCGCGTGACGGTCAGCGACGGTAGGCAGAGGAATTGCGTCGCTGGCTGCAGCGGAGCCCTGTGCGGAATGTATATCGGCAAACGTGCGCGCAACCGCAATGCCGCCAGCGTTGCGTACACGGCGGACGCCACCTACGCTATCGATAACGCTGTCCGATAATAGGATGGCAATTGCACGGCGCCCGCATTCGTCGGCAATTGACGTAAAAAGATCATCGACAGCAACAGGCTTATCGGCAGTGTCATAGGTGCCAACAAGCCACAAGCGACCGTTCCGCAGTTGGGCGCTACATCCCGGCGGAATGACATAAATCGTCTGCAGACACAGGGCCATGCCATTTTCAACTTCGATCTGCGGCGGCGTAACGTCCACGTGCGTTTGGGCATCAAGCGGAACGGGCGGAAAAAACGCTAGAAATTGGACGATGGGCGCGCGATTACCCAAATTAGCCAATAGCCGGGGCAGTAAAGCGCGGACTATCGAAAGACTGACGGGACCGTACCCAGCAAGGGCAATTACGCGGTCGTTTGCGGCCATAAGCCGCGGAAAGGCTGTGCTAGATAGGGTCGTAATGGCAGATGTGGCGGAAAGGCCGTTCATTCCGGCACGCCCGATGTCAGCTACGTACCAATAGATGTCGATCTAAATTTCTTCTCTGCAACCTCAGCGCAGACCGAGGTCCGGAGCAGGTGCTGATGAGATGTTGATCGATCGTTCTTTCGTTGCCGATGCGCGTACGGGACATCAACAACATTCGCATTGTCGGTTCGGGCTGGCGCCAAGCGATGCCGGTAATTGGCATAAAGTGGAATGCCAAATTGGAATTGTCGCAGCGGGAAGGTAATATCCGGTGCCGAGAATATCGTTTTATGGAATATTCTCTAAAGCGGCATGTCCGTCTAGTTGAGCCTGCGGAAGGTGAAACAATAGCGCGGGCAGGTGGACTAGGCATCGCTCTAATTCCAAAAAAGAATCGTAGCGCTGCAGTATGCCTGGCACGCGACTAAAGATCCGGAATTAAATACCATAAGGGTGTTCCTCCATGAACCGAGGTAGGCTATGCCGGTATGGAGGAATTTGCAAAGATCTGATTAAAAATGGCTTTTACCGGTTTCCTGGGAAATTAACCTGATTAATGATTCATAAATTTTAAATACATGCCGAGTTGTTAAATAGAGTGTTCTATTTAAAAACAATGGCAATTTTCGAGAAAACAAAAAAAGCCCCGCATTGAGCGAGGCTTTTTTATTGGGCAGTGTTGACGGGTGTTCTTGCTAACGCATTGCTTTGTTAAACATTAAAACGGAAATGCATGACGTCGCCTTCTTTTACGACGTATTCCTTGCCTTCTAGCCGCCAACGGCCTGCTTCCTTCGCCCCAGCTTCGCCTTTGTACTGTATAAAGTCTTCGTAAGCGATGACTTCAGCGCGGATGAAACCGCGTTCAAAATCGGTGTGGATGACCCCCGCAGCTTGCGGACCGGTAGCGCCCACCTTCACGGTCCATGCGCGTACTTCCTGCACACCAGCGGTGAAATAGGTTTGTAAGCCGAGCAGGGCATAAGCCGATCGAATGACGCGGTTGAGGCCGGGTTCTTTTAGTCCGATTGAATCGAGGAAATCGCCCTTGTCGGCATCGTCAAGCTGGGCGATTTCGGCTTCGATCGCCGCACAGACGATAACCACCTGCGCGCCTTCCTTCGCGGCATAGGCCAAAACGCGCTCAACATAAACGTTACCGGCGAGGCCGGCCTCATCGACATTGGCGATATACAGCGCTGGTTTAGCAGTAATTAGCTGCAAATCACGAATCTGTAGCTTCTCATCGGCGTCAAGATTGAGCGCACGTACGGCATCGCCGTTGTTGAGATGCGCCTGGATGCGCTGCAGCAGCGCGGCGCGAGCGGCGGCGACTTTATCGCCAGATTTAGCGAGTTTTGCAGCGCGTTCGGCGGCGCGTGTGACGCTTTCGAGGTCCGCGAGCGCCAATTCGGTGCCAATGACTTCGATATCGCGAATCGGATCGACGCCGCCCGCGACATGGATAATGTCGTCATTGACGAAACAGCGCACCACATGTGCTATGGCGTCGGTTTCGCGGATATGGGCAAGAAACTTATTGCCGAGGCCTTCGCCCTTGCTGGCGCCCGCGACGAGGCCGGCGATGTCGACGAATTCGACGCTGGCCGGCAACACGCGCTGCGGTTTGACGATGGCTGAGAGCGCGTCTAAGCGCGGGTCCGGCACACCGACTACGCCGACATTCGGGTCGATCGTGCAGAACGGATAGTTCTCCGCCGCGATCTGCGCTTTGGTCAGCGCGTTGAATAAGGTCGATTTGCCGACGTTCGGAAGACCGACGATGCCGCATTGAATGCCCATTTGAATTCCTGTTAGTTGGCGAGTTGTGCGCTGTGCAGTTGCTGCATTGCTTTATCCCAGGACTGCTCAAGCCAGACCGGAATTGCGGCAGCGGCATTGGCGATGCCTTGATGAATCAATTTATCGTCGGCAACGCTGGCGCGGCCGAGGACATACCCTAATACGAGTTCTTTGCTACCGGGGTGACCGATCCCGACGCGTAGGCGGCGATACCCTTCGCCGATGTGCTGATGCACGCTCCGTAGGCCGTTGTGCCCGCCGTGGCCACCGGCGAGTTTGAGGCGCATGGCGCCGACGGGGAGGTCCATCTCATCGTGAACGACGAGAATATCTGCCGGATCCAGCTTATAAAACGCGGCTAACGCCTGAATTGCCTGACCGCTGCGATTCATAAATGTCGAGGGCTTAACGAGTAAAACGTCGCTATTGCCGATGCGCACGCGCGCCACTTCAGCAAAAAATTTGGCTTCGGTGCGGAAACTGCCGCGATATGCGGCGGCGAGGGCATCAACAAACCAGAAGCCCGCATTGTGGCGGGTGCGGTCGTACTCGGCACCTGGATTGCCGAGCCCGACAATCGCATAAAGGCGGCTTTCGGCCATAACGTTCTCTTAACAAAAACCCGCCAGCCTGATTGCTCAGGCGGGCGGGCTTTAAAACACAGTCTCGGCGCGGTGGCGCCGGGTGTCTTACTTCTTCTTGGCGGGTGCAGCGGGTTTGGCTGGAGCGGCTTTGGCCGGCGCAGCTTTGGCCTTGGCATCCGGCGCTTTCTGCGCCGACGCCGGCACGTCTGCAGACGCAGCGGCGTCCGCTTCGGCGGCGCCACGCGGCACGTGAACAGCAGCCACGGACAAGTCATTGCCGTGCTTCAGTTCAACAAAGCTCGCGCCTTCTGGCAGCATCAACTGCGACAAATGCACGGCTTCGTTTACGCCGAGGTTCGACAGATCAACTTCAACGAACTCAGGCAGATCTTTCGGCAAGCACTCAACTTCAACCTGAATGTGGTGATGTTCGATTACGCCGCCGCCGGTCTTAACGCCCGGCGCAACGTCGCCGCCCTTGAAGTGCAGCGGCACATGCATGCGCAGCGCGACATCGGCGAGGATGCGTTGCAGATCGAGGTGGAGGATTTCGTTGCGCACCGGATGGCGATGCAGGTCTTTCAGCACGGCTTGTTCGATCTTGCCAGCGACGTTGATGGTCAAGATGTTCGAATAAAAAGCTTCGACTTTCAGCTGCTTCATCAGCTCGTTATGGCTGATTTCCAGCATCTGCGGCTGTTCTTTGCCACCGTAAATGATGGCAGGCACCTTACCCGTACGGCGTAGGCGGCGGCTCGCACCCTTACCTTGCAGCGTACGGACATCGGCGTTAACGGTAAACGCTTGTTTCATGAGAATCTCCGGGAAATGACAAAACGCCGCGTCCGCGACCAGACGCAGCGGGGGCGCATTATGCCGACAATACCGCGTTGGCGCCAGCTTTGGCGCGGGTCCTGGTGGCGGTTTTACCGAATTTTTTAGTCGACGTAGAGCGAACTGACCGATTCTTCGGCGCTGACGCGGCGAATCGTTTCCGCGAGTAAGCCGGCGATCGAAAGTTGGCGGATCTTTGAGCAGGTGCGCGCAGCCGCTGATAGCGGAATGGTATCGGTGACGACAATCGCGTCCAGCAACGAATTTGAGATATTTGAGATGGCGGCGCCCGATAAGACCGGGTGTGTGACATAGGCCACCACTTTGATCGCACCATGTTCTTTCAGCGCGGCGGCGGCTTTGCCGAGCGTGCCGGCAGTGTCGACGAGATCGTCGATCATTACGCAGGTTTTGCCGTTGACGTCGCCGATGATGTTCATCACCTGCGCTTCGTTGGCACGCGGCCGGCGTTTGTCGATGATCGCGAGATCCGCCCCGTCGAGTTGCTTGGCTAGGGCGCGGGCGCGCACCACGCCGCCAACGTCAGGTGAAACTACAATTAGGTTTTCGTATTTCTGGCGCCAGATATCGCCGAGCAATACCGGGCTGGCGTAAACGTTATCGACCGGAATATCGAAGAAGCCTTGAATTTGATCGGCATGCAAATCAACCGTCAGCACGCGGTGCGCGCCACACTCTCCGAGCATGTCAGCGACCACTTTCGCCGAAATGGGCACGCGCGCAGAGCGCGGGCGGCGATCTTGTCGGGCGTAACCAAAGTAGGGTACGACGGCGGTAATACGACCTGCGCTGGCGCGCTTGAACGCATCCAACATCATCAGCAGTTCCATAACGTGCTCGTCGGTTGGCGCGCACGTTGGCTGGATGATGAAAACATCTTTGCCGCGGACGTTTTCTAGAATTTCGATCTGCACTTCGCCGTCAGAAAAACGGCCGAGGTGCATTTTCCCGATCGGCACATGTAAGTAATTGCTGATGTCTTGTGCAAGCACCGGATTGGCGCTGCCGGTAAACAGCATTAACTGAGTCGTGTTATCGGCCATCGGAGGTCAGGAGCGGGGTGACGGTCGGTGACGGAGTTCGGCGCGTGCCGGACTGTGGAGTTCAAGCTGAAACGAGCACTGCAGCTCAGCACCCTGTTCAGTGGGTGCCTGATGTTCCGTTCTCACTGCAGACACCAAGAAAATCCTGAATGGCTGGGGCGGATGGATTCGAACCACCGTATGGCAGGATCAAAACCTGCTGCCTTACCGCTTGGCGACGCCCCAATGCTTTTACTCGCGACTATTATAGCCTTGCTATGCAGCCGCTTCTGAAGGAGCGGGATTATAAGCGAAACCGCAGCAAAATCTAAACAAGAAAAAATAAAATTGACGCTTACGGGGTGCCAACCCATTTATCGATGACGATACGGAAGCTGCGCTCGCCATTTGCTAGCGCCAGCTTGCGCGGCAACGTCAAGGCGCCAACTGTTTGGTATTCGTCGTAACCGATAACCCAGCCGGCTTGTTTTATGGTCTGGGCTCGGCCACCGTCATCGAGAATGACTGTCGACGGATTATTGCGCATAGGCGCCGGTAGGCCGAGCACCCAAAATGGCAGCTGCATGATCGGCAGGCTCCAACCGAGCCGTTGGCGCATGACGCTTTCGGGCGATCCGGTCACAAACGTGCCGTCTTTGGTGCGGATTTCAACGCTTCGCGGGTCGCCGTTGATTGCTAGCGCGCCGATACCAAGCGGGCCGGTCACGTGAACGTCGAAACGTTCACCGCTTTGCACCCACTTCAGATCGCCACGGCCACCGGTGATCCCACTTTCGGCAAGCCGACCTTGCAGCTCGAAGCTTTGCACGGCGGTTAGCGTGGAACGGCGAATTTCCCAGTTCCGCTCTGAGAACTCGGTATTCAGTCGATGACGAGGTTGGCCGCTGCAAGCGGTGAGCAGGGCCACCGCCACGACCAAGCCAGCGCGTACCCCGCGGTTTTGCACGGTATTCATGGGTTTAAACGGGTCATTGTGTCGCGCAGAACGGTATTTGCGGGGGCCTCTTGCAGGGCTCGATTCCACACCGTCTTGGCTCTTTCGTGCTCGCCCTGTACCCATAAAGCTTCGCCGTAATGCGCCGCAACTTCTGGGTCCGGGAAGCGTTCATAGGCGCGCTTCAGCAGTTCCAATGCCTCATTGGTTTTGCCTTGGCGGAAGCGGAGCCAGCCCATACTGTCGATCACTGCGGGCTCTTCTGGTGTTAGTGCTAGCGCCTTGGTAACTAGCTTTTCTGCGTCGTCGAGCCGCTGCGTATGGACGATCAGCATAAAACCCAGCGCATTAAGCGCGCGGGCGTCATTCGGTGCTTGTGCCAACACCGCGCGCAAATCAGTCTCGGCGAGTTCGATTTTCTTTTGCCGTTCGTAAACTAGCGAGCGGGCGTAGAGCAAGTCGAGCGTGTCGTCGCTTTCTTTAATCGCCATGCCGTAGATTTCCAGCGCATGGTCGAGCTCATTGGCCTCGGTCAGAATTTCGCCTTCGGCGAGATAAAAACGCGTCGCCAGCGGCGGGTATTGGCGCCGAAGTTGATCCAGTAACGCGATGCCGTTGTCCAACTGGCCGAGCTTCGCCAACATCGAGGCACGCCGTAAGGCGGCGTCCAACGCCTGCATGCCGCTCGTTACTTTCTCATAATGTGCCAATGCGGCGGCTGGCTGGCCACGGAACTGGGCGATGCGACCGAGGTAATACTCGGCATCGGTTGCATGGTCGCCTCCTTTTATCAAGGTCTGGAAATGCGGCTCGGCCTCATCGATATGGCCCTGATCGAGCGCAATCAGACCCAGGGTGAAATGGGCTTCGGTATTCGCCGGGTCGACTTTAAGGATTTTCTCAAGCTGGCTGCTGGCTTTTTCTCGCTGATTGGCTTCGAGCAATAAACGCGAATAGCCGACGCGCAGGTCGTTTACTGAGCCACCGTTTTTGATTTGGCTTTCGACAATTTGGTCGGCACCATCGAAATCGCCTTTTTTTACCAACGCGCCCATCAGTAGCAGCGGGGCGTCTTTGGCATCTGGTTTCAGGCGTAAGGCTTCGCGCGCCGATTTCTCCGCCGTGTCGGCATCATTAAAACGCAATGCGAGCAGACTTTGCGCCAGCCACGCGCCGGAGAGCTTGGGATCTTGCTCGACCAGTTTGCGCATCAGCGCTAACGCCTCCGGGCCCTTGCTCGCTTCTAGCGACAATAAGAGCGCTACGTGCCGGAAGCCGTCTTCCTTGCCACCCGGATGACCTTGGACGATTGCCGCGCCTTGTGCATACGCGTCGTCGTTCAGATTCTGGCGCAGGTCCAGTCGGATCAGAACTTCGCGCGCTTCCAGGCTCGTATTGTCCAGCGCCAGCCAACGGCGCGCGGCGGTAAACGCTAATTCAGCGTTGTTGGCTGATAACGCTAACGTGGTTGCGCGCTCCGCGAGGGCTTTGTCGGCGACGAAATCTAGCGCCTTAATGAATTCTTCCGCCGCTGTCTCCGGCTGCTGCCGGCCGGCCGCCAGTTCGCCGACGAGAATATGGTATTGCGCTTGGGCGTCGTCAGACGGCGCGCTGCCGCGCTTTTCGGCGGCGTTTGCCGCTGCCCCGGCGACCAAACTAAGACTGCAGCCGACGACCAGCGTCAGCGCTAAGCCATATGGGAAACGCATGAATTTGCGAGGGGCGTGCACGATGATCAACCTGAGGGAAGATGCAGATTCATTGTAACTTGAAGCGATGGCAGGCGCCGTGCTTGCAGAATGTCCTTGTGCGGCGGCCGTTCATGCCGGAAAATCATGCGTACTTAGCCACAGGCTCGTCATGGCATTACTGACACTGGGTCTCAGCCACCACACCGCGCCAGTAGCAACGCGCGAACGGCTCGCTTTTACCGACGCGGAGATCCCCGACGCGCTGCTGCGCCTGCGCGCGCTGCCGGGTATCGATGAAGCGGCGATTCTCTCGACTTGCAATCGCACCGAGATTTTTGCCGTCGCCGCGCCTGAAGATGAAGCCCGTCTGCTGGATTGGTGGCTGCGGGAGCGGCAAGCGCCGCAGGGCAGCCTGGAAAGCCACACCTACATTTTGCGCGATCGCAATAGCGTGCTGCATTCGCTGCGGGTGGCGTCGGGCTTGGACTCGATGGTGCTCGGCGAGCCGCAGATTCTGGGGCAGATGAAGAATGCGTTTGCCCAAGCCCAGGGCGTACGGTCGTTGGGGCCGGTGCTGTATCGCCTGTTCCAACATGCGTTTCAAGTTGCAAAGCTGGTGCGCAGCGAAACCGAAATTGGCGCCCATCCGGTCAGCGTTGCCTATTCGGCGGTGCAGATGGCGCAACACATCTTCTCTGACCTCAACAGTCAAACCGCGCTGCTCATTGGTGCTGGCGAAACGATCCAACTGCTGGCGCGCCATTTAAAGACACAGGGCGTCGGCCGTATTGTCGTCGCCAACCGTAGCTTGGAACGCGCGCAAACACTGGCGACGGCCTTGCAGGGCTACGCGATCGGGCTTGACGACATCTCAGCCCATTTGCCGGAAGCGGACTTGGTGATCTCCTCCACCGCCGCGCGCGGCTTCATTCTCGGCAAAGAAACCGTCGCGCGGGCATTAGCGCGGCGGCGGCGCAAGCCGATGCTGATGATTGATCTGGCGATCCCGCGCGATTTAGACCCCGCAATCGGCCAGCTCGAAGACGTGTATCTCTACACGTTGGACGATCTCCGCGCGGTCGTTTCTGAAAACATGAAGGTGCGCGAAAACGCCGCGAAGCAGGCTGAGGTTTTGGTCGAAGACCAAGCACGCGATTTCGAAAAATGGCTGGAAAGCCGCGATGCCGGCGTTACGATACGGCGGCTGCGGGAACGGGCGCGGCTGAGCCGCGACGAAGTGCTCGCGAAAGCCATGCGCAAACTCGCCTCGGGCGAAGCGCCCGAACAAGTCATGGCGTTTGTCGCCGACACGCTGACCAATAAACTACTGCACGCGCCGAGCAAGGCTTTGCGTAACGCCGACGCCGTTGAGCAGGCGCTGCTGCTCGATGCCACGCTGAAATTGTTTGATCTGCCGGAAGACGAAGCGTGATCGATAAGGCGAGGGACGGCTTGAACACGGGCCGGCGTTAGCGTCGATCTTCGCGCGCTGGTGTTACGCTGTTCCGCTGTCTTTCGCCATTCTCGAATTTTGTCGTGTCATGAAACCCAGCCTGTTCCGCAAGCTTGAAACTATGTCGGCGCGCCGTGAAGAAGTCGCGCGTGAATTGTCGTCACCGGAAGTATTGGGCGATGCCGATCGTTTCCGCCGTCTTTCGCAAGAATATGCGCAGCTGGGGCCGTTGACAGAAGCCTTCAACAGCTATTGCGCAACGGGCGCTGAAATCGAAGCGCTCGTGCAGATGCGCGACGATAAAGATTTGGAGATGCGCCAGCTCGCCGAAGCGGAATTGCCAACGCTTAATCAACGATACGAGGCGCTGGAGCAGGAGCTGCACGGCTATCTCGTGCCGAAAGATCCGCTCGACGGCAATAATGTCTTTCTCGAAATCCGTGCGGGTACCGGCGGCGACGAAGCGGCAATTTTCGCTGGCGACCTGTATCGGATGTACGCAAAGTACGCCGAAGTGCAGGGCTGGCAGGTTGAGGTGCTCTCGCAAAACGAGGGCGAGCACGGCGGATTTAAGGAAATCATTGCGCGCGTGATCGGTTACGGCGCCTATTCGCGACTAAAGTTCGAATCCGGTGCCCATCGCGTGCAGCGCGTGCCAGAAACCGAAGCGCAGGGCCGCATTCACACGTCGGCGGCGACCGTTGCCGTGCTGCCCGAAATTGAAGAAACCCAGGCCATCGATATCAATCCAGCGGATTTAAAGGTTGATACCTATCGCTCCTCGGGTGCCGGCGGTCAGCACGTCAACAAAACGGAATCGGCGATCCGAATTACCCATCTTCCGAGCGGCGTCGTCGTCGAATGCCAGGAAGAACGCAGCCAACACAAGAATCGCGCGAAGGCGATGAGTTTGCTGGCGTCGCGCTTGTTAGACGCCGAGCGCAGCAAGCAAGAAAGCGAAATGGCGGCAACTCGAAAAAAGCTGGTCGGTAGCGGCGATCGTTCCGAGCGCATCCGCACCTATAATTTTCCGCAGGGTCGGGTCACTGATCACCGCATCAATCTGACCTTGTATCAGCTCGAACGCGTGATGCAGGGCGAAATGGACGGCGTCATTCAACCGCTGCTCGCCGAACATCAGGCTGAGCTGATGGCTGAGGCCGGCGAGGCGGCATGATATTCCTGCGCGCAGCGTTGGCCGCCGATGCCCGTTGAGATCGATTTTCCGGCGCCGGAAACCGCGCCAGGCGCCGTTGCCGACTGGCTCGCCTGGGCCACGGCAGCGCTAGACGCGCACTCGGATAGCCCGCGTGCCGATGCTGAGCGCCTACTCGCCAGGCTACTCGCTTGCGATTACGGTGCGTTGATTTTGCGCCGAGACGAGGCGTTAGAAAGTGCGCTGGTACTGCGTTATGTCGCCTGGGTAGAACGGCGCAAGCTTGGCGAACCCGTCGCTTATATCACCGCTAGACAAGGGTTTTGGACGCTGGATTTGGTCGTCGATAGCGCGGTACTGATTCCGCGACCGGATACCGAGACGCTGGTCGAGTGGGCATTGGAAATTGCCCGCGGCGCGCTGAAAAATGAGGCTTCGTTTGCGCTGGCCGATCTCGGCACCGGCAGCGGCGCCATTGCGTTGGCGCTGGCGAGCGAGCTTCGCAACGTGTCGATCGTGGCAACGGATTACTCGCCCGCTGCGCTCGACATCGCGCGCGAAAATGCGCAAGCCTTACCCGGCGTTAACGTTGAATTTATTGAAGGCTCGTGGTTTGAGCCACTGGCTGGGCGAAGTTTCGATTTGATTGTCAGCAACCCGCCGTACATCGCCGAAGGTGATCCGCATTTACCCGCCCTGCGTTACGAGCCGCATAGCGCGCTGACATCCGGGCCGGATGGGTTGGCCGCGTTGCGCGCGATTACTGCTGACGCAGTGGCGCATTTGCAGCCGGGCGGGCGGCTGCTGCTCGAACACGGCGCGGATCAAGCCGGCGCCGTGCAAGTATTACTGCAGAACGCCGGCTTTATCGACATCGCGACCCGCCGCGACCTCGGCGGCAACGCGCGGGTAACCGGCGGCCGCAGGCCGTGAGCGACTTCGCCCGCTACAGCCGGCAGGTGATCTTGCGCGAGGTTGGGGTCAACGGTCAGGCGGTTTTGCGCGATTCTAGCGTGCTGGTTATCGGCCTCGGCGGGCTGGGGTCCGTCGCGGCGTTGTACCTTGCCGGTGCAGGAATCGGGCGGCTCGTGCTCAGCGATCTCGACCGTGTTGACCGCTCAAATTTACAGCGGCAGATTTTGTACCGTAGCGCTGATGTCGGCCGCGCCAAGCTTGACGCTGCGGCCGATAGCCTGCGGGCGCTAAACCCAGAATGCGAACTCGAACTGCAGCCGGGGCCGCTCGACGACGCCAGCCTGCTTGCTGCGGTGCGCGCAGTGGATCTGGTGCTCGACTGCTCTGATAACTTCATCACTCGTTTTGCGGTTAACGCGGCCTGCGTCGCTGCCCGCAAACCGCTGGTATCTGGCGCGGCGATTCGCTTCGAAGGTCAACTGGCGCTATTTGATACTCGGCGTGGTGGCGCCTGCTACGCCTGCCTGTATGGCGAATCCGGCGAAGTGCAAGAAACCTGCGAGGAAGCTGGCGTGCTCGGGCCGGTTGTCGGTGTCATCGGCAGCCTGCAAGCGCTGTCTGCGATTAAGCATTTACTTGGCATCGGTGACGATGCCGGCACGCTCATGATCTGGGATGCGCTGAAGCCCGCGTGGCGAACGTTGACGATCAACCGCGATCCTAACTGCCGCGTCTGCGCTGCATCTCGAGCCGAGTAGTCCTTTTATTGCGCAGGTATAGCCGATGAATCACCGTGTTGAAGCGCCGTTGTCGATGCCGAGAAAACTCGCGATTCGCCTGCTGCACGAGGCGCAGATCGCAACCCAGCCGTTTTCCGGCGTAGTGACGGCGCCCGCCGATGAAACATCGCCACCGGACACGTGGCAGCCCTGCACCGAGTCGGCGATTCCGGCAACGGTGGGCGCGCTGAATCCCGAACGCCGCGCTTGGGCGATTTATCGTTTTGATCCTGCCTTGGAAAAAGCCGAGCCGAACCTGTTTCAGCCGCTGCCGGAACTGCTGCAGTTGAATGCAGTGCTCACCACGAAAGGGGTTTTACAGCTCCGCGCCTGGCATCTTTGGCAGGAATCGATGCAAGAACAGGTGTTGCAAATCGAAGATTAAGCGGGTGCCTTTGCATTCATCGGAATAAGCGTTCGCCGTGACTTAAGCGGCTGTTGTTAAGGAGTTTTTGCTTTGGCCAAAACAACGCACCCGAACGCTGGCAAGCGCCGCTACGTTTGCCAGAACTGCGGCTCAGACGCGCCGAAGTGGGCGGGCCAGTGCGGCGACTGTGGCGCCTGGAACACGCTGGTCGAAACCACATCGGCGAAGCCGAAAGTTCGCGCGGGCAGCTTTTCGCCGGAAAAAAGCGCGGTTAAACGCTTGGATGAAATCACCGGTGAAGATACTGCGCGTATCGAGTCTGGCCTAAGCGAACTGGATCGCGTACTCGGCGGCGGTGTGGTGCCGGGGGCGGTGATACTGATCGGCGGTGATCCCGGTATCGGCAAGTCAACACTGCTGCTGCAGGCTTTGGCGGCGCTGCAAGGCAAACTCGAAACCTTATATGTGACCGGCGAGGAATCGCTGAACCAGGTCAGCTTGCGCGCGCGCCGCCTCGGTCTGCCGCGGCTTGATCTTCCGGTACTCGCCGAAACTGGGCTAGAAGCGATTCTCGAAATCTTGGCGCGCACGCGCCCTGGTTTCGTCGTATTGGACTCGATCCAAACGCTGTACACCGATGCCCTCGACGCCGCACCCGGCTCCGTCTCGCAGTTGCGCGAATGCGCGGCGCAACTGGTGCGCTACGCCAAGGCGCAAAACTGCGCGATCGTTTTAGTGGGTCATGTGACGAAAGAGGGCGCCATTGCCGGTCCGCGGGTGCTCGAACACATGGTTGATACCGTGTTGTATTTCGAGCAGGACGTCGGCAGCCGCTACCGCATTGTTCGAGCGGTGAAGAACCGCTACGGCGCCGTCAACGAGATGGGCGTGTTCGCGATGACCGATGTCGGGCTACGCGAAGTCAGTAATCCGTCAGCGCTGTTTTTGTCGCGTCACGAGCAGCCGGTGCCGGGCAGTGTAATCACGGTCACGCGCCAGGGCTCGCGGCCTTTGCTGGTTGAAGTGCAGGCGCTGGTCGATTCAGCGCAGTCTGGTAATCCGCGCCGCGTCGCGCTTGGCTTGGAAGGCAATCGTTTGGCGATGTTGCTCGCGGTCTTGCATCGTCATGCGGGTGTCGCGCTGGCGGATCAAGACGTATTCGCGAATGTCGTCGGCGGGATGCGCATTCAAGAAACCGCCGCTGACTTACCGCTACTGCTCGCGGCGCTGTCGTCCTATCGCGGCCGACCGGTGGACAATGACTTAATCGTTTTTGGCGAAGTCGGCCTCGCCGGCGAAATTCGACCGGTACAGGGCGGGGAAGAGCGTCTAATCGAAGCGGCGAAACATGGCTTTAAACGCGCCATCTTGCCGGAAGCAAATAAGCCCCGCCGCACGGCGAAGCTCGATATCGAAGTGCTTGCCGTCGCACGGCTCGATCAGGCGATTGGGCACCTCTAACGAGGCAGCCGCTTAAGTTTTGCCGTTGCCGTTTTCTGCGAGCAGCTTCGCGATCGTCGCTTCGATATTTTGCGCGTTCAAGTCGCCCGGATGGGTTTCGCCAAAGTAGGCAGCGCGCACCTTGCCTTGTTTATCCACCAAGTAAAACGCGGGCCAGTAACGATTGCCAAACGCTTTCCAGTACGAATAATCGTTATCGATCATCACTGGAAACTTCAGGCCAAATTCGCCGACTTTACGGACAACGTTGTCGCGGATGTATTCCTGCGGCAGTTCCGGCGTGTGTACGCCCAACACCTGCAGGCCTTTGCCAGCGAATTTATCTTCAGTGGCTTTCAGCCACGGAAACGAGCGATAGCAGTTCCAGCAATCAAAGGTCCAGAAGTCCACTAGCACGACCTTGCCTTTTAACTCGCCCCAAGCCAAAGGTTTGGAGTTCAGCCAATCGGCAGCCGCGGTATGCGTGAAGGCTGGCGCACTCGGCGCGTTTACCGCTTCAGCGGCGTTAGCAACTGAAATTCCCTGTGGCATGAGCGCTTGTTTGAAGTTCCAGAGTCCGTAGACAAGGATGACGACGGCGATGGGTAGCCAGCGGAGTGACGACATAAGTGTGCTCTGTAAGCGGTTCGATAGTCCCTGTTCAAGTCAGTATACCGAGCTGCGTTTATTTTCAATGACACTGCCGTCATGCGGCACGAGTCTGCGGTTGTAGCGGTGCAACCGTTGCCTGAGTAAGCGCTTGGTGGGTTTAAGACGCCGTTTCATCCAGCGCCCCACCGGCTTTAATCGGCCGGATTCGTGCTGTTTTAACCGCATTCGCGCGGATATCGGTAATTTCCAGCTGATAATTGCCGATTGTCAGGCGGCGGCCAGGCTTGGGTAGTTCTTGCAACTGTTCCATGACCAGCCCATTTAAGGTCTTCGGCCCGCCGGTCGGCAAGCGCCAGTTCAAAGAGCGATTCAGGCTGCGGATGGTGACCGAGCCGTGGGCAAGCACGCTGCCATCTGCGTCCAAGTAAACGTTCTTGACTCGCGTTGCCGGGTCAGAGGTAAATTCGCCGACCACTTCTTCGAGAATGTCTTCCAACGTCGCTAAACCTTGGATGTCGCCGTATTCATCGATGACGAAGCCGATGCGCCGACGCTGATCCTGAAAATTAAGCAGCTGTTGATTGAGCGGCGTGCCTTCGGGAATGAAGTAGGGGTCCCGTACTTGTTCCAACAGCGTAGTTAGATTGAAATTGTTCTCGGTGGCCGTTAAGCGCAGTACTTTGCGCAGATGGACAACGCCTTTGAGGTCGTCGATAGAACCGTTGTAAACCGGTAGCCGGGTATGGCTGCTGGTCACAATGACTTCACAGATTGTTTCCCAGGGTTCAGAGATGTCGATGCCGACGATCTCATTACGCGGAATCATGATGTCTTCGACGGTCGCCTTTTCCAGATCGAGAATCGACAGCAGCATGCGTTGATGTCGCTGCGGAATCATCGCACCCGCTTCGGTAACGACCGAGCGCAGCTCTTCAACCGATAACGAATGCTGGGCGGCATCTTCGGGCGTTACACCGATCAGCCGCAGTAGGCTGTTCGAAATCAAACTGACGAGCCAGACGATCGGCAGCAGCACCACCCGCAGCATCGTGAAAACGTACGCCGCCGGCAACGCCACACGTTCTGGGTGCAGCGCGGCCAGGGTTTTCGGCGTCGCTTCACCGAAAATCAGCAAAATAATGGTGAGCGCAACGGTGGCGATAACCACGCCCTGCTCGCCGCCAATCTTCAGGCCGATGAGCGTCGCGACGGACGCGGCCAAAGTGTTAACGAAGACATTGCCGAGCAATATGAGGCCGATCAGACGATCAGGCCGCTTCAGTAACTCCTGAGCGAGCTTCGCTGCCCGATTGCCTTCCTTTGCGGCGTAGCGTAGCCGGTAGCGGTTTAAGGTCATCAACCCGGTTTCGGACCCGGAAAAAAACGCAGATAACACAACCAGCAATAAGAGGATGGCGAACAGCGCCGATAAGGGTATGTCGTTCAAGAAACCATCAAAATTCGGATCAGGTGCCTATTAAGTACGGAAGCGGGCGGGTGCCTGTCAAGTACGCGCACCGTACGCGGTTGCTTGATGCGCGTTTAAGTCCAGTGCCGGCCTAGGATTTGTTCGAGGATTAGCTTGCTGCCGAAATACGCCAAGATCAGCGTTACGTAGCCGTACATCACCCAGCGGATCGCGCTGCGTCCGCGCCAGCCATAACGTAATCGGCCGATGAGCAAGCCGCCGAAAATCAACCACGCGGCGAAGGACAAAAAGGTTTTGTGGACCAAATGCTGGCCGAATAAGTCGTGTACGAACAGCAGCCCGCTGAGTAACGTTAGCGTAAGCAAGAAAAAACCGAAGAAGATGAGCTGGAATAGCAGCCGCTCCATCGTCTGCAACGGCGGCAACCGCATGACCAGCCGCATATTGCGGCGTCGATGCAGCATGCGATCAAGGATCTGCGTTGCCACCGCCTGTATTGATGCCAGCGTTAACAGGCCGGCGCTGAGCAGCGAAAACACGATGTGAATACCGATTTTCCAGTCGGCAAGCGGAATCGGTGCGCCGCTATCGCGCAGCACGGTTGGCGCTAATACACAGATCGCGGCGATCGGGTACTGCGCGATGCCGAGCACCTGCAGCGGCTCGCGCAGGCAGAACACCCACAGCATCAGCGCCGAAAGCCAGGCCAGCAAGGACGCCGACTCGGCAACGCCAATGAGCAAGTTCCCGCCCGCCAGCACCTGTTGGCTCAGCGCGGCAGCGTGTGCCAGCAGCGCGCCGCTCAAGATCAGCGATTGGCCGCGATGGCGTGCTTGCGTAGCGCGCCAGCTGGCGAAGGCATAAAGCAGCGCAGCAACGAGACTAAAGAGGATCGACATAACGCACGCAGGAAGTGTGAAGTTATTGAGTCGGCATCAAGCCATTACACCGTACGTGCGCCATTGAAGCCTATTGCGTCCTGGCGGACGTGGTGGATGATGCCGACTCAATAACCAAAATACATTTATTTTGTTATTGATCCGGCTGCCGCTACAGGCCCCGACCCGATTCTTGCCGAGGCGATCAACGTGTCCGCCGATCAATGTAAAACAGCCGGGTCAATAACGATACCATCGAAGGCGCCAGGACCGCAGCGCTGCGGCGGTAAAACCCGCAGTTTGAGACGTCTGGCGGAGCCCGGAAGTACGCAGCAACGCCCGGCTGCAATATCATCGCGCTCTGAATGCGGGGACTGCGGTCCGGCGTTCGCCCTTTTCGTCCGAATTTAAGAGTCATCACGATGTTTGAAAATCTCAGTTCCCGCCTGACCCGTACCCTAGACGCGCTGCGAGGCCAGGGCCGTTTGACCGAGGACCAGGTCAACACCGCTGGGCGCGAACTGCGCATGGCACTGCTCGAAGCCGACGTGGCGCTGCCGGTCGTGCGCGAGTTCGTCGAGCGCGTTAAAACCCGCGCCGTTGGCACCGAAGTCACGCAGAGTTTGACGCCGGGCCAAGCGCTGCTGCGCATCGTTCAGCAAGAGCTCACGACGACGCTCGGTGGCACCGCCGAGCCTTTGAATCTACGCACCCAGCCCCCCGCTGTGATCCTAATGGCGGGCTTGCAGGGCTCGGGTAAGACCACCACCACCGGCAAGCTCGCGCTGCGCTTGCGCGAAGTCGACAAGAAGAAAGTCGTTGTTGTGTCTTGCGACGTTTATCGACCGGCGGCAATCGAACAGCTGCGGCTGGTTGCCGGTCAAGTCGGCGTCGATTTCTTCCCGTCGACCGGCGATCAAGACCCGGTGGCGATTGCCAAAGCGGCGCTGGAATACGCGAAGAAGCAGTATGTGGACGTACTAATCGTCGATACCGCAGGCCGCTTGGGCATCGACGAGGCGATGATGCAAGAAGTGGCGGCACTGCACGCTGCGGTCGATCCGATCGAAACGCTCTTCGTCGTTGACTCGATGACCGGCCAGGATGCCGCCAACACCGCCAAAGCCTTCGCCGACCGTCTGCCGCTGACCGGTGTCGTGCTGACCAAGACCGATGGCGACTCTCGCGGTGGCGCGGCGCTCTCGGTGCGCCACATCACCGGTAAGCCGGTGAAGTTCATCGGCGTTGGCGAGAAAGCAGGCGCGCTGGAAGTGTTCCACCCGGACCGCATCGCCGCCCGTATTCTTGGCCAGGGTGACATGCTCGGCTTGATCGAAGAAACCGTTCGGAAAGTCGACACCGAGGCTGCAACTAAACTCGCAAATAAGCTGAAATCGAAGAAAAGCTTTGATTTCGAAGATTTCCGCGCGCAAATGCAGCAAATGCAGGCGATGGGCGGCATGGACTCGCTGCTGGAAAAGCTACCCGGCGGCGCCAAACTGCAAGCGCAGATGAAGAACGTGCAGCCGGAGCGGGAAATCAAGCGAGCAGTTGCCATCATCAATTCGATGACCGCCCAGGAGCGGCGTTTCCCTGATCTGATCAAGGCTTCGCGCAAGCGCCGCATCGCGCTCGGCGCTGGCTTGGAAGTGCAGGAAGTCAACAAACTGATCCGCCAGTTCGACCAAACCAAAGAAATGATGAAGAAACTACAGGGCGGTGGCATGGCGAAAATGATGCGCGGCTTGGCCGGGCGTCTGCCGCCGGGATTTGGGCCGCGTTAAAGCACTAGCTTGTCGCGTATGCGAAATGTTCACAACGAATGCGTCGAAGTTCTAAGTCTTACTGCCGCGTTACACGGAGTTTTCGCGGCGTAAGTTTTTGTTTTTCACCGCTAAAGTAAATTTACATCTTTTGTTAACGCTTATTTGACATTTAATTCATGTGGACCGATGCTAAGCCCCGTGCCGTTTTATTGCGGCGATCAATCACACGGGGGTTGTTTTATGCGATTACAGCTAAGCCGAGGCGTTAAGCGCCTGGCTAAATTTTCAATTGCAGCCGGTATCGTGGCGTTCGCAGGTGCGAGCGCAACGGTGGGTGCTGCTGATGCGGTCACGGACGCTGCTCAGTTCGGTGCGATTTCTGAAGCGCAGTCGACGGTATTGACGAAGCCGACGACGGCCACTTCGAAGATGGTCGTATCGCAGCGGATGAAAGACATCACGCCGAAGCCGAACAACGAAGCCGAGAAAGAACGCGAAATTCGCCGCCTGCCGCTGCCGGCCTCAATGACGCAGATCCCGCTGAGGCCAGCGCCAGGCTCCACCGCTGCAATCACCGGCCCGTCTGGTCTTGCCGGCCCACTGGTTGCTGCGACCACCGGCATCAATTTTGCCGGCTTGGGGCAGGGCGATTACGGCTTTAACGTTAATTCGGCCCCGCCGGATACGACAGGTGCCGTTGGCGCCACGCAATACGTGCAATGGGTAAACACCTCGCTGGTGATTTTTGATAAAGCCAGCGGCGCTCGTTTGGTGGGCCCGATCAGCGGCAACCAGATTTTTGCCAATCTTGGTTCCGGTAATCGTTGCGCGACCACCAACGATGGTGACCCGATCGTTTCCTACGACAAAGCGGCCGCGCGCTGGGTGCTGACTCAGTTTGTTGCGTCGAGCCCGTACCTGCAGTGCGTTGCCGTTTCGCAGACTTCAGACGCCACCGGCGCCTACAATCTGTATTCGTTCACGCTGCCGCAGTTTGGCGATTACCCGAAAGTCGGCGTCTGGACCGATGCTTATTACATCAGCTTCAACGTCTTCACGAGCACCTTCCAGGGCGCCCGCGCCTGCGCCTATGACCGCGCCCGCATGCTCGCCGGTCAGACCGCAACGCAGGTCTGCTTCCAGCTATCCTCGAGCTTCGGCGGTTTGTTGCCGTCGGATCTCGATGGCTCGACGCCGCCGCCTGCCGGTTCGCCGAACTACTTCACCAGCTTTGGCTCGTCGCGCATCAATGTCTGGCGCTTCCATGTTGATTTCGCCACACCTACGAACTCAACATTTACCGGCCCGACCGTCGTTACGGTTCCGGCATTCACCACAGCCTGTGGCAACAGTAGCACCTGTATTCCACAGCCGGGTACATCGAATCAGTTGGATTCATTGTCGGATCGTTTGATGTTCCGTCTGGCTTACCGCAATCGGGCGGGCACCCAATCGTTGTTGATGAACCACTCGGTTCGCGTGGGGAACAGGCGCACGTCGCCGACCGGCGTCCGTTGGTATGAAATTCGCTTAGCTAACCAGACCCCATCGCTGTATCAGCAAGGCACGTACTCGCCGGATACCACGCACCGTTGGATGGGTAGCATCGCCATGGACAAGGTTGGCAACATCGGCCTTGGCTATAGCGCCTCCAGCAGCTCGGTGTTCCCGTCGATTCGGTATACCGGTCGCGCCCCGACCGACGCGCTCGGCACCTTGAGCACGGAAAATACGATCATCACCGGTTCCGGCTCGCAGACGGGCAGCTTGCACCGCTGGGGCGACTACAGCACGTTGACGGTCGACCCAATCGACGATTGCACGTTCTGGTACACGCAGGAATACGGCTCGTCGAACGGCAGCTTCAACTGGAAGACGCGCATTGCGTCGTTCCGGTTCCCGAGCTGCAGCTAAGTTGAATTGAGGGCGCGCTTGAGCGTTCTCAAAGAATAAGCCGTTTCAAGTCGACGAAACGGCTAGCACAGGAAAAGTCGCCGCGGAGCAATCTGCGGCGGCTTTTTTATTGCCCGGTATAGCGCATGAATCCAGTAAACTAAACAAAACGCCGCCCAGGCGATGACCCAATTTGTACGCACAACGCCGCGCTTAGGGCGCGGCTCAGGATGATCCATGCGCCTTTCCCGCTTTCCCCTTAATACGTCCAAGGAAACGCCGGCTGATGCCGCCATCGTTTCGCATCAATTAATGTTGCGCGGCGGCTTTATTCGCCAGCTCGGCAGCGGGTTGTACACCTGGATGCCGATTGGCCTGCGGGTTCTGCATAAAATCGAAGCCATCGTTCGCGAGGAAATGAACCGCGCCGGTGCAATGGAAGTGCTGATGCCGAGCATTCATCCAAAAGAACTTTGGGAGGCTTCTGGGCGTTGGCAGGTGATGGGCGATGAAATGCTGCGCCTGAAAGACCGCCACAAGAACGAATTCTGCTACGGCCCGACGCACGAGGAAGTGATTACTTTTCACGTCCGGCAAGACATTCGGAGCTATCGCCAGCTGCCGGTCACCTATTACCAGATTCAAACTAAATTTCGCGATGAGCGCCGGCCCCGTTTCGGCGTGATGCGCGCACGCGAGTTCATCATGAAGGACGCCTACAGCTTCCACATGAATGTCGAATCGCTCGCCGCCGAATACGAAAACATGCGCGCGGCATACAGCAAAATCTTCACGCGGATCGGGGTTGATTTCCGCGTCGTTAAAGCCGACTCCGGCAACATCGGCGGCGCGCGCTCGGAAGAATTCCACATCCTAGCGCAGGCCGGTGAAGATTTACTCGCTGTCAGCGATAGCGGCAGCTACGCGGCAAATGTCGAAGCGGCGGAAATACAGCCGGTGGGCGAACGGGCTGAGCCGACTCAGGAAATGCGCGAAGTTCAGACGCCCGGCAAGACGACCTGCGAGGAGGTGGCGCAGTTCCTCAATGTGGATATTCGCTCAACGGTGAAGTCGCTGGCGGTAATGGCCGACGAGAAGTTCTTTCTGCTTCTTTTACGGGGAGATCGCGAAGCCAACGAAGTGAAGATTCGGAAAGTCGATGGATTGGCGAACTATCGGATGGCGACCGAAGAGGAAATTAATCACTATTTGAGATGTCGACCTGGTTATATCGGTCCACTTCTTATGAAGGAGGAGTTGGAGCGTGGCTTAGGTGGCCCTATCGTAAACGTAATCGCTGATCTTGAAGTTGGAAAAATGTCTGACTTTGTTTGTGGAGCCAACAAAGTAGGATTTCACCGTCAAGGTGTAAATTGGGGACGTGATTTGCGGTGGCCGAATCCTCCGCCCGTCGCGGATATCCGAATGATTGCAGAAGGCGATCCATCCCCGGACGGCAACGGCACAATCAAGCTCTACCGTGGCATTGAAGGCGGTCACGTGTTTCAACTTGGCACCAAGTACACAAAGGCGATGGGCCTTACGGTGCTCGACGAAAACCAGCAGCCGGTGACGCCGGAAATGGGGTGTTACGGCATCGGTGTTACGCGTATGGCGGCGGCGGTCATAGAGCAGCGCAACGACGCCAACGGCATTTTATGGCCCGATGCGATTGCGCCGTTCCGCGTCATCATTTGCCCGCTGGGCCTAGATAAAACAGACACCGCCGCCGCGGTTAAAGCCGCCGCCGAAACGCTGTACGCCGAGCTGCTCGCGGCCGGCATTGACGTCGCCTTCGATGACCGCGGCCAAAGGCCGGGTGCGATGTTCGCGGATGCCGATTTGATCGGCATTCCGCATCGGATTGTCGTTGGCGCCAAAGGACTGGCGACCGAGCAATTCGAATACAAGCACCGCGCGGCAACGGCGGCTGAGATGATTCCGGCAACGACCGCTGCGGTGCTGGAGAAGTTGGGCGTCTAATGCGTGTTGCTGCGCTGCGAATCGGCGTTGGGCTCGTTCTGGCGTGCTTGGCGAGCCCGGCGTGGGCCGGGCCGACCGGCGAGCCGGAGCCTGAATTGCGTGCGCTGATGTCAGCCGCGGCAGCGCAAGCCAGCAGTTTCGACGACCGCTATCTTGCCGAAGTTTGGCTCACCGATATGTCGCAGCGGTTGGTGCGCCATGTTCCGAAAGCGCTGCCCGATCCGGCGCAGCGGCTGAGCTTTCTGCGCATGGTTCACGCCGAAGCCACGCGGGCGATGATTTCGCCGCAATTAGTTTTGGCCGTAATCGATGCCGAAAGTGCATTCCAGCGGTTGGCGGTATCGAGTACCGGCGCGCTGGGTTACATGCAGATCATGCCGTTCTGGCTCGAAGAAATCGGCCAGCAAGGCGACAACCTATTTCACGGTGCGACCAATCTGCGCATGGGCTGTACGATCCTCAAATATTATTTGGATCGAGAAAAAGGCAGCTATGTTCGGGCGCTGGCACGTTACAACGGCAGCACCGGTAAGCCCGACTATCCCTACCTCGTGCTGAATAAATTAGAACGGCGCTGGGCCCGGTGACGGGCCACAATTCGTTGCTGCTATTGGAATTTCGGAGGTACGGCGGCGCGCGACTCTCAGCCACGGCATAATTCGGCTATGACACTCGCCCCGATTCGCTATCGCGTTACGCTTGATCCGCTAACGCATTGTTTCCATGTTCAAGGTTCCATTTCCGTTGCGAGCGCCGGGCCGTTGCGCCTGCATTTGCCGGTGTGGATCCGCGGCAGCTATTTAGTCCGCGATTTTTCCAAGCACGTGCAGGGTTTGCGCGCCGTGTTCGGAGACGAGACGCTGACGATCAAGCGCATCGACAAACATGCGTTTGACGTAACAGCACCCGCAGCCGGCGTTGTCACAATCGACTACAGCGTTTATGCGTTTGATCCTTCGGTACGCAAAGCGTGGCTCGATACCCGGCGCGGGTTCTTCAACGGCAGTTCCCTGTTTTACTGCCCGGACGGCGCTGAGGCGGCAGCCTTTGAAATTGAAGTGGTGGCGCCGGATCCCGCGCTGTGCCCAGGCTGGAAATTGGCGACGGCATTGGCGCCGGTGATAATTGATGGCGCCGGCTTCGGCAGGTATCGGGCAGATCATTACGAGCAGTTGATTGATTGCCCGGTGGAAATGTCTGATTACCAGCGGGTCGACTTTGACGTCGATGGGATTCCGCATGCGCTGATTCTATCGGGCCGCTGCGAGCCCGATTTGCCGCGTTTAGCGTCTGACTTGACCAAGGTTTGCCATGTACAGCGCACCTTGTTCGGACAGATGCCGTCGGCTACAACCGGCTTTGATCGCTATCTATTTCTAACCCAGGTCACCGGCAATGGCTACGGCGGTCTTGAGCACCGAACGTCGACCGCGCTGGTCACCGCGCGCGATGCGCTGCCGCGACCCGGTCAGCCGCAATTACGCAAGGGTTACCGCGGTTTTCTCGGCCTGTGCAGTCACGAGTATTTTCATCTTTGGAACGTCAAGCGCATTACGGCGCTGGCGTTCGCCGAATCAAAACTCGCCGCCGAGGCGTATACCGAAGATCTGTGGGCCTACGAGGGCGTGACGTCGTACTACGATGATCTGATGCTGCTGCGCGCCGGCTTGCTCGACGCGCCGGCTTATCTCGATCTCGTCGCCGAAGCGGCAACTCGCCTGCAACGTACACCGGGCCGCTTGGTGCAAACCTTAGCCGACGCCAGCTTCGAGACCTGGATTAAGTATTACCAGCCGGATGAGCAAACGCCGAACGCCGCCGTCAACTATTACATTAAAGGCGCATTGGTGTCCCTGTGCTTGGATTTAACGCTGCGCTTGAGGTCAACGGCGACCTTGGACCATGTCATGCAACAACTGTGGACGCGTTACGGCCAGCACGATCAAGGCGTGCCTGAGCACGGCTTAGAGCAGATCGCGCAGGAAATATCGGGCTTGGATCTCAGCACGGAACTGAACCGCTGGCTCCGCGCGACTGATGAATTGCCATTGGCCTCACTGCTCGCTGAGTTCGGCGTGACGGCAACGTTGCACGCCAGTCGCGGCGCTAGCGACGAAGGTGGACGCGGTGAGGGCAAGGCGTTTCCCGCAACTTGGCTCGGTCTGAATCTGCGCAATGGTGAAACGGTGGTGGCGAATGTGCTCAGTGATTCGCCGGCTAGTCGTGCCGGGCTGGCGGCGGGCGATGTACTGATCGCGCTCGACGGACTGAAATTAACCGCAGGCAACTGGTCAAACCGTGTTGATGGCTTGAGCCTTACGCGCGCGGTGACCCTCAGTTATTTCCGTGGCGACGAATTGCTGAGCGCAAGCCTGATGCCGGTGGCGGCGCCAGACAACACCTGGACATTAACGTTGGCCGAAGTCAGCGGTGAAATTTTGAGCCGTCGGCAAGCTTGGCTCGGTGCCTAGCCCATACCGCCCATGCTCGAATATCTGATCAAGTCGATATTGGCATATGGCCTCGGCGGCATTATGGGCGGCGACGTCATGCGCTGGTTGGGCGGCGGCGCCGATTTACGCAGCGCCGGTTCCGGCAACGTCGGCGCAACCAATGCGTTGCGCACACGGGGCGCCAAATTCGCGCTAGGTGTGTTGTTGATCGATATTGGCAAAGGCATTGCGGCGGTGTTGTTGATCCCGCGCCTGCCATGGCTCGGCGCCACTGAAGCGTCAACGCAGGCCTTGCTCCCGTATTTTTGCGGATACGGTGTGGCGCTCGGCCACTGTTATCCATTATTCCAACGTTTTCGCGGCGGTAAAGGCGTGGCAACACTCACTGGCGTATTTGCCGCACTGTTGCCGGCCCTGTTGCCGTGGCTGTTAATAACGTTTTTGTTGATGGTGATGTTAACCGGCTATGTCAGCCTCGCGTCGATTACCGGCAGTATTGTCGCGGTGTTGGCCGTTGGTCTGTTCGGGGCTGGCTTTGCCTCCGCAGCTGGAATTTTTACATCGGCGATGTTGGCGCTGGTGCTGTTCAAGCACCGGCAAAACTTAGCGCGGTTGTGGGCGGGTACCGAATCGCGGTTTGAAAAAGCGCGCTGGCTCGGACGGCAGATCGAAAAACGCTGGCGATGACACGCGCGCTCGAAGACGCTGAATTACTACCGTTGCTCGATGCCTTGGCCGACGCCGACTGGCATTCCGGCGAGGGTTTAGCCGCGGCCGCCGGGATTAGCCGCGCCGCGCTGGCCAAGCGCATCGATCGACTGCTCGATTGGCAGCTCGAAATTGAAGCGCGGGCCGGTCTCGGCTATCGGCTCGCCCAGCCGTTGCAGCGGCTCGACGCCGCAGTGATACGGGCTGGCCTTAGCGCGTCCGCACAAATGCTGCTGAATACGGTGGCGGTCGCGCTCCGTGTCGATTCCACCAACCAGCGCTTAATCGATAGTGGTGCAGCGCAAGATCCGCAGGCCCTGTTCGCCGAAGCGCAAACCGCGGGGCGCGGGCGCCGCGGCCGTGCTTGGCGCTCTCCGTTTGGCGCCAATCTCTATTTGTCATTGGGGTGGTCGTTCAAAATTTGGCCGCCGCAACTCGGGACCTTGCCGCTGGTGGTCGGCGTCGCGTGCGCACGGGCGCTGGCAAAAATCGGTATCGCCAACGTTGGTCTGAAATGGCCGAACGATTTGCGGATCGGCAATGCCAAACTCGGCGGCATTTTGATCGAACAGCGCGGTGAATTTGGCGGCGCTTGCCGGGTTGTTGCGGGCGTCGGCATCAATTTCGCGATGAGTGCCGCACAAGCGGGCGTGATCGAACAAGAATGGACGACGGTACAAGCGGCGCTTGGCGGTATCGCCTGTTCTCGGAACACGCTGGCGGTTGCGCTGCTCAATGAACTCTTGCTGGCCTTGGCTGCGTTCGAGCAGCGTGGGTTCAGTCCGTTTCGTGGCGAGTGGTCGGCGCTTGATCTCAGCGCTGGGCGCGAAGTTCGCATCGAAGGGCCGGGGCAAACCTTAACCGGCCGCGCCTGCGGTATTGATGAAAGCGGTGCGCTCATCGTTGACGTCGCAGGCCAGCGGCATTTTGTTCATGCCGGCGAAGTCAGTTTACGTTTGCCCGCGGATCCCGGCCAACGATGAAAACGCTGCTACTGGATGTCGGGAATAGTCGCCTGAAGTGGGCGTTTGCAGTTGACCAGACTTTGCAGCCCATTCAAGCACTGGCGCACGGTGGTGATCCTGCGGCGGCAAGCGCAGCCATCGAAATAATGGATGTCGATGCAATTTGGATCGCCAACGTTACAGGCGCTGCGCACGCCGATGCGCTCACGGCACAACTTTCCGCAAGGCATAGCCAGCTGCCACGCTTTGCGGTCGCAACCGCCGAGTGTTTGGGTTTACGGGTGGCCTATCCGGATGCGCGTCGGCTCGGCGTTGATCGCTGGCTCGCGTTATTGGCGGCATGGACGCTGACTCGAGGCGCCGCTAGCGTTGCCAGCTGTGGTACGGCGTTGACATTCGACGCGGTATCGGCCAACGGGCGGCATCTCGGCGGCGTGATCGCGCCCGGACTATTGACGGCCCAGCAAGCGGTACTCGGTGCCACGCGCTTCGCCGCCAATGCGCCGGGCAACGACTTCGAACCCGGTTTGGGCATGGATACGGAGGCTTGCGTACGGCAAGGTGCGTTGCACGCCTGCGCCGGTTTGGTTGACCGGCTTGCCAAAGCGCAGTCACCGTCGCCGCTGTTTCTAACTGGCGGCGACGCCGAAGTCTTACAACCGCATCTGGCAACGGCTTCAGTAATCCGGCCCGACTTAGTGCTGCAAGGCTTGTTGGTCTACGCCACTGCTGGAACGCACGCCGGGCGCGCGCAAAACGATTAGCGTGTCAGCTGAATGCCGAGTCCGACACGCGTGACCGAGCGGTTGTAGTCGAGCAGGCTCTCGCCGTAGCCGTTCCAGACATACAGCCCCCAGAAGAAATTCTTGCCTGGGCCGGGGATGCTGTACTGCAGATTTACCGCGCCACGTCCGGTAACCGGGTTATAACGGAACAGCGCGTTAATCAGGTGTTTATCAAACACTTCCTGCTCAATATGAAGCTCGCTGTAGCCGTAATAATCCTGGATGTCGGGGTTGTCGTCTCGTTTCGGGTCGGTGGCGAGGCGATTTTTATCTTCGGGGATGCGGAACCACCATTTCCAGTAAATCAGGCTTTTGCCTTGCGCGTGGAAAGGCGCGATATAGACGCGATTCCAGCTGCGCGAACCCGGCAGGGACTGGCCATTAGATTCATGTTCGACGCCAGCATCGAGACCGAGATGATGCCAAGCTTTGGCGTTTTTCGGCAGAAAGCGATAGAAGACCTCCGGATTGAAGTCGGTTTCGCGAAACGGCTTGGAATCTTTGCCGTTAAATGCCTGAAAAAATGACTTCTGCGAATAACCCAGATAGAGCGGCAGGCTAAAGAAGCGCAACTTCAGGCTCAGCCCGAACAAGACCTCACTGGAACTGCCGCGATAGGCCGGCGAGTACGTTGCCGGATACAGATAGTTTGGCTTGTGAAACGACAGCCCGCGGCCGACACTGACAATAGAGTAGGCGTCTGGATCGGATTCTGGCAGCCAGGATTTGCGATGAGGTGCTTCATCTTGCGCGCCGCCTTCGGGCTCGGCCGGGAGCGGAAGCCGGTCGGCCGACGTCTCACTGTCGGTAATCGGCTTGTCTTCGGCAATTGGGATGTCAGCCAGCCATGCGGCATCAAGCGCGGATAGGGTATACCCCGCGTTCGAATCGGCTGCTAGTAAGGAAAAAGGGCTCGTACAGGCTATGATGCACGCGGCTAAAACGCGGCCATTGAATTCCATGGCTATTTCAGGGGCGGTAAAAGGCGTGCCAGCACAATACCTGAAAATCCGTACAGCCTCACGCCATCCTTTGATTTGATCCGGGAATTACGCATCCCATGCTTGCTGACATCGCACTATTTCTAGCCGCGGCGGTAATCTCTGTGCCGATTTCCAAGCGGTTGGGGCTGGGCTCTGTACTCGGTTATTTGTTTGCCGGCATCGCGATAGGCCCCTGGGGGTTTGGGCTGATCAGCAATGTTGAACGCATTTACCATTTTTCTGAATTTGGTGTGGTGCTGCTGTTGTTTGTGATCGGTCTGGAACTGCAGCTCAGCCGCTTGTGGCATCTGCGTTCGCAGGTGTTCGGCCTTGGTGGTGCGCAGGTGCTGCTGTCATCACTGGCGCTTTCCGGGGTTGCGATGTATTTCAAGCTAACGGCCTCGGCGGCCATCGTCGCCGGCTTTGGTTTGGCCATGTCGTCAACGGCGTTCGTACTGCAGATGCTGGCCGAGCGTAAGGAATTGCCAGACCGCCACGGCCGTGCGGCGTTTGCGATTCTGTTGTTCCAGGATCTTGCGGTAATCCCGTTCTTGGCGCTGCTGCCGCTGCTCGGCGCCCATGGCGTCAAGCCAGAAGAGGGCGGCATCTTAGTCGGCGCAGTTAAGCCGATACTGGCGCTGGTTCTCGTTGTGATCTCGGGGCGCTATTTGCTGCGCCCAGTGTTCCGTATTTTGGCGACGACCGAAATGCCGGAAGTCTTCACCGCTGCGGCGTTGTTAACGGTGACCGGAACTGCACTGGCGATGGAGTCGGTTGGCCTGTCGATGTCGCTCGGCGCGTTTTTAGCGGGCGTGATTTTGGCCGATTCGGAATATCGTCATGAATTGCAAGCTGATATCGAGCCGTTTAAAGGCTTGCTACTCGGTCTGTTTTTTATTGCGGTTGGGATGTCGGCCAACCTCGGAATCGTCATCGCTCAGCCGCTGCAGGTGCTTGGCGTCGTCAGTTTGTTGATCGCGGTGAAGGCCGCCATTCTTTATTTCATAGGGCGTGTCGCCAAGTTGCCGCGCGAATCGGCGCGGTCGCTGGCGTTTGCGATGCCGCAGGGCGGTGAATTTGCATTCGTATTGTTTGGCGTCGCGACGGCAATTGGCGTTATTGGACACGGGCTTCAGGACTTTCTGGTTGTCGTTGTCACCGCATCAATGGTGGCGACCCCACCGTTGTATGCGCTGATTTCCAGTTTCAAAAAGAAGTCTAGCGAAGCGCCGGTTTACGACGAAGTGGTTGCGGCCGAGAACGCGGTGATTCTGGCCGGGTTCGGTCCGTTCGGACAGATCGTTGGCCGCATGCTCCGAGTGAAGAAAATCCCGTTTACGGTGTTGGAGAAGGACGCCAAGCAGGTCGATTTTGTTCGTCAATTCGGCAACACCATTTTTTACAGCGATGCCGGACGCCTAGAAGTCTTGCGTGCGGCACGTGTCGACAAAGCCCGCTTTTTTGTATTGGCGATCTCCGACGTCGAGCAGTCGATGCGGGTTGCGCAAGTTGTGCGTCGGCATTTTCCCAATCTGCGGATTTTTGCTTGTGCGCGCGATCGTCAGCATGCGATGCGTTTGATGGACCTCGGTATCGTTGACATTTTTCGTCGCGCTTACGGGTCGAGTCTTGATGTCACCGCGCAACTACTACGGGCGTTGGGTGACGATGATGCGCGCGTCGCGCGCGACATCGAGCGGTTTCGGCAGTTTGATCAAGATACGTTACAGCGCCAGCACGCGATTTATCGCGACGAAAAAGCGCTGATCCAAAGTGCTAAGGACGTATCTCGGGAACTCGAGCAGCTGTTTGAAGCGGACGAAGCGGTCGGCGATACGACTGGCGGTGAAGAAATCGAGCCCAAAAAAAGAGGCCGTGCGAGTGTTTAGCTCAACACGGCCCAAGGCTCAGGGTCGTTATAAGTGGTGGTTGCGCGCATAGGCGCCCGCCACTTCAGAATTTAGGACGCCAAGGCATACCCCGATGCCGCGGTAGCAACGCCGATATGTTTCACTTCGGTACCGATCTGGCTTTGGATCTTCATCGCTGAAAACAGCAAGGCCTGAATAGAATTCCCGTGTTCTGGATAACGACTAAAGCCAATGCCCCACATGAAACGGAAATAAACGTCGTTGTCTCGTACCGGTGTGCTGAGTTGCGCACGGATAATATTCAGTACGGCCTGGGTATCGTGCCCCTTCCGCTCCTGAACCAGCAGGATAAGGCCGTTCGGGGTCAGGCGCGCCAAGAGATCGTTTGCCTGTAGCGACTGCGATACTTGTTGCGCCAAGGTTTTCAAGATGCGGTCGAAACGATCCTGACCAAGCTGTTCGACTAAATTCCGATAATTGCTGAGTTCGGCATAAATCAAGCCGAAGCCCGGACGTTTTTCAGCGCCTGCGCCTGCATCAACAAGTTGCTTCAGCAGTTTCTCGGTAAATAAAATTCGATTCGGTAATTGCGTGACATTATCGTAATAGGCTAGGCGATAAAGCCGCTCCGATTCCGCCAATTCCTGTGCAATCCGTAAGCGCTCAATAGCAAGCTTGGCGTCGATAACGGATAGCCACAGTACCGCTGCAAGCATGAAGCAAGTCAAGCCGGCACTCAGCAAATTCGCCAGCAACGTGTGGGTAAGGTAGGAAGGTTCCTGTTGGGCAACCTCGGGTGCTGAAAAGCCACCGAGTTCAGCGACACTGAGATAACCAAAGTGCAAGCCGCAGAGCAGCGCCGCGGCGCTCGCTGCAGCGCGCAGACGGTAGCGCTTGCCGCGGTTTGCTGTTGTAAAGGACGTAAGGTAAGCCAGACCCATCCCCGCTACTGCCGCTAGGATTAGGCCTAATGCGCCGGTTGTGCTGATGACCATCGGCGGTGCAAGGTAAGCGCCGACGACGCCACTGTAGTGAATCACCGAGAGCCCAGCACCGATTAGCAAGCCAAACGCGACTGTTTGGGTGAGGGAAACGCGGACGCGCTGGGCGAGATTCAAGAACGCTGCGGCGACGCAGACCGCCGCGCCCCAGGCGAGGATTTGATAGGCCGTTGTAATCCCGTTTGTCGGCAGCCCGAACGACCGCATAGCAAGGTGATGTGCCGACCAGATCCCGGTGCCAACGGCGAGCGAGCCGATCAACATCCAAACCCGCTGCCGCAACGACCTATCGTTAGCTAACTGGCTGCCGAGTTCCAGCACGCTGTAAGCGGTCGCGGTGGCGACGCAGTACGTGGCGAAAATCAGAACAATGTCGTAATGGCCTTGCATGGGTTCCCTCGTGTTGGGACACATGCTTGCTGGATTGGCTTGGCAAGACGGCTGCTACCGATGATCGGCAGCGCTACGGGCCACAAGCGGAGAAAACCAAGCCTATCGTCAAAATAAGCGGGCGCTATTAACCGATAAGAGGGAAGATTCCGCTGGAGCCTATCTACTTTGGTGTGGATATATACAATTTATCGGGTTACAGAACTGTCGGTCGGTCTGTATCTTTCAAGTTTTAGCGAAAAAAAGACCTAAATAATCGTTAAATTTATTTTTTATTTAATGTTTTAATTTATTAAAAAATATATAAATCAAATAGTTAAATTGAATTTTTGATTAAATTGTAGTATCCAATGAAATATTACAAATAAACTCTAATGGCTTTCCGGAAACTGCTGGAAATTATTCTATAATTCAGCACTGGCAGGCGTTAAATAGATCAAATAACGTAATTTTTGGCGTCATTTCTATTGTGCGTTAGCTGGAAAATGGGCGAAATTATGCGTAAAACAAGAATAATGACTCAGGTTTTGTTTTCCAGCGGTATCACAAAATAAGCCCGCCAATAGGTCGTTTGCTGCAACGCGCGAAGGGGACTTTTTCGGCGCACAATTGCAGCGAACGGCGGTATCGATTCGTATTTATTGCGCTACGCATTTAAGGTGGGACCGTGGTTTACCGAGTAAAGGCAACATAAGTTGATAAGACGCAACCGAACCCAGATTTTTCTGATAGTTATCGCGTATTCGACGATTTTATCGGCGCAGGCATCGCCGGTGCTGGTGGCAGAGCAACTTGCCGGCGCGGTCAGGGTTGAACACCTAGGGCAAAGCCGGCAATTGCACGCCGGCGAGGCGCTGCAGGAGCGCGATGTATTGCGCGTCGGTAGCGCCGGGCACGCTGTACTTCGGTTCGGTGCGGATGGTTTGCTGGAGCTAGGCCCAGATGCGGCGCTGGCGATTGAAAAGCTTCCCGCAGCCGATGACGTCCAAGATCTCCGCAGCATCTTCAGTCTGTGGCAGGGCTATTTGTACGTGCGCTGGTCGCCACCTGTCGCCGTACGGACTTGGCCGGTTTACGTGTATTTCGCGGGGCAGCGGTCGAGTCTTGCGAAAGGCGAGTATTTTTTTGAGCGTCAGGGTTCGCGGATGCTGAGTTGCGTTGCATCCGGTGCACTATCAGTGACCCCGGTTTCGGGGGGCGGCTTAGATGTATTGCGGCCATCTGCGTGTTACGAGCCCGGCCTGAGCCCACTGCGGCCGATGCCGCGCGATGCCGCGGGGTGGGATGCCGCTCGGCGCGATTACGCCTTATCGCCGCCGGCCACTCGCGCCACTGCCGCGACACCGGCGATTGCCGATCGCGCTGATCCTGAGCAATCGATAGCGGCCGATAAAGCCGCTGTTGCAGCGGCAGCACCGCTTATTCAGAATCCAACGCCGAGCGCGGCAGCTGCTGATTTGCCTGCTGTTGAGGATGGCGGCTGGGTGGTCATGGTCGGTGCATTTTCGGATCCGCAAAATGCCGCGGCGGCAAAGCAAAAGTTGGATGCCAGCGGCTATGTGGCGGTTGTTCGGGTCAGAACTGTTAACGGCAGACGCTGGAACAGCGTGCAACTGCGTGGCTTTAATACGCGCGAAGCGGCACAGTTGAAGTTAACGGAATTACAGACCCAACTCGGTTATCGCGATTTACGTGTTGCCGTCGCCGCTGCGGTCGATTAGTGACGACTGGCGCCACCCGGTTTCAGGCGCAGAAAGCGCTGTTCGATCAGCACCCAACTCAAGGCGCCGCAGACCAAGGCCACGGCTGCAGCGGGTAGATATAACAGATACGGCGAGATCGGCCTTAGCAGAAATAGCAGCGACTGCTGGCCCGGCCAACCGTATAAATACACGCCATAGGAAAGGTCTCGCTTCGCACAAAACCGCGATAGCGCATTGGCGGGTAGCGGCTTGAATGCAAGCCAGAACAGCACGTAGGCCCCTGCGATCGGCAGCACGATTTTGCCAGTGTCGAAGCGGAAGAGCGCGACAAAGCACAACACTGCCAGCGGCAGCGCCCATTTCCCGTGCAAGGTAATACGGGCACGGTTTAGATAAAACAAGGCGCCGGCGCTAAAGAACGTCATAAAACGGATAAAGCTCGGCGGCTCGTCACAGATGAGCCAGCGTACTTTGTCACCGCCTTTCAGCGCCATGAACGTGTCAGGAAAGAAGCTCGCAATGATCGCGGCAACGAGCAAGACTAGCCACAGCGCCCGCGATCCCGCAAGGCCGATGACGCCGACGACGGCCACCAGTGTGTAGCAGAGGAACTCGTATTGAATCGTCCACATCGCGCCGTTTAGATCCGGGTACGGCAGGCCAGCGAAACTCGGCGGCACCATCGGTTCGCAGAGCAGCAGCATGCAGCCGACGAACTTCCCAGGTTCCAGCGCCGACCAATAACCTGCGGCGCTAGCGGCAAATAGCGGTGCTACCAGCAAGCCGCCGACCAGCGTTGCGACGATAAAGCCCGGGTGAATGCGCAAAATGCGCCGCATCATAAATGCTGAAAAACGCGGGTCGCGCTGCCAGCTGTGCAAAATCAAGAAGCCACTGAGTAGAAAGAAGCCATCGACGGCGAGATCGCCCAACGATAGCGTGTGGAAAAGCCGATCAAACGGCTCGCGCACACGGTTGCGGTCAACAACTTCAAAGCAGTGCGAGAACACCACGAGCATCGCAAAACACAGCCGCAGTAAGTTGAAGTTGTTCTGCGGGATTGGCGCAACGGCCACGCCCGGCGCGGTAGCCGGGGTCATATTTTTTTTGTTTCCGGCGTCGCGCCGAGGCGTTGTAGAAGAGCGGTTAACAAGACGAAGCGGGTTGCGGGTTCTTCCAGTTCGCGGGCGTTGACGGTCAAACGTTTCTGGCCTTCGAGTTTGTAGACCTTCGGCTGTGATTGGATCAGCTTGATTAGTTTGATCGGTTCAATACGGGGCTGCGGCCCAAAGTCGAGCATCGCGTTCTTGCCGCCCACGCGGATCTTGGTCAAACCTAAGGCTTCTCCGAGTTGGCGTAGCTGCGCGGCTTCGAACAAGCGCTCGGTTTGTCCGGGCAGCAAGCCGAAACGGTCGATCAATTCCACCTTTAGCTCGCCTAGTTCCGCTTCGCTGTGGGTTTCAGCGACGCGCTTGTACAGCACCAGACGCGTGTGGACATCGGGCACATATTCTTCAGGGATAAGCGCAGAAACGCCGAGATCGACTTCACAGGCCGCGTGGCCAAACGGCGTATCGGCGATATGCCCGCCGCGTAGCGCGCGAACGGCGTCGGCCAGCAACTCGGCGTACAGCGTGAAGCCAATTTCTTCAATCTGGCCACTTTGGTTCTCGCCGAGCAGCTCGCCAGCGCCGCGAATTTCGAGATCGTGCGTTGCCAGCGCGAAGCCAGAGCCGAGTTCGCCGAGTTCCTCAATCGCCGTCAGGCGACGCTCGGCGTCAGCGCTCAAGCTGCGCTTAGATGGCACCAGCAAATAGGCATACGCCCGGTGATGGCTACGGCCGACGCGGCCGCGCAGCTGATGCAACTGCGCTAGGCCAAGATGGTCGGCGCGATCAATCAGGATCGTGTTCGCCGTTGGCACGTCGATGCCGGATTCGATAATCGTCGTGCAAACCAGAATATTGAAACGGGCGTGGTAGAAGTCGAGCATGACCTGCTCGAGTTCGCGTTCGCGCATCTGGCCGTGCGCGAAGCGCACTTTGCCTTCTGGCACCAGCGTTTGGATTTCGCTGGCAAAGCGTTCGATATCCTTGACTTCATTGTGCAGAAAATAGATTTGGCCGCCGCGGCGCAATTCACGCAAGCAGGCCTCGTAAACCAGCGCGCTGTCCCATTCGGCGACAAACGTACGGATTGCTAAACGCGAGGCCGGCGGAGTGGCGATGATGGAGAGATCGCGCAGCCCGGCCATGCTCATGTTCAGCGTGCGCGGAATCGGCGTCGCGGTGAGCGTCAGCAAATGAACTTCGGCGCGGAAGTTCTTTAGCCGCTCTTTGTGGCGCACGCCGAAACGGTGTTCTTCATCGACGATGACAATGCCGAGATCGGCAAATCGAACATCATCTTGCAGCAGCCGATGCGTGCCGATGACGATATCGATCTTGCCTTCGGCCAGATCTTTCAGCAGCGCGGTTTGTTCCTTCGCCGTACGCAGACGCGATAAACCGGCGATGCGGATCGGCTGGCCGAACGGACCATCGCCAAATTGCGCGAAACGGTCGCGGAAGTTTTTTTCGTGCTGCTGTACCAGCAGCGTCGTCGGTGCCAGTACGCAAACTTGCTTGCCTGCAGACGCGGCGGCAAAAGCGGCGCGTAGCGCAACCTCAGTTTTGCCAAAGCCGACGTCGCCGCAGACCACACGGTCCATCGGCTTGCTGCTGGCGAGATCGGCGAGCACGGCGTCGATCGCTTTTTGCTGGTCGCCAGTGGTCAAGAACGGGAAGCCGGCACAGAAACGGGCGTAATCAGCTTCGTCAACCGGCAGCGCCATACCTTCGCGGGCGGCGCGGCGTGCTTGCACCTGCAGCAGTTCGGCGGCGACATCAGCGGCGCGCTCTTTGGCTTTGGCTTGCGCCTTCGCCCAGCGTTCCGAGCCCAGCGTGTGCAGCGGCGCGGCTTCGGATTCAGCGCCGGTGTAGCGATGAATGAGATTCAGCGAGGCGACCGGTACGTAGAGCTTGTCGCCATCGGTGCCGCCGTCTCGGCTGGCGTATTCCAACACGAGATATTCAGCTTCGACGCCGCCGGCATCAAGCCGGATCAGCCCGCGATAGCGGCCGACGCCGTGCTGAACATGCACTACCGGTGCGCCGAGCTTGAGATCATTCAGATCACGCAGGATCGTTTCCGGATCACGAATCTTGCCGCGCTTACGCAGACTAACCGGCGCACGTTGGCCAAAGACTTGCGCTTCGGCGATCACCGCGACCTGCGCCGAGCGCAGATTCAAACCGTCTTGCAACGGCCCAATGACGATGCCGTAGCGGTTTTTGTCGGCCGCGAACTGCGGCCAGTTATCGTGTAGCCGCGGCAGCACGCCGAGCGGCTTTAGCCAGCCCAGCAAGGCTTCGCGGCGCCCAGCCGATTCGGCGATAAACAGGATGCGTTCAGGATCGCGGATCTGGCGTACAAACGCGCGTACGGCTTCGGCCTCGGCCGGCAGCGGCTGGCAGTCGAAATTCTCGGCCGTATTCGGTAGCGGCGTATCGATCAGCGCGTCGGCGGCAATTACCGCAGGCGGCTCGATCACGATCTGCGGATACAGCGCCAGTTCCTCGCGCGCCAGCTCGGGGGCGACAAACAGATCGGCCGGCTTCATCAACGGCCGTTCGAGGTTGCCGGAATAGCGCTCGTAACGCTCCTCGATCTGCTTCCATTCCACGCTCAGCGCGCGTTCGATGTCCTCGGTGGCGATGACCAAGCTATTGCCGGGCAGGTAGTCGAACAGCGTCGCCATTCGGCCTTTTTCCGGCGCGAAGAACAACGGCATATAGGCTTCGACGCCGCCAGGCATCAATTGCTTGCTGACTTCTGAATAAATTTTTGAACGCGCCGGGTCGCCGGGAAAATATTCGCGGTAACGGCGACGGAAGGTTTCGACGCCTTCTTTGTCGGTGGGGAATTCCCGCGCCGGCAACAGGCGGATATCGCCGACTTTATCGGTCGAGCGCTGGGTTTCGGGGTCGAAAACGCGGATGGTTTCGACTTCGTCGTCGAACAGATCAAGGCGGTAAGCGTCTTGCGAGCCCATCGGAAAAACGTCGATCAAGGCGCCGCGGATGGCGAACTCGCCCTGGGTTTGCACTTCTGAAACGCTTTGGTAACCGGCGGCAACCAAGCGTTCGCGAAACGCGTGCGGTGGTAGTTTGTCGCCAGCTTTCAGCAGCAGTGCTCGGCCATCCAACCACGCGCGTGGCGGCAACCGTTCTAATAGCGTGCCGACGGTGACGATCAAAATGCCGTATTTTTGGGTCGGCAAGCGGTAGAGCGCCGCGAGGCGATCTGACAAAATCTCCTGATGCGGCGAAAATGGATCGTACGGCAGCGTTTCGGTATCGGGAAAATGTGTAACCGGCAGATCCGGCCCGGCGAAGAAGCGCAGTTCCTCTTCCAGGTGATAAGCCTGTTGTTCGCCGCCGGTGACCGCGATCACCAAGCCGCCGTGGCGCGCCGCAGCTTCGGCAATCGCCAGCGCCGCAGCAGCGCCGGGCAGGCCGGTCCAGCGCAGCGTTGCGCCTTCCTCAGTGGGCAGAATAGGGGAGAACAGCATGGGCAGGGAGGCGTCGGCCACAGTTAAGGCTGCGAATTATGGCGGCATGCGGCGATCCTGTCAGTAGGTTTTCCTGCGTGCGCCGTTTGCCGCAGCGTCCGCGGTATCCTTACAACGGTGATGCTGACGCGATGTTTGCGTTTTCGGCGGCCCAGTATCGATTTCGATTCACTCACGTATTGCGAGGATTAAACCCGTATGGAGCGTCAATTCGAACGCTTGTTGTTAGCCAGTCGTTGGTTGCTGGTGCCGTTGTACATCGTGTTGGTTTTGGTGCTGATCGTATTTGCGGTGCAGGCCGCGAACGAGCTGTATCACTTGTTTGCGCACATCATCGAAATTAGCGAAACCGAATTGGTTTTGGCGGCGCTGGCGTTGATCGATTTGGCGCTGGTCGGTGACCTGTTGATCATGGTCGCGCTATCGAGCTACGAAGCGATGGTTTCTGCAATCGATAATCGTGAAGACAACGAAAAGCCGTCTTGGCTCGGCAAGTACGACGCCGGCACGATCAAGCTAAAAGTCGCATCCAGTTTGGTCGCGATTTCGGCGATTCATCTGTTAAAAACCTATTTGAACAGTGGCTCAATTCCGCTGGAACGCCTGTTGACGATGACTGCAGTGCATCTTGCGTTTGTGATCTCGGCATTTATCCTCGCCCATGTTGACCGGATTGCGTTCGCCGGCCATCGCGATAATCACTGATCGGGGATAACGGATGGATCCGCAAGCGCCGCCTAGTCAGGCACCGGTGTTCCGCACGCATATGGTCGAAAATCAGCCGCCGCCGCTGGTGCCATACGATCTGTGGGCGACGGACTTACCGCTGCGCGAAGCGGTGGCGCGTGAGGGCGGCGCTTGGGCTGAGGCTGAGCTTGCAGCGTATGGCCGCATCGCCGGCGACGCATTAATGCCGCTCGGCGTGTTGGCCAACGAGAATCGGCCCAAGTTCAAGCCGTTCGATCGCTACGGCAATCGGATCGATGAGGTGGAATTTCACCCGGCGTATCACCGGATCATGGAACTGGGTGTGGCGCACGGCGTGCCGAACTTCGCATGGCGTAACGCCGATCGCCCTGCCGCACAGGTGGCGCGGATGGCCTTGAGTTATCTGCACAATCAGGCCGATCAGGGCACGAGTTGCCCGTTGACGATGACCTATGCTTGCGTGCCGGCGCTGCGTCATCAGCCGGTGTTGGCGGCGCAGTGGCTGCCGAAAGTCGTTGCCACCGCCTACGACGGCGGCCACGTGCCGATGACGCAGAAAGCTGGCGTTACGATCGGCATGGGCATGACCGAAAAGCAAGGTGGGTCTGACGTACGCAGCAATAGCACGCTGGCGTATCCGCTCGGCGGCGGCGAATACGAATTGGTCGGCCACAAATGGTTTTTTTCGGCGCCAATGTCGGACGCGTTTCTAGTGCTGGCAAAAATCGCCGGGCATGGCGACGGCGGTTTGTCCTGCTTTCTACTGCCGCGTTTTGCCGCCAACGGCGCGCGCAATGCCATCTGCATCCAACGGCTGAAAGACAAACTCGGCGATTGGAGTAATGCCAGTTCCGAAGTGGAGTTCCAAGGCGCCAGCGCGCACTTGGTTGGCGAGGAAGGCCGTGGCGTTGCGACGATCCTTGAAATGGTGGCGCTGACGCGGCAAGACTGCATGATCGGCTCCGCCAGCTTGATGCGACAAGCGCTGACGCAGGCGCTGCACCACACGCGCTATCGCAAAGCGTTTGGAAAGTTTCTATGTGAGCAGCCGCTAATGCGCAATGTGCTCGCCGACTTAGCTTTAGAGTCAGAAGCGCACACAGCATTAACGGCGCGCGTGGCCCGCGCCATTGATGCTAGCCCGCGCGATCCCGCCGAAGCGGCGTTTGCACGGATTGCGACTGCGATCGGAAAATACTGGATTTGTAAGCGCGCAGCGGTGTTCGTCAACGAAGCCCAAGAATGTCTTGGCGGTGTCGGCTACGTTGAAGAAACGACGATGCCGCGGCTGTACCGACAGGCGCCGCTGAATTCGATTTGGGAGGGGAGCGGCAATATCCAATGCCTGGATGTGCTGCGCGCATTAGCGCGTGAGCCGGTGACGCGCGCCGCATTATTTGAGGAACTCAACCGAGCGCGTGGGGGGCATCCGGCGTTCGACACCGCTGTCGCCAGCGTGGCCGATGCACTCGCTGATCCCGAAATGCTGGAGCTGCGCGCACGTACCATCACTGAGCGTCTTGCGCTGACGCTGCAGGCTGCGCTATTGATCGGCGCTGGCCATCGGCAAGTGGCCGACACATTCTGCGAAACGCGCCTCGCTGGCGTACACGGCGCCGCATTCGGCACGTTGCCAGTGCATGCGCCGATGACGACGTTGATAGCGCGGGCCTTACCCCATTAGTCGCCGGCCGACGCGGCCCGGCGCGGCGTTAAAACGGCTGCCGGTTCGCGCTACAAGTGTGGCGCTGGTACGTTAATCTTTTTCGAACACCCGCGTCATATTGCCGCCCAGGCGGGCGTTTTTTAGCGGGCGCAAGCCGTTCCGTTGGCTGATGATGGCGGCGCTGCAGCTAAGACTCCAGCAATACGGTTCTAGCCAGACGAGCTTGCCGCCCGGTTCGTCGAGCCCTTCCAATAGTTGCCGATAGCCGGTTTTGTCTTGGAACATCTGCGGCTTGGCGATGCCTTGCAATGTGCGATTCGCCAGACGTGCTAATGCGCCACCACCGGCATCCGGCAAGTTGACGCCGTTCGCTTTGCCGAACGCGGCGATCATCGCTAGCGGCGTGATCGCAAAGTTGTGATAGCTCAAGGCGCGCGTGTTGCGGACGAGCTCGTTGTGCAGGTAACCCTCGGCATCCACTTGCTTGGCGAAGCCGTTGTAAATCCGTGCCGCCCAGTCGAACAGATCGCGCCGGTCGGTCACAATACTGGTTGCCATGACACTCCACGCCGCCCAGTAGAAATGGTTGTTTAATTTTTCCGAAGGCGCGTTTTCGTCCCATTCGGTGACGACTTTGTTAACGATGTCATTCAGCCAGCTTTCGATTTGCTGCGTTTGTTCAGGATAGGCGGCGAGCGGCTTCGATGAAGAAAATTTTAGATGAAGCCAAGCGCCCGAGAGGCTCGCCAGCGACCATTTTCGCACCGACTTCCCGGTGTGCGAGACAGAATCCCCGAGCAAAGCCTGCGCGTGACTCCAGGCGCCGTACCAGGCTAGTGCGCACTGCAAGGCTTCAGGTTTGCCAGTTTCCATGTATTTGTCGACAATTTTGTTGATGCCTTTTTCCATATCGCTGATCGGCTTGCTCTTGGCTTTGTACTCGGCATCAGAGGCTTCGTTGAGTTGATCTCGGGCTTTGCCGGAACCTTCATACTTGCTCGGGAAGTCGAGCGTGCCGGTAAACGGCGTTGGCATATCCGGGCAGCGGAAGGCTTCATCGCTGTGCCCAACCGGCCCGTAATAGCCCGGCGGTGGAACGAGCGCGGCGGCGGCTGGAAGCGCAACGGCGATAAGCGTGAGCGTGGCGCCGATGGCCGCGATGGCGCATCGAAATCGCGTTGAAAATCCGGCATCAGCGTTGCGCATGTTTTTCGCTCCGAGCCACGGTGGTTTTCCGCGGTGTGGGTGATGGCGCTCGGACTGCGGTGCAAAGCGAGGCGGTCACGTGCAACGGCGCGGGCGGTTCGGCATCGAGTTCAACTGTCGCGCCGAGGAAAGTGGCATTGGCATAGTCTTGTTGATCATTCCGCAGCTCGGCGACAAAGCGGCCGTCGTTATTGACGTACTCCTTGAAGTGCAGCTTCAACGATTCGCGCTGACCGCTCAGATACCAAATCGTGCCGCTGAATTGCTGTACACCGGGATCGTCAAACTGAAAGTCTAGCCAGTGGTTTTCGCTGGTGAACGGCTGAACTTTGCCGCCGCCGTTAAACAAGACTTCGTTGCTGCCAGCGTGGAGCTGGATGTCTTTAGTGAGCAAAGCGGGACGGCCGCGGCAGCCGTTGTTCACCAACGGAACGGCTTGCCGAAACGTGCGGTACGGATTAAAGGTTCGATACGGGCTGCCGTCGTCACGCGGCCACGACCACCACGGCATCTCCCAGATCAGAATTTTCGGCGGATGCTTCTGAAAGGCCTCACTCGGCAGATAGCGCAGCAACGCGCCTTCGTAGCCGGCGCCGGTGATCGCGGCATTTAAGAAATCGGCGCCGAGATATTGCTTTAAGAAGCCACCAAAATTGTACGTGCCGATTTGATCGCTATTGCTGCTGCCGACCAGCGCGATCTCTGGAATTTCACCGTCGCTATCCAATAAGCCGCCAGCGCCGCTAGTGCTATCGTCGAGCAAGGCATTGCTGGAAGCCGCTGCCTCGGTACCGCTATTAACAGGCTCAGTGACATAGGTTGTGTAGTACTGCAGCGAATACTGGCCGCCGCAGATTTGCGACGCCACTTTCTGCAAAGTCCCCGGCTTGCCGGCGATGCCGCTGGCGCGCGTCGCGAACTGCTGGCGCGGAATGCCCTGGAACGCGGGCATCGCTTGGAGGGCCTCTGCGATAACTTGCGCCGAATGACGTGCGCCTTCAGTGGTCCAGTGATGGTCACGGCGCAGGAAGTAGACATAGCCTTTGTGCTCATCGACGAGCCGATCAAGCGGCGGCACGGTAATGCCCGCTTCGCGGAAGCGCGCCAAGGCCTGCGTGTAGCTGCTGTGCGCGGCCGCGAAATCATACTTGGCACGCTGTTCAGGGGTGAGCTGATCCGGGTCCATGAGTGCGCGCGGCGGCTGGAATATAACGACCAATTCGGTGCCGTGCGTGCGTAGTGCTTCGGCCAGACGCTTCAGCTGAATCAAGGCCGCCTCGGCCACTTGGATATCGGTGGTTAGATCGAGCTTTGAACGGAACAACCAGCCGTTGCGCCCTTCGAGCAGATTGCGGAAGTCGTCGAAATAATCAGAGCCATCGTAGGCGTGCGGATCGCTGGCTTTCGGGCACAAACTGCAGCACGGCACGATTTCGTATTCCGGCGCGGCCGCCCGCGCCGTTGGCAGTTGGGTCGCAGCGACCAGCGTTGTGGCAACTGCGGCGGCGAACGCGTAAGGCCGAATGTTCATCGCCAATCTCAGTTCACGATCCAAATCAGTACCGGCTCCGCGGTGGTGCCGGTGACAAACAGGCTGTAGACCTTGCCGCGTTCCAACGCGACGGGCTTGGCGTCAGCGAGCTTACTTTCGCCGTTATAGACGGCCAAATCCACTTTGACCGGGTTGACTTCGCGCTGATTGGAGGCATTGGCCGCCACATCGTTGATCACCGGCGTGCCGTTGCCCAAGCGCAAGTTCAGCGTGGTGCCGTCGATCAGGTTGTAGAACGTTAGCAAGGATTTCAGCTGGCTGTTAAAGCAATCTTGATCGAACGGCCGCAAACCGCTCGCGGTTACGGCCAGCGTATAGCAACGGCTGCGGGCCAACGTCAGGTTCTGTTGGCTGGTGCCGACGCTTGCCGGGTATTGCCCTGGTGCTAAAAAAACGTAGCCGCTGGCATCGAGCGCGGCGGCGTCGGGTACGTTTTTATCGCCAATTTTTGCACTGATCTTGGCCTGCGCCGTGGCGTTAAACACGCGGACAAAAGCCGAGCCGGGTGGCGCAGCGGGTGGGTAGAGTCCAGCTGTCGCGGGCAGTGCGAGAGTCGCAACAGTGACAGCGAGCCAGCGGGTGGTCGATGTTAGCAACATGGGGTGTTCTCCTCGGGTGCAGCAAGGTATGCGTAGCTCACGGCGCTTTAGCGGGCGTCGCGGCGGTAGGCTTGGTGTGTGCGGTGATGGTCAAATAGCGTTCTGGAAACTCCCAGATCACCAATTGCGGCGGCGCTGTGTTGAAATCGGCGCTGGCTAAATAGGCGCGCATCGGCGCAAACGGGCCGACGCCGTTCATCGCGTAGTTTGCAATTGGCTCGTGTAAAGCGAGTTCTAGTGCGCCGGGAAAGTCCCACAGCGGATTGCCGCTATAGCTGGTGCCGACTAATGCGATGCGCGGCGCCGCCGCGGCAGCAAATAGATCACCGCCTGCGTCGGCGGCCTCGGTGTGGGTCGGTTGTAGTTGATCGGGACGTGGCAGCAGCCAGCTGAAGTAGGGATCTAGCGGCAAGAAACTGAGCAGATCCCCGTGATGCGAGATCAGCGCCCCGGTTGTCGTGCGGTACGCGGTTGGCGCCACGGGCGGCAACGCGAGCGTGTGCACGGCATCCGCGATGGCGGCAGCGGCGATCTGCGCGCCACGCGGCGTCCAGTGGGTATCGGTGCGCAAGTAAGTTGCACCCCCGGCTTTGCCGGTGACTAAAGGTTCGAGCAGCGCCGCTTCTGGAATGCCAGCTGTGCGCGCCGCGGCCAGGAGTTCTGCGTAGGCCAATTGACGCATCGCGGGTGGTTGCCGACCGCCGAGAAATTCAGGATAGACCCGTGCTTTTGACGGGATGACCGCCAGCACGAGCTGAATACCGCGCTGCGCGAGGCGGTCGCGGATATCAACAAGCGCGGCAAGATTATGCGTTACCGTATCGGCGGCGCCGTTTTCGAGACGAAACTCCTCATCGGTATAGAGCCAGCTTTGGCTGCCGACGACTACGCCATCGCGGCCTTCTGCGAACACCAGATAGTCGATTGCAGCCCAAAGGTTGATGCCGAAGGTACGCGCCGGGAACGCAGCGTCGTAGTGCGATTCCAACGCGCGTGCATAGCGGCCTTCGAGAATTGCCTGGTCTTCCGGGCCAACTTTGAAGCCGCCGCTGAACAGCCCGGCGCGCTGCAGCGCTAAGCCGCTTGTGAGCAGCACGAGCATTGCAAATAATGCTGCGTGCAGCGTAGTGATCGTCCGTGTGGTGGCTGACATAAGCACCCCTCAAAATTGGAAGTAGAGAAACGGCGAGTAGCTTTGTGCCGAGAGCTTGAGTATCGCGAGCACAAACATCGGCCAGATCAGCAACTGCGCCACCAAGGTCGGGCGCCAGCCGAGTGCGCGTTCGGCCGCTGCGGGTTGCCGCACCCGCCAACCGCCAAAGCCGGCGAGCGCAGCGGCAATAAATAAGGTGGTGAGTTGTAGTGCCGAGATGCTGCCGGCATACGTAGCGCTGAGCCCGGCATTATCGAAGCGGAACATCGCAAGATAAAAGCGCGCCGCGGCGGTGACGTTATCGGCACGGAACATGACCCAGCCGAGTACGACAAAGACGAACGTCAGCGCCCAACGCAGTACACTGAACGTCGGCCGCTGCGCATTGACGCCCAACGCGCGCTCCACGGCTAGAATGGCGCCGTGCCAAGCGCCCCATAGCGCAAAGGTCCAGTTCGCGCCGTGCCAAAGGCCGCCGAGCAACATCGTTAGAAATAAGTTGCGATAGGTTTTCGCCGTGCCGCCGCGGTTGCCGCCGAGGGAAATGTAGAGATAGTCGCGTAGCCACGCCGATAAGCTCATATGCCAGCGACGCCAAAACTCGGTGATGCTTTGGCTGATATAGGGTTGGTTAAAGTTCTCGACAAAGCGGAAGCCCATCATCAAGCCCAACCCAATCGCCATATCGCTATAGCCGGAGAAATCGAAATAGAGCTGTGCGGTGTAGGCGAGTGCGCCGAGCCAGGCATCGGCGGTTGTCGGCTCAGTTAAGCCGAAGGCTTGCGTCACCATCGGTGCAATTGAGTCGGCAATGAAGACTTTCTTAACAAAGCCTTGCATGAAGCGCAGTGCGCCTTCGCCGAATAGCGCGACACTGTGCTCGCGATGTTCGAACTGGCCGGCGAGATCTTTGTAGCGGAACACTGGGCCGGCAATAAGATGCGGAAATAGCGCGATGAAGGTCGCGAAATCAACCGGATGACGCGTTGCTTGGGTATCGCCACGGTAAACATCGGCGATATAGCTGATCGATTCAAACACGTAGAACGAGATACCAATCGGCAAGATGACATGGGCGAGGGTAAAGCTTTGTAAGCCCACGGCCTCAAGCCCGGCGTTCAGGCTGGCAGCGCCGAAGTTGGCGTATTTAAACCACGCAAGTGCGGCCAGATTGAGGCTCACACCGGCGATCAACCAGCGCTTTGCATGAAGGCTGGCGCCGCGCGCCCGGCAGTTGCCAATGGCCATGCCGACGAAATAATTCCAGACCGTAATGCCGATAAATAGAAACAGAAAGTCGATCCGCCACCAAGCGTAAAACAAGTAGCTGCCGATCAATACCACCCAGTTGCGCAGACGGTTGCGGTTGGGGGTTAAGTAGTACGCCGCTAGAAAGGCCGGTAGAAATAAAAACAGGAAGATATTCGATGAGAAGACCATGACTGTCTGCCTGGGGTGATTTAGTTATTGGTGCTGGTTGTCAGCGTTGCCGGCTTGATGACAACGGGCAGGCGTTGGCGTAATAGTATGTCCAACACTTTGTTCTGATAGACGTTGAGAACGCCGCTGAATTTGATGCCGAGGCTGCGCTGTGGTGCACGTAAGTCGACGTCATAAAGCTCAAGGCTGAGCGGTTGGTCGATCGACACCGGACCGGAGCCGTTCGACACCAATTGGCCGCCAACGATGACCATCGACACTTTCTGGTGAAACGGGTCAAGGCGCAGATTACGGTCGGTGTCACTCAAGTCTTTGACATGGCCGTAGACGCCGGACAAGACGTTGCCGATCGCGATATTGTCGTAGAGTCGGACGCCGGTGGAGTTGCGCACACGCATGCCGTGACGACCGTTGCCGCTGCTAACGTTTTGCCAGATCAGCGTGTCCGGGCTTTCGTAAATGGTAATGCCGTCGGAATGGTTGCGATAGACCTGGTTGCGAGCGACGATGTTATTGGTGCTGGAACGGTCGATGACGATGCCCGATAAGCCGTTCTCATAAGACTTATTATCGAAAATCCAACTATCGTTAACTTCACGTGAAACGATGATGCCGTGCCTTTCCTTGGTGCGGAAAGCGGAATTTTCGGCAATGATCAGGCGCCGGGAGCGGTCATGCGGATCAATGCCGTACTTGATGTTGTCGCGATAGATATTGTTGCGGATTACAACGTCCTCGGCCTCGTAGCAATAAAAGCCGTACCAGTTGTCATAGAACTCGGAATCTAGAATCCAGCCGGTTGGCGCAGCGCGGTGGGTAAGACGGACCACCGACGGACTGAACTGAGAAATGGAAACACCGTAGGATTTTGTCGCGGCGTAGCCGAGGTGGGCAACGCGACTCGCAACGATGTAGGTCTGCGAGCCGCCCCAGGACAGCAAAAACGGGCGAAATTCGTGTTTATCGCGGAAGACTGCGGGTTTCTGCTCGGCCTCGTTCCAAGCTTCCAGCGCGGTGCCGGTTAAGAAGAGTTGGCCTTCGTTGACGATAAAGGCGCCGCGATCAACGGATAGGCGCAGCACTTTGACGTCATTGTCGATATGGAGTGTTGCGCCAGGTCGGATATTGATTGGCAACCGTGCGATGAATTCACCCTTCGCCGCTTCTTCGAATGCGGATTTCGGCAGCGTCCGTACGAGGTCGTGTAGCGTTACATAGCCACCGGTGATGAAAATAACTTTCGGCAACGAGGATTGTCGCGCCGCCCATTCACGCAGGCCACCAGCGCGTCCCCTGAAGCTCTTGAACGACAGCTCGGCCAGCATACTGCCGATGCCCACACGGCCCACCGGCTTGGCGACAATCTTGGCCCGCGCGGCTTGGGCGTTATAGAGCGATAAGTCCGGCAGGACTGGGGTTTTCAGTATCAAGCCGTCGCTGGAGATTGCCGTAACGATATAGGGCGGCGGCGCTCCGTCCGCTGATGCCGTGTCGTCGATGGTTGGCGTGTCTTGGTCGGAACCGTCGCTTTGATCGGTCTCACTGAGGTCGTCAACGCTGTCCGGCCAATCGACAGTTGGCACGCGCACCGATAGGGCCAGTGGCGGATTGATCGGCAGTGCCGGGTGCGGATAGCGCAAGCGTTCTAATTCGGCGGCGAATGCTGGCAGCGATGTTGGCGCTGGATTGCGTGCGTTCACTGCGTTGATCGCCGGTGCCGGATGTGGCTGACGCAAGCGCTCTAATTCGGCGGGGAACACGGGTTGCGACGTTAGTGTTGGGTTGCGCGTGTTCGCTGCGTCGATTGCTGGCGCCGGGTGCGGCTGACGCATCCACTCGACATCGCCTGCCTTGGGCTCTGCACCGGTGCTGATCGATGCCGTTAGCAGCAGCGCGGCGACGATCGCACAGTATTTGGCAAATGGGTTCAGTACCACAGCGTTGCCTCCAATGTGACGCGGTATTCGCTCTTTGCCGCCGGCCCGTAGGCTGCGCCGGGATCAAACAGCGAGGCGCGCAGGCGCAGGGAACTGCGGGAGTCGTCGGCCGGTTCCAGTTTGTCGATCACTTTGCTGGCGCCAAAAAACCGCGTGACGACGAGGTCATAGCCGCGCCCCAGCGATGCACCGCCCGCTTGCGGCCGGACGCTGATGCCGTCGGCAACAACGGTGGCGTTGCGGTCGGGCCGTCTGAAGTCGTTGAAGACCGCCGCGGTTTCGTACGGGCCGGTGCTTAGCGAAGCGAACGCAGTTGCCGCCTGCAGATTGCCCAGCTCGGCGCGGTAGGCGTCGGTATAGCGGTGCAGCAAAGTGTTGGTGCCGGTGTATCGGGAATAATTGCTCTGCAATCCGCTCTGCGCGTACTGGCCATCGCCGCCGCCACCGGAATAGGTGTAAGCAGCGCCGATTTGTATCGGCAGCGTTAATGGCAAGCGCCAGCGAACGCCAGCTTCCGCGGCCCAGGCGAGCGGGTTATCGCGGGTTTCGCCAGCGAATGTTCCATTGGGCGCAAGCTGTAGCTGATGGCGGCTACCGGTGAGGCCATTGACTGAGCCCCAGTAGCTGAGGTCAGGCGCTTGTTCTGCGTCGTAAGCGTGGTTATCGCCGTAGAAGCCGAGCCAAGTCAGATGACCGCCGCTGAGTTTGGCGTCGGCGTTCGGACGTACGCCCGTGGTGCCGGACAAGGCGTCATCGTCCGCGTGCAGCGCCCGGAGGCCAATGCGCGTGCCGGGCAGCGGCTCGGTCGAAATCGTCGCGAAGGTATAGGTGCGGTCGCGTTGAGCGGCGGGAACTGCGGCGCCGTCGCTGCGATAACTGTTGAACTGCCGACCAGCGCCGAGCTGAACTTGCAGCAGTGTGCTGTCTAAAATCCAACGCGCGGCGTCGAAATCTTGATCCCACCAGAGCGCGTCGTCCTCGCGCAGCCGTTGCCGGCCAAAGCGCAATGATTCGCCGGGGTAGCTGGTGAGGCCGCGATAGTCGACCCAGGCTTCTTTCAGGCCGATGTAGGCCTGCGCGGTGGCGCCGACATTATTGTTGTCATTGCCGGCGACGAGTACGGCGTCGGTCGGCGCGAAAACGCGGACGCGGAGCAGGGCGCTCCAGCGGTCAGAAAACTGCACGTGCAGCCACGGCGTCACGTCTAGATAGCCTTGCTGGCCATCGCTGCGACCGAGTAAGCCGAGATCGCGACCGCCGTCGCCGATACCTGCAATGGTGGCTTTAAATGTCCAATCCAAATCGACCGCGTCGGCGGCGCTCGGCGCCATCGCCAGCGCGGTGCCGAGGCTGAGGAGGCTGAGGTGTCGACGTGCGCTCATGAGGCCACTCCGGTTGCGGCTCGCGCCGCCAATTCTTCGCGCAGCAGCGCATCGCCCACGCGTAACTCATCTGGCGTTAGGGCTTTGCGCAGGTTTTCCAACAGGGCGAGCGCCGGCGCGGTGCCATCTTGGGCGCCGAGGCGGGCGAACACGTACGCATAGCGCCGGTTCGGGCAAACGCCCTTGCCGCTGGAATAGAGATGTGCCAGCGCGGCATCAGCGGAGATATAACCGGCACGTGCGGCGCGCAGCAGGTGATCGCGCGCTTGCTGGGGGTCTACTTCATCCAGATAGCCGCTTTGATACAGGCGGCCTAAGTAATATTCAGCGGTGACGGCGGTCATCGGCTGCTGCGCAGCGGCTTCAAACGCTTCGCGCGCCATCGCCGGTTGGCGCAGCGCGCGCTGACCGCCGATGTACAGCTGGCCAAGATAGAGCGCGGCATCGTCAACACCCTGTTTGCGGCCAGCCAGTAGTAATGGTTCCAGCGGCACTTCCGGCGCCAAGCTTGGGAAACGCACGATGATGCCCGCGGCCAGCACTTGCATCGGCAATGGGCCGTCCAACAAACGATGGACGATTGCATCCGCCAATTCCGGTTCCGGAATGAGCGGTGCTGAAGCGGGGGCGCGCGCTGTTGTCGTTGCCGGTGGGGCGTTCGCTGCTGGCGGCGTTAACGTCCAGTTGATCGGCGCTTCCGGGCAACTGCCTTGAGTGGCCGGTGGTGCGGCATTCGTATCCGGCGGCGTGTTGTCCTCCGGTAGATCAGCGAGCACCAGCGGTGCTTCGTCAATCAGATCGGGATTGCTATCGCTGATAACACTGCGCGCGAAGCTCGCGGCAACGGTGGCCGGGACCACGCCTGCGCGCAGTTGCGACAGCAGCGTTCCGCCCAGGCGCCGTACCGTCGGCCGGTCGCCGTGGTTGCGTGCCGTGGTGGCGAGGTCGACATAACACTCGGGCGCCAAGTTCAAGGTTTTTCGGCACAGCGCCAGCAGCCGTTCGGGATGGCCTTCAATACGCGGCGTTGCCCGGTACCAGCTCAACAAGGCGAGATTGGTTTCGGCGCGATCCAGACGCTCGGCTTTGGCGACATCGGCGGCAAAGTGGTGGCCGCGGTCTTGGTCTGGGTATTCGCGATACAGCTTCAGCAAGCCCGCCAAGGCTTCGATTTCCTCGCGCTGGGTCCAGGCTTTACGCATGAGCTGTTCGGCGTCGTTACGCGCTGCCGGGCTCGGCATGTCTCGCAACAGCAGACGCGCCAGCGGCACCTGAACCGTGGGCATTTTGGGTAGCACGACGCGGTACCAGCGTATTGCTTTGTCGGCGGCGTCCGGCCGTTCCCAGCCGCCGTAAAGTTTGGCTAGGCCGAATTGCGCGGCGAGGTAGCCGCGTTCTGCGAGCGGCAGCAGATCCCGCTCGGCGTCTTCGTGGCGGCCCTCAGCCGCCGCTTGCTCGCCTCGTGCGAGGTCGGGAAGGCCGGCGGCACCGCTGATGATCAGACCGGTGCCTTGTTTAAGCGGCACCGGCGTTCCAGCGACCGCCGAACTGGTCGCCAGCAGCAGGGCCACGAAATAGCGAACTGCGCCCGATGGCCTCATTGCGCGAACGTTCCTGGCATCAACGCTGACAGGCCTTTAAACGCCAAGCTGCGCGGTTCGCCGATACTGACCGCGACAGGCTGTTCAAGCAGCGCTGGGTCGATTGCGTGCTGGGGCTCGATTTCAACTAAAACATCGCTGACCGCGCCAGCGCCGTTCAGCCCGCGTAAGTCGGTCGCACTGCCGGCGTCGATCGCATTGGTGGTGCTCTGCAACAAGCGTACGCGGCGGATGGTTCCGTAGCGGCTGTTGGCCGCGCCGTTGATTTGCAATGCGACGGTACGGCCGGGCTGCAGCCGATCTAGGTCTTCGAAGTGGAATCGTGCCAACACGTAGGGCTTGGCATCGAGTGGAATCAACTCCATCAGCGGCTGATTGCGGTTCACATACTGCGAATCGAGCGCGTAATGTTGCAGCACTTTGCAGTCGCAAGGGCTGGCCAATGTGCCTTTCAAGGATTCGCCGAGGAGATCGGAAAGCTGCGCGGGTGTCAAATGCAAGGCACTGGGATCGTTTTGTACAACATCGAGCATTGCCGCCTGGAACGAGCCGAGCGGCTGGCCTTTATGGATGATGTTGTCGGCCGGGACCAGATTAAAGAACGTGCCATCGCGTGGCATCGCAATCGAAAACGTCGGCGCCGCCACTTTTGCCGCGCTGGCCTGCATCACGAATATCACGGCGTAGAGCTTGGACGCGGTGTAGGTAAACGCGATGATGCCGACCAAGAAGATCAAGGTGGTCAGCAGCACCGCGCGGCCGCGCTCAAACACGCCGCGGCGCTGGGCAGGGAGCAACGAGGCGGCACGCGGGCGGACGTAGCTATCCCGCGCTGCGGTTGCCAGTACGTCGCCAACGGTCGCCAGTTCGCCGGCCAGATGGGCGCCGATTAGCTGGCGAAGCGCCGAGGTCTCGGCGGCGCCGAGCGCGTCAAAGCGGCAGCCGGTGCGGCCATTACTATTTTGGTGGCGAACTTCGAAGCTAACGCGCAGCCCGAGGTCGATGCCATCAATGACGAATACCAGCGTTCCTGATAGGCGCTTGCCGAGTTTTAGCAGATGCGTTTCAGCGTCGAAGCTAAAGCCACCAGCGGAGATATCGTGAACGCGGAAGACGGCGCCACCGCGTTCGCTGTCCAAACGCAGTTGGGCGGGAATACGAATGCGTGGATGCTGACGCTGCGCTTCGGTTTCATGCACCACGGAAGGTCGGTTGCCGGTGTCCATACGAGTGTCCTGTTCGGTGGCGGAAAATGCTTTCATGTCGTCACCAGAAACATCACGAGCGCAGCAAACAGACTGACGGCAGAGAATGTCATGGCTTGGGACGACCAACGGTTGAAGCGCAATTGGAATCGATCCAGACCGCGGTCAAGCTTGGTTTTTTGCCGTGTCCAAGATTGTTGGTCGAGTCGGTAATAGACAAATATTTTCATAATCGAGCCAATCACCTGGTTGTAGTACAGCAGTAATGGAAAAGCGGGCCCGATCGGGTGGCCGGAGAGCCGAAGCAGAAATGTCATTGCCAAGCGCGTGAGGCTAATCCAGAGCATAAAGCCGAGTAAATGAGCAATGCCGAATTGGAGACTTGCGGCAACCGCGAGGGCTAGGCCGAGAACACCGGTCCACATTAGAATTCTCTGATCGAACAGCACGTAGTAAGTGAACCAACCGAGCCGCCGCGGGCCGAGTTTCATCGCACGCGCGTTCTGCCGTAGCGAATTGCCATACCACCGGAACATCAGTGCACGGCTTGCGGCCATAAAACGCGGATCGGGCGGATGCTCAACCGTGCTGATGGCCGCGTCCGGCACGTACCAGGTATCCCAGCCAAGGCGTACAAGGCTGAACCAGCTGGATTTGTCGTCTCCGGTCAGGAATTTGAAGCGACCGAGACGCCAGTGGTCGATTGCATCGTGTTCGACATCGGCGATGAAGCGGGGGTCGGTCACGATCGTGGCGCGAAATAGCGACATGCGGCCGGTTAAGGTCAGTACCCGTCGAGTTAGCGCCATCGAACACATACTCATGTGCCGCTGGGCAAAGCGCAGCCGGTGCCACTCGCGCATCGTGTAGCTGCCGTGTACTTCGCAGAACTCGTTCGTCGTCAAGGCGCCAACTGTCGGTAGCAGGGCGAAGAACGGCGCTGTTTTTTTGATTACTCCGGGTTCGAGTACGGTATCGCCATCGATGACCGCGACCACGGCGTCGGGGCGGGGTAGATCACGCGAAATTGCACGAAAACCTTGAGCTAAGCCGTCGCGCTTGCCAGTACCGGGAATGCGGACGATTTTTAAGCGCACCCACGCGGGTGGCGCGAGCTGCGCCCAAAGGCTGAGAATCAGCCGTTGATCGGCCATCTCGACAATGGATGCCACTACCACCGCCGGCCAGCCGCAGGCGATTGCTTCTTCAATTGTGGCGCGGTAAACGCGCGCCGTGGTTGCGGCGTCGATACGAAAGCTCGTGACTAGAAAATAGACTTGTGAGGGATCCGCCTCAGCGCCAAGCGCGGTAACTGCTCGGCGCAAACGCGGGAAGTTCCGGCGCAGGAAAATCATGCCGCGAACAAAATGAATCCCGCGCAATGAATAGCGCCAAATGCCCAGTGTGCCGATTGCGAACACATAGCTGCGCGCACCAGGCTCAAAAGCCTGATGCGGCAGCAATAAGGCGATGCCGATCAGCGCTGCGATGTACAGCAACCAGCCGCCCGCATCGGCGAGCGCAGTGCTGCTGCCGGCGCGTTGAGGTTGAGTTAAAAATGCCGGCGCCATCGCCGCCGCTACCAGCAAATACCCTGCATTTCCTCGGTCGACACATGCGGCATATAGCCGACGAGATCGACGACTTTACGACCGTGGCGACCGCCATTGATGGCCTTTTCGAAACTGCGATCGCGCAGACCGAGTACGAGAACGTCGGAGCAATCGATCACTTCTTCGATGTCGGTTTTCAGCAACGATGAGATATGTGGAATCTTAACGTTGATGTAGTCGCGATTGGCGCCGTGGACGCGGGCGTACTGAATGTTCTGATCGAAGATGCTTAAGTCGTAGCCTTTGCCGATCAGCATCTCGGCCAGTTCCACCAACGGGCTTTCGCGTAGGTCATCGGTTTTGGATTTGAAGCTCAGGCCGAGCATGCCGATGCGGCGCTCGCCGAACGACTCCACCAGATCGAAAGCCTTGCGGACTTGCGCTTGATTGCTGCGCATCAGCGAGCTGATCAGCGGAATAGGCGCGTCGAGTTGCAGTGCGCGATAGGTGAGGGCGCGCACATCTTTCGGCAAGCACGAGCCACCAAACGCAAAGCCTGGACGCATGTAGTAGTTCGAGAGATTCAGCGTGGTGTCTTCGCAAACCACTTCCATGACTTGCCGGCCATCAACGCCGACCGCCTTTGCGATGTTGCCGATCTCGTTGGCGAACGCCACTTTCGTTGCGTGCCAAACATTGCAGGAATACTTGACCATCTCGGCGACTTCGATTGGTTTACGAATAATCGGCGCATCTAATTCTGCGTAGAGCAGCGCCAGCAAATCGCCGGAACGGCTATCCCATTCGCCGATGACGGTCATCGGCGGCGCGTTGTAGTCGCGAATGGCGGTGCTTTCACGGAGAAATTCCGGGTTCACCGCGACACCAAAGTCGATGCCCGCGCGCTTGCCCGATTCTGCTTCGAGAATCGGCACCACGATGTTGTGGACGGTGCCGGGCAACACCGTTGAGCGCACCACAACCGTGTGGCGATCACGCTTGTGCCGGATCACCGCGCCGATTTCACGGGCGACCGCTTCGATGTAACTGAGATCAAGATCGCCACTTTTCTTGCTCGGCGTACCGACGCAGATCATCGTCAGCTGCGAGTTGATGATTGCATCCACGGTATCGCGGGTGGCCCGCAATAGACCGGAGGCAACACCTTTGGTCAATAAGGCTTCGAGGCCGGGCTCGACGATTGGCGAACGACCTTGGTTGATTAAGTCCACTTTGAACTGCGAGATGTCCACGCCGATGACTTGATGGCCACGATCTGCTAGGCAGGCGGCACAGACTGCGCCGACGTAACCCATTCCGAAAATGCTGACGTGCATGTTGAGGTGTCCTGAGTGATGTGCGGAGTTGGGATGTAGGCTGGGGATGTTGCAGCCGGGGAATTGGCTGCTTAACGCTTATTCGCTGGCGGTAGACGCGGGGGCCGTCGCCGTTTCGGTGCGGCCGTAGGCGTCGCTCATACGAACGATGTCGTCCTCGCCGAGGTAGACGCCGGTTTGCACTTCGATCAACTCCAATGGCACTTTCCCGGGGTTTTCCAGGCGGTGTGTATTGCCCAATGGGATGTACGTTGATTGGTCTTCGCTGATGACAAACGTGCGCTCGCCGCAAGTGACGCGTGCGGTGCCGCGCACCACCACCCAATGCTCAGAGCGGTGGAAATGCATTTGCAGGCTGAGTTTATGGCCGGGTTTCACCGAGATGCGCTTGACTTGGAAGCGCTCGCCGAGCGCGACCGTTTCGTAATGTCCCCAAGGGCGGTAGACACGCCGATGGGAAATGGTTTCGCTACGCTGGGAACGGCGCAGACGCTGAACGACGGTCTTCACTTCCTGCGCCCGAGTTTTCGGCGCGATCAATATCGCGTCATCAGTTTCGACGACGATGTGGTCTTCGACGCCGAGCAGCGTCACAAGGCGGCTGTTGGCGTAGACCAAATTGCCGTGCGCGTCTTCGAGTACAACATCGCCGCGAACGTGGTTTTCGGCGTCGTCGCTTGCAGGCAAGCGGTCGAGATAACTCCAGGAGCCGACGTCGTCCCATCCCGCGGAGAGCGGTACCAGCGCGATGCGATCGGTCTTTTCCATCACCGCGTAGTCGATCGACTCATTGCGGCAGGCGCGAAACGCACGCGCATCCAAAGTGATGCCGAAGCTGTCGCGGTGACCGCGCTGCAAGGCTTCTTGAGCATGCAAATAAATATCGGGTTCGAGCCGGCGCAGCTCGGCGAGAAAATGACCTGAGCGGAATAGAAACATGCCGCCGTTCCAGTAATGGCCGCTGGCTTCCAATAGCTGAGCGGCCGTTTTGGCATCCGGCTTTTCAATAAAAGCATCAACTTCAAACGCGCCGGTAACGCCGAGGCGGGCGCCGGCGCGCAGCCAGCCGTAGCCGGTTTCGGCTCGCGTTGGCGCAATACCAAAAGTCGCGATATAGCCTTGTGCCGCCGTTGCCGAGGCGGCTTGTACCGCGCGTAAAAATGCCGCCTGATCGGAAATGGCGTGATCGGCAGCCATCAGGAATACCAAGGCATCCGGGCCGTATTCGTCGGCGATGTGATGCGCAACCGCTGCCCCGGCTGGCGCTGTGTTCCGGCCTTCAGGTTCCAGTATCACGGTCGCGCCACGTATGCCGACGGCACTGAGCTGCTCTTCAATCAGAAAGCGGTGGTTATCGGAGCCGATAACAATTGGCTTGCTGGCGCCGTCAATCGCCATTGCACGCAGCGCGGTGTCTTGAAACAGACTGTTATCGCCGAGTAGCGGTAGAAACTGCTTGGGGTGTTGCTCGCGCGACAATGGCCAAAGCCGTGTGCCGGAGCCGCCCGCCAACAGCACCGGGACGATTAGCGGGGGATGAAATGCGGTCGGCATCGATGACGGCGCGGTATCCATAAACATTCGCTCTCCTGACTGCGTGATCGGGGCTGCGGAGGCAGCGGGTAGCGCGGTGTCGTTTCCGGCGCCGCAGTCAGGTAGGGGCAACGCTTGTGCCATCAAGATATATATCTTTTTAGGTCAACGACTTGAGAAAAAATTTCGGGATTTTCAAGCAGGCTGGCACAAAAATTTGCGCAGAAACCGTTCCCGAACAGCGACAGGTTGACGGTCGCGTCATCTAAAAGACGCCGTCGCTGCTGGCTTTCAGGCTGTCGCAATTTGGAGACAGGTGCGCGGCGTACGCGGCTGCGGCATCGTTGGAACTGGCGTCGACTAACGCCGACAGCAACATCGTGTCGGCTAATTGCGACAACGACTTGATAGCGTCGAAACCAATTGCCGGGTCGCGGGGTCGGATACAACAGGAGTACTGACTTACAAGGGCTAAGCAACGGCGTTTAAGCGTGCAGTAGGTGAAACGCGATGCGAATTAGAGGGCCCAGAACGATAACGGGGTTAATGGCAGCGGGCTGCTTGCTCGCTGCTGCGCCGTTGCTCGGCGGTCTGCTATACGCCAGCGTCGTCCTTGACCGCCTGACCCGCATGACCGAAGTCTTGCTTGATCACGGCATGGCCACGACCCAGCTTGGCATGCAACTGCGCGATGACTTGTCTAATCTCGAACGTAGCAGCCGCCAATATGCGCTGCTGCGTGATGATCGCCTGCAGGACCTTACCGAGCGCCGCTGGCGCGATACGGCGATAACCGTACGCCGCCTCAACGCTCAGCTGCCAACGGCGGCAACGGCATTCGTCGCCGCCGACATCAGCGCCCGGTTCGCGGTGGCCAACGCCAACTGGCATATCGCGGATTTTGCAGCCACCAGCGCTGCGATCGACGGTCTGCACACGTTACAACAGCGCGCGGATGTCTTGATCGGAAATGGTCGCCTGCAACTGGAAAGCGAGTTTGAACACGTGCGTGCCGAAGCCCAGCGCGCACGTCGGCAGATGTTCGCTTGCGCACTGACGTTGATTCCGCTGGGTGGCATGCTGGCTTGGGGTTTTTCGGTGGCGGTGACGCGGCCGGTGAAGCAAATGTTTCGGGCTATTTCGGCGCTCGGCCGTAGCCGTTACAAGCCAGTGCCGACCATCAGATTTCCCCACGAGATGCACCGCCTCAGCCAGCAGATCGAATGGTTACGACGTCGGTTGGGGCAATTGGAGGCCGATAAAGAACGTTTTTTACGACAGGTATCACATGAATTGAAGACCCCATTGGCATGTCTGCGTGAAGGCACCGAACTGCTTAGCGAAGGCGCACTGGGGGAACTGACTGAACGTCAAGGCGAGGTCGCTAGCATTTTGTCGGAGTCGACGGCTGAATTGGAAAGTTTGATAGACAATTTACTGGCGTACTCGGAGTGGCGTGCCGGCCGCCAGGAGTCGCAGCGCAGTTGGTTCGAGGCTGATGCGCTGCTCAGTGAGGTGTTGTCGGTGCATCGTTTGCGATTGAGCAAACGCGCCTTGACGGTGGATATCAATATTCGGGAGCCGCGCGTCTTCGCCTTACGCGCCCAGATACGGGTGGCGGTGGATAATCTGATCACGAATGCGATCAAACATTCACCGCCAGGAAGCACGATAGAAGTCTGCGTTGTCGCCAACGATGGCCAATTTGATTTATCGGTACGCGACTACGGTCGCGGGGTACCGGATGCAGATAAGGAGGTGATCTTTGAACCTTTTGTCCGTGGCCTGGAAGTCGAGGAGCAGGGCATACGCGGTACGGGTATCGGCCTCTCCATTGTTGATGAAACGTTGCTGGCCCATAGCGGCTCGGTTTCGGTTGAAGATGCCTACCCTGGCGCGCGGTTTCGTCTGCGCTGGCCCTATCCTCATGTTTAGCACGCTGCTGGCCGGTTGCACCGTCGGTACACTGTCGCAGGACGCGGCGCCGACGGCCACTTGTCCGACTGCAATCCTGGCAGAACCGGTGATCACAACGCCGCTCGCGGTAGCGAATGAGCACGCTTATGCCGAAAACATCGCGTTCTTTATTCGTGCGTTGAAGGCGCGAACAGAACGTCGAGAAGCGCTATGGCGGGCCAACCGCGATAGTGACGGCGGCGAAGACGACGAACTGCGCGCCGCCTTGCTGCAGAGCTTGCCTGACCATAGCGGCTACGACCCTAACAACGCGCGCAAGCGCTTTGTGGCCTTGCTCATGCGTAAGCCGCGCGATGATATCGCCGACTTGGCGCGCCTCGGTCTTGCCGAATTGCAGATGAGAGAAGACGCGCGCGGCGAGGCCAGTCGGCTGCGTGACCGCGTCGATAAACTAATTGAAATCGAGCATTCCATTAGCCGATAGGAGCGCTGATCGCTTATGAGTACACGACCGATATTGCTCGTCGATGACGACACTAAAATACTGCGGGTTTTAACGCTGCGCCTGGAAACCGAGGGCTACGAGGTTGTGGTCGCGGATTCGGCCGACTCCGCGCTGCAACGGATACGCGATGCCCGGCCGAGGCTGGTGCTGGCCGACTTGCGGATGCCAGATGTTGATGGCATCGAACTGCTGAACCGCATTCAAGCGCGTGAGCCCGGCTTGCCGGTGGTGATTCTATCGGCGCACGGCGACGTACCCGAAACGGTGCGGGCGATGCAGGCGGGTGCGGTGGACTTTCTAACCAAGCCGATTGACCGCGACCGCCTATTGGAATGTTTGCACGATCATCTTGATCGCCACGATGCGCCACCGGTGCAGCGTAATTGGGCCGAAGGCTTGGTGACGCGTAGTCCGCAGATGGACGCGGTGCTCGACGATGCCAGCCGGGTTGCGCGCACCAACGCTGCGGTGCTGATCACCGGTGCGAGTGGCAGCGGCAAAGAGCTGCTGGCGCGGGCGATCCACCGCGCCAGTACACGCAGCGGCCGGCCGTTCATCGCCATCAACTGTACGGCGGTGCCAGCGGAATTGCTGGAATCAGAATTATTCGGTCACCGCCGTGGCGCGTTTACCGGCGCTCACGCCGATCACCCAGGACTGTTTCGCGCCGCCGACGGCGGCACGATTTTCCTCGATGAAATCGGCGATATGCCAACCGAGCTGCAAGCCAAATTGCTGCGTGTGCTGCAGGAGCGCGAGATTCGGCCGGTGGGCGAAACCCGGACGACGGCGGTGGATGTCCGCGTGATCTCCGCCACACACTGCGATCTCGAAGCACGCATGCAAGCCGGCGCATTTCGCGAAGATCTGTTTTATCGTCTGAACGTGGTTCGGTTACGGCTGCCGCCGCTGGATGCGCGCCGCGAGGATATTCCGCTGCTCGTCGTCAACCGTTTATGCGAGCTTGCCGCGCGCGGCGGCAGTCGCCACGTATTTTCGCCGGAAGCCTTAAATCTGCTGGTTTCGGCGCCGTGGCCGGGCAACGTTCGACAACTGCTAAACGTTGTCGAGCAAAGCGTTGCGCTCGCGCCCGGCCGCGTGATTGGCGCCGCGTTAGTTCGCCGATGCTTGGGCGAAACCCCGAGCAATCCGCAGTCGTTCGACGAAGCCCGCGCCGAGTTTACTCGCGCGTATCTCGTGCAATTACTTGATGTCGCCAGCGGCAATGTCAGCCAAGCGGCGCGCCTAGCGGGCCGTAACCGCAGCGACTTCTACAAGCTGCTCGGTCGGTATGGCATCGACACCACCACGCACAAACGGCGCGTGGATGGCGATGCTGCACATGGTTCTGTGATTACGCTTAGCGCGCAGGGTGGCCTCGGCGCCTAACGGCTTAGCAAGACCTACCGAGAGGCTGCATCGACTGGATCGAGATGCGGCAATATGGCGAGATGAATCGCGATAGTCTCGACCTGTTGCAAACTTGTTCGACCTGGCAGGCGATGTGCCCGGGCGAGCAAACATTGAACCTGAGCTGTACGCCGGCTGCCAGCGGCCCGGTGCTGCGGCTTGACTACGATTTCCAAGGCAGCGGCGGCTTTGTTGTCGCACGCCAGGTGCTGCGACGGCCGATGCCAGAAAGCTACGCGGTACGCTTCCGGCTACGCGTCGTCGGAGCGACCAATGACTTCGAGCTGAAGCTGGTCGATCCGAGTAACCGCAACGTCTGGCGCCATGTTCGCAAAAGCGTACCGCCGGGCCGGTGGCAGCGCGTTGAAATCAGCAGTCGCGATATCGACTACGCCTGGGGCCCCGCGGGCGGCGGCGCGATCAGCGAACTCGGCGCCATCGAATTCGGCATCGTCGCCGGTGACGGCGGCAGCGGCACGCTGCTGATCCGTGCGCTGGAAATCATCGATCTGACGTTCCAGGGGCAGGTTGAAGGCCTTGCCTCCAGTGCCGAACCGGGTTTCGGCGCCGACTGCGCGCTGACGAGCGGCTGGAAGCCGCGCGCGGATGACGTCAAGCCGTGGTTGCAGCTCGACTCAACCGAAGCGCGCGCATTCGGCGGCGTGGTAATCGATTGGCTCACCGCAGCGCCAGCCCGTGGCTTTACCGTGCTGACCTCGAATACCGGCCGCCGCTGGCGCAAGTTGTACGCAACGACACGCGCGGGCGGAACGCGCAGTTACCTCTATCTGCCGAATACGAAAGCGCGGCGGTTGCGTTTGGTTTGTAACGGCGCTTGCGGTGGTGCGGTGTTGCGCCTGCAGCCGTTTGAGTTCTCGCGCTCGATTGAAGCGTTCTGGCACGCCATCGCACAGGCAGAGCCGCGCGGTTGGCATCCGCGTTGGCTGAGTCGCGAGCAAAGCCTGTGGACGCCGATCGGCACCGCAAACGGTTTTCGTTGTGCGTTGATGAACGAAGAAGGCGCCGTCGAAGTCGATGAAGGCGCGTTCACGATCGAGCCGATGCTGTGGCTTGCCGGCCGCCTTTATGTCTGGGCCGATGTGCAACGCGAGGCGGCGCTGCGCGAGGCTTGGCGGCCTGAGCCAACGGTGATTTGGCAGGCCGAAGGCTGGCGCTTGCTGACAACTGCGGAAGCAACGGTTTCCGGCACGCTGCGGGTGCGCTATCGCTTGGAAAATCTCGGCGGCGCGCCGTTGTCGGCACGCTTGTTCGTCACCATACGGCCGTTCCAGGTCACGCCGCCGTGGCAGCATTTCCGGGATCTCGGCGGCGTGCGCCGGATTCATGACATCGCGTGGCGCGATGGCGTGGTCGCGGTCAACGGCCACGCCTGCATCGTGCCGATCGGCGCCATCACCGGATTTGGCGCACAGGGTTTCGCCGAGGGTTTGTTGCCGGCCCAGCTCAGCAGCGGCGAGCTGCCGCCGAGCGGCCAAGTTCACGATCCATTTGGGTTTGCCAGCGGCGCGCTGCGCTTTGACTTAACGGCGGCGGCGGGCGCCAGCGCCGAAGCAGCGGTCGCCTATCTGGCCGATGACGTGCCGCGTGCCTTGGACGAGCCGGCATTCGATTGGGCGGCGAAGCTGCCGGTCGGCCAGTGGCGCGGTAGCGGCTCAGCCGCGCCGGCCATTGCGGCGCTGATGACGGCGACCGCGCATGTACTGATCGCCCGCGCCGGCCCGGCGTTACAGGCCGGCCCGCGGCGTTATACGCGGTCTTGGATCCGTGATAGCGCGATGATGGCAGCGGCTTTGCTGCGCATGGGCTGCCAGGACGAAGTTCGTGATTTCATCCGCTGGTACGCGCCGTTTCAGCGCGCCGATGGCTTTGTGCCGTGTTGCGTTGATCGTGATGGGCCGGATTGGTTGGTCGAACACGATAGTCACGGTGAGCTCATCGCGCTGATCGCCGACTACTACCGTTTCACCGGCGATTATCCGCTGCTAGAAACCTTATGGCCGCATGTGCAGCGCGCCGTCGCCTGCCTCGAAAACCTGTTGGAGCCGAGCGGCTTATTACCAATTTCGGCGAGCCACGAGGGCTATCTCGCACAACCAGTGCATTCCTATTGGGACGACTTCTGGGCCTTGCGCGGCTTGCGTGATGCTGCCTACTTGGCCGGCGCGCTCGGCAATACCGAGACGCAGCGACGCTGGCAAACCTTGGCGGGGCATTTTGGTCGTGGTGTGTTCGCTTCGATCACAGCGCTGTGCGCGAAAGCGAAGATCGACTACGTGCCGGGCAGCGTTGAATGGGTGGACTTCGATCCGACGGCGACCGCCAACGGCGTTGCGTTGCTCGATGGGATGCCAGAATTGGATCGTCGGCTTGTTGTCCACAGCTTCGATGCGTTCATCGAAGACTGGCGCCGTATGCACCGCGGCGAGCGCGATTGGTCAAACTACACTGCTTACCAAATCCGTATTATTGGCACGTTTGTTCGCCTCGGGCGGCGCGAATCAGCACTCGAGCTGCTGGAATTTTTCCTCACTGACCGGCGCCCGCGCGCTTGGAATCAGTGGCCAGAAATCACTTGGCGCGATCCATTTGCGCCGGGGCATATCGGCGACGTACCACATTGCTGGATCGGCGCCGAATACGTGTTAGCCGTGCGCAGCTTATTTGTTTACGAGGACGACAGCGAGCAAGCATTGGTGCTCGCAGCCGGCGTCGCTTTGGCGTGGTGTGAAGGCGAGGGCGTGCAGGTGACATTGGCGCCGACGGCGTTCGGCACGCTCAGCTACACCTTGCGCCGCATCGATGCCGAAACCCTGCAGTTTGATGTTGCGAGTGGCATCACCGCCAGCCGTATTGTTCTGCGGCCGCCGCTAGCGGGCGCGATGCTGCGCGTCGTCATCGATGGCGTTGTTGTCCAACACCATGAACACCACACCGTGACGCTGACGCAATGGCCCGCGCGCGTCACGATCACCACCGAGAGGGCTGCCTGAGATGCCAAACGCCCCAATTACGACAACACCGTACGAACTCGGCACTGGTCGCTACCGTGTGCAGCTCACCGATGCCGGAGGCGGGCTTTCGAGCTGGGATTGGATTGCGCTGAATCGCTGGCCGGGCGATGCGGCAGAAGACGCGCATGGCTTTTTTATTTATCTCCGCGACGCTGATGACGACACGCTATGGTCAGCCGGCTTGCAGCCGACGGTTCGGGCGCCGGAGCGCTATGTCGTTACGCGGTCCACGGGGCAATTTGTTATTGAGCGCGATGATCACGGCATCGCCAGCCAGCTGACGATTGCCGTCGATGGCGCCAACGATCTCGAAACGCGCACCCTCGCGTTTCACAATCATTCGGGCCGGCCGCGACGGATTGAAGTCACCAGCTATATCGAAGTAGCGCTCGCGCCGCGCCTAGCCGATCTTGAGCACCCGGCGTTTCTGAAGCTGTTCGTACAAACCGAACGCCTGGCAGGGCGCAGCATGCTCATCGCCAAACGCCGTCCCCGTAGTCGCGGCGAACCTTGGCCGGCCGTGTTTCACGCCTTGATTGGCGCACCAGCCGAAGGCTGGGAAACCGATCGTTTGCGCTTTATCGGCCGGGGTCGCGACGTCGCCAATCCGCTGTTGGCGGTAACGGGCACCGTTGGCAATGTGCTCGATCCGATATTTAGTTTGCGGACTACGCTGTCTCTAGCGCCCGGCGAACGGCGCGAGATTCAATTTGTGCTCGGCGCTGCGCAGGAGCACAGCGCCATTCCGGCGTTGGCGGACCGACTTGCAGTTAGCACCAGCGTCGCGCAAAGCCCAATAGCGGCCGCGGTAGCGGCGACATTTACTAGCGGTTTTAATGATGACGCGAGCGAATACGCGATGCAGCTGCCGTGGGCGGGGGCATCGCTGGCGCTGCCGCCGATGCCGTGGCTCAACGTCCTCGCCAACCCGCGTTTCGGCGGACTGATTAGCGAAACCGGTGCCGGCGCGACGTGGAGCCGCAACAGCCAAGCCAATCGGCTGACGCCGTGGTCAAACGATCCCGTCAGCGATCCGCACGGCGAAGCGCTCTATCTGCGCGACGACGCCAGCGGCGCGTTTTGGTCACCGTTACCGGGCCCGGCGCCAGCGCCTGTTACTTATGAAGCGCGGCACGGCTTCGGCTATTCGCGCTTTAGCTCGCAAACCAACGAATTGGAGCAAGAAGTTACGGTCTTTGTTGCCCAGCATGATCCGGTCAAGATCGTTCGCCTACGCTTGGTTCATCGCGGTTTGCTGGCGCGTCGTCTGTCGTTCTACAGCTATCAGCGGCTGGTACTCGGAACGTTGCCGGCCGCACCAGGCAGCGTCAGTACCTGGCAGGACGGCGCTTTACTCTGTGCATCCAATACCGGCCGGGGCGATTTTGGTGATGGCATCGTATTTACGTTCACCGTGGCCGAGACCGCGGCGGACGTTCAGGTTGGTTGTGATCGCCGAACATTCATCGGTGTCGATGGCAACGTCCGCACGCCGCTGGCGCTGCGGCGGCCTAAGCTCGACGGCAGCACGGGTGATGGTCTTGATCCCTGTTTTGCCCGGCAGCTGAGTTTTGTCCTGCAGCCGGGCGAAAGCGCGGTGTTCAGCGTCGTCCTCGGCGAAGCCTTGAGCGAAGCAGAATTGGCGACACTCGCTGCGCGCTATCACGATTGTGCCGCAATCGATGCCGCGTTTGCCGAAGTTAGCTCGGCCTGGGCCGATAGTCTCGGTGCACTGCAGATTAAAACACCGGCGCCCGAGATCGACGCGATGGTCAACGGCTGGCTGCCGTATCAGGCGTTGGCGTGTCGGATCTGGGCGAGAACCGCGTTTTACCAGTCCAGTGGTGCTTATGGCTTCCGCGATCAACTGCAGGACGCCGGCAATTTGAGCCTTCTGTGGCCAGCGCTAACGCGGCAGCAGCTTTTGCTGCACGCGAGCCGCCAGTTTGCCGAAGGTGACGTGCTGCATTGGTGGCACGAAGCGCCTCAAGCTGCGGTTGTGCAGCCGACACGACCGCGCGGGGTTCGCACCCGTTTTTCGGACGATTTGCTCTGGCTGCCGTACGTCACCGCGGATTACTTGCGCAGCACCGGCGACCACGCCGTGCTTGACGTCGGCATTCCATTTTTGTCGGCACCGGAACTCTCGCCAGAGGAAGAAGAGCGTTATTTCCAGCCCGACGTCAGCAGCGAGAGCGGCAGTGTTTTTGAGCATTGCTGCCGCGCGCTGGATCGTTCATTAACGCGGGGCGCGCACGGCCTGCCGCTGATGGGCACCGGTGATTGGAACGACGGCATGAACCGCGTGGGTCGCAAAGGACGCGGCGAGAGCGTTTGGATGGGCTTTTTTCTGTATACGATCCTCGCCGACTTCATCCCGTTGGCGCAGGCGCGTGACGAGCCGGAACGGGCTGCGCGTTACCACGCGTATCGCGAACAACTGGCGCTGACGCTGAACGGTGCCGGTTGGGATGGCGCTTGGTATCGTCGCGCGTACTACGACGACGGCACGCCGCTCGGCAATCACGACGGCAGTGAGTGCCGGATCGACGGCTTGGCCCAGGCTTGGGCGGTGCTATCCGGCGCCGCGCCGGCGGCGCGCGCAGTGCAGGCGATGTCGGCGGCGGAAACGCAGCTGATCAGCGAATCTGAAGAATTAATCCGGCTGCTAACGCCGCCGTTTGTCGAAACGCCGCACGATCCGGGCTACATCCGCGGCTATGTTGCTGGCGTACGAGAGAATGGCGGCCAGTACACGCATGCCGCGTGTTGGGTTGTCGCGGCGCTGGCTAAGCTCGGTCGGCGCGACCGCGCCGCACGGCTGCTGACGATGTTGAGTCCGATGGCGCATAGCCGCGATGCGGCTGCGGTCGCGCGTTATAAAGTCGAGCCTTATGTGATCGCCGCTGACGTCTATGGTGCCGAGCCGCATATCGGCCGCGGCGGCTGGACTTGGTACACCGGTTCGGCCGGTTGGGCCTACCGCGTCGCGTTGGAATCCGTGCTCGGCCTGCGTTTGGAGAATGGCGATACGCTGGTACTAAGCCCGTGCGTGCCAGACGATTGGCCTGAGTATCGTATTCACTATCGGCATCCTGCGAGCGGAACGACGTACGACATCGAAGTCGACAATCCAACCCGTTGCAGCGCCGGCGTCATTGCCTGCAGCGTCGATGACACTGCAGTCCTGGTCGTCGATGGCACGGCGCGAATTGCGATTGCCGGTGACGGCGCTAAACACCGCTTGCGGATAACGCTGGGACCGCGCGCGGCGGTTGCGTAAACAACTGCCAGGTCCACGTACCGTCAGCGGCGAGGTCCAGTGCGGCGTCAAAATACGTTAGCGGGTCGTCGGGTTTGCCGAGCATTAAATAGCTGATACCGCGTTCACTGAGCAATTTCAAAACCTGCTCAGCGTCAGTCGGGTCCATTGCGGCGCGGAGGCGATCCAGAAACACGAAGGCGGGCTGCGCCAGCAATACGCGGCCGATAATGAAACGTGCTTGCTCGCTAAGCCCGACCCAGGTTGTCCAGTCGTGGACGACATCCAGCCCGCCACCGTCGGCAACCACGGCTTCCAGTTGCAGCGCTTGCAGCACCGCATGTATTTCGGTTTTATCGAGGCTGCGTCGGCGCGGTAGCTGCTGCAGCAATTCGCGCGCGGTGCTTTTCGGCAAATAGGGCCGCTCTGGCACAAACAGCATGGCGTCGGCGTCCGGCCGAATAATGGTGCCTTCGCCGTCGGCGCTGAGCGCGGCAGTTGCTTTGAAGAGTGCGGTTTTTGCATGGCCAGAAGGGCTGCGAATCAAGACCCGCGTGCCGCGTTCGATAGCGATATTCAAGTCATGCAGGAGCAGCGTTCCGTCCGGTTGTCGTAACGTGAGGTGGTCATAAACTAGGCGCTCGCCTGTCATCTGTACCGCTAATGGCGATGGCGGCGGCTCGTCGGTGCGGTCGATCGCGTCCATTAGTTTGCCGAGCCGAGCGACTACTGCGGCGTAGGATGAAATGGTCTGGAACTGCGTGATCAGCAACGAGAACGCGCCCATCAAGTAGGCAAACGCGGTAGCCGACTGCGTGACGACGCCAAACTCCACGTCGCCGCGCATGAACATTGGCGCCACGAACAATGCTGGAATGATCTGAATCAGATAGTTGTAGCCATTGGTGAAGAAGCCGAGCTTACGGTTCACCGAAATCATTCGGCGGGTATTGGAAACTAATTGCTCGAAGCGATCTCGCAACCGCCGGTGCAGTTGCCCTTCGCGATGCAACAACGCAATCGACTCGGCGTTTTCGCGCACGTGCATTAATTCCGAGCGTAAATTCGCCTCCTTATCCAACTGCCGTACATTTAAGCCAATCAAAGGCTTGCCGAGTAGCGCTGCTAGAATCGAACCGCAGGCAGCGTAGGCGACGGCGACGAGAAACAGTAACGGGCTGATCGACCACAGCACGCCGGAAAACGCGAATACCGTGAATGTCGCATTTAGTGTCATCAACACAAACGATAAGCTTGTGGTTGTAAACGCGCGGACATCGTCGGCGATGCGTTGATCGGGGTTCTGCAGTTCGCCCTCGATTTCGATGCGGTAATACGCCCGACGGGCGAGGTAGCGGTCGATCAGCCGCCGCGTTTGTTGGCTGCGCCAGAGCAGCGCCAAGCGCTCTTCCAGATAGTGGTACAGCACCGCTGCCATCGTTGAAAGCCCAAACACGCCGACATACAGCCAAGCTTCACGCGTGAAGCGGGTGTGATTACGATTTTCGATCGCGGAGATGAAATCGCGGCCGACATAGCTCGTGAGTACGTTGAGGCCATTGATTGCGACCAGTAGCGCGATCAATAAGCCGAAGAACAATATCGACTTACGCCCTTCCTGGGAGGCAAACAGGATCCCGATTTCGAGTCGGATCCGTGCCCGTGTTTCTTTGCCTAAGCGGTGGCCGTCTCTGGTCATTCAGCGTTCGTTGTTGATTGGCGGCGCGCGCCACCTTGTGTTGCGCGATACGCGCCCAATCTCGCTACGTTGTTCAATCGTTTCATGCCGGCTCAATAATTGAGTTGCTGCCGAAATACGGTCGGCACAATAACCGATGCTGCAATAGGTAACGGTAAGCTTGGCTACAAGATCAGTGCCCGTTGTGTACGTCACGAATGATACGGGTCGATGATGGCTGCCGGGATGCTGTCCTGGACGAGCGTTACGGGGCATCGCGCGGGCGGTAGGTGGCCCGCTGGCGCTTACAGGTTCAGGGGTCTGGGTCATCGCAGAGGACGTGGTGCCTAAAGATAGGGTGATCCTAGCCAGCACAGCGCATTCCGCAGGCGCAACGCAAGATTACGTTCGACCATTTCGGCGCGCGTCGCTGGGCGGCTGCGATTTCGTACCGATTCGAAATGCGCCGCCATTTCTGCCGCCAGCGGCATGCCATAGGCTTCGACGGTCAACTCAAAATTCAGGCGCAGGCTCCGTGTATCGAGATTGGCGGAACCGAACTGCACATACCAATCGTCGACGATCAGGAGCTTGGTGTGGGCAAACGGCGGCGGACGCAGATACACGCGCACTTCTCGTTCGAGGAGATGTCGCAGGATGTGCTGCGTTGCCCAGTCCATCCAGCGCTGGTCGCTGCGCCGCGGCAGCACGATGCTGACATCAATTCCACGCAACGCTGCCGCTTGTAGCGCACTCGTTAAGCCTGCCGGCGGCAGGAAATAAGGGGTCATGATCCAGATGCGTCGATGCGCAGCGGATATGGCGCTGATCAGCACCATGACGAGGCGATCGAGATCCTCGTTGGGGCCATCGGTAATAACCCGGCCAATGATATTGCCGTCGGCCGCCACTGCCGGTGGAGATTGGGGCGTAACTGATTCGCCTGCGGCGAAGCGCCAGTCGGCGAGGAAAGCGTCTTCCATCTGTTGCACGAGCGGACCCTGCACGCAAAAATGGACGTCGTCGATCGCGGCTTCGCCATCTGCGGCAGCGACGTGTTGTTGCTGGATGTTCATGCCGCCGGTGTAGCCGATTTCGCCGTCGACGATCAGCAGTTTGCGGTGATTGCGCAGGTTGATATGCAACATCGGCGGCCATAGCCGCGGCGGTAAAAATAGCGCCGGTTGGATCCCGTGCCGATGCAGCATTTTGCTAGCCGGCGGGCGGTAGAGTGCGTCAGCCAGACCATCGAGCAGCACGCGCACGCGTACCCCGCGCTGCTGCGCGGCAGTCAGCGCGGCGGCAAAACGCTGACCGGCAGCATCGTCCCGGTAAATATAGCTAGCCAGGTAAACATGATGTTGGGCGGTGTTGATTGCTTCGATCATCGCGTTGTAGGCGTCGGCGCCGGTAAACAGCGGCGTTACGCGATTGCCACGGCTCAGGCGTCGTTCAGTTAGCGCGTCGCCAATACGCACGAGTTCGCGCGCTTCGGCGCCCGCTAGGCCGGGGATCTCCGGCAGATGTTCAATCGCCGATGCCGGACGCCGCTGTCCTAAGGCCTTGCCGAATACTCGCTTGGCCCGGGTTTCGATGCGGTTAACGCCAAACAGGTAATAGAGCGCCGCGCCGGCAAGCGGGAATAACCAGCAGACGGCGATCCAACCCCAGGCCGAACGGGGATCGCGTTTATTCAGCAGCGCGTGGCTAGCGGTGCCGAGCGCGGCAACAACATACAGCCCGATCAATAGCCAACGGCCAAGCGACTCGATCATGCGAGATCAGGTAATGGAACGTCGATATCAGCGGCTAGCGGCAGATGGTCGGAGATCGCAAACGGCAGCGTTTCCAGCCGTTTCAGCTGGACGTTGCCGGTGACGAGCACGTGGTCGATGCCGCGCCGTGGCCGCCAGCTCGGGAACGTTAACGGTGAAATCTCAGCGCCGGCCCAGCCGCAGCGCTGGAGCCCGCTATGGCCGCGCAAGTGTTCGAGCTCGCAATTTAAGTCGCCAACGAGCACCGCAGGGGTCTGCGGATCGATTTGCGCCGCCAGAAACTCCAACTGTCGTTCTTGCGAGCGGCGACCTAGCGAGAGGTGGGTGACGATCAGCACCAAGCCGCCGGCTTCGGCGCCGAGGCGTACCCGTAACGCACGGCGGCCAGGAATCGGCGACGGGAGTTGGAGATCATCAACGGTTGCCGGTTGATGGCGGCTGAGAAAGCCAAGGCAATGTCGCGCAAAGGGATGTAGATCGCGCGTGATGGTCAGGTTGTAATACGGATATCCCGCCTTGTCGGCTAGGTATTCGATCTGGTTTCGGTAACGCGTGCGCAGACTGCCAGCGTCGCCCTCTTGAATGGCAACGAAATCGTAGCCGCGAATGATGTCCGCAATGCGGTCCAGATTGGCGTGGGCCACCGTGCTCGGCAATACGTGGCGCCAAGCGCCAGTGAGGTAATGGCCGGCGTGGCGGGTTTCAAGCGCAACTTGGATGTTGTAACTCAGCAAGCGAATACGCAGATAGCGGTCGGCTTTCGCTGCGGCTTCGGGCGGCGCGGTCGGTTGGGCGTCCATAAGCGCGGCGAGTATTCGGGTTCCTACTGAAAATCTTGATCGAGTGGGCGCTGCGCAACGCGAAACGGTTGTCGGGTTCGCGGCACATCCCCGCCACTGTGCATGCTGGCGTCAGAATTAGCCAGCCCGACGATGCAGGGCTGCCGGCGAGCCGCGCTCGGCCGGCGCAATGCCTTTGCTGCACGCGGCCGCGTGCTGAGATCACTGAGATCAATCAGAACGCATGTCACCACAGCCGGAATACGGCGCTCACTTTTAAGTTTCTATGAAACCAAAGAGTTTGTAGTTCCTGACGGTCGACTCACTTATTATTAATTCGGCTACAAAATAGTTGAACGAGGTGCTACGCGGCAATTTGAGATCGTACTTTTTCGAGACGGCGTGAGTGGCCGAATTAATAATAAAATCAAATTGCTTTGTTATTGATCCGGCCATTTCTCGCTTTCTCGGAAGTGCGGCATTCGGTTGGGCATTGCACTGTCTTTATTCAAGTGCTTAATGGCCGGATCAATAATGGCACGCTAAATATTGCGTTTAAGGAGATGTACTCAATGCGAGCCGTACAACTAAGCCAGTTTGGTGGTCCTGAAGTCCTGCAGTTGATCGAAACCGCGACGCCGGTTCCGGGGCACGGGCAGGTGCTGGTCCGGGTACGCGCTGTCGGCGTGAATCTGGCGGATACCTTGATGCGGGCGGATCGTTATGCAATGACGCCACCGTTGCCCTGCGTGCTCGGCAACGAAATTGCCGGAACGATCGAATCAATCGGCGCGGGCGTTGAAGGCCTCAAAATCGGCTCGCGCGTTGCGGTGCCGTTATTTGCCGCGGGTATTTTCTTCGGCGGCTACGCCGAGACGGTGCTGGTTGACGCGGGTATTCTGGTGCCAATGCCGGACGCCCTGTCGTTCGAAGATGCCACGGCCTTACTGGTGCAGGGGCTAACGGCACTACATTTAACCTTGCAGGCGCCGCCCGCAGGCAAAACGGTTTTGATCAACGCCGCCGCCGGTGGCGTCGGTTCGCTATTGGTGCAGCTCGCGAAGCGTGCCGGCGCCAAAACCATCATTGCTGCGGCCAGCACCAGCAGCAAGCTCGATTTCGTTCGCGCGTTGGGCGCCGATGTCGGCGTTAATTACACCGAATCGACGTGGACAGATGACGTGCGCGCCGCCACTGGCGGTAACGGGCCCGACATCATTTATGAGTCGGTAGGCGGCGACGTAACCCGGGATAGCCTCAATGTGCTCGCGCCGCTTGGCCGCATGCTCATCTATGGTGCACTGAACATTCAAAGTTTCGCGCTTGGCGTGCCAGAACTGCTCGGCCTGATTTTCAAGAATCAGAGCGTTGGCGGCTTTGCACTTGTTCCGCTGTTGACCCCGGAAAATTTGAAGGCTGGACTCGGTGAATTGTTTGCGCTCTGCATAAGCGGCGAACTCAAGGTCACGATTGGCGGCGTCCATCCGTTGGCGGAAGCCGGTGCAGCACACCGCGCGCTGGAAAGCCGCGGCACCATGGGCAAGATTCTGCTGACGCCGTAACCGAGTAACGCCAATGGACGGCTCGTGGCGTACTGGGGACAAGCCGATGCGGGTTTTTATTGTCCATGCGCACCACGAGCCGACCAGCTTCAATGCCGCCATGACCGGCGAGGCCGTCAAGACGCTGCGCAGCGCCGGTCACGAAGTTGTTGTATCCGATCTTTATGCGATGGGTTTTGATCCGGTTTCTGACCGGCGCAACTTCACAACGGTTGTCGATCCGAATCGTCTCAAACAGCAGGATGAAGAAGCCTACGCAAGCAAACACAGCGGCTATAGCGCGGAATTGCAGGCTGAGATCGACAAACTGGCCTGGTGCGACGTACTGATCTTCCAGTTTCCGATCTGGTGGTTGGGTCTGCCGGCCATTTTGAAGGGCTGGGTCGACCGGGTATTCACTGTTGGCCACGCTTATGGCGGCGGCCGCTGGTTTGATGGCGGCGTGCTTGCCGGCAAGCGCGCAATGTGTGCGTTGACCGTCGGCGGTCTCGATCCCGTGTACTCGGAAGAGGGCGTCTACGGCCCGATTGAGGCCATCCTATACCCCGTTCACCGCGGGATTTTCGCATTTACCGGCTTTGCCGTTATCGCGCCTTTCGTGGTTTACGGACCGAATCGAATTGATGACGCGGTGCGGGCCGATTATCTCGACCAATATCGCAAGCGCCTATTGACCTTACCGTCAGCGCCGACGATCCCTGGACCAGTGATGGCGGATTACGACGGGTTTGTCCGGAAGAAACCGCAGCAAAATGCTGCGGCATTGAACAAATAAAAGACCAGAAAGGGTATTGGTACACTTATTTTTAATTAAATTAATAAATTTTAAATAAAATTAAAAATCACCTTATAAATATAAAATTAGTTAATTTAGGGTGACCGAGGCCCGAGACAACTATTCTGCACTGACCCAAAATTGAATCGCTTCGATAGCAGATGGCGATACACCCGTGAGAACGCGGCCTCAGTATTCCATCTCGTCATTCATTTCGTGCCGATCAGTTTGCGTCAGCCTCGAGGGCTGCGCCGCTAGGCTGTAATGTGATCGTCTGTATTGACCGAAACCGCCGCCGATTTCGTCGCAAGCGCCGAGGCGCAATTTGGTTCAATCGCATCGAGTGTTTTAAGTTCGCTCGCGTGGCGGCGCCCCCATTCGCATAAGGTCATGATTACAGGCCTTAAACTAAGCCCTAACGGAGTTACCGTGTAGTCAACACGCGCCGGGACTTGGCGAAAAACTTCTCGATGGACGACGCCGTGTTCTTCCATCTCACGCAGTTGTTCGATCAAAACCTTTTGACTCACATCCGGTGCTAACCGTTTGAGCTCGGAAAGCCGCTTCGGGCCGTCAAACAAATGATAGAGGATGCTGGCTTTCCAGCGCCCGGAAATGACCTTCAAAGTGCGTTCTGCCGGGATGGTTGGCAGGCGCTTTGTCTGCTTTGCCATGGTTACCTCCGTGTGACTATGAGACGAAAGAGTGTGTAGTTGCGGGGCCGAGCATACTGTTAGATTTTCTCTGCGTCCAATTTTTGATGCAAAAAATATGCAAATGTAGGAAAACAGAGTATCTAAGCGATTTTGTCATATGAATTACGAGCTTTCGTGTTATTGATAAAAATCATATTTTCAGTCATTTGTTTGATTTGTACGAAATTTTGAGAGAAATATGAATAGATTATCGGCCAGCATCGCCGCAATTTTTGCAGGATTTTCAATTTGTGCACCATCCGCACAAGCCGCGACGCCAGAGTTTGTCTATGTTGAGAGCAACGTTCAGTCTCTAAACGGCAACTCCATATTGGCGTATGCACGCAAAACCGATGGCAGTTTGCAGCCGTTGGCGGGGTCGCCATTTACCACCGGCGGCACCGGCGTGCAGGACACCAGTTTTGTTTTTGGGCCCTACGATTCCGACCAAAACATTGTGATCGATGCACAGCGCAAGCTAATGTTTGCGGTCAATTCCGGTTCGGATACCATCGCTGTGTTTCGGATTGCTAGCGACGGCTCGCTGCAGGCGATTCCAGGTTCGCCATTTCCATCTGGCGGCGTAAATCCGGTCAGCCTCGCCATTTCTGGTGACATCCTATTCGTCGTCAACCAAAACGGCGATCTCGGTCGTTTGCTGCCGGTGCAACCGAACTACACGACGTTACGGATCCTGGCAAACGGATCACTGGGCCCCATTTCGAGTGTGGCCGGGCCTATCCTGAACCAAACGCAGGCTTACTTGCCTCGCGGAGCGTCGCAAGGCCGCACACGCGTCGATCTGGCGTTTGGTTCGTCACCGTCACAGGCGTATTTGGTCCCAGGCACCCATTTGATGTTTGGTGCCGACTTCCGTGCGGGTTTGCTTCAGAGCTTTCAATACGATAATCGCGGGCGGCTCTTCCAACGGCCGCCGACGGCGTTACCGGTAAATCCCAACATCCCGCGTTTCATCAGCCAAGATTTGCGTTTGGCGGAATTTCCGCTCGGGCTTGCGTCCCATCCGCGGTTGCCGCTGCTCTACGTCGGCTACGTCGTCACCAATCAACTTGGCGTGTTTTCTTATAGTCGCGACGGCGACTTGAGCTTTGTTCGCGCTGTGCCGAACTCCGGTTTGGCGATTTGCTGGCTGCGTAGCAACCGTGCTGGCACACGTTTGTATACGAGTAATAACGGTGTCGTCGGTGACCCGGCACACGATGCGTTTTCGACAGTATCGGTTTACGACCTTAGCGTTCCGGAGTCTCCGCGCGAGATTCAGAATATTCAGCTCTCTGGGGTTGGCAATGCGAGTCAGATTGAGCTCAGCAGTGACGAGAAGACCCTGTACGTCGTTAGCCAGAGAGCGACCGGCGCGATTCCGCCAGGGCAGGGAAATGCCTTGCACGTGTTCTCAATTCAGGCCAACGGAACGCTGGTCGAAAGCCAAGCACCGATTGTGATTGATGTCCCCGTTGGAACCCAGCCGCAAGGAATTGCCGTCTATCGGCCTTAATGAAATGGAGGCGGAGTTAGTGCGCGTGTCACCACTTCGCCAATCACGCTGACCCGGAAAGCCGAGCCAGCCGGTTATCTCACCTCATACGGAGCATAGAATGGAATTTTCCCTTGAAAGTGCAAGCGCATTACAGCTGGCGGCCCAGCATCGTCTGGACCCGAATCTGCTGCACAAAGAGTCGAAGGATGATGTATTGCTCTGTTATGGTCACGGCGCAATACCGGCGCGTTTGAACGCTAGCACCTTGACCAAAGTCAGCGAAGAAGACGCCCGTTTCTTACTGACGCATTACGTGAAAAACGAAGATGCGGCGGACGGTTGGTATTATCTCAAGAGCATTCCTGTGTTCATCGCCGACGCTGAGGCAGCGGCGCTTCAAGATGCTGAAGAAGATCGCGCGCTACTCGAAACGCATTACGCAAAAAACGATAACGGCTATGTGATCAATGCCGATTACGTCCCGGAAATGGATGAAATTCTGCTACTGAAAAAGCTGAACCGCATTCAAACCTGGGTACCGGACAGCGCGCGTTGCAAGATTTCGCAAATACTCGAAGCGGATGGCATCCCAGAAAATCATCCACGCACGATGTACGCGATGCTTTACAACGATCTGAGCAACTATTACTTCTACAAGAAGCATCACGAACACGTGCCGGGCATTATGACGATCGAGGCGGCGCGGCAAACGGTTTACGCGCATCACTATCGCTACAGCGGCTTCAAACGCGGTGAGGTTTCGATTTCGATTGCGAACCTCAACATCGACTTCCTCGGTTACACCAATTCGAATTATCCAGTACGGATTGTTATGGACGATGTTGGCCCTAACGCGCGACCGGATCGTTGGCTGCACAAGCGCGCTACGTTCTATCAGTGCGGTCGGAAGATCGCGAAGTTCGAGCTTTGCGGGCCGGTCATCAAAGCCGAAGTGTTCAAGAAGGCGCGCGTGGTGCCAATTGACGAAACGCACCAGTTCGAACCGGTCAAAAATATTCTGCGCACCATTCATCTCACCGGTGCCGATGAGCGGCGCTATGAGTGCGAGTTGAATACCTTGTCGGCAAAAGGGTTGCAGGTTTCGTTTAAGCCGAAGGCCGCGATCAAGCCGGGTGACGTTTTTGATTTTGCGCTCTACGCCAAGCACATCGGTTTCATGAACGCGAAAGCTGAGATTACGGCGGTGCATCCGGGCAATAAAACCATGATCGCCGATCTGCATTTTCTCGCGCTTGGCCGCGAGGATAAAACCAAGCTCAGCGAGATCATCAAGAACTTTACGCATGTTGTCTCCGCGCAAGGTGTGTTCTGAGTACGGCAATGACGCAGGAGGCAACTACACCAATCGTAAATGCGGTTGGTGTTCCGTCCGGGAGCGCCGCGTTTCCGCAGCTATTTCGGCCGCTGCAGCTGCGCGGCGTGACGCTGAAAAATCGGCTTTTTTTTCCGGCGATGGGCATCGACTTGGCCCACCAAGACGGTACGTTTTCGGGCGAGCTTTCCGATTTCTATTGGCGAATTGCGCGTAGCGGCTGTGGGCTGGTGGTATTGAGCAACGCCTCGGTATCGCCACGTTCGATATTGCAGTTACACGGATTGCGTTTATTCGAGCCGGCACACGCAGCGGCGCTAGGTACGTTTTTATCGGGCTGCGCCGCCGACGACGCAGTGATCGCTGTGCAGCTCCAACATTACGGCGGCCAAGCGACGACGACGCACACGGGCTTACCCCTGCTCACGCCGAGCGGGATCGGCAGCGCGCCGTCGATGAAGCGCGATGCCGCCTACCGTACGCAGGCGATGACGCACGCGGACATCGCCGATGTGGTGGCGCAGTTTGCGCAAGCCACCCGCTTGGCGGTGGAAGCGGGGGCTCGCTTTGTCCAATTGCAGGCCTCGAATGGGTATCTGCTGGCGAGTTTCCTGTCGCAGTACACGAATAAGCGTGATGATGCCTACGGTGGCAGCCCAGAACGGCGGGCGCAGTTTGTTGTTGAGGTTGTGCGTGCGGTGCGCCGCGAGCTGGGGCCGGAACGGGCACTCGGGCTGCGGATTGGTATCAACGATTGTATCGGCGACGCAGGCCTTAGCGCGAAGGATTTCCGCAATGTGGCCCCGCTGCTTGAAGCAGCCGGGGTTGATCTATTCGAAGCCTCGATTTCAATTGCCGAAAGCTTCCATCGTTTGATCGAGCGCACCGATGAGCGGCAAGCGTTTCTCGAAGATGAGGTGGGCACGTTTAAAGCGTTTGCGACGGTTCCAGTCGGCTTCGCGGGCTTTGTCGATTCGCTAGCCAAGGCTGAGCGCTATGTCGCTTCGGGGCTGGCCGATACCGTTGGCATGGCGCGGGCGCTGTTCGCCGATAACGACCTAATCCATAAGACGCTGGCCGGGCAGGGCGCGACGATTGACCGCTGCCTCTGGGACGGCAAATGTTTTAAAGACAAATCAAACCCGGCTTATGGCCGCGTCTACTGTTGCGTTAATCCGCGCTACAAGCGGCCAGCGTTGAGCTGAAGCCGCGCTTCATCACTGGCACTATCACGTAGAGGACGGATTTCGATGGCTTCATTCAGCGGCAAGGTGGCTTTGGTCACCGGCGGGACCCAAGGCATGGGATTGGTCAGCGCGGTGGCGTTGGCGAAAGCCGGCGCAACGGTGGTGATCGCCGGTCGCGATGTTGAGAAAGGCAAGGCGGCGGCGGCGCAGGCGAGTGCTGAAGTCGGCCGGCCGGTGCACTATCTGAGCGTGAACACGGCCGATCCGGCCAGTGTCGAGCAGATGATCGCGCAACTGCTGCAGAACCACGGTTGTCTGGATCTGGCGTTCAATAACGCTGGCGTGACGAGCCCGACAGCGCCGATGGCGGAGGTCTCGATCACCGATTGGCAGCGCGTGATCGACATCAACGTCAACGGCACCTTCTATTCGATGAAGTACGAGATTGCCGCGATGCTGAAAAGCGGCGGTGGTGCAATTGTTAATAATAGCTCGGTTGCCGGTTTAGTCGCCGTGCCGAACCAAGCGTCGTACGTTGCCAGTAAGGCGGCGGTAATCGGGCTGACGCGTAGCGCGGCAATCGAATACGCCGATAGCGGCGACGGCAGCCGGCCGGTGATTCGTGTCAACGCGATTGCGCCGGGGCCGATCCTCGGCGGTATGAATTCGCCGGAGAACTTGGCAAAAAATCCGGAGCGCACCGCGCGTAAAAAAGCCTTCGCTGCGATGAACCGCTTCGGTACGCCGGAGGAAGTTGCGGCGGCCGTGGTTTGGTTGCTATCGGATGCATCGTCTTACCTAACCGGCACGGTGATTCCGATCGACGGCGGCGCGCTCGCAGGGCGGCGCCTTTAAGCAGTGGTGACAGGAGTCCAAGATGAAAAACGTGATCGTCACCGGCGCCAGCCGCGGGTTTGGGCATGCGATTGCCCGTCGCATGCTGGACAAGGGGTATCGTGTTTACGGGTTATCGCGCACGGTGCCGGCTGATTTAGTCGATGAAGCCGAATTCCGCTATGTGCCGGTTGATTTGTCGCAGACCCGAATGGCGTCCGCCGTACTGTCCGACTACTTTCTGCGCGAGCAGCGCGTGTCGGACGTTGCGTACCTGTTCTTGAACGCTGGCATGTTTGGCGACCGCGTGATGCGCGTTAGCGATATCGCGATGGACGAGATGAAGCAGATCGTCGATCTCAATGTCTGGGCGAACAAGCTCTTGCTCGATCTATTTCTGCGCGGCGGCGTGCCGATCGCAACCTGTGTGGCGTCGGCCTCAATGGCCGGCGTCCGTGCCCGTGCGGGCAACGGTGGCTATGCGATTTCGAAAGCAACGCTGAACATGATGCTCAAGCTCTACGCGTTGGAGCACCCCGCGACGTTTTTTGCGGTCCTGGGTCTGTGTAGCCTCAACACCCGGTTGTTCGACCACACCTTGTATCCGCCAGCGGACCCCAATCAGTTCCCCGATATCGCAGTGTTGCAAAAGCGTGCGCAATTGCCCGGTTACCTGACGACGCCCGAGCAGCGCGCGCAAGACGTGGATCAGGTTCTGAACGGACCGCTGCGCGAGCAGCTGGTGAGCGGGGAATTTGTCGATATGCGGAGTTTGCTCGCCAGTGCTGCGGCTTCGGTCACGGTGGCAGCGTGAGCGGCGTAGCACGGTACTTCCGGCGAATTTCTGCCGCACGACCTCGCCAGTAGCGGTTAGGAACGGTATAGTGCGGCACAGCATTGGCACCGCGCGAGAGACCGCCTGAAACAGGCGGCGCCGAAGGCGCAAATCCGCCCGGAATCGCTCAGGCAAAAGGAGCGCGGCGCCACGAATTGTGATGATTCATGCTAACTCTGGAGAGTGATCGCCGGTTTTCGCGGTCCACCGATGGGGCAAGGGCTTTTAGGGCTCTGAACTCTCAGGTTCCCGGACAGAGGGGTGGGTAAGCGGCATTGCAGCCGGAAACGGCGCGGTGTCAGCCCGTACAGACGTTGTGCGGGTCGGAAGCCTAGGGCTTCCAGCCTGTCGCCAGGATTGGCGGCGTACCCCAACTGCCGAACCCATGCTCAAACAAACCGCGCTGCACGCTGAACATTGCGCTCTAGGCGCCAAGCTGGTCGATTTCGCCGGCTGGGATATGCCGATTCAGTACACCTCTCAGCTCGACGAGCACCACGCCGTACGCCAGAGCGCTGGCATGTTCGATGTTGCGCATATGTCAGCCGTCGATCTCCACGGCCCACGCACGCGGGAGTTCCTGCGCTACCTGTTGGCCAATGACGTCGCCAAGTTAAAAACGCCGGGAAAGGCGCTGTATTCCTGCATGTTGAATCCGCAGGGCGGGGTTATCGACGATCTGATCGTCTATTTTGTCGATGAGTCTTGGTTCCGACTCGTCGTAAACGCCGGCACGACGGAGAAAGATTTGGCTTGGCTGCGGCAGCAGGCCCCGGCTTTCGACGTTGAAATTCGGCACCGCGCCGATCTCGGCATCCTCGCATTACAAGGCCCCGAAGCGCGCGCCAAGCTGGCGCCATTGTTGGCGCCGGCATTCGCCGAGCAGGTGTTGAGCCTCGCGCCATTTAACGCCGCGTGGTCGGGCGATTTTTTTGTCGGCCGCACCGGCTACACCGGCGAGGATGGTTTTGAGCTGATAGTGACGCAAGCCGAATTGGTGACGATCTGGCAGCAGTTGTTGGCCGCCGGCGTAAAGCCCTGCGGGCTGGGCGCGCGCGATACGCTGCGCCTCGAAGCCGGCATGAATCTCTATGGTCAAGATATGGATGACACCGTCAGCCCGCTGGAAGCCGGCTTGGCCTGGACGGTGGCGTTCAATCCGGAAGATCGGCAATTTATCGGCCGCCCAGTGCTGGAAACGCAGCGTTCAGGGCCACCGCGGCGCAGCCTGGGCCTGGTTCTCGAAGGCCGCGGCGTGTTGCGTGCGCACATGCCGGTACGCGCTTCTAACGGCGTAGTCGGCGAGACCACCAGCGGCGGCTTTGCGCCGACGATGAAAGGCTCCATCGCCTTCGCCCGTGTTCCGAATAACGCGGTAGGGCCGTTTGAAGTCGAAATCCGCGGCCAGTGGCTGCCGACTCAGGAAACAAAGTTGCCGTTCGTTCGTAACGGCAAGGTATTGGCGAGCAAATAAATCTGCGGCCGCAATGGTGTTGCGCGGCAGCTACGAAACAACATCTATTAGGAGTTGAGGCAATGAGCAATATTCCGACCGAATTGAAGTATGTGAAGTCGCATGAGTGGGTCAAAACTCTGCCGGATGGCAGTGTGCTGATCGGCATCACCGACCACGCTCAAGCTGCGCTCGGTGATCTAGTTTTCGTCGAAACCCCGAAAGTCGGCCGCAAACTAACGGCAGGTGATGCTTGTGCAGTGGTCGAGTCGGTTAAGGCGGCGTCGGATGTTTATGCGCCGATTTCCGGCGAAGTGTTGGACACCAATCCGAAGTTGGTCGAAGCGCCTGAGCTACTGAACACCGAGCCATATGAATCCGGCTGGCTGTGGAAAATGCAGCCGTCGAACACCGCCGAGCTGGCCGCGCTGCTCGACGCCGCTGGCTATGCCGCCGCGCTCGCTGCCGAATAAATACCCCCGCCGATCACGATTCCACGCACGGTCCAACATGCCTTTTATCCCGCATACCGAAGCCGACGTCAGCGAAATGCTGGCGGCGATTGGTGCCCCGAATATCGACGCGCTATTTGGTGAAATCCCTGCTGAGCTGCGCTGTAAAGGCTTATCGCAGGTCCCGGAGCGCATCTCCGAAATGGAGATTGCCCGCCTGATGCACAGCCGTGCGGCGCAGGACGGCCAGCTGCTGAATTTCATCGGTGCCGGCGCCTACGAGCATCATATTCCGGCGGCGGTGTGGGAAATCACGACCCGTGGCGAATTCTATTCGGCGTATACGCCGTATCAGGCTGAAGCGAGTCAAGGCACGCTGCAGTTGCTCTACGAGTATCAGAGCATGATGTGCGCTTTGACCGGCATGGACGTCAGCAATGCGTCGATGTACGACGGCGCTTCGGCGCTCGCAGAAGCCTTGCTGATGGCGGTGCGCGCGAATAGCGCCAGCGATACCCGCAAGATCTTGATGCCGGCGACAGTACACCCGCTATACCGCGCGGCCGTGCACGCGATCACCGAAGCGCAGGGCCTCGAACAGATCCCGCTCGCGTACGATCCGAAATCGGGCAGCACGCTGGCTGGGCAATTGGCGCAATACGTTGGCCAGGGCATTACCGCCGTGGTCATCCCGCAACCGAACTTCTTCGGCGTACTGGAAGATGTCGATACGCTGACCGACTGGGCGCATGCCAACGGGGCGCTCGTCGTCGCGGTAGTCAATCCCGTGTCTTTGGCCTTGCTGAAACCGCCGGGCGAATGGGGAACAACCGGTGCCGATATCGTCTGTGGCGAAGGTCAGCCGCTCGGCGCACCGCTAGCCTCGGGCGGCCCGTATTTCGGTTTCCTCACTGCAAAGCAACAGTTTGTTCGGCAGATGCCCGGCCGCATTGTTGGCCGTACGTTGGATCTCGAAGGAAAGCCGGGCTTTACGCTAACGTTACAAGCGCGCGAACAGCACATCCGACGCAGCAAAGCGACGTCGAACATCTGCACCAACCAGGGTTTGCTGGTCACTGCCGCGACCATTCATATGTCGCTGCTCGGGCCGGAAGGGCTCAGCCGCGTTGCTGCGCACTCGATCGCAAACACCGCAGCATTGGTCGCCAAACTGGCGACGATTCCGGGCGTTGACGTGGTGTTTTCCGGCGATCGTTTCCACGAGGCAGTGATCCGCCTGCCACAGCCAGTTGCGCCGGTGCTCGCAAACTTAGCGCAGCGCGGTATTTTAGGCGGCTATGATCTGCAGCGTGACTACCCGGAACTCGGGCAGGCAGTGCTGATTTGCGCAACTGAAACCAAGTTGGCAGACGATATCGACCGTTATGTCTCGGCGCTAACTGCAGCACTGAATTAATTCATACGATTAGAGGGCAAGCACAATGGCCACGATTACGTTACGCGGAAACTCCATCAGCACCAGCGGTGATTTGCCAACAGTGGGCGGCGATGCACCAGGGTTCCGCTTGGTGAGTGCCGACTTGAAAGACATGACGCTGCACGATTTCAGCGGCAAGAAGAAAGTGCTGAACGTGTTTCCGTCGGTGGATACACCAACTTGCGCGATGTCGGTCCGTAAATTTAATGAAAAGGCGGCCGGACTGCCGGACGCGGTCGTGCTTTGCATTTCCGCCGACTTGCCGTTCGCGCAAAAGCGTTTCTGCGGCGCAGAAGGATTGAGCAACGTTGTGACGTTGTCGTTGATGCGGGGCCGGAATTTCTCGAAAGACTATGGCCTGCTGATCGAAAATGGCCCCCTGTCCGGGCTTACCGCGCGTGCCGTCATCGTGCTCTCTGCCGACAACAAAGTGCTGTACACGGAACTGGTGCCCGAAATCGGCAGCGAACCCAATTACGACGCCGCGCTGGCGGCGCTCTCCGCCTAAGCGGAATCTGAGGACGATTCATGACACTTGCGCCGCAGCCGCTCGATAGCAACCTGATTGCTGAAGCAAGCCCGAAATTAACCCCGCCAGCGGTGCCGCTGAATCCGGCGGAGCCGCTCATATTCGAAGCTTCTCGCGACGGCAGAAGGGCCGCAGCGCAGATGCCGGTTGACAGCATCGCCGTGCATCTGCCGCCGCAGTTACGGCGTAAAACGCCGCCAGCGCTGCCGCAGGTTTCAGAGTTGCAGGCGCTGCGCCATTTCACGCGGTTATCAAAGCTGAACTTCAGCATCGATACGCATTTTTACCCGCTGGGTAGCTGCACGATGAAATACAACCCGCGTGCTTGCAACACGCTGGCGATGCTGCCGCAGTTTCTGGGACGCCATCCGCTGGCGCCGGAATCGCACTCGCAAGGTTTCTTAGCCTGTTTCTACGAACTGCAGGAGATGCTGCGCGACGTGACCGGTATGGCGGCGGTATCGCTGACGCCGATGGCCGGTGCGCAGGGCGAATTTGCCGGTGTCGCGATGATTCGTGCGTATCACCGGGCACGGAATGATCTAGCGCGAACAGAAATTCTGGTCCCCGACGCGGCACACGGCACCAATCCCGCAACGGCGACGATGCTCGGCATGACGGTGCGCGAGATCCCGACGGATGCCCAAGGCGATGTCGATCTCGACAAACTCGCGGCTGCTGTGGGCCCGCAGACGGCTGGCATCATGCTGACCAATCCGAGCACGCTGGGCGTGTTCGAGCGCAATATCGCGAAGATCGCCAAGCTCGTTCATGAAGCCGGCGGCCTGCTGTATTACGACGGCGCCAACCTCAATGCCATTCTTGGCGAGGTGCGGCCCGGCGATATGGGCTTTGACGTAATCCACATGAACCTGCACAAGACCTTCAGCACGCCGCACGGCGGCGGTGGGCCGGGTGCCGGGGCTGTGGGCGTATCGGAGCGCTTACGGCCGTTTATGCCGATCCCCGTTGTCGATAAAGCCGGTGACACCTACCGTTGGCTCGACGAACGCGATCTGCCCCAGACCATCGGCCGCCTAAGCGCGTTTATGGGCAATGCCGGCGTGTTACTGCGCGCCTACATCTACGCCCGTTTGCTCGGCCGCGAAGGCATGCACCGCGTCGCCGAGTTTGCGACTTTGAATGCCAATTATCTGCAAGCGCGTCTGCGCCAGCGCGGGTTTGATCTGGCATTTCCGTCGCGTTTGGCGAGCCACGAGTTTATTGTCACGCTGAAGCGCCAGAAGCAAGCCTTGGATTTGACGGCCACCGATATCGCTAAGCGCTTGCTCGACTATGGCTTCCACGCGCCAACGATCTACTTCCCGCTGCTGGTGCCGGAATGCCTATTGATCGAGCCGAGCGAAACCGAAGACAAGGACACGCTGGACTCGTTTGTTGAAGCGCTATGCGCGATCTGGGACGAAGCTAAGCGCGATATTGCCTACATAAAAGGGGCGCCGTACTTGATGCCGGTCCGGCGCTTGGACGACGTCCGTGCTGCGCGGCAACTCGATATTCGCTGGCTTCCAACAAGCGCGTAAAATCACCCTAAATCACGGCATAACGGCCAATTGACGCTGCGGCGGGTTAACGAAAAGTGACCCGCCTGTTTTGTTGCGCTGCGTTACGCTATTGTCCCCGCGGCGTACGGTCTGGATCGGTTGATCTAGATGCTGCGCCGTGTGTCGAATCATCATCCATGCCACTCACTCACCAACGACGAAAATGTCAGCATTGATCTGCGGCTCCCTGGCCTACGACACCATCATGGTTTTCAGTGGGCAGTTTAAAAATGAAATCCTGCCGGATAAAGTTCATATTCTTAACGTCGCATTCCTGGTGCCGGAGTTGCGCCGCGAGTTCGGCGGTACGGCAGGCAATATTGCCTACAACCTAAAAATGCTGGGCGGCGAACCGCTGCCGATGGCGACGGTGGGCAAGGACTTTTCGTCGTACGCGGATTGGCTGGATCAAAATCAGATTTCCCGTACCTACGTTAAGACGATCCTCGAAGCCTATACGGCGCAGGCGTATATCACGACCGATTTGGACGACAACCAAATCACTGCGTTCCATCCGGGAGCGATGAGCTTCGCCCATACGCAAGACATCGCTTCTGCGATCAAAGCCGGAGTCAAAATCGGCGCGCTATCGCCGGATGGACGTGATGCGATGCTGTTGCACGCAACACAGTTTGCAGAAGCCGGGCTGCCGTTTATTTTCGACCCAGGGCAGGGTTTGCCGATGTTCGCAGGTGAAGAATTAAAGGACTTCATCGAGAAAGCGACCTATGTCGCGGTGAACGATTACGAGTCGGAAATGCTGATGGATCGCACCGGCTGGACGTTGAAAGAGATTGCTGACCAGGTTGACGCCTTAATCGTGACGCGCGGCAGCAAGGGCTCGCAGATCTTCACCAAGGATAAGCTCTACGAGATTCCGACGGCGTCTGCACACTCGTTGGCGGATCCGACCGGCTGCGGCGATGCTTATCGCGGCGGCATTATTTACGGCTTGCTCAACGGCATCGACTGGGAAACGACCGGGCGCATTGCGTCGTTGCTCGGTGCGATCAAAATCGAACGGCCGGGCCCGCAAAATCACTATGTAACGCCCGAGGAATTCCGCGCTCGGTTTAAGAAGGAATTCCGTTACGATCTGGCCTGAGTATTGGCTTAAACGGGCGTCGCGCGCGGTGCCCGCCGCTATTTGAAACGGCCATAAAAAAGCCCGACCGCTCGTGAATAGCGGTCGGGCTTTTTTGTATCTAGCGTCAGTACGGGCTAGTTCAGCCCTGCCGCTTTGATCAGCGTAATAAACGGAGCCGGGAAGATGCCGAGCACGAGCATCAACACCATTAGCGCGATCACCATGGCACCACCCGTTCCTTGTGCCCAATCCAACGGCGCAGAGTAACGCCGCACCCACGGGGCACGCAGATAGAGCTGAACCATAGCGCGCAAGTAATAATAGAGCCCGATGGCACTGCCACCGACCAAGAACGCAAGCAATAACCAGCGACGCTCTTCGACGCCCGCTGCAACCGCGTAGAACTTGCCGATAAAGCCTGCAGTTAGCGGGATACCAGCCAGCGACAGCAGCGAGGTCGTCAGAATTGCAGTCAGGTACGGACGGCGCCAGAACAGGCCGCGATAATCCCACAGCGTGTCCGCGTCGTGATTGCCGTACGGGCTGGACATCAACGTAACGACACCAAATGCCGCGAGCGTGGTGACGACATACGTTAACAAGTAAACGCCTACCGATTCGGTCGCCAGCGGTCCGCCGGCAATGAAGGCGACAAGCAGGTAACCGAAGTGGGCAATCGACGAATACGCGAGCAGACGCTTAATGTTGTCTTGCTGCAACGCGAGGATGTTGCCGACGACGATGGAGAGGATTGCAATAATCGTCAATACGTCGAGCAATTCAGGATAAGAGTAAGCCTTGGCTTCGACGAAGTAACGCAACAGCACCGCGAACACGGAGACTTTCGATGCCGTGGCCAAATAGGCCGCAACGGGCGCTGGCGCGCCTTCGTAAACGTCGGGTGTCCACATATGAAACGGCACGAGCGACAGCTTAAAGCCGATGCCGATCAGCAGCATAGCACCACCCAGCAATAGCACTGTCCTCGCGTTTCCGGTTTGACCGGCAATGCGACCACCGATTTCGGCGAACCCCAGCGTGCCGAGCTGTGAATAGATCAGCGCCATGCCAAACAGAATAAACGCTGAGGCGACCGCCGAAAGCACCAGGTACTTCATGCTGCCTTCGAGCGAGCGGCGCTCTTTGACCAAGTAACCAATCAGACCGTACAGCGGTACCGAGAGCAATTCCAAGCCGATAAAGAACGATGCGAAATGCCGGCTGCAAACGACGATCAGGCCTCCGAGCGCGGAGAGCGAGAGCAGCAGATACACCTCTTCTTTATGGCCTTTATAACCTTCCATATAAGCGTGCAACAGCGTTGCCGTCGCGAGCGCCGTGGTTAATACCAAGGCCATGTAGAAGTAGGCATAGCCATCGACGATCAGCAGCGGCGTAACGAGCTGCGGGCCAACCCAATACGAAACCCCGCAGGACAACAGCGCTAAGTTGAGGCCGATAACCGAGAACGTTGCATTGAACTGATGATGCCGTTTGATCGCAATCGAGCTGATGACCAAGATGACGGTCAGGCTCGTAAAGAGGATCGGCAACAGCGCCAGAAGTTGGGACTGGGTCATTGCGCCTCTCCCGTTACGATCGGGGCAATTTCGGCGCTGGCGGGTTTCTCGACGCCATAGATTTTTTGCACGGCAGCCATCGGAGCACGGGACAGATCAAAGATAGGTTGCGGGTAGAGCCCAAGGAACAGCAGGATTGCGACCAGGCTGAGCATCGTCGTCAGCTCACGACCGTTGAGGTCGGCGAGTTTTTCAGGACTCTTGGCAGGGCCGTGGAAAGCTTTCTGCATCAGGAAAAGCGAGTAAACCGCCGCGAGGATCAAGCCGCTCGACGAGAAGATCGCAATCACCGGTTCGACTTTATACGTGCCGACTAAAATCAGGAATTCACCAACAAAATTGCCGAGGCCGGGTAGGCCGAGCGAGGCTGCGACAAAGAACATGGCGATGGGTGGCAGATACCGGATGCGCGACCACAAGCCGCCCATTTCACGGATATCACGGGTGTGCAGGCGCTCGTACATTTCACCGCATAGGATGAACAGCGCGCCAGCGGAAATGCCGTGCGCCAGCATCTGAATAACCACACCCTGCAGCGCCTGCTCCGTGCCGGCATAGATGCCGACCATTACGAAGCCCATGTGCGAAATACTGGTATAGGCGACGAAGCGCTTGATATCGGTTTGGGAGTAGGCGAGTACCGCGCCGTAGATGATACCGAGCACGCCGAGCCACATCGCAACCGGCGCAATGGCTAATGAGGCGTGGGGGAACAGCGGAATCCCGAAGCGCAGCATGCCGTAGGCAGCAGTCTTCAACAGAATGCCGGCGAGATCGACTGAACCTGCCGTTGGCGCCTGAGAATGCGCATCGGGCAGCCAAGAGTGGATCGGTACCACCGGCATCTTCACCGCGAACGCGACGAAGAAGCCGAGCATCAGCCACCATTCAACGGCGGAGCTCATCGGCGTATTCAGCAAATCGGCGTAATCGAAGCTGTAACGGCCGGTCGCAGCTTTGTGTACAAACACCAAGCCGAGGATCGACAACAGCATCAGCAAGCCGCTGGCCTGCGTGAAGATGAAGAATTTCGTCGCGGCGAAAACGCGGCCTTTCCCGCCCGGTGCGTTGTGTCCCCACAGCGCGATCAGGAAGTACATCGGCACCAGCATCATTTCCCAGAAGAAGAAGAACAGGAACAGATCCATCGCCATGAAAATGCCGATGACGCCGCCGAGATTCCACAACAAGTTCAGATGGAAGAAGCCGACGTTCCGCTGCACTTCATTCCACGAGCAGGCAACTGCGAGTACACCGATCAAGCCCGTCAGCACAATCAGCAGTAACGAGAGGCCATCGAGCGCGAGGTGGAAATTGATACCCAGGCTCGGAATCCACGGCACATTGAATTCTTCGACCCAGCGACCTTTCGGGCCCAGAAAGGTCAGCGTGTAATCACCCGTCAGCCATAGCTGTAGTGATAACAACAGCACCAGCGACATTGTCGCCAGCGCAACCCAGCGTGGGAAGCGGCGGCCGAAACGCTCGCCCTGCCACGACAAAAAGCCGCCAACAAACGGGATGAGAAGCAACCAGACCAGAATCATGACAGGGCTACCAGGGCGATGACGACGACGGCGCCGCAGGCAACGCTGGCAGCGTACCAACGGATTTGGCCGTTCTGGGTTTTAGCGAACAAACCATTTAGATACTTCAGCGGCGAGGTGACGCTCATGATCGCAACGTCGAAACCATCTTTGCGATTGAGATAAACGATGCCGAGGAAGGTTTTGACAAACAGTTTGTCGTACAGCCAATCGAAACCAAAAGCCGAATGCCAGAAGCGCTCGATTGGCCGTGTGATTGGATTATTGGCAAGCGCTTTTGGAATCGACGGCGCTTTCAAGAACAGGAACCAGGACAACGCGATGCCGACTAACGTCACGATCAACGGCAGGTATTCAACCAATTCCGGCAGATGTTCACCGCCTTCGCCGTGATGCGGTTCCGGTAAAACACCTGCGAGTGGCGGATGGATGAAGCCGCCGACTATCGCCAACACCATCAACACGGCGAGTGGGATGTGATGGTCAAGCGTGCGGGCACCGTGCGGCACCTCTTTCGGGCCGAGACCATGATGGTGGCCGGCATCGTGCCCATGATGGTGAACCGGCGTGCGCCAGCGCTCAGGCCCGAAGAACGTGATGAAGATCAGGCGGAAGCTATAAACGGCAGTCAGGAATGCACCGACGATGCCAGCCAGCCATAGCGTCGTGTGCCCGTTCAAATAGGCTTCGTTCAGGATTTCGTCTTTCGAGTAGTAGCCGGACGTAAATGGCAACGCCGTTAGTGCCAACGTGCCGATCAACATGCAGGCGAATACGAACGGAATGTGCTTGCGCAGGCCGCCCATGCGGAACATGTCTTGCTCGTGGTGGCAGGCGAGGATGACGCTACCCGAGGACAAGAACAGCAATGCTTTAAAGAATGCGTGCGTCATCAAGTGGAAAATGGCAGCACTCCAAGCGCCTGCACCGAGCGCAAGGAACATATAGCCGATCTGACTCATCGTCGAGTAGGCGAGCACACGCTTAATGTCGGTCTGCGTCAGGGCGGTAAAGCCAGCGATCAACAGCGTAACGGCGCCGGTAAGCCCGACCATCTGTAGTGCGAACGGCGATAACTCGAACAACACGTGCGTGCGAGCAATCAAATAAACACCGGCCGTGACCATCGTTGCGGCGTGGATGAGCGCCGAGACTGGTGTTGGGCCGGCCATCGCGTCCGGGAGCCACGTTTGCAACGGCAGCTGAGCGGACTTGCCAACTGCGCCGCCGAGCAATAACAGGGCAATCGTCGTAATGCCCGGATGGGCTGCGTAGTAATCGGGCGCTGCGGCCATCAGCGGTTGAATTTCCAGCGTGCCAAGATCGCGGAACAACAGAAACAGGCCGATCGCCATAAAGGTATCGCCGACGCGCGTTACGACGAACGCCTTACGAGCGGCTGCGCCATTCGCGGCATCCTTGTACCAGAAGCCGATCAACAAATAACTCGCCAGACCGACGCCTTCCCAACCGAAATACAGCAGCAGCAGGTTATCGCCCAGCACGAGTAACAACATGCTGGTGACGAACAGGTTCATGTACGAGAAGAAGCGACCGAAGGAATCGTCGCCGCGCATATACCAAGACGCGAACAGATGAATCATGAAGCCGACGCCGGTGATGACGCTCATCATCGTCAGCGATAACCCATCCAGGCGCAGCGAGAATTTTGGCGTGAACTGGCCGACGTCAATCCAAGTCCACAACAACTGGGTGTAGGCGCCGCCTGCCGGTGGATTATTCAGGAATTGGATGTCGATCAATGCCGTTAACACGGCAGAAATACCGACCGAGCCGACGCCGATAACGGCGGCTAGATTTTCAGAAATCTTATCGCGCCCGAACGCCAGAATTACGAAGCCGATCAGGGGCGATAAGAAAACGAGAAAGAGCAAGTCAAACATTATTCAGCGTCCCCAGTATTGTGTCCGGCATTCTTGGCGTAGCCGTTTTTAGTCGGGATCACAGCTAAGCGCCTACGCGCGTACCGTGTATCTAGCGCGGGCCGATTCATCCTTTCATTTCCGATGCAGCGTCGGTATCGAGCGTCTGGAACCGGCGATACAACTGCAGCAGCAGCGCGAGGCCAACGGAGGCTTCCGAAGCGGCCAGCGTCAGAATCAGAATGAACATGATCTGGCCGTCCGCTTGCCCCCAGCGACTGCCCGAGGCAACGAAGGCGAGGGCGGCGGCATTCATCATGATTTCGATCGACATCAAGACGAACAAGATATTGCGGCGAACCAGAATGCCGAGCAGTCCTAGCGAAAACAAAATGCCGGACAGGATCAGCGAATGTTCCAGAGGAATAGTCGGCGCTATTGCGCCAGTGAGCGTGGCCGAGAGTGCGATCATAGTCATGGTAGTAATGGTTTCAGGCCGTGCGCCGGGCGGCGCATTGCTGAATTAGTCATGCCTCCCCAGATGAAACGCGGCGACCAGCGCGCCGAGCAGGAGCATCGAGGCCAGTTCAACAACGAGCAGATAAGGGCCGAACAACAGCACGCCGACGCTATGGGCGTCGATGGTTTGCAGCCCGATCAGATGAGTCCCGTCATTCGGCGCCAGCACGCTGACCAGTTCGAACATCAGCGCGCCGGAGATGATCGTCGGGCCGATCCAGATTCTCGGCGCCAGCCAGCGTTTCTCTTGATCAATCGCCGCCTTGCCGAGATTCAACATCATGACGACGAAGACGAACAACACCATGATCGCGCCAGCGTAGACGATGACTTCAAGAATGCCGGCAAAGGGTGCACCGATTGCAAAAAACACCATTGCAACGGCGAGTAACGAAACAATCAGGTACAGCAACGCATGCACCGGATTGGTATTGGTAACCGCAAGCACCGTCGATACGACGGCGGCTACAGCGGCGAAGTAAAAGGCGAGTTCCACGTTCTTTAGTCCTGTTTTCTTGTGGGGCCGATTACGGCATCAGGCTCTTAACGTCGATCGGCGCTGTTTCGTTCGCAGCCGCGCCTTTCGGTTTGCCCGCGATCGCCATGCCTGCCACGCGATAGAAGTTGTAGTCGTGATACTTACCAGGACCGGAAATGAGCAGATGTTCTTTTTCGTAGACCAAATCCTGGCGCCGGTACTCGCCCAATTCGTAATCCGGGGTTAGCTGGATCGCGTTGGTCGGGCATGCTTCTTCACAATAGCCGCAGAAAATGCAGCGCGAGAAGTTAATGCGGAAGAATTCCGGGTACCAACGGCCGTCTTCCTTCTCCGCTTTCTGCAGCGAAATACAGCCGACGGGGCAAGCAGCCGCGCAAAGATTGCAGGCCACGCAGCGTTCTTCACCGTCAGGGTCGCGCGTTAGCACAATGCGGCCACGGTAGCGCGGCGGCACGTAAATCGGCACTTCCGGGTACATCAAGGTATCGCGCTTACGCCAGCTGTGGGTGAACACCATCCACATACTGCGCAGATTGCTCCAAATGCCGCTCAAAATCGCTTTCATGTCTTGAGACCTTCTTGCTTATTCGGTCGCCAGCACAACGGCGGCGGTGACGAGCAGATTGACGACTGCCAGCGGCAGACAGAACTTCCAGCCGCCCGCCATGACTTGGTCGTAGCGCGGACGCGGCAGGGCCGCGCGCAGCAGAATGAAGAGCATGACGAAGAACAGCGTCTTCAATACGAACCAGACAATCGGCGCGAAGAACGGCCCGTGCCAGCCAGCAAAGAACAACGTGACCAACAGCGCTGAAATCAGCACGACACCAACGTATTCGGCGACCATGAACATGCCGAATTTCATGCCGGAATATTCGGTGTGATAGCCGGCCGCCAGTTCTTGCTCCGCTTCCGGAAGATCGAACGGATGACGATGCACGGTGGCGATGCCGGCCAGCGCGAACGTACAGAACCCGAAGAACTGCGACAAAATGAACCAATGATGTGTGGCTTGGTACTCCACGATCGCATTCATGCTGAACGAGCCGGTTTCCATGACCACGCCCATTAAGGCGATGCCCATGAACACTTCGTACGACACCATTTGTGCCGCCGAACGCAGACCGCCGAGCAGCGAATACTTGCTGTTCGAAGACCAGCCGCCGAGCATGACTGCGTAAACCTCGATGCCGGCGATGGCGAAGAAAAACAACACGCCGATGCCAAGATCGGGCGCTACGCCCCAGGTTGGCGTAATGGGGATCAGCACAAACGCGAGCATCAATGTGCCCATCGCGATCATCGGCGCGATGATGAACGTCGGCTTGTCGACAAACGGCGGGATCCAATCTTCCTTGAAGAAGATTTTCAGCATGTCGGCGACCACTTGTAGCGAGCCGGCGTAACCAACGCGGTTCGGGCCGTAGCGATCCTGCCAGAGACCCAGTACGCGGCGCTCAATCCAGATCAGCAGCGCTGCGACAATGACCATGCCGAACAGAATGACTAAACCTTTTACGACCTCAATGATGATCGCAACGATTTCGGGAGTGAAGAAGTTCATGCCGCACTAACTCCGGAGAGCTTGGCCCAGGTACCTGCCACTGCGAATGGCACGCCCGGCAATACCGGCACGCCAACGGTGCCGTCGATAAAATCGGCTTTGACGCTGGCGGGAAGACGCACATTAACGCCGTCCAATGTCAGTTCAACGATGCTGCCGTCTTTGATCCCCAGCGCTGCGGCATCCATTTCGCCAAGCGCAACGTATGCGGTCGGGATGCGGGTCTGCACCGGCGCAGCCTGTGCTGACAACTCTTCGCTGCCGAAGATGTGTTGCAGCGTGACGACTTGCAACTCACCTTTGCGCGGCATAAACGCCGCCGGTACGTGGTTGGCGTAAGCCGGCACGGCCGGTGCGTTCGCAGCCGGTTCGATCAAGCGGATACCCGCGTCGCCGCCTTTGGAATGACCGCCGACCTCGTCCTGGAACTTGCTCCAAGACTGTGGCGAATTCCAGCCCGGTGCCCAGGCATACGGAATGAGCGACGCCGGGCGTTCGCCCGCTTGGATGCCGTTATGGCCTTCCATCGAGAAGGCGAGTGCAGTGTCTGCGTCTTGCGGCTGGCGCGGTTCATGAACCGAAAGATTGGCGCGCATCGCGGTGCGGCCGCTGTAACGATGCGGTTCGCGGGCGATCTTCAAACCGCCGATGCGGAATTTTGCGCCCGGCGCAGCGGCGGCGATGTTGGCCAGCGCCGGAATCGCCGCGGCGCATTCGGCGGTCGCATCGTCCAAGTGGCCCCAAGCCAGCGACTCTCCGCGGCTTTGCGCTTTGAGCTCGTGCAGCCAGTTCCAACTTTCGCGCATTACGGTGCCTGGCTTGTAATAAGCGGCATCGTAGATTTGGAAATAACGCTGAGCGCGGCCTTCGTTGTTAACGACCGTGCCATCGCTTTCGGCAAAGCTGCCCGACGACAGCAATAGCTCGGCTTTGGCGCTGGTGGCCGTGGCTTGGTGATCGAGCACGATCAGCTTCGCTTTTGCGAGTATCCGATCGACCTGCGCCGCCGGCGCACGACGGTACAGATCGTTTTCCAGTACGACGAGCGTATCGGCGGCGCCGGATTCGATCGCGGCAAAGGCGCCTTCAATGCTGCCCGCATTCATCAACGCTGCGCCGAGGCTATTCACTTCCGGCACGGCGAGCACCAACTCAACGTGCTTGCCTTTCGCGTGCAGCGCCCAGGCGATATTGGCCGCGGCGTTAATCATGGCTTCGAGTCCGGCACCGGTGCCGGAGACGATAACCGGTCGCTTAGCGGCGAGCAGCGCATCGGCAATCGCCTGCGCTTCAGCCAGGGCCGCAGCGTCGAGCCCGACAACGGCCGGCGAGGCGGCGTCGATCAGATGTGCAACCGCATAGCCGAGGCGAGCGAGGTCTGCCGGCGCAGCGCGCACGGTAGTTTTCGCGATGTCGTCGATCCGCGTGGCGTCCGGCGTGGCGATGAATACCGGATTTTTATCGTGCTGCGCGATGTCGGCGAGGGCGATGGCCTGCCAATCGGCAATACCTTTGGCTGCGCCCAGTTCCGTCGCTTTACCGCGCGCGACCTGCCGCAGCGCCAGTGCAACGCGCGGCGCGGTATTGATGATGTCTTCGCCGAGCACGAAAGCGGCATCCGCGCTTTCAATACCGCGTAGCGTTGCCGCTGCAACTGGGCCGGTGCTCAGCACTTCTGCGACGCGCTTGACCAAGGCGCCCTCGGCGGCGGCGTGGCCATCGAAGAAATGCTCGGCACCGACTAGCGTGCGTAGCGAGAAATTCGATTCCAAACTGGCGCGCGGCGAACCAATACCGACGATCCCTTTCGCCGCTTTCAGCAAATTCGTTGCATTCAACAGTGCTTCGTTCGGATTAATCCCGACCTGCACGCCGTTCTGCAGCGCCATCGGCTGGCGCGGGCGATCGGCGCGGTTGACGAAGCCGTAGCCGAAGCGGCCGCGGTCGCAGAGGAAATAATGGTTGACCGAGCCATTGAAGCGGTTTTCGATCCGGCGCAGTTCGCCATAGCGTTCGCCAGGCGAGATATTGCAGCCAACGCTGCAGCCCTGGCAGATACTCGGCGCGAACTGCATGTCCCATTTGCGGTTATAGCGTTCGCTATGGGTTTTGTCGGTGAACACGCCGGTGGGGCAGACTTCAACCAAGTTGCCCGAGAATTCGCTTTCCAGCACCCCGTCTTCAGCGCGACCGAAATAAACGCGGCTCGCCGAGCCGTAGACGCCGAGATCAGGCCCGCCAGCGTAATCCTTGTAATAACGGACACAGCGGTAGCAGCTGATGCAGCGATTCATCTCATGGCCGATGAACGGACCGAGATCTTGATTGGTGTGGGTGCGCTTGGTGAAACGATAACGGCGGGCCGAGTGGCCGGTCATTACCGTCATATCCTGCAGATGGCAGTGGCCGCCTTCTTCGCAGACCGGGCAGTCGTGCGGGTGGTTCGACATCAACCACTCGACAACGCTCTCGCGAAACGCTTTGGATTCGTCGTCGGCGATTGAGATAAACGTGCCGTCGGTCGCCGGCGTCATGCAGGACATGACGATGCGACCGTTGGTATCGTTCGCGTCCTTATACTGCTTGACCGCGCACTGGCGACACGCGCCAACGCTGCCGAGCGCTGGATGCCAGCAGAAATAAGGGATATCCAGACCCAGGCTGAGACAGGCCTGTAGCAGATTGTCCGCCCCGTCTACCGTGTACTGCTTACCGTCTACATGAATGGTGGCCACGAGCTAATCCGTATCCAAAGGTTCAAGCAGCGGCTTGCGCCGAGGCTTTTTTGATGCCGGCTTCAAACTCGGCGCGGAAGAATTTCAGAGCCGATTGCAAAGGCTCCATTGCACCCGGTGCATGGGCGCAGAAAGTCTTGCCCGGTCCGAGGAAGCGGGTCAGTTGTTCGAGCGTTTCGATATCGCCTTCTTGGCCTTCGCCGCGTTCCAGCGCACGGACCAGTTTCTCAGTCCACGGCAGACCATCACGGCACGGCGTGCACCAGCCGCAAGATTCACGGGCGAAGAATTCTTCAAGGTTGCGCACCACCGACAAAATGTTCTGTTTGTCGTCGACGACGGTCAGCAAACCAGTGCCCATACGGCTGCCCGCTTTTGCAATCGTGTCGAAATCCATTGCCAGATCCAGATGCTCCGGCATCAGGAAGTCGGTGGAGGCGCCGCCCGGCAGCCAGCACTTCAGATTCAGGCCATCTTTCATGCCGCCAGCGTGCACTTCCAAAATTTCACGCGCAGTGGTGCCGATCGGCAGTTCCCACAGCCCGGTTTTTTTAGCGCGGCCCGAGACGCCGTACAACTTGGTACCGCCGTCTTTACTCTTGCCTTGGTTTAAACCCACGAACCATTCGGCGCCGTTGTTAATGATATGCGGCACGTTGCAGAGGGTTTCGACGTTATTGACAACCGTCGGCTTGCCCCAAAGGCCAGCGATTGCCGGGAACGGCGGCTTCGCACGCGGGTTAGCGCGGCGGCCTTCCAGCGAGTTGATTAATGCCGTTTCTTCGCCGCAGATATAGCGGCCGGCACCGGTGTGCACGTGCAGATCCATGCTCCAGCCGGAACCGAGAATGTTCTGGCCGAGATACCCGGCGGCGTTTGCCTCCGCGATCGCGGCGTTCAGATTCTTCGCTGCCAGCACGTATTCGCCGCGCAGGAAGATGTAGGCCCGTGTTGCCTGCATCGCATAACCGGCGATGATCATCGACTCGACTAACTGATGCGGCGTGGATTCCATCAGCAAACGGTCTTTGAACGTGCCGGGCTCCATCTCGTCTGCGTTGCAGACCAGATATTTGCTCTTCGGCGCAGCGTCGCCCATCGGCACGAGGCCCCACTTAACGCCCGTCGGGAAGCCCGCACCGCCACGGCCGCGCAGATTCGCGTCCTTAACGGTTTTTGTGACGTCGCCCGGCTGCATATCCTTCAGGGCTTTACGCACCGCGCGATAACCGCCGGTGGCTTCGTAGATTTTCAGGCTGAGCGGCGCACCATCGGCTGCGACGTGCGCGGTCAGCGGTCTAATTTCGGCAGGGGCGGTCACGGGTACTGCTCCAACAGTTTCGGGATCTGAGTCGGATCAAGATTGCCGATCGTATCGTCGTTGATCATCGCGACCGGGCCTTTATCGCAGGCACCAAGACAGCAAATCGGCAGCAGCGTGAAGCGATTGTCTGCGGTTGTCTGGCCAAGACCGACGCCGATGTGTCTGATGATCGCTTCGCGCACTTCGTCGTAGCCGGTCAAAAAGCACGAGATGCTGTCGCAGAGCTTGATCACGTTCCGCCCAACCGGGCGCCGGAAGATCATGTTGTAGAACGTCGCCACGCCTTCAACATCCGAAGCCGGAATGCCGATGATCTCGCCGAGCGGCGCGATCGCGTTGTCTGGCACCCAACCGCGGTGCTTTTGCACGATCTTCAAGGCTTCGATCGTTGCGGCGCGGTTGTCGTCGTAGTGCCCGAGTTCGTGTTCGATCTCGTGCCGTTCTTCGTCAGAAAACACGAACGGCGGTTCTACAGGCTTACGCCCGCCCACCAGATCGGCCAGTTTCAGCACGGGCGCGTTAGCCCCAGAATTAGCGTTAGCGGTCGACATCGGCCATCACAAAGTCAATGGTGGCGAGCAGCATGATCAAATCAGGAATCATGGCGCCCTTGATAATGTAGGGAATTGCTTGCAAATGCGCGAAGCTCGGCGTACGGATGCGCGTGCGATAGCTCATCGTGCTGCCGTCGCTGGTCAGGTAATAGCTGTTAATGCCTTTAGTTGCTTCGATCAACTGACACGACTCACCCGGCGGCATCACCGGCCCCCAGCTCACGCCGAGGAAGTGCGTAATCAGCGTTTCAATATCTTGCAACGTCCGCTCTTTCGGCGGCGGGCAGGTCAGCGGGTGATCAGCCTTATACGGGCCAGCCGGCATGTGGTTCATGCACTGCTTGATGATCTTGACGCTTTCCCGCATTTCGTTAATGCGAACAATGGCGCGATCAAACGCATCGCCGTTGTTCGCCAACGGCACTTCGAATTCGAAATTCTCGTACCCAGAGTACGGCCGCTTCTTGCGCAGATCGAAATCAACGCCGGTGGCACGCAAGCCAGGGCCGGTAATGCCCCACTCAACCGCTTCTTCGCTGTTGTACTGGGCAACGTTGATCGTACGCGCGCGCAGGATGCTGTTATTCAGCGCCGCTTTTTGATATTCATCGAGCCGCTTCGGGAACCAGTCTAAGAATTCGCGAACTTTACGGTCCCAGCCGTTTGGCAAGTCGTGCGCCACGCCGCCGATGCGGTACCACGCCGGGTGCATGCGGAAGCCGGTAATGGCTTCGATCACGTCATAAGCTTTTTGCCGATCGGTGAACATGAAGAAGATCGGCGTCATCGCGCCGACGTCCTGAATGAACGTGCCGAGGAAGAGCAGATGCGAGGTGATGCGGAAGAACTCAGCCATCATCACGCGGATCGCATTCACGCGGTCCGGTACCTTGATGCCTGCGAGTTTTTCCACCGCTAACACGTACGGCAAGTTGTTCATCACGCCGCCGAGGTAATCGATACGGTCGGTGTACGGAATGAACGTGTGCCAACTCTGCCGTTCGGCCATCTTTTCGGCACCACGATGGTGGTAGCCGATATCGGGCACGCAGTCGACGATCTCTTCACCGTCCAACTGCAAGACGATACGGAATGCACCGTGCGCAGAAGGGTGGTTCGGACCGAGGTTCAGGAACATGTAGTCGTGCTCGCGCTCCGACCGTTTCATGCCCCATTCTTCAGGATTAAACAGCAGCGCGTTTTGCTCTTCGTCCTGCCGCGCGGCGGTTAGCAAATAAGGATCGAATTCGGTTGCGCGCGCCGGATATTCCTTGCGCAGCGGGTGGCCTTTCCAGTAGCGCGGCAGCAGGATGCGCTGCAGATTGGGGTGGCCTTCGAATTTAATGCCGAACAGATCCCAGGTTTCACGCTCATACCAGTTGGCGTTGGCCCAGATCGGAACGATCGACTTCACGACCGGATATTCGCCGTTCAGCGCAACCTTGATGCGGACGTCGGAGTTCCGCTCGATCGACAGCAGGTGGTAGAACAGCGTGAAATCAGCCGGCGGCAGGCCGTCACGGTGGCGGCGCATGCGCTCGTCGACCGCGTGCAAGTCGAGCAGCATCTTGTACGGCCGCGGGATGTAGTGCTTCAAGAAAATCAGCACGGCGTCGCGCTGTTCCAGCGGCACCCATAACGTCGGCGCATCGTCCTTCGTCGGCTGATAAACGAAGGTGTTTTCGCCGAAGCGCGCGTACAGCTCCCGTACGACGTCCGGGACTACGCCGGACGGCGCTGGGTTTCGAAATTGAGGGGCATCGTCAGCCATGAGAAGCGGTTCCAGTTTCCAGTTTCCAGTCGCTCATTACGCATACGAGCGCACGGTTTACAGCCTCAAGCTAAATGCATCGGCACATGCAACTACGGGTACGAACTCCGACCGCCGCAGCTGCTCCCTGGTGAGGACCTTGTTTATACCGAATCGGGACTACGCAATATCGTCTGCGCCGAGCGCGCCGCCAATTTGACATCGCGCTGCGCCGGCATCGGCTTGCGATAAACCCCTTGATCGCCAACCACCCAAGACAACGGCCGTGTTTCTTCGGCGATCGAATCTTGTAAAAGCATCAGCGCCTGTAAAAAAGCTTCCGGGCGGGGCGGGCAACCGGGGATGTAAACATCGACCGGCAAAAATTTATCAACGCCTTGTACGACGGAGTAAATGTCGTACATGCCGCCGGAATTTGCGCACGAGCCCATTGAAATAACCCAGCGCGGCTCCAACATCTGTTCATACAGGCGCTGCACGACCGGCGCCATTTTCATGAAGCAGGTGCCGGCAATGACGATGAGATCCGCTTGGCGCGGCGATGCGCGGATGACTTCGGAGCCAAAGCGAGCCAAGTCATGGGGGCTGGTAAATGCCGTGGCCATTTCAACGTAGCAGCATGAAATGCCGAAGTTATACGGCCAGATTGAATTCTTGCGGCTCCAGTTAATTAGATCCGAAAGTGTCGTTAGTACGATATTTTTTCGAACTTCGTCTTCGATGTAGCCTTCGCCGGAGTTGACGCCCGGCGGAGTCGGAGAGTGCTTCTGACCGTTCTTGTCGATGCGCGACAGACTATATTCCACGGTTACTTCCTGAAATTAGTTAACGTTGCGGGGGAACGCCGGCTACTCAGCCGCCTTAGCGCGCGCTCGGATCTTCAACGGGGGGCTTCAAGCTTGGCAGCTCGCGCCGACCCGCACGTGTTACCGGGGCCCAGTCTAGCCCGCCGAGGCGCCAGAGATAGACTAAACCAATCAGCAATACGGCGATAAAGATCGTGGCTTCGATAAAACCTGCCCAGCCAGTATCGCGCACGGACACCGCCCATGCGTAGAGAAATACGGCTTCCAAATCGAAAAGCACGAAAAACATTGCCACAAGATAAAATTTCGCTGAAAAACGAAGATGGCCGCCACCGACCCCGACGACGCCGGATTCGAACGCTTCGTTTTTTGCGCGGCCATGATTTTTACTGCCGAGCAAGGCAGATAGGCCTACCATCAAGGCAACGACGAACAGCACCGCTGCCACGTAGACGACCAATGCCCAGGTCTGTGGCGTGTATGAAGTCAAGAACTTCATCAGCTGCTTACTCCCCTGCGAAAATGTTTGCTACCCGGGCTTTAATAACTACGCCGCTCATCTGCTGCCTCAAATATCCAGGCTTCTCGATGAGAGGTTCGGGTTGATAGGCCCAGTATAATATCGGAAGTAATAATTAACTACAGTCACAGTTTGTTTCGCACGCGTTAACACTTTGTTTCCTTTCCCACGCTTCCCAAATCCAAACTATCCGTGTCCAACCTCATCATGCGGCTCAAGAACCACGAAGAACGGCGACTCCGCGCCGGGCATCTGTGGATTTACTCTAACGAAATCGATAGCGCGAAAACCCCGCTGAAGACCGTTTCACCCGGCAGCCTTTGCCGTTGGGAAGATGCAAGAGGCAAGCCATTGGGTGCCGGTTATATCAATCCGCACGCTTTACTGTGCGGCCGCCTGCTCACTGGCCAGTTCGATGCGGTAATCGACAGCGACTGGTTTGTTCGCCGCTTCGAAGCCGCACTAAATCTGCGCCAACGTTTATACACCACGCCGTACTATCGGGTGGTTTACGGTGAAGCCGATGGCTTGCCAGGCCTAGTCGTTGATCGCTACGGCGAGGTTCTTGTCGTTCAAATCGGCACGGCCGGCATGGAAGGCTTGAAGGCCAAGTTATTGTCAGCATTGCAAATTGTGTTTCAGCCGCGCGGAATTGTATTGCGGAACGACAGCGCCGCACGGGAAGCGGAAGATTTGCCGTTGTACGTCGAAGAAGTGGGTGACGTGCCGGAATCCGTAGTTATCGACGAGTCCGGCATCAAGTTCGAAGTGATGATGCGCGGCGGACAAAAAACCGGCTGGTTTTTTGATCAACGCGACAATCGGGACCGCCTAGCGCGTTACATCACCCCGAACTCTCGCGTGCTCGATGTCTTTTCGTACATCGGCGGCTGGGCGTTGCGCGCCAAGGGTTACGGTGCGGCTGAAGCTGTTTGTATCGATAGCTCGGCGCCAGCGTTAGAAGGCGCGCAGCGCAACGCGGCGCTCAATGGCACGACGCTAGAAACTTTGCGTGGTGAGGCTTTGGACGTCATGAAGCAGCTGGCAACCAGCGGCCGGAAGTTTGATCTCGTCGTCGTCGACCCGCCGGCCTTGATCAAGCGCAAGCGCGATCACGAGGAAGGACTTGGGTTGTACGGGCGGCTCAACCGCGCGGCGCTGAATCTACTGGCGCCGGGCGGCATCCTCGTCTCCTGCTCATGCTCGCATCATCTCAGCGCGGAAGAATTGCAGCGCGAGTTGCTGCGCGAGTCCCGCGCAGCCGGCAAGCGCTTGCAGGTGCTCGAACAGTTGGCGCAAGGGCCGGATCATCCGGTGCATCCGGCAATTCCCGAAACCCGCTATTTAAAAGGATTTATCTGCTCGGCTTTGCAGGAATAGCCCCGACAGACGGGTGCCTGCCGTAGAATCGCGGCAGGTTTCCGTCTGCGCAGCCATGCTCGTCCATCCCGATTTTGACCCCGTCGCCATCCACCTCGGCCCGTTGAGCGTGCGCTGGTATGGCATTACTTATCTGCTCGGCTTCTGGGGTTTCTGGTTTCTTAGCACCATTCGTGGTCGCTGGGCATTCAATAACTGGACGTCGGAACAGGTTTCCGACGTGCTGTTCTACGGCGTGCTCGGCGTCATTCTTGGCGGCCGCATCGGCTATACGTTTTTCTATAACGTTGACGACAGCGGCCGGCTAATTTTTTTACACGACCCGCTAGTCATTTTCCGAATTTGGGAAGGCGGCATGTCTTTCCACGGTGGCTTGATCGGGGTGATCGTCGCGCTGGCGGTTTACGCTCGACATCGGAAAATCAGTTTTTGGCAGGTTGCTGATTTCATCGCCGTTGCCGCGCCTATTGGCCTATTTGCGGGCCGCATCGGCAACTTCATTAACGGCGAGCTGTGGGGCGCGAAAACCACATTGCCTTGGGGTATGGTCTTCCAGCAGGCGCCGGATCGAATGCCGCGTCACCCCAGCATGCTCTACGAAGCGGCGCTAGAAGGCTTGGTAACGCTGGTAATTCTATGGTGGTTCGGCCGCAAGCCGCGGCCCAAAATGGCAACCAGCGGCTTATTCCTAATTCTTTATGGCACGTTCCGCTTTCTGGTCGAATTCGTTCGTGAGCCCGATAGGCAACTCGGCTATTTGTATAACAGCGGCTGGTTCACGATGGGCATGCAGCTCTGCGTCCCAATGTTGTTGGTCGGGATGACGTTGATGGCGTTGGCGTATCGGCGCAATACCCCAGCCTGAGCAACGCATGCAGCAATATCTCGATCTTGTTCGCGACATTCTCGACCACGGCGTCTGGCAGGAAAACCGTACCGGAACACGTACGCTGAGCCGGGCCGGCGCGATGTTGCGCTTCGATTTACAGCAGGGCTTCCCGGCCGTTACGACGAAGAAACTTGCGTTTAAGAGCGCAATCGGTGAATTGGTTGGTTTTCTCCGCGCATCGCGCAGCGCCGCTGAATTTCGTGCCCTGGGCTGCAAAGTCTGGGACCAGAACGCGAACGAAAACAAACAATGGTTGGCCAACCCTTACCGCCTAGGCGCGGATGATCTTGGACCGGTTTACGGCGTGCAGTGGCGACAATGGCCCGCGTACAAGCTACTGGATCTGAGCAATCCGGGGCAAATCGACGATGCCGTTGCACGCGGCTATCGCCGTATCGCGGCCTTCGACGATGATGGCACGCGCAAAGTGCTGCTGTATAAAGCGGTGGACCAACTGCGCCAATGCCTCGACACAATTATCAATAATCCTGCGGACCGGCGGATTTTATTTCACGGTTGGAATTGGGCGCAGATCGAAGAAATGGCGTTGCCGCCCTGTCACCTTCTTTACCAATTCTTGCCGGCGCCAGCGACGCGCGAGATCTCGCTGTGCTTGTACATTCGCAGTAACGACGTTGGCCTCGGCACGCCGTTTAATCTGACTGAAGGTGCGACGTTGCTGCATCTCGTCGGCCGACTGACCGGCTATACGCCGCGCTGGTTTAGTTATTTCATCGGCGACGCCCACGTCTACGAAAACCATTTAGACATGCTAAAAGCGCAGTTGCAGCGGCAGCCGTACGCAGCACCGCGGCTGGTCATCGCTGAGCGCGTACCGGATTACGCCAAGACGGGCCAATACGAGCCGGAATGGCTGGAGAAAATCGAACCGAGTGACTTTACGCTCGAAGGCTATCAGCACCACGCGCCGCTGACCGCGCCGATGGCGGTGTAGCCCGCAGGAGGCGTGCCGGGCAGATAAGCGCCTGGCTGGTTAAGTAATTTCGTAGTGGGCGGAACCAATGCTCGGCCATTGGGACAAATGGTTGGGACTGTTGTTGGGGCTGCATCGGCGGGAGATCTGCACGGTTTTTACAGTCCAAAACATTGTTTTATAAATAAATCTGTCAACGCGGCGCTGCTAAACTGGCAGTGAGACTGCAACGGTGATGATTTGTTACGCTGAAGTGCGGTTCGCCGGGCGCTGTATTTCTCAGGCGGCTGCTGCGTGGCTATCGCCGAATGAAACTATTGGTGTGCTCCTCAATAACTTTGACGCTCGTAATACGAAACCTCGCGCACTCATGAAATTCAGACGATTCCAGACGCTCGCTATCTCAATATTGGCGTTGTTTATCGCCAGCGAGGCGTTAGCGGCCAATCCGCCGTATCCGCGTGGCTCGATTGAAGAGCTGTTCCCAACCTTGCCGCGGCCGGTCGAAAAAACCTATCAGATCGACGATCGCACGATTCATTACTGGGAAATGCCCGGTGGTCCCGCGCGGATCGTGTTCGTGCACGGCACGCCCGGAGAATGGAAGGCCTGGGCGAAGTACATGGCCAATCCAGAGCTGCAAAAGCGCGCGACGATGATCGCTGTCGATCGGCCGGGTTTTGGCGCCTCCGATCCGGGTCGCGTCGAACCCGAATTAGATAAGCAAGCGCGATTGTTGGAACCGCTGCTGAAAGGCAGGGAAGGTATGTCGGTCGTCGTCGGGCATTCGCTCGGCGGGCCGATTGGCGCGCAATTGGCGATGGACTATCCGAATGAAGTCCGTGGCGAGGTTTTAGTTGCGCCGTCGATAGATCCTAATACCGAGCAGCCGCGTTGGTACAACCACGCGATGATGTTATGGCTGATCAAAAAAATCGTGCCCAATGAGTTTTCCTGGTCAAACCGTGAAATTCTGCCGTTGGTAGGCGAGTTGCAGAAACAAACGCAGCGCTGGAAAGATCTGCGGATGCCGATTACGGTGGTGCAGGGCGCCAAGGACGAACTGGTGGACCCACGTACCGCTGCCTACGCCGAAAGCGTGCTGCCGAAACCGAATGGCCGTGTTGTTGTCGTTCCGGATCAAGGCCATTTCGTGCTGTGGAACCGCGCGGATCTCGTTGTGAAGCAGATTCTTGATGTGCTCGATCGCACCGCGAGTCAGCTGGTTCCGTGACCGGATTGACGCTTATTGCGGCGCTTGCCGAAAACGGTGTCATCGGTGATAACGGCACGTTGCCGTGGCGCCTGCCCGAAGATTTGAAGCGCTTTCGTCGGCTCACCGTCGGCAATATCGTGTTGATGGGGCGTAAAACCTGGGACTCGCTCGGCAAACCGCTGCCGGACAGGGAGAACTGGGTGTTGACGCGCAACAGCGCATTCAGCGCGCCGGGTACGAAAACATTTACCGAGCTTGAGTCCGCACTCGCCGCAGCGGAAGGCCGGGCGTTGATTGTCATCGGCGGCGCTGAGTTATACCGGCAAACGCTGCCGTTGGCCACGCGTTTGGAATTGACCGAAGTGCATGCCACCGTTGCCGGCGATACGGTATTCCCCGCACTCAGTCTGGCCGATTGGCACGAGACTTTTCGCGAAACGCACGCCGCTGACGCGTACCACGCGCATGCCTATACCTTCGTTACGTTGCAGCGTGGCGTTTGAACGCCGGGCTACGTCGACGTATGCGCTGAGGTTTAAGCTGCGCCATAACAATTTCATTTAAACCTTAGGGAGGACGACGATGGCAGATTTAAAAGCACAATTCGAGCAGGCACAGAAAGACATAAAAACGCTAGCTAAGCGGCCTGGAAACGAAGACTTGCTGGCGCTTTACGCGTTGTACAAACAGGGTAGCAGCGGTGACGTTGATGGTGCCCGACCGGGCATGCTCGACATGGTTGGCCGAGCAAAATATGACGCCTGGGCAAAGCTAAAAGGCACTGCGGGTGAAGCAGCGATGAAGCAGTACATCGCGAAAGTTAAAACCTTGCTCGGCACGGCGTAAATTCTGTCGGTATGAAAAAAGGGCCGCGGAAGCGGCCCTTTTTTTGGAAACGACGACGCCGGCGTGTCGTTGAATCAATCACGGCATTAAGTGCATATGCCCGCCGCGCTGGCGTGGCGGAATCTACCGCTTAATTCGCTGTCCGGCCGTTATGTTTCTTGGCGAAAACGCGACCGCTCTGGCGGCTTTCGGTGCGCTGAATGCGCGCCTCTTCATGTGCGCCGACGTGGCCGTTGGCGGCGGCATTCGCTTCCTTACGGGTGACGCGCGCTTGGCCGTGCTCCAACGCACCGGCTTCGCGCGTCGTGAGTGTGCCGGAGTCAACGCCGTTGGCGATGCGCTCCTGCTGATTCACATTGCGCTGCACGTCGGCCTGCAAGCGCTGCGAAGATGCGGAATTCGGATTGCCGATTTGCGCATCGTGCTTCTGCTGATAAATGTTTTTGCTGACCGCGTCCTGGGCGGCGTCGATGCGCTTCGCTTCGCCGGTGGTTACGGCGCCATCGGCAGCGGCACGCGATTCCAGGCGTTCAACATGGGTTTCTTGGCGTTCCAGACGGCCCGCTTCTTTTGTATTTAATTGTCCGGATTGCAGTCCGTTTTCGATGCGCTGTTGTTGATTGACGTTGCGGTCAACCGGCGTTGGCGCGGTGCTCGTGGTCTGCTGCGCAAAAGCAGCAGTCGAAAACAGCGTCGCGAGGCTGAGGGCGAGGGCGGATTTAACAATAGTCATGGTTGTGCTCCTTGGGTTCGTTTGACGCTTATGGTGTGCGGCTTCGTCAGTGGCAATAACGTAGCGTCTGAACCTAGGTTGACATCGCCTTGCTGAGCCTTAGCTGAACCAACTTGTCGGCTGCTTGAGCCGTAACTGCTGTTGATATTGCGGCAGCTGCTGAAGAAAGGCCTCATTCAGAACGCATGATACTGCGATGCTTGGTAACCTTTGACACTTGACCACGGGGGTTGCCAAGGCTGCTTTTCAAGAGATGGAATTGGAGATATTTGGAATATTCCATTTCACTCACTTTTTTGCGGAAATACGCAAAGCGAATGCACACAAAAAGAGCACGGGGGATAGAAACGCATTCAAGTGCGCTCTAATTCTCTACTGGGAATAGTAGGCGGATCTAAATCTTGCCTGCGAAATCACGGGCAAATTGTTGCGCAACGCGGCCTGAACGGGATGCGCGGTTGAGCGCCCAGCGCAATGAGAGTTTACGGACTTCGTCGTTCCAGTCGTGTACGCCGAAACGGGCTAAATGCAAGCGAACCACTTCGAGATACTGGTTTTGATCAAACGGCGGAAAGCTCAGCCAAAGGCCGAAACGTTCCGATAACGCGATTTTTTCTTCGGTGGTTTCGCCGGGGTGGAGTTCGTTTTCGTCCCAGCGATATTCCTCGTTTTCGCGCTTAAACTCTGGCGTCAGATGGCGACGGTTGCTGGTCGCGCAGATCAAGAGATTTTCAGGCGGCTCTTCAATTCCGCCGTCAAGTGCCGCCTTGAGTGCGGCGAGCGCAGGATCGTTCGCGGCGACTGAGAAATCATCAACGTACAGCACGTAACGTTCCGGCCGGCCACGTAGCGGCGCGACGATATCTGGCAGATCTAGCAGATCATGCGGCGAAACCTCGACTAACCGCAGCCCTTGGCGGGCGTATTCGGTGAGCAGCGCTTTCACCAGTGATGACTTGCCGGTGCCACGCGAGCCCGTTAGCAGCATGTGGTTAGCGGGGCGACCGAGCACGAATTGCCGCGCATTTTGCGCCGCTGCGACTTTCTGGCGCTCGATCCCGAGCAGATCCGCAAGCAGGATCTGCGACGGAAAGCGGATCGGCTGGAGCGCCGACTGCCGCCAGCGGTAGGCGAGGGTGTCGGCGTCCATGAACGATCTCAGAACAGCTGCGTTTTGTTGACGTCCAGCACTTTCGGCGGTTCGCGCGAGGCAATCCAATCGCCGGTGATCATCTCGGCGTAGCTCATGCCGGGGCCAACCATTGGGTAGACGCCAGCATCGGTGTCGATGATCACTTCGAGGAACGCTGGGCCATCGAATTCGACGAATTCTTTGACGACGCGCGCGAGGTCTTCGTTGCGGTCCAAGCGCACCGCGAACGGAAAGCCATCGGCCTGCGCCGCCTTCACAAAATCCTTCTTATGTAGGCTCTTGTCGCTCGCTGAGAAGCGGCTCTTATGGAATAGCCGCTGCCACTGCCGGACCATGCCGTCGCCGTAGTTATTGAGTACGACAACCTTGATCGGCAAGCCGTAAGTGGTGACGGTCTCCAATTCGCCGATATTCATGCGGATGCTGGCGTCGCCGTCGATATCGATGACGATTTTGCCGGGATTTGCGAATTGCGCGCCGATGGCAGCCGGCAAGCCGAAGCCCATCGTGCCCATTGAACCGGACGTCAGCCACAGGCGTGGCTCTTTGAAATCGAAATACTGCGCGGCCCACATCTGGTGTTGGCCAACGCCGGTCGCGATGATTGCTTCGCCGCCAGTTAGTTTGTTGATCTCTTCGATCACCGCATACGGCTGGATCGCTTCTGACGCGCGGTTGTAGTTCATCGCGTGGGTTTTTTTCAGTGCGGCAATATGCGTGTGCCAGGCACTGTAGTCGGGCTTGAAGTCTTTCGCACGGGCGTAATCGAGCAGCTGGCCGAGCGCGGTATTCAGATTGCCGACGTGCGACCAATGCACGCGCTTGACCTTGTTAATCTCCGACGCATCGACGTCCAGATGCGCGATGTACTTGGCGCCGCGGGCGAATTTCGATGGCACGCCAGCCACGCGATCGTCAAAACGGCTGCCAACCGCGATCAAGAAATCACAATCATCAGTACCGTAGTTGGCGTACGCGGTGCCGTGCATGCCCAGCATGTGCAGCGATAGGGGATCGGTGGTGTCGTAGGCACCGAGCGCCATTAGCGTCATCACCGCCGGGATTTTGTATTCGTTCGCGAAAGCGCGCAGCGCTTCGGTCGCGCCGGCATGGATCACGCCGCCGCCGACGTACAGCAGCGGCCGCTTGGCTTGACCGAGTAATTCCAGAAAACGGGCACAGCTGGCGTCATCGAGCACGCTGGCGTCAGACGCTTTGAGGCGCGCGCGGTAGCCGGGAATCGGCAGCAGGCCGCTTGCATCCCGCTTGCCGGAGAACACGCCCTGCCAGTTTTGCACGTCTTTCGGGATGTCGATGACGACCGGGCCGGGGCGGCCGGTACGCGCGATTTCGAACGCGGTGCGCACGGTGGCCTCCAGCTTGCTCGCGTCGGTGACCAGGAACACGTGCTTGGCACAGGCGCCCATGATGTTGCTGATCGGTGCTTCTTGGAACGCGTCGGTGCCGATTGCGAACGTTGGCACCTGGCCGCAGATGACAACGATTGGCGTCGAATCCGCCATGCAATCCCGTACCGGCGTTACCGTATTCGTCGCGCCGGGGCCGGACGTCACAACGGCGACGCCGACCTTACCGCTGGCGCGCGCGTAACCGGCGGCCATAAAGCCGGCGCCCTGTTCGTTGGCCGGCACGATTAGGGGCATTTTCTCTACACCGTCGTCGCCGCGACCTTCCTGGTTGTAGCGGAAAATCGCGTCGTAAGTCGGCAGAATTGCGCCGCCGGAATAGCCGAAAACAACGTCGACACCTTCATCGGCCAAGACTTGGACGATCATGTCGGCACCGCTCATCGTTGTGCCAGCAAGGGGATGTGCGGGGGTTTTCAGCTCGGTATTCATGTCATGCAGCCCTGTTTAAAGCGCGGATTTGACCGCCAAAGGGCCGCTTTTATAGCACGTTCGCACTGATTCATAACCCTCCGGCCTTGCGTCCGAGGCTCGGTAAGGCTAACTTGCGCGCCCTATGCGTACCGAACAAAGACACATCATCTCGATTCTGCTGCAGAACGAGGCCGGTGCTTTGGCCCGTGTTGCCGGCATGTTTTCCGCCCGTGGCTACAACATCGAATCGCTGTCGGTTGCACCGACGCACGAACCTACCGTTTCTCGGCTGACGCTGGTCACGATGGGGAGCGAGTCGGTGATTGATCAGATCATCAAGCAATCGCGCAAATTGGTCGACGTCGTCGAAATCACTGATTTGACGCGCGATGACCATCTTGAAGCCGAACTGCTGATGATCAAAGTCGCTGTTGATGGCAGTAGTGCGCGTCTGGTTGTCGACTGCGCGCGCCGCCACCGCGGTTTGATTCTCGATGAAACCGAAGCCACCCGTACCGTCCAGCTGACGGGCACCGGCAGCGAAGTCAACGCGTTTCTCAGTGAGATCGCGGGCATCGCCAAAGTGCTGGAGCTGGTTCGCAGCGGCACCGCTGCGATCAAGCGCGGTCTGTAATCCTGAGCCGGCCCCGGTACGCCGTTCCCGCATTATCCGTCCCAAAAGAGGGCACCGCAGTGAGTATCAACGTCTATTACGATAAAGATGCCGACCTTTCGATTATCCAATCGCGCAAGGTTGCCATTCTCGGCTACGGCTCGCAGGGCCACGCCCATGCGCAAAACCTGAAAGATAGCGGCGTCGACGTTACTGTCGCGCTGCGCAAGGGTTCAAAGTCTTGGATTAAGGCTGAAGCCGCTGGCTTGAAGGTCAAGGAAGTGGCAGAGGCGGTGAAGGGTGCTGACGTCGTCATGATTCTGGCGCCGGATCAAGACCAGCGCAAAATTTATGAAGACCACGTTGCCGCGAATCTAAAAGAAGGCGGCGTGCTGGCGTTCGCACACGGCTTCAACATCCATTTTCAGCTGATTGAGCCGCGGCCGGATATGGACGTAATCATGATTGCGCCCAAGGGTCCGGGCCACATGGTGCGCAGCACCTACACCCAGGGCGGCGGCGTGCCGAGCCTGATCTGCATCCATCAAGACGCTAGCGGCTCGGCGAAGCAGATCGCGCTGAGCTATGCCTCGGCCAATGGCGGCGGCCGTGCCGGCATTATCGAAACCACGTTCAAAGAAGAGACCGAAACTGATCTGTTCGGCGAACAAGCGGTGCTTTGCGGCGGCGCCACGGCGCTGGTGCAGGCCGGCTTCGAAACCTTGGTTGAAGCCGGCTACGCGCCGGAAATGGCCTATTTCGAGTGCTTACACGAGCTGAAGCTGATCGTCGACTTGATGTACGAAGGCGGCATGGCGGACATGCGCTATTCGATCTCGAACACGGCTGAATACGGCGACTACACGCGCGGTCCGCGCGTCGTCAACGAAGAAACCAAGAAAGAGATGAAGCGCATCCTGACCGAAATTCAAACCGGCCAGTTCGCGCGTGAGTTCGTACTGGAAAATCAAGCCGGCCAGCCGACGCTGAAAGCCCGGCGCCGGATCGGCGCCGAGCATCAGATCGAAAAAGTTGGCGCGAAACTGCGGGCGATGATGCCGTGGATCGCGAAAAACAAGACCGTCGATAAAGCCAAAAACTAAGCTTTATCGAGCGCGTTAGGGGTACGACGGGGCGCTACGGCGCCCCGTTTCGTTGTTGCGGCGTAGCGAACATCCGCACCGGCAACACCGGTTACGCGGCTCCGCTTATGATGTCTTGGGCACTTAAAGCGTTAACCGGCGCTCAGAAAACGTCGTACGGCAGGTTTTGTGCTGAGCATTGCAGCAGCGCGTTTTCGTATCTCAACCCCCGTTCTGGACTATCCGAATGTCACGTCGTTTCCAAACGCTTTTTAGCTGCTTATTCGCGCTGCTCGTCTGTGCCGCAGCCCCGGCCTACGCTGCGGACGCGGCGGCGGCTGCCGCGGCGAAACTGCCGCGGATTGTCGATAAAATCGCCGGGCTGGAACGGCGTGATGGCTTCCTCCCGCTGTATTGGAGCGCTGCCGATGGCAAGCTCTATCTGGAAATTCCCCAACCTGATTTGAGTCTGCTGTATTTCACAACGCTGACGCAGGGCCTAGGCTCGAACGATATCGGCCTTGACCGTGGCCAGATCAGCGCTGCGCGCTACGTTCGTTTCGTGCGCATTGGCCCGAAAATATTGCTGATCCAGCCTAATCTGGGCTTCCGCGCTACCAGCGATAACGCTGATGAGCGCAGCGCGGTGGCGCAGTCGTTTGCCGACTCAGTGTTGTTCGGCTTCACGGTCGTCGCCGAAGACGGCGCGCGCGCGCTGGTGGACGCCACCGCATTTGCCGTGCGCGATGGCCACGACGCCATCGGCGCGATTAAGCGCGCTTCGCAGGGCAGCTATTCGTTCGACGCCGAGCGCAGTGCGCTGTATCTGCCCGGCACCAAAGCGTTTCCGCGCAATACCGAAATCGAAGTGACGCTGACCTTGAAAGGCGACGCGCCCGGCGAGTACGTGAAAGACGTAACGCCAACGCCGGAAGCGATCTCGCTGCGTGAACGCTATTCATTCGTGGCGCTGCCAGAGCCGGGCTACGTGCCGCGACAAGCGCAGCCGGGCGACGGTTATATCGGGCTGGACTACGCCGACTACGCCGCGCCGCTCGGCGAGCCGCTGGTCCAGCATTTGATTTTGCGCCATCGCCTGCAAAAGAAAGATCCGAGCGCGGCCGTGAGCGAACCGGTGCAGCCAATTGTCTATTACATCGACCGCGGTGCGCCGCAGCCGATCCGCGACGCACTGCTGGAAGGTGCGCGGTGGTGGAATCAGGCGTTCGAAGCCGCCGGTTATCGAAACGCGTTCCGCGTTGAAATATTGCCGAAAGGTGCCGATCCGCTCGACGTTCGCTACAACATCGTCCAGTGGGTGCACCGCGCCACGCGCGGCTGGAGCTACGGCCACCCGGTTTGCGATCCGCGCACTGGCGAGATCATCAAGGGCAACGTCACGCTCGGCTCGCTGCGCGCCCGTTATGACTACCTAATCGCCGAGGGTTTGCTGTCGCCCTATGAGGACGGCGGCAAGTCCGGCACGGTATCGCCGGCGATGCAAAAACTGGTACTGGCGCGTTTAAGCCAACTGGCCGCGCATGAAATTGGGCATACGTTGGGCCTTGTTCATAACTACATCGCCAGTTCCGATGGTCGTACGTCGGTCATGGATTATCCGCAGCCGCTGGTCAGCCTGAAGGCCGATGGCACGATTGATCTCAGTGATGCCTATACCGCCGAGATCGGCGCCTGGGACAAAGTTGCGATCGACTACGGCTACCGGCAATTCCCCGCTGGTGCTGACGAAGCCAGCGGTTTGACGAAAATACTGCGTCAGGCGCGTGCGCAGGGCATCGGCTTTTTGACCGACGAAGACGCGCGTCCGGCAGGCGCTGCGCATCCCGACGTCAGCCTCTGGGACGGAGGCCGGGATAGTGCTGCCGAGCTACGCCGAATGATGACCGTGCGCAAAGCCGCGCTCGCCCGTTTCGGCGAAAACGCGATCCGCCGCGGCATGCCGCTGGCAACGATTGAGGAAGCGCTAGTGCCGCTGTACCTCTATCACCGTTATCAAGTCGATGCGACCGCCAAGGCGCTCGGCGGCCAGCGTTATGACTATGCGCTGCGGGGCGATGGTCAGAAACCGTTATCGGAAGTGCCGGCAGCGGAGCAGCAAAAAGCGCTCGCTGCCTTGCTCGAAACCCTGTCGCCAGCGGCGCTGGCGCTGTCGCCAGCATTGCTGGATACGATTCCGCCGCGGCCGCCGGGCTGGCCGGCGACCCGCGAGCTGTTCGCGCGCACCACCGGCCTGACGTTTGATGCCTTGGCGCCCGCAGTTGCGGCATCGACGATCACAATCAATACGCTACTGCAGCCCGAGCGCGACGCACGGCTGATTCAGCAACACGCGCGGAATGCTGAACTGCCGGGGTTCGACGCGGTTATTGATCGGTTGATCGCCGCGACATTCGATACGCCCAGCGCCAACGGCTACCACGCCGAGATTTTGCGCGCGCAGCAGTTGCTCGTCGTCCAGAAGCTGATCGCACTGGCGCGCGGCGCCGCGAGCCCGGCCGTGCGCGGTGTTGCCGAATTGAAGCTGGAACAGCTGGCCCGGCGTGCACAAGCCAACACGAAAGCGGTCGATAGCGCGATTCGCGCGCAATCGGCACTGCTCGCCAGCACGATACAGCGCTATAAGAACGCGCCGGAAGACGCCACCCATCGGCTGCCGGAGCCGAAGCTACCGCCAGGTTCGCCGCTCGGCGACTAAAGCGCGGCATTTGGCCGGCGCGCGGCGCAGTAAATTTCTGCCGTGCGCTGGTTCTCGTCCGGAACCGCCGGACAACATACACTGCAGCAAATTCTAAGGTCCGCGTATGAACGAACCCGCTAACTCGCCGATGCGCCGTCGCCGCAAAGGCATTTATCTGTTGCCGAATCTGTTCACGACCGGCACGTTGTTTGGCGGTTTTTTTGCGATTGTGTCGTCGATGTCTGGGCATTTCGACAACGCGGCGATCGGCATTTTGTTCGCGATGGTTGCTGATGGCCTAGACGGCCGCATCGCGCGGCTGACCAATACCGCAACCGATTTCGGCAAGGAATACGACTCGCTTTGCGACATGGCGGCGTTCGGCATTGCATCCAGCATCGTGGTTTACGCCTACAGCCTGCATTTTCTTTCCGAATATCGCTGGCTCAGCGGCACGCTCGGCGGCGTTTTGGCGTTGACCTACGCCACCTGTGCCGCGCTACGGCTGGCCCGTTTCAACGTGCTGACGGCGATCGCTGGCAGCAGCAAGGATTTCTTCGGCTTGCCGAGTCCGGCCGCCGCCGGTGTTGTCGTGTTTTTTGTTTGGACGGCGCAACACTACGGCTGGTCCGGCGATGCAGTGGTGCTACCGGCCGGACTCATTACGCTTGCCGCGGGTTTGTTGATGGTCAGCTCGGTGCGCTACAACAGCTTTAAGAAAATCAATTTGGCTGGCCGTATGCGCTTTCTGCCGTTTGCGGCAGTGATCGGCGTATTGGCGTTGATCAGCACCAATCCACCGCTGATGTTGTTTCTGATCTTTTTGATCTACGCCGCGTCTGGCCCGGCGGCCGTGCTGTTTCGCCGGCTACGGCCGAAACCCATCGCGCCTAGCGGTTCTTGACCGGGCCTCGATTGGCAGACGAAACCGCTTCGTCTATCATCGCCGCATTATGCAGCTCATGCGCAAAACCTTTGCGTCACGCCAGACCGCCGGCAACGGCCGTTCGCTGCTGCTCGCGCTTCGACTTCTGCCGTAGGGCAGACAACGATCCATGCCCGGCCGGGGGCGCATCCGAGCCAGTTACAGCAGCAGTTCGTCAGTCGAGTCCTCATTCGAGTTTCAGTCCGTAAACGATAGAAACGCTCGAATTCAAGCGAGAGAGCCATGAATAACCAATTAATCATTTTTGATACGACCTTGCGCGACGGCGAGCAATCGCCCGGCGCCGCGATGACACAGGACGAGAAAGTCCGCATTGCGCTGGCGCTGCAGCGGCTCAAGGTTGATGTCATCGAAGCTGGTTTTGCCGTTGCCAGCCCCGGCGATTTTGCCGCGGTGCAAGCGGTTGCGCGGGAAGTTACGGAAAGCACGGTGTGCTCCTTGGCGCGCGCCAATGCTGGCGATATTCATCGCGCCGCTGAAGCGCTGCAGCCGGCGCGGCGCAAGCGGATTCACACCTTCATTGCGACCAGCCCGATCCATATGGAGAAGAAGCTGCGAATGCAACCGGAGCAGGTGCTGGAAGCTGCCATCGGCGCAGTGAAGTTGGCGCGGCAGTTCACCGACGACGTTGAATTTTCGGCCGAAGACGCCGTGCGTTCAGATTTGGATTTTCTGTGTCGCGTATTCGAAGCGGTGATCAAAGCCGGCGCGACGACGATCAACGTGCCGGATACCGTCGGCTACTCGATCCCAGCGCTGTGGGGCGAGCGGATGCGGCAATTGATCGAACGCGTGCCGAATGCTGACCGCGTGATCTGGTCCACGCATTGCCATAACGATCTCGGCATGGCAGTCGCGAATTCGCTGGCGGCGGTCATGTCTGGCGCGCGTCAGGTGGAATGCACGATCAACGGTTTGGGCGAGCGTGCCGGCAACGCTTCATTGGAAGAAGTGGTGATGGCGGTCAAAACGCGCCAAGACGTGTTCCAGCTGCAAACCGCGATCGACACCACGCAAATCGTCGCCTGCTCGCGCCTGGTCTCGGCGATCACCGGCTACCCGGTGCAGCCGAACAAAGCCATCGTTGGTGCAAACGCGTTTTCGCACGAGTCTGGCATTCACCAAGACGGCGTGCTGAAACACCGTGAAACCTACGAAATCATGCGCGCCGAAGATGTCGGCTGGGCGGCGAATAAGTTGACGTTGGGCAAACTTTCGGGACGCAACGCGTTCCGCGCCCGCTTGGAAGAATTAGGCTACAAATTTAAATCGGAAGGCGAGTTGGCCGAAGCGTTCGCGCGTTTCAAAGATCTCGCCGACAAAAAGCACGAGATTTTCGACGAAGATTTGCAGATGCTGGTGACACAGACCGAAGCCGCGCGGAGCGAGGAGCGGCTGCAACTGCAATGGTTGGAAGTCACCTCCAAGACCGGCACGCGGCCGCTGGCGAAAGTCGCGTTGAGTGTCGACGGCGAGATTCACGAAGTCGAAGCGCGCGGCGATGGCCCGGTTGACGCCGTGTTTGCGGCGATTGAAAGCCGCGTTAGCAGCGGCGCAAAACTGCTGTTGTATTCGGTCAACAACATCACCAGCGGCACCGATGCCCAAGGTGAAGTCACCGTGCGGCTGGCGAAAGACGGCCGCATCGTCAACGGCTTGGGCGCCGATACCGACATCGTCATCGCCTCGGCCAAGGCTTACGTCAACGCTGTAAATCGCTTGGATGTGCCGATCGATCGTGCGCATCCGCAACGCGCAGCTTACGAGGCGACGCCGTGACCGTGACGTCGAAGATTTTGCGCGTCGCCGCAGCGCAGCTGGCGCCGGTCTGGCTCGACCGCGCCGCCACACTCGCCAAGATCTGTGATGCCATCAAGCGCGCTGCCGAGGGCGGCGCGCAGCTGGTCACGTTCGGCGAAACCTTGTTGCCGGGTTATCCGTTTTGGATCGAGCGTACCGACGGCGCGCGCTTCAACTCGGCCGTGCAAAAGACCATCCACGCGCATTACGTCGATCAGGCGGTGACGATTTCGGCTGGTGATCTTGATCCCGTTTGCCGGCTTGCGGCGCAGCACAAAATCGCCGTCTATCTCGGCATTCTCGAACGCGGCGCCGACCGCAGCGGCCATAGCGTTTACTGCGCGCTGGTTTACATCGACTGCAATGGCGTTATCGGTTCGGTGCACCGCAAGCTGATGCCCACCTATGAAGAACGCCTGAGCTGGGCGATGGGCGACGGCCACGGCCTGCGCACGCACAAGCTCGGCGCGTTCACGGTCGGCGGCCTGAACTGCTGGGAAAATTGGATGCCGCTGCCGCGCGCCGCGTTGTACGCCCAGGGTGAGGATTTGCACGTTGCGGTCTGGCCGGGCAACGCGCGCAACACGCGTGACATCACCCGCTTCATCGCCCGCGAATCGCGTTCATTCGTGGTTTCGGTGTCGGGCTTGATGCGGCGCGAGGATTTCGTCGAAAGCACGCCGCATCTCGATCTGATTCTCGAATACTGCGAGCCAGTGCTCGCCGACGGCGGCTCCTGCATCGCCGGGCCCGATGGCGAATGGCTGGTTGAACCCAGTGTCGGCAGCGAAACCATTTTATTTGCTGATCTCGATCCCGTCCGCGTGCGCGAGGAGCGGCAAAATTTCGACCCTGCCGGTCATTATTCGCGGCCGGATGTCACGCGGCTGATCGTGAACCGCGAACGCCAAAGCACGGCGCAGTTTGTCGACGGCGCTGCGCTCGGCGGCAATTCCTAAGCGGCCGGGTTCGCCGCGCGCGCCGATGCTGCCGATGGAACCAAACCGCCGCCGACAACTGCTCCGCGCCCTAGAAATTGAGGCCTGGGTGCGGCCCCGCGCCAAGTCAGAACTCGAATTGGCGTCGATGGCACAGCAGGCTGCCGCGCCCGTCATGGCGGCGCCGCTAGCGCCGCCCGCCGATGCGCCGCAAGATACCGTCATGGCCCGACCTCCGAAATCCAAACCCGCCGCCGCGCCGCAAGCGCTGCTGGTCAACGATGCCCCTGAGGTTGCGCCGTACGTCGCGCCGCGCGATTGGGCCGGCCTTGCCGCCGCCGTGGCCGGCTGCGAGCGCTGCAAGCTTTGCCGCACGCGGACAAACACCGTGTTTGGTGTTGGCCCGCAGAATGCGCCGCTGCTGGTGGTTGGCGAAGGCCCAGGCGCAGATGAAGACGCGCAAGGCGAGCCGTTTGTCGGCCGCGCCGGCAAGCTGTTGGACGAGATGCTGAAGGCCATCGGCCGTAGCCGCAACGACAATACCTTCATCGCCAACGTCGTGAAGTGCCGGCCGCCGGGCAATCGCGATCCAGAGCCGGACGAAGTCGCCGCGTGCCGGCCGTATCTTGATCGGCAAATCGAAATATTGCAGCCCAAGCTCATTCTGGCGCTCGGCCGCATTGCGGCGCAGCGCCTGCTCGCAACCGACGAGCCGCTGTCGAAACTACGCGGCCCGGTATTTGAGTACGGCAGCAGCAAAACGCCGGTGCTGATCACGTATCATCCCGCCTATCTGCTCCGCAGCCCCGGCGAGAAGGCAAAAAGCTGGGTTGATCTTAAGCGCGTGCATCGTTTTCTCGACGCCAAAGGATAATGGCGGGGCCGCAGCCAGACATCGACGCAAAGACCATGAGCGCACAATTAAGACCCGGCTGGGCGATATTGCCGATGCACGTATCGCAGCTGCCGCAGATATTGGAGATCGAGCGGCGGGCGTATCCGTTTCCGTGGACGGAAACGATATTCCGCGACTGCTTACGCGCCAGCTACAGCGCCTGGGTGCTGATCGACGTTAGCGGCAACATCGCCGGTTACGCGTTTATGAGCATGGCTTTGGACGAAGCGCACGTGCTGAACATTTGTGTTGACCCTGATCATCAGCGCTGCGGCTTTGGCTTCAAGCTGCTGAAACATTTGTTGAAGCTGGCTCGCATGGCGCAAGCGACGATCGTTCTGCTGGAAGTGCGGAAGTCGAATAAGCCGGCGCAGAAACTCTACGAGTCGATGGGCTTTCAGCGGCTCGGCGTGCGCAAAAATTACTATCCGGCGCAGGACGGCCGCGAAGACGCACTGGTGCTCGGCTACGACATCGTCTGAGGCGAAGGAACGCCGAGCCCATCGTTCGATGTCTCGATACGGCCCCGCGCTGCTGATCACCGGCTTGCTCGGCAGCTCGCCGCTGATGCCGCCAGCGGACGCGCCGCTCAATCGCAACGCCGCTGCTCCCCACGCCACGGATAATTCTTTGGCGCTGAATCGCGATAACGCCGCGATCTGGGCGATTAATTTTGTCCACGCCCGGCCGGGTCAGCGCGCGCGCCTGGAGCGCTTTCTCAAAGCCAACTGGTTGCCAATCGACGCGCTGGCGCGCCAACGCGGATACATCCGAGATTTCCGGCTGCTGCGCGCCGACGAAGCCGCACGCGCGACGTGGGACTACGCGGTGGTCATCGAATACGAAAACCGCCAAGCGATGACCGACTTCGTGCCGCGTTACGTCGAACTGGCGCGGCAACGGCCGTACGTGCGCATCGATGGCCTCGGCTTTGCCGATCTTGGCGAAGTCGCGTTTCAGAACGTCGCCGAGCCGATCGCAACGGCGCGGGAGTGAATATCGTTATGGTGATGCGCGTATGAAGAACTTATTTTCGGCGCGTTCTGATGCATAACCGACCACCCGTGATTACGCTTGCAGATCGTTGCATCAGCGCCGTGCTCGGTGCGGTTTGCGGGCTACCGATCGGGTTGTTTATCTATTGGACGTTCGGCATTTTTTCCAATCGCTACGGGCTTCACGCGTTTGATCTATCGTTTAAAGCCACGATGATCGACTGCGTGCTGGCCTGCGCCGTGCTTGGATTCGTCACTGGCCCTCAGTTCGGTACCGCGATTGACCGTATCCTCGCAACCTTAAATGCAATCGAGGGCGGTGGCTGGCTTGATTTGCCGTGGTGGGTGAACGGCATTTTATTGATCTTGGTCGCCAGCGGCTTTTGGTGGGCGTTCGTTTAACAGGGCTGATCGCGCTTAATCAGGCCGCGCCGATACGCCTATGACGTTTGTCCATTCCAGCGCTTGGACGCATGGATGAAGCGGGCTGGTCCGGAAAGCGCGTACGCGACGCTCTAACCGCCGCCAGCGCGCTGGCCGTTGCGACAGGGTCGTTGTTATCCGGGCCAGCCTTGCATTAAGGCCTAACTTGGGCGATGGCCGCGGTTAATTGCCGTTGCCGCGCCTCGGGCTGGGCATCGTAGTAGCGCGCTTGCAGGTAGGCCGCCAGCGCGGCGTTCATCGTTGCTGCGAGATCGGGGCGGGCGCGGCTGACGCGTTCGGCGTAATTGCGCGGGCCTTCTTCGGCTTTTTGCGGCAAGCCGGCCGCCGCGAGACGGCGTTGCAGGCGGCGCCAGGCTCGCAATGCTGGATCGATCTTCGGTTGCACCCGTGCGGCGCGCAGCATCAACAAACCGAATATGCCGAGGCCGGCGCTGAGCAGAACGGTTAGCGCCAAGATCATGTCGCTCCAATTGAGCAGGCCGAAGTAGCGTAAAAATTCCTGCTGCAGTTCCGGGCCGTAGCCGAGCACCCAGCGATTCCACTGGGCATTGACCCAATCCCAACGCGCTTCGAGATTGAAGCGGAAACCGTTACGCCGGCTCGGATCGAGAAACCCCGGCAGGGATTCGATGCCGGAGAGGCTGGGGCCGAGGCCGCGTTCGATCCGGCTTGGCGCGACGGCGGCGGTCGGATCGACGCGCACCCAGCCGCGCCCGACCAACCAGACTTCGGACCAGGCGTGGGCGTCGGATTGTCGAACCAAGTAGTAATCGCCAACGGCGTTGCGCTCGCCGCCCTGATAGCCGGTGACCACGCGGGCCGGAATGCCGGCGGCACGCATCAGCAGCGTGAAGCTGCTGGCGTAGTGTTCGCAAAAGCCGCGGTGGGTATCGAAGAGAAACTCGTCTACGGCGTTACGGCCGAGCGCCGGTGGCTGCAGCGTGTAAAAAAACTGTTGCTCGCGAAACATCCGCAACGCGGTGTCGATAATGGCCGCCGGCGGCAGGCCTTGATCGCGCCAGCCTTGGGCCAACGCCTGCGCGCGCGGGTTGGAATTCTTCGGTAGCCGCGTCATCACCGTCGCCAGTGCCGGCGGAAGTTCGGGCTGCAAGCGGTAGCGGGTGTGCGAGCGCAGCCGGTACAGCATCCGCTCGCGAACCTCGCCTTTATCGAGCACGAGTTGATAGTCAGGATCGAGCCGGCTGTTTTCGGGTAAGTCGGCGCGTTCGGGCAGATCCAGCGCCAGCAGCCAGCGCGCGCGGTTTGGCTCCAGCACGATTTCATAGCCGTAGGCTGGGCCTTCCAATTCGGCAACCGGGTTGGCTGAGCCTTCGGGACGGATGCCGGAGTCCCATTGATGGCCATCGAAATGGCCGAACGTCGGGCCGCGCCAGTAGCGCTCGCGCGGCTCCGGCGGCGCGCCATCGAAGCGGACGCGAAACGCCACTTCATTCGATTGAATCAGGCTGGAGATATCGCCCGGCGCCATCGAATCAGAAAGCCCGGAGCGAGCGGCGCCGGAGTCTGAAGGCAAGCCCCAGAGCGGCCCCGGAATGCGCGGGAACAAAATAAAGATCAGTACCATCAGCGGCAGCGCTTGCAAGACCAAGCGCGTTGCCAGCCTGAACGTTGTACGCGGCGGCAGCGCGCCGCCTGGGTGATTGGCTTCGATCAACACCGCGGTGATCGCGCTGGCGCAAATCAGTAGGTAGGCGGCGGTCCACAACTCTTGTGAGAACAGGAAGTGGGTGATCAAGATGAAGTACATTAAGAACACCATGACGATGGTATCGCGCCGCGCTTTTAACTCGGTGAGTTTCAGCGCCGCCATCACGGTGATTAGCGCGACGCCAGCGGTTTGGCCGCTAATGCGGCCGAAGCTTTCGTAAATCCCGGTGAATGCGCTGAGCGTGAGCGCAACCCGCAGCCAGGAGGGCAGCAGCGCGCGCCATTGTTTGAAGACCGCCAGCCCGCGCCAAACGATCACGCCGATCACCAGCGCCGAAGCCCAGATTGGAAGGCGCAATAAGTGGGGTGCCAGCACGAGGCTGAGGCAGGCGAGCAGGCGCAGGAGCGCTGATTGCGGCAGCAGATCAGTCGTGAGTTTCTTCACCGGGGAATTAAGGCGCGTCGACATTTTGGAAAAAGCTTACCGCCACGGTCGGGAATTGATTAGGCTTGTCCGCTGAACGACCCGAGGCCGCGGATGAATCATCGCACGAACCTGATTCTAAATACCGATAGCTACAAGCTGAGTCACGACCGCCAATATCCACCCGGCACGCGCCGCGTTTCGAGTTATATCGAAAGCCGCGGCGGTGCATTTGACGAAGTGTTGTTCTTCGGCCTGCAGGCGTTTTTGAAGGCGTTCTTGTTGGCGCCGATTACCGCCGCCGATATCGACGAAGCGGAAGCGGTCAGCGTCGCCCATATCGGCTATTTCAACCGTGCGGGTTGGCAGCACATTCTGGATAAACACGGCGGCTTTCTGCCGCTGGAAATCTGCGCGTTGGCCGAAGGCAGCGTGGTGCCGAACCGGGTGCCGGTGGTGCAGGTGATCAACACCGATCCCGACTGCTATTGGCTCACCGGCCACATCGAAACCGCATTGCTGCGCGGGGTGTGGTACCCGAGCACCGTTGCCAGTTTGTCCCGCGCCTGCAAAAAGATGCTGCACGGCGCGTTGGAACAAACGGCGGATACCTTCGATGCGCTGCCGTTCATGCTGCACGATTTCGGCGCGCGCGGCGCTGCCAGCCATGAAGCCGCCGGGCTCGGCGGGGCGGCGCATCTGCTTAATTTTCAGGGCACGGATACGTTGGCCGCGTTAACGCTGCTGCGCCGTCATTACGGCGCGCCGGTGGCGGGTTACAGCATTCCGGCATCCGAGCACAGCACGATGACGGCTTGGGGGCGAGACGGCGAAACGGCGGCGTATCGCAATATGATCCAGCAGTTCGGCGGCACCGATAAAACCTTGGCGTTTGTCGTCGACAGCTACGACTTATGGCACGCGTTGGATGAAATCGTCGGCGGAAGCTTGCGCGAGGCGATCATCGCCAGCGGTGGCCGCATCGTTATCCGGCCGGATAGCGGCGACCCGATTGCGATCGTGCCGCGCGTCGTCGAGCATCTGATGCGGCATTTCGGCCATAGCTTGAACAGCAAGGGCTACCGCGTGCTGCCGCCATATCTGCGCGTGGTGCAGGGCGATGGCGTAAGCCTAGATTCGCTACCGCGCATTCTCGAAGCGATGAAGCTGCGCGCGATCAGCGCCGACAACCTAGCCTTCGGTATGGGCGGCGGCCTGCTGCAGCAGGTGAACCGCGACACCTTGAAGTGGGCGATGAAAGCCAGCTGGGTTGATATCGATGGCGTCGGCCGCGACATTTGCAAAGATCCGGCGACCGACCCCGGCAAACGTAGCAAGGCCGGGCGCTATGCGGTGATCCACGAAAATGGCCAGTATCAAGCGGTCCGTGAAGACGCGCTGGCTGGCCGCGAGAATTGGCTGAAGCCGGTATTCCGCGACGGCCGTTTGCTGGTCGATGAGCATTTCGAGGCCATTCGCCAGCGCGCCAATGCCCAATTCTCACCTGCGGGAAGCATTAGCAACGGTTAGGGCCTGTTAACACGTATGCGGTCGCTGCGATCACATACGTGTTAACAGGCCCTAATAAAGCCGGTAAATCAACGACAGCGCGACGATGATGCCGACGCCGCCGAATGCCTGCTGCAAGCGTGGCCCGGCGATGCGCGCGGCGAGCAAGCGGCCGATCAGCAAGCCGAGCACCGCGCCGCTGGCGAACGGTGTGGCGACGGTCCAATTCACAAGGCCGGCGCTGGCGGCGGTGACGACGCTACCGAGCGAGACCAGCGCGATGACGGCGAGGGACGTTGCGATGATGCTTTTGATGTCGAGATTGGTGTAGCGGCTGAGCGTCGGCACGATGACAAAACCGCCGCCAACGCCGAGCAGCCCGGATAAAAAACCGGCGAGCACGCCGATGCTGGCGAGCGCGCGGGCGCAGGGTAGCGTCCAATGCAAGCGGCCGACCGCAGGATTGAGCTGACACGGCCAAGCATTGGCAATCCGCGGATTGACAACGCCGCGTAAATCCCGGCTGGCTTGCCGAAACATGCGCTGCGAGGCGTAGATCAATACCGTGGCAAAAACCAGTGTCAGCGGCGCGTTCGGAATACGGTGGGCGAGCCAGAGCCCTGCCGGTGCCGCAACTAAGCCGAGCGCTGCAATCAACAGCGCCGCTTTGTAGCGGACGATGCCTTTGCGCAAGCCCAACACGGCACCGAGCAAGGCGGCGAAACCGACGGCGAGCAGGCCAATCGGCGCCGATTCTTTCACCGTCAGCTGCAAGCCAAATACCAGCATCGGCACCGCGAGGATGCCGCCGCCAGCGCCGGTTAACGCCAGAATCAGGCCGATGACGGCGCCGAGCGCCACCGTCAGCAGCGGGATCGCATCCACCGCGCGACCTCAGCCCGCCAATTCCGGTTGTGCCATCCATTCCCGGCCTTTTAGCATTGCCTGCCAATACAGCGGCGGCAGAATGCGTTCTTTCAGCAGCCAGGCGAGCCGCGATGGTTGCTGACCATCGATCAACCAACGCGGGAAGCTCGGCGCCAGTTTGCCGCCGTAGAGAAACTCAGCGAGCACAATTTTGCCGCGTTCGACGGTTAATGGGCAGGAGCCGTAGCCATCGTATTTCGCGAGACTGCGCCGCTGGCCCAGATTCAGCAGCACGTTATGGGCGACAACCGGCGCCTGTTTGCGGGCGGCGGCCGCGGTCTTTGCATTCGGCGTATTGGTGGCGTCGCCGAGGCCGTAAATGTTCGGAAACTTTTTATGCTGCAGCGTCGCCGGATCGACATCGACCCAGCCGGCGGCGTCTGCCAGCGGGCTTACGCGAATAAAATCCGGCGCGATTTGCGGCGGCACCACGTGCAAGAAGTCAAAGTCTTGCACCACGGTTTGCCGGCTGCCATCGGCGCCGGTTCGGATGAACGTTGCCCGCTGTTTGGCGCCATCGACCGCAGTTAGCGTTTGGTTGAAATTCAGTTGTATGCCGTAGCGCTCGACATATTTCATCAACGCCGGCACGTAGGCCGGAACGCCGAACAGCACGCCGCCGGCGTTGCAGAACTGCGGTTTGATCCACGGCAGCTGGCCGTTGCGCTGCCAGTGATCGCAGGACAAATACATCGCTTTCTGCGGCGCGCCAGCGCATTTGATCGGCATTGGCGGCTGGGTGAACACGGCGTTGCCGCCTTTCAAGCCTTGAACGAGCTGCCAGGTGTATTGCGCCAAGTCGTAGCGGTAATTTGAGGTAACGCCGTTGCGGCCTAAGGTTTCGCTCAAGCCTTCGATCCCGTCCCAATTCAATTTCAGGCCTGGGCAGACGATGAGTTGGTCATAACCGACAACGCGGCAGCCATCGAGCACTAGCGCGTTGCGCTCCGGCTCAATCGCGGCGACGGCGGATTTGATCCAATGCACGCCGCGCGGAATTAGCGAGGCCATCGTCCGCGCCGTGGTCTGGGCCTTGAACACGCCAGCGCCGACCAAGGTCCAGCCGGGTTGGTAATAGTGAACATCGGCCGGTTCGACGATGGCGATGTCGAGCGCTGGCGCGCGGGCAAGCAAGCTTGACGCGACAGCGATGCCGGCGGCGCCGCCGCCGATGATCACGATCTGATGATGCACATCGTTGCGGTCGGTCGGCGTCTTGCCGCCGTTGCTGATACGCCGAGCGACGCCACTGAGGTTAATGCCGGCGCGCTGAGCGCGATCGAGAATATCCGGCAGTGAGCGTCGGCTCGCTTCGGTCAGCGCCCAAAGCGTGGCCGAGCGTGTACCGCTGCGGCAATAAGCCAATACCGGCTTCGGCAGTTCTGCTAGCAGGCCCCGGAACGCAAGCGCTTGTTCGTCGGTCACCTTGCCCGATAGCACCGGCAAATAGCGCACTGCGAGGCCATTCTTTTCTGCAGCGGCGGTGATTTCTTCGTAGCCCGGCTGATCAGGCGCTTCGCCGTCCGGCCGGTTGCAGATCAGGCTGCGGTAGCCTTGCGCCGCTACCGTCGGTAAGTCGGTAATGAGGAGCTGCCCTGAAACCGAAAATTCGTCTGTGAGCTTGTGCGTTTCCATGTTTATTTTTTCCTGGCGCGAGACGTACGCGTAATTTTTATAGGGCGTTCAACGGAATTTTTAGATAACGCTGGCCGTTATCTTCCGGCTCCGGCAATGCGCCGGCCCGCATATTGACCTGCACGGCGGGCAACAACAGCACCGGCATGTCGAGCCCGGCGTCACGCGTTTCCCGCATCGTCACGAACTGCGCTTCGCTAATGCCGTCGTGCACGTGGATGTTCGCGGCGCGTTGCTCAGCGACGGTAGTCACGTACTGCAGCGGGCGGCCGTTCGGCTGGTAGTCGTGGCATAGATAAAGGCGCGTGTCTGCTGGCAGGCTTAGCACTTTATTGATCGATTGAAACAGCGTGCGGGCGTCGCCGCCGGGGAAATCGCAACGCGCGGTGCCGTAGTCGGGCATGAACAAGGTATCGCCGACGAAGGCAACGTGCTCGCTGCCGTTGTCGATCACGTAGGTCATGCAGGCCGGCGTATGGCCGGGGGTGTGCAGCGCGCGCGCTTTCAAATTGCCGATTTGGAACTGCTCGCCGTCCGCGAATAAATGGTCGAACTGACTGCCATCGCGGGCAAAACCGTTGCCAGCGTTGAACAAAGTGCCGAAAACGTTCTGCACCACGCTGATCTGATTGCCGATTGCCAGCCGGCCGCCGAGATGCTGCTTTAAGTACGCTGCACCGGATAGATGATCGGCGTGTACGTGCGTTTCTAAATGCCATTGCACGGTGGCGCCGAGCGCTTCGACGCGCGCGCGGAGATGATCGGCTGATCGAGTCGACGTGCGCCCGGATTTCGGATCGTAATCGAGCACGCTATCGATGATTGCGCAGTGTTGTGTGCTGCGGTCGAGCACGATGTAACTAATGGTCGAAGTAGCGGCATCGAAACTGGCTTCGATTTCCATCGTATTGTTGACTGTCATGGGGCATCCTTTCGCGAAGAGAGTCTTCGTACTCCATCAAGCGCCATGCCATTTTTAGGCTGTCTGATAAAAAAAATTATCTATTTGTAATATATACAGTTATTTAATTTGTGCCTATTTCTTTCTAAAGGTGCTGCCACCGTATTTGCCGGTGTTTTTGCGCCGGACCGCCATGTTTGGCAGTAATTGGCAGTTTCTGGCAGAGCCGGTGCGATACCGTTATGATCGCGCCGATGAATTCGAACGGCCGCATGAACGACATACAAAACAGTGCACTGCACGGCTTGATGTCGTATATCGAAAACGAAGCACAGCCGATGATCGTGCTCGATGTCGATTACAACATTCTCGCCGCCAATGCCGCGTATCAGCGGCAATTTGGCGCCGAGCGGCCTTATGTCGGGCGCAAGTGTTATCAAATCTCGCACGGTTATAAATTGCCCTGCGATCAAGCTGGCGAGCATTGCCCGATGCGCAAAGCCGCGGCAACACTCGGCCCAGACCGGGTGTTACATATTCACCATACGCCGCGCGGACCGGAGCACGTTGATGTTGAGCTGCGGCCGATTTTGAATCCGCAGCGCGAAATCATTGCGTACGTCGAACGTCTGACGAGTGTCAGTAGCGCTTCGGCAAAGCCGAGCCAAAACGGCTTGGTCGGCCGCTCGGCAGCGTTTGTGGCCGCACTCGCAACGCTGCAGCGGGCGGCGCCTTCGCAAATTCCGGTGCTGCTGCTCGGCGAGTCCGGCACGGGTAAGGAACTGTTCGCCCGTGCTTTGCACCAGTCCAGTAGCCGCGCGCAGGGGCCGCTGGTGATCGTCGATTGCACCGGTTTAAGCGAAACCTTGTTTGAGAGCGAATTATTCGGCCACGAACGCGGCGCGTTTACCGGCGCTGCCCAGCGCAAAATCGGCCTGGCCGAAACGGCGCACGGCGGCACGCTGTTCCTTGATGAAATCGGCGATGTGCCGCTGGCGATGCAGGTTAAGTTGCTGCGCTTGATCGAGTCCGGCACGTTCCGCCGGGTTGGTGGGGTTGATACGTTGCGGGCCGATTTTCGTCTGGTGGCGGCAACCCACAAGCCGCTGCGGGAAATGGTGGCGCAGCAGACGTTCCGGCAGGACCTTTATTATCGAATCAGTGCGTTTCCAGTGCGTCTGCCGGCACTGCGCGAGCGCCGCGACGATATCCCACTCCTGGTCGAAAGCCTGCTGCAACGCGTGGCCGGCGAGACGCCAATGACAGTCGAGCGGGCGGCGATGCAGCAGCTGACGCAATACGACTACCCCGGCAACATAAGAGAACTCCGCAATATCCTGGATCGAGCCCGTTTGTTTGCCGACGATGGGGTGATTCGCGCCCGAGACTTACCGCCGGAATTGCTGACCTCGCCGCAGCTGGCAGCGGCGCCGGTACACCGCGCGGCAGTGCGTCCGGACGCCGAGAAAATGAGCTTTATGCAAAGGATTGCCGGGTTCAGTGGCAGCCGCGGTGAACTGGCTGCTCATCTTGGCTTGAGTGAGCGCACGCTATATCGGCGGTTGAAACAGTACGGCTTAGTTTGATTTTGTTCGGCGCTGGGCTGCCACGTGACGGCGTCAGCCTGTCAGTTGTTTGCCGGCTGTCTGCCATTGGCAGACGAGTAGGCAGTTCTGATTACATGCGCAGTTGATAACCATATGATTATAATAGCCAATTAAATCATACCTTATTGGCATGGGACTTGAAGTAGTCCTGTGCTGACTGGAGGCGAAATGCTCCCGACGGATCGCCGTTTATTGCACGAAATTACCGCTGCCGTCGTGCTAAAGCTGATAGCGCTGGCGGTGCTATGGCTGTTGTTTGTCCGGGGCAATCAAGTTGAAGTCGATCAGGGATCGGTCGCTGCTGCCATCCACGGCTCTGCGGAGCCGCCTCAATCTTCACGGGAATAATTCATGATCTCGGAACAGTTGGTCGATCTTTCGCGGCTGCAATTCGCTGCGACCGCGCTTTACCACTTCCTGTTTGTACCGTTGACGCTCGGCATGGTCTGGCTGTTGGTGATCATGGAAAGCGTTTACGTGATGACCGGCAAAGTCATCTACAAAGACATGACCCGCTTCTGGGGCAAGTTGTTCGGCATTAACTTCGCGCTCGGCGTTACCACCGGCATCACGCTGGAGTTTCAGTTCGGCACCAACTGGGCCTATTACTCGCACTACGTTGGCGATGTCTTCGGCGCGCCGCTGGCGATTGAAGGTTTGATGGCGTTTTTCTTGGAGTCGACTTTCATCGGCTTGTTCTTCTTTGGCTGGGATCGACTCTCGCGGCAGCAGCATTTGATGGTGACGTTGCTGATGGCGATCGGCACCAATCTTTCGGCATTGTGGATCTTGATCGCCAATGGCTGGATGCAAAACCCAGTCGGCGCCGAGTTCAACGACGCGACGATGCGCATGGAGTTAACCGATTTCTGGGCCGTGCTGTTCAACATGGATGGCCAGGCCAAGTTCGTCCACACCGTCTCCGCCGGTTACGTGACCGGCGCGATGTTCGTGCTCTCGGTATCGTCCTGGTATCTGTTGAAGGGCAGGGACATCGAATTCGCCAAGCGCAGCTTCCGGATCGCGGCCGCGTTTGGGCTCGCGTCCGTGTGTTCAGTGATCGTGCTCGGTGATGAATCCGGTTACACCGTCGGCGAGGCGCAGCAGACCAAACTTGCGGCGCTCGAAGCGATGTGGGAAACCGAGCCGGCGCCGGCTTCGTTCAATCTCATCGCGTGGCCGAACGAGGCCGAGCAGAAAAACGATTTCGCGATCCAGATTCCGTGGGTCATGGGCTTGATCGGCACGCGCTCGGTGACCAAGCAGATTCCCGGCATCAAAGACATCAAAGAGAAAAATCGTGAGCGGATCCATTCCGGATTAAGGGCGGCAATCGCGCTCGACAAAATCCGGCAAGACGCCACCGATGCCGATGCCCGCGCGATTTTTAATCAGCACAAAAAAGATCTTGGTTTCGGGTTGTTGTTGCGCAAATACACCGCTGATCTAACCACGGTAACGCCCGAGCAAATCGACCGCGCGGTAAACGACACGATTCCCAAAGTCACGCCGATGTTTTGGAGCTTCCGGGCAATGGTCGGCATCGGCTTTTTGATGCTCGCCTTATTTGTTCTGGCCGCGTACAGCACGTTGAGCGGCCGTAAGCGCCACCCGCGTTGGCTGTTGAAATGGGCGCTGTGGTCGTTGCCGTTGCCGTGGTTGGCCTGTGAGTTGGGCTGGGTGATTGCCGAATACGGACGCCAGCCGTGGACGATTTACGGCGTGCTGCCGACGCATTTGTCGGTATCCAGGCTCAGTGTTGAGAGTCTTTACGGCTCGCTCGCCGGGTTCATCGGCTTTTATACGGTGCTGTTGGTCGTCGAAATTTATCTGATGATCAAATTTGCTCGGCTTGGCCCCGGTAGCCTCGGGACCGGCCGGTACGACGCCGATCAACACGCCGCCGCTCACGCCTGAGGCCCGCCATGTTCGATTACGAAACGCTGAAGATTATCTGGTGGCTGCTGGTCGGCGTCCTGCTGATCGGCTTCGCAATCATGGACGGTCACGACATGGGCGTTGGCAGCTTGCTGCCATTTGTCGGCCGTAGCGACGTGGAGCGGCGCGTGGTGATCAATACCATTGCGCCGCATTGGGACGGCAACCAAGTTTGGTTTATCACCGGTGGCGGCGCGATTTTCGCCGCGTGGCCGCTGGTTTATGCCACGGCATTTTCCGGCTTTTATTGGGCGATGCTGGCCGTGCTCTGGGCGCTATTTTTTCGCCCGGTTGGTTTCGACTACCGCAGCAAAATCCAAGATCCGCGCTGGCGCCAAACCTGGGATTGGTGTTTGTTTATCGGCAGTTCGGTGCCGCCGCTGATTTTCGGCGTCGCGTTCGGCAATTTGTTGCAAGGCGTGCCGTTCCATTTCGATCAAAGCATGGTGTCGTACTACACCGGCACGTTCTGGCAGTTGCTGAATCCATTTGCGCTGTTGTGCGGTGTGGTTAGCAGCACAATGATCGTGTTTCACGGCAGCGTGTTCTTGGTCCTGCGGACGGAAGGCGAGATTCAAGTTCGCGCACGCCGCGTCACCTACGGCGCCGGTGCGCTGCTGTTGTTGAGCTTTAGCGCCGCTGGGCTCTGGCTGGCTTTCGGCATTCCGGGCTATGAACTGGTCTCAGCGGTTGATCCGAACGCGGCTTTGAATCCGGTGGCTAAAACTGTCGCGCGTACGGCGGGCGCTTGGCTGGCCAATTACGGGAAAGAACCGTTGACGTTACTGGTGCCGGTGCTGGCATACGCTGGCGTGCTACTGGCGCTGCTGCTGGTTCGAATCAAGCGCCCTGGCGTTGGTTTCATCGCTTCTGGGCTGATGTTGGCCGGCGTCATCAGTACCGCAGCGGTATCGATGTTTCCGTTCGTCATGCCGTCGTCCTCAGATCCAAACCACAGCCTGACGGTCTGGGACGCGGTTTCGAGCCGGCTCACGTTGTCGATCATGTTATGGGTGAGCGTCATCTTTGTTCCGCTGATTCTGTTCTACACCTCCTGGGCGTATCGGGTTATGCGCGGCAAGGTCACCGTCGACCATATCGAACGCAACGAACACAGCGTTTATTAAATTTTCGGAGTAGCGCCATGTGGTATTTAACGTGGGTACTGGGCGTCGGCTTCGCAGTTTTGCTGGCGATTTTGAATGCGATGTGGGGGGAGAATCAGGAAGGCCGCGCCGCGGCCGACGAACACCCCGATAAAGTCGGCCATTGACCAATCAGCCGCCTGCGGCTGCCCGGGTTGCGTGGCTGCCGCTGTTAATCGGCATCGGCTTGATGCTGGGTATTACGGTTTATCCGAAAGCGCTGATTGATCCCGCCGGCAAGGCTGACCACCTTGCCGTTACGCTGGCGTGCTGGGCGATGGCGGCAGGGCTGGTGCGCGGCGTTGGCTTTGTTCCGCGCCACTGGCTGCCGCGCGTGCTGTTTTCTGGCGTAACGTGCGGCTTGCTGCTGCTGGCCTCGGCGCTGCGGATGTTTTTGCTGCGCGCCTGAGCGTGTGGCAGGCACCTAGCTGCGAGCCGGTCGCGACCGCATTGATCTAGCTCAAAGCCGGAACGCGAGATTTCCAGCAGCATCGGCACGCTGCGGCGACGCAGTTGCAATGGCCGGTGTTGGCCTTATTGCATATCAACGAGGCCTCTTCGTGATCGATCTCGCACTCCCGCAAGCCCTACCGATTTCCATTCCGCATCGTAAGACCATCAGGACTTGGCTGCTGCCGGTCTCTGAACGCAATACCGTACACGCGCTATTACTATCCGCGCTGGATTTCGGATTATTTGGCGCAATGACGGCGCTGACGGTGTGGGCGCCTTATCTGGCATTGAAGCTGCTGTTCGGCGTGCTCAGCGGCGTTGTCATCGCCCGCTTATTCATCCTGGGCCACGACGCCTGCCACCAAAGTTTTACGCCGCATCGCGGCCTGAACCGCTGGCTCGGGCGCCTGCTGTTTTTGCCGTCGTTAACGCCGTATAGCCTCTGGGACACCGGCCATAACGTCGTCCATCACGGCTATACCAATCTGAAAGGCGTGGATATGGTCTGGGCGCCGCTGACGCGCGACGAATACCGGGCAATGCCGGTGTGGAAGCGTGCGTTGCAGCGTGTTTACCGCAGCGGCTTGGCGCCCTGGCTCTATTACTTAGTGGAGATGTGGTGGCTGCGTATGTATTTCCCGAGCCGGCGCCAAATGCCGACGCGCCGCCGCGTATTTCTCCTCGATAGCCTGCTGGTGACGGCCGCTGCAGCGGTTTGGGTCGGTGTGTTGGTGGCTGCGGCAAGCGCCACTGGGCAATCGATATTTTGGTCGTTGATCAGCGGTTTCGTTTTGCCGCTACTGGTCTGGAATGCGCTGATTGGCTTCGTCGTTTACGTCCACCATACCCATGAAAAAATCGCTTGGTACGAGCGCAAGGCGGATTGGTCGAGCGCGCAGCCGTTCGTATCGACGACGGTGCATCTGCAGTTCAAGCCATTCCTTGGTATCGATATGGGCCGCGTGTTGCACAACATCATGGAACACACCGCGCATCACGTTGATATGACGATTCCGCTGTATCGCCTGAGGAAAGCGCAGGCGATATTGGAAGCGAAATTGCCCGGCTGCATCGTCGTTCAGACCTTTTCTTGGCGCTGGTACTTTGATACCGCGCGCCGCTGCAAACTCTACGACTACGAAGCGGGTTGCTGGACCGATTTTGCCGGTCAGCCGAGCCGCTGACCGACAAAACAAAAACCCAAGGCGCCGCGTCCGGTATCTAGGGCCTGTTAACACGTATGCGATCACTGCGACGGCGGACGTGAACCGCCAGTGCAACGAGGACGGCGCAGCCAAGGGTGGTTCCCTTAGCGCGACGACCGAGGCCGCAATGGCGGTTCACGGCCCCGTCCCGAAGGGTTATGGCCCAAAATCCGCCTGTCATCGTTGCGAACCTTGGCCTTGGAATCACCAAGGCCGGCGGCTCGCGCCTCGTCAGGCGGATTTTTGACCGATAACGCAGCGACCGCATACGTGTTAACAGGCCCTAGGCCGCGGCTTTGGTTTTGATCCGCGCCATCAATTCGGACCACGACTGCTTAAATGCCGCCGCGCCTTCGTCTTGCAACGTGGCGGCGAGCGCGGCGAGATCGATACCGTGCTGGCCGTACGCAGCGAGTACCGTTTCCGCGTCGCCACCGTTCAGTGGCATGACGCCGCTGACAGCGCCGTGATCGGCAAACGCCAGCAGGGTTTTTTCCGGAATCGTATTCACGGTATCCGGTGCGGCTAGCGCTTCGACGTACAAGGTGTCGCGTATGGCGGGGTCTTTGGTGCCGGTGCTAGCCCACAACAGCCGTTGCGGCTGCGCGCCTGCGGCGGCGAGTGTCTGCCAGCGCGGGCTGGCGAGAAGATCGCGATAGGCCTTGTAGGTTTGACGGCCGACCGCGATGCCGAGCCGGTTCTGCAACTCGGCAGGGGTCTTGCCGACCACCGCGCGATCCCAGCGGCTGATGAACAGCGAGGCGACCGACGCAACATTTAAGCGCAATCCGGCGGCAAGCCGCCGTTCGAGGCCGCGCAGATAAGCTTCGGCCGCGGCGAGGTAGTGCTCGCAAGAAAACAGCAGCGTGACGTTAATCGGCACACCGGCAAAAATGGCATCTTCAATCGCGACGATCCCAGCGGCGGTGCCCGGAATCTTGATCATCAAATTCGGCCGCTGCGCCAGGCCGTGCAGCCGCAGTGCCTCGGCGCGCGTGCCAGCGTCATCGTCAACGAGTTCAGGCGAGACTTCCAGCGAAACGTAGCCATCGACCGCTTGGCTGGCATCGTAGGCCGGGCGCAGCAAATCAGCGGCGCGGACGAGATCGGCGAGGGCGAGGTCGAAGAAGATTGCGTCAGCTGCTTTGCCCGCTTGCGCCAGGCGGCGGATATCCGCGTCGTAGCTGCTGGATTCTTTGATCGCCTGATCAAAAATTGTCGGGTTCGAGGTCAGCCCGGTGACGGTTAACACGTCGATGTAGCGCTGCAACGTGCCGTCGCTGACCAAGCTGCGAGTAATGTTGTCGAGCCAAAGGCTCTGCCCCAGATCGTGCAACTGTTTTGTGGCGTTCATGCGGTCTCGATTTCTGTCCGGCGTTGTTAGGGCCTGTACGCCAGCGCGAATGGAAAATTCAATCTTCTATAGTAACGGAGCGGCGGGTCTGGAGCATGACTCGCGACTTGTCGGCAATCTCGATCAACGAAAGCTGACGCAGATCATGGCTGCAGCGGGCTTGCGTTGTCGATACTCCAAAAGGTGAAACAGGGCTAATGCGGCCTGCTGCGTACCGTTTGGCGCGGTGGTGTTGCAATCAACTGGCCGCGCCTTCCGCCTATGAATACGGCAGCGCTTGCGTAACGCCGCACAGCGCGTACCGTGTCGGGCGTAGCGACAACCATCGATTTCGGGACGGAACATATGACGCAAGTAGACGAAACGACAAATGAGTTGGTATTGCTCGACGCCTATTGGCGCGCCGCCAATTACTTATCGGTTGGACAAATTTACTTAGTTGATAACCCTTTGCTGCGTGAGCCGTTACAACGCAAACACGTAAAGAATCGTCTGCTCGGGCATTGGGGTACGACGCCTGGTTTGAATTTCATCTACGCCCATTTGAACCGTGTAATTCGCGCGCGCGACCTGAACATGATTTACGTCACCGGACCCGGCCACGGCGGCCCGGCGCTGGTCGCGAACGCCTATCTCGAAGGCACCTATAGCGAGGTTTATGCTCAGATTTCGCAGGATGTCGGCGGCATGCAACGGCTGTTCAAGCAGTTCTCGTTTCCGGGCGGCATCCCCAGCCATGTGGCGCCGGAAACGCCGGGCTCGATGCACGAGGGCGGCGAATTGGGCTATGCCTTATCGCACGCGTTCGGCGCCGCATTTGATAACCCGGATTTGATTGTCGCCTGTGTCGTCGGCGACGGCGAGGCCGAAACCGGGCCGATGGCTACGAGCTGGCACTCGAATAAATTTCTGAATCCCGCGCAGGATGGCGCGGTCCTGCCGATTCTGCATTTGAATGGCTACAAAATCGCCGGGCCGACGGTGCTGGCGCGGCTGCCGAAGGAAGAGCTGACCCATCTTTTTCTCGGCTACGGCTACCAACCGTATTACGTTGAAGGCGATGAGCCCATGGCCATGCATCAGCGGATGGCGCAGGTATTGGACGAGATCACCACCGAAATCGCACGGATTCAAGCGCAGGCGCGCAGCGGCGGCGCCGTTACGCGGCCGTTGTGGCCGATGATTATTTTGCGCAGCCCGAAAGGCTGGACCGGGCCGAAGACCGTTGACGGCAAGGCGGTGGAAGGCACGTTCCGCGCGCATCAAGTGCCATTCGGTGAGATGGATCGGCCCGACCACGTGCAGTTGCTCGAAAGCTGGATGCGCAGTTATCAGCCCGAAACCCTATTCGATGCTGAAGGACGCTTACTGCCGGCGTTGGCGCAACTCGCGCCGCGTGGCACGCGGCGGATGAGTGCAAACCCCCATACCAACGGTGGCCTGCTGTTGCGTGATCTGCAGATGCCGGATTTCCGCACCTACGCCGTCGAAGTACCGGCCCCAGGGACGGTGACGAAAGAGGCGACGCGCGTGCAAGGCACGCTGATCCGCGATGTCATGCGCGCCAACATGGACCGCTTCCGCGTCTTCAGCCCCGATGAAACCGCCTCGAACCGTTGGAACGCCGTATTCGATGTCACTGATCGTGAATCGATGGCGACGATCACCCCGAACGATGATCACGTCGCCATCGATGGCCGCGTCATGGAAATGCTCAGCGAGCATCAATGCCAAGGCTGGCTCGAAGGCTATTTGCTGACCGGCCGCCACGGCTTTTTCTCCTGCTACGAAGCGTTCATCCACATCATCGATTCGATGTTCAACCAGCACGCCAAATGGTTGAAGGTGACCCGTGGCATTCCGTGGCGGCGGCCCATCGCCTCGCTGAATTATCTGCTGACCTCGCACGTATGGCGTCAGGATCACAACGGCTTCAGCCACCAAGATCCCGGTTTTATCGATCATGTGGTTAACAAAAAAGCGGAAGTGATCCGGGTTTATTTGCCGCCCGACGCCAATACCCTGCTCAGCGTTACTGACCATTGCCTGCGTAGCCGCGGCTTGGTCAACGTCGTTGTCGCCGGCAAGCAACCCGAACGGCAGTGGCTAACGATGGCGCAGGCGGTCAAGCACTGCACCCTGGGGCTCGGCATCTGGGAATGGGCGAGTAGCGACGAAGGCGGCGAGCCCGATGTCGTCATGGCCTGCTGCGGTGATGTGCCGACGCTGGAAACGTTAGCCGCGGTTCAGTTGCTGCGGCAGTTGTTGCCGACGCTGCGCGTCCGCGTTGTTAATGTCGTCGACTTGATGCGACTACAGCCGGCGAGTGAGCACCCGCACGGCATGTCGGATCGCGACTTCGATGCGCTATTTACGCCCGATAAGCCAATTGTTTTTGCGTTCCACGGCTACCCGTGGCTGATTCATCGGCTTACCTATCGCCGAACCAACCACGCCAAATTGCATGTCCGCGGCTACAAGGAAGAAGGGACAACGACAACGCCGTTCGACATGACGGTGATGAACGAACTCGATCGCTACCATCTCGTCATTGATGTCATTGAACGCGTTCCGAAGTTGGCGGCGCAAACGGCGCACATCAAGCAGGCGATGCTGGAGAAATTAATCGAGCACCGCACGTATATCCGCGAGCACGGCATCGATCAGCCGGAAATCCTCAACTGGGCTTGGGAAGCGTGAGTTCGGCACCCGTGGCCGCGCGGGCGCTGGTGTTGAACGCCGGCTCCGGCACGTTGAAGTGGACGGTATTTGGCGGCGGCGAAGCCGTTACTGCGCAAGGCACCGAAAAGTGGGCCGAAGGCGGCGCGGTGGCGCGCCGTCAGCAGGTGCAGGATTTACTCGCTCGGATTGAAACCCCCAGCGTCGTCGGACATCGCGTTGTCCACGGCGGCGCGACATTTCGGGCGTCGATCGTCATCGATAGCGCGGTGCGAGCACAGCTGGCATCGCTACGCGACATTGATCCGCTGCACGTTGAAGCCGCATTAATCGGGATCGACGCGGTGACCGCGCACGACCCGAATGCGCTGCAGATCGCCGCTTTTGACACCGCGTTCCATGCCACGTTGTCAGAAGCCGCCGCAATCTACGCGTTACCTTATGAGTGGACGACCGGCTGGGGTTTACGGCGTTACGGCTTTCACGGTCTCAGCGTCGCGTATTCGGTGCGCCGCAGCCAAACCTTACTCGGCTACACCCCGCGGCGGATGATTGTTTGCCATCTGGGCAACGGCTGTTCGGTTACCGCAGTGGCCGACGGCCGTTCGATCGATACAACCATGGGTTTTTCGCCGCTTGAAGGCATGACGATGGCGACGCGTGCCGGCTCGGTCGACCCCGGTTTACTGCTCCACTTGCAGGAGAAATGCGGCATCGAACTCGACGAGCTGACCGAAGTTTTGAATCATCGCAGCGGCTTGCTCGGGCTCTCTGGGATTTCCTCCGATCTGCGGAAAATTCTGGCCGCAGCGCAAGCCGGCGTTCCGCGTGCGGTGCTGGCGCGCGACCATTTTATTCACGATGCGCGCCGTGCCGTCGGCGCCATGCTCGGCGTACTCGGCGGCGTTGATGCAATCGTTTTTACCGGCGGTATCGGCGAAAACCAAGCGTCGATCCGTGCCGGTATCGCCGCCGCATTAGCCGGGCTGAGTTTGGAGCTAGACCCCGATCTAAACGGCGCAACCGAAGCCGATATCGACATCGCTGCTAGCGCCTCACCGGTCCGCGCCTTGGTGATTCACGCGCGCGAGGACTTAATGGTCTTGGCCGATATCCGTCGACTATTAGGTGCGCAGGCCGGCGGCAAGATCGCTTAAATCGGCGCTTGCGTAGCCCAAGTCGGCCGTTCCAATTTCTATTTAGAGTTTGCGCAGCTGCACCAGCGCGGCGTAAATCGCAATGCCGATATAGCAACTTGCGGGCACCAGCAGTGCCGTCGCCAGCCCAGCGATGTCAGCAATCAAGCCGGTTAGCAATGGCACGATAGCGCCGCCGACGATCGCCATGCAGACGATGCCGGACGCACGTGGACTGTCTTCGCCCAGGCCTTCGATGGCGAGCGAGAAGATAGTCGGGAACATGATCGAATTAAAGAGGCCGACGGCGATGATTGCGAAGCCGGCGAGTGCCCCGCTTGAGAGCGACGACAGCAAGACCAGTGTGGTAGCAACGAGGGCACAGGCGCCGAGCACGATCCCCGCCGGGACGTGGCGTAAGACGCGGGCGCCGATGAGGCCTAAGGTTCCAGGTTCCATCAGGTAGTTGATCATCAGGCTGCTGATCGAAACTTCGGCGCCGACGTACAAAAAAATGCAGGTGCGGCTGGCGCGAATAGTAGGCAGCCGGTAATCATAATCGCGAGCCCGACGACGATGCCGCGGATATAGCCAATACGGTTCAGAATGATCCCGGCCGGAATTGAGAAGACGAAGTAGCCGAGAAAAAAGCAGAACTGCGTTAGCATGACTTCGGCGTAACTCAGCGCGAACAACGCTTTAAGCTTGGGAATCAGCGTGTCAATCAAGACCGTTGCCAAGCCCCAGACAAAAAATAGCGCGACGACAAAACCGACCAATACGGTGCTGCGTGGCGTGTCGTTGGATTCAGGCGGCTTGGCGTCGGTTGTTATTGATTCGGCCATTTCTCGCTTTCTCGGAAGTGCGGCATCCGGTTTGGCATTGCACTGTCTTTATTCAAGTACTTAATGGCCGGATCAATAACAAAATCAATGTATTTTGGTTATTGAGTCGGCATCATCCACCACGTCCGCTAGGACGCAATAGGCTTCAATGGCGCACGTACGGTTCAGTGTCTTGCTGCCGACTCAATAAATAGGTGAAATTGTCGCGGGAGCCATCAATGACCACATTCACTACGACGAGGCAGCTTACTGCGGCGCCTGCGGCGGTATTTGCCGCAATTCAAGATGGAGAACGCCTTGCCCGCTGGTGGGGGCCGAGCGGCTTTTCCAATCAATTTGAAGTATTTGAGTTCCAGGCCGGCGGTAAGTGGGTTTTTACGATGATCGGCCCCGACGGGAAGCGCTATCCCAACACCTCGGTATTCGCCAGCATCGCGCCCGATCGGCAGGTTGTTATTCAGCATGTCTGCCCGCCGTACTTTGAACTAACCATCACGCTGGAGCCTACGCCCAACGGAACCGTACTCCACTGGCAGCAAACGTTCGCCGATGCGTCTGTGGCGGAGGCCATTCGTCATATCGTGGTGCCGGCAAACGAGGAGAATCTCGACCGTTTGAGCGCGGAGCTAGTTTGAGTTGTGTTTCGAGTCAGCGGGCTCCTGCTAGCGAACCTTAAGCCGCACTCGCGGCTTCGACGATGGCCGGCTCGGGCCAGACCATACGCAGTAAGTTGGTGGAACCCGGCTTGCCAAATGGACTGCCGGCGGTGAGCGCAATCGGAAGATTTTCAACGTCTAAATCTTCTGATCGACACGCCGCAAGTGCTTCTGCAACCATTTCGTGATCGGTATTCCCAGCGTTCGTTGAGACACACGAGCGGACGCCCCAAACCAGCGTGAGGCGGCGCGCAACCGCAACGCTCGGCGTGACGCTAACAATTGGCGAGTGCGGGCGCTGGTTGGCAATTCGGAGCGTGGTTTCGCCGGATGCGGTAAAGGTGACCGTCGCCGCCAACGGTAGCGTCGATGACACCGCGCGGATCGCGGTGCCGATGGCGTCGGTGCCGGTTTGCGACGATTTAGGGTCTACCGCGTTCATCAGCTTGCGCTGCAGCGAATCCGCTTCGGTGCGTTGGATAATCCGCGCCATCATCTCGACCGCCTCAACTGGATACTGGCCTGATGCGGACTCAGCCGACAACATAACGGCGTCAACGCCATCGTAGACCGCCGTCGCAACATCAGACGCTTCTGCCCGGGTCGGGCTCGGCGCTGAAATCATCGATTCCAGCATCTGCGTGGCGACGACGACCGGCTTGCCCGCTTCACGACATTTCCGGACGATCAACTTTTGCAGCCCGGGGACTTCCTCGGGCGGCAGCTCAACGCCGAGATCGCCACGCGCAACCATCAAGGCGTCAGACTGGGCGATGATGCCGTCCAAGGCCTGGATCGCTGCCGGCTTCTCGATCTTCGCCATCAGCAAGGCTTTGCCGCCGATGAGTGCACGCACCTGTTCAAGATCTTCGGGCCGCTGCACGAACGATAACGCCACCCAATCGACGCCTAAAGCGAGGCCAAACTCGAGGTCGGCCCGGTCTTTGGCGGTCAGTGCCGACACCGGCAGTGTGACGCCCGGAACATTGACGCCCTTGCGGTTTGATAGCGTGCCACTGGTTAAGGCCTCGGCTTCAAGCGCGTCGGCGCCGGCCGCGATAACGCGAAAGCGCATTCGACCATCGTCGATCAGCAAGGTGTCGCCGACACGCGCCGTGCCGATAATTTCCGGGTGCGGAATTGCTACGCGCTGAGCGGTTCCAGGGGTTAGATCGAGATCGAAACGAATGCGTGCGCCGGCCAACAAATGCACTGAGCCTTCGGCAAATGTGCCGAGCCGCAACTTCGGCCCTTGCAGATCCATCAGCACCCCAATTGGCCGGCCGAGTTCAGCGTCCAGCGCGCGGATATTGCGGTAGATCGCAGCGTGGTCTTCGTGCGAACCGTGGCTGAAGTTCATCCGGAAAACATCGGCGCCGGCTAGGCGCAGGGCGCGAATCTGCGCTTTGGCGCTACTCGCGGGGCCCAAGGTGGCAACGATTTTAGTTTGACGAGACGGGGGCATTAATTCTTATTCCTAGGCGAGAGAGTCGGTATTCGCGCGGCAATCGTTCTGAAGGCGAAACTGCGCTTACGGCGTTGTATCCGGGTGTTGGTTCAGCGCCGCGCTGACCCGCTGAATCAGTCGCGTAGTGGAGGCATCGTGTTCGGTGGTTTCGGGCTTTCCGCAGAGTTCGCCGAAGATCGCGTGGCCGAGCTGCTTACCGAGCTCGACGCCCCATTGATCAAACGAGTTGATGCCCCAGAGCACGCCTTGAGCAAATACTTTGTGCTCGTACATTGCGATCAAGGCGCCGAGCGTATGCGGGGTAAGCGCTTCTAGCAGCAACATATTCGACGGTACATTGCCGCTAAAACTACGCTGGGCGGTCAGCGATAGGATCCGCGATTCGTCAATACCGGCAGCATGGAGTTCGGTGCGGGTTTCTTCGATGGTGCGGCCCATCATTAGCGCTTCGGCTTGCGCCAGCATGTTGGCGTGGACGATGCGCTGGTGCTCGACCAGGCTGCCGGGCACGTTCAGCACGCCGATAAAATCGACCGGCACCAAGTGCATGCCTTGATGCACGAGTTGAAAAAACGCGTGCTGGCCGTTGATGCCTAAATCGCCCCAAATAACAGGGCCGGTTGAATGGCTAATCGGATCGCCGGCGGCCGTTGTCCGTTTGCCGTTGCTTTCCATATCCAGCTGCTGCACATAGGCCGGCAAATAGCGTAGCCGGGCATCATAGGCGGCGATGAGATGCGATGAAGCTTTGAGAAAATTGCCGGACCAGAGGCCCAGCAGTGCGAGCAATGCTGGAATATTGTGCGCCAGCGGCGCTGTTCGGAAATGTTGATCCATGGCATAGGCGCCAGCGAGCAACTGCGTGAAGGCTTCGGACCCGATCGTCAACATGATCGGCAGGCCGATCGCTGACCACAAGGAATAGCGGCCGCCGACCCAATCCCAGAAGCGAAAACTGCGCTCGGGCGCGTAGCCGAGCGCAGTCGCCATCTGCGGCCGTGCGGTTACGGCGATAAATTGCTCCATCGCAGCGTCGTCACTGCCCAGTGCGTCGCGCAGCCATTTGCGAACCGTCGCCGCGTTGGTCAGCGTTTCTTGTGTCGTGAACGTCTTTGACGAAACAACGCACAACGTACGCGTAGGATCGAGCCCGCGTAAGACCGCGAAAACTTCAGAGGAATCGGGATTCGAGAGAAAATGCGGCGTGAGCCCACCAGGAATACGATTTGCCAGTGCGTGGCAAACCATCTTCGGCCCGAGATCAGAGCCGCCGATGCCGATGTTGATGACGTCGGTAAACGGCAGGCCCTGACTACCGCGGATTTCACCGGTTCGAACCGCGTCCGAAAATGCGATGAGTCGACGCAGTTCCTGATTGATTTCCGCCGCGACATCGACCCCATCGACAATCAACGCTTGCCCTGATTGATCGCGCAGCGCGGTATGCAAGACCGGGCGATCTTCGCTGGTGTTGATGCGCGCCCCGGCAAACATGCGATCGCGCTGCTGTTCGAGGCCGCATTCGTCGGCGAAGGCGATCAATAGCTGCAGTGTTTCATCGGTAATGCGCTGTTTGGAATAGTCCAAAAGCAAGCCGGCGCACTCGGCCGTATAGCGCTGGCCACGGTGCGGGTCACGCCGGAATAGGCTCCGCATATGCACCGATTCCATCTGCTGACGATGCCACTCAAGCGCAGCCCAGCGATCTGATTGAATTCCCATTTTTATCGGCACTTCGGCACCTTGAATTGACGAGCGATTATTGATTCGGCCACAAAATAGTTGAACGAGGTGCTACGCGGCAATTTGAGATTGCACTTTTTCGAGACGGCGTGAGTGGCCGAATTAATAATAAAATTAAATTGCTTTGTTATTGATCCGGCCATTTCTCGCTTTCTCGGAAGTGCGGCATCCAGTTTGGCATTGCACTGTCTTTATTCAGGTGCTTAATGGCCGGATCAATAAATAATTACGGTGCGTGCGACCCATCAGCAGCGTGTGGCGCCGCGAACGTGACGATGTTCAGAGAATAAAATGGGTGTTAACGAACTTCGATTTGTTATCGAGCACGATGGTGTCGAGTAGCTGTTTGCTGGCTGGTGTTTGTTTGGCCGCAACCATGGTTCGGATCGAAAACGCACGTAGCGCGTCGTGCACTGACAACGTGCTTTCGGCAGAGTCTTTTCGGCCCGCAAACGGAAAGACATCGGGCCCACGCTGGCACTGGCAATTGATGTTGACGCGGCAAACCTGATTCACCAGCGGATCAACCAGCGCGGCGATCTGGTCGGGATCGCGTCCGAAGACGGCGACCTGCTGGCCGTGATCCGACGTTGCAATGTAGTCCAACGCCGATTCGATATCGTCAAACGGCGCAACCGGAACAACGGGGCCGAACTGTTCTTCGCGGAATAGTTTCATGCCGGCGCTTACCGGATACACCACCGCCGGCTGGAATAGGGTTTCCGCAGATGCGCCGCCGCCTGCGTTCATTACGCGTGCGCCGAGCGCGACGGCGTCATCGATGCAGGCGTGCATGTAGGCGACTTTGTTCATCTCTGGTAGCGGCGTCAGCATTACGCCTTTTTCCCAGGGCATGCCGATCTTGAGCTTTTCAATTTCGGCACAGAAAAGGTCCAGGAAGCGTTCGGCGATAGATCGGTGTACCAGGATCATCTTGATCGCCGTGCAGCGCTGGCCGTTGAACGAAAGCGCACCGGTGATGCACTCCTTAACGGTCAACTCCAGATCGGCATCGGGCAGGATGATTGCGGCGTTTTTTGCTTCCAGGCCCAGCACTGCGCGCAGCTGGTTCGACTTCGGATGCTGCTTTTTCAGCTGGTCGGCGACTTTGCTGTTGCCGATCAACGCAAGCACATTGATTTTTCCTGATGCCATGATGTGCGGGACCACGACATGGCCGTGCCCGTAAACGATATTGATGACGCCCGGCGGAAAGGCGCTACGGAATGCTTCCAGCATCGGGTAGTACAACAACACGCCTTGGCGCGGCGGTTTGAAGACCACGACATTGCCCATGATCAACGCTGGGATCAACGTCGTGAACGTCTCATTCATCGGGTAGTTGTAAGGCCCCATGCACAAGACGATGCCGAGCGGCGAGCGGCGGATCTGGGCGATGGTGCCTTCGACAATTTGAAAGCGTGAGCTGCTGTTATCGATTTGCTTCAGCTCGTCGACAGTCGCTTTGATGTAGTCGATCGTGCGGTCGAATTCCTTTTCGGAGTCGGCCCAGCTTTTGCCGATTTCCCACATCAGGAATTTCACGATTTCCCCGCGCCGCGCGACGATTTGATTGCTGAAGTTCTCGACACAGGCAATGCGCTCGGCCACCGACATCGTCGGCCAAAGACCGCGACCGTTTTGATAGGCTTTCGACGCCGCAGCCAAGGCAGCGTCGGCTTCCTGGATCCCGGCGAGCGGGATGCTGCCGAGTTCAACGGCACTGAGCGTATTGTCGTTCTTGCGCACATAAATCGGCGAGGTAATCGCTTGTACGGCGCCATCCCATGCACGCATTTCACCGTTGATTAGAATGGTTCGCTGGTGCAGCGGCGCCGTAATTCTGTAATCAGCCGGAACTTCGGAGTCTTTCGGAAACAGCGTGTGCAGCTTGGCTTGTATGGCGTTACGCATTGTTGTCTCTTCCAGGTAAGTCGTTGACTGATTCTCGGGGTGCTTTGAAAAACGTCGTCCTTGAATGGGGTTGCTTCCCTGTAGATCGCTGCCTGCGCGGTTATGCCGCGTGCAGCGATGCGGCTTGCTGCGCGAGTTCGGTGATCGCGTTCCAATTGCGGGCGGCGACTAAGTCCGCCGGTGCGAGCCAGGAGCCGCCGACGCAAGCTACGTTTGGCAACGCGAGGTAGTCCGCAGCCGTATTTCGATTGATGCCGCCGGTGGGGCAGAACACGGCTTGCGGGAACGGCCCGCCCAGCGCCTTCAACATGCCGATACCGCCGGCCTGCGCGGCCGGGAATAGCTTCAGCGCGGTGTAGCTGCTGTTCACCGCGGTGATAACGTCCGAAGGCGTCATCACGCCGGGCAAAAACGGCCAGCGGGCGATTTGCGCGATGTGGAGGAGTTCGGTCGACGTGCCGGGACTGACGCCAAAGCGAGCGCCAGCGTCTCGGGCGCTCTGCAAATCCCGCATATTCAAAACCGTGCCGGCGCCGACGATCGCTTCCGGCACGTCGCGGGCAATCGCGGTGATCGCGGCCAAAGCTGCCGGGGTGCGCAGCGTCACTTCCAATACACGTATGCCACCCGCGACCAGTGCCGCAGCAAGCGGCACGGCCCGGCTGACGTCATCAATAACGATGACCGGCATCACGGGCCCGGCCTGAAGAATTTCAAGAATATTCATCGAAAATAGGCCTTAGCTGGCAAGTGCCAGTAGCGGTGCTTCGGCCGCCAGCGGCGGCGAGGTTGGCGCGGTACCGAACGTGGTTGCCCCGTGTTCGGCGCTAGTGGCGGTGGCGCGCGCGCTGGCGAATAAGCCGCGGCCGACACCCACGCCATTTGCGTCCAAATTTGGGTGGATGACGATTCTTTTTGCCCACTCGGCGGCGTCTACTTCGGCGCTCAGGACCCCGGCTGTGGTATCGAGGCGAATCATGTCGCCGCTGCGGACCTTGGCGAGCGGGCCGCCGTCCAGACACTCTGGCGTGATGTGGATCGCCGCCGGGACCTTGCCGGAAGCGCCCGACATGCGGCCGTCGGTTAACAGCGCTACTTTGTAGCCTTGGTCCTGCAGCACGCCTAGGGCCGGCGTTAATTTATGCAACTCCGGCATACCGTTCGCGCGCGGACCTTGATAGCGCACAACGGCGACGAAATCGCGCTGTAATTCGCCGCGTTTGAACGCGGCGAGGACCGCGTCCTGGGTATCGAAAACCAGTGCCGGCGCCTTAATGACACGATGCTCGGGCTTCACCGCTGAAACTTTGATCACCGCGCGGCCGAGGTTGCCGCTGAGTAAGCGCAAGCCGCCATCAGCGCTGAACGGCTTTTCCGCGGAGGCGAGAATGTCGGGATCAAGGCTGCACGCGGGGGCCGGGCGCCAATGCAACGTGCTGCCGTAAATGAACGGCTCACGGGTGTAGCGCCATAGCCCTTGGCCGACGACCGTTTTAACGTCGGGATGCAATAAACCTTCGCTCAATAGTTCGCGGATCAGCAAGCCGATGCCGCCCGCGGCATGGAATTGATTCACATCGGCGGCGCCGTTCGGGTAAATGCGTGCGAGCAACGGCACGATGGCCGATAAGGCGTCGAAATCGCCCCAATCGATGACGATGCCTGCCGCGCGGGCGATCGCGATTAAATGAATCGTATGGTTGGTTGAGCCGCCCGTGGCCAGCAGCCCGACGATGCCATTGACGATTGCACGCTCGTCGATCACCGCGGAGATCGGCGTGTACTCGGCTGAGGCCTGGGTAATCCGTGCGCAGCGTTGCGCCGCGGCCCGCGTTAAGGCTTCGCGCAGCGGCGTATGCGGGCCGACAAATGCCGAGCCTGGCAAATGCAGGCCCATCACTTCCATCAGCATCTGATTGCTATTGGCGGTGCCATAAAACGTACAGGTGCCGGCACCGTGGTAGGCGCGCATTTCGGCGTCCAGTAGTTCTTCTTGGCTGAGCTTGCCTTCGGCGTGGCGCTGCCGAATTTTGGCTTTTTCGTTATTAGAAAGGCCGGACGTCATCGGCCCTGCAGGGACGAATAGGACCGGCAAGTGGCCGAACTGTAGTGCTCCGATCAGCATGCCGGGCACGATTTTGTCGCAGACGCCGAGACATAGCGCGCCGTCGAAGACATTGTGGGAAAGGGCAATTGCCGTCGACATCGCGATGACATCGCGCGAGAACAACGATAACTCCATGCCGGGCTGGCCCTGGGTCACGCCATCACACATGGCTGGAACGCCGCCGGCAAATTGCGCGACAGCACCGGCTTTGCGGGCTGCGTCTTTGATCAGATCAGGGAAGCGCGCCAACGGCTGATGGGCGGAGAGCAGGTCGTTATACGAGGAGACGATCGCTAGATTCGGCCAGCGTGCACCCTGTAATTCGCGCTTATCGCCGTCCGGAACTGCAGCAATGGCGTGCGCCAAATTCGTACAAGAGACCTGGCCGCGTGCTGAGCCGGCGCGTCGCGCCGCATCAACCTGCTGCAAGTAGGCGGCGCGTGTTACCGCACTGCGTTCGCGGATGCGGGCCGTAACGGCGGAGAGGATTGGATGAAGACTCATATTGCGCCTCTTGTGCGATTCAAATGACGTAACGTTCAATGAATAATTTATGTATTAATACTACAAGTTTATTTTTTAGCAAGCCCTTTGCTGCATTGCATAAATCAAATAAACATAATTTTTCCAATATATTTATAAAGTTAAACAGTATTTATAATTTAAATCAATTATGTTCAGATGCACATTTTAAGTTGTGACCTAAGACATAATGTAGTATTTACACATAACGCTCATCTTCGAGCGATTGCGCGGCGGGGCCGCGAGATAGCGAGGCGCATATGGCAGGGCTAGAGGCATTCGACTTCATCTTGTTCGGCGGCAGCGGCGATTTGGCAATGCGTAAACTGTTGCCGGCCTTGTATTACCGGCATCGAGATAGCGCCGATACCACCGGTTGGCGCATCGTTGGCGTCGGTCGGCAGGCGTTTTCGCGCGCGGCTTATCTCGAGCTGGCGCACGAGCATTGCCGCCAACACATCCCGGCAAAAGACTTCAATCCAGCAGCGTGGAATGCTTTTGCGCAGCGGCTGGATTATCTGCAACTCGACGCGACCAACGCTGCGGATTACCAGGCGCTAGCGGCGAAACTGGTGGATGCCGAGACCCGCGTTCGCGTGTTTTATTTGGCGACCGCGCCGAGCTTGTTCGCAGGAATTTGCGCCCACTTGCAGACTGCAGGTCTGGTCACGCCGGATAGCCGCGTGGTGCTGGAAAAGCCGCTGGGGCGGGATACGGCCTCGGCACGGCAGATCAATGATGATGTCGGCGCAATTTTCGCTGAGCAGCAGATTTTCCGTATCGACCATTATCTGGGCAAGGAGACAGTGCAGAATCTGATTGCGCTGCGCTTTGGCAATGTGTTGTTTGAGCCGCTGTGGAATCGCTTCTGGGTTCGCGATGTCCAGATCACGATTGCCGAAACCGTCGGCGTTGAAAGCCGTGGTGAGTTCTACGACAACACCGGTGCATTGCGCGACATGGTGCAAAACCATTTGCTGCAGCTGCTGTGTATCGTTGCGATGGAGCCGCCGACCAATATCGAAGCGGATTCGATGCGCGATGAGAAGCTAAAAGTTTTGCGCGCGCTGCGGCCTATCGTTGGCGGCGACGTCGCGGCGCGAACCGTTCGCGGCCAATATCGGGCCGGCGCCATCGGCCATCGGCCGGTGCCGGGTTATGTCGACGAGCCAGGCATTTGCGCCGGCACGCACACCGAAACTTTTGTTGCGATTAAAGCCGAGCTCGGCAATTGGCGCTGGGCCGGGGTGCCGTTTTACCTGCGTACCGGAAAGCGCATGCAAGAGCGGCTGGCCGAGATTGTGATCAATTTCCGTGCAGTGCCGCACCCGATGCTGCGCACAGCCAGCGGTGAGGCGACGAACCGTTTGGTGATTAGCCTGCAGCCCAACGAAGGTTTGCGCCTGGATCTGATGGCAAAAGTCCCCGGCGAAGGCATGAACGCGCAGCCGATTTCGCTCGATGTTGCATTGTCTCAGACCTATCAAACGCGCCAGTGGGATGCCTACGAGCGGCTGATCATGGATGTCATCCACGGTAATTTGTCTCTATTCATGCGCCGCGACGAACAAGATGCGGCCTGGCAATGGGTGGAGCCGATACTGCAAGCCTGGGCGCAAGGCGGGCAGACTTTGAAATCGTATCCGGCCGGTACGTGGGGGCCGACGGCATCCAGCGCGCTGATTGCGCGCGATGGCAACGCGTGGCACGAGGAGGGTTGAGCGTGGCGCTGCCATCCCCGCTACAACTACCGCCGAATATTCGGCAATCGCTATTTGCCAACGGTGAGCAAATGGCCCAGGCTTTGGCGCTTGAGGTGGCCGAGCGTTTGCGAACCGATCTACGTCAGCACGGTGCGGCTTCATTCGCGGTGCCGGGCGGCCGAACGCCGACGCTATTTCAGAATGCGCTGGCGCGGCAGCCGTTGGATTGGCCACGTATTTCGGTGACGCTGACGGATGACCGCTGGGTGCCAGCTGATCACCTGGACAGCAACGAGCGCTTGCTCCGCACGCAGCTCTTGCACGGCGACGCCTCAGCGGCGCGATTTCTACCGTTGGTTGATACCCGCGTTGCGCCGGAACGGCAGCGCGCGAATGTTGAGCAGATGCTCAGCCAAAGCACGCGGCCCTCCGCGGCGGTGGTGCTCGGCATGGGCGACGACGGCCATACCGCCTCGTTGTTCCCAGGCGCACCGGGCACGGCCGCGGCCTTAGATCCGCTCGGGCTGGCGCGTGCCGCTTTGATTGCGCCAACGACAGCGGCACACCTGCGCATCAGCCTGACCGTGAAAGCCTTGCTCGACACGGAAGTTGTGATGATTCTGATTCAAGGCGAAGGCAAGCGGGCGGCGATCGAGCAGGCGGCGCTGAGCCACCCGGAAGCGCATCCCATCGCGGCCTTTCTCAGACAAAGCCAGATACCAGTGCACGTATACTACGGGGCATGACCGCTCCGGCCGCACGCCAAACCGCTATCCCGACAGCTGCCACCGCGCCGACGCAAAGCGCGTTACTAGACCGTATTCGAGCGGCTCTACCGGAGCTGCGTAAGTCAGAACGTGCCGTCGCCGAATGGGTGCTAGCCCAGCCTAGCGAAGCGCTGCATCTATCAATTGCGGAACTGGCCCTGCGGGTCGGCGTCAGCCAACCGACGGTGGCCCGCTTTGCTGGGGCGCTCGGCTATTCCGGGTATAAGGAGTTCAAACTGCGGCTGGCGCAAAGCCTCGCCGCCGGGATTCCATATGTGCACCAAGACGTAGGGCCGGGTGACGCGCTGGATGTTGTCGCGCCGAAAGTATTTGATCGAACGATTGGCGCCTTGATCAACGTTCGCAACCATCTCGATCCGGTGCAACTGAAACGTGCCGTTGGGCTGCTGGCAAAAGCGCATCGCATCGAATGCTACGGCGTTGGCAACTCCGGCATTGTGGCGCTCGATGCTCAGCACAAGTTTTTTCGTTTCGGTGTACCGACGGTCTCTTATGTCGATGTCCACATGATGGGTATGGCTGCGACAGTGCTACGGCCGGGCGATACCGTCGTCGCGATTTCCGCCAGCGGTCGAACGACCGATCTTCTGGCCAGTGTTGAGATCGCCCGTGAGACCGGCGCTGATGTTATCGCCATCACCGCCAGCGGTTCGGCCTTGGCCAAGCTTGCCAGCGTTGCGCTCTGTGCTGACGTACCGGAAGACCCCGATATTTACACGCCGATGATTTCACGTCTTGCCCACTTGGCGATCATCGACGTGCTCTGCGTCGGCGTTGCCCTAACGCTGGGCCCGGCGCTGGTCAAACGTCTTGAGCGAACCAAGCAGACCTTGCGCGATAAGCGCATCCGCTTGCCAGAAGGCTGAGCCAGCCGCTGGATTTAGTGGTGGACGTGAGAAATCAGCGACTCGATGCCAGACGGCGCCACGCCTTCGCTATCGCCGTCGGTTTGCTCGGCCGGCGATAAATGCCGCATCGCGACGCCGACCGCGAGGATGTCGATCACCAGCAGATGCAGGATGCGCGAGATCATCGAGATATAGGTGGTGCTGTCTTCCGAGTGATCAACCGCCAACGTTACCGTGGCCTTGCGCGCCAGCGGCGATTGACTGGCGGTGATCGCGATCACACTGGCGCCGGCGGCGCGGGCACGATCCGCCGTCTTCAGCAATTCAGCTGACCTGCCGGAGCTGGAGATAATGATCGCGACATCGCCGGGGCGCAGCAGCTTGGCCGCCATTGCCTGCAACACCGGGTCGGCGTAGGCGACTGCTGGAATGCGAAAGCGGAAGAATTTGTACTGGCCATCAAGCGCGACGATGGTCGAATTTCCGATGCCGTAGAGTTCAACCCGTTCCGCCCGCTGCAGCAGCGTGATCGCCTCGTCAAACGCATGACCATCGAGCGTGTCACGGAAGCGTAGGATCGCCGAGGCTGTGTTATCGACCACTTTTGCGCTCAGATCGGGCGCTGAATCGCCGAACCGCACTTGGCTGTGCCGTACCGGAATCGTGCCGGTTAAGCCGGAGGCGAGTTTGAGTTTGAACTCAGGCAAGCCTTGAAAGCCGAGCGTGCGACAGAAGCGAATCACCGTTGGCTGGCTTACCGCCGCGCCGCGGGCGATGTCCGCAATCGGATCGTTTAAAACCGTGCGTGGTTGGTCGAGCAAATAGCGCGCAACTTGCTGCTCGGCGCGGCTGAGCGTCGGCACCGAACTACGGATGCGCTCCAACAACGGGCTGCCTTGATCCGAGCCCCGGAGATGGTAGGTAAGAATCGCTGAGACACCGAGAAATGCCGGGTAGGGCGCGGTGATCACATAGGTTGGAATCTGCGCCAGATAGTCTTCAAACCGCCCTTTGCTTTCGAAGCGGCGCCGAAACTGAAAATCGGCGAAGCGCTGGCCGAGGCGCGGTACGATGCCGCCGCCGATGTAGATCCCGCCAACGGCGCCCAAAGTCATCGCGACGTTCGATGCAACGGTGCCGAGCATGCCGCAGAAGCAGTCGATAACCCGAACGCAGAACGCGTCTTCGTCAGCAACTGCAGCGTTGACGATGGCCGCGGCATCGCGCGGCGGTTGCGCGCCTTCGCGGCTGGCAAGCGCGCGATAAATCAGCTCAATGCCTGGGCCGGATACTAGGCGTTCCGCCGACACGTGCTGCCACTCTTGCCAAGCAAATTGCAGGATGAACACTTCGGTTTCATCCATCGGCGAAAAGCTAACGTGGCCGCCTTCGCTACCGAGCGTAATCCAGCGGTCGTTCGCTGGAATCAAGCCGGAAACGCCGAGCCCGGTGCCTGGGCCGATTAAACCGATAACGGCGTTCGGGCGCGCTTCGCCGCCGCCAATTTGCAGCCGCTGGCTGCTATCAAGACGCGGCAGCGCCATCGCCAGCGCGGTGAAGTCATTAACCAGCAGCAGGGTATCAAAGCCTAATTCGCGCCGCGTTTCCTCGATCGAAAACTGCCAGTTGCGGTTGGTCATTTTGACGTGATCGCCGTCGATGGGATTGGCGATCGCGATCGCGGCGTGGCGCGGCCGCGGCCCGGAAATGCGCGCCAAATACGCACGCAGCACATCGACGATGCCAGCGAAGTCCGCGCACTTGAACACCTCGATCGAATGCACGCCGCCTTGCGCATTTTCCAGCGCGAAGCGGGCATTGGTTGCGCCGATATCGGCGAGCAACATCGGCGTCTGTGCAGCGGGCTCAGCTGGGGCCATATTCGGTTGCTCCGTAGCGGTCTTGTTCTGCGGCCCCGACGACGAAGTATCAAATCCGAGCCGTTGTGACGACGGCTCGGTCAACGCATCACGAGTCGTCGGAGCGGCTGAAAAACATACCTTAGATTCGCCGCTGATGTGCGATGCGGTGCGCACATCGGCCGCGAAATCGCTTATTCGCGCTGCAAAATCAGCCCCCAGCCGGACAACCGCTGGCGCGGAAGTAATACCCGTTTATGCGCACGGATCAGCGCAGCAAACAGCGCTAGCAGCCCAGGATTAGGCGATGCGCAGCTCGGTTTTCGGATCGAAGTAAACCGCTTTCGATAAATCGAACATCAGTTCGATATTTTCGCCCGGTGCGCGCGCGTGTTCAGGATGAATGCGGCAGGTAATTTCCTTGCCGTTGAGCGGCACCAGCACCAACGTATCCGGGCCGGTAGGCTCGGTCAGCCGCACCGGTAGCGTGGCGGTATGGCGGTGCGGCGCGCCGACATCTGACTCAACCCGATGCGTGATTTGCTCCGGCCGAATGCCGAAAATTACTTCTTTGGGGAACAGGTAGCTATGCGCTTCGCCCCCTGGTCTGAATTAGTCGGTGCTGAGCATCGAAGGCGTACTGCGTGCCAAGCCCATTTGTCATCGGATCGCCATTGGCATCGTATTGCGGCGCTTGGCCGTTGCCGCCAATCAATTGGTTGTTGGCGTTGTACTGATAATCGCTGGTGGTGGCACTCGGCAGGCTTTGCGGCGCGAAGCTGCCGGTGACTTTTGTGCGTCGGCCGGCGGGGTCGTAGGCGTATTTCAAGTCACCGAGCGCGCTGCCATCGGCTTTCAAATACGTCAGCGCGGTGATCTGGTCGGCGGTGTCGTAGCTGGTGTTGGTGCGGACGCCGTTCGGGAAGGTCAGGCGGGTGCGGCGGTCGACGGTGTCGTAGATGAAGCTGGTGATTTCGCTGCTCTGAGTGAGGGTCTTGAGACGATCCGCTGTGTCGTAGCCATACGTGACCGGCGTCTGGCTGCCGGCGGTGATGTCAATGCGCTTTGCGTGCAATCCGCTCAAGTTCGCGTTTCTCTTCGGCGGCTAAAATCCGCAGTCCATCCTCCACATACCCTCGCAGTGTCTCAGGCTTTTTTTTCTCAATTGGCGCCAACCGATTAAATATATCTTTTGCTGTAGTAAAAGGATAGTTTCTCGCAATGAAATCGCAAGCAGTCAGACATAAAAGCTCATCCAAATAATTTTCGTAGTTATCAATAATCTGCTTGGCTAGTGCCCGATAATGATCGGGGCAAAGATTATCCTTTTCCGCGCTCAACGATAATAAAAAAATGAACACGCCGGGTTTCGAATAAAACTTTATCTCTGACAATAGCTTTAGAATAAAGTCGAAATATTCTGCAGGAAAATGATCAAAATTAAGTAGATCATCAAAAAATTTATCCGATACTGAGGTTTCCCCTCATAAATTCGCATCAACCTATTTTCTTTCAGTAGGTTAACTCGTAGTATCGCGGTAAAACCGTGCGTGCGTGGCACGGCTTTTTTCTCTTCTGGGAGTCGCCAAACCACCAG